>NZ_CP032155.1:4996783-6245979 GCF_008329905.1 Mycobacterium sp. ELW1 | reverse complement strand
TGCTCGCCTCCGGAGCATATCGGCGCAGGGTCGCGGGTCGGCAGTAATCCCCGCAATGATGTCGTGTGGACCGTCGGCCGACCTGTTCCCCCGCTTGGTGATTGCGCGCCGTCTCGATCTGAAACGGCTTTGGCAGAAGCTAACAGTTTTCGAGGCGAGTGCCAACCGTTCTGCAACATTCGGATCACGACGAGATAACGGCCCTACGCGTGAACGGTGACAGCTCTGGCAGTAGTGGACCGGTGCGGTGATCAACGGCACGACAAGGCGGTTTGACCAGGGGAAGTGAGGTCAGTACCCTCGAACAGTCGCCCATACGTCGGCGATACGGCTGCGACCGATTCGGGACCGCGCCGGTTAGAGCGAGACCAGAGCTTACCAACGGCAGTCGCGTTCGTCCGGGTACACACGCAAGCGTGTGCTCCGGACAGCGACCGCCAAACGACGAGGAGATATAGCCGTGGCCAAGGGCAAGCGGACCTTCCAGCCGAACAACCGGCGCCGGGCGCGGGTTCATGGCTTCCGTCTGCGCATGCGGACGCGCGCCGGGCGCGCCATCGTGTCGGGCCGGCGCCGCAAGGGTCGTCAGTCACTGACTGCCTGATCCACGGGATCACGCGGCGTGCTCCCGGCTCAGTACCGGATGACACGGTCTGCGGAGTTCGGCGCCACCATCAAGCACGGGGTGCGAGCGGCGCAGCCTGATCTCGTCGTGCACGCACGACGGATGATCGACAGCGCTGACGGCCCACGAATCGGCTTGGTCGTCTCGAAGTCGGTCGGCAACGCGGTGCAGCGACACCAGGTGTCTCGCCGTCTGCGTCATATCGCCCGATCTGTTCTCCCGGACCTGACCGCGGACGAGCGCATCGTGATCCGCGCGTTGCCCGGTAGCCGTGACGCGATCTCGGCCCGCCTCGAACAGCAGCTGCGAACGAGCATCCGACGGACCCACTCGTTGATGGAGAAGGCGCAGTGAGCCATCTCCCGGCTCGCGTCGTGATCTTCCTCGTCGAGCTCTACCGACACACCATCTCGCCACTGCGACTGCCGACATGCCGGTTCACGCCGACCTGCAGTCAGTACGCCGTGGACGCGCTGACCGAGTACGGATTGATTCGCGGTGGTTGGCTGACCGTGATCCGGCTCGGGAAGTGTGGTCCGTGGCATCGGGGAGGATGGGATCCAATACCCGAGCGGCGCCCGCAGGCGCCCGGGTCCGAGTGCAACGAACGCAGGAGCACGCATGTTTAATTGGTTCAGCCTGGACGTCATCTACTACCCGGTGTCCGGGATCATGTGGCTCTGGTACAAGCTGTTCGCCGCCATCCTTGGACCCACGAACTTCTTCGCCTGGGCGCTGTCGGTGATGTTCCTGGTCTTCAGCCTTCGCGCTCTGCTCTACAAGCCGTTCGTCCGGCAGATCCGCACCACCCGGCAGATGCAGGAACTGCAGCCCCAGATCAAGGCTCTGCAGAAGAAGTACGGCAAGGACCGTCAGCGGATGGCGCTGGAGATGCAGAAGCTTCAGCGCGAACATGGGTTCAATCCCATCCTCGGCTGTCTGCCGATGCTGGCGCAGATCCCGGTGTTCCTCGGTCTCTATCACGTGTTGCGTTCCTTCAACCGGACGCAGCACGGGTTCGGTCAGCTCGGAATGTCGGTGGAAGAGAACCGCGCCACCGGCAACTACTTCTTCAGCGCCACCGACGTCGGGCACTTCCTCGACGCGAATTTGTTCGGTGCCCCCTTGAGCGCGAGCATGACGCAGAGTTCCGGTCTCGAGGCGTTCAAGAACTTCGACTTCAGCCGGCCCGCGGTGATCGGGGTCGGTATTCCGCTGATGCTGCTGGCGGGTATCGCGACGTACTTCAACAGCCGGGCGTCGGTCGCGCGCCAGAGTCCGGAAGCGGCAGCCAACCCGCAGACCGCGATGATGAACAAGCTCGCGCTGTACGTCTTCCCGCTCGGTGTGGTCGTCGGTGGTCCGTTCCTCCCGATCGCGATCATCATCTACTGGGTGTCCAACAACATCTGGACCTTCGGTCAGCAGCACTACGTGTTCGGCCGGATTGAGAAGGAAGAAGAAGCCAAGAAGGAAGAGGCGCTGGCCCGCCGAGCCGCCAACGCTCCGGCGCCGGGCGTCAAGCCGACCAAGCCGAAGAAGGGTGCGCCCGCCGCGCCCGCCGCGCCCGCCGCGACCAACGGTGCCGCGGTCGAGGCGACCGATGAGGCCGCCGGCGACGCGGAGATCGAGACCGACGCCGAGTCGGCGAAGGCTGCCGACGACGGGTCGGTCAGCCGCACACCGCGCCCCGGAGCGCGGCCCAAGAAACGTAAGCGTTGACCGGAGATCGCTCCGGCGAAAGAGGGAGAGACACATGGCGGATGCCGACACCACTGAAGTGACCGAGTCTGACGTCGCGGTCGACAACGACCTTGACCAGAGCTCGGACAAGCCCGAAGTGAAGGGCGAGGACCTCGAGGAGCGCCTCGTCGCCGAAGGCGAGATCGCCGGCGACTACTTGGAGGAGCTTCTGGACCTCCTGGACTTCGACGGCGACATCGACCTCGACGTCGAGGGCAACCGGGCGATCGTCAGCATCGACGGCGGCGAAGACCTCTCGAAGCTCGTCGGCCGCAAGGGAGAGATCCTCGATGCCTTGCAAGAGCTGACCCGACTGGCCGTCCACCAGAAGACGGGGGAGCGCAGCCGGTTGATGCTCGACATCGCGAACTGGCGCCGCCGCCGCCGCGAAGAGCTCAGCGCACTGGGCGACAAGGTTGCCCGCCGCGTATTGGAGTCCGGCGATCGTGAGGAACTGGCCCCCATGACACCGTTCGAGCGGAAGATCGTGCACGACGCGGTTGCCGCCGTGGACGGCGTGCACAGCGAGAGCGAAGGTGTGGAGCCGTCGCGTCGCGTTGTTGTCCTGAAGGGCTGAAGTTACATCGGTGTAGTTCGTGACCCGGACGCCGCTATGACCGGAGGATGTTTCACGTGAAACATGGCACTGCGCCCCCGCCTCCGTCGGCGGCCGAGGTCGTCTTCGGCGACCGGGTACAGCTCGCTCAGCGCTACGCCGATCTGCTCGCGGGTCCCGGCGTCGAGCGCGGGTTGATCGGTCCGCGCGAAGTCGACCGGCTATGGGAACGTCATATTCTCAACAGTGTCGCGGTGGCTGAACTCATCGAGCCGGACGCACGGGTGCTCGACATCGGGAGTGGCGGCGGGCTGCCGGGGCTGCCGATCGCGATCGCTCGCCCCGATGTTCGGGTGACGCTGATCGAACCAATGTTGCGCAGGACCGAATTCCTCGAGGAGTCGGTGGCGGCACTGGGCTTGCCGATCGAGATCATCCGCGGCCGGGCAGAGGAGCCGGGTGTCCGCACTCGCGCCGGCGGGGCGGATGTGGTGGTGTCTCGTGCGGTGGCCTCGCTCGACAAGCTGACGCGGTGGAGCCTCCCGCTGTTGCGGCCGGGTGGCCGCATGTTGGCCATGAAGGGCGAACGGGCCGAGGAGGAAGTCGTCGAAGGGCGGCGCGGGATGGCGTCGTTGGGCGCAACCGATGTGAGGGTGGTGAGATGTGGCGAGAGCTATTCGGATCCTCCCGCGACCGTGGTGATCGCGGTGCGGGGGGAGCGGGCGCCAGGCGGGAAGAAGAAGTCCGCGCGAACATCGGAGAAAAGGGGATCATGACTGTCCCATCGAACCCGGATCCGTCCGGGACCGCGGGCACCGATGTTTCACGTGAAACATGGAATCCGCCGGACGACTTCGAGACCCCGATCGGTGCCGCAGCGCAACGCGCGATGCAGGTCCTCCACACCACTGCCGGACAGCTGCCACGCCCCGGCCGGCGCCGCGTCTTCACCGTCGCCAATCAGAAGGGCGGAGTCGGGAAGACCACGACCGCGGTGAACCTGGCGGCCGCCCTCGCGGTCCAAGGGTTGAAGACCTTGGTGGTCGACCTCGATCCTCAGGGCAATGCCAGCACCGCGCTCGGCATCGCCGATCGTCAATCGGGCACCCCGTCGTCCTACGAAGTACTGCTGGGAGAGATCCCGCTACAGGCCGCCATCCGGCAGAGCCCGCACAGCCCACGCTTGTTCTGTGTGCCGGCGACGATCGACCTCGCCGGCGCGGAGATCGAACTCGTCAGCATGGTGGCGCGCGAGAATCGGCTCCGCAACGCGCTGGCCGCGCTCGACGAGTCGGACTTCGACTACGTCTTCATCGACTGCCCGCCCTCGCTCGGGCTGCTCACCATCAACGCGCTCGTCGCGGCGCCTGAGGTGTTGATCCCGATCCAGTGCGAGTACTACGCCCTGGAGGGTGTCTCGCAGTTGATGAGAAACATCGAAATGGTCAGGGCACACCTCAACCCACAACTGACCGTGTCGACCGTCATCCTCACGATGCATGACGGACGTACCAAATTGGCCGACCAAGTCGCCTCCGAGGTGCGCAACTATTTCGGCGACAAGGTGCTCACCACCGTGATTCCACGAAGCGTCAAAGTGTCGGAAGCACCCGGATACAGCATGACGATCATCGATTACGATCCCGGCTCGCGAGGTGCCATGAGCTATCTCGACGCAAGCAAAGAGCTCGCGCAGCGGGCTACCCGGGCATAAGAGGAGGCGCACATGTCATCGAAGAGCAAGGGCGGCCTCGGCCGTGGCCTCGCGTCGCTCATCCCGACCGGACCGGCCGACGGCGGTCCCCGCCTCGGTGCGGCGGCCGCCGATGTGGTGATCGGCGGCGGTGCCCCGGTAGACGTCGACAGTGTCGGTGCGGTCTACCGCGAGATCGATCCCTCGGCCATCGAACCGAATCCGCGCCAGCCCCGCCAGGTCTTCGATGAGGAGGCGCTGGCCGAACTGGTGCACTCGATCCGCGAGTTCGGTCTCATGCAGCCGATCGTGGTGCGGGCCGTTCCGGATGCCGCGCCGGGAGCACCGGTGCGCTACCAGCTGGTGATGGGGGAGCGGCGCTGGCGCGCAGCGCAGGAGGCCGGACTGGCGACGATCCCGTCCATCGTCAGGGAGACTGCCGAAGACAATCTCCTCCGCGATGCACTACTGGAGAACATCCACCGCGCCCAGCTCAACCCTCTGGAAGAGGCGGCGGCCTACCAACAGCTGCTCGACGAGTTCGACGTCACCCATGACGAACTCGCCGCCCGCATCGGCCGTTCGCGTCCGGTGATCTCGAACATGATCCGGCTGCTGCGCCTGCCGATCGCGGTCCAGCGCCGGGTGGCTGCCGGCGTGCTGTCGGCGGGGCACGCCCGTGCGCTGCTCGCACTGGAGGCGGGCGCCGAGGCTCAGGAAGAGCTGGCCGCGCGGATCGTGGCCGAGGGATTGTCGGTGCGAGCGACCGAGGAAGCCGTCACCCTGGCCAACCGGTCCGACGCCAAGACGCCACCCGCGCCGCGGCGCAAGCCGATCCAGATGCCCGGGCTCCAGGATGTCGCCGAACGGCTGTCGAGCACGTTCGACACCCGGGTGACAGTGAGCCTGGGCAAGCGCAAGGGCAAGATCGTGGTCGAGTTCGGCTCGGTGGACGATTTGCAGCGCATTGTGGACATGATGAACCGGCCCGCGGGCTGAATTTCCAGGTACGACGACACCAGCCAGTTCCGTCACAGTGACGCCAACCCCGGTCCGCGTTCGCTGCCGAGTGTATCCACCGAGGAATCACACAGTGCGCCAACGAATTCCGCTTCCAGCGAGCGCAGGCTTCGGTAGCTGCGCCATCACTGGCACGTCCCCGGCCGCCTCTCCTATCCTGGAGGGGCTGTTGCGCACATCCGCACCGCAAGAAAGCCGGGGAGGTTAGTGTCCGTCCGTATCACGCCGCTTCGGCTCGAGGGATTCGAGCAACTACCCAAGCACGCGCGCCGATGTGTGTTCTGGGAAGTCGATCCCGCAACGCTCGGCGGTGACTACCTTCCGGATCCCGAGTTCGAGAAGGAAGCGTGGCTGTCGATGGTCATGCTGGAGTGGGGGTCGTGTGGTCAGGTGGCCAGCACGACGCCGACGGATGGATCGGCATCGGGCGACGAGCAGCCGTGCCTCGGCTATGTGCTGTATGCGCCGCCCCGGGCGGTCCCGCGCGCGCAACTCTTCCCGACCGGACCGGTCAGCGCTGACGCTGTTCTGCTGACATCGATCGGGATCGAGTCCGGTCAGACCGACGGACTGCCACACGCCTTGATCAGCCAGGTGGTCAACGAATTGGTTCGACGCGGCGTCCGAGCTCTCGAGGCGTTCGGCCGGACCGCCGACGCCAGTGACCTACTCGATCCCGATTCCGTCGACCCCGAGTTGCGGCCGGCCATCGAAGTCCTGGGGGACTGCTCCTTCGACCAGTGCATGATCAGCGCCGACTTGCTGCTCGACGCCGGCTTCACGGTCGTCGCGCCGCATCGGTACTTCCCGCGGCTGCGGCTCGAACTGGACAAGGGGTTGGGCTGGAAAGCCGAAGTCGAGGCCGCGCTGGAGCGGCTGCTGGAAAGTGCACAGCTGCAGCAGCCGGTCGGCGCCGGCGCGGAGGTTCGCGGCTAGCTAGAAAGCGGGCCGGGCCTGTTCGACCGACAGCTCATGGGCGAGCAGCTCGGCGAACGTGAAAGTACCGGTGGGACGGTCGTTCTTGCCCAACAGGTAAAGCCGTTTGACGGCGGCCAGGATGCCCTCGGCGATCGCATCGCGCGCGTGGCTGGTCACCAGCATCGACCGATCCCGCGGGTTGGTGATGTAGCCGACGTCGACCTGGACCGTAGGCATCCGGGTGAGACGCAGCAGATCCCAGGTCCGGCCGTGGGTCCGGCAGTCACGTAATCCGGTGCGCGCCACAACTTCTCGTTGAATGAAGTCGGCCAGGTTGCGACCGATCGTCGACACCGAGCCGTGCGAGCTGCCGAAGTAGAACGACGCCACGCCGTTGGCCGACGGGCTGGGCTGGGTCTCACAGCGCAGGCTGATCATCAGATCGGCGCCGACGGTGTTCGCGGTGGCGGCCCGTTCGGCGTCCACCGGGCTGTGGTTGAACGGCCGGGACAGGAAGGTCTCCATGCCGATCGCGGTCATCCGGCCTTCGAGCCGACTTGCCAAGTCCCACAGGATGTCTGCTTCGCTGATCGGCCCGTCCGGTCCCTGGGTGATCAGGCCGTGGTCGGAACCGCCGCGGCCCGGATCGATGATGATCCGCTTGCCGGACAGCCGGGGCCCCGAGCGGCGGACCTGCTCCTCCTCGCGGATGGCGTGCAGCGAGCCGCCCGTGACGCGCGACCCCAGAAAGTCCAAGGAGCGCAACGTTTCCGGGCCGCAGATGCCGTCGGCCGACAAGCCGTACTCGCGCTGATAGGACATCAGCCCGTTGTGGGTCTGCAAGCCGAAGTAGCCGTCCACCAAGGCGGTGTAGAAGCCGAGCTCCTGCAGTTTGGCCTGCAGCGTCGCGACGTCGTCGCCGTACATCGGGGCGCCGAACTGGTGCAGCAGGGTGCGGGCCCCGAGCCGGTAGGAGGCTTCCTTCAGTGCGCGGTAGGTGGCCTCGCCGACGATCCCGTCGACCAGGAGACCGCGGCGCTGCTGAAACGCCCGCACCGCGTGGTCGAGGTCGGCGTCGAACACGTCGACCGCCACCCGCTTGCCGGTGGTGAGGTCCGCGTCGGGACTGTCGACCAAGCCGAGCGCGGAGAGCGCTTCGCGGATCTCGACGACGGCGTTGCTGCGGTCACCGCGGCGCAACACGTCATCACGACCGCTCCGGTGCGAGGAGGCATCGCCCCCAGCACCGTGGCGAAGACTCGACATACAGGGCCCTTCGATCGCCGTTGTCAGCTCAGTATCGCCAGGGCTGACGATTGCACACAGGCTAGGGAGCATTCTCTCAGAACCTCACCGCATTCCGGAAAACGGCAGGCGAGGCCGCCGGTAACGGAATCGTCTCAGGCATGCGGCGATAAGGCCGCCCCAGCCTCAGACCGGGGGAGGAGCAAGAAGTTGGTCCGCCTGGGTCAGACGACGTCGGCGATCTCCCGCAGCAGCGCCGCCTTGCCCTTGGCGCCCACGATCCGCTTCACCGGCTGCCCGTCCTTGAACAGGATCAGGGTCGGGATCGAGACCACCTGGAAGTCGCGGGCCGTCGCCGGGTTGGCGTCGACATCGAGCTTGGCCACCGTCAGCGCGCCGGCCTTCTCGGTGGCGATCTCCTCGAGGACGGGGGCGACCATCCGGCACGGACCGCACCAGGTGGCCCAAAAGTCAACCAGCACAGGGGTGTTGCTGGACAAGACGTCCTGGGAGAAGGAGTCGTCGGAGACCGTTACGGTCGCGCCGCCTTCGCTCATTGGTGTGCTCCAATCATCTCGGTGGTTGCAGTGTCGTCGGCATCGGCCAGCCAGCGTTCGGCGTCGATCGCAGCCGAACAGCCCATCCCGGCCGCGGTGATGGCCTGCCGGTAGGTGTGGTCGACGAGGTCGCCGGCGGCAAACACGCCGTCGATCGAGGTGGCGGTGGTGCGACCGCGCACCAGCACGTAGCCCTCGGGATCGAGCTCGACCGAGCCGCGTACCAGCTCAGAGCGGGGATCGTGGCCGATCGCGACGAACACACCGGTGACCGGCAAGGTGGACTCCTCGCCGGTGAGCACGTTGTGAACGCGCAGCCCGGAGACGGTGGTGTCACCTTCGACCGCGTCCACCGCGGTGTTGGTCAGGAACGTGATCTTGTCGTTCTCGCGGGCGCGCTCCAGCATGATCTTGGAGGCGCGGAACTCGTCGCGGCGGTGCACCAGGGTGACACTGCGCGCGAAGCGGGTCAGGAACGTCGCCTCTTCCATCGCGGAGTCACCGCCGCCGATGACGGCGATGTCCTGCTCCTTGAAGAAGAAGCCGTCGCAGGTGGCGCAGGCGCTGACGCCGCGGCCGAGCAGTTCCTGTTCCCCGGGGACGCCGAGGTAGCGGGCGGCGGCGCCCATCGCGAGGATGACCGACCGGGCCAGGTGGGTTTCGCCGTCGCCGGTCACCACCTTCTTGACGGGTCCGTCCAGGTCGACGGATTCGACGTCTTCCATCCGCAGGTCGGCGCCGAAGCGCAGGGCCTGCTCACGCATCTCATCCATCAGCTCCGGACCGGTGATACCGGAACGGAAGCCGGGAAAGTTCTCCACCTCGGTGGTGGTCATCAAGGCGCCGCCGAACGACGTGCCCTCGAAGACCAGGGGCTGCAGCTGTGCGCGGGCGGTGTAGATGGCCGCGGTGTAGCCGGCGGGGCCTGATCCGATGACGATGACGTCATGAACTGGGTTGGCGCTCATACCAGCCTTTCTGCGTCGGGTGCCGTTCTGGGGCACCTGGTCAAACAACAGGGTAGGCCGCGCTGTTCCCCGCCGTGCACTATGGGCGGCGCACAGTCGTGTCGGCGATCAGCCCGGTGTCGATCGAGCTGCAGGAGGCGGCGACGGCGACGCCCACGATCACGTCGGGCTGGTCGCCGGGTAGCACCAGCACGACGGCGGGCTTGCCGTCGACCTGCACCTGCTCGGCGCCCAGGACCTGCACCGATCCGGGATAGCCGAGCGCGCCTAGGCACGCGGCGCGCCGCTTGGGATCGGCGAGCGGGCCGAAGTCCGGGCCACGGGCGATCAGCGAGTTGAGCTCACGGCTGCTGATCGGCATCTTCGGGGTGACAGTGATCATGCTGGCACTGGTCAGGGTGCTGGCGGCGGGCCCGCCGGATTTCAGCTGCGACGCGATCCCGAGGCCGACCGCGGCGAGCACGGCCACCGCGCCGATGCCGGCGGCCACCAGCCGGCCGGTTCGCGCGGCCGGGCGCCGCGCGTGGGCTGCGGGGCCGTCAGACGCCGGGGTGACGGTGTGTGTGGGCTCCACGCGACCAGTGTGTCAGCTGCGTGCGCAGGCGCCGTCGGGGCGCAGCAGGCCCGTCAGCCGGGCTCGCCCCCGCGCGCATCGGCTCTTGACGGTGCCCTCGGCGACACCCAGGAGGACGGCCGCGTCGGCCACCGAGTAGCCGTGCATGTCGACGGCCAACAGGGCGGCCCGCTGGTCGGCCGGCAGGCGCATCAACGCGCGGCGCACCAGCAGCACGGTGTCGACCTCGGCGGTGCGGTCACCGACTCGGTGCTCGTCGACCAATGGGGCGGTGGCCGGTTGTGCCGCACCACGGCGCAACCGGTCCAGGCAGGCGTTGATCACGATGCGGTGCAGCCAGCTGCTGACCGCCGCGTCGTGGCGAAACGCGGGGGCACCGCGGTGGGCGGCCAGCATCGCGTCCTGGATGACGTCGGCGGCGTCCTCCGGATTGCGGGTTCTGCGGCGCGCCAGCTGGTACAGCCGGCGGTGGTGGCGGCCCAGCAGCTCCTCGAAGGCGTAGCGGTCACCGGCGACATGGGCGGCCAGCAGCTGGGCATCGCTGCGAACGACGGCCGGGCCGGGGAAGCTGAGCATGGCCGGACAGTAGGTTTCCCGCCGTCCGCGGGCACTTCACCCGGGGGCCGGGCTGTTAGGGAATTACGACGCGGCCTTGACGGTCAGCCCGGAGATCTCGGTCTTGTTCTTACCGTCGGTGGTGCCCATCGTGGAGATCCACACCACCAGGTAGGTGGTCGGCGCCTTCGCGTTGACCTGAATTGTGTTGGCGCCCGGCTGCAATGCGGTGGGCTGGGTCAGCACGGTGGTGTCGTCCAGGGTGGTCGGATTGGCCGACGACGCGGAGCGGATCTGCACCTGGGTACCGGTGCTGGGCACCGTCAGCGACACACTGCCGACCGTGGTCGGCTGGGGCAGCTGCAGCAGCAGACCGACGCCGTTCTTGAAGTTGGGGAACGGATTCGGGTCGGTGTAGGTGTCGGTGGACCAGCCGGTGCCGGGTCCGCCGGTGACGGCCAGCTCGGCCTTGTCCGGATTGTCGGCGCCGCCGCCTGGTGAAAAGACGGTCACCTTAACGGGTTTGACGGTGCTCCCGCTGGCCGCGTTGTTGTCGGCGGTCTGCGACGTCGAGGGGTTCAGCCCGAGCTGGTCACCCTTGAGGCCACCGCCGACGTCGCCGAAGATACTGCTGAGCACCGAGGCCAGCACGATCAGCGCGATCACCAGGATTCCGGCTCCCACACCGACGCCGATCAGCAGATTGCGCCTGCGGCGGGCCTGGGCTTCGACATCCGCCGGATCGGCGGGCAGAGCGGTGGCCGGGCCGACAGGATCGACGGGCTCGATCAGGTCGGTGCGGTCGGCTGTCGCGGTGGCCTGCTGCAGAAGGTTCAAAAGGGTTGGGGCCGAACGAATCCCACCGCCCGCTTGGACCGAGCGTGCTGCGGCTGCGGAAATCTGGAACGGGATGGCGCCGTCGATCGCGCGCGGTTCGAGCGGCTCGCCGGCCGGGTCGGTTTCAGCGGGCTCCAACCCACTGGGTGCGCCCTTCTCCGGCAACGGCCACCGGTCGACCAACAGCGCGTACAGGGCGGCGCCGATCCCGCGGATGTCGTCCTCGGGGGTGGCCCCGGGCATGGTCGCCGGGAACGCCAGCGCGACATCGCCTTCGATGCTGACCCGCACCCGGCTGGGATGATCGATCGACAGCGCGACGCCGGCGCCGTGCGCGGCGTCGGCCGCCGCGGCCAGCGACTGAACGGCACGCGCGCCGCCGATCGGCGACGGTGAGGTGTCGGCGACTTCCTTCAGTGAGCCCCCGCGAATCCACTCCGATACCACCAGCCCGCCGGCACCCGTGTTGGCGACGTCGAGAACCCGAGCGATGCCCGGACGCTCGATCTGGCTGAGTTTGAGTGTGCGGGAAAGGATTTCCTGCACCTGATCATCCGACATGGTGCGGTCGGGGTCGACGAAGGTGAGCGCCACCTGCCGGTCCAGCGCGGTGTCCAGTGCCTGCCAGAACTGCAGTCCGGGCGGCCCGCCGTGCGAGACCAGCAGCCGGTAACGCCCGCCGGCGATGCTCGCGCCCGGGATCAGGTGAGTGCCTTCGTCGACCGCGGCGCCCGATTCCATCGCCGGCTCCCGCGGTGACTCGAAACCGAGGGGCTCCCGGGTCGGATCTCCGGCGAAGTCGGCGTTGGGCTGTTTGGGCGGCACCGCTGAGGGGACCGTGCCCACGTGCACCTCGGGCGCCACATCGGGCTGGAAGTCGTCCGCGGCCTGGCGCGGGATCTTCGTGGTGGCGTCTCCGATTGGCTCGACGGGAGGATTGCCCGAGGGTTGGTCGTTCACCTCCGGTCCTTTCCCCGTCGAGCCCGCGGCTCCATACGAATTGCTGTGCTCAGGGTACGGGAACTGCCCCGGGACCTGCGGGCGGTCGAGCGCAGCAAGTGAAGTGACGGTCTGCGGCGGGGTGCGGGTGATCCGGCGCTTGACCGCGGCCCAGGCGGCCACCGCGTCGGGAACCCGAGCGGCGAGCATCACCGCCGCGAGGATCGGCAGCATGATCATGCCGAGCACCACCAGCCGCAGCAGCGACCCCGCGCCGCCGCCGTGTTCGGTCAGCACCTTGAGCCCGAGCAGCCGGTCGATGACGTAAGCGATCAGCCCGGCCAGCAACGATGCGGCCGTGGTGACCAGGATCGTGCGGACCACTGCAAGGTCGAGCAGGCCGCCGCGCGGCGGTTTCAGCGCCCGCTGCAGCAGCACGTAACCGAGGACGGAGCCGGCCAGGAAGCCCAGCCCGTTGGCCAGGCCCAGGTAGCCGGCGACGAGTTCCTTGTCGTCGGTCAGGTGCGGAGCCACCACCGATGCCGCGATCTTGACGACCGTGATCGTGACGATGATCAGGATCGGTGTCCACGGTTGTTCGCGGGCGTAGAACACCCGCAGCTGCAGCAGCACCAGCGCGTAGGGGATCAGGGTGAATGCCGACAGGCTGATGGCGACACCGAGGTAATTGGCGTCGACCTCGCCGAACTTGCCGTAGGCGAACAGTGCGCTGCCCATCGCCGGGCCGCCGACGGTCATGAACGCGACGATCGGGATCAGCGTCACCATCGTCAGCCGGGTGGCCAGCGACAGGTCGGCCAGCACGGCGGGGGTGTCGTCGGCGGCGGCGTTGCGGCTCAGCCGGGGCATCACCACCGTCAGGACGGTGACGCCGATGATGCCGAACGGCAGCATCAGCACCAGCCAGGTGTAGTTGTAGATCGCCGGGCCGGAGGCGGCCGCGGTGCTGGCGATCTGGTTGACGACCACCAGACCGACCTGGCTGATCAGCACGTAGAGCACCATGGCGCCGGCCATCGCGCCGAACCGCTTGAGCCGATCGTCGACGCCCCACAGCGGGCGCAGGCTGATCCGCTCGGCGCGGATCGCGACCAGCAGCACCACGGTTTGGGCCACCACGCCCAGCGTTGTTCCGATGCCGAGCACCAGCAGCTTGGCGTTGCCCATCTGCACCGGGTCGACCGAGAGCTGGCCCGGGACAATGAGGTACAGCCCCAACGTGGCGATCGCGACGACGTTGTTGACCACCGGGGCCCAGGCCGGTGGCCCGAACACGTTGCGGTTGTTCAGGATTGCCATGAACACCGACGACAGCCCGTAGAAGATCACCTGGGGCAGCAGCAGATACGCGAACGCGGTGGTCAGCGGTTGGTTGACCTGCGGGTCCTGGCCGAGCATGAGGCGCACGAGCAGTGGGCCGGCCGCCACCGACAGGATGGTGGCAACCAGCAGCAGGGTGGTGGCCAGCGTGACCAGCCGGCGTACGAACGCCTCACCGCCGTCGGCGTCGTCGCGCTCGGCGCGGGCCAGCACCGGGACGAAGATCGCGGTGAAGGTGGCCTCCAAGACCAGGGCCGCGATCAGGTTCGGCAACTGGTTGGCGACGGTGAAGGCACTCGAGAGAGCCGCGCCGAGGATCGCGGCCAGCAGCACGATGCGGATGAACCCGGTGATGCGACTGACCAAGGTGGCCAGCGCCATGCCCCAGGACCGCGACACCACCGCGGCGTCGGACAGTTCGGCGCGCACCGCGCGAGTGCGGGGACCGGGCCGGACATAGGCGACCGGTCGGCGGGGTGGCGGTGTCATTCGCGGCCTTCGGCGGTGGCCCGGCGCGGGCGGTCCAGGTCGGCGGGGTCGGGCTGGCCGCGGAAGCGGTGGTAGAGCCGGCGTCCGACGAGCGCCGCCAGCACCGTGCCGCCGATCAGGGTGATCGCGAAGAGCACCTTGCCGTAGGCGTTCGAGTGCACCGACAGTCGCACCGGCTCACCGAGCTGCAGCCCGTCGGAGGTGCGCAGGGTGACGTCGACGGCGACTCGTTGGGTGAAGTGCACCTCGATGGGGACCCGCAGCGGCAGGTATCCCGGCGGGACTTCCTGCTCGCCGAGGTCGGTGACGGTCATGCCGGGCGGGGCGTCGACCTGCAGTCGGACCCGGATCGGGACGGCCAGGTCGTTGCGCACCGCCAGCGGCAGCGGGCTGTGCTCGGTGGCCAGCGTGTACGAACCGCCGGGGTTGACGATCGTGACCGCGCCGAACAGGTCGTTGATCGTCGTGCCGACAGCTCCCAGCCGGCGCCGGGCCAGATCGTTGCGCTCCTGCGGGGGCTCGGTCTGGCTCAGGGCGCGCAGCATGTCCTCGCGCAGCGGCGCGGTGTACTGCGGGCCGGTCAGCCCGGTGCGCGGATCGGTGGTGAGCGCCGCGGTCAACCCCCACAACCGGCCACTCTGTCCGGTGATCGTGGAGATGACGTCGTCGTCGAAGCCGCCCCGGGTGTCCCGCGGCAGATCGGGGCCGGGCCCCGGGCCGGCCTGCGCCGCCTGCGTGATCACGTCGCCCAGCGGCCGGGCGAACGCCAGCCCCGAGCGGATCGTGGTGGCCAGCGCGGTCAGCATCGCCTGTGCGTCACCGGCTTGCGGGCTCCACTTCAGCGGGGGCAGCAGGATCTGCTGGCGCGGCTCGGCGCTCGGCTGCAACGCCCGCCACAGCATCGATGCGACGGCGTCCTGACGCCGCGCGACCATGGAGTCGTGGTCGAGTGGAACGTCCAGCGACGCATCAAGATAGGTGGGCAGATCGGGGTCGGTACCGACCCCGGCCAGGGCGGCGCCGACGGCCGGGTCGAACGGTGCCATCACCACTTGCGGCGATACCCGGCGCGCGGTCACGTCGGCGGTCATCGGCTCCCCGGTCGCGGAGTCCTGGGCGGAGCAGTTGGCGGCCGCGATCGCGACGGTCGGCCCCTGGCTGTCGAGCAGGTCGACGGCGCCGGGCGTCAGCGGTCCGTCGCCCAGGACCGTCGCGCCGCGCAACGAGGCGATGCCGAGGATCTGGTCGATGATGTCGCTCGCGCTGACGGTTGCCGCGGTGTTGAGCCCGGCGTCCCCGACCCGCTGCAGAGCGCCGAGATCGGCCTGCGCGTACGGCGTTGATGTGACGCACATCCGCTTGGCCAGGGCGCGCAATTTGTCCAGCCAGGCCACCGCGGCGGCCTGTCCGGTGCCGGGGTGGGAGGCGGCGCCGAGCCCGTCGGGGGAGTCGGCCACGACGTAACCGGTGGTCATCGCGTTGACGGTGACCAGTAGGTCCGGGTCGACCGCCAGACACAGGGCCCGCGCGGTGTCGCCGCCGGGATCCACCGGGGGGCTGGTGGCGAAATCGACCGCCGACAGCAGCGAGTCCAGCCGGCCACCCGCGGCCAGCGATACGGCCAGATCGTCGTTCATCAACCGCACCGGTGTGCTGCCGCCCGGCACGCCCGGGGCCAGCCTCGGCTTGTCGGCGAGTGGCCACAGCATGGTCACCGCAACAGGTTTGGTGGTGTCGGGTGGGACGACGTCGGTCAGGGCGTCCGCCGACGTACTGGCCGGGTCGGGCGGTACACCCAAGACCGGCAGCAGGAAGCGGGCGTCGTCGAGGCGGGCGGCGTCGCCGTAGTCCGGGGTGCCGTTGATGTTGACCAGCAGCGGGTACACCCCGGGCTGTTCGACGCCCAGCGAGGGCGCGGTGCGCGAGCGGAGCGGATAGCTGAAGGTGAATCCGACCGCCTGACCGCGCTGCATCTCCGGCGCGATCGCGGTGAATTCGCCGACGGGCTGGAACTGGTCGTTGGGGCCGTCGAGATTGGTGCGCAACCCCGCCGAGGAGGTCACTGCGGCGGCGTGTTCGAGGCGGGCGACGACGTCGCGCACCGGACGGTCGCCGACGTTGGTGACGGTTCCGGTGACGGTGACCGTCGGCTCGCTGGTGGTGGTGATGAGATCCGGGGTGACGCTGTCCACCCGCACCTGCAGGAAGGGCGTCGACCCGGGCTCGCCGGCAGCGGCCGGCGCGGTCGTTGGCATCGCGAGCAAGGCAAGGAAACCGAGGACCAGCACGATCCGGGGCAGCTTGCCGACCCGCCTCGGCATGGTCACGTTCCCGGTCCGCAGCCGTTCGTCCGCGGGCCGGATTGACGCGGTCCTGAATCGTCCGAACGACGGCTGCGGGTGTGCGAATGCGTTTGAGGCCGCCGGCGTGGGGTGGTGCGCGGCAGTGGCGGCAGCGCGGCGACGCCGTCGGACTGCAGGAGTTGGATCAGTTCGCCGGCGACCTCGGCCAGGCGACGCTCGTCGGCGTAGGCCAGTCGTTTGGGGAGCTCACCGACCGGAACCCACGCCACCTCGGTGACCTCGACGTCTTCGTCGCACAGTTCACCGCCGGAGAACTGCATGAGGTAGTGGTGCACCGTCTTGTGGACGCGGCGGCCTTCGGTGACGAACCAGTAGTCGATGCTGCCGAGCGCGGCCAGGACCTGTCCGCGGATACCGGTTTCTTCGGCGACCTCGCGGATCGCGGTTTCCTCGGCGGTCTCACCCTGTTCGATGTGGCCCTTCGGCAGTGACCACAGCATCCGCCCGCGCCGGTCGATCCGCCCGATGAGGGCGGCCACCTGAGCTTCGGGCGGCCCGTCGATACCGTCGATGACCAGTCCGCCCGCGGAGGTTTCGTGGACGGTACGCAGCCGCGCGGGCGCCCGACGGGGACGGCCGGGTTTGCCGGGCCGGGGCTGACCATTGGTGCCGTTGACGGCGGGGGATCCGGTGGTGGTGTCCGAGGCTTCGGTGGCGCCGGCGTCTGCCGGGGTGGGATTTGCCGGACCAGCCGCGCGACGGCCGCGGCGACGCCCTCGGCGCCGTCGTGGTTTGGCCTGTTCGCCGTCCGACACCCAAGCGATAGTAGCTGGCACGGGATGGCGTCCCGACCGCACTCGCCGGTACACGACTACGCTTCTGCCACGTGTCCGAAGCCACCCACGACGTCGAACTGCTCGCCCGGGCCCTCGTCGCACTCAATCGACAGGGTGCGTTGTTGCGTGAAGTCGGTGCCCTGTTCGACGCTGCCGGCCACGAGCTCTACCTCGTCGGCGGCAGTGTGCGCGACGCCGTCCTCGGCCGGCTGAACCCGGACCTCGACTTCACCACCGATGCGCGGCCCGAGGTCGTTCAGCGGATCGTGCGGCCATGGGCCGACGCAGTGTGGGATACCGGAATCGAGTTCGGCACGGTCGGCGTCGGCAAGTACGGCGAGCGGTTGGAGATCACCACCTTCCGCGCCGACAGCTACGACCAGGTGTCGCGCAACCCGCAGGTCCGCTACGGAGACCGGCTCGAGGACGATCTGGTGCGCCGCGACTTTACGGTCAACGCGATGGCGGTGCGCATCACCGCGGACGGTCCGGGCGACTTCATCGATCCGCTGGGCGGCCTGACCGCGTTGCGGCAGCGGATCCTGGATACGCCGACGGCGCCGGAGGTGTCGTTCGGCGATGACCCGCTGCGCATGCTGCGGGCGGCGCGCTTCGTCTCCCAGCTGCGGTTCGGCGTATCCGATCGGGTGCGTCGCGCGATCGTGGAGATGGCGCCCCAGCTCGGGCGGATCACGGTCGAGCGGGTGGCGGTCGAGTTGGACAAGATGCTGCTGGGCGATGACCCCGTCGCAGGCATCGACCTGATGGTCCACACCGGGATGGGCGAGGTGGTGCTGCCCGAGATCGGCGGCATGCAGATGGCCATCGACGAGCACCATCAGCACAAGGACGTCTACCAGCATTCGCTGACCGTGCTGCGCCAGGCGATGGAACTGGAGGATGACGACGAGCGCGATCTCGTGCTGCGCTGGGCGGCGCTGCTGCACGACATCGGCAAGCCGGCCACCCGCCGCCACGAATCCGACGGCGGAGTGAGCTTCCACCACCATGAGGTGGTCGGGGCCAAGATGGTCCGCAAGCGGATGCGGGCGCTGAAGTACTCCAAGCAGATGGTCGACGATGTGTCGCAGCTGGTGTATCTGCATCTGCGGTTCCACGGCTACGGCGACGGCAAGTGGACGGATTCGGCGGTGCGCCGCTACGTCGCCGACGCCGGACCGCTGCTGCCGCGGTTGCACAAGCTGGTCCGCGCCGACTGCACGACCCGCAACAAGCGGCGCGCGGCGCGGTTGCAGGCCAGTTACGACGAGCTCGAGGCGCGGATCGCGGAGCTGGCCGCCAAGGAAGATCTGCAACGGGTGCGCCCGGACCTGGACGGTAACGAGATCATGCGGCTGCTCGACATCCCGCCCGGTCCGCTGGTGGGGCAGGCCTGGTCGTTCCTCAAGGAGCTGCGCCTGGACCGCGGGCCGCTCGAACACGACGAGGCCGTCGCCGCTCTGCTGGCGTGGTGGACCGAACGGAACGCGAAGGATCAGCCCGGCGTCTGACCTAGGTATGGACTATTGCCTGGGACACGGGGACGGTACGGCGGCCATGTTCAGCGGTCATCCCGAGGTGGACATCGACGGTGACGGCGAGCTCGACGGGGTGCGGCTGGACCTCGATGGCGACGGTGCCTTCGACGATGCGCTGGCCGACTTCGACGACGACGGCCTGGCCGACCACGCCGCCTTCGACCTCGATGACGGGTTCGCGGAGCACGTGTTCACCGACGACGGGTCGGGGACGTGGGCGATGACTCCGGTCGGCCCGGCCGGCCCGCTGCGCTGGTTCGGTCTGGACGGCGTCGAGCACACGGCGGAGGGGCCGATCGATTTCGACGGTGACGGACGCCCGGACCGGGTGCTCGACGTCGACCGCGACGGCCTGGCCGATCGGGCGTTGCGAAGCGGGCCCGACGGCGGGTTCGACACCGGTTACGTCGACACCGATGGGGACGGCCGCTGGGACGTCACGTTGGTCGACTCCGACGGTGACGGACTCTCCGACGACGCCAGTCCGGTGTAGCCGCCGTCTGACGGCACCGTGCACACCCCACCCGACTCGAGCAGCGCTCGGGCGGCGTCCCACAGCACGGGGTGGTGATAGAGGAAGCCCTGCCCCGTGTCGGCGCCGAGATCCAGCAGGGTGTCGCGCTCGGCGATCGTCTCGATGCCTTCGACCACCAGGTCCAGCGACAGCGCGCTGGCCAGCGCGACCACCGACTGCACGACGGCGCGTTGTTTGTCGTCGCCCTCGTCCAGCGCGGCGGCGAACGAGCGATCGAGCTTGATCTGATCGACGGGCAGCGTGCGCAGTTGGGTCAGCGACGAATAGCCAGTGCCGAAATCGTCGAGGGAGACACTGACGCCGGCCTCGCGCAGCCGCGCCAGTGTCGGGTGGGCCACCCGCAGGTCGACAAGTGCGTGTTCGGTGAGCTCGATCATCAGGGCCTCGGGCGGCAACCCGGACGCCGCCAGCATCTGCAGCACCTCTTCGGCGAAGCCGGCTTCGCGTACCTGGCGTGGCGACACGTTGACCGACATGGTCAGGTCGAGTGCCAGCCCGTCGGCGCGCCACTGCGCGAGGGTCTGGATGGTCTCGCGCAGCACCCACCGGCCGATCTCGACGATCATCCCGTTGTCCTCGGCCAGCGGGATGAACGCACCCGGATACAGGACGGGCAGCCCGGGGCGGTGCCACTGCAGCAGCGTCTCGAAGCCGGTGATCACTCCGGTGTCGAGCACGACGATCGGTTGGGCGGAGCATCGCAGCTCGCCACGCTCCACGGCGTGGCGCAGGGCGGCGTCCAGATCCAGGCGCTGGGCGACCTCGGCTTCGAGCGTCGAGTCGAAGACGTTGATGTGGTGGCCGTCGGTGAGCTTGGCCCGGTACATCGCCACGTCGGCTTCGCGCATCAGTTCGTGACCGGAGACGGTGGATTCGTCGGCGAAGGTGATGCCGATGGAGACGTCGACGAACGCTTCCTTGCCGTCGATGGTGTACGGAACGCTGAGTGCGCTGCGGATCCGTTCGGCCAGTGCAAGAGCCTGGGCACGGTCCGGCAGCTCCGGGCAGAGCACCACGAACTCGTCGCCGCCGAGGCGTGCCACGGTGTCGCTTTCGCGCACGGTGCCCGACAGCCGCCGCGCCGCCTCGATCAGCAGCTGGTCTCCGCCGGCGTGCCCGATCGAGTCGTTGACCATCTTGAAGCGGTCCAGATCGCAGAACAGCAGCGCCAGGGGAGTTCCGCGGCGGCGGGACAGCAGCAGGCTCTTCGACAGCCGAGCGAGCAGCAGGCTGCGGTTGGCCAGGCCCGTGAGGGCGTCGTGGCTGGCCTGGTAGGACAGCCGACGCGCGGACGCGTCCCGTTCGAGCGACAGCACCGCCAGGTCCCGGCACCGCACCAGGGCGGTGTGGGCGAGTTCGTCGAGGGCTTCGGCGTCGCCGAACACCTGGAGCGTCCCTGACCCGTCGACGTTGTCGGTGACGACACCGGTCCACGCCGGTGTGCCCGACACGTCGGCGCCGGGCGGGTAGATCACCGTTCGCCTGCCGATCGACATGCGGACGGCCGGTGCCCCGGACACGTCGGCGGCCAGCTGCACGATCTGGCGCAGGACCGACGACACCGGGCCCGCGGTGGCGATGCGTTCCAGGATCTGCGCCTGGCCGCGTTCCAGCGCGGAAACCCGATCAAGGCGAAACTCGGTCTGGCGCAGCACTTCTCGCTCGTTGTCGAAAGCCTTTCGGGCGCTTCGGTATTGGCGCACGACATTGGCCGAGACCCACCACAACAAGATTGCGGCCAGGATCAGCGCGGAGATCAGCATGGCCAGCTGGACCACCCGGCCGCGCAGCAGGTTCCGCTCGGCGAGGCGATCCATCTGGTGCTGTTCGACCTGGTTGTCGGCGGCCAGCTCGTGCGCCCGCTCGGAGAGGGCCTCGGAACGCGGCAGGATGGTGCCGGCCCACCGGTCGCGTTGTGCGACGGGCAGCAGACCGGGCGGCGCCTTGGCGACCACCGCGTCCAGTGCGGCGAGCGCCGCGCGGTAGTCGGGGCCGGTGCTGTCGGCGGCGGCCACACCGTTGGCCGCGATCACGCGCAGGCGCTGAGCCAGCATCGCCCTGGCGAGCTGGACGTCGCGCCGGGGAACCACGCCGAGCAGATACTGCTGCGCGCGGTCGATGTAGGTGAGCGAGTCGCGCACGGTGAAGAACGTGTTGGTGGCAGCCGCTTCGCTGCGGGCGCTGTGCCGGCTGTAGGCGTTCTGATCGGCCGATGACTGAAAGCCGATCGCGACCAGCGCGATGAGCAGCAGCACCAGCACGGTCGCCACGATCTGCTGGCCGCGGTTGAGGGTCAGCCGGGGGCCGGGCGGGGTGAGCCAGCGGTCGGTGATCACGAGCCGGCCGGGTGCTTCACCGTGATCGACGTCAGGCTCCAGTTCCAGGCTTCGAGGACCGACGACAGCGGGGTGCGGTCGGGGAACACGATCCGGATGGGCCCGCCCTGGTCGTAGGGAATGGGCCCGCCGTCACGCTGGGTGGCGATCAGGGCCTGCGAGTCGATCATCGGTTTGACGACGCTGACGTAGTGGTAGTGGTCGATCGCGTCGGTGTCGATCGTTGCGGTGTCGGGAATTCCGGCTTTGGCGAGCACGATGGCCAGCGGCACACCGCTGTACGTCTCGCGCTTGTTGACGAAGGGTTCGTCGATCGAGATCGTCGCGTTGCCCATCGCATTGAGCTGGTCGATGGTCAGCGACAGCGGCGTCGCCCCGCCGGTCACGGTGAGCACCGGTGCATTCGGAGCCGGGGGGTCGACGGTCCCGGCGGTGTAGGGGTTGCGCCCCTGGTCGGACTCCGACTCCGCCGCGGCCGAGTAGGGGTGGGCCGGGGCGGGACTGGTCGCACACCCGCCGACCGCAATGCCGACCGTCCCCGCCGCGATGGCGGCCAGGAGGCGGTTGCGCATGAACGGCGATAATACTGCCCAAAGCAACGATCGGCCGGTACGTCAGCGTCCCTGGCCGGGCGGCCCGGCGAAGGCCTGCGCGATGCCGAGCCACTTTGCGGCATCGGCTCCTTCGGCGACAACGTCGAGCTCGCGGCTCGGCCTGCGCTGGGTGACCAGGTAGCAGAAGTCGAGCGCCGACCCGGTGACGCGTTGGGCCGCGTCCTCGGGGCCCCACGCCCAGCAGCTGCCGTCGGGCGCCGTCAGTTCGACGCGGAACGGCTCGGCCGGCGGGGTCAGCCCGTGGACGGTAAACGCGAAGTCGCGAGTGCGCACACCGAGGTGGGCGATCGACTTCAGCCGGGCCGTCGGCGCGACCACGACACCCAGAGCGTCGGCTACGTCGAGGCCGTGCGCCCAGGTTTCCATCAGTCGGGCGGTGGCCATCGACGGTGCGCTCATCGGCGGGCCGAACCAGACCAGCTTGCGGCCGTCGGCCACCCCGCGCAGCGCGGCGTGCAGCTGGATGCGGGTGTCTCGCCACTGCGCCAGCAGCTGCACGGGCGGGGTGAGCGCCAGCTCTTCGGCGGCTTTGTCGACGAAGCCCGACGGGTCGGCCTGCGCCGCGGTGAGCAGATCACCGAACGCGGGCTCGTCGGTGATCGACAGCAGCGACGCCCGATCGGTCCACAGCAGGTGCGCGATCTGGTGGGCGATGGTCCAGCCGGGCGCCGGTGTGGGCTGCGCCCAGCCGGGCGGATCCAGGGGCGCGACGAGGGCGTCGAGGGCGTCGCTCTCGTCGCGAAGGTCGTCGATGATCGGATCCGCGGCTGCCATGGATCGAACCTAGACCCAGTCCCCGAATCAGGTACGGCGCCCGACCGCGCTGTGCACTGCCAGGCCGACGAGATAGACCGCCGAGCCGATCAAGGCCAGGACGGCGGAATGGCCGTCGGCCGGCACCACCGCGGCGGCGAAGGTGATCGCTGCGATGAACGACACCCAGAACAACGAATCCTGTACGGCGAACACATGTCCGCGCAGCGCGTCGTCGACGTCGATCTGCATGGCGGTGTCGGCGCACAGCTTGACGATCTGGCCGGCCAGCCCGAGCAGGAACCCGCACACGATCATCACCACCAACTGCAGGGTCGCGCCGGCCAGCTGAATGACCGCCGCACACCCCAACGCCCCGTTGGCGGTCGCGTACCGGCCCCACCGCTCGATCGACATCGGGGCCAGCACGTTGGCCAGGAACGCGCCGCCGCCGGTGGCCGCGACGAAGATGACGGCGGTGCCCAGACCACCGACGGCCTGGGTGTCGCTGTGCCGCACGATGACCAGCACCAGCAGGGTGTTGATGCCGAACACCATCCGGTGGCTGGCGAGGCCGGACAGTGTGGCCGCCACGGTGGGCGTGGTCAACACGGTGCGCGCGCCGTAGATCCACCCGGTGGTGACGGCGTAGAACACCGAACCGTGCACGGCGCGTGCGGTGTCGTCAGGCCCGAGCACGTGCCGTGGGAACCGCAGCGACAGCACAAACGCGACCGCGATCGGAACCGCCACCATCGACATGATGGTGGCCGCGCCCGCGTCGCCGGAGCCAAACAGCCAGCGCGGCAACAGCATGAAGTTCGCGCCGAGGAACGTGGCGGTGGCTCCGGTGGCCGTCGCGACGGAGTTCATCACCACGACCGACTGGCGCGGCACGACGTGCGGCAGCGCGGCCGAGAGTCCTGAGGTGACGAACCGGCTGAACCCGTTGACGATCAGCGCGCCGCACAGCACGGTCAGGTCACTGGCCCCGACGGCCAGCAGCACAGCGACGCCGACAACCAACACCAGCCTGGCCAGGTTCGCCGCGACCAGCACCGCCCGGCGATCCCAGCGGTCCAGCAGCGCCCCGGCGAACGGGCCGACGATCGAA
The DNA here is from genome assembly GCF_008329905.1 of Mycobacterium sp. ELW1. Lineage (NCBI taxonomy): Bacteria > Bacillati > Actinomycetota > Actinomycetes > Mycobacteriales > Mycobacteriaceae > Mycobacterium > Mycobacterium sp. ELW1. Next base: position 6,221,890 of record NZ_CP032155.1, on the reverse strand, counting down.
TACGGCAGGAACAACACCGCGAACGCCCCGGCCACCGCCCACGGATCGGCCGCCCGTTCCGGGTTGAACAACAGGCCGCCGGCGAGCCCGGCCTGAAACAGCCCGTCACCGAACTGACTGGCGGTCCGCAGCTCGAGCAATCGCCAGAACTCGGGCAGGCTGCGCACGGATCGCCAGAGCGAACCGGGTGCGCGGGCGTCGGCCATCGGACCAACAGTACAAATATCCACACGCGCCCGTTACCACAGCAACACCTACCTGATGCCATGATGGTGGGGTGGCACAGTCTGAGGACCCCGAAGACTTCATCGCGCCTGCGGCGAACCGCGTGCGACCGGGAACGTTGCTGCTGGCCAACACCGACCTCATGGAGCCGACGTTTCGGCGCAGCGTGATCTACGTCGTCGAGCACAACGACGGCGGCACTTTGGGTGTGGTGCTCAACCGTCCCAGCGAGACCGCCGTCTACAACGTGTTGCCGCAGTGGTCGAAACTGGCCGCCAAACCCAAGACGATGTTCATCGGCGGGCCGGTGAAACGCGATGCCGCACTGTGCCTGGGCACGCTGCGGGTGGGCACCGACCCTCAGGGCATGCCCGGTCTGCGCCATGTCGCGGGCCGCATGGTGATGATCGACCTGGACGCCGACCCCGATCTGATCGCCCCGGCCGTCGAGGGAGTGCGGATCTTCGCCGGCTACTCCGGCTGGACCATCGGCCAGCTGGAGGGCGAGATCGAGCGCGATGACTGGATTGTGTTGTCCGCGTTGCCTTCCGATGTACTGGTCGAGCAGCGGGTGGACTTGTGGTCGCGGGTGTTGCGTCGCCAGCCGTTGCCGCTGTCACTGCTGGCGACGCATCCGATCGACGTCAGCCGGAACTGACCGCCGTCGCGCCGCGACCCAGTCTCGCGGCGATCACCGCACAGACGAACAGCTGGATCTGGTGAAACAGCATCAGCGGCAACATGATCACGCCCACGCTGGCGGCCGGGAACAACACCAGCGCCATGGGCAGCCCGGAGGCCAGACTCTTCTTCGACCCGCAGAACAACAGCACGATCGCATCCGCACGATCCAGCCGGGCCAGCCTGCCGGTGATCCACGTGAAGGCCAGCACCACGGTCAGTAGCACCGCGCTGACCGCGGCGACCGCCACCACCCGCCACGGCTGAATGCTGCTCCAGATGTGCTCGGTCATCCCGACCGAGAACGCGGCGTAGACGATCAGCAGGATCGAGCCGCGGTCGACCACCTTGGTCAGCACCGCGTGCCGGGTCACCATCGGCGCCAACCACCGGCGCAGCAGCTGACCGACCGCGAACGGCGCCAGCAGCTGCAGCACGATGTCTCCCACCGCCGACCCGTCGACCCGGGGTGCACCGCCGAGCGGCATCAGCACCAGAACGAGCAGTGGTGTGAGAAACACTCCGACGATGTTGGACAGCGACGCGCTGACGATCGCCGCCGACACGTGCCCGCGTGCCATCGAGGTGAATGCGATCGAGGACTGCACCGTCGAGGGCACCAGGCACAGGAACAGCACGCCGGTATACAGATCGTCGGTCAGCACCGACGGAACCAGCGCGCGGGCCGCGAGTCCGAGCAGCGGGAACACCACGAACGTGGTGGCCAGAACCAGCAGGTGCAGCTTCCACTGCCGCACCCCGTGCCACGCCTGCTGTGGTGAGAGCCGTGCGCCGTACAGCAGGAACAGCAGGGCGATGACGATCTTGGTGGCCAGCGACAGGGCATCGGCCGCCGTCCCTCGGGCGGGCAGCAGGGTGGCCAGCGCGACCACCGCGACGAGCAGCAGCAGGAACGTGTCGACTCCGACGCCGCGACGCACCGCCCCCATCAGCTCGCTGAGCGGCTCACTTGCAGGACAGCGTGCAGCTCGCGCAGCTGCCCGCGCAGCCGCCGCCGGCCTGAGCTTCTCGACGGGCAGCGTATCGGGCGCCTTGCCAGGAGCCGGCGCCGATCGTTCCGACAGCGCCGATAACGCAGACGATCAGCACCAGCAGCCCGGTGCGAGCCGGTGCCGCGAGGGCGACTGCCCCGCCCGCGGCCAGCATGACGGCCGCGGCCAGTTGGGTCGGCGCGACTGCACGCATCACCTGTGCGGTGACGTCAGCGCCGGGCGGCCGGGTCAGCGTCCACGCGCCCGAGCCGCCGACGAGGACGGCCATTCCCAGGCACACCAGGCCGACGATGAACATGGGGCCACAATACGAGCCCGGGTTCAGCGCGGTAGAGCGGGCACCGCGGGGAGGACGGCCGGGGCCGGCGCCGACGCATCGGTCAGCGGTGCCGCGGCGGGCGCGGGAGCCGGGGCCGGGGCGGCCGTCGGCGACGCGACCCGGAAGCCGTTGACGATGGCGTCGGTCGCATCAGCGGTGGCCACCACCTGGTTGGCGGCGGTCGTCACGTAGAGCGACACCAGGTAGCGGTCCGGGCCGGACTGGGCGATGACGTGGCGGCGCGAGGTGTTCAGCGTCATGTCGTTCTCGCGGTAGGTGCCCTCGATCAGCGAGGACGGGAAGCCGCCGAAATCGGCCAGCGAGGCGTCGGTGGCCTGCCAGTTGAACAGCTGCTGGCTGTCCACGTAGCCGTGGGTGATGGCTTCCTTCGGGTCGAAGTCGCCGACCAGCTTGTAGACCTTCAGCTGTGCGTTCGAGGTGTACAGCCCGTCGCCGCCGAGCCGGTCGGCGAGCACGGTGAACGCGTCCGGGACGTTCGGGTCGGGTACGACGGTCCAGCCACGCGGCATCGGCAGCACCAGGTTGAGCGCGGTGAAGCCGCTGGCCTTCTGCGGCTCCATCTTGACGCCCTTGTCCTTGAAGAAGTCGGCAAGGGTGCCGGATGCGGCCGGGACAAGGGTCTCCGGTGCGGCCACTGCCGGCGCGACGGCCGGGGCCGCGACCTGGGGAACAGTGGCAACCTGGGGGACGGCAGCCGGTGCCGCGGCGGGCACGGCAGCGGGGGCCGCGTTCGCGGCCGCGACCTCGGGGGCGACGGTGACGGTCTGGGTGACGGTGACCGGGGCGGGCAGAACGGGAACGACCGGCTCGGCTGACGCATTCGCGCAGGTGAAACCGAGGACGGCGGCCGTACCGGCGGCCATCCCACCTACTACCACCCGCCAATTACGGGCAATCGTGATCATCGCAGCTGTCCTTTTCGACACGGTTGGGCCAGGTGAGGCCCCTTGTCAGGAGGCCGACTGTATCGGCCTGCCGGGGAGGGCGGATAGGGCTGGAACAGAGCTGGAACCAACCGTCGACCGCACTGCAATCCATCCGAGACCGGGCCGTTGCACAGGGTGCGACCGGGGTCACACAGCGCTATCGCGGGGGTGGACCCGTGAACGGCCCTTATACCCTGTGTTCGTGACCGACACCCCGACCGCCGCACCGCAGGGCAGCGCAGACGCCGACACCCCGCGGTTCCGCTACACCGCCGAGCTGGCCGGACGGATCGAGCGCACCTGGCAGGACAACTGGCAGTCGTGGGGCACCTTCAATGTGCCGAACCCGGTCGGGTCGCTGGCACCCGCCGACGGCTCGGCCGTTCCCGACGACAAGATGTTCGTCCAGGACATGTTTCCCTACCCCTCCGGTGAGGGCCTGCACGTCGGGCATCCGCTGGGCTACATCGCCACCGATGTGTATGCGCGCTACTTCCGCATGACCGGGCGCAATGTGTTGCACGCGTTGGGTTTCGATGCATTCGGCCTACCCGCCGAGCAGTATGCGATCCAGACCGGCACCCATCCGCGGATCCGCACCGAGGCCAATATCGTCAACTTCCGCCGCCAGCTGGGCAGGCTCGGCCTGGGTCACGACCAGCGGCGCAGTTTCTCGACCACCGACGTGGACTTCTACAAGTGGACCCAGTGGATCTTCCTGCAGATCTACAACGCCTGGTTCGACGCCGAACAGAACAAGGCCCGCCCGATCGCCGATCTGGTGGCCGAATTCGATTCCGGTGCGCGCACTCTCGAGGACGGCAGGCAGTGGTCCACCCTGTCCAAGAGTGAGCGAGCCGATGTCATCGACGGCTACCGCCTGGTCTACCTGGCCGATTCGCTGGTGAACTGGTGCCCGGGGCTGGGCACCGTGCTGGCGAACGAGGAGGTCACCTCCGACGGTCGCAGCGAGCGCGGCAATTTCCCGGTCTTCCGGAAGCGGTTGCGGCAGTGGATGATGCGCATCACCGCCTACTCCGATCGGCTGCTCGACGACCTCGAGGTGCTGGATTGGCCGGAGAAGGTCAAGACCATGCAGCGCAATTGGATCGGCCGATCCACCGGGGCGTCGGTGCTGTTCGACGCCGACGGCGCGGACATCGAGGTCTTCACCACCCGGCCCGACACCCTGTTCGGCGCGACCTACCTTGTGCTGGCTCCCGAGCACGAACTGGTCGACCAACTCACCGCCGCGCAGTGGCCCGACGGGGTGGACCCGCGGTGGACCAACGGTGCCGACACCCCGGCCGCGGCGGTGGCGGCCTATCGGCGCTCGATCGCGGCCAAGTCCGACCTGGAACGCCAGGAGAACAAGACCAAGACCGGCGTCTTCCTCGGCACGTATGCGACCAATCCGGCTGACGGACAACAAGTTCCGGTATTCATCGCCGATTACGTCCTGGTCGGCTACGGCACCGGCGCGATCATGGCCGTGCCGGGGCACGACCAGCGCGACTGGGAGTTCGCAGGAGAGTTCGGCCTGCCGATTGTGGAAGTGATCTCGGGCGGCGACATCGCCGAGGCCGCGTATTCCGGTGACGGTGCGCTGGTGAACTCGCAGTACCTCGACGGCCTGACCGTCCAGGACGCCAAGAAGGCGATCACCGAGCGGCTGGAGGCGGACGGCCGCGGCCGCGCCCGCGTCGAATACAAACTGCGTGACTGGCTTTTCGCGCGGCAGCGGTACTGGGGCGAGCCGTTCCCGATCGTGTACGACGCCGACGGCCGGGCGCACCCGCTGCCCGAATCGGCACTTCCGGTGGAACTGCCCGACATCGCCGACTACTCGCCGGTGATGTTCGACCCGGACGACGCCGACAGCGAACCGTCCCCGCCGCTGAACAAAGCGGACGAGTGGGTGCACGTCGAGCTGGATCTGGGTGACGGCCTGCAGACCTACACCCGCGACACCAACGTGATGCCGCAGTGGGCGGGCAGCTCCTGGTACGAGCTGCGCTACGCGGACCCGCACAACCCGGATACGTTCTGCGCCAAGGAGAACGAGCAATACTGGATGGGTCCGCGGCCGGCCGAGCACGGCCCGGACGACCCCGGGGGAGTGGACGTCTACGTCGGCGGTGTCGAGCACGCGGTGCTGCACCTGCTGTATTGCCGCTTCTGGCACAAGGTGCTGCACGACCTCGGACATGTCAGCTCTCGCGAGCCGTACCGCCGCCTGGTCAACCAGGGTTACATCCAGGCGTTCGCCTACACCGACTCCCGCGGTGCTTACGTGGCGGCCGCCGACGTCGTGGAGCGGGACGGCAAGTTCTTCCTGCCCGGTGAGGACGGCGAAATAGAGGTGTTCCAGGAGTTCGGCAAGATCGGCAAGAGCCTGAAGAACTCGATCTCCCCGGATGAGATCTGCGACGGCTACGGCGCGGACACGCTGCGGGTGTACGAGATGTCGATGGGCCCGCTGGAGGCGTCTCGGCCCTGGGCGACCAAGGACGTTGTCGGCGCCTACCGGTTCCTGCAGCGGGTGTGGCGGCTTGTGGTCGACGAGTCCACCGGTGAGACAAGGGCTTCCGAGCATGAGGCGCTGGACGAGGAGACGCTGCGGCTGTTGCACCGGACGATCGAGGGCGTGTCCGAGGACTTCGCGGCCCTGCGCAACAACACCGCCGCCGCCAAGCTGATCGAGTACACCAACCACCTCACCAAGGAGGGCGTCAGTGCGCGGGCGGCGCTGGAGCCGCTGGTGCTGATGGTCGCGCCGCTGTCACCGCACCTGGCAGAGGAACTCTGGCAGCGGCTGGGCCATTCGACGTCGTTGGCGCACGGACCTTTTCCGGTGGCCGATCCGCAGTACCTGGTCACCGACACCGTCGAGTACCCGGTGCAGGTCAACGGCAAGGTCCGCGGACGCATCACCGTGGCCGCGGATGCGGACAAGGCCGGCCTCGAAGCGGCCGCGCTCGCCGACGAGAAGGTCCAGGCCTTCCTGGCCGGTGCCACCCCGAAGAAGGTCATCGTGGTGCCGGGCCGGCTGGTGAACCTCGTCGTCTAGCGGTTTCGGCGCCCACATCACCGGGGCCGGACCACCACCTGATGGGTGTGTGCGTCGGGCGGGCTGGCGATCACCTCGGCGACGATTCGCGCGACGGTCTCCGGCTTGAGGAACTTCGCCGGGTCGTACTGCCCGCCTTCGTAGGCGACCAGGTCCTGCTGCATCTCGGTGTCGACCCGGCCGGGGTGCACGCTGGTGACCCTCAACTCGGGAACGTCGGCGCGCAGTGAATCGGCGAACGCCCGCTGGGCGAACTTGCTCGCCGAGTATGCGGCCAGGCCCGGCGAGGCGTTCAGTCCGGCGCCGGAGTTGATGAACACGACGTGCCCGCGCGCCGCGCGCAGCGCGGGCAGCAGCGCCTGGGTGAGGGCGACGGCGCCGGTCACGTTGACCTCGAAACAGGCCCGCCACTGCTCGGGCGTCGAGTCGTCGAACCGGCCCGGGTATGCGACGCCGGCGTTGTGGACCAGCACGTCCAATTCGGCGAGCGGCTCGGCGGCGGCCTCGATCCCGTCCGGATCGGTGAGGTCCAACGGCCAGGTGGTGGCACCGAGACGGGCGGCGACGGCGTCCAAACGATCGGACGGACGTCCCGCCAGCAGCAGGGTGTGGGTGGGGGCCAGGGCATCGGCGATGGCCGATCCGATCCCGCCACTGGCGCCGGTGATCAACGCTGTTTTCTTACCCGGGTCGCTTCGCTCCTGCCCATCGATCGCCATGTCACTGACCCTACCGATCTGCGTTTCGCAGGTTCGCGCCGCAGAATGAACGCGTGGCATACGACCCGAGCTTCGGCCCGACTCAGTTGGCGGCCCGCGCGGCCTACCTTCTGCGCGGTAACGACCTGGGTGTGATGACCTCCGCGGCGCCGCTGCTTTACCCGCACATGTGGAGTTGGGACGCCGCGTTCGTCGCCGTCGGCCTGGCTCCGCTGAGTGTCGAGCGCGCGGTCGTCGAACTGGACACCCTGCTGTCGGCGCAGTGGACCAACGGGATGATCCCGCACATCGTGTTCGCCAACGGCGTCGACGGGTACTTCCCAGGCCCGGCCCGGTGGGCCACGTCGGCGCTGGCGGCGCACGCCCCGCGCACCCGGCACACGTCGGGGATCACCCAGCCGCCGGTGCATGCCATTGCGGTGCAACGCATTCTGGACCGCGCCCGCACCAGGGGCCGTTCCACCCGTGCCGTCGCCGAGTCGTTTCTGGACCGACGGTGGCCGGACCTGGTGCGCTGGCACCGCTGGCTGGCCGAGGCTCGCGATCAGAACGAGCACGGTCGCGTCACGCTGTATCACGGCTGGGAGTCCGGGATGGACAACTCGCCGCGCTGGGACTCCGCCTACGCCAACGTGATTCCCGGGAACCTCCCGGAGTATCAGCGCGAGGACACGCACATCGTCACCGACGCCAGCCAGCGCCCGTCGGACACCGAGTACGACCGGTATCTGTGGCTGCTCGAGGAGATGAAGTCGGTCCGCTACGACGACGATCTGCTGCCGAAGGTGATGAGCTTCGCCGTCGAAGACGTCTTCGTCTCAGCGATTTTCGCGGTCGCGTGCGATGTGCTGGCCAATATCGGCGAGGATTACAAGCGGCCCAACGCCGATGTCCGTGACCTGTATTCGTGGGCCGAGCGGTTCCGGACCGGCGTCGTCGAGACGACCGATCAACGGACCGGTGCCGCGCGCGATTTCGACGTACGAGCGGACAAGTGGATTGCGACGGAGACCGCCGCGCAGTTCGCGCCACTGCTGTGCGGCGGCCTGCCGCACGACCGGGAACGGGCCTTGCTGCGGGTCCTGGAGGGCCCGCGGTTCTGCGGGCACCCGGATCTGCGGTACGCGGTGATCCCGTCGACGTCGCCGGTGTCCAAGGACTTTCGGCCGCGCGAGTATTGGCGCGGGCCGGTCTGGCCGGTGTTGACGTGGCTGTTCTCGTGGGCGTTCGCGCGTCGCGGATGGTCGGAGCGGTCGTTGCTGCTCCGGCAGGAAGGTCTTCGGCAGGCCAGCGACGGCACCTTCGCCGAGTATTACGAGCCGTTCACCGGCGAGCCGCTGGGCAGCATGCAACAGTCCTGGACCGCGGCCGCGGTCCTCGACTGGCTGGGCTAGATCCCCGAGTCGCTGCGCTCCTGCCCGCCGGGGGCTAGATCCCTCTAGCTCTGCGCCTGGTCGGCCAACCGCTCCAGCGGTCGCAGCGCCTTGGCCAAGGTCTCGCGTTCCTCGTCGCTCAGCTTCGAGAGCAACGCGGCCAGGTTGGCCCGCCGGACCGCCAGCGCTTCGCGGTGCTGCACCAGCCCCTGGGGCGTGACCTCGACGAGAACGGCCCGCAGGTCCGAGGGGTCACGCGACCGCTTGACCAGCCCGAGTTTTTCCAGCCGGCGGATCGCCACCGTGGTGGTCGGGGTGCGCACCCGTTCGCGTGCGGCCAGCTCGGTCATCCGGATCGGACCCTGATCCAGCAGGGTCAGCAGGATGGACAGCTGTGCCAGGGTGAGGTCGGCGCCGGCGGTGGTGGACTTGGTGTCGGCGCGGCGAAGGACCGAAAAGAGCTTCGATAGGACCCGCTGCAGGTCCCCGGACAGGTCAGTGACCTGCGGCTCGGCCTCAATCATAGTTCGCTAGTCTAACCTGTCCGCGGTTGTCAACCGCGCGATACGCGGTTTTACGCGCCCGAGTTAGATAACTTGCGACAGGAAACGCTGCAGACGCTCGGTCTCGGCGGCGCTGAAGATCTGATCGGGCGGCCCGGATTCGATCACCTGGCCGTAGTCCATGAAGACCACCGAGTCCGCCGTCGACTGGGCGAACCCCATCTCGTGGGTGACCACGACCATCGTCATCCCGTCCGAACCCAGCTCGGCGATCAGCGCCAGGATGCCCTTGACCAGTTCAGGGTCGAGCGCCGAGGTGGCCTCGTCGAAGAACATCACCTGCGGCGCCATCGCCAGCGCCCGCGCGATCGCGACCCGCTGCTGCTGACCACCGGACAGCGTGGCCGGCCGCACCTCGGCCTTGTGCTTCAAACCGACCCGGTCCAGCTGAGCGAGCGCCAACGCGCGGGACTCGTCGGCCGACAGCCGCTTGAGCTTGCGTGGCCCGAGCGCGACATTGTCCACCACGCTGCGATGCGGGAAGAGGTTGAACTGCTGGAACACCATGCCGATGCGTTGGCGCAGCGCGTCGGGATCGTCGTGCAGCACCGACTTGCCGTCGAGCAGGATGTCCCCGCGGTCCGGTTCGTAGAGCCGGTTGAGCGTGCGCAGCAACGTGGATTTGCCCGACCCCGACGGGCCGATGACCGCCGTCGTGGCGCCGGCGGGCACGTCGAGATCCACGCCGCGCAACACCTTGTTGGTACCGAAGGCGAGGTGAATATCCTTGCAGGCCAACGAAACCGGTTCGGGAAGCGAGGCCATCACACCATCTCCTGGCTCGTTGTGCTCGGGGCCAGCGGATCCTCGTCGGGTTGCGTTCGGCCGCGGCGCAGTCGGGCGTCGATGTAGTTGACGAGGTGCGTCAACGGGATCGTCAGCAACAGGTAGAACAGGCCGGCCGCCACCAACGGCGATAGGTTGCCGGTCTGGGCATTGAGATCGCGGCCCACTTGGAACAGCTCGCGCTGGCTGGCCACCAGACCCAGGAAGTACACCAGCGACGACGCTTTGAGCAGCGAGATGAACTGGTTCACCAGGGCGGGCAGCACCCGGCGGATGCCCTGCGGAACCACCACCAACCGCATCGACGAGGAGTAGCTGAATCCGAGCGCGCGCGACGCCTCCAGCTGCCCGGCATCCACACTCTGGATGCCGGAGCGGAAGATCTCGCCGATGTAGGCCGCGGCCATCAGCCCGAGCGCGGCGATGCCGAGCGGGAAGGGATTGTTGCCGGTGATGCCACCCACGACCGGCCCGATGCCCAGGCCGATCAGCAGGATGATCACCACCTCGGGCAGCCCGCGGAAAATGTCGGTGTAGACCCGGGCCGGCCAGCGCAGCCACCGTGACCGGGAGATCCCGGCCACGGCCAGCACCATGCCGAGCAGCAGTCCGATCACGCTGGCGCAGATCGTCAGGATCAACGTGTTGGGCAACCCGGTGGTCAACAGGTCTGGGATGGCCTTCTTGTAGAGGTCCCAATCCAGGAACGACTCCCGCAGCTGGGTCAGCACCGATTTCGGTGCCGACCCGACGGACGCGGGTTTCTCGTGTGCGGCGGCGATCGCGGCGAAGTCGGGCAGCTGCGGAACCGGTGCGGCTTTCGAGCCCGGCTTCCAGCCCGGCGGCAATGCCCGCGGCACCCACTCCGAGTAGAGCTTCGACCAGGTGCCGTCGGCGATCACGGCGTCCAAGCCGGAGTTGAGCGCGTCGATCAACGGCTTGTTCTCGTTGGCGACGGCGTAGGCGACGAAATTGTCCAAGCTGAAGGTGTTTTCGACGATCTGGGCCGGATCGCGGGGCTTGACTGTGCCGACCGCCTGCTGCGAGGGCGCCACCCACGCGTCGATCTGGCGGGTCTTCAGGCTGGCGTAGACGGTGTTGTAGTCCGGAAACTTCACCGGTTCCAGGTGCAGCGTGTCGACGAGGTAGGCCTCTTGAACGGTGCCCTGAACCACGCCGATTCGCTGGCCGGGGCCGAGCTGTTGAAACCCGGTGATCGGCGAGCCGGACGGCACCACGAGGGAGAAGTAGCCGAAGTCATAGCCGTTGGTGAAGCCCACGGTGCGCCGGCGCGCGTCGGTGGTGGTGATCGATGACGACCCGACGTCGAAGCGGCGGGCGGCCACTTGGGCGAGCAGACCGGAGAACTCGGTGCCGACGAACGAGATCTTCAGGCCGAGCTTGTCGGCGATCGCCCGCAGCAGTTCGTTGTCGAACCCGGTGAACTGTCCCTTCGAGTCGATGCAGATACTCGGCGGCGCATCCGACAGCGTGCCGACCGTCAGCGTGCCGGGCGTGATCAATCCGAGCGCCTCACGGTTGATCGACGGCAGCGGCTGCACGGTGGCGGTGGTGTATTTGTCCTCGTCCGGTCCCTTGGCCGCGGCGGCGAGGTTCGTCGGCAGCGCACTGGCCGACCCGACTCCGGGCGGTGCGCACTGGTCTGCACCCGCCGGCGCGGCGGCCACCAGACCGGCGATCATCAACAGGACTGAGAACAGTGCCGCCAGACGTATGCCGGCCCGCGGTGTCCGGTCGCAGTGAACAGCCATCTCTAGCAAGGTACTGCCCCCAGCAATCCCGGCGCGCCTTGCGATCAGACGGAATCCAAGTCGGCGAGCACCCCCGTCCGGTGAAGTTCCGCGATGAGCACGTCGGCCATCAGGTCGGTGCGGTCCAGGCAGGCCTGCCGTGCGGCAGACGGATTGCGGCGGTGGATTGCGGTGTGTTCGGTCTCGGCCAGCGGCAGGAGCTGGTTCACCGTGTACGGGTAGGTGGCCCAGAATTCGCGGGGCATGAACCCGCGCGATGCCCGAATGGCTGCGCTCAGTCGCGGACCGGCGTACTCGTCGAGGACGATATTCCGGAAGAGGTCGGCGGCGTTGAGGAAGGCAGGCGAGTCGGATGAGGCGCGCATGACGGCCATCGGCTCGGCGAGCCGGTCGAGGACCTCTGGGCGAGGATTGGCGGCGGCCCGCGCGGCCGCCGCGCCGGTCAGCAGGCCGTGCACTTCATGGTGTTCGCGCAGGACGTCGGCATCGAAGCGATGGACGAACGCTCCGCGGTGATAGCGGGACTCCAGGATGCCGTCGTGCTCGAGCTGGTTGAGGGCCTCCTGGACGGGCACCCGGCTCAGCCCCAGGGCAGCGGTGATCTTGTTGCGGTCCACCCGATCTCCCGACCTCAGCCGCCCGGCGAGCAGCATGTCCTGGATGTGGGCAACAACGAGGTCCTTCTCTTTGACCCCATAGCGTTTGGGCATTTCCCTCTCCGGGGTGTCCAGAAGCCGTGCACTCGTCGCAATCCTCCCGGTTACTTGCGGGTATCTCGCGCAATATGAGGTAACGAGACTGTGAGTCTCGTTACTCTCCGACAATGACGACGACGGAAATGCCCGACGGCTATTACGCGGCTACACCGGTCCCGAGTGGGCGCACGGCGGCGGTGGACCACCTGCGTAAACCGGGCCCGGTGTACCGGGTCGGCAAGATGTGGTTGATCACCAGCTACGAGGGGGTCCGCTTCGCCCAGAAGCACCCCGAGTTGTTCTCCTCGGCGAAGGCCTTCGACGGCGTGGCCAACGCCATCTCGATGATCCCGATCGCGATCGATCCGCCCAAGCACGCGGACTACCGGCGGGTTCTGGACCCGATGTTCGGACCCAAACGCATGGAAGCGATGGACGGGGAACTGCGTACGCAGTTGCGCGGCCATATCGACAAGTTCGCCCCGCTCGGCCGCTGCGATGTCGTGGCGGACCTGTCCTACAAGTTCCCCACCCAGGCCATCCTGACGCTGTTCGGGCTGCCACTGGAGCACTTGCCCAGGTTCCTCGGCTGGGTCAGCGGGATCATCAAAGGTGCCGATATCGCGTCACTGGGCAGCGAGCAGTCACAGTCGGTAATCGATTGCAGCATTGCGCTTTTCGGCTTCCTGGCCGAGCAGCTGGAGGTCAAGCGCAGCCACCCGGGCGACGATATGCTCAGCAACATCCTGGCCCTCGACGGCGACGAGGCGTGGACCGATACCGAGATTCTGGGCTTGTGCTTCCTGATCATCCTGGCCGGGCTCGACACCGTCACCGGTGCCATCGGCTTCGCGTTGCTCAACATGGCCAACGATCCGGCGTTGCGGCACCGGTTGATCGGGGATCCGTCGTTGATTCCACCGTTCATCGAAGAGGTGCTGCGTCTCGACGGCCCGGTGCCCGGCGTGCCGCGCGTGACGACCGCCGACGTCGAGGTCGAAGGGGTGACGATCCCGGCGAATTCCCACGTCATGCTGATGCTGTTCACCGCCAACCGAGACGGGCCGTACGCCCACACCGCCAATGAGATGGACCTCAACGCCAAGGCCGTGCACCTCGGATTCGGCGGCGGCATTCACCGGTGCCTGGGTTCGCACCTGGCGCGCCGCGAATTACGGCTCACCATCGAGGAATTCCACGCGCGCATCCCGGATTACCGGTTGGCCGGCGAGGCCACCACATTGTGGCCCGCCGGCACTTTCGGCCTGGAATCGTTGCCGCTGGAATTCGATCCCTGTTAGCGAGGTGGTCGGCTCTACCGGCTGTCGCGCCAGCGCACCAGCGCCTCGGCGGCGCCGAGGTCGTAGTCCGGTCCGTCGCAGCCGACCGTCAGCAGGGTCACGCCCAGTCCGGTGAGTGCCTCGGCGTTGGCGACGATGGTGTCGTGATCGCGGCCCTCGACACCCGATGACCGTTCGATCTTGGCCGGGTCGCGGCCGACGTCCGAGCAGTGCCGGTCGAGCACCTCGGCCTTGCCGGGGTAGGTCTCGGCGTTGGTGAATCCGTGCCAGATGTCGCCGTGCTCGGCGACCAGGCGCAGCGTCTTCTTCTCACCCTGACCGCCGATGAGGATCGGGATCTCGCGAGTCGGAGCAGGATTCAGGTTGGCCAGCCGGGACTTGATACGCGGCAGTGCGCCCGCGAGGTCGTCGAGGCGGCTGCCGGCGGTGCCGAACTCATAGCCGTACTCGTCGTAGTCCTTCTGCTTCCACCCCGAGCCGATGCCGAGGATCAGCCGCCCGCCCGAGATGTGGTCGACGGTGCGGGCCATATCGGCCAGCAGCTCGGGATTGCGGTAGGAGTTGCAGGAGACCAGCGCGCCGATTTCGACCCGCGAGGTCTGCTCAGCCCACGCGCCCAACATGGTCCAGCATTCGAAGTGCGCACCGTCGGGGTCGCCGTACAGCGGATAGAAGTGGTCCCAGTTGAAGACCACGTCGACGCCGATGTCTTCACAGCGGCGGACGGCATCGCGGATCTGGTTGTAGTCGGGGGCATGCTGCGGCTGCAGTTGCACGCCGATTCGGATGGGGTAGGTCATGAAGCCAGCCTAGGGGCTTCTGCGGAGGGCGATCGTTCAGATGCAGGCGACGGTGTTCCGGCCGGCCTGTTGGGCGCTGCGCATCGCCGACATCACCCGGGCTGTCAGCGCCTCCGCTGTTTCACCGGTAATGGCCAGCGTGGCACCGATACTCATCGTTGCGTTGACCGTCACGCCGGAGTGACTGATCGGTTCGGCGACCCGGCTGCGGATCTTCTCCGCGACCTGGGCAACGTTGGCGAGGCTGTGGACGCCCGGCAACAGCAGCAGGGCCTCGTCATCACCGATTCGCCCGACGGTGTCGCCTTGGCGGACGCATTGGCGAATCCGCACCGCCAGGGTGGCCAGCACGACGTCACCGAAGGAGCGGCCCCAGGCGTTGTTGATCGCATCGAAATTGTCGATGTCGCAGTACAAGACGCCGAGGTGCGGTCCGTGAACTCGGGGGAATTCGAGCGCGGCGCCAAGGCGCGCCACCGTCTCGTCGCGCGTCGTCAGTCCGGTGAGGCCTTCACGCGATCGCGTTCGCAGTACGTCGACCTCGAACTCGGCCACGGTGGCAAGTATCCCGAAGAACATGTTGCCCAGCGGTTCGGCCGGGTCGTACCGCTGCTCACCGAGGGACAAGGTGCCGCCGCGACCGGCGAGAGTTTCGCCGATGGCGCGTGCGTCGGCTACCGATCGGGCGAGCCGGTCCAGCTTCGACACGACCAGCGTGTCACCGGGGTGCACCGCCGCGAGCGCCTGATCCAGAGCCGGCCGTTCGGTGTCCGTGCCGGTCAGCGCCTGGTCAATGTAGATCCGGTCGTCGCCGACACCGAGCTCGCGAAGGCGCTGGCGCTGCTCGACGAGGTCTTGCTCAT
The DNA here is from genome assembly GCF_008329905.1 of Mycobacterium sp. ELW1. Classification (NCBI taxonomy): domain Bacteria; kingdom Bacillati; phylum Actinomycetota; class Actinomycetes; order Mycobacteriales; family Mycobacteriaceae; genus Mycobacterium; species Mycobacterium sp. ELW1. Next base: position 6,206,763 of record NZ_CP032155.1, on the reverse strand, counting down.
CCATCGAGCAGCGCGCGTATCCGACGAACGTACGATCAATGACCGTCATCTCCGGAATGTAGCCAACCGTCGAGCGGCCCAAATCCTCTTGGCAAACTCGATTCAGGCGCCGATATTCCCATCGGGCTTCCACACCGCCACGATCGATGGGCGCGCGGTGCCGTTGCCGCCCTCGGGCCAGTTGGACAACGGATCGTCGATGCTGTTGTCATCGTGCTCGCCAGGATGCTGCACCGACACGGTGACGAGGTCGTCGAGCACGATCGGTCCGCAGGTCTCCGCGCCGATCGGCACGGTCAGGAATTGGCGTGTCTCACCACGATTGGGCCCTTCGAGCGCGACGGCGAAGAGGCCGTCGTTGGAGGACAGCGCGTTGCCGTCGGTGGCGATCCACAGGTTGCCGTGCTTGTCGAAGGCGAGATTGTCCGGGCAGGAGATGGGGCTGACCTTGGACTTGTCGAAACCGCCGAAGTAGGTGTCCGCCGCGGCGGGGTCACCGCAGACCAGCAGCAGATCCCAGGTGAACGAGGTGCCGGCGTGGTCGTCGGTGATCTCGAGAACCTGGCCGTTCTTGTTGTCGTTGCGCGGATTCGGTGCGTCGGCGACGGGCTTGCCCTGCGCTCCCCGCTCATTGTTGTTGGTCAGGGCCACATAGAGCTTGCCGGTGCGCGGGTTGGCTTCGAAGTCTTCGGGCCGGTCCATCTTGGTGGCGCCGGCTTTGTCGGCGGCGAACCGGGTGAACACCGCGACCTCGTGTGGGGTCATGCCGGGCACCAACGACTCCGCGGCGCCACCCGGCCCCGAGCGCAGCAACGGGAGCCACGTCCCCGACCCGCGGAACGCGCCGGCGGCGGGCAGGGCGCCGGAGCCGTCGATCTGGTTGGCCGGGATGTCGGTGGTGAGTTTCGCGACGTAGAGCGTGCCCTCGTCGAGGATCGTCATGTTGGCGGCCATCGCCGCCGCATCGCGGCCGGGCTGAATCTTCTTGGCGGAGACGAACTTGTACATGTAGTCGAAGCGCTCGTCGTCGCCGCTGTAGGCCACCACGGTTCCATCCGGGGTGACGTAGATGTTGGCGGCCTCGTGTTTGAAGCGGCCCATCGCGGTGTGCTTGACGGGAGTGGAGCGCGGATCCCACGGATTCAATTCGACGACGTAGCCGAAACGGTTGACCTCGTTGGGTGTCTTGGTGGGATCGAACCGCGGATCGAACGTCTCCCAAAGCCGTTCGCTGGGTTTGATTTTGATGCCGTAACGCTTCCATCGGTCGGCGTCGATCGGGGTGGATGCCTGCGCTCCGTCGGCGGCGCCGAAGTAGGAGTTGAAGTTCTCTTCACCGGACAACACGGTGCCCCAGGGTGTGACGCCGCCTGAGCAGTTGTTGATGGTGCCGCTGACCGTACGGCCGCCCGGGTCGGCGGCGGTCTTGACGAACTCGCTGCCGGCGGCCGGCCCGGTGAGGGTGAAGGGGGAGTCTGCGGTGATCCGGCGATTGTAGGGAACGAGCACCGGCTTGAGCCCGTTCGCGGTGCGCTCGACTTCGACGACGGTCAGGCCGTGCGCAGCCTGAGCGGTCTCGAATTGTTCACGAGTGGGCCGCTTTTCGTCGTATCCAGGGAACATGAATCGCTCGGTGGTGTACTCGTGGTTCACCACGAGGAGATAGCGGTCAGGGGAGCCGTCGATCGGCAGCAAGCCGGCGAAGTCGTTGTTGAACCCGAACTGCTGACGTTGCGCGGTGGCGCTCTGCTTGGTGACATCGAAGGCAGGAGCGCCGGGCAGCACCGGGTCGCCCCAGCTGATCACCACCGCCTGCTGGTAGCCCGGGGGGATGACGACGGCGTCCTCGGTGTTGGGCGCAATCGCGCTGAAGTTCATGCCGGGGTTCGGTGCCGGCGGTGCCGGCGGGGCCGAATCGCCAACTGGCGTGGGCTCGGTCGAACAGGCCGCGAGCGCTGAGCCCGCGCCGACGGCGAGCACTGCGACACCGGCGGCCTTCAGGATCGAACGGCGCGTCGTCGCCTCGCGGACAAGGTCACCGAAGTAGGCGTTGTCGCTCGTGTTCGGCGCCGGATGCGCACAGGCGTCACCGCAGCGGTAGCGGCAGGTGATCCGCTGGCGAGCGGAGCGTCCGTCGTGATTGATCAGCAGATTCAGCGGCACCAGAGCCATGGGGCCGAAACTAGGACACGGCTGTGAATCAGCTGGGAATCAACGGGTGAACAACAAGCAAACTCAGCTGGCGAGCACGTTGCGCAGGATGTCGATGAGCGCGCGTGGCTGGTCACCCTGTACGGAGTGACCGGAGTCGGGGACCATGATCACGCGCTGGAAACCCGGTGCGGTACGGGCGAATTCGTCAGCGTCCTCGTCGTTGACGAAGAACGAATTGGCGCCCCGCACCAGCGTGGTGGGCATCGTGATCGACGGCACGTCGTTCCACAGCCCGGCGAACGACTCCGGCAGCCCGCTGCCGGAGTCGGCGCCCTTGCGGAAGGAGTCGTAGCGCCAGGTCCAGGTGCCATCGTCGAGCTGCTTCGAGTTGTGAAAGACGCCGCGGCGCAGTGATTCCCGGCTTCGAGTGGGCGAGGCTGCGACCGTGACGTCCAACATGGCTTGGAAGCTCGGGAAATTGCGTCCGCCTTGCGTCAGTGCGACCGCGCCCAGCTGAGCCTGGCTCATCTGTTCGTGGCGTTCCGGGGCCGATGGTGTGACGTCGACGAGGACCAGTTCGGGAACGAGTGCCGGCTCGACGGTGGCGATGCGCAACGCTGTCAGTCCCCCCAGCGACATGCCGACCACCAGTCGTGGGCTGGGCGCCCATTCGCTCAGGACGGGCCGCAGTGTGTCGGCGTTCAGCCGCGGGCCGTAGTCGCCGTCTTCTCGCCAGGCCGAGCGGCCGTGGCCGGGTAGGTCGATGGCCAGCGCCGGAACGCCCAGGCCGAGGATGACGGTGTCCCAGGTGTGGGCGTTTTGCCCACCGCCGTGCAGAAACACGATCTGCGGTGGTTCGGCACCCCACTTCAGCGCACTGATCGGGCCGGACTCGATCCTGGTGACCGGCGGCAGCTCGTCACTGACCCCGGCCTGCTCGGCGTTCTCGGGCAGCAGGGCGAATTCGTCGAGGCCGATCAGCTCGTCATCGGAGATCACATGGCCATCTAACGCGAAAGTGCGGCCAGATCGCGATGGGGCGTCCCATCCGGATCTGACCGCACTCTCGGCGAAAACTATTCGCCGGCGATGAACTTCTCGAGCTCAGTGCGGGCGATGTCGTCGGCCAGCTGCTTGGGCGGGCTCTTCATCAGGTAGGCCGACGCGGGGATGATCGGGCCGCCGACACCGCGGTCCTTGGCGATCTTCGCGGCGCGCACGGCGTCGATGATGATGCCGGCCGAGTTCGGCGAATCCCACACCTCGAGCTTGTACTCCAGGTTCAGCGGCACGTCACCGAAGGCGCGGCCTTCGAGCCGGACGTAGGCCCACTTGCGGTCGTCGAGCCACGCGACGTGGTCCGACGGGCCGATGTGGACGTTCTTGTCCTCGACCTTGCCGGCCAGCGAGCCGGTGAGGTTCGACGTCACGGCCTGGGTCTTGGAAACCTTCTTGGACTCCAGGCGCTCACGCTCGAGCATGTTCTTGAAGTCCATGTTGCCGCCGACGTTCAGCTGATACGTGCGGTCCAGCGTGACGCCGCGGTCTTCGAACAGCTTGGCCATCACGCGGTGGGTGATGGTCGCGCCGACCTGGCTCTTGATGTCGTCGCCGACGATCGGCACACCGGCGTCTTCGAACTTCTTGGCCCAAACCGGGTCCGAGGCGATGAACACCGGAAGGGCGTTGACGAACGCGACCTTGGCATCGATGGCGCACTGCGCGTAGAACTTGTCGGCCTCGTCGGAGCCCACCGGCAGGTAGGAGACCAGCACGTCGACCTTGTTGTCCTTGAGGACCTTGACGACGTCGACCGGCTGCTCGTCGGAGATCTCGATGGTCTCGGCGTAGTACTTGCCGATGCCGTCGAGGGTCGGGCCGCGCTGCACGACGACGTCGGTCGGCGGCACGTCGGCGATCTTGATCGTGTTGTTCTCCGACGCGAAGATCGCCTCGGACAGGTCGAAGCCGACCTTCTTGGCGTCGACGTCGAACGCGGCGACGAACTTCACGTCGCGCACGTGGTACGGGCCGAGCTTCACGTGCATCAGGCCGGGAACGGTGGCGTTCGCGTCAGCGTCCTGGTAGTACTGCACGCCCTGGACCAGTGAGGACGCGCAGTTGCCGACGCCGACAATGGCGACCCGCACATCTGTCGACGCTCCGTTGTGCTCCGTCATGGACGTTCTCCTAACTCGTACTTCTGCTGGCTGCTGTTCAGGTACTTCGGCGGCCGCTCAGGCCTGATCTGGATGGCTCTGAGCCACCCGCTCAGCGGCGATAAGCTCGTTGAGCCACTTGACTTCCCGCTCGCTGGACTCCAGGCCCAGCTGATGCAGTTGTTTCGTGTAGCGGTCGAACGAATTGCTCGCTCGGGCGATGGCCTCCCGCAGACCTTCGCGACGTTCTTCCACCTGGCGCCGGCGGCCTTCCAGAATCCGCATCCGTGCCTCGGCCGGTGTGCGGTTGAAGAACGCCAGGTGCACACCGAAGCCGTCGTCGGTGTAGTTCTGTGGGCCGGTGTCGGCCACCAATTCGGCGAACCGCTGGCGGCCGGCATCGGTCAGTTGGTACACCCGGCGGGCACGGCGCAACACCGTGGTTCCCGCGGGGGCGGTGTCCTCGACGATCAACCCGTCGGTCTGCATCCGGCGCAACGCCGGGTACAGCGAGCCGTACGAGAAGGCACGGAACGCCCCGAGCAGACCCGTCAGTCGTTTGCGCAGTTCGTAGCCGTGCATGGGGGACTCGAGGAGAAGACCCAAGATGGCAAGCTCCAGCATCGGGTCACCTCCTTTGCTCAGCCGTTACGACACTTCGACACCTCCGGCGATAGTATCGGAGCGATATATTTGGCGCTACTTCAGTGCGCGCGACCGTGCGAATTCGTCCGCGACACGCGGTGACAACCGGATCGGGCCGCACACTCGCGGCAGGGGCCCCGTTACGGGTAGTTGATCTGCTTTTCCGAGCCGTCGGGATTCAGCTGGATGTAGCCGCTGCCGAAGTCGCTCGACACATAGATCGAGATCGTCAGCGTCCCCGGCACGGTCTGGTCGCGGCTGGGCTCGATGATCAGATAGGTGCTCTTCACGTCGCCGGGCTTCATGTTCAGCGTCTCCGGCGCCCCGCGCAGAACGCCGATGACGGCTTTGGCGTCGAACTTGCTCAGGTCCACCAGCTTGGCGTCGTTGCTTGCCCCGGAGGTGGTCGGATCGTCCCAGCCGCCGCGGTAGGAGTAGTTGAGTTCACGACGGTCGTCGTTGGGGTCCGGCCGGGTCAGCGACGCATAGTCGGGATAGACCACCAGCCGGTTGCCGTCGGTATTGCCGAACTTCTTCTTCATCTGCTCGAGCAGGCCGGTGAGCCCACCCAGCGAATGCAGCTGGCGCGGCGGCGTCAGCACCACCGGGGCCACCCCGTCGGACTTGGCGCCCGGATCGGAGGTGAAGTTCAGCGGCGATGGGGTGTTGCCGTACAGCCCCCAGCCGATGCCGATGCCGAGCACGACCAAGACTCCCATGATGGCGAGCCGGATGCCCCAGCTTCCAGTGGTCCCCGGCGCCGACAGCCGCGGCTTCTTCAACGTGGGCAGCTGCACCGGCGCGTTCGCGGTTTGGAGGTCGGACACCAGCGCGCGCAAGTCGCCCAGTGTCATCGCCGTGGTCGCCGCCTTCACCCGCTGGCCATGCTCGGTCATCGACAGCTGCCCTTCGGACAGCGCGGTGTCCAAAATCTGGCACGTGTCGTTGCGGTCGGTGTCCTTGGCGCGCGTGCTGGCCGTCTGCGATGTCGCCACGGCGATGATCGTAAGAGTTCGGGCGCCAAGAGCGCAGACCAGCCGCATATTCCGCGGCGTCGCGAGTCGGTTGCGTGTCGTTGCCCAGATCCCCGACGTACTCTGGTCCTCGTGCGATTGCAGCGACAGGTGGTGGACTACGCCCTCCGGCGACGCTCCCTGCTGGCCGAGGTGTACTCCGGTCGAACTGGGGTTTCAGAGGTCTGCGACGCCAATCCCTATCTGTTGCGCGCCGCCAAGTTTCACGGCAAGCCCAGTTCGGTGATGTGCCCGATCTGCCGCAAGGAGCCGCTGACATTGGTGTCCTGGGTGTTCGGCGATCACCTGGGTGCGGTGTCGGGATCCGCGCGCACCGCCGAGGAGCTGGTGTTGCTGGCGACTCGATTCGACGAATTCTCGGTACACGTGGTGGAGGTATGCCGGACCTGCGAGTGGAATCACCTGGTCAAGTCCTACGTGCTCGGAGCGCCGCGTCCCACCAACGGGACGCGAGGGCGCCGTGGCACCCAGACGGCGCGCTCCGGCGCGCGTACGGCCAGTGAATAGCGAAGGGCGTCCCGACCGGCCTGCCACTGACAACCGCACGGGATCAGGGGCCGAGAGTGCGTCCGGTAGCTCCGAGCCACCGACAACGCGCTTCGCCGCCGCGGGCGATGGTTCTGGCCCCTCCCGATCGGCGCCCCGCCGGCAGGTGCCTCCCGATGACCGGTTGACGTCGATCATCGAACCGGTCCGCGACACCCCGCCGTCGCTGCGTGACCCGGTGGACGTCGTCAAGGCCGCTCTGGACGGCACTCCGCCGCCGAAGCTTCCGCCGCCCCCGCCGCGCCGCCCGGGTGGCTCCGGCGGCCCGGGTGGCCCGCCGCCGTTCAAGCCGCCGACCTTCTCCCAGCAGGTCAACTGGAAGTGGGTGCGCCGGTCGTTGTACCTGGCCGCCGTGGTGTTGATCGTGCTGCCGCTGATCACCTTCGGCATGGCCTACCTGATCGTCAAGGTGCCTCAGCCGGGTGACCTGCGCACCAACCAGGTGTCGACGATCCTGGCCAGCGACGGCTCCGAGCTGGCGAAAATCGTTCCGCCGGAAGGTAACCGGGTCGATGTCAACATCGACCAGGTACCGGTGCAGGTCCGCAATGCGGTGATGGCCGCCGAAGACCGCGACTTCTACAGCAATCCGGGGTTCTCGTTCTCCGGCTTCGCCCGCGCACTCAAGAACAATCTGTTCGGCGGCGACCTGCAGGGCGGGTCGACGATCACCCAGCAGTATGTGAAGAACGCGCTCGTCGGTGACGCCCGCTCCGGGGTCGGTGGTGTGGTGCGCAAGGCCAAGGAACTCGTCATCTCCACGAAGATGGCCGGCGAGTGGTCCAAAGACCAAGTGCTGCAGGCATATCTGAACATCATCTATTTCGGTCGCGGCGCCTATGGCATCGCGGCGGCGGCGAAGGCGTACTTCGACAAGCCGGTCGAGCAGTTGACCGTCGCCGAGGGTGCGCTGCTGGCCGCGCTGATCCAGCGGCCGTCGACCCTGGATCCGGCGATCGATCCCGACGGTGCGGCCAAGCGGTGGAACTGGGTTCTCGACGGCATGGTGTCGATGGGCGCGCTGTCGAAGGACGAGCGTTCCCAACAGGTTTTCCCGCCGACGGTGTCGCCGGAGCAGGCCCGCTCGAACAACGTCACCACCGGGGCGAACGGTCTGATCGAACGCCAGGTGACCAAGGAACTGCTCGACCTGTTCAACATCGATGAGCAGACCCTGAACACCCAGGGTCTGCAGATCACCACGACGATCGACCCGCAGGCGCAGAAGGCCGCCGAGGACGCGGTGTCGAAGTATCTCGAGGGCGAGATGCCGGACATGCGTTCGGCGGTGGTGTCCATCGATCCGAAAACCGGTGGAGTGAAGGCCTATTACGGCGGCTCGGACGCGCAGGGCTTCGACTTCGCGCAGGCTGGTCTGCCGACCGGTTCGTCGTTCAAGGTGTTCGCGTTGGTGGCCGCGCTCGAACAGGGCATGGGGCTGGGTTATCAGATCGACAGCTCACCGGTCACCGTCAACGGCATCAAGATCACCAACGTCGAGGGTGAGGGCTGCGGCGTCTGCAACATCGCGGAGGCGCTCAAGCGCTCGTTGAACACCTCGTACTACCGGCTGATGCTCAAGCTCAAGAACGGCCCGAGTGATGTGGCCGACGCCGCGCACCGGGCCGGTATCGCGGAAAGCTTCCCGGGCGTGGACCACACGCTGTCCGAGGACGGCAAGGGCGGCCCGCCGAACAACGGTGTGGTCCTGGGCCAGTACCAGTCGCGGGTGCTCGACATGGCTTCGGCCTACGCCACGTTGGCCGACTCGGGCGTCTACCACAAGCCGCACTTCGTGCAGAAGGTCGTCAACTCCCGCGGCGAGGTACTCTTCGACGCCAGCACCGCCGACAACAGTGGCGAGCAACGCATTCCAAAGGCAGTCGCCGACAACGTGACCGCGGCGATGCAACCCATCGCCGGCTACTCGCGCGGGCACAACTTAGCGGGTGGTCGCGCGTCGGCGGCCAAGACCGGAACCAATCAGCTCGGGGACACCGACGCCAACCGTGACGCATGGATGGTCGGCTACACCCCGTCGTTGTCGACGGCCGTGTGGGTCGGCACCACTGACGGCACGCAACCGCTGGTCAACTCGTCGGGTGGACCGGTCTACGGGTCGGGCCTGCCGTCGGACATCTGGAAGGCCACGATGGACGGCGCGCTGAAGGGTACGGACAACGAGTCCTTCCCCAAGCCGACCGAAATCGGCGGATACGCCGGTGTTCCGGCGCCGCCGCCTCCGCCGCCCGCGCCGCCGTCGGAGACGGTCATCCAACCCAGTATCGAAGTGGCACCGGGCATCACGATCCCGCTGGGACCGCCGACGACCATCACGATTCCGCCGGGCGGCGGTCCGCCGCCGCCACCGGGAGGACCAGAACCGCCCCCGCCGGGTGGCGGTGACCCTAACGCGCCGCTGCCTCCGCCGCCGTGATCGACGGCCGCCCCACCGTCTCACCTGCACCGCTGGCCGAGGATCGGCGCAGTGCGGACGATCGTGACATGCCGAGTCGCAATGACGCTGTCGGCGCGGCACTCTCGGAAGTCGTGGGCGGTCCGGTGGGCCGGCACGCCCTGATCGGCCGGAGCCGGATCTTCACCCCGTTGCGGGTCATGTTCCTGATGGCGCTTGTGGTGCTGGCCCTGGGATGGTCGACAAAGGCGCCGTGCCTGCAGACGGTGGGTACCGGCACACCCGACCAGCGGGTGGCCAACTGGCAGAACCAGCGCGCCTATTTCGAGCTGTGCTACTCCGACACCGTGCCGCTCTACGGTGCAGAGTTGTTGAGCCAGGGCCGCTTTCCGTACAAGTCGAGCTGGATCGAGACAGACTCGAGCGGCCGGCCGCAGATCCGGTATGACGGCAAGCCCGCGGTCCGCTACATGGAATATCCGGTGCTGACCGGGGTGTACCAGTACGTGTCGATGGCGCTGGCCAAGACTTACACGGCGGTCGCCAAAATGGTGTCGCTGCCCGTTGTCGCCGAAGTGGTGATGTTCTTCAACTTCGCGGCGATCGGGCTGGCATTGGCGTGGCTGACGACGGTATGGGCGTCATCGTGGCTGGCCGGCCGGCGGGTGTGGGATGCCGCGCTGGTGGCCGCGTCCCCGGTTCTTATCTTCCAGATCTTCACCAATTTCGATGCACTGGCAACAGCTTTGGCGATCGGTGGCTTGCTGGCGTGGGCGCGCAAGAAGCCGGTGCTCGCCGGGATTCTGATCGGGCTCGGGGTGGCGGCGAAGCTCTATCCGGCGCTGCTGCTGCTGCCGTTGCTGGTGCTGGCGATCCGCACCGACCGGATGCCTGAGGCCGCCAAGACTGTGGTGTCCGCGGTGGGCGCCTGGTTCGTGGTGAACCTTCCGGTGATGGTGCTGTTTCCGCGCGGCTGGTCGGAGTTCTTCCGGCTCAACTCCCGGCGCGGGGATGACATGGATTCGCTGTACAACGTGGTGAAGTCGTTCACCGGCTGGGACGGCTTCGACACGAACCTCGGGTTCTGGCAGCCGCCGGTCATCCTCAACACCTTCGTCGCCGTGCTGTTCGTTTTGTGCTGCGCGGCAATCGCTTACATCGCCCTGACCGCGCCGCAGCGGCCCCGGGTGGCGCAGCTGGCGTTCCTGACGGTGGCGGCGTTCCTGTTGGTGAACAAGGTGTGGAGCCCGCAGTTCTCGCTGTGGCTGGTGCCGCTGGCGGTGCTGGCCCTGCCGCAGCGCCGAATCCTGTTGGCGTGGATGACCATCGACATGCTCGTGTGGGTGCCGCGGATGTACTACCTGTACGGCGAGGCCAACAAGGGCCTGCCCGAGCAGTGGTTCACCGCAACCGTGCTGCTGCGCGACATCGCGGTGGTGGGCCTGATGGTGTTGGTCGTGCGCCAGATCTACCGGCCCGAACTGGATTTGGTGCGGTGGGGCGGCCGGGTGGACGATCCCGCCGGGGGCGTGTTCGACGGCGCCCCAGACGCGTACCCGACATGGTTCCCGCGGTGGTTGCGCCCACGCGCGACGGCCGCTGCGGATGCGCCCGAGGAACAAGAGGCACCGGATGCAAGCCGCGATAGCACTGTTCCCGCGTAACACCGCACTGGACGCGATCGGTCCATATGAGGTCCTGCAGCGCATCCCGTCGATCGACGTGGTGTTCGTCGGGCATCGTCGCGGCGAGGTCCGCAGTGACAACGGCATGCTCGGGCTGACGGTCGACGCCACGTTCGACGAAATCACCGAACCCGACATCCTGGTGTTCCCCGGCGGAATCGGCACCCGCACCCTCGTCGACGACACCGCGGTCCTGGAGTGGGTGCGCGAGGTACACCGGCACACCACGTTCACAACCTCGGTGTGCACCGGCAGCCTGGTGCTGGCGGCCGCGGGCCTGCTGACCGGGCTGACGGCCGGTACGCATTGGCGGGCCACCGAGTTGCTGGAGTCTTTCGGTGCGATCTACACCCCGCAACGGGTCGTCGAGCATCTGCCCGAGCGCATCATCACCGCGGCCGGGGTGTCCAGTGGAATCGACATGGCGTTGCGGCTGGTCGAGCTGCTGGTCGGGCGCCGGGCCGCGGAGGCCAGCCAGCTGATGATCGAGTACGACCCGCAGCCTCCGTTCCACGCCGGCGCGGTGGACCAGGTCTCCGATGCCACCCTGCAGCTGGCGCTGGAGTACTACGGCCAGCGGAGCTGATTTCGCTGATCAGCCTGTACTCCGGTAGCCTGTGCAGGTTGCCGACGCAGGCGACCCTTCTGCCACGGACACGCCGTGGCCGCTACGACCATAGGAGGTGATGAGGTTCCCATGCGTCCATACGAAATCATGGTCATCCTTGACCCCACTCTCGACGAGCGCACCGTTGCCCCGTCCCTGGAGACGTTCCTGAACGTCATCCGGAGTGACGGCGGTTCGGTCGACAAGGTCGACATCTGGGGCCGGCGCCGGCTGGCCTACGAGATCGCCAAGCACGCCGAGGGCATCTACGCCGTCGTCGACGTGAAGGCCGAGCCGGCCACCGTGTCCGAGCTCGACCGTCAGCTGAACCTGAATGAGTCCGTGTTGCGGACCAAGGTGATGCGGACCGATAAGCACTGAGTCCAGTTCGGACTCACTATCCGCTGAGTGGATAAGCGCGCCGCGCGTCGGAGCTCTTACGTAGGCTTCGCGGTAAATCCATCCGCCTATGCCAGGAGGACCCTGTGGCCGGTGACACGACCATCACCGTCGTCGGAAATCTGACGGCCGACCCCGAACTGCGGTTCACCCCGTCCGGTGCAGCCGTCGCCAATTTCACGGTGGCGTCCACACCGCGCACGTTCGACCGTCAGACCAATGAGTGGAAAGACGGCGAGGCGCTGTTCCTGCGCTGCAACATCTGGCGTGAGGCGGCCGAGAACGTGGCCGAGAGCCTCACCCGCGGTTCGCGGGTGATCGTTCAGGGCCGGCTGAAGCAGCGCTCCTTCGAAACCCGCGAGGGCGAGAAGCGCACCGTTGTGGAGCTCGAGGTCGACGAGATCGGCCCGTCGCTGCGTTATGCCACCGCCAAGGTCAACAAGGCCTCGCGCAGTGGCGGCGGTGGCGGCGGCTTCGGCGGTGGCGGCGGTGGCGGGGGCTCCCGTCCGGCGGCAGCGGCGGCAAGTGAGTCAGGCGACGACCCGTGGGGCAGCGCCCCGGCGTCGGGTTCGTTCGCCGGCGGCGACGACGAACCGCCCTTCTGATACCCAACGAAATCCTTTGTGCGCCATCGGCGCGACTGTGAAGAACGAAAGAGATTGACCCATGGCCAAGACCAACAAGCGGCGTCCCGCACCGGAAAAGCCGGTCAAGACCCGCAAATGCGTGTTCTGCTCCAAGAAGGGCAAGGGGCAGGACATCGATTACAAGGACACGCAATTGCTGCGTACCTACATCAGCGAGCGCGGCAAGATCCGCGCCCGCCGGGTGACCGGTAACTGCGTGCAGCACCAGCGCGACATCGCGATCGCCGTCAAGAACGCGCGTGAGGTTGCTCTGCTGCCGTTCACGTCGGCGGCGCGGTAGAGAACGGAAGTATCGAGATGAAGCTGATTTTGACCGCTGAGGTCGAGCACCTCGGAACGGCCGGCGACACCGTTGAGGTGAAGGACGGCTACGGACGTAACTACCTGCTGCCGCGCGGCCTGGCCATCGTGGCCTCGCGCGGTGCGCAGAAGCAGGCCGACGAGATCCGTCGTGCCCGCGAGACCAAGACCGTGCGCGATCGTGAGCACGCTGACGAGATCAAGGCCGCCATCACCGCGCTGGGTTCGATCCAGCTGCCGGTGAAGTCGGCTGCGGACTCGGGCAAGCTGTTCGGCTCGGTGACCGCCAACGACATCGTCGGCGCGATCAAGAAGGCCGGCGGACCCAGCCTGGACAAGCGCACCGTGCAGCTGCCCAAGGCACACATCAAGGCGACTGGCGCCCACACCGTCGGAGTGCACTTGCACCCCGAGGTGAACGTCGACATCACCGTCGACGTCGTGCCCCAGAGTTAGCCGTCTGCGTCAATTCCCCGGGTGGCGGCCACTTAGTGGCTGCCCTCGGGGAATTGCTGTATTTCTGGCGAACACATCCGGGCGGGGTCGCCACAGCTAATCTAACCGTCCGTTAACCTGGCGCATAAGCTCCGGCAACACAACACGCCCGAGATCGCAACCGGGGCCGACACGCCGATGAACTTGCCATCCACAACACACAACCGGGACTACCCTGCGTTTAGCTGGGGCGATAACCCAAAAACGGCCGGCCATCCACAGGTTTTCCCCAACGCCTCAACACCTCTTTCCCCAGCTATCCACAAACCACTAACAGGTTGATGAACAGGCTCGGTTTGCGAGGGCCCCAGCAACGTCTAGCGTGAGCCGTCGGCGGTGCGGTTCACATCGTGACGTCGAGAGCTTGTCGGGGGCGTGGGGTACACCTCTGATACTGCATCGAACAGAAGTTCGACCAATTCAAGAGGAGGTGGGGGCAGCCCAATGGCGGTCGTCGATGATCTCGGTCAGCCCGGGATGGACAGTCCTCCTCCTTCTGAGGACTTTGGTCGCCAGCCTCCCCAAGACTTAGCAGCCGAACAATCGGTGTTGGGCGGCATGCTGCTGTCCAAGGACGCCATCGCCGACGTATTGGAGCGGCTGCGCCCGGGTGACTTCTACCGGCCGGCCCATCAGAACGTCTACGACTCGATCCTGGACCTCTATGGGCGCGGTGAGCCCGCGGACGCTGTGACCGTCGCCGCCGAGCTGGACCGTCGCGGGCTGCTGCGCCGCATCGGTGGTGCGCCCTATCTCCACACGCTGATCTCCACGGTGCCGACGGCCGCCAACGCGGGGTACTACGCGGGCATCGTGGCGGAGAAGGCATTGTTGCGGCGGCTCGTGGAGGCCGGCACCCGGGTGGTGCAGTACGGCTACGCCGGCGCAGAAGGCGCCGACGTCAACGAGATCGTGGACCGCGCGCAGGCCGAGATCTATGACGTCACCGAGCGGCGAACGGCGGAGGATTTCCTCCCGCTGGAAGATCTGCTGCAGCCGACGATGGACGAGATCGACGCCATCGCCTCGAACGGCGGTCTCTCCAAGGGCGTACCGACGGGCTTCGAGGAGCTCGATGCGTTGACCAACGGCCTGCATCCCGGTCAGATGATCGTGGTGGCGGCTCGTCCGGGTATGGGCAAGGCGCTGGGTCTGGACACGCCGCTGCCGACGCCGACGGGCTGGACCACGATGGGCGAGGTCAAGGTCGGGGACTACCTGATCGACGCCGACGGACGCCCCACACGCGTGGTCGCGGCAACGGACATCATGGTGGGCCGGCCCTGCTACGAGGTCGAATTCTCCGACGGCACAGTCCTTATCGCGGACGCTGAGCACCAGTGGCTGACGGAGACCCGCGCTTCGCGGCAATCTGCGCTTGTGAGGACGACGCGCGACATCGTGGAGACATTGCACTGGAACCACGCGGTGGCCAATTCGAAGCCACTTCAGGCGGCGGTCCTTGCGCTCCCCGTACCGCCGTATGCGCTGGGGGTGTGGCTGGGCCAGGTAGTCAGCCCGGCGGAACCCGAGATCGTCATGCGAGTCGAGGGCGAGGGCGGCGAGATCGGCGCCTTCGACGCCACGCACATTCCCGCGGAGTACCTCCGCGCCGCCGAATCTCAGCGGCGTGCACTGCTTGGCGGCCTGTTGGATGCCAGCGGAGCGGTGAGTAGCGACGGGTCAGTTGATTTCTCGACGACCAATCATCGTCTGGCTGATGACGTGTTCGAGTTGATCGTCAGCCTCGGCTACGACTGCCGTCGCGACGAGAGTTCAACGGCGTTCATCCTGAACTTCTCCACCGATGACGAGGTTTTCGGGCTGCCCCGGAAAGCCCTGTTGCACAAGGAACGGCGGGCCGGCGGGAAAGTACGAACATCGTCGCGGTTCATCACCGACGTCCGGCCCATCGCGAGCGTTCCGGTGCGCTGCGTCGAGGTCGACAACGGTGACCACATGTATCTCGCGGGGCGGGCGATGATCCCGACCCACAACTCGACCCTGGGTCTCGATTTTTTGCGGTCCTGCTCGATCAAGCACCGGTTTCCGAGCATCGTGTTCTCACTGGAAATGAGCAAGTCCGAGATCGTCATGCGACTGCTCTCGGCCGAAGCTAAGATCAAGCTCGCCGACATGCGCTCGGGAAAGATGACCGACGACGACTGGACACGCCTGGCGCGTCGGATGAGCGAAATCAGCGAAGCGCCTTTGTATATCGATGATTCGCCGAACCTCACGATGATGGAGATCCGTGCGAAAGCACGCCGGCTGCATCAGAAGGCCGGGTTGCGGCTCATTGTGCTCGACTACCTGCAGCTGATGACGTCGGGCAAGAAAGTCGAGTCACGCCAGCAGGAAGTGTCCGAATTCTCAAGGCAGATCAAGCTTTTGGCCAAGGAACTGGAAGTTCCGGTTGTCGCGATGAGCCAGCTGAACCGTGGTCCCGAGCAGCGCACCGATAAGAAACCAATGTTAGCTGATCTACGTGAGTCGGGATCGATCGAGCAAGATGCAGACATGGTCATATTGCTGCACCGCCCGGATGCATTCGAAACCGACGACCCGCGCGGCGGTGAAGCCGACCTGATCGTCGCGAAACACCGTGCAGGACCGACCCGTACCGTGACGGTCGCGCACCAGTTGCATCTGTCGCGGTTCACCAACATGGCGCGCTAGATTCCAATGGCATCACCGGCGTCAGCGCGGATCCTACAGGCAGATAACGGCTCTGAGGCCACCGTCGGTGAGCTAGCACAGAATGGCGAACGTCCACTTGTCTGGTCGATGGACCAGCGCAAGCGTTTAGCAGCGCGGCCCATCGTCAGTGTGGTTGCCAGCGGCCACGCCGAGTTATTGCGTATACGATTAGCATCTGGTCGTGAGCTGGAGGCTACAGGCGGTCAACTGTTGATGACTCTCGATGGCCCAAATCCGTTGAGCAACAGTACAATTGGTTACCGAATCGCGGTTCCGCGCCGCGTCCCGGAGCCGCTAATTCCGCAACGCATGGCCGACCCCGAAGTGATCCTCCTCGCGCACATGATCGGCGACGGTTCGTGTGTGAAGCGCCAGCCCATTCGTTACGCCAGCATCGACGAGGCGAGCCTCGCTGCGGTTAGCGCAGCCGCGAGGCACTTCGGCGTCACGGCAATTCGTGATGACTACCCTGCCGCGCGAGTGACCACTCTGCGTCTCCCGGCGCCATTCAGGCTGACCCAGGGTAAGCGCAACCCGATCGCGGCATGGCTGGACGGGCTTGGGCTGTTTGGCCTAAGAAGCTATGAGAAGTTTGTTCCGCCAGATGTTTTCGCACTTCCGTACGTAAAGGTGGGTTTGTTCTTAAGGCACCTTTGGGCGACGGACGGGCATGTGAGCTGGGATGCACGGGCCGGCGGCGGCAAACTGTATTACGCATCGAGCAGCCGACGGCTGATCTATGACGTCGCGCAACTGCTGCTGCGCTTTGAGGTCTTCTCTCGGATCAAACGGGTGCGAAAGACCGGTTATCGAGACGGTTGGCACCTCTGTATCTATGGCGCCGAGAACCAGTTGCGATTTCTGCGCTACATCGGCGTTCATGGGGCGAAGGACGCCGCAGCTGAAGCTCTAATCACTAAACTAGAAGTGGTGCAACGCAACACAAACCTGGACACCGTTCCCTCAGCAGTGTGGGCCAATGTCCGAACCGCTTTGACCGCGAAGTCGATGACTCACCGCGAATTCGCCACCAAGGTAAACACTAAGTACTGCGGATCGGCCGTATGGAACCACGCGCCGAGCCGCGGCCGCCTGCACAACATCGCCATCGTCCTCGAAGACCGCTACCTCCACGACCTCGCCACCAACGACGTGTTCTGGGACGAAATCGTGGAGATCACCAGTATCGGACGACAGGATGTGTACGACGTGGTGGTCGACGGCGGCGACAACGTCATAGCTCAGGGAGTTGTCGCGCACTCGGGCTGAACTAGCCGGATCCTTTTCGCAGGCGTCGTGCAGGGGTTACGCAAGGACGCACCCGATCGGGAGGTGCGCGACTCCCGCGCACTGCGGCGGGTGTAGCGACGCCCGAACGATGCAGCTAGCAGTGGTCCCGATGCGCCGGGGGCCGACCCCGCTGTGGCAGTTTTGCGTAGACGCAGGCCGTTGATACGTCAGACCACGAACAAAGGCCTACGCCTTGACCTGTGCGCACGATGTCGTTGTCCACCACGGTCGGGCCCGGATGATGCCCACAAGTCGGTTCGCCTCGGCTAGACCGTCGCCACGCCATCTGAACCGACTAAGACGGTCGTACTTCGTCACGGCGCGTCTGTCCACTGTCCCCGCCGGCGGCGACACCCGAGCGCGAGATCCGCTCGACGCCAGCCTCGATCCGGAGATATCTGGCGGTCTGGACTTCAACATTCCGGCACGGGGAAATCCGTTGTGCCAGTGGGCGATTCGGCCCGACTACGCCTCACCCAAACTCGGCCGGTAATCAGCCGCCTCCGCCTCGGCGGCAAGCAACGCGCCGAGCTCGCCCTCTTGCTGGGCAACAAACACGCCGACCACCTGCCGGCATACCTCCGGCACGCTCACCCCACGCATATCCGCAATACGTTTCAGCCCGAGCAGCATTGACGTCGACACGTGAAACTGCACAGCGAACTGACCGCACGAACCATCCTCAGGCGGCAACCCCGGACCCACGACCACAGGTTCATCCACCCCGTACTCGTCCACCTCAGCCCGCCGAGCTCGCTCAACAAGCCCACCACCGACGCCGTCGGCCGGATCCGGGGACTCCTCATGACTGAACAAACCCATTCCGCCCACGCTAGACCTCGCAGATTTCCCGGGCCGCCAACCAAGCGACGCCGTTCGCGAGAGACCTCGGCGCGCTAACCCCACAGGCAGCACGGCGCGCTGGTGAAAAGCCAATTGTCGGCGGGTCCAGTGGTGGGCCGTGACAGGATGGGTCAGCGTGACTCGTCCCAACTTCCTGGTCATCGTGGCCGACGACCTCGGATTTTCCGACATCGGCGCTTTCGGCGGCGAAATCAATACTCCGAACCTGGATCGATTGGCCCACACGGGCATCAGGCTCACCGATTTCCATTCCGCTCCGGCCTGTTCGCCGACGCGGGCGATGCTGCTGACCGGAACCGATCACCACGTCGCCGGAATCGGCACGATGCTCGAGATGGCCGCCCCCGAATTCCGCGGGGCCCCCGGCTACGAGGGGTATCTGAACGACCGGGTCGTGGCGCTGCCCGAACTGCTCCGCGACGCCGGTTACCTGACGCTCATGTCGGGCAAGTGGCATCTGGGCGACACGATCGACAGGTCGCCGTGGGCAAGGGGATTCGACCGCTCATTCGCCCTGTTGCCGGCCGGTGCCAGCCACTACGGCACCCGCGGGGGTGGCGGGCTCTCTCCGGTGCCGACGATGTTCACCGAAGACGATCAGTTCGTCACCGTAGGCGAGGACTTCTACTCGTCGGATGCGTACACCGACACGCTGCTGCGCTACCTCCACGAACGTCCCCAAGACGGTGAAGACCAGCCCTTCTTCGCCTACCTGCCCTTCCAGGCGCCGCACTGGCCGCTGCACGCGCCGCAGGAAACCATCGCCAACTACCACGGCCGCTATGACGCCGGACCGGACGCACTGCGCGAGGAGCGGCTGGCCGCGCTCACCCGGCTGGGCCTGTGCCCACCCGACGTCGAGCCCCACCCGGTGGTCGCCGACGGCGCCCCGGAATGGGCGGACATGACCGACGAGGAGCGTGCCGTCTCCGCCCGCAACATGGAGGTCTATGCCGCCATGGTGGACCGGATGGACTGGAACATCGGCCGGGTGATCGACTATCTCGACGGCACCGGCGAGTTGGACAACACGGTCGTGATCTTTCTGTCGGACAACGGCGCGGAGGGGACGATCGTCGAGGCCATGCCGCTACGCGGCCCCGAAATCGAAGCGTTCGTCGCGAAGCACTGTGACAACAGCGTGGACAACCTCGGTGCCCCCACCTCGTGGGCCTGGTACGGCCCGCGCTGGGCGCAGGCCGCCACCGCGCCGTCGCGGCTGCACAAGGCCTTCACCACCGAGGGAGGTATCCGGGTGGTGGGCTTCGTCGCGTGGCCGGGCTTCGCTCGGCAGGGAGAGATCGGCACGGCGTTCACCACCGTGATGGACATTGCACCGACCGTGCTGGAGCTCGCCGACGCCGCGCATCCCGGCACCGAGTACCAGGGCAGGGAGGTGGAGCCGATGCGAGGCCGATCGATGGTGCCCTACCTGTCGGGACAGGCAGAGGTGGTGCACGATGCCGACACCGGCACGGGGTGGGAGTTGTTCGGCCGCCGCGCGATTCGCCAGGGCGATTGGAAGGCGCTTCATCTGCCTGTGCCCTACGGCTCAGGCACCTGGCAGCTCTATGACCTCTCGAGTGATCCCGGCGAGGTGCATGATCAGGCCGCCTCCCGGCCCGACAAGCTGGCCGACTTGATCGAGCTGTGGGACCGCTACGTCGAAGAGAACGGCGTGATCATCGGACCCGTGTCGCTGTTCGAGGTGGACGTGGAGGCGTACTGACCGCGCGTGTGTGTCGTGGGCAGTCGAGTCGAGGAATCTGCCGGCGCTTAGCCTGTGCTGATGCCACGCAAACTCAGTGACGAAGAAGTTGAGGCGTATCTGGATAGCCGCCCGGGCTGGGCG
This sequence comes from Mycobacterium sp. ELW1, assembly GCF_008329905.1. Lineage (NCBI taxonomy): Bacteria > Bacillati > Actinomycetota > Actinomycetes > Mycobacteriales > Mycobacteriaceae > Mycobacterium > Mycobacterium sp. ELW1. The sequence continues at coordinate 6,186,970 of NZ_CP032155.1, read as the reverse complement.
ATACTGACCACCATTGAGAAGGATGGCTTCCCGCACTCCGTACCTCTCGGGTACTTCCGCCTGGGCCGCGACATCATCTTGGGCGTGCGAGATGGCACACGCAAAGTGGCCAACATCGAAAGTAACCCGAACGTGAGCATCTTGCTCGAAGACGGCTCCACGATGGCAGACATTCGCGGCGTGATGCTCCAAGGCCACGCCCGCATCGTTCGCGAACCAGGGGAAGCGGTGGAGCTCGCGAGGGAAGGCGCCCGGGGGAGGGGCGTGCCAGAGTCCGAATGGCCCACCGCACCGAGACCCGGCGCCGCCTACATCCGCGTGACACCCGTTCGTACCGTGTCGTGGGACTACGGAAATTCCACCTCGGACCACGCTTAGTCCGCCAACGTCGCAATGGCGCCGAGCCTCATCGCTGCTCGGCTAGACAACGTTCAGCACAGTTCGTAGCCTTTGCCGGGACATCGACAGCCGGGACCGCTCCATGACCGAAGGATCGTGACAATCCGCATGACCGGGATTCGCCACTGCCTTCGCCGGACGGTGTGCGGTGCCGGGTCTGTGTTGCTTGTGATGGCCGCGTCGCTGGCTGTTGTGCATGCGGAGCCAGCCGACGACGCGTTGAGCACGCTGAACAAGTTGTCTCAACAGGCGGTGCGCAGCCGCGAAGCCGTCACCGCCGCTCAGCGCGACGCTGACGCCGCGCAGGCCCAGCAGGCCGCGGCGGAGGACCGCCAACGCGCCGACCTGGCCGCGTTGGAGGCCGCGAACAATCAACTGGCGCCCTATCAAGCCGCGGTCGACCGCCTCGCGGCGATGACCTACATGGGCGGCGGCGAAAGCCAGATGGCGGCGGTTCTCAGTACGTCGTCGCCGCAACGTCTCATCGACGAGTTGTCGCTGCAGCATCTGGTGGCCGCCACGACGGCCGATCAGATGAGGGGATATCGAGACGCGCGCGAGCGTGCCGCAGCTGTCGCCCGCGCCTCAGAGCAATCAGTCGCGGACGCACGCTCGGCGGCCGAGCGTGCTGCCGCGATCCGCGCGGACCTGCAAGCCACGTGGCAGGAACTGCTGCGCCAGATCGCCGCCGCGGAAGCCCAGTACGCGGCCTTGACTCCCCAGCAGCAAGCGGTGGTCGAGAACGCCGCGCCGCCGCCATCGCCGGTGGGCATAGCGCCCCCGCAGGACCCGGCGATCGTCGCAATGCCCGAGCTGCCTGCCGGCGACCTGGCTCCACCACCCGCGGCCGCAATCCCGGACGACCCCGCGGCGTTGCCCGTCGGCGTCGCCAATGAGGTTGGCTTACAACCAAATACGATCTTGGCCGCCCGAACGATCAGCGCAGAATTCCCTCAGATCTCCACCATCGACGGGGTACGGCCGGATTCGAAGCCGTGGCATCCGCGCGGTCTGGCGATCGACATCATGATCCCCAATCCTGGGAGTCCCGAAGGCATCGCCCTGGGCGACCAGATCCGCGCGTTCGCGCTGGCTAACGCCGCGCGATTCGGACTGCAGGACGTGATCTGGCGGGGGGTTTACTCCACGCCGGCCGGGCCTCAAGCCACGGGGTACGGACACTTCGACCACGTACACATCACCACCACCCCGCGCGGCTGACTCATCGACCGCCGCCATACACGCACGGGCGGTAGGTCACGCGATCTTGGCGGCCTCGATGATGTCGTGCGGCACAACGGAGAACGACCGACCGGTGGGCTGCAGACCGGCGCCAACCAGCAGGTCGTCGAGTTCGGCCCGTGAGCGCAAGCGGCCGCCGTCGCGTTGCGTCAGCGTGTGCAGGTCCAGCAGCGGTGAGAACGGATTCGGGCGATTGCGCGGCTGCAGATACTCGACCACCAGCAACTTCGTGCCCGCGGGCATGCTGGCTGCCACCGCGGCGAGGATCGTCGCGCAGCGTTCGTCATCCCAGTCGTGGAGCACGTCTTTGAGAAGGTAGACGTCGGCGGTGGCGTCAATGGACCGGAAGATATCTCCCTCGACACGGTCGATGCGGTCGGCGACTCCGCGTTCGGTGAGAAAGCGCTCCGCTTCGGCGATCATCCCGGCGCTGTCGACCAGCACCCCGCGCAGATTCGCCTGCGATTCGGTGACGACCACCGACAACAGTGTGCCGATCCCGCCGGCAACATCACACACCACCGCACCGTCGGGCCACGGATACACCCGCGCGATCCCGCGGGCGATGATGCTCGTGGCCTGCCGCATCGTCGCGGCGAAGAGCTGTTGCTCATCGGGATGAGCGGCGTACCAGTCCCATACCGACATGCCGTGCACGATCTCGAACGCGCTGCGGCCGCTGCGCACACTCTCGGCGAGCCCACCCCACGCCTCGACGGTCGAGCGCATTCCCTTGTAGCGCATCCAGGCTCGCAGCGACGACGGGTGGTCGCTGCGGAGCACGTCGCCCATCGCAGTCATCTTCGCCGCCCCGGTCCGCCGGTCGAGGGTGCACAGACCGCATGCGGTCGCGCCTCGCAGCAGGCGATGGGTGGTCTCTACGTCGGAGCCGATCCGCGCGGCGATCTGCGGCGCGGTCAGCGGACCATCAGCCAGTACATCGGCGATCCCGAGTTCGGCGATACTCGCGGCGATCTGGACGCCGGCGACGCCCTCGCCGACGTCGAGCATCGCGAACTGCGGTGGCACCATTTTGTCGGCGAGTCGCTTGAGCGTGCGTCGTAACGCGAGCGTGGCCAGCACCACGGGCAGGGGCGTCGATGCCATCCGTGCAGGCTACCTGTGCGGCACCCGCAGTCCCGGCTGATTTGTCATCGGCACGGGCAATCACACTCCACATGGTCACTGAGTGGGGGAGCGCGATAGGGGCGACTTCGTGAATCACCTTGCCCGGCAGTGGAAAAGCTAGCCGAGAACTCGCTGCGCGTTCTCGGACGTGACCCGGCGCCAGTCAATGCTCCGGTCTGCGTCCAGTGCGGCGACCTGCTTGCCAACGCCGAACTCGGGCGTCCAGCAGAAGTCGCTGCCGTAGAGGATGCGTTCGGTGCCGACCACATCCGCCAAGATCGTCGCCTGGGTGGGCATCGGATAGCCGGCGAGGTCGAACCAGAAGCGGCGCAACTGGGTTTCGGTGGTCAGGGGTCCGGGCGGACTGCCGTCGGGCATCGGCCACAGGCTGCGGAACTGCTCGACGCGTGCTGCCAGCAGAGGTAGGGCGGCGCCGCAATGCGGGATCAAGAACTTGATGCCGGGGTAACGGCCGACAACGTTCGCGAAGATCAAATCGGTTATGGTGCGGGTGGTTTCGAACATGAACTCGATGACCGGCCGGGGGCGACCGAGCGCCACGGCCTCGGCATGCGGTGGTGATGTCGGATGGACGAACACAATGGACTGCCGCGTGTTCAGACAGTCCCACAGCGGATCGAGAGCTGCATCACCGAGGTACTGTCCGCGGTGGTTGCTCAGGACAACCACGCCGGCCGCTGCGTGACGGTCGATCGCGCGCTGTGCTTCGACGACCGCCGCGTCGACGTCGGGTAGCGGAAGGGAAGCGAAGTAGGAGAAGCGCTCCGGGTGGGCAGCTACCGCAGTGACGGCGAAGTCATTGACGTGCCGGGCCAGTACGGCCGCCTGCGATGAGTCGGCGAAGGACACCCCTGGCGAGGACAAAGACAGGACCGCGTGGCGAATCCGATTGTCCTGCATCAGTTTCAACTGTGCTTCGATACTCCACGACGGCCACATGGGCATACCGTCAGGATGCTCGATCCCCGCAGCGACCGCGGCGCTGACGTACTCGTCGGTGAGGAAGTGGGCGTGAACGTCGACCAATTCGAAACCGTTCGATCTGGCCACACGCTCTCCTCACGCTCAGCGCTCGAGGGTAAATCTGTACGCCGCACACCAAATTTACGCGCCGTCGTGCAGCTGCCAGGACCACAGCAACACCAATCTCGTCGAGCGCGGTAACGAAATGCATATCCGGCAGCGATACTGACGGCATGGTAAAGAAAATTGCTGGTGTCCTGCTCAGCGCGGCCGCATTGTCGGCCATCCCCGCGGCGATCTCCCCGATGGCCCAGGCCGACGTGTGCGGCGACATCGGCGGCCGGCACGTGACCGTCGGCGGGTGCACGCCGGGTATCGCGGGCGACGCCGTGGACGCGGCTGTGGCGGGGGATTGGGTTCGGTACGGCTTGCCGGAGACCTATGCGTTCTCGCTGGTTCCCGCATTCCCCGGCGAACAGCCCTGTATCTCTCCCAACGGGCTGCCGTACTACACCCCCGGCGACGCTCCCTGCTGGGTCGGGTAGCTCCCGCCTGGGAACGTCCTTTCCGTCCGAGCGGGTCCCCTAGTCTCGGAGCGTGACCTCCGCTGCCCAAGAACAGTCCGTCGTTGTCGGCATCGATGGGTCGGACGCCTCACTCGGTGCGGCCCGGTGGGCCGCGGAGTTCGCCACCGCTCATGCCCTCCCGCTGACGTTGCTGCACGCGGTTCCGCGGTTCGAATGGCATTTCGCCGGCGCTGAAGCACCCACCGGACCCGAGTCCACCGGCGACGAGGTGCTCAGGGCGGCAGAAGCGGACGTCCGGTCGGCGCACCCCGATCTCGTGATCAGCACGGCGACGGTCAAGTCCGCGGTCGCGACGGCCCTGGCAGACGCCTCGCAAGAGGCCAGGCTGCTGGTGGTGGGCACCGGCGCGGCGGACCACCGGGCGCTGGGTGGCCACGCCGTGCGGACCGTTCATCGGGCGCAGTGTCCGGTCGTGGTCTGGCGAGCCCCCGTCGCCAAGCGGACCGGAAAACCATTGCCGGTCGTGGTCGGTATCGACGACTCGGAGTCATCCAGCCGGGCGCTCGCGGAAGCTTTCGACATCGCCCGGCTATTGCATGCGCAGCTGACGGTGGTGCACATGTGGGAGATCGACGCGGCGGTCGGAATGGGCGACCTCGGCGGTGAGGGGAACATGGACTGGCAGTTGCTGGATGTGCTGGAGACCCAGCAGCGCCGTCGGATGGACGAGCTGGTGCAACCGCTGGCCCGGAAGTATCCCAACGCCCACGTCGTCAAGGTTTTTCAGGACATCAGCCCCGCGAAAGGTCTCACCGATCTGTCGCGGGAGGCTCAGCTGGTGGTCGTGGGCAGTCACGGCCGCGGGCGGCTGGCCGACTCGATCCTCGGCTCAGTGGGTCAGAACCTGATCCATCACGCCGAGTGCCCGGTGCTGGTGGTCCGGTAAATGGCACGGTTGGACAACCTCCGCACCGTTTCGTAACCTTTCCGAGACCTGAGCTACAGGGGTCTGCAATTCGACGGAGACGACGTCGCCCGGCAGTTAAAGGATGCGCAGTCGTGAAGTTTCACCGGCCTTTCGCACCGAAAACAGGTCCGAGCAGGGCAGCGGGAGCGATGGCGATCGTCACTGCCCTGTGCGTGGTGTCGGCCGGGTCCGCGTTCGCCGAGCCGGCATCAGACGAGCTGGCCAAGCTGAACGAGCTGACCAAACAGGCGCAGCAGTTGATCGAAACCGCGCAGTCCGTCCAGCTGGACCTCGAGAAGAAGCTGCAGCTGCAGAGCGCCGCGGAGCAGAAGCACACCGACGATGTGGCTGTGCTCGAATCCACCCAGGCGCAGCTGGCTGATTACCAGGGGACCGTCGACAGAGCAGCGGCCGCGATCTACGCCGGCGGGAGTACCGACAGCGTGACGGCGTTCTTCGTTGCCGCGTCGCCCCAGCGCCTGATCGACCAACTGGCCTTCCAGCGGACGATCACGGACCAGATGACGGGGCAGCTACAGAAGTTCCGCGACGCCCAGCGACAGGCCGCCGTTGCCGCGGCAGCTTCCGCCGAATCCGCGGCCACCGCCAAAGCGGCCGCCGACGCCGCCGCGACGGTGCGAGCTGATCTGGAGACCAAGCAGTCGGAAGTCGAGGGCCAGGTCAGATTGGTGCGGGCGACCTACTACGCGTTGCCGGCCGCTCAGCAAGCATTGCTAGGACCCGGCGGCGCGATCCCCACAGTCGGGATGAATGGGCTGACCCCCAACGCCCGAACCCTTGCGGCGTACATCATCGCGACCTTCCCGGGCGTGCAGTCCATCGGTGGCATCCGCCCGGACCCGATTCCCGATCATCCGAGCGGCCATGCCATCGACATCATGATCGGCTCCGACATGGCGCTCGGCGATGCGATCAACGCCGACGTGCAAAGCCAGGCTGAACGCTTCGGGGTGTCCTACACGATGTGGCGGGTGGCCAACCACTTCAACCACGTCCACGTCACGGTTTCCTGAGTTCAACCGACGCTGTTACGACGCCGCGCCGATCCCCGTGATGGTGATGGCGAATGGGCCCTGCTGTTTGTCGAGGATGTAGACCGACACCTGACTGATGCTCGACGGGTCCAGAGTCGCAGGGGCTTGCGGCGCCGGATCTAGGCGCATTCCCACCGCCTGGAAAGCTCCCACGGGAAGTTCGTAGGTTCGTTGGACGCCGGCTTCAGTGGGGAAACGCTGGATGTAGGACCACGGCTGTCCCGCGGCGCCCACTCTCAACACGTAGGTCTTACCGTCGCCGATGGCACTTACGCGGATAGACATGGCGCCGGTGGCTCGCCGCCCGATATCGGGGTCTTCCGGACTGCGGGCCGAGGCGAAACCGCCGTTGTTCTCCAGAGAGATGGTTCCCGAAAACACAAGGCCACCATCGGCGTATGCGACCTGCGATGTGGACCGACCGCCCATGACGGGGTCATTGACCGTGGTCCAACCGGCGTCGAGGGAGACCAGCGGAACCTCAGGTCCGGCGTGTGCGGATCCCTCGATGCTTCCGCAGGACACCAGCAGAAGTGTCGACAGTGTTGCCATGGCGCCGACCAGGCCGTGCCGAATCATCAACACCGCCCCGGGTTGGTGCGAATCTCGTTGCCGCGCATCGGCATACCGTCGATCACGGCGTAGATCTGCTGAAGGTCCGGGACGTCGGTGACGCGCATCTTCTCGCCGCCGTCTTTGCCGATCAGCACCACTTTGAAGGCGTTCGTATCAACCGCGAACTGTGCTCGTAACTGCCGTGACTGCTCGGCGTCGACGGGGTGATCATCGAGCGTGCTGCCGCCGGTGCCCAAGACCTGCCCGAGCACCATGTCGCGGGCGGCGAAGTCACAGCGAGTGGCCTCGATCCGGCGCAACGTCTCCGCGAGGCGCGGGTCGCTGTGCGCGGGCGCGAACACCAGCAGAGGGCGACGTTCCCAGCGATAGTCGCCGAGTTCAGCGGCCATGGCGGTCGCAGATCCGAGGGCGCCGCTCATCAGCAGAACAGTCAGGACAACCGTCCATCGGAAGATACTGCGCTTCACGGCCATGGTGCTTCTCAACTGTAGCCGCGCCGCACACCCCGTGCCGAAGCGTGCACGAGGGGTTCTTGCCCAAGAGGGCACGATAGAGCGCGTGGACGTCTTGGTAATCGGGGCGGGGCCGGCCGGTATGGCGTTGGCTGCGGCGTGCTGTCAACGCGGAATGACGGTCGGCCTCCTCGATCCGAATCCGGAGCGGCGGTGGGTGGCGACCTACGGCATGTGGAGCCCCGAACTGCCCGCCGACCTGCCGGTCTCCGCGGTCGCCGCGCGAGCCGCGGGCCGCGCCATCGCGCTCACCGAACACCGTCTGGGTTGGGAATATGTGGTGCTCGACGTCGACGCTCTGCGCGCCCACCTCGCCGACCAAAGTGTGGGCGTGACCGTCTACACCGGGCGGGCTGTCGGATCGCCGGCGCGCGGTGCGGTGGCGCTGGCCGACGGCTCGACCCTGCGCGCTTCGGTCGTCGTTGATGCCACCGGCCGCTCGCGCCCGCTGGACCCCAACTGGCCGCGCCGCGTATCCGCCGAGCAAACGGCGTACGGCGTGATCCTCGACGAAACGTCGGTGGCACCGCTGATCGCCCCCGGCGAAGCGTTGTTCATGGACTGGCGTGCCGATCACGGCGAGTCAGGCTGGCCGACGTTCCTGTACGTTGTTCCGCTGGGCGGCGGCGCGGTGCTCGTGGAAGAGACCTCACTTGCCCGCCGACCCGGACTGCCATTGGCGACCCTGCGCCGTCGTCTCGACGCCCGGCTCGCACACCACGGCATCACAACGCCGAAAGACGCACGCACGGAAAAGGTTTCATTCCCGGTCGACCAGGTCCGGCATTCGGGACGAGGCGTGCTCGGGTTCGGCGCGGCCGCACCGCTGATACACCCGGCAACCGGATTCAGTGTCGCAGCCGCGCTTCAGCTGGCGCCGCGGGTGGCCGGCGCACTTGCCGAGCATCTGCCCGCGGATCCAGATCGAGCGCTCGCGGCAGCGCAGGAGACGGTCTGGCCCACCGCCGCGAAGGTGATTCACCGGGTTCGTCGCATCGGCCTGGAGGCGTTATTGCGAATGCCGGCCGGTGAAGTCCCCGGCTTCTTCGAGCAGTTCTTCTCGTTGCCGGATGCGCACCGCTGGGCTTACCTCACCGGCCGCGACGACATCGGCGGCACCGTCGCGGCGATGGCGAGTCTGTTTCGTCATTCGAACTGGCGAATGCGCCGTCATCTTGTGCTGCCGGCACTCATGCGTCCGCTGGAAACCAACGATGAGCTCCCATCCCTGCCAATCCGCGCCAACTGACAACGGGCGTTGCCAGAAAGTCGTGCCCGCGATAACGTCGCCTCATGACGGTGACTGGTGAGCGTCCGGAGATCCTCCTCTCCGACGTGGACTTCAATCGGCGTGATCATCCCGACCGGCCGTTGCGTCCCATCCCGCCCGGCCGCGACCATTTCGCTGACCAGTGGCGATTCATGCGCGAATTCATCTTCGGCGAATGGATCGACATCGACAGAGAGGTCCAACCCAGCGATCTCACGCGCCTGCGGGACGACTATTTCTGGCAACGCGACGAACTCATGATCGGCGTGGTCGAGGCCTTCGAGCGCCTCGGCTATGAGCAGGGTCGGGCGCTCTTCGAACAAGCCCTGACCCAGGGCATCGACACCCTCGAGGACCCGCCGCAGGAGTTCGTCGACCTCTTCGAGCACCTGGATCAACTGCCTTCCCAGTTCGATCTCGTCGCAGCCGAACGCGGCCGGATGCTCGCGATGTCGGCCACATTCGCCGCCACCACGATCATCCGCGGGTGGGCGTTCTACGAGACCGCGATGACGGGCGACATTTCCGCGGCCACCGGAGCCACGGGCCGATTCGCCGACGACGGCCCGCGCCGATTCATCGAGACCGCAAAGGTTTTCGCCGAGTTCACGCTGCCCGACATCTTCGATCGGCAATCGGATGCGTTCCAGGATGTGGTGCGGGTGCGGTTGATGCACGCCCTGGCCAGTAAAGGACTACGGCAGAAGTGGGGTGACGATGTCTACCTCAAGTTCGGTGAACCGATCCCCGTCACATCCTTGCTCGGGTTCGGCAGCGGCATGCTGCTCGGCCGTCTCGTCGACCACGCGTTCGGCCGCAAGCTCACCAAACAACAGCTCGAGGATCTCGCCGAATACTCGTCCTTCTCCGGGCGGTTGTGGGGCGCTCCCGAGGCGCTGCACTCCCCGAACGGCATCGAGCTGATCAAATCGTTGAATTACGTTCTGGCCCGCGGCGGCAACCCGTCTCCGTGGCGCGCTCAACTTGTCGATGCCATCGCGGGTCCGGTGCACTTGACGACCCTGACGGACGCGCTTCCCGGCGTGGTCAAGAAAGTGGTGGCCCGGCACGTCAACCAGATCACGGCCAGCGTCGCCCTGGCGCCTGCGGGAGTCGTGTTCGGGTACAAGCAGATCGAGGCGATGGTGGCGGGCACGCTCTTCGAACCGCTCGGCTACAACTTCGAACGGCGCGTGCGAATCTTCACGAACCTCACCAGGCTCAACGTCGGCATCGCCAGGGTCGCCGATCGGCTGCCGTTCTCCAACCCCATCCGGGAGAGCAGGAAGAAGAGTGGGGCCGCCGCGCGTGAGCGGATTGCCATGCTCAACAAGATCGCCCGCGGCAAGCACATCCCGCTGACCTACAGCCACCACGACCGCTCGACAGCGGGGAAGGGTTTCACCGGCTAGTACTACCATCGGGTTTCATGACCGACGGAGCACCTCAACCCGCGTCGGGGCAGGGGCAGATCGGCGAGGTCCCCCCGCTCGATGTGGAAGGGTCTGGAATTCTTCCCCCGGTCGAGGACCGGGTGCGCCGACGGTTTGGGCTGCTCGAGCGGTTCGCGCCGTGGCTTGGATCACGGTGGGCAGTCGAGTTGTGGTGCACCCCACCGGTTCTCGAGTCGGCTATGCGCATGCCGCCGGGTGTGCCCCCCGGCAGGCCGGTGGAAGCGTTTTGGGATGGGCATCGAGTCGCCGGTGAGGAATGGGGCGAGGGGCCGCCGATCTATCTGGTGCACGGGTGGGGCGGGCAGCGCCCGCACCTGGCCATGTTCGTCAAACCGCTGGTGGAAGCCGGACACCGGGTCGTTGCGTTCGACCTGCCCAGCCACAACGAATCAGATCCCGGTGAGCTCGCTCCCGGACGGACCACAGCCACCGAGTGTGCCGACGCGATCGCGGCCATGATCGAGACCCATGGGCCGGCGCACGCGGTGGTGGCTCACTCATTGGGCGCGAACGCCACCGCATTGGCGGCGGCGCAGGGCGCACCGGTAGGACGTCTGGTCTTCTTCGCGCCGATGGCCGATTTCCCGCTCTATCTCGATCTGTTTGCCGCACGCCATGGCTTCGGTCGCCGCATCCGCGCGGGACTACACCGTCGTCTGGAACAACGCATCGCCATGCCCCTGCATGAGACCAATATGACCCGGGTCGGTCGACGAGCCAACTACCCTCCGCTGCTTCTCATCCACGATCCCGACGACCCGGACAGCCCGTATGTCGCCACCGAGCGACTGGCCGCGTCCTGGGACGGTGCGCGACTACTGACCACAAAAGGACTCGGCCGGCTGGCCCATTACCGAGTCCTGCGCCACCGCCCGGCGATCACCGCCGGGGTGGAGTTCATCGGCGAGCGAACGGACCGTTAGTCCGCGGTGCTCGAGCCGTCGGCAACCGAGGGCCAGCCCGAGCTGATCAAGTTGGTCACGTCGTCGACCCAGGCCGCGTCCAGCGGGGCGTCGTGGCGAATGATGATGCGGAAGATCGCACTGCCCACCACGACCTCGGCGAGCAGCGGTAGGTCACCGTCACCGGGCGATGGACTGTACTGCTGGTCGATTCGGGTTTGGAAACTGGTGAGACTGCTGGCGAACCGCGAGATCATCTTGCTGTGAACTTCCGGGTCGGCAACCGTATCGGCGATCAGCGCCGGTAGGGCGATCCGGACCTCGGGCCGGTCGAACATCGTGCGCGTCGCCTCCACCAGCGCTCGGATGTCCTCCACGACGTCACCGGAGGCGCTGGGCATCGCCATGATCTCGGCGGGCAATATCGCTTCGTGAACCAGCTGCGCCTTACCGGACCAGCGCCGGTAGATGGCGGCGGTGGTGGTCCCGGCCCGAGCGGCGATGGCCGACAGCGACAGAGCCGGATAACCCGTCTCGAGAAGTAGGTCGCGAGTCGCCCGGATGATCGCCGCGTCGATCTTCTCGTCACGAGGCCGCCCCGGCGACCGGGAGGGTCCCTTGTCATCGTCGGGCGGATCTGTTCTCATCATTTCCAATATAGCTCGCATCGTATCGTTATTAGGGAGAGCCCGTTGATCCTGAGCCCGCTCGACGAATACCCGATCCACCAGGCGCCGGTGCCGATGAGTGCTCCAGCGACCTCGGACCGCAACTTCTACGACCGCTCCTACTTCAACGTGCTCGACCGCGACGGCCGCTTCATGGCGCTGACAGGGATCGGCTACTACCCCCGACTTGGCGTCAAGGACGCCTACTTCCTGATCCGCCGCGGAGACACTCAGACCGCCGTCCGGTTCAGTGACGCGATCGACGATGATCGTCTCCACCAGAACGTCAACGGGTACCGGCTCGACGTCGTCGAGCCCCTGCAGGAACTGCACCTCACGGTCGCCGAAACCGAGGGCGTCTCGGCTGACCTCAGATGGCGCGGGTTGTTCCCCGCGGCGCTGGAGCATCCGCATCAGATGCACTCGGAGCGACGAGTGACGTTGCACGCGTGCCGGTTTGCCCAACTGGGCAGCTGGGAGGGATGGATCTACATCGACGGTGAACGGCTCAGTGTCGACGCGACGACCTCGGTGGGCAGCCGCGACCGGTCCTGGGGAATCCGGCCCATCGGCGAGCCCGAACCCGCCGGCCGACCGGACACCGCATTCGGCGGCATGTGGTGGCTGTACCTGCCGCTGGCCTTCGCCGACTACCAGATCTTCCTGATCATCCAGGAGGACCCGGACGGCCACCGCAGTCTCTACGACTGCAGCCGGCGCTGGCCCGACGGCAGGGTCGAACAGCTCGACGGCGTGCGCGCGACGATCCACTACACGCCCGGCACTCGAATCCCGCACGGCGCACACATCGAGATGATGACCCGCGACGGAAGCCGGTTGCAGCTCGATGTCGAGTCGAAGCTGTTCGCGCCCATCGCATTTGGGTCCGGCTACGGCGGGGACTCCACCTGGGCGCATGGCGCGTGGAAGGGCGGGCCGTCCGCCGAGCGCGTCTCCTACGACATGACCGACCCCGAGGTTCTCGCCCGGGCCCCGTTCAGTCTGATCGACCATGTGGGCCGGGCGGTCTGCACCGAACCCGACGGCAGCACACACCAGGGCGCGGGTCTGTTCGAGCACGCCGTCATCGGCCCGCACCACCCGTCGGGCCTGCACGACTGGACCGATGTTCAGGAAGCGGTTACGCCGTGAAGGTCATGACAGCCCTGTTCGGCCCCACTGATGCGGTGGAGCGCGCGGCCGTGCTCCGCGAAGCCGGAGCGTCCGGGGTGTTCACCTTCGAGGGGCCGCGGGAGGTCTTCACACCCCTGGTGCTGGCATCGACGGTCAAGGGCCTGGACCTGATGACGAACGTCGCGATTGCGTTCCCCCGCAACCCGATTCAGCTCGCACATGAGGCAAATGACCTGCAGGAGATTTCGGAGGGCCGGTTCATCCTCGGCCTCGGCACCCAGATCCGCGCGCAGATCGAGAAACGCTACGGCGCCCAGTTCGATCGACCGGTGGCGCGGATCAAGGAGATGGTCGGTGCACTGCGGGCGATCTTCGCCGCGTGGAACACCGGTGAGCGCCTCGACTTCCGCGGTGACTTCTACCGGCACACCCTGATGACGCCGACGTTCAACCCGGGCCCCAATCCCTTTGGGCCGCCGCCGATCTACCTCGGCGCGCTCGGCCCGCAGATGACCCGCGCGACGGCCGAAGTGGCCGACGGTCTGCTGGTGATGCCGTTCGGGTCCAAGCGGTTCCTGCACGAGAAGACCATGCCGGCCGTCCGTGCCGGGTTGGCCGCTGCCGGCCGCGACGCCGCCGACTTCGCGGTGGTACCCGAGATCATCGTTTCGGTGGGCGAGGATCACACGTCGACGCGGATGCTGCTGTCGTTCTACGGATCCACCCCGGCGTACCGCCCGGTGCTGGAGGCGCACGGCTGGGGCGATCTGCAGCCGGAACTCAACGCCATGTCCAAGCAAGGCCGATGGCAGGAGATGGCGACCTTGATCGACGACGAGATGCTGCACACGATTGCCGCATGCGGAACTCCGGCCGAGGTGGCCGCACACATCCGCGATCGTGTCGTCGGTGTTTCGGACCGGATCTGCCTGTATCAACCCGGACCCATCGATGCCGGGGCGCTTGCCGAGATCATCGACGCGTTGGGCTGACACTATGCACACCACCACGATCGAGTTCGCGGACATCATCGACGACCGGTTCGGCGGCAAAGCCCTGGGTCTGGCCGAGCTCACCCGGATCGGGCTTTCCGTCCCAACGGGTTTCGTCATCGCCAATGCCTCCCTGCTGCCCCTCCCGGACCCGGTGACGGACCGCTTCGCCCAGATGCAGGCGACGGGCGCCTGCCCGGTCGCCGTCAGGTCCTCGGCCACCGGAGAGGACGGCGCCGAGCAGTCGTTCGCCGGACAGTACGACACCGTCCTCGGGGTCGATTCGCTGGATGCGTTCGCCGCGGCCGTCCGCACATGTGCCGCCTCGGTCGGCTCCGAACGAGCGTCCTCCTATAGCGGCCACGATGCCGCCACCGGCGCGGTGACCATGCACGTTGTGGTCCAGCAGATGGTCGATGCACGTTCTGCCGGAGTGGTATTCACCGCGGACCCGACGACCGGCCGCCGGGATCTGATGGTCATTGACGCTATCGCCGGACTGGGTGAAGCACTCGTCGATGGATCTGCCGTCTCCGACCACCTCGTGCTGACCTCGGATGGCACCCAGGCCGTCCGCGACGTCGGGGAGAACCCCGTCCTGTCCGACGACGAGGTCGCGCAGATCCGCGCCGGTGCGCTGCGGGCATCCCGGCACTGGGGCCGGCCGATGGACCTGGAATGGGCGATCGACACCACCGGGCAGCTCAGATGGTTGCAGGCTCGGCCGATCACCACCCTGCCCGGGGACCTCAACGAAATGGACACCCCGCTGGCCGGCCCGTCCCACGTCTACACCCGATGCAACATCGGCGAGATGATGCCAGGGGCCTTCTGTCCGCTCACCGCGTCGGTATCGGGATACGCGATCGACTACGCCATGCAGACCACGCAGGTGGTGGCGCGGGCACAGGACAGCTACGCCACGCCCTGGCTTCAAGTCGGCTACTTCTACGGGCACATGTTCTTGAACATGACCGAAGGCACGGCACTGAGTTCGGGCATCCTCGGGAACTCGCTGGAGCAGTTCTCCATGTCGATCTGCGGGCGGGTGGTCGACGAACTCGAGCCCAAACCGCCAAAGCCGTTCATCCCCAAACTGATCAACACGATCCGGCTCAGCTCGCATGCGTTGTCCGCCGGTCCGGCTATCCGGCGGCTCGGCGACCAGATCGCCGCGTATCCGATTCCCACCAGTCGCGACGCCAAACACGTTCTGCAGCAACTGGAAGCGGGCGTCGAACTGTACTGCTACGTCACGCTGGTTCACGTGCGGTCGTCATCGCGAGCTGCGGTGGGCGCGAACATTCTGGAGAGCTACCTGGTGCGCAACGCCGTCAAGAACGGTCTCGATGAGCACGAGGGTCAAGCCGAGGCTGCTCGCCTGATGGCCGGTGCTGCCGACGTCGAGAGCGCCATGATGGTCGACGAGCTGCACGCGGTGGTGGGAAAGATCGCGGCCGACGACGCTACCGCCGAGCAGTTCCTGGCCGCGACGCCGTCGGAGGCGGTGATCGGCCTGTGTGGCGGGTCCAGCCGTGGGGGTGCGGCGTTGCGGCAGTTCCTGATTCGGCATGGCCACCGGGGATACCGCGAATTGTGCATGCGCGACCCCGCGTGGGCCGAGGACGCCGACGGACTCGGGTCGATGATGCAGGTCATGGTGCAGTCTGCCCGGAGTTCGGTTGGCGAGCAGTCACGGCGCACATCTGCCGATGCACCCCGGTCGCGGACAGTTCGGCTGCTGGCCCGCTTGGCTCAGGGCGGTGCCCGCGGGCGCGAGGAGACCAAGTCCAAGATGGCGCTGATGGCCCACCGCCTCAAGCTCGGATACCACCACCTGGGCCAGGTGCTGGCCGACTCCGGACGCCTTCCCGACGCGGACCTTGTCTTCTTCTTCGATCGGGCCGAGTTGCCATTGGTCGTCGGCGACGACGACATCGCCGACCTCGTGCACCGCGCGCAGCAGCGCCGCGATGCGTTGCCGTTTCAACAGGCACTGGAATTCGACGACGTGTCGGTGGGTCGGCCCACCCCTATCCTCGCGCGGGTTCAGGGTGCTCTCACCGACGATCAACTCACGGGGCGGCCGGCCAGCCGGGGAATCGCCGAAGGCACTGTGCGCGTGGCCAAGTCGATACACGATGCGCGCGATGTGCAGCGCGGCGAGATCCTCGTCGCACCGGTGACCGACGTCGGCTGGACACCGTACTTCACCGTGATCGCGGCCTTGGTCACCGACATCGGGAGCTCGGTGTCGCACGGCGCCGTCGTAGCGCGGGAGTACGGGCTACCGTGCGTGGTCAACACGTTGGTGGGTACCCAAGTGCTCAAGACCGGTGATCGAGTCAGAGTGGACGGCGACAAGGGGCTGATCACGCGGCTCCCGTAATCCCCGGCGTTTGTCGATGGCGCCGGCCTCGGCTCACGTTGAGGGAAAGTCACCGATTGCGGCCGCCATCGCGGCGATGTTTTCGGGGCGGACTCGGCAGCACCCGCCGGTGATCCTGGCTCCGGCCTCCACCCACTCGGTGGCCAGGTCGGTGTCCAAACCCGGCGATCCGACCCACACGCGCTTCTCGCCGTCCCACACCTCGCCGCTGTTGGGATAGACGATTACCGGCTTGCCGGTCACCCGGCGCGCGGTGGCCACGGCTTGCAGGATGTCGGCGGGTGCGCTGCAGTTGACGCCGACGGCGACGATTTCGGGCACGTCGGTGGCGACGGCGAACGCCTCCTCGAGCGGCTGTCCGGCCCGGGTCCGGTCACCGGCGATGGTGTAGCTCAGCCAGGCCGGAACTTTGAGTTCGTGGACCAACCCCACGAGTGCTTCGGCTTCGTCGCTGTCGGGAACCGTCTCCAACGCCAGCACGTCCGGATCGGCGCTGATGAGCACCTCCAGTCGTGGCCGGTGCCAGGCGGCCAGCTCGGCCACACTGAGTCCGTAGCGGCCGACGTATTCCTCGCCGTGGGCGAGCATCGCGCCGTAGGGCCCGACCGAGGCCGCCACCCATCCGGCGGGAGCTGACGAGTCGCGCGCGGTCCGGGCGAGTTCGATGCTGAGGCGTAGTAGCCGTTCGGCGGCGGCGCGGTCGATCCCGCGGTGGGCGAAACCTTCGAATGACGCCTGGTAGCTGGCGGTTGTCGCGAAGTGAGCGCCGGCGCGGAAGAACGACTCGTGCACCGCGACGATCTCCTCGGGAGCTTCGGCGAGCAACCGCGCCGACCACAGGTCGTCGGACAGGTCGTGGCCGCGGGCGTCGAGTTCGGTCGCGAGGCCGCCGTCGGCTATCAGCACACCCTCGGCGGGCAGGGTGAAACCCGAAGTAGTCATCGGGACACCGTAAGGGAGCCGACGCCCGATCGTGGCGGTGAGCTCGCCAGCCTCGATCCCGAGATCGGTCAGCTGTTCAGCGACCACACCGATGAGTTCAGGACCGTTGCGAAGAGGCTCCACGCGAAGTACGGGACAAGCAGCGCGGCCGCCGTGCGGTTGGCTTTCCAGAACAGCGCAAGGGTCGCGGCCAGGACCACGTCGAGCAGCACGATGTCCACCAGTGCCACACCACGCCAGCCGAGGCCGAAGAACAACGGTGACCAGACCAGATTCAGGACCAGTTGCGCGGCGTACAGGATGATCGCCGGGTTACCGAATCGGGGGTCGGCCCGCCACACGAGCCAGGCGGCGATCGCCATCAGCGCGTACAAGACGGTCCACACCGGTCCGAAAACATTGGGCGGCGGCGCCCAATCGGGTTGTACAAGCCGTCCGTACTGGCTCGCGGCACTGGCAGAGGCAAGCCCGCCCAGGGCCGCCACCGCGGCGACCGCGACGAGTGATACGACAAGCGCGGGGATATGCCGTGAGTGCGTCGTGGTCGGGATCCCCGAGGTCATCTGCGTCCATTTCTGTCGGAACCGCTGGCGTTACACGAGGTTAGTCCGCCGGTGTCACGTCGGTCCCGGATCCCTTGATCGACGCCTTCGCGCGACTCTCCGCACGCACCGCTCGCTTGCCCCGCACGTACCCGGTCGCCGAGATCGACGCCGACAGCAGGGCGTCCTCGCCCTTCACGAATGGATGGAAACCGACGCCGGCTCCGCCTCGGCCCTTCACCGGGATGTCAGCGACTTCAGTTACCTTCCAACTCTTTTCCGATGTCGACAGAATGGCTTCGCCGTTACCGCACGACACCGGCAAGGCGGCGATCACCTGGTCGCCGTCGCCGGCCAGCTTGATCCCGGCCACACCGTTGCCCGCGGCGCCCTGCGGATTCACCGCGGCCGGGTCGATCCGCAGCACCTTTCCTCGCCGGGTCACCAGCGCCAGGTGGTAGCCCGACGGGAGCACGCCCGAGCACAGCAGCCCGGTGATGTCCGGTGCCACCGGAATGTCGCGGGTCTTGTAGGGCAGACCGTTGCCGGTGGTGAATTTCACCCGCCCGTCGGTCCACACCGCCCAGCCGAGGCCGGAGGTGAGCAGCTCCCCGTGACTGTCGGAGAAGACCCCACGATCGTCCAATCGCCAGGCGGTATTCATCTTTCGCTCGCGAGGACTGTCGTCGTCTGCGGTCGAGGTCACCGGGGTGGCCTCGGCATCGAGGACGGTACGACGGTCGAACTCCGGGCCCTTGAACAGCTTCGCGGTCTCGACGAGTTCGGAATCGATGACCTTGCGGCGGGCGTCGGGATCCGACACCAGCTCGGTCAGCGCCGCGAACTCGGCATCGAGCTTCTCCGCTTCGGCACGCAGCTCGATGACGTCGAGCTTGGTGAGGCGGCGAAGTTGCAGGGCCAGAACGTAATCCGCTTGGACAGCGTCGATCGAGAACCGCTCCTGAAGTCCCTGGCGCGCCTCGTCGACGGTGTCGGAGCCGCGAATGACCGCGACGGCGGCGTCGATGTCCAGGTGGATCGTCATCAGGCCGGCGACCAGGTGCCGGCGCGCGGTCACCTTCTCCAGCCGGTACTCGCTGCGGTGCAGTACCACCGAGTCACGTAGATGCAGGAAGGCGGATATCAGTTCACGCACCGACCACCAGCGCGGCACCCGGTTCTCGTCGAGGGCGACCAGGCTGGCGGCGAATGTCGACTCCAGTGGGGTCAGGGCCAGCAGCTGTTCGCGAATGTCCTCGGCACTGTGGCCGCGCTTGGCGGTGACCACGATGCGCAGCCCGTTACGGCGATCGGTCAGGTCCGACATGTCGGCCACCCCGGACATCTCGCCCGACTCGACCAGGGCCCGGATCCGTTCCTGCACAGTGTTACTCGCGACACCGGGCGGAAGTTCGGTGATGACGCAGTTCTTGCCGTCCACGCTGATCGTGCCGCGCACCGTGAACGCGCCCCGGCCGGTGGTGATGTACTCGCGCAGTCCGGCGGTGCCGACGACGGTCGCGCCGCATCCCCAGTCAGGTCCGGGGATGAGTTTGACCAGCCTGTCGTCAGTCATGTTCGGTGTCTTCAACAATGCACGGCAGGCGGCCATGATCTCGCGGGGATTGTGCGCGGGCACCTTCGTGGCCCACCCTTCGGCGATGCCGACCGCGCCGTTGCACAGCAGCACCGGCCACTGGGCGGGCAGCATCGTCGGCTCGATCCATTCGCCGTCGAACGTCGCCACCATCGGCACCGCGTGGTCGTCGAGTTCTGCGGTCAGCGCCGCACCGGGCGCCGACAACCGCATCTCGGTGTAGCGGTCGGCGGCGGGGATGTCGCCCTGAATGCGGGGGAACGCGCCTTGTCCGTCAATGACTTTCACGCGCTGGAACTCGGCCGCCATCAGCGCCGCGGCGCCGTACATCGACGCACCGCCGTGGGGATGCAGGTTTCCGGTGACCGCCGAGCACACCTTCGAGGACTTCTGCGGCTTGTTGCCGGGCAGCAGCCTCGAGTCGTGCATCTGGTAGAGCAGACGTCGCTGGCCCGGCTTGAGCCCGTCGAACGCCGACGGGATGGCGCGGTCGCTGACGCTGTAGAGAGCGAACGTCAACTGGTAGTGGTTCCAGTACTCGTCGGCACTCTGGTCGAGCACCAGGTCGGCGTTCTGCTCTGGAATGTCCAGGGTGGCGGTCACGTGATACTCCTAGTCGAGGTCCAGCGCGGAGGTGTCGACACGGGCGGCCACATCGGCCATCCACGTGCGCCGTCCCTCGGGCGGTCCGCCGAACAACGTATGGTGCAGCTTCTTCTCGTCGTCATCGAGGTGGACCCGAATCACTGTGCGCCGCGCAGGATCCAGCACGGTGTTCCAGAAGTCGTCGGCGTCCATCTCGCCGAGACCCTTGTTGCGCTGCACCTCCACCCGCTTCCTGGAGGTGTCCTTCAACTTCGCGACAGCGGCATCGCGCTCGGATTCGTCCTGGCAGTAGATCCGCTCGTCGCCGTTTTTGACCACGAACAGTGGCGGCAGCGTCACGTAGACCATTCCGGCCTCGACGAGCGGGCGATAGAAGTCCAGGAACATCGAGATCAGGCTCGAGTTGATGTTGCCGCCATCGGGGTCGGCGTCGGAGGCGAACAGGATCCGGTCATAGCGGCATTGCTCGGGGTCGCAGTTGTCCCGAACCCCGCATCCCAGGATGCGTTCGATGGAGTCGAACTCGTCCTTGGCCCGGGCCTTGCTCAGAGCGAACCCGTAGACGTTGGGCGGCTTGCCTTTCAGTGGGAAAGCGGCCTGGAATGTCGCGTCACGTGCGGCTTTGATGGTGCCGAGCGCCGAGTCGCCCTCGCACAGGAACAGCTCCGCGCCGGAGCCGCGCCCGGTTTCCCTGCTGGGCAGCAGCTTCGGGGGCAGCGACAGATTCGTGCCCAGGCCCTTGGCTTTCGATGCCGCACGGGATCGGGCTTTGGCGCCTTCGGCACTGCGCCGCGCCCTGGCGAATTCGAGAGCCAGCTTCGTCCACAGCGACACCGCGTCGCCGTTGGCCGGGTTGGCCGCCCAGACCGTGACACTGCGCGCCACGTCCGGGGCCATCGCCAGGTTCAGCGACCGAGACGACACCGCCGTCTTGGCCTGGGAGTCCCATGACACGTCGGGGGCGCGGGTGTCGACGGCCAGTGCGGTGACCGCCGCGAAATCCTGTGGCTCCGGGCCTTCTTCGCCCTTGGCCAGGCCCAGATCGCGGATCCGGGATGCGCGGTCGGCCAGCGCCTCGGACACTCCCTTCATCGCCGCCGTCAGGTGCGACCCGCCACCCGGGGTGCGCACGGTGTTGCAGAACGCCGCCACTGTCGCGGGCTCGGCAGGGCCCGCCGTCAGCGACCACCGGAACGGTGTCGGGCCACGGCTGGTGGTGTATTCGCCCCGGCCCTCCACGACGGCCCGCACGGCGGGTGCCGGAGTGCCAGCGGCGGTACACATGAGGTCGAGCAAGGTGTCGGTACCCCAGGGACCGTCGAACGGCGCCAGCAGGGCCGGCGGGATCTCCTCGCCGGGCCACCCTTCGTCGACGACGATCAAGTGCACACCGGGCGACATCCGCGCCGCCGCGTGCGCGCGCAGCAGCACCTCGCCGATGTCAACGCGGGAATCGGGCACGACGGCCGAATCGAACAGGATGCGCACCTCGGTGCCCTGGGCGTCGGGCTTTCGGTTGCTGGTGCCGCGAAGTTTCTGTGTGTCGGAACGGGTGAACGGCGCATCCGGGTCGAAGTCTGTTCCCTCGAAAACGCCGGGATAGCCCCTGCCGAAGCTCTGCAGGTAGGTCTTTCCGGCCCGGCGTACCGAGACGTCGGTGCGCGCGGAGATGAAGACGGCTGCGGCCGCGCCGATTCCGTTCAGGCCGGCTCCGGTGCTGGTGGCGTCGGTGTGCGCGGAGAACTTTCCACCGGCCCGCGCGGTGCCCAGCGTCTTGACGATGCCGTTCTTTCCGGTCGTCGGGTCGGTGTCGACGGGCAGCCCGCGCCCGTCGTCGGCAACACTGACCGATCCGTCGGCGTGCAGCGTGATGGTGACCCGGGACCCGCCGTGGCTGGGATCAGCCACCTCTTCCACCGCGTTGTCGATCAGCTCGCGCAGAGCGGTGTTCAGAACGTCCAGACCGAGGTTGACCGCCGGCCGAAGGCGTGTGTGCTGGACATCGTCGAGCTCGGTGATGTCAGCGGCGGTGTAGCTCACGTCTGGCCCTTTCCTTGGATGCGTCGCCGGTGGAATCGTAAGCGGCCGGTACGACTTTCTCGTGCAGCCGCAAGGGTGGCCGTGCTTACAGCACGGCATCAGTCCAGTTCATGGGCATATTCAAGACGGCACAGCGGAACGACGCATTGAGTTGTGCACAATTAAATGGTGTGCGATATGGTGAGTGCATGCCCGCTCCGCGTCTCGACGAACAACTGTGCTTCGCGCTGTACTCGGCGTCGCGCGCGGTCACTGCCGCCTACCGCCCGATGCTGGATGAACTCGACCTGACCTATCCGCAATATCTGGTGCTGCTGGTGCTCTGGGAAGAGGAGCCGTGCACGGTGAGCCATCTCGGCGACCGGCTCCATCTCGATTCGGGCACCCTGTCGCCGCTGCTCAAACGTCTCGAATCGGCCGGCTTCGTGCGTCGGCAGCGCAGCACGACCGACGAGCGGCGCGTCGAGATCACCTTGACAGACAAGGGGCGCGCCCTCGAAGAGCGGGCGGCCTGCATTCCCGACCGGCTGTTGGGCTCCAACGATTCGGCCGCCGCGGATCTCGCGGCGTTGCGCGAGGCGCTGCACCTGATCACCGCGGACCTGCACGCCCGCACCACCAACTGATTTCTCCGACCCGAATCCGACGAAAGGCTTGACCCGTGTCCGTAGTGCCTCTGTCCGAATTGCCTCCGCCCCCGCCGACCACCCGTGCGCGGACCATCGCCCGCCTCGTCCTCGCGGGCGCGATGATCTTCGCCGGATTCAGCCACTTGTTCTGGGCCCGTGAGGAATTCCAGGCTCAGGTCCCGCGGTGGGTGCCGATGGACGCCGACGGTGTCGTGATGGCGTCCGGAGGTGTCGAGATCACGCTGGGAGTGGGGCTGGCCCTACTGAACCGGGACCGTGTGCTGGTGGGCAGACTGCTGGCGGCGTTCTTCATCCTGATCTTCCCGGGCAACATCGCGCAGTACGTCAACCACGCGGACGGCTTCGGGCTCAACAGCGACACCAGTCGCTTCGTGAGGCTTCTGTTCCAACCGGTGCTCATCGCGTGGGCGCTGTGGGCGACGGGAATTCCGCGCGGCAAGCGGTGACGGCGGCGGGGTCAGCTCGTGGCCCCGCTTCGGCGCGCCATGATCGCCTCGGCGACTCTGCGCCCACTGACCAGCGCACCCTGGATCGACGCGGTGTCTCGATGGTCACCGCACAACCACAGTCCGTCCGGGCTGCGCACGGGACGCCTGACCACCAGGGGCGCGGGCTGGGCGGGCAACGCATCCGGAATCTCGTGCCGGGCAACCAATGTCCACGCCGCCGCGTCCAGACCGAGTATGTCGGCGGCATGCTGGCGCAGCACTGCTTCCGGCGGGGTACTGCGCTGCGGCCCGATGAGCGCCGATGCGGCGATGAGGTGGCGACCCGGCGGCGAATAGGTCGGAGCTGCCGCGCTGATCACCGCGGTGTTGACAACCGGTCCCGGCGGCTCGGCCCGGCCATCGACACTCAGCATTGCTGGCGTGGGCGGCAGGTCGTCGACGGCCCACCAGTCGGTCACGACTCCCTTCATCGCCGGTGGGGGTGCACCCGTCAGCACGCTGCTGGCGGGTGCATCGGCGGCGACGACCACCTCTCGGGCGCGTACCGTCACGTCACCGTCGGTGACCGTCCAGTCGGCTCCGGCGCGTGAGATTCGAGTCACCCTGTGTTGCAGGTGAATCCGGTCCCGGATCGGGCTGGCGAGCAACTCGGGTAACGCTTGCATGCCGTCGGCCGGCAGGCCCGGAACGCCGAGCGCGAACATGCGCGTCAGCAGGAGGGCGAAGGCGTTGGATGTGGAGCCGGTGTCGTCGAGGAGCACTCCCGCCAGGAAGCGGTCGAGCACGCGGCGGGTGATGCCGTCGACGCCGTGGTGATCAAGGGCGTCCCGGAGATTTGTGTCGTGGTGCGCCGCCGTCAGGGTTCCCGGCCGCAGGGCAGGAGCAGCCCATCGAAGCAGGGCCGCCACCTGGCGCGGCGACAGGCCGCCGCGGATCAGCATGCGCGGGACTTCCCGTGGCTGGCGCAGCGGATGCACCCACTTCACGCGGTCGTGGTCGCGGCGGACGACAACGCCTGCGTCGAACGGCTGCAGTCTCAGGTCGCCGACCGGCACCGCTCGATGCAGCGCCGGATAGGCGGGATTGAGCACCTGGAAGCCGCGGTCGCAGCGAAAGCCGTCGACAATGTCGGTACGGATGCGGCCGCCCACCCGGTCCCCGGCCTCCCATACCGCCACCTCGTACCCGCGTTCGGCCAGCACAACCGCGCATCGCAACCCGGCGAGGCCCGCGCCGAACACCAGAACGTCGCAGTCGTCGACCCCGGGCTGCTCAGTCATTGGCGTCTCCGGCCGTCGAGTCTTCTAACACATCACCAGCTTCCCAGCGTGGCGGCAATCTCGACGCAGACGTCAGCAATCGGTAATGGCTGTCGACGTGGCACCCCTGCCGTCGCTGTGATTCCCTCGTACCAGCGCTTCGTCAAGGTCTGGCGTCGCGATGCAATGAGCGATCCGGTGCAGAGACGTTGCCTGTCGCAAGAGCGCCGCCATGCGTACCCGTCAAATATGCGGGGTACCCATCGGCCACGACTCGAGGGAGGTCACGGGGTGGATGCCCAAGCGCAGGTCTCGCAGCTGAGTCGCGAACGCCGTGAGGCCCTCGCCCGGCGCATCCGGTCTCGGATGACACAGGCCGACGAGCCGACCGTCGACCACGATGTGAGTGTCGTGGGTGGCGGCGCTGCGGCTCTGACCCTGGCTCTGGAACTTCGCCGCGCCCGGCCGACCACCCGAGTCCAGGTGATCGAACCCCACGTCCACCCGGTCCCGGAGATGACCCACACGGTGGGGGAGTCGACCGTCGAGGTGTCTGCTCATTACCTGCGCGACCGCCTCGGCCTGGGCGACCACCTGAGCACCGAGCAGATCCGCAAGATGGGGTTGCGGATGTTCTTCTCCGTCGACCGCAACACCGACATCGCCCAACGGATGGAGCTCGGCAGTTCATCGTTCGTGCCGCAGGTGACCTATCAGATCGACCGCGGACGACTGGAGAACGAACTCAGCCGCCGCTGTCTGGCGGAGGGTGTCGAGATCACCCGCGGCCGGGTCAGCGCAGTGGAGCTCAGCGAGGGCCGCGGTCCCCACACCATCTCGGTCCAGGACGGTGACTCCACCACCAAGACCACGGCACGGTGGGTGGTCGACGCATCGGGACGCACCCGGCTCCTGCCCCGCCACTTGAATATCCGGCAGGCCAATGCACACGATTGCAACGCCGTATGGTTCCGCGTCGCAACGGAGATCGACGTCGGCCGGTGGAGCGACGACCCCGAGTGGCAGAGCCGCCTGGTCGAAGGTGACCGCGCGTTGTCCACCAATCATCTGATGGGCGAGGGCTATTGGGTCTGGCTGATCCGCCTCGCGTCCGGCGCCACCAGCGTCGGCATCGTCGCCGATCCGGTCTACCACCCATTCGACACCTTCAACACGCTCGCCAAGGCCACCGCCTGGCTGCGCGAACATGAGCCCCAGTGCGCAGCTGTGGTCGACGAGCACGCAAACGACATCCAGGACTTCCGCGTGATGAAGAAGTACAGCCACGGCGCGGCTCAGGTTTACGACGGCACCGCCCGCTGGTGCGTGACCGGCGACGCGGGCATATTCCTCGATCCGCTCTACTCGTCGGGCCTGGATCTCGTCGCGATCGGAAACGGTCTGATCACCGACATGATCACCCGCGAACTCGACGGTGACGATGTCGTCGCGCGCGCGCAGATCAGTGACACACTGTTCCGCTCGCTCACCGAGATGTGGCTTGCGGTGTACCAGGACCAGTACTCACTGATGGGCGTGCCGAGTGTGATGTCGGCGAAGATAATCTGGGACGTCGCCTTCTATTGGGGATTCATCGGGCTGTTGTACGTCAACGGCCGGTATGTGGGCCTTGCCGATGATCCCGGCTTCGTCCCTCATCTCGACGGGCTGATCGCTCTGAGCAACCGAGTGCAAAAGTTCTTCCGCGAGTGGGCATCGGTCGAAACCGGAACTCCCACTGTGCCGTTCGTCGACCTGTACTCACCGTTGAACTTCATGGTGACCCTGCACAAAGCGATGATGGGCCCGAGCGAGAATTTCGACGAGCAGTTCGACGCCAACGCCGACATGCTGCGCCGGCTGGCCGGGCAGCTGGTCGAGACGGTCCTCGCCGAGAAGTCGGCGATGTTCGGCGACGACGACGTCATGCACCAGGTGCAGGAATGGCAACGGGATCCGCTGCTGCACGAGTTACGGTCCGCTTACCGCCGGCAGCAGGAAAACGATCCGCTCAGCAGCGACTGGATTGTCAGCACCTCGCCCGCCCTTCAGACGAGCTGACCGGTGACCACGCTCAGTGATCACAGCGGCCGCGAGCCGCTGGCCATCGTCGGTATCGGCTGTCGCCTGCCCGGCGGGTCTGATTCGGTTGACAGACTGTGGAACCTGCTCTGCAGTGAGACGGATGCGACCTGTGTCGTTCCCGAGTCGCGCTGGAACGCCGATCGCTATCACGACCCCAATCCGGCCAAGGTGGGCAAAATCGTGACCCGCCGCGGCGGGTTCCTCAGCGAGATCGACCAATTCGATCCCCAGTTCTTCGGGATCTCGCCCCGCGAGGCGCATTCCCTCGATCCGCAGCAGCGCCTTCTCCTCCACGTGACGTGGGAAGCACTGGAGGACGGCGGATTTCCCGCCGACAGTCTCGCCGGAAGCGACGTCGGGGTCTTCATCGGCGGCTTCACCCTCGACTATCAATTGCTGCAGAACCAAGGCCGGACCAGTCGCTACCGGTTCAAGGCGCATTCGGCCACCGGAATGATGATGACGATGCTGGCCAACCGGCTCTCGCACGCATTCGACTTCCGCGGGCCCAGCGTGACGGTCGACACGGCCTGTTCGGGTTCACTCGTCGCCGTACACCTTGCCGCACAGAGCATCTGGAACGGCGAGTGCACCGTCGCGCTGGCCGGCGGGGTGAACATCATGGGCGGGCCGAACACGGCGATCGCGGAGTCCAAGAGCGGATTCCTCAGTCCCGAGGGACGTTCCAAAGCATTCAGTGACTCTGCCGACGGCTACGCCCGCGGCGAAGGCGGCGCAGTCGTGGTCATCAAACCGCTGCGCCAAGCGCTCGACGACGGCGACGACATCTATGCCCAGATCCTCGGTACCGCCGTGTCGCAGGACGGTCACACCGACGGCATCACCGTGCCGCGTCAGGAGGCTCAGGAAGCCGCCATCAGGATGGCCCTGGCGCGAGCCGGCGTCGCGGCCAACGACATCGGATATGTCGAAGCGCATGGCACCGGAACGCCCGTCGGCGATCCGATCGAGATGCGCGCCCTGGCCAGCGCGCTGACGGCCGACCGGCCGCCGGCCGATCCGCTGCTGATCGGGTCGATCAAGACCAACATCGGTCACCTCGAAGCGGGAGCCGGTGTCGCCGGGCTGATCAAGGGCGCGCTGGTGGCCAAACACGGCTACATACCCGCCAACCTGCATCTGAACGAGCCCACCCGCCACGTCTCCCTGAGTGAACTCAAGATCGACGTCCCCGCGACCGGCCGGCCGTTCCCCGCCGACAAGCGACGGCTCGTCGGCGTCAACTCGTTCGGCTTCGGCGGTACCAATGCCCACGTTGTGCTCGCGGAGCCGCCCCCGAGGGTTGCACCAAGCCCCGAATCGGTCGAACCGCAAGTGCCTGCGGTGCTTCCGATCTCAGCGCGCAGCGAGGAGGCGCTGGTTGCGGCCGCCGACCGGCTCGCCGGACATCTCGACGCGAATCCGGACCTCACGCTTGCGGATCTTCAGTACACGCTGGGCTTGCGCCGCTCACATCTGAACTACCGGCACGTCGTCATCGCGGACAGTAAAGACGATGCACAACAACAACTGCGACTCCTGGCCGATGGTGGTCCGATTTCGGCACGCACCGCGGGTACCGCGCCCAAGCTCGCCTTCGTCTGTACGGGGATGGGCCCGCAGTGGTGGCGGATGTGCCGGGGACTTCTCGACGTCCTTCCCGCCTTCACCGACAGCATCGTGCGCACCGATCGCGAGCTCGCGCAGTACACCGGTTGGTCCCTCATCGACGAACTGCGACGTGACGAGACAAGCTCGCGGATGACCGAAACCGAGGTGGCGCAGCCGGCCAACTTCGCTGTCCAGATCGCTCTGGCGGAACAGCTGGCGCAGTACGGGATTCGCCCGGACGCCGTAATCGGGCACAGTGCAGGCGAAGTCGCAGCTCACCACCTCGCCGGCCTGCTCACCTTCGAACAAGCGGTTGAGGTCGTCTACCACCGGAGCCGCCTCCAGCAGCGCACCAGCGGGCTGGGCCGAATGCTCGCCGTCGGGACGGACGCGGATTCGCTGATGCGGGTTATAGACCCGCAGCTGCAGGCCGAATTCGGCAGGCGGATCTCGATAGCGGCGATCAACAGCCCGTCCGCGGTCACCGTCGCCGGGGACGCAGATGTCCTTGCCGCATTGGCTCCGCAATTGGACGAGCTCGGCATCTTCAACCGGTATCTCACCGGGAAAGTGCCGTACCACACGCATTTCATGGATGCGATCAAAGACGACCTACTGGGCGCGCTCGATGGAATGTCGTCGAAAGATGCCACCATGCCGCTGTATTCGACAGTCACCGGTGAGCGGTTGGACGGGTATCAGGCCGGTGCCGCGTACTGGTGGCAGAACACACGGGCGACGGTGCTCTTCGAGCCCGGGATCCGGCGAATGGTGGAGGACGGGTACACCCACTTCGTCGAGCTGGGTCCACACCCGGCACTCGCGGCGTCAATCTTGGAAACCGCGGGCCAGCAGAGAGTCTCGGTGACCGCGGTCCAGCGACGTGACCAGGACGACGTCCGTACATTCCTCAATTGCGTTGGCACGCTGCACTGCAACGGCCATGACGTTTCGTGGGGTGCTCTCCAGCACCGCGAGGGCGCCCGCCCGGTGAAGCTGCCGAGCTACCCGTGGCAGACCAAACGCTTCTGGAATGAAACGCGGGAAGCCACCGAATCCCTGTTCTACAAGCCGGTGCATCCCCTTCTCGGACAGCGGATCAGTGCCCTGCACCCGACCTGGGAAGCAGAGCTGAGCACCGTGTTCAACCCGTTCATCGCCGACCATCGGGTCCAGGGAAGCGTGGTCGTGCCGGGAGCGGTCTACGTGGAGATGGGCATGGCGGTGGCGAACGCCGTCTATGGCGCGGACTTCAGTGTGGACAATGTGGTGCTCCATCGTGCGGTGATCCTCGACGAGACGTGTGACCCGATCCTGCGGACCACCCTCAATGAGGACGACGGCACACTGGAATTCGCGTCGTTCACCGCGACGGCCGACGGCGAACCGAAATGGACCATCACCGCAACGGCCGAACTCAACATCCGGCCACCCGCACCCAAGCCGTTGGCCGCGGCAGGCAGTGCAGAGCCGGTCGTCTCGATCAGCGGCGCCGACTTCTACCTTCGCACCGAGTCCATCGGATTCGACTACGGAGACGCCTTCCGGACCGTCCGGAAGGTGACTGCGGGCGAGGACTGGGCCGTCGCCGACATCGCGGTACCCGTCTCGATCGCCGATGAGGTGCCGCGATTCCGGTTCCACCCGGCCCTCATCGACGGGGCATTCCAGGCGCTGTTCGGCGCACCGTTCCTCGGTCAGGAAGAGAACGAGGATCCATTCCTGCCCACCCGGATTCGGCATTTCGCCGTCTACGGCGCACCCGCGCCGGAGATGACGGTGCACGTTCGCGTGGTGTCGGTGACCAAGTCGCACGTCGAAAGCGACATCACCATCACCGACCCGAGCGGTACACCGCTCGCGGTCATCACCGGATTCGTCGTGCAGTCGTTGAGCGAATCGTCGCGCATGTCGCCCGATCGAATCGACAAGGGAGTCCTGCAGATTCAGTGGCAACGCATGGACGACCAGCCACCCGGCGACGAGCCCGGTATCACCGGCCCGACGTCGTGGCTGCTCCTCAGCGACGGCACTGGTGTGGGAGCGGCGATCGCCGAAGAGATGCGTCGCCGGGGCCATCACGTCCGCGTTGTCCGACGCGGCGACGGAAAAGACCTCGCTGAGGAAGACTTCGGCGCATTGGTCGATGACGATCTCCACGGGATCGTCGACTGCTGGCCGCTGGACATCACTGAATCCTGTTCGGTCGAGGAAAAACAACAGCTCGGCGTGCTCACTGCGCTGCGGCTCGCGAAAGCGCTTGCCGGACAAGGCACCCGCGACCACGCTCGCCTGTATCTGGTCACCGCGAACGCTCAACCCGCACCGGGAACCGACCTCCGCGGTGTCGACCAGGCCGCGGTGTGGGGTCTGGGTCGAGTCATCGGCCACCAAGAGTTGCCGGAGCACTGGGGCGGACTCGTCGACATCGATGCGGCTGACGACCACGTCCAGACCGCGGCCCGGGTCTGCGAACACCTTTTCAACGGGGGACCCGAAGACCAGATCGCCATCCGCGGCGACGTGACCTACGTGCCGCGTCTGCGGCCGTGCGATCAGCTGACGCGGCCTTTTCCCACCAAGCTCAGCCCGGACGCGACCTACGTCGTCACCGGTGGTGCCGGCGCTCTGGGCCGGGTGGTCGCCACGTATCTCGCGGGGCGGGGAGCGCGCCATATCGCGCTGTGGGGCCGCAGCGTCATCCCGCCGAGGGACAGCTGGCCCGGCCTCACCGAAGAGCATGCCCATTACGAGACCGTCAAGACGATCGTCGACATCGAACGTCTCGGTGTGCGCGTCACCACGGCCAGCATCGACGTCGCCGACCGAGATCAGGTGGCGGAATGGTTGCGCGACCACGCCCGCGGCGGCGCGCGCCCGGTGCGAGGAATCGTCCATGCCGCCGGATCGGTCCATGACCAACTGCTGGTGAACATCGGCGAAGACGACTTCACCGCGGTGATGGCGCCCAAGGTGACCGGCGCCCGCGTGCTGCACGACGCCCTGAAAGGCCACGAGCTCGAGTTCTTCGTGATGTTCGGCTCCGCCGGATCGACGATCGCCTCGCCGGGGCAGGGCAACTATGCAGCAGCCAACGCCTTCCTCGACGCATTCGCGCACTATCGCCGGCAGCAGGGTCTGCCGGCGCTCACGATTGGGTGGGGGCCCTGGTCGGTGGGGATGGTGGAAGAGCTCAACCTCGAAAAGCTCTACGCTGCACGGGGCATCGAACTCATCACCCCCGCGGTGGGTGCCTTGATCCTGGACCGGCTGATCAACCAACAACCGCCCGACGTCGTCGCCATCAGCGCGGACTGGGGCCGGGCCCGCCAAGCCGGTCTCGGCAGCCGGCTGCCGATGATGTTCGCCGATCTCGGGAACGCCGAAACCGCGCCCGGCGCAGGCGAGTCCGATGGTTCGGTACTCATGATGCTCGCGACGACTCCCGAAGCCGACCGCCCTGCTGTCATCGCTGATCGGCTGCGGGAGATTGTTGCGGCTGTCTTCGACTGTGCCATAGAGGATTTCGAGCCGGATGACATGCTCGAAGATATCGGCCTGGATTCCATGATGGCGATGGAGTTCCGAGTGCGGATCAACATGACCTTCTCGATCGACCTGCCGGTGCTCGAGATCCTTCGTGGCGTGAGCGTGAACTCACTGGCCGATCGGGTGCTCGCCGAGTTGCACTTCATTCATGGTGACGTCGCCGCATCGACCACCGAATCGGCACCGGCGGCCGAGGCGTCGGACCTCGACGACGAGCTGGACCAACTCATGGCCGAGCTGTCCGACGCCGAACTGCAGGAGCTTCTCGCGCAGCTGGAGAACGAGTCCGAATCCGATGCCGGAGAAGCCTTCTCATGACGGCCTCATCGGCCGTCCAGGTCGAGGGACTGTCCAAGTCGTATGGACGGCTGCAGGCGGTTCACGATCTCGATCTCGAGGTCGGCTACGGCGAGATCTTCGCGATCCTCGGGCCCAACGGCGCGGGAAAGTCCACCACCATCGAGATTCTCGAAGGGCACCGCAAGCGCGACTCGGGGCGGGTTGCGGTCCTCGGTGAAGATCCTGCAGATGCGGGGCGCAGCTGGCGTGCCAGAATCGGCATCGTCTTGCAGGAGACCAGCGACTTCGGGGTTCTCACGGTGCTGGAAACAGTGCGGATGTTCGCGAAATGCTACGGCGAGGGGCGGGCCCGGGTTCCCGAAGAACTGCTCGAGCTTGTCGGCTTGGCGTCCAGCGCCGGTTCGCGGGTCCGGACACTGTCGGGAGGGCAGCGTCGCCGCCTCGACGTCGCGCTGGGCATCATCGCCGAACCGGAGCTCCTCTTCCTCGACGAGCCGACCACCGGATTCGATCCGGAAGCACGGCGCCAGTTCTGGGACCTCATCAGGCTCCTGGCCGGCGACGGCACGACCATCCTCCTGACGACCCATTATCTGGAAGAAGCTGCCGCACTGGCGGATCGGGTCGCCGTGGTGGCCGGTGGCCGAGTGGCCGCCGTCGATTCCCCGGCCCGGCTGACCGCCCACGTCAACACGGCGGCGACGGTGCAGTGGATGGACGGTGACCAGCTGCGCGTGGAGCACACCGACCACCCGACCGAGTTCATCAGGCAACAGTCCGCCGACGGCACCGAGCTGGTTCAGCTGACCGTCACCAGGCCCACCCTCGAGGACGCCTACCTGCAACTGATCGGGATGGCGTGATGACGGTCGACTCAACCCGCGTAACGGGGCGCAGCCACGCCATCGCGGCGCTGCGCCGGGAGCAGCCCTGCCGTCCGCCGTACGAATCGGGTTCTCGCGGGTCATCCCCGAGCTGAAGATGTTCTATCGGCGTCCTGAGCAAGTGGTCCTGACGTTCTCGATGCCGGCGATCATCTGCGTTCTGCTGGGGTCCATCTTCTCCGCGAAGATCCCTGGTACGCAGACGAGTACCGGCGCGGTGATCGCCGCCAGCATGCTGGCCTACGGCATCCTCTCCACGTCGTTCATCAACCTCGGCATCGGTATCGCGGCCGACCGGGAAACCGGTGCTCTTCGGCGGCTGCGCGGGACGCCGGCCACCGCATCGTCGTACTTCATCGGCAAGATCATGTTGGTTGCCATCGCCAGCCTCGCCGAGGCGGTCGTACTCGTGGCCTTGGGAGTGGTGGCTTTTCAGCTTGAACTGCCTACCGACGTGTACGCATGGTTCACGCTGGCCTGGGTGTTCGTCTTGGGCATCATCAGCTGCTCGCTGCTCGGCATCCTGGTGAGCAACTTCGCCGGCAACGCCGTCTCCGCGGCGGTCATGACGAACGGGCCGGCCGTCGGTCTGCAGTTCGTGTCGGGCACCTATGTGCCATTGATGGCGTTGCCGACCTGGATGTTGATCGTCGGGTCCATCTTCCCGGTCAAGTGGATGGCGCAGGGATTTCGCTCGGTGCTGCTGCCCGCGCAGATGGTTGCCTTCGAGCCGGCCGGCAGCTGGGAGCACGGGCGCATCTTCCTGGTGCTGGCCGCGTGGAGCATCGGCGGTCTGATGGCCTGCCTCTACATCTTCCGATGGTCGGACAAGGGCTGACCCGCATGCCCTCCCTGCTGAACGTCGCCTACCACTTCTTCCTGCAGATCGCCGTCATCCTGCTGACCTACCGGCTGCTGTGGCCGGTGTTCCGCAGGCTGGCCCAGGTACAGGTCGTCGCCATCATGGTCGCCGGCTTCCTGCTCGGGCCTTCGGTTTTGGGCTGGATCTGGCCCGCCGCACAGCAGTGGCTCTTTCCCGCCAAGCTGACGATCGGCGCCGAGACGATCGTGCACCCCAACCTCACGGTCATCTATGTCGTCGGCCAGCTGGGCCTGGTCCTGTACATGTTCCTCGTGGGGTCCTCGTTCCAGCTGAGCATCCTGGGAGCCCACTCCCGGCAGGCGGGCGCCACCGCCGCCACCGGCATCGGGATACCCCTGATCCTCGGAGGCGTCCTGGGCTGGGTGATGGTGAGCCTCGGCGGCTACTTCACCGACAAGGTCGCGCACTGGCAGGGCGGTCTCTTCGTGGCTGCTGCGGTGGCCATCACCGCCTTCCCGATGCTCGCGTGGATCGTGTACGACTCCGGACTGCTCAAAACCCGGCTGGGGACCATGGCGTTGTCCTGCGCCGCAATAGACGACGCCTGCTCATGGATACTGCTGGCGACCGTGGTCGCGACAGCGAAAGGTCATGTGTCCGGTGCGATTCTGGCCATCGGAGGTGGAATCGCCTACCTGCTGTTGATGATCTATGTCGGCCGGCCACTGCTGCGCCGGCTGGAGACCTGGACACCACCACGTGCCGACGTCGAACGCACCGGCGGCCTACCGATCGCGCATACGAGCATCGTGCTCCTCGTCGTACTCACCGCGAGCTGGTTCACCGATCTGGTCGGAATCTATTCCGTCTTCGGCGCTTTCGTGGCGGGCATAGTGATGCCCCGCGGTGCGTTCCTGGATGCGATCCGTGAGCGGTTCGAGCCGCTGGTGGCCTACCTGCTGCTTCCGGCGTTCTTCATCTATTCGGGACTCAACACTCAACTGACGCTGATCTTCGACTCGTCGACGCTGCTGATGGCGGGCATCGTCCTGGTCGTGTCGTTCGCCGCGAAGTTCGGTGCCGTCGGTCTGGCGGCGCGCTGGCAGGGCATGAGCTGGTACGAGGCGGGTTCGATGGGAGCATTGGCCAACGCCCGCGGTTTGATGGAGCTCATCCTGCTGAATATCGGTCTGGAAGCGGGGCTGATCTCCGGCAAGCTCTACACGATTCTGGCGGTCATGACGATCATCACCACGTTCGTCGCCACACCGTTGCAGCGACTGTTCGAGCGCCGCCTGGCCAGGACCGGTGCGAAGTTCGGCCCGGAGGGGGAGGAACCCTACGGCGCGGAGCCGGCCGCCGCGTGAGCGGGACTCTCGGCCGCGAGAAGGTCGGCAAGCTTGTCGTTGGCCGCCCGCAGCTGACCCGAGATGGCATCGAAGACCCGCTGACGAACGCGCGGGCGTTCCATCACCGGTGCCATCATGGCGCGGATCGCGTTGAGCCGTGAGGAGTGCAACCACTCCATGAGCTCGGGTTCGGCGAACCAGTTGATCTGGTTGCGGTGCTCGATCACGCTCATCGTCAGCCAGTCCAGCGGGTTGCCGGGCAGGTGAATCGGTTCGCACAAGGCGTTCTTGGTGGCGTCATCGTCGTAAGTGAGCTCGACGTGGGCGATGAACGCCGCGCTGAAAATCTGTTGGCAGGCTCGTACACATTGGGGAGTCAACATGGGTCCGGTGAAGATCGTGCTGGTCGGTCCCAAGCCCAAACCCTCAGCGGCACAATCGATCCACAGCGTCGACACATCGACGGCCAGCTCACCATGGTCCAACGTGGCCCGCTGAGAACCGATCTGGCGCACATGGCCAAGCCGCACGACGTCGGTTATGCGGCGAAGCTGCTCGGCCTCCGCCTGGGTGACGGTCGCACACCGGTACATGGTCGGCTGCACGTCGGGGTGCAGACGTAGCAGCGCCCCGCAGTCTTCGAGGCGGGCGAACAGATCGTCGATGCTGTCGGCATTTGCGATGGCATTCAGCCGCGCACCGAACGCCACCTTGACGCGGTCGGCGAATTGCGGTCCCGGTTGGAGGTTGGCCCGATCGAGCAACCACGAGTCGCGGGGAACGATCCAGGTCAGCCGCTCGGGACTGATTCCGTTGCGCAGCAACCACAGACAGCTGTCCATCCCGGTCTTGCCACCGCCGATGACCACGAAACGGTCATGACCGGGGGCGCTGCGGGGCAGTGCATTCGGCGGCACGCAGTCGATTCCTGGTTCGACGAGAAAATTCGGCGGCCGCATGGACGGCACGATCACCTTGGAATGGGTGGTGTCGACGACCCGGCGGCCGACGTCGACGGTGACCCGTTCACCGGATGCGGTGGTGAAGGTGCCATCGCCGTGATACTCGCTTCGCGGGAAGTGCCGGACGCGTCCGCCGTCCGTCAAGTCCCGCATCACCGCCTCGTAGTAGGATCGGATCTCGTCGACGCCGGCCAGTTCGTACAGTCCGGCATTGTCACCGTTGTCTTCGAGCCGGCCCGTGCCGAGATCGCGAGAGTTCACGCCGTAGTAGGCGGCAGGCTGGTGCAACCGCACAAAGGGGTATGCCGAAGTCCAATGGCCCCCAGGCGATTCCAACCGGTCGACGATCACAACCGTCGAGTCGCACTCGGACGCGATGGTATCGGCGAAGGCCATTCCGACCGCACCCGAACCGACGATGAGATAGTCCGCATGAAGCGTCTGCTGAGCGCTCAAGGCGTGTCACCATCCCCGCATCGGTGTCAGCACGTCGACGGCGGCGGTGGCTTTCATCGATGACTCCGTCCGGCAGGGCGTACAGGATCCAACTTTACGGACGATCGGCCCGTCGCCGGGTGGACAACCGGCCCAGCGCCTGCAGAAAGGTTCTCCGCTCGTCTGCGCTGAGTTGGCCCAGCCAGTGCTCCTCGCCGCGCTGGATCTGCTCCTGAACAGCCTTCTTCAGGGCACGGCCGGCGTCGGTGATCGCGAGAAGCCGAACGCGGCGGTCGTCCGGATCGGGGGTGCGCTCGATCAGGCCGCGCTCCTGGAGTTCGTCGAGATCGCGGATGATGCGCGTCTTGTCGGCGCCGATCGCCGCCGCGAGGGCGGCCTGGGTGCGCATCGACGCGCCGTCGAGTGCCACCAGCACCACGTAGCCCCACATCGAGAGGTCGTGCGCAGCGAGCACCGGCTGTTCTGCCGCGATCAGTTCGCGAAGCAGCGGAGCGAGCATCGCCGCGAGATCGGGGCGTCGGGATCTGTCCGCCACCGCGCCATCATAGGCATTGCTTTAGCATAAGCAGACGCATATGGTACGCATATGCTTATTAATGAACATCGCGTCGCCATCCTCGAGTCGGTCGACATCGTCAGCACCGTCCGACTCGCCGACCTCGACCGCGCGACCCCGTGCGAAGGCTGGGAGCTGGTCGACCTGCTGGCGCACATGGCCGTTCAGCACCGCGGATTCGCCGCGGCGGCGCGGGGACGCGGCGCGGACCTCGGCAGCTGGCGGGTCGAGTCCGTGATCGGCGAGGTGCGCCGCGATCCTGCCCGCGCCTACACCCAGGCGGCACACGATGTCCTGGATGCATTCTCGACAGACGGGGTCGACGACGCGCAGTTCGCGCTACCTGAATTCGGCGACAACGCAGTCTTTCCCGGCTCGGTGGCCATGGGCTTTCATTTCGTGGACTACGTCGTCCACGGCTGGGATGTCGCCGCGTCGCTCGGCGTGGGCTACGAACTGCCGGCCGAGGTCCTCACTGCTGCAATGCCCCTGGTGCAGGCAGTGCCGGCAGGCGAGATTCGTCTGCTCGACGCTGTCCCGTTCGGCCCCGCGATCGAACCGGTGGACGGCGGGGGCGACTTCGATCGCATACTGCGCCACCTCGGTCGCAGGCCTCAGTTCAAAAGCCGCGAAGCTTCCGCAGCCAGGCACCCAGAGGGGAGTGGCGTAGCGGCCATGTCGCGACCGACTCGATCAGCCTCAAGGCACTCTCCGGAAGGGACTGCGGCACCCTGACAGGATCCATGAGGTCGTTCTCCGCAAAGGGACTCGCGTCGGCGGCCACCATCGTGTCGGTGAGCGCCCGAAGCGATCGACCGGTGCCCCGCAGCGCCTCGACAGTTGCCACAAAGGA
Source organism: Mycobacterium sp. ELW1 (assembly GCF_008329905.1). Lineage (NCBI taxonomy): Bacteria > Bacillati > Actinomycetota > Actinomycetes > Mycobacteriales > Mycobacteriaceae > Mycobacterium > Mycobacterium sp. ELW1. Next base: position 6,149,258 of record NZ_CP032155.1, on the reverse strand, counting down.
ACCGCGGCGGCGCATCTCGTCGCGGAAAGTATCGACCGACACACCGAGGTGCTCGGCTACGAGCGTGTTGCGCACGCGAAGGATCTCTTCCTCGACCGCCCCGGAATTCTCGTGTGCGGGCAGGGATTCGATCGCGATATCGCATTCGCTGTCGAACCCCAACGATCTGTTGTTGAAGTTCGACGAGCCGATCCGAAGCAACCGGCCATCGATCACCAGGACCTTGGAGTGCACGTAGACCGACACCCCCCGGCCTGCCACCGGCCAGTACACACCGAGCCGCCCGTGCACGTCCGCCGTCTTGAGCATCCGGAAGAGCCGTTCACGGGCACTGTCCATCGATTCCTGTTCCAACCGGCTTTCTGAGCTGCGCGGGAGGATCATCACGACTTCGGGACCGTCGGGCTCACGCAGTCGGGCCGCGATCGCACCGGCGATACTGCGCGACGCGAAGTACTGGTTTTCCAGGTAGATGACGTCGCGGGCGGCGGCGATCGCCGCGAGATCGAGCGCCTCGACTTCTCGGACTTCGCTGCGGCCCGGCAGCCTGGGAAGGGTGCGTGCCACCCCGACCTCGACTTTGCGCAGACCCGGGATGAGCCCATCGGGCCACGCCTCCGGCGGAGGACTGAGCGGCGGTAACACGCGTCCGGTTGCCGCCTCCCACCGGTCCCGGGCCTGTTCGGCAAGCACACACGCTGCGGCACCGTCCATCGCGGCCATCACCTCGTGGCGGGGGCCGTAGGCGCCGCCGAGGCCGGTCCGGCGGCGGTCGGCGGGGAGGTGCTCGGAGGTATCCCAGCGTCCGAGCGTCAGATCCAGACCACCGCAGAACGCCACTGCGTCATCGATGACCACGATCTTCTGATGGTGCACCGCGCCGGTGGGATGCGCGCCGTCGACAGCGAAATGTAAACGCGCCGAGGTGAACTGATTGAGCACGCTCACCGGGGTGACACCGAACCAGAACCCGTCGAATGCAGGCAGGAGGCGAAGGTTGGACTTGAGCAGATACACGTTGAGACCGCGCCGTCGCCCCAGCAACCAATGCAGGAATGGGCCGAGGTGGTTGGGCCCGTCCAGGGTCTTCTCGCCGCGTTCGAAGGCGGTTCGGTAGTCGAGGTCCCAGCCGACGACGACGATCCGCTGTCGGGCACGCAATAAGGCGTCCTTCAGATGCCGCAGGTAGTCCGCGCCGTCGATGATGGCGGCAAAGCGATCCGCTTCCGCCGACTGCCAGCACGTGTCGCCGGGCACCAGCAGCGACTTCCCACCCGCTGATTCGTCGCTACCCACGGACCTCTCCTGTTCTGGGATGCGCGACGTACGTCAGCGCACATCTTGTGCAATCTTCCCCCATGCCCACGTCGTCGGGACGGCCTGTAAGAAACTTGTCATGGTGGCGAGCGTCGATGGTGATGAGCGTCTCCCGATCTCGTGTCACCCCTCATCACGGTGAATCCGGCCGCAGCGCAGACCATTTCGATCGGGCCCGATTAGGTGACCCACGTCAACGAATCGGCTAAACTGGCGGCCACGACCCCGATCTCGGGTGTTGGCGGACGAGGGAGCAGTACCCGCCTAGGACAAGACTGACTCGCAGGAGGAGTCTGGTCATGGCATGGGTGATTCTGGTGCTCTCCGGAATTCTTGAAGCTGTCTGGGCGGTAGCGCTGGGGGAGTCACGCGGTCTGCGCCGCCGGGTACCGACCGTGGTGTTCGTCGTCGCGCTCATCGCCAGCATGATCGGCCTGGCGCTGGCGATGCGCACCGTGCCGACCGGTACCGCCTATGCGGTCTGGGTCGGCATCGGCGCGTCCCTCACAGTGCTCTGCGCGATGGTCCGGCGTCAGGAGCCCGCCACCGCGGGACGTCTGGTGATGCTGGCGCTGCTCGTCGGCTCGGTGATCGGGCTCAAGGTGGTGAGCTAGTTGTACTGACCACGGACGTTAAGTACGGCGTGGCGTAGTGACATGACGAAGACCTCCGAGTGAAGTGCGAGCTGCTTAAGGAACGCACCAACTCACTCCGGAGGTCTTCATGGTCCACCGTAATGCCCCCTTGTCCGAAACCGGTCGTCTGCGGCTGGCACGTTGCGTTGTCGAGGATGGCTGGACGCTGCGACGGGCGGCCGAGCGGTTCCAGGTTGCGGTCACTACCGCTGCGCGCTGGGCCCGCCGCTACCGCGAACTAGGCGAAGCCGGCATGGCCGACCGCAGCTCACGCCCACATCACAGCCCTAATCAAACCCCCACACGCACCGAGCGGCGCATCATTAAAGTCCGAGTACTTCGACGTTGGGGACCGGCTCGCATTGCTTATCTGCTGGGACTGAATGTCTCGACTGTCCACAACGTGTTGAGGCGCTACGGCCTAGCCAAGCTGCGGTGGCTGGACCGGCCCACCGGGCGAGTTATCCGGCGGATGGAGTCAGCCAGCCCCGGCGACCTGGTGCATGTCGATGTCAAGAAGGTAGGCAAGATCCCGGCTGGCGGCGGATGGCGCATGTTGGGCCGCAGCGCAGGAAATCATCACTCCCGCAAGGACAGAAGCATAGGAACTGGCAGCGACCGTTCCGGGCGGCGTGGTTATCACTTCTTGCACACCGCCATCGACGCTCACTCCCGGCTGGCCTACTCCGAACTGCTAATCGACGAACGCAAAGACACAGCTGCTGACTTCTGGCAAAGGGCTAACGAATGGTTCAACGCATGCGGCTTCACCGTACGGAAAGTGTTGACAGACAACGGCTCCTGTTACCGATCCCACTCATTCCGAGATGCACTCGGGCAGATCGAACATCGTCGAACCAAACCCTATCGACCCCAGACGAACGGCAAGGTGGAGCGATTCCACCGAACCCTTGCCGATGAATGGGCATATGCGCGGCTCTACACCAGCGACGCCGAACGGTGCGCGGAGTTCCCTCGCTGGCTGCATACCTACAATCACCATCGCGGCCACACCGCACTCGGCGGCCAACCACCCGCCACCCGCGTACCTAACCTCTCAGGTCAGTACAGCTAGTCATGGCGTGGATGGTTCTGATCGGCAGCGCTGTCCTCGAAGCGGTCTGGGCGACGGCGCTCGGCGAGAGCGACAACCTGACCGATCCGCGAGCCGTGGCGGTATTCGTGGTCGCGCTCGTGTTGAGCATGCTCGGCCTGGCGTGGGCCACGAAATTCATTGCGATCGGTACTGCCTATGCGATCTGGACCGGCCTGGGAGCTGCGCTGACGGTCGGTTTCGCGATAGTCACCGGCGACGAGTCGGTGACGATCGCCAAGGGGGTGTGCCTCGCGGGCATCATCGTGGCGGTCGTCGGGCTCAAGGTCCTGCCCGGACACTCTGGCACCGGTCGCGGTTTGGTAGGTGTGACGCGTCCCACAGCCGGGGTACACCGCCGGCATGACCAACACTGATTCGCGCCCGGCCGCCGTCCGCCGGCAAGCGCAACGGCACGCTGACGAGGCCCGACGCACGATGGCGCACCGGCGCGCGGAGAGTGCCGACGGCGGCGTCAGCGGCTGGCTCAACCAGCGCACCGGGCAGTGGGATCTGGGTGGGCAGGACGAAACGACGATGCAGCGCCAGAAGTACCTGTGGAACTTCTTGGTGGATCACTGGTTTCGGATGGAATTCGACGGCTGGGACAACTTGCCCGACCCACCCGTGCTGCTGGTCGGAATCCACTCCGGCGCCCCGTTCGTCTGGGATGCCTGGACGGTCGGGGTGCAGTGGTGGCGTCGGTTCGGCCAGGAACGCACCCTGCACGGCACAGCACACGATGCGCTGATGGCCATGCCGGTGATCGGCCGGTACTTCCGGGCGATGGGGGAGCTGCCTGCCGCACCCGATTCGATGGCCACGGCGCTGGCCGAGGGCCACGACGTGGCGGTCTGGCCCGGCGGCGAGGTGGACTCGCTGCGGCCGTGGAGCGAGCGTGACGTCGCCAACCTGGCCGGACGCACCGGGTTCGTGCGCATGGCGATCAGGGCGGGAGTGCCGATTGTGCCGATCGCGACCGTCGGCGGAGCCGACGCGATGCCGGTGCTCATCCGCGGGGACGGGCTGTCGCGGGCGCTGCGGCTGGACAAGCTGTTGCGGCTCAAGGTCTTTCCGCTCGCGGTGTCGTTACCGTGGGGTATTGCGCCTGCGGCCCTGCCGCAGCTTCCGCTGCCGGCGAAGATCCGCACCAGGTTGATGCCGGCGGTGGAGGTCGATCACAATCCGTCCCGTGCCGAGGACGACGACTACGTCGAGCAGAAGTACCGGGAGGTGCAGGGCAGCATCCAGACCGGTATGGACGCGTTGGCGCGGAAGCGGGCACTGCCGCTCTTCGGTTGAGCCCGAAATCGCTCAAGCGAACGTGATCGCGGCGATGCGGTCGGCGACCACATCAACAACAGCCCGTGTCGCCGGGTCGTCGGCGGCGTCGTAGCGGTCGAGGCCGCGGTCGTATCGTGCACCGGCTATCGAGCCGTGATCGGCGTCGAGCTCCACGACCTGCACCGGCCAGTCGATCGCACGTAGCGCCACCGCGAACTCGGTGGCGACCGAGGTCGGGACGACGTCGTCGGCGTTGCCGGACAACAGCGTGAACGGGGTGCGTGCGGCGCCGTCGGCGACGAGTTCCAAGATCGGCCGGCCGGAGATGGGATCGTTGACCATGAATGCTCCGGCCAGGCAGATCACCTGCGCCACAGGAGTATTGAAATCTTGTGCGCGCAACGTCAGTCCGGCTGCGGCGGCGCCGCCGAGAGACCATCCGATGACAATCAGCGCGCCACCCCCGCCGTGCGTGTGCGCGAACTCCGCTGACCCCACCAGGTCCGCGCGTCCGCCGTCGTCGGCGTGGGAATCCCAGTCCGGCGCCACCACCCCGATGCCGCGGTCAGCCAGCGCTTCGGCGAGGACACTCACCGCTGCGCGGGAGTCGGTCTGCGTGCCGTGCCAGAGCAGCGCGGTCGGAGCCGACGCTTCGCCGTAGAGATCGGCCCAGCGCCCCGGGGCGTACTCGACTGTGTCGGACACCGTCTCAATCCGACGAATGCGGGGTCGGGCTTTGCGACGACTCCCACTTGGATTCCAACGATCGCGTGACCGGTGTTCCCGCAGACAATTCCCGATCGAATGTCGCGCCGCCGTCGCCTTCTACGGTGACCAGGAAACCCGAGCCGGTGGCCTCCTTGTGGACCACCTTGTAGACCTGCTCACCGGAACCCTGGTCCAGCGTGATCAGGTCGCCCGGTGCCACCTCGTCTATGTAGGAATTGGCACCGGTCATGAGTGCTCCGCGATGTACTCGTCGGCGTCTTTGTCGCGGGTGTCGACGCCCTCGATCGACTCTCGCTCGGCGTAGAACTGCAACCACTTCATGCCCAGCTCGTGGCGCAGTTCCAAGGTCGCGCTCTTGATGAAGTCGGGCATGGCCTCGCGCTCTTCCTCGTCGAGGTGCTCGCCGTTCTCTTCACGCGCCTTGAACACGGCCTCAAACCACACTTTTGTGCCTGGCTTGTGCTTGCGTGATTCGCGTACCGCATCGCGGATCGCGTTGTGGTCGGTGATCGCGTCCTCGGTCTCGTCCTCCGGGTCACCTTCGGGATTGCCGGGATCGTCATCGCCGCCGTGCTTGAGCAAGGCCGGATAGAACACGGTCTCCTCGGCGTCGGCATGCGCGTCGAGACGGTCACTGAGGGTCTTCCAGATCGCGGCAAGCTCGTCGTCGGACTTGGCGTCGTCGAGCCGGAAGAACTGGCGTCGCAGCCAGTCGTGATCGGCGTAGACGAGATCGATGATGTCGGACATGGGGCATAACTTGCCCCGCCGGTCAGGGATCGAAACGCCCGCGAGCAGGACTATGGCTCCGGCGCTACCCGCGTGTGCCGGCGGTGGCGACCTTGCGGGTAAGGTAGTCGATCTGAATGTGGATGGCGTACAGCACCATTGCGGGCAGCACGATGAACGGGATGTTTTCGCCGATGAACTTGAACCACAGCCCGAACGCTCCCTGACCGATATCCGCGAAGCCGGCACCCACCTCGGAGATGAAGTAGACCGCGGTGCTGCTCATCAGCACCGCGATGCCTGCGAAGGCCACCCACAGGCACCGGATCCGTTTCTCGATCGGAAGTGATTGCCGGACAAGTCGGGACCACATGGTGATCACGACGACTCCGGTCGTCACGCCGACCACTTCGAGGGCGAAGGTCCACGGGTTGCCGCTGGCATAGCGGGTGTCGGCGAGGCCGTACTGCCACCACAGCCACTTGATGCCCGGATCATTCGTGGGAGTCCACCACCCCAGCGGATGGCCGATGAGGAACACCAACTCGTAGCAGATCTGACTGAACGCGGTGTAGGGCAAGTAGAACAGCGTGAGTTCGGCGGCCTTCTCCTCGCGCAGGCGAACCTCGCCCGGCGCATCCCAGAGCAGCACGAGGGGAATCAGGATCGCGGGAATGCCGAACAGGAGATTGGCGACGACGTCGGAGGTGAAGGTCGGTTCGATCAACCCGGTCCCAACGCCGATCGTCATCCCCACGAAGACCAGGCCGGTGAACAGGGCGGTGGCGACGTACATCCGTACCCGGTGCGGCGCCCACGGACTGACGAGGTTTGGCTCGCGCTCAACAACATCGGTCATAGCGATACCTCTCCGACGGTGGATCGCGCGGTGACGCGCACAGGGATGTTTCCCTGTCGTGGTAGGCCGGTGATGCGGTCGAAGTCGACCTCGGTCGGGATCAACCGGCCGACGGTGCTTCCCCGGTCGCGCACCTCCTCGTCCTCGGAGGGCAGACCGCCGAACGCGTGGTGAGTGGCCACGACGTCGGGACGCAGGCTGTCGTCAGCCTCTATGACGCTGGGGATGCAGTCGTGCGGAGACGTCACCGTCACCAAGTCGCCCGAGTTCAGTCCCAGCGCCGCGATGCTGTCCGGATGCATGTAGGTGGGGTTGTACGGCTTGCCCTTGTTCAACGTCGCCAGGCGGGTACCCGATGAGTTCATGAAGTTGTTGTGCCGCCGTGGAATCAGGCGAAACGGGAAGTCCGTGTCGTTCCAGCCGACTCTGAAGTCTTCTGCGAAATATCGGCCCAGCTCGCCCAGCATCACGACGTTCCCAACGTCGAGCTTCGCGGCGCAGTCCGCGTCCTTGACCTCGACGACGGCCTCCACGTCGAAGACATGACCATGCGGATGTCTGCGAACCTCGTCGAGGGGGATGCGCGACGTCTCGCACATCTTCTCGAACAACTCTTCGGTGGTGATCTGCGTGTCGCCGTTGAAGTTGCACACGATCGGCGGTGACTCCATGAACCTGCCGCCGCCCCCGCCGAAAAAGTTGATGAACCACAATTCCAGGTCCATCCGCTTCGCCAGGCCCAGGAAGAACTGCCACTCCTCGGTCAGGTCTGAACCGGACGGCGGTTCGGCGAGCCTCGGCGCGTACTGTGCGTACGGAGCGGGGATACCGGTGCCGCTCGCGTAGTACTTGATCAGTTCGCTGCCCATCGTCATGGCAGGCGTTTCCATCTGCATCTTGGGTGCGATGACGTAGTGCGCCAGCCGCGACGTCAGCGACATCTCGGTATCGAGGGTTACCAGTAGGTCCAGATTCTCCAATGCCCGCAGCGTTTTTCGCTGGTCCGGCCACGCCGCCATCGGATTGCCACCGATGCAGATGAGGGCCTTCACCTGCCCGTCGCCGTCGAGCAGTATTTCGTCGGCCAGGGCAGCTGTAGGCATACCGCATACCGCATCGGTCAGACCGCGCACCCGCAGCTGCTCCCCCGTACCCCCATCTCTCGTACGGCGGATGCGCCTGAGCTTTGGCGGTGAATGCGGGCAGCAGCGTGTTGGGTCGGGTGACCCGCTCGCCGGCGCGTTGCCACCGACCGCAGATCGACGTCAGGCACAGGCACAGGTACTCGACCACGTTGCCATGCATGGCCATGTTCGCCCCGGTTCCGGCATTGACCATCCCGCCGCGCTTGCCGTATGACGCGAACAGCCTCGCGGCCTTGACCAATTGCTGCTCGTCGATGTCCGCCCGCCCGGCTACGTGCGCGGGGGTGAAATCCGCGACCGCCTCAGCGAGCGCCGCGAAGCCGTCGACGTTCTCTTCGACGAACTCCCGGTCGTAGAGTTTTTCGTCGATGACGATGTTGATGATCCCGGCCAGGATCGCAGCGTCTTCGCCGGGGCGCGGCTGAAGGTGTATCGCGGCCCGCGCGGCGGTCTGCGACCGGCGTGGGTCGATGACAATCAGCTTCATGCCGCGGTTGATCGCCGCTTTCAGACTCTGGCCGGGATTCTGACCGGGGATGCCGATCGCCTTGGACACCAGGGGATTGGTGCCGACCAGCAGCCAGCTGTCGGCTTCGTGGAAGTTGACATCACCACCCAGCCAGTGGCCGTGGGCCGCGAGCGCGATCTGTTTCCCGGGTTGGTCGATCGTGTTGGCGGTGAAGAACATCGGCGAACCGATGGCGCGGATGAACGCATTGGCCATCAACGCGGACGCAGGATAGGGCAGTCCGTTGGTCCCCAAGTACAGCGCCACCGAGCGGGGTCCGAATTCTGCGATCAGTCGCTGCAGGGTTGCCGCGATCTCATCCATCGCCTGCCCGGACTCGACGGGTGCATACCCGCCGCCGACGGTCCGTTTCTGGCTGTGCAGCAGCCGGTCGGGATTGTTGTGAATGTCGGGAAGCGCCCGGCCCTTGGCGCAGGTGTAACCCTTGAATAGCGGGTTGTCGGGATCGCCGGCCACCTTGGTGAGCTTCCCGTCCACGACGGTGGCCAGCACGCCGCAGTGCGCCGAGCAGATGCGGCAGATCCCCGGCCGGGTCGTGGTCGACCTCGGTTCTACGCTGTCCTCATTAATCACCATGTAGTGGCGTGCTCCAATTAATCCCGAACGGGAAAAATATCACGCCTCGGCAGTGTTCGGAATCGAAAGGCACGGTGTGCAGGAGTCAGCGGCGCCACGGCAGCGCGGGCGGCCGCGACAGATCACCCGTGAACGCATTGTGTCCGCGGCCCGGTCAATGCCGTTCGATGAGCTGACCATGCAGGCGGTCGCCGATGTCCTCGGCGTGGATCCCAAAGCCCTCAACTACCACGTCGGCGATCGGGAAGCGCTGCGCGAGCTGGTCGCCGTCGACGCCTTCGCCGTGGAGCTGAGCCGCATCGACATGCCCGTCGGCGGCGACTGGCGGGACGTCCTGCGCCGTTACGCCACAGCCCTTCGCGACGCCACCGTCACACTCGGCGAGCTCGTCACCTATTTTCGTCTGCCCGCCAGTGGCATCGGAGCACTCGAACCCGTCGAGCGCGTTCTGCAGGTCCTCGTCGAGGCCGGCTTCTCGGTCGCGGATGCCGGCCACATCCTGCGCCTGGTCAGCGAGCTGGGCCATGCCGCAGGCCGGGAAGCGGTCTTTCTGTCCAGAAGCCGCGGGCACCCGTACGTCGCCGATGTCGCGGCTGCGCTCAACACCGCTGCTGCGGAACACTTTCCAGTTCTGCGCGAGGTCGTGGCTCTCCGCGATGCCGCACCCGACGACGGGCAGCAGCTGGACTTCAATCTGAACGTGCTCATCACCGGATTGGCCGCGACACTGTCCCAGCAGTGACACCACCGGCGATGAGTCCCGCGGTCCGACCGACAGTGGCACTGTGGTCGATATGGAATTCGGCATCTCGACCTTCGTCAATGACGACACCATCGACACCATCTCACTGGCCCGCGCAATCGAAGAGCGGGGCTTCGGCGCACTCGCGATCGCCGAGCACACGCACATCCCGGCCAGCCGGGAATCCCCGTACCCGCAGGGCGGCGACCTGCCGTCGGTCTACTACCGCACCCTGGACCCGTTCGTCACGCTCGCCGCGGCTGCGGCGGTCACCTCCAGCATCGAGTTGATCACCGGGATCGCCCTGCTCATCCAGCGCGACCCCATCACCACCGCCAAGGAGGCCGCCAGTATCGACCTCATCTCCGGCGGCCGGTTCGTGTTCGGCGTAGGCGCGGGCTGGAACCTCGAGGAGATGCGCGATCACGGCACCGACCCGAAGACGCGCGGCGCGCTGTTGGACGAACGCATCGAAGCCATCAAGGCGCTGTGGACCGATGAACCCGCCGAATACCACGGCAAGTTCGTCGACTTCGAACCCTCGTACGCGCGCCCGAAGCCGGTGCAGAAGCCGCATCCGCCGATCGTGATCGGTGGCGACTCGGACGCGCTGGTCAAGCGAATCATCCGTCATCAGGCGGGGTGGATCTCCAATCCGCTGCCGGTCGAACGGCTGACCAAACGCATCGAGCAGATCCGGTCGGGCGCCGGTCACGACGTGCCCCTGACGACGTTCGGCACGCCGATCAAGCTCGACTACTGGCAGGCGCTCGACGGCCTCGGGTACCGCCAGGCGAACCTTCTGCTACCGACGAAGTCCCGAGACGACTCCCTCCGGTTGCTCGACGACTACGCCCAGAAGGTTGCCGAGTATCGGGGCTAGCGTGTCTGTGAGCCGCTGTTGTGGAGTCCGGTCCGGTACCGTACGGTCAATCTAGTTGATAAGCCCCCTTCGGGAACGTTGTACCGTCCGCGCCTGTCGCCGCTCATGAAAGGGTCACGGATGCAGCGGGTTTCGCTCGGCCGACGGCTCAGCCAACGCTGGATGCTGCTGGTTGCGGTCGTGGTCGTCGCGGTGGCCGGGTTTGCTGTGTATCGGCTGCACGGCATTTTCGCCTCTCACGACGTCACCTCCACACCCAGCGGCGCGGGCAACGACATCGTCCCGTTCAACCCCAAGCACGTGGTGCTGGAGGTCTTCGGCCCGCCGGGCACCGTCGCAACCATCACCTACCTGGACGTCAACGCGCAGCCGCAACGCGCCGACGCCGTCACGCTGCCGTGGGCGTACGACACCACCACCACCCAGCCCGCGGTCTTCGTGAATGTCTCGGCTCAAGGTGACAGTGACTCGATCGGCTGCCGCATCAAGATCGATGATGTCGTCAAAGACGAGCGAACTGTGAACACGCTGAACGCCTTCACGTATTGCCTGGACAAGTCGGGATGACCCACCGGATTCCCGACTTCATCCGCCGGTACTCCGTTCTGATCGCAGTGTTCTGGCTGGGCCTTGCGGTGATGACGAACGTCTTCGTCCCGCAGCTCGAAACCGTCGCCGAGTCGCACAACGTCTCGCTGAGCCCCCAGGATTCGCCGTCGCTGCTGGCCGCGAAACGGATCGGCAAGGTCTTCGGCGAATTCGACTCCGACAGTTCGGCGATGATCGTCTTGGAAGGCGACCAGCCGCTCGGCGCCGAAGCTCATCACTACTACGACGGCCTGATCAAGAAGCTGCAGCAGGACACCAAGCACGTCCAGCACATCCAGGACTTCTGGGGTGATCCGCTGACCGCCGCCGGCTCGCAGAGCGCCGACGGCAAGGCGGCGCTGGTGCAGCTGTATCTGGCCGGCAACCAGGGCGAGTCGCTGGCCAATGAGTCGGTCGACTCGGTGCGCAACATCGTCAACAACACCCCGCCCCCGCCCGGCCTCAAGGTCTACGTCACCGGCGCCGCGCCTCTGGTGACCGACCAATTCGAAGTGGGCCGCCACGGCACACTGAAAACCACGCTGATCACCATCGGGGTCATCGCGGTGATGCTGTTCTTCCTCTACCGGCGGCTCACCACGGTGTTCTTCGTAATCTTCACGGTGATGATCGAGCTGACCGCATCGCGCGGGTCGGTGGCCGTGCTAGCCAACGCCGGGATCATCCAACTGTCGACGTACTCGACAAACCTGTTGACGCTGTTGGTGATCGCCGCAGGAACCGACTACGCGATCTTCCTCCTCGGCCGTTTCCACGAAGCCCGCTACGCCGGGCAGGACCGAGTCTCGGCGTACAACTCGATGTATCACGGCACCGCGCACATCATCCTGGGATCAGGCTTGACCATCGCCGGCGCAGTCTTGTGCCTGACCTTCGCCCGGCTGCCGTACTTCAACAGCCTGGGCGTACCCGCGGGCATCGGTGTGCTCGTCGCCGTGGTCGCTGCGCTGACCCTGGCGCCGGCGCTGTTGGTCATCGGCCGCCACTTCGGCCTGTTCGAACCCGCCCGCCCGATGCGCACCCAGGGCTGGCGGCGCATCGGCACTGCGATCGTGCGCTGGCCCGGGCCCGTGCTGGTGGTGACGGTGGCGATCGCGCTGATCGGTCTGATCGCGCTGCCCGCCTACAAGACCAGTTACGACGCCCGCGGCTACATGCCGGCCAGTGCGCCGGCGAACGTCGGCTACACCGCCGCCGAGCGCCACTTCTCCCAGGCCCGGCTCAATCCCGAGCTGCTGATGATCGAGACCGACCACGATCTGCGCAACTCCACCGACATGATCCTGTTGGAGCGCGTCGCCAAGGCCGTCTTCCACACCGAGGGCATCGCCCAGGTGCAGTCGATCACCCGCCCGCTCGGTACACCCCTGGACCACACGTCGATCCCGTTCCAGATCAGCGCCGGAAGTGCCTCGCAGATCAACAATCTGCCGTTCCAGCAGGCCCGCGGGGAGGACCTGCTCAAGCAGGTGGACGTGATCAACAACTCGATCGACATTCTGCGCCAGCAATACGCGCTGCAACAGCAGTCCAGCGCGGTCACCGACGAGCAGACCAAGGCATTTCAGGACACCGTCACCACCGCCCAGGACCTGCGCAACAAGATCGCCAATTTCGACGACTTCTTCCGCCCGCTGCGCAGCTACTTCTATTGGGAGCCGCACTGTTACGACATCCCGGCCTGCGCAGCGCTGAGATCGCTGTTCGACGCGCTGGACGGCATTGACGCGCTCACCGATCAGCTGGGCAATGTCGCGGGCAGTATCGCCAAACTCGATGCGCTGCAACCCAAGCTGCTTGCTCTGATTCCGCCACAGATCGCAAGTCAGCAGACCAACCGTGATCTCACCCTGACCAACTACGCCACCACCTCGGGAATCAACGACCAGTCGCAAGCGGCACTGCAGAATTCGACCGCACTGGGCCAGGCGTACGACGCGTCAAAGACCGACGACTCGTTCTACCTGCCGCCGGAGGCGTTCACCAACCCCGAATTCGTGCGCGGCATGAAGCTGTTCCTGTCACCCGACGGCAAAGCCGCGCGGATGATCATCACCCACGACGGCGATCCCGCTACGCCGGAAGGCATTTCGCATATCGACGGGATCCGGCACGCTGCGCAGGAAGCCGTCAAAGGCACGCCGTTGGCCGGCTCGAAGATCTATCTCGCGGGCACGGCCGCCACCTACAAAGACATCCAGGACGGTGCCGAGTACGACCTCATGATCGCCGGCATCGCGGCGCTGAGCTTGATCCTGCTCGTGATGATGTTCATCACCCGCAGCATCGTCGCCGCGTTCGTGATCGTCGGAACGGTGGCGTTGTCGCTGGGCGCCTCATTCGGCCTGTCCGTGCTGATCTGGCAGGACATCTTCGGCATCCATCTGTTCTGGATCGTGCTGGCGCTGGCCATCATTTTGTTGTTGGCCGTGGGATCGGACTACAACCTGCTGCTCATCTCCCGGTTCAAGGAGGAGATTAACGCCGGTCTCAACACCGGCATCATCCGGGCGATGGCCGGGTCGGGTGCAGTGGTGACCGCAGCCGGTCTGGTGTTCGCCGCGACGATGGCGTCATTCATCTTCGCCGACTTGCGGATCCTCGGTCAGATCGGGACGACGATCGCGCTGGGCCTGCTGTTCGACACGCTGATTGTGCGGTCCTTCATGACGCCCGCGGTCGCGGCGCTGCTCGGCCGGTGGTTCTGGTGGCCGCTGAAGGTCCGTCCCCGCCCGGCCAGTCAGATGCTGCAGCCCTATGGCACCCGCCAGTCGGTCCGCCAATTGCTGCTGTGGGAGGACGACGACCCGGCCACCACTACGTCCAGCTGATGAAAGCCGGGAACGTGTCTGTGGTATCCGCGAGTGGAGATAGGAGTGCCTAGATGGACCTCGGCCCCTGGGGTGATCTGACGATTCTTGCCGGCGTGCTGGAGATCGTCTTCGCCACTTGCGTATTCGTCTACATCGGCCGCCTGGAGCGCCGCACGTCGCATCCGATGGGCGACCAGGTGGGCGCCCACAAGTTGGTCCTGGCCAAAGTCCGCAAGCGGGAACCGCTGTCGCAGGACGAATTCGACTACGCCAGCGAGCTGGTCGCCGACGCTCGATCACCGCTGGCATATGCCATTCCCGCCGCACTGTTCACCATTGGCTTCTTCTACGTGGTCGGCTGCCTGTTCATGCTGCACCTCGACGGCGGCAACCCATCCTTTCGGACGTTCATCGGCGGCATCCCGATGCTCACGTCGATGAACATGGCCGCCCAGCTGCGCCGGGTCGCAGGAATGAAAAGCAAGCTTCGGGATATTCCGGTGTCACAGACCGCAGACACCGACCGGCTCACTTCTGTTGGTCACGACTGACTTTCACCAGCCTGACGCATTCAGTCTGCGATCGGCGCGGGTCGCGGCCGGACCGGCCTAACTTCCCGCGGCGCGGGCCCGGTCTCGGCGGCGCTTGTTGTACATGGCCTGATCGGCATATTCGAGGACACCGTCGATCGAGCGACCGTCACCGGTGCGGTGGGCGGCGAAGCCGATGGTCAGCTGCGCGGGAACCTGCCCACCCTCGCCGACTGTCACCGGCGCGCCGTCGAACTGATCGGTGATCCGATCGACCAGGCGGGCGAGCTCCCAGTCGTTCACGGAATCTGTGATCACCAGAAATTCGTCACCGCCCCAGCGGGCCACCGTGTCCTCATCGCCCACCGCCGCGCGTAGGCGGGCGGCCACCTCGACGAGCAGTCGGTCACCGGCGCGGTGGCCGTACTGGTCGTTGACGCTCTTGAAGCGCTCGATGTCGCAGAAAAGAATGCCGTAACCCCGTCCGCTGACGTCGAGCTGTTCGAGCCGGCTCCAGCCTGCCGACCGATTGGCGACCCCGGTGAGGGGATCGGTGGCAGCCTGCCGTGCCAAGTCGGCCTCGCGAATCCGATCGGCCGTCACATCCACGATCTGCGATACGAAGTAGCGCGGTTGATCTCGCGGTGCGTTCACGACGACGACGGTCAGAGCACCCCAGACGATGCGGCCGTCGGCAGCGATATAGCGCTTGTCGATGCGGTAGGAGCGCCGCCGTCCTTCCAAGCACTCGGTGAGAAGGGCGAGATCGGCGTCGAGATCGTCGGGGTGGGTGATCTCCTGGAAGGTCAGTTCGGCCAGTTCACGTTTGGTGTACCCGAGCATGCTTCGCAGCGCGCGGTTGGTGCGCAGGAATGTTCCGTCCAACCCGACGACAGCCATGCCGATCGGCGAATGGGCGAGGGCCAGTTCGAATCGCCTCTCTCCCAACAGGTCCACGGCCGAGGGCAACAGATCGGTCGATGCCGCGGCCGCGGCAGGCGGAAACCCGTGCACGAGAGGACGTGGCCGGCTGAGGTAATAGCCTTGTGCCGAACTGATGCCCACCGAGCTGACGGCGTCGAGTTCACCCTGTGTCTCAACGCCTTCGGCGATCACCGTCGCGCCCATCTGGCCGGCGAGTTCGGCGATGGCGTGCGCCAGCCGACGCCGGGCGTCGTCGACGTCGATGTGGCGGGTGATCGACTGGTCGATCTTGACGAATTCCGGACTCAACTCCAGCACATGGGAGAAGGAGGAGAAACCGGCACCCACGTCGTCGACCGCCACCCGGACGCCGCGGGCGCGGCACGGTTCCAGTGCGTCATCGAGGGCACCGTAGTCCAGGACAGCATCATGTTCGGTCAGCTCCAGCACAATTCGCGACGGGTCGACATCCGCCAGGAGCTGAGCCCACGGAGCGACCAGCGCCGCCGACGGGGAGATGTTCACCGCGATGAAAATGTCCTCGGGCAGTTGCGGCACCATCGAGATGACGCGCGCCACGATCGCGGTCTCCAACTCGATCCCCAGGCCCAGCAGTGCCGCCTGGGCGAGGAATCCGTCGGGACGAAAAGGCTCACGGGGGAAGCGGGCCAATGCCTCTACGCCCACCACCTTTCCGGTCGCCACGTCGTGAACCGATTGGAACACCACTTCGAAGTCGCGCTGATACACCACACGTCGTATCGAAGCGCGCTGCGCAGCGGTGGTGTCCCGACCGCTGTCAGGGGATTCGATCAACGTGCCGATGAGTTCGGCGATCTGCTTGACGATGCGCAGGTCGATGTCGGCGAGGTACGGCTTGGCCTCGCGGCTGACCGCGCACACCATTCCGACCGCCCCGCCGTTGCGGTCGATCACCGGCACGCCGACGTAGGCGCCCAGGCTCAACTCGGTGGTGATGGGCAGGGCGTCGGTGGTCTGGTTGGCGCTGGTATCCGGGATGATCGCGGGCAGTCGCCCGTCGATCACGCGCACACAATACGAGTCGAAGAGGGAGGTACGGTCGCCCGAGGACAGTCCGATCGCGTCGGCGTCGCCATCGAGCACCTCGAATGTCTGCACGCCGTCACGAAAGGACGACAGCCACGCCGTCTCCAGTCCCAGCCGGTTGCGCAGCAGACCCAGCAGTGTGCGGACCAGTTCGACGGGAAGCTCCGGCCCGTGTTCTCCGAGCGGCTCGTCGACCCCGTCGAACCCCATAAGCACCAGTAGACCGCACCACCTGTGAATCTGCATCGGAATGCGCCGGTCGTAATACGTTTGCCATACCCCCAGATCGCAGACGTGGAGGCGGCGATTTACGGGCTACGCGCTTAGCCGGGTGCCCTTGTCTGCGTCGGTGCGGGTTGCTGGCGGCAATGGGGGCCGCCGCCCCGGGGGGTGAGCTAGCTGTTCGGCCGGCTGCGGTCGCGGCTCGTCGTGCCGCGAAACATGAGTCTGCTGCGGGGTTCCGGTTCAATCTGCCGTTCAGTCCATCCGATGTGCACGCTTACCGGACGCGGCGGCGGTGCGGTCGATAATCTGCACTTTGCGTTTGCGCGGTGTCGTGTGAACGCAGCCCGCACCGTACCGACAGAACGGACCGCAGTGAGACTGCTCATCGGATACCTGGCCACCCCTGGCGGCGCCGACGCGCTGGCCCTGGGCGTGCGGTTGGCCAGGACACTCGGCGCCGAGCTGGAGATCTGCTCGGTGCTGCCGGTTCCCGTTCCCCTTGACTCCGAGTATCAGAGCGAACTCGCCACCCAGGCCACGCAGTGGCTGCGTGAGGCCCAGAAGTCGGTGCCCGACGATGTCACTGCGCACATCCATGTGAGCTTTCACGAATCCTTCGCCGAGGGCATCAGCCGGGAAGCCGAGCGGCTCGAGGTGGCCGCGATCGTGGTCGGCGGATCGGGTGGCTTTGCCGCCGGGTTCTCGCTGGGCTCCGTCGTCAACGAACTGTTGCATTCGGCTCCTGTCCCCGTGGCGGTTGCCCCGCGCGGCACCCGGCACTCCGACGTCGAACGCGTCCGCAGCATCACCTGCGGGGTCGGCACCCGGCCGGGCGCCGAGCATCTGCTCGACCTTGCGGTGCGCGTCAGCACTGCCGCAGGAGTTCCGTTGCGCCTGGTGTCACTGGTCGCACTCGATCACTACGGCTCGAGAAGCAACGTCAGCGCCGACGTGACTCGCCAACAGGCGCTCGACCACGCCGCGGCAATTCTGGCGGCCGCCGAGTCGTCGCTGCCCACGGGGTTTCCGGTGACGGTGGTGGTCGCCGACGGCGCCACGGTCGAGGCGGCGGTGGAGAAGCTCGACTGGCGCGACGGCGATCTCATCATCGTCGGCTCCAGCCGGCTGGCCCAACCGAGACGGCTCTTCCTCGGCTCGACGGCAGCGAAGATGATGCGGGTTCTGCACGTGCCCCTCGTCGTCGTGCCCGGCCCCGACAGCGCCACCGACCACTAGGAAGGCAAAGAACTTGTCGCAAAACGCATCTCCGCCGCGATCGCACCTCTCGAGGTCGCTCGGGTTGTGGGCCGTCGTCGGTCTGGGGTTGGGCTATATGACACCCATGACGGTCTTCGACACCTTCGGGATCGTGTCGGGCGAAACGAACGGGGTGGTACCGCTCGCCTACATCGTGGCTCTGGTCGCGATGGTGTTCACCGCGATCAGCTACGGCCGGATGACCCGGGTCTACCCGTCGGCGGGTTCGGCCTACACCTACGCCTCGGAGACCATCCACCCGAACTTCGGTTTCGTGGTCGGTTGGTCCTCGCTGCTGGACTATCTGCTGCTTCCGATGGTGAACGCGGTCATCGCCCGCATCTATTTCGAGTCGTTCTTCCCCTCGGCGCCGTCGTGGGTCTTCGTGCTGGTGTACGTCGCCTCCATCACCTCGCTGAATTACCTGAGTATGAAAGGAACCTCGCGCGTCAACGGAATTCTCGTGGTGTTCCAGGTTGTACTCATCGGCGCCTTTCTGGTCTTGGCGGCGATGGCGCTGAGCAAGGGCGTCGGCGCGGGAACGATCTTCACCCTCGATCCGCTTGTCCACGAGGGCGTCCAGATGCAGGCTGTCGTCGCCGGCGCGACCGTCGTCTGCTTCTCGTTCATCGGCTTCGATGCGATCACCATGTATTCCGAGGAAGCAAAATCTCCGGACATCGTCCCAAGGGCAATTGTGTTGGCGTTGCTCATCGGCGGCGCCATCTTCTTCGCTGCGGCATGGTTCAGCCAGTCGGTGTTCCCGACCCTCGACGGGTTCGAGGTCACCGATGACACGCTGCCCGAGATGGCGCTGAAGGTCGGCGGCATGTTGTTCAAGGTGTTCTTCGTATCAGCCGCGCTGGCCGCGGTCGTGGCGTCGAGCCTCGCGTCGCATGCCAGCGTCGCGCGGATGATCTACGTGATGGGCCGCAATGGCAGGGGACGCTTCGGGCGGTTCCTGTCCTACATTCACCCGCGGTTCCTGACCCCTGCTCACGCCGTCATCATCGTCGGTGTGGTGTCACTGCTCGCGGTGAAATTCACCCTGGAATTCGCCTCGTCGATGATCAACTTCGGCGCTCTCATCGCATTCACCGTGGTGAACCTGACGATCATCGTCCTGTTCGCGTTCCGCCTGAAGCGACGGCGCACCCCGAAAGAGATCGCCACCAACATCGTGCTGCCGGCGATCGGCATGGCGCTGACCGGGGCGCTGTGGGTCAACCTGCATTTCGATGCGCTGCTCTACGGCGGCATCTGGCTGGCGATCGGGATCATTGTGTTGATCTACCTGACCAAGGGTTTCCGCGACCAGTTGACGATGCGGATCGAAGACGAGACCCTGACCGAGGAAGGTACGCCGGTACCGGACTTCAAGCACTAGAGCACCGGGCGTCCGCGGGCCGCGCTCACCGAGGGCACGGCTGCGCGCCCGAATTTGCTGAATTTGCCGATTGCCATCTGCCCCGGGTCTGCCCGGCGGCACACTTGTGGAACGAATTGTTGTTCACGAAAAGAGTCCGGGGGTGAACGTTCGAGTGCTTGTGCCGGACGTCGCGCGGGAGGGAACATTGATCTTGTGCTGATGGATGGCGTGGTGGAGGGGCCCACGACAACCGAGAGCAAACAGACGGTGTTGGTGGTCGACGACGACGCCCGTTTGCGGGACCTGTTGTGCACTGTGCTGACGCCGCTGAACTGCGAGCTTGTCCAGGCTGGTTCGGGTGAAGAGGCACTCACCGCGCTTCTGCAGCGCAAGGTGTCCGTGATCGTCCTGGACATCAACATGCCCGGGATGGGCGGATTCGAGACGGCGCAGCTCATCCGGGAAGCCGACGAATTGGCCTCGACTCCGATCATTTTCCTCACCGGCCAGGCGGACGACGGGGATCTGGATCGCGGCTACGACCTCGGCGCGGTCGACTTTCTGCTCAAACCGGTCTCCGCGGCGGTGCTGTACGCCAAAGTGAAGGCTTTGCTGGAGTTGGATCGGTCTTTCGCCAGGCTGCGCAGCGAGGCGGCGAAGCTCCATGACCAACAGCTTCAGATCGCCCGAGCCGCCGAGAGCCGGCAGCGCGAGGAGTTGGCCCTTGCGCGACGGCGCGCAAGGTTGGCAACCATCTTCACCGAAGGCAGTCTCGATCTGGCCGCGCTGGAGAAGACCATTGTCACCGAGTTGAGCCGCATCTTCTCAGCAGAGTGCCTACTTCGAGTGCCCGTGCGTGACAACGATTGGCACGACACGTTTTCGGACCCGGAGGCGGATCGAACACCGGAAGCCGTTCAGTCGTGGCTTGCCGAGCAGGTGGCCGGTGCCGTCAGTGGCAGCACACCACACACGGCGGTGTTGGTCGAGGAGTTGATGGCACGCGGTGAACATGTCGGCTTCGTCTGTGTCGGCCGAACCGACGGCCCAGCCTTCTCGGAAGTCGAAGCGGCGTTGTTCCGCGGCGTCTCGGCGGCAGCCGCACTCGCGATTTCCAACGCCACCCTCTACCGCGTTCAAGCCGAGTACGCCGCCGTCATGCAGGCCACCGCCGACGCGATCCTCGCCGTCGACGCCTCGGGCGCCATTCGCAGCTGCAACAAAGCCGCGACGGCCTTGTTCAGCGGGCACGCCGACTCCCTGATCGGCCGGTCCATCGTCGACCTCGCCACCGATACCCACCGGGCCCGGTTGCGTGAGCAACTGGACTTCACTCTGGCGACACACCAAGAGGTGTCGATGGAGATGACGTTCGCCGCCGGTACCCGTCGCTCCGTCGACGTCCTGATCACGCTGTCGCCGATCGGCGAATCCGTCGATCTGCACGTCGCGGTCGTGGTTCATGACCTGACCGAGATCAAACAAGCCCAGCTGGTGATCAGCCATCTGGCGAGCCACGATCCGCTGACCGATCTGGCCAATCGACGGCAACTCAACGAGCGGCTCGCGGAGCTGTCCCGTCGACGCGACGGGAAACTCGCGGCCCTGCTGTACATGGACGTCAACAGGTTCAAGTCGGTCAACGACACCTATGGCCATGACACCGGCGACGAGCTGCTCATCGAAGTGGCTGCACGACTTCGGTCGGCGGCCGGCAGCGATGCGCTGGTCTGCCGGATCGGCGGCGACGAGTTCATCGTCGTATTCGAAGACGTGCCGTCGGTCGAGCATGCTGTCGCAGCGGGGAACCGAATTCTGCAGCGAGTGCAGGGGGAGCCGGTCCGCTGCAAAGCGGTGACACTGCAGCCGTCGTTGAGCATGGGTATCTCGTGCCTCGGCGGCAGTGCTCACAACGCGGAAGAGCTTCTGACCCAAGCCGATATCGCGATGTTCGAGTCCAAGAAGAACCGCCTCGACGAATGCGTGCTCTACACCGACGGGATCGGTTCGCGGCACAAGGGGAGAGTGGATCTGCGATCAGAAGTGGCGGGCGCAATCGCGCGATCGGAGTTCCGGATGGCCTATCAACCCATCGTGAATTCCTCCACCGGAGAGCTTTTCGGCCTCGAGGCTCTGGTTCGGTGGCGCATCGCCGACGACGAGATGCCCGCCACCGACATCATCTCGTTGGCTGAGAGCGCCGGACAGATCGTCCCGCTGAGCCGCTGGGTGCTGATGCGCAGTTTCGAGGACTACGCCGCCCTGGGCAGGGACGACCTCAAACTGCACGTGAACCTCTCACCAGATCACGTCCTGGACGGCAGCTTCCTCGACGACCTGATCGGTGCACAGCGCGACTACGAGATACCTCCGGAGAACATCTGCCTGGAGATCACCGAGCGAACGTTCTACGCCGACCCGGCTCCGGCCTGCGTGGTGTTACGGCAGGCCCGCAGCATCGGATTCAACCTCGCGATAGACGATTTCGGTGTCGACCACGCCAGCATGACGAATCTGCTGCACGTCCCGGTCGACTGGTTGAAAATCGACCGCACCTTCGTCGCCGAGGTACACGACGACCAACGCGTACAACGGCTGGTTCGCAGTCAGATCGCCCTGGCCGCCTGCATGCAGGTGGACCTGATCGCCGAGGGCGTGGAGAACCAAGAACAGGCCGACTGGCTCAGGGACGCGGGATGCGTGCTCCAACAGGGATTTTCGTATGCCCACCCGATCGAGACGGTCGACCTCGATGCCCAGATCAAGAAGTGGCCCAATGCGTGGACGAAAATCGATTCCGGTGAGGCAAAGGTGATATGAAGCTTGCGACCCGATTGGCGATCGTGTGCGGATGTGCGCTGCTCGCCCTCATCTTGGCGAACACGCTCTACACCGTTCAGTTGCGGCGGATCACCGATCTCTACGAGGAACGCAGCCAAGCCCGCAATGGCCAGGTCGCCGCGCTCGACATTCAGCGGGATCTGAAGGCGCTGCTCGTCACCCGCGACAGATTGCTGCTCTCCACCGACCCAGCGCGCCGCACCGAACTCAACGGCCAGCTGGATAACCTCGATCAATCGGTCGATACCGAGCTTCGGACGGCCGCCGAGAGCAATGACAACAGCACCATCCGCATGCTGTCCCAACAAGCATTGGCCACCTGGACGACGTTCCGACCCGAGCTCCAGAACATCCAAAGTGCCGGAACACCAGCACTTTCCGACCGAGACTTCGATGGACAGGTCGCTCTGCTCGAGAGTCAGCTGGGCAATATCGAGCAGGAAGCGGTCAAGGCCGTCGACCACGCCAACACCCAGGCGGCCAAGGCGGTCAATTTCGCCCGGACGATGCTGTGGATCCTCGCCAGCGCCATCGTCCTGGTACTGGGCGTCCTGCTGTACTTCACCAGCCGCAACATCCACCGCACCGTGACGCGGGCTGCCGAGCAGAACGAAAAAGCTCGGCGCGCCAAGGAAATTCAGGCGAGTCTGATGACCGAGGTGCAGACCGCAGCCGACCTGCCGGCTGCGGCGTCGATCATCGTGTCACGCACCGCTCAGGCACTTGACGCCAAGCACGGTGCCCTTTACCTGCGCCAGACGGATACGGTCGACCAGTTCGGTCTGGTCGCGTCGTACGCCTTCCACCGGCGCAAGGATCTGCCGTACTCCTTCGGGCTCGGAGAGGGGCTGGTCGGTCAGTGCGCCTTGGAGGGCAATCGGATCGAGGTCACCGGCGCACCGAGCGATTACGTCGAGATCGTGTCGGGGTTGGGCAAAACGGAGCCCGTGTCGCTCATCTTGATCCCGATCAAGTCCGACTCCGAGGTACATGGCGTTCTCGAGCTGGCCGGGCTGCGGCTGTTCTCCGATGATGATGTCGAACTGGCGGAGAATATCGCCCTGGGCGCCGGAGTGGCGCTGAGCGCAATCGAATCGGCGCAGAAGACCAGCGAGTTGTTGCGCCTGTCGCAGGCGCAGACCGAGGAACTGCAAGCCCAGGAAGAAGAGCTGAGGACGGCGAACGAGCAGCTGACCCAGCGCGAAGACCAGCTGTCGGCGCAGAATGCGGAACTGGAGGAGACGACCGAGGAACTGCGTTCCCAGCAGGAGGAGCTCAAGGCGAGTTCGGAACGGCTGGAGACCCAGGCACAGTCTCTGGAGGCCAAGAACGAAGAGCTGCACCGGCTCAGCCAGACCCTCGAAGCGAAGGCAGAGGAACTGGCTGTTTCGTCGCGGTACAAGTCGGAGTTCTTGGCGAACATGTCGCATGAACTGCGCACTCCGCTGAACAGCATTTTGATCCTTGCCGGTCTGTTGGCCGATTCCGATGACCCACTCACCGATAAGCAGCAGGAGTTCGCCGAGACGATTCAACAGTCCGGCAAGGACCTGTTGAACCTCATCGACGAGGTGCTCGACCTCGCGAAGGTTGAATCCGGATCCCTGCGCCTCGAACGCGAGGTGATCGTGGTGAGCGATCTCGTCGCCTTCCTCGAGCGTACGTTCCGGCCGATAGCGGAGAACAAGGGCGTCGACTTCCGGGTCGTCGTGAACGGCTCTGCCCCAGGGCAACTCACCAGCGACTACACGCGGGTGAAACAGATTGCGAAGAATCTGGTCGCCAATGCGATCAAGTTCACCGACGAGGGGTCGGTGACGGTGGCGTTGTCGGCGTCAGGTGACAAGGAAGGGAACCCTGGCACGGGTTACCTGACCATGGCCGTGACCGATACCGGGATCGGCATCGACGAGAACGATCACCACCTGATCTTCGAGTCTTTCCAACAGGCGGCCCGGGGTACCACCAGGCAGTACGGCGGCACCGGGCTGGGACTGGCGATCAGCCGTGAGCTGGCCCGAAACCTGGGTGGAGAGATCACACTTCGCAGCGCTCTGGGAGAGGGCTCCACGTTCACCTGCCACCTGCCGGTCGCAGGTCCACAGGGCGCCGACTCCGCACCGCCTGCGAACCCGACCTCCACGCTGGTGCCGAGCAGTCCGGTGGCCGAACCGGTTCCAATGCGAGTGGACGGGAACGGCGCGGGGCGGACCGCAGACGGCGCATCGTCGGCGCAACTCGACGGCGGGCTCGCGCGCATCGGTCCGGTGGACATTTCGGACATCGACTGGCCGCGCGGAACCAACCCGGTCCTGCTGGTGGTCGAGGACGATCAAACGTTCGCGGGGTTATTGGTCGAACTGGCCACGGAAGCCGGCTTCGACGCGGTTGTCACCGCCAGCGGGCGAACGGCTCTGGCGCTGGCCAAGGAACGCCAGCCCGCCGCTATCACTCTGGATATCGGCCTGCCGGATATGGCCGGCTGGGTGGTCCTCGATGTCCTCAAACATGACCTCGCCACCCGCCACATTCCGGTCAATGTCATCTCTGGATCCAATGACGACGGCCGCGGTAGGCGGATGGGCGCCATTCACACGTTGAACAAGCCCGCCGATGTCGCCGACCTCCGGTCGATGTTCGGTGCGGTCGCCGAATTCCTGAAGCCGGGACCGCGACATGTGCTGGTCGCCGAGGACGACGCCAGCCAGCGTCAGGTCGTCAAGCACATGATCGAGAGTGACGACATCGCGATCACCTGTGTCGGTACCGGTCAGCAGGTGCTGGCCGAGCTGGCCGGGCCGACGTCCTACGACTGCCTGGTCCTCGATCTCGGGCTGCCTGACATGGATGGCATCGACCTGATCGAGCGGGTCAAGGACCAGCTCAAGCAGAAGCACTTGCCCGTAATCGTGCACACCGGAAGAGAATTGACGGTGGCCGAGACGCAGCGCCTCGAGGTTCTCGCCTCCGCGATCGTGTTGAAGAACGCGAAGTCACCGGAGCGGTTGCTGGACGAAACGGCGCTGTTCCTGCATCGCGTTGCCAACGACATGCCCGACTCGGCTCGCGAAATCCTGTCGAACCCCAAGCGAATCGACGAGAGTCTGAAGGGCAACACCGTGTTGCTCGTCGACGACGATGTCCGCAACGTCTTCTCTCTGGGCAGCGCGTTGAAACGCTACGGCATCACGGTGATTCCCGCGCGGAACGGTCAGGAAGGGCTCGACAGCCTCGCCGCCCACCCCGAGGTGGGTCTGGTGCTGATGGACATCATGATGCCCGTCATGGACGGTTACGAGGCGATGCGCCGGATCCGGTCCGAATCACGTTGGCGCAGTTTGCCTATCGTGGCTCTGACCGCAAAGGCAATGAAGGGTGACCGCCAGAAGTGTCTGGATGCGGGGGCCTCGGATTACGTCACCAAACCGGTCGACATGGATCAGCTCACCTCGGTGCTGAGGGTCTGGCTCGGAAGTCGGCTACGTGGCCAGCAGGGGGCGGCGAGCACCAATGACTGATCCCGCGGAGAATGACCCGTCTCGGTCCAAAGAACTGGTGGCGATCGAGGCGGAAGCGTTCTTCTACACGGTATTCGAGTTCCTCGGCTATGACTTTCGGCACTACACAGATGCGTCACGCAACAGGCGGCTGATGGCATTCGTCGATCGCCATTCACTCGGCAGCATCTCCAGAGCGCAGGACCGGGTGCTTCGCGATCCGAGTCTGCTGGCCTCGTTTCTGTCGACGATGACGATCAACGTGACCGAGATGTTCCGGGATCCGCTGGTGTTCGCCAAGATCCGCACGGAGTTGTTGCCAAGGCTGGCGACCTACCCTCGGATCCGGATCTGGGTGGCGGGGTGCGCGACGGGGGAAGAGGCGTACTCCGTGGCGATCATGCTGGACGAGGCCGGTCTGCTGGATCGATCGACCATCTATGCCACCGATATCGACAGCGAATCGCTCCGTGTTGCCGCATCGGCGATCTACCCCGCCGATACCATGGTGAGCGCGACCCGCAACTACCAGGCCAGCGGGGGTGAAAGGCCGTTCTCAGACTGGTATGTCGCCAAGTACGACAGATCCATTCTGAGCCCGACACTGCGGTCGCGACTCGAGTTCTTCTCCCATAATCTGGCCACGGACAGCACATTCGGTGAGTTCCATCTGATCTTGTGCAGGAATGTCTTCATCTATTTCGAGGAGACGTTGCAGCGCAGGGCCGAGCGAATGTTCTGGGATAGCTTGGCTCCCTTCGGTAATCTCGTCATCGGTCCACGTGAAGGCCTCACCGTCGACGGCCTGCAGTTGTTCAAGCCGCAGGACCGTAGGTTGGGGATCTACGCCAAGAGCCAGAACCAGCGTGCCCGGCCCTGACGTCGTCGTCATCGGCGGCAGCGCCGGTGGCATCAAGGCGTTGCGTGGAATCTTCGAGACTCTCGGCGACGCCCGCAACATCGTGGTGTTCGTGGTGCTGCATCGCGCGCCTCAGTACGCGGGGCTCGACCGGGTTCTGCAGGGCTACACCGCAATTCCGATCCGTGAACCGAACACCAGCCCCTGGGCGTGCTCGCCGGGGGAAGTGACGTTGGCCCCGGCCGGCTACCACATGTTGGTGGGCAACGACCGCAACCCGTCGACGGAACCGGCGACTCCGGTCGAGCAGTACCAAACAGGCTCTGCTGTGCGTGCCCATCTGACACTGGACGCGCCGATCCTGCACTCGCGGCCCTCACTCGACGCGTTGTTCTCCAGCGCGGCGCAACTGGTGAATTCGGTGACGGCCGTGCTGCTGTCGTGCGCCAGCGACGACGGTGCCCGTGGCTGCGAAGATGTGAAGGCCGGCGGGGGGCGGGTCGTTCTCCAGGATCCGGACACGTGCGAGGCGGCCGTAGCAGTCAATGCCGCCCTGCGCCGGGTGGATCCGGATCACGTCGCGGATCCACCGGGCATCGGCCGATGGCTTTCCGGTATAGGCGGGCGACACCGCCTCAGCTGAACCGCACGTTCATCGTCGCCAGACCGAAGATCTTCTTACCCGTCGACTTCGCGCCGATAAGGACGACACCCGAGCGGGTTTCGGGATCCAGCGATTTGACCTTGCCGCTGAACTCGATGTCGGCACCCTCCTTGGCCGAGACGACCGCGGGTTGCGACAGCCGCACTGCGAAGCGGGTGACCGCGCCCGGGTCGCCCGACCAGACCGAGTGATATCCGGCGCCCAGGCCCATGGTCAACATGCCGTGAGCGATCACGTCGGGGAGACCCGCCAGCTTGGCGATGTCCTCATCCCAGTGGATCGGGTTCGCGTCGCCGGCCACGCCGGCGTAGTTCACCAGATCGCCCCGGGACACCCGGGTGTGGTGGGCGGGGAGCTCCTCGCCGACCGTCAGGTCGTCGAACGACCGCGTCCCCGGTGAACGGGTCAGCCCGCCGTCCGAGATCCGGATCTCGCCTTCGGGGCGCAGCTCCTTCTCGTAATCGGCGTCGTCTCCGCCGATGTCGAGGATGTTCATGTCGTGCATCATCGCGTTCTGGACGGCGATCTTCACGCCGGCGTCGATGTCCTCCGCGGTCACGCCGACGACGGTGGTGTGCAGGGTGTGCACCCGTTCACCGTGGGTGTCGGTGAACGTGTTGGTGACGGTGATGAAGTCGCGACCCGCGGTCCGGCGCACCGAGGTCAGCTCGACGTCGATCACGAGTTCGTCGCCGGCGACGATCGGGCGGTGTTGCTCGAAGACCTCTTCGGTCTGCAGGTAGGTGTCGTAGCCGACGACGATCGACTCGAACATCCGGCGGTTGCACTGCATGCCCGGCGCCGAGGTGAAGGTCAGCGGTGCCACGACGTCTGAATAGCCCAGCTCAGCTGCCGCGGCGACGTCCCAGTGGGCGGGGTGATAGTCCTGCACCGCGCGGGCGTATTCACGGAGCTTCTCCCGGCCGACGAGGTAGGTGCCGGCCATCCGGTAGTAGTGGCCGACCCGTGCTTCGATCGGCGACGTTTCTGCTGGTGCGGTCATAGATTGCTCAACTTTTCTATCGGCTTGTTCACTGAAGCCGACCACAGCACCCTAACGCGCAGAGAACATAGCGTGACACGCCGATACGATTCGGCTGTCACGGAGAACCGAGCCTACGGCGGTTGGGGTGAGCAATGAAGGGAGCGCCCGCGGCCTGCCCCTATTGCGGGGCTGACCTCGACGCAAGCGGCACTTGTGCGCGTTGCGGCGGCGTGCTGAAGCCGACGCCGCCGACGGGCTGGCGGCCGGATCCCACCGCCCGCTATGAAGGCCGGTACTACTCAGCCGGGCGCGCCACCAACCGGGTGCGCAACGGCAGGTCCGAGTCGAATGACCCCGTCGGCGGGCAGATGTTGCCGTCGTACGTCGAGGTGCCGGTGGCTCGATCGAGCATCCGGTTGACCTGGTTGGCCACCGGGGTCACGACCGCGGTCATCGTGATGGTTGCCGGCGTGGTCGCAGGCCTGCTGTGGGCGCGGCACCGGCCTTCGCCGCCGCCCGAAGTCGACTATGTGCAGGCCTTGCAGACCGCGGGGCTGTTCGATCAATTCAATTCCGAGGCCAATGCCGTCGCCCATGGGCACGAGGTGTGCAGTCAACTCGAACACGGCGGGCAACAGCAGGGTCTGCTCGCGGACAAGATCGCAGTCGACGTGTTCTGCCCGCAGTTCAACAAGGGCTTCCGCATTCTCGAATCCGCCAAGATCTCAGGGGTTTTCGTCCTGACGGACAGCCTCGGTACCGGTGCGATCGTCGTCGACGGCGGCGCCTGTCACGGGACGGGCGGCTACGCCGATGTCGGTCGCACCACCCCGGTGACCGTCAAGAACAGCAAGGGCGACATTCTCACCACCACGTCCCTGGGTGCCGGCACCGGAGACAGCGCGAACTGTACGTTCTCGTTCACGTTCTCCATCGACGAAGGCCAAGACCGCTACGTGGTATCCATCGGCCGCCGAGGCGATTTCAGCTACAGCTTCGAGCAGCTGCGCAGCCACGGCCTGCAGATCCACCTTGGTCATTAGTCCGGTGCGGGGCTGGCTTGGTAGTAGCCGATCCGCCAGTCGTCGCCGATTCCGGTGATGACAACTCCCAACCGGAGGTCCTTGGCCGTGCCGTGGAACGTGAATGTCGCGGCGACGTAGCCGAGCACGGCCGTGTCGCCGAGACGCCGGGATTCCAGAATCGAGTAGTCCACCGTCATCCCCGCCGGTTGCGAGTCGTAATAGTCGAAGACTCCTTGCGGTCCGACGCTGAACGGTCGCAGACCTTGGAAGATCGCGTCGGCGGTGAAAACCGCCGCGACCGCCTGGGGATCGTGAGCGTCAATGCCGGCCTTCCATTCATCCAGCACCGATCGCAGAAGGGCTTCAGTGTCCGGCACTTTGGCCGCCGTCCACGTGGAGGATCTCGCCCGTGACGAATCCGGCCTGCTCCAGGTACAGCACCGCTTGGACGGCATCGTCGATCTCACCGAGCCTGCCCATGGGATTGAGGCCGGCCAACGCGTCGTGGGTGGACGGATCGTGCATCGGCGTATTGACGACACCGAGAGCGACCGCGTTGACCCGGATTCCGCGGCCGGCATATTCGACAGCCAAGGCTTTGGTCGCAGCGTTGAGGCCGCCCTTGGTCAGGGACGCCAGTGCGGAGGGAACGCGCGAATTCGCCTGGTCTACCAGGCTGGTGGAGATGTTGACGATGTGGCCGCCGGGACCCAGCACCGTCAGCGCCGCCCGGGTCACGTCGAAGAAACCCCGCAGATTGACCCCGGTGATGGCGTCGTAGTCGGCGTCGGTGTAGTCGGTGAAGGGCTTGGGGATGAATATGCCGGCGTTGTTGATCACCGCGTCGACGCGGCCGAAGCGCTGTAGCGCGGCGTCGATGATGTGTTGTCCAGCGCCAGGTCGGGAGATGTCGGCCGCGACGGCGAGTACCTGCGGGTCGTCGCTGTCGCCGATACTTCGGGAGTTGGCGACGACCGCGTAGCCCAGCCGGCGGTAGCCCGCCACCAGGCCGGCACCGATACCCTGGGATGCGCCGGTGATGACGGCAACCCGTGTTGCAGTGTCCATTTGATGATCCTTTCCACGTTGTGTTTCTTGCTCAACGCCCCGGAACGCGAGCCGATGCCACGCCGGGATGAGAGATCCGCTCCCTGCTGGGAGGCTGCGCCTATTAGGCTGCAGCGGTGGAGTTGCGGCAGCTGCGCTACTTCGTCGCCGTGGCCGAAGAGTTGAACTTCGGTCGCGCTGCCGCGCGTCTGCGGATCGCGGGCCCCTCGCTGTCCCAGCAGATCAAGGCCCTGGAACGCGACCTCAAGATCACCCTGTTCGATCGCGACCGCCGGTCGGTGGCGTTGACCCCTGCCGGCGCCGCGCTGCTACCCGATGCCAGGGCGCTGATCGGGCAGGCAGACGAATTACGCAGGCGCGCTGCCAATTTCGGCGGGCCAGAAGCGGTGCGTGTGGGCTATGTCAACTGGTGTCCGACGGATTGGACCGCGCGGGCGGCGGGGATCGCGCAGCTGCGGGTGGACACCTGGGTCATGCCGTCGCACACCCAGGCCGCGCGGGTCGCCGACGGCAGCCTCGACCTGGCGATCTGCTGGGTGCAGAACGCCGACCTGGAAGAGCTGTCGCTACAGGCACGGTTGCTGGGAGTGGACCGGCTCTACGCGTTGGCCTCGGGCCCTGACGATTCGCCCGTCGAGGCCGCCGACACGGTGGTGTTGATCGACGCGGACACTGCCAGCTGGTCGTCGTGGAATCGCTACGCCGAACAGTTTTCGGCTGCCACCGGTGCTCGCGTCATGCGCACCGACGACGGTGGCGTCACCGGACCGACCTTCCTGGAACACGTGCGCGGACTCGGCCGTCCGGTGCTCAACAACCCGAAGGGCCAGGACCACGCGCTGCCCAAGGATCTGGTGCGACGCGCGGTCATCAACCCCTCGCCGGTGTGGACGTGGTCACTGGTGTGGCGGCGTGACGATGACAACCCCACTGTGGTCGCGCTCGTCGACGAATTCACCCGGGATATCGGTGATTTCGGGCTCGATGACGCCGCTGTCTGGCTTCCCGGCGATGATCCGCATCAACCCCGCGACCATGGCGGCGGCTAAGACCACCACCGCACCCACCACCAGGGCGGGCCGGAAGCCGTCATGCAGGAGGGGGCCCACCACGACGGGACCCAGTATCTGACCCACCGAATACCCCGCGGTGAGTAGCGCGACGGCGCGCGGATAGCGCAACAGACGCGCAGCCGCGAGCGACAGTGTGCTGATTCCGATGAACGTCCCGCCGAAGAGCACCGCCCCGACCAGCGCTGCTGCGACGCCGCCGAAGATGCCCGCCACGGCGATTCCGCCCGCCTGCGCGCACAACGCCGTCGCCAACAGTCCCGGATGGGACCATCGCGAGCTCAGCGCTGCCCACAGCGCGGCGGAGGGGATGGTTGCCAGGCCCACCACGAGCCATGTCGCGCCCCCGAGCCAGCGCGGTGCGTCTTGGGTGACCGCGGCGACCAGAAAAGTTCCGGCGATGATGTAACCGACTCCCTCAAGCGAGTAACTCACGGCGAGCAGACCGAACAATCTGTGCGGCAGGTACTTTCGCTCCGCCGTGGGGGACGGCTCCGCTGCAGGTGTGCCGTGCATCGTCCAGGCTGCGGCGGTCAGGACGGCGGCGGCCGCCGCTGATGTCCACCAAGCGAGTCGCCACTGCTCGCTGGCCAGCACCATGACGGCCGACAGGGCAATGCCCGCCCCGATTCCACCGAATCCCCACCCGGCCAGATGGGCGGGCTGCCCGTGCAGGTGCTCGAGCAGGGTGTTGACGGCGATCACGAACACCAGTGCACTGGTCACGCCGGCCACACCCCGCAGCAACGCCCATTCGAGCACCGTGCCGGTCAACGGCATGCCGGCCAGACTGCCGACCAGCAACACCAGCGATATGCGGCACGCGACAACGGACCGGGCGAGCCGCGGCCAGACGAAACCGGCCACTGCACCCGCGAGGTAACCGATGTAGTTCGCGGTGGCGAGGGTGGCCGCGGCATGCGGGGCGATTCCGGTCTGCGCCGTCATCAGCGGCAGGATCGGGGTGTACACGAATCGGCCGATACCCATTGCGGCGGCGAGCGCCGCGGCGCTGCGTGCGACGTGCCTGTGATGCTGCATCGCACCATCGTGGAACCGATCCGAGGCAGATCGCCACGTCCGCCCAGCTCCCAGCTGCAAGGCGAAGACTCTCAGCGCGCGCCGCCCCAGCTGGGTCTAGCGGAATTAACCCAGCTCGTCCTAGTGTTGTCGCCAACGAGAGTTCGGGAAAGGGAGACTTCGATGACACAACAGATCACCGCGCTGGTAACAGGTGCGAACCGCGGATTGGGACGGCAGTTCGCCGCCGAACTGCTCTCACGCGGGGCAAAGGTGTACGCCGCGGCCCGCAGGCCGGAAACGATCGACCTGCCCGGTGTGGTGCCGATCCAGGTGGACATCACCGACCCCGAGTCGGTGCGCCGAGCGGCGGCGATCGCCGAGGACGTCACGGTCCTGGTGAACAACGCCGGCGTCTCGACGGAGGCCGACCTGCTCAGCGGCCCGATCGAGGACATCCGTCTGGAGATGGAGACGCACTACTTCGGCACGCTCAACGTCACCCGCGAGTTCGTCCCGATCATCGAGAAGAACGGCGGCGGCTCCATCCTGAACGTTCTGTCCGTGCTGGCCTGGTACCACGCCCCGTCGTTCGGCGCCTACTCGGCAGCCAAGGCCGCGGGATGGGCGATGACGGATGCTCTACGAACTGAACTGGCGCCCAAGGGAGTTCACGTCGCAGCCCTGCACGTCGGATATATGGACACCGACATGGCCTCCTTCGTCCCCGCCGACCAGAAGATCGATCCCGCAGTGGTGGCGAAGCTGGCGGTGGACGGACTGCTCAGCGGCCAACCCGAGATCTTGGCCGACGAATTGACCCGGCAGGTCAAGGCCGGGCTGTCCACCGCGAACGGCTAGCGTCGATCAGTCGTCGCCGGCGGCGACCAGCGGGCGCAGCGTCACCGCGGGGTTGTCCTCCTGGAACCCCTGCAGTCGCCACTTCGTGGTGAACAGGGCGAGCATCACGCCGTCGGTGCGGGTGAGTACTTCGGTCGACACCTGCTTGTCCACGAACGGTGCGTCCTCGGGGTCGACGGCGCGCGCCACGGTGTAGGGCAGCGAGTCCAGCGAGATCGGTGCGTTGAATTCCGTGGCCATCCGGTGGCTCGTCACCTCGAACTGCAGAGGGCCGACGGCGGCGAGTACCGGTGCTTGCTCGCCCCGGCGATCCGACCGCAGTACCTGCACCACGCCTTCCTGCTCGAGCTGCTCGATCCCCTTGCGAAACTGCTTGTGCTTACTCGGATCGGTGCCCCGGGCGACTGAGAAGTGCACCGGAGCGAAGCTCGGGATCGGCGGAAACTGTACGGGCACATCGCGAAAAAGGGTGTCACCCGGGCGTAGTACGTTGGCGTTCGCCAGGCCGATCACGTCGCCGGGCCAGGCGTCATCCAGTGTCGACCGTTGCTGGCCGAACACCGACTGGGCGTATTTGGTGACGAACGGCTTGCCGGTTGCGGCGTGCGTCAGGACGTCGCCGCGCTCGAAGGTTCCCGAACACACCCGGGCGTAGGCGATGCGGTCGCGGTGCGCGGAATCCATGCCGGCCTGGACCTTGAAGACGAACGCACTGAACGGAGCGTCGACCGGTCGCACATTGCCGTCGATGTCGACTTGGCCGCTCGGCGGAGGCGCGAGCCTCGTCAGGTTGTCCAGAAGTTGATTGACGCCGAAATTGAGTGCGGCGGAAGTGAACAGGACGGGCGTCGTCACGCCCTGCAGGAAGGCTTCCTGATCGTGGTCACCGTCATCGGAGGAGAGCAACTCGCATTCTTCGACCGCGTTGTCCCAGTCGATGCCGGCCGCGGCGCGGGCGTGCTCGGGCGGGATGTGCTCCTCGGGTGCGGCGGTGGCACCACCCGCGGTGCGGGTGAACCGAATGAAATTGCCGGTGCGGCGATCCAGCACACCTTTGAAGTCGCCGGCGATACCGACCGGCCACGTCAACGGCGTCGGCTTGAGACCGATGCGCTCCTGGATCTCGTCGAGAAGCTCCAGCGCGTGCCGTCCAGGACGGTCCCACTTGTTGATGACCGTGAGGATCGGCAGTCCGCGGTGCTTACACACCTGAAACAGCTTGAGCGTCTGCGGTTCCAGACCCTTGGCGGCGTCGATCAGCATGACCGCGCAGTCAACCGCGCTGAGCACCCGGTAGGTGTCCTCGGAGAAGTCGGCGTGCCCGGGGGTGTCGAGCAGGTTGATGACGCAGTCTTGTCCCTCGGGCGAGAGATACGGGAACTGCAATGCCGTCGAGGTGATCGAGATACCTCTGGCCTGCTCCATCTCCATCCAGTCCGACACGGTGGCCCGTCGTCCGGCTTTGCCGTGAATGGCGCCGGCCTGCGTGATGATCCTCGCGTGCAGCACCAGGGCCTCGGTCAGCGTCGACTTACCGGCGTCAGGGTGGCTGATGACGGCGAAGGTGCGCCTGCGACCGGCTTCGGTCGCGAGGCGGTTGGCCGCGGCCGTAGAAGAAGGCGTCCGGGTGTCGAGGTCGTGATCGCTCATTACATCGTCGATGGTATTTGCCGACGACGCAAAACCTCTAATCCTGGGCTGGAGTGACGTACGCGGTGATGGTCTGGTAGTCGTTGGCCCGCCACGCCTTCATGAACGTGTTCAGCGGGAGGCCCATGCCCTGCCCACCGTTTTTCCAGGCGCCGTCATTGACGAAGATGATGTCCTTGTCGGTGTCGATGCCTAAGACCGTGATGGCGTGGTCGCCCGAATACGCCATGTCAGGGGTGCCTTGGCCCCAGGCGATCTGGGCCTTGATCGTGACGATGACGGAGTTGCCGTCGATCAATGCTTTCTTGAGGTTGGCGTAGGCGAGGTCGCCCTGGTTCTTGGAGTACTGGGTGGACATCGCCGTGATGCCGTGCGCGTCCAGCAGCGCCAACGCGTCGGCGTTCTGCACGTAGGAGTCCGCCACCGGGTCGTAGATCTTGGCCCCGGCTGTCACGGTGCTCGGTGTCGTCGCGGCTTCGTTGATGATTTCGGCCGCGGTCGGCATCTTGTCGGGTCCCAGAAGCTGGCCCATGACCATGGCCGACGACACCAAGAGACAGATGTTCTTTCCGTCTTGATAGATGAAGTAGCCGACCTTGTCGCGGGGGTTCCCGATGATTCCCGTTGTGCCGTCCGGCGGAATGTCCGGATTCACTGGATGTCGACTCGGGCCGAAGATGGCCTCCAGGTCATAGCGCAGGGTCGTCAGGTTGTCGCGGACGCCTTCGATCTGATGCTTGACGAGTAGCTCGAAATCGCGGCGCATGGTGTCGAGAGTGCGCCGGGCCGCATCCAGGCCGGCCACGATGACCTGTTCGATCTCGGTCGGTGTGGGAAGGCGTTGGGCCCGATACTGTTTCACGGAAGCGGCCGGAGCGGTCGGAGCGTCGGTGGATACCAGGCTCACCGAACGCACCGTGGAGGGGCTCGTCGCTGCTGCTGTGCGCTTGGCGGGCAGTTGCACGACCGATGCCGAGGACGGCTTGGGCCTCGCGGATGAGCGGGTGGCGGCCGCCGCGGCTGGCTTGTGCGTACGCGCACTCGATGCAGAGGACTTGCTCGTCGACGCATGACTCGAATCGTCGGGTGCGGCGCTCGCCACCGCGGCACCCGCACCCGAAGCGATCAGTAGACCGGCGCCGAGGGCGAACCCGAAGGTCGTGATTCGCCCAGCCCGCTTGATGGAAGTCATGCTGCAAGGCTTTCTTCTGAGGCTGTGGCTTGTGCTGCGGCAGGCGCCAATTCGGCGAAGATGGCTGTGTAACGGCCGGCTTGCCAGGCATCCAAGAAGTCATCGATCGACATGGTCAGGTTCTGACCGCCGCCTCCCGGGTAGGCGCCGTCGTTGAGGTACACCAGATTCTTGCTGATGTTGATTCCTAGCAGCACCGCCTGATGCTCGGTGTTCCACACCGCGGTGTTGCCATCTATCGCGGAGCGGACGTCGCCGCTGATGGACACGATCACCGACTTACCGTCTGTCAGTGCGGCCAGGAGACCGTTCCACGCGCGTTGTTGTTGGGATTTGCTGTAGTAGACGGTACTCACCTTGAGGCCATGGGTTTCCATCAGCTGCACCGAATCAAGTGCCCACACCCAGTCGTTGGTTGAGGTGCCCAGGTACATCTTCCGGCCGGGTTGGGCAACGCTGTCCGTGGTCGTCGCTTCGGTGATGATGTCCTGCGCGGTCACGGTTTGGCCGGTGAGTTGGCTGATCACCATCGCCGCGGCCATCAGTCCCGAGGTTTGCGCGCCGCCGGCCGCCCAATACTGGCTATTGGCCAAGTTGCCGTAGATGATCTGTCGGTTCGGGTGGAACAGCCGATCCAGGTCAATACGCAGGGTGACCAGGTTGTCCCGGAAGCCGACGATCTGATTCTGGACAAGTGTCTCGATCTTCTCGCGTAGTTCGTCGAGGCTGCGGCGGGCCGCATCCAAGCCGACGGCGATCGACTGCTGCAGTTGCGCCGGAGTCGGCAGTGCCGCAGCGCGTTTCGCTGAGGCTTGCTTGGCGGGCACGACGGCGACGATGTCGGTCTCCGGGGTGACCGCCTTGCTCTCCGGAGTGAGGGACCGCTTCGCCTTCAGCTGCACCACGGGTTGCGAATAGCCGCTTCGGGCACTGACACTGCGAGCCGGTTTTGGCTTGGCCGCGGTATTGCCGGACGGGCGTGCTGAGCGCGCCGACGGTGCCGATGCACTCGACGCGGCGGAACTACTGGACGACGTCTGGCCGGAATCGTCGGGTGCTGCCGCGGCGACCGCTGCTCCCGCGCCGGAGGCGATCAGCAAACCGGCGCCGACCGCGAACCCGAACGTCGTGATTCGCCCAGCTCGCCTCATGGATGTCACGCCGGCCCCCGCCCACATCACCGCAAAAGATAATTAGCGATGCTGACAATAGCGGCATCCCGTCGATCTCGTCCAGAGTTCGCGTGAGTAGCCAGATCCCGAGTCGCTCAGTCCAGACGGCCGGCGTCGACCACCCGCAGCACGGGCGTCCCCGCCTCGTCCGAGGCGTCCACGTCCACCTCCACCTCGATGCCCCAGTCGTGGTCGCCGGCCGGGTCGTCGAGGATCTGCCGCACCCGCCACAACTCGGGCCCCCGGTCGATGATCAGCAGGGCAGGTCCACGGGCGTCGGCGCCGGTGCCCACGTCGCTGTGCTCATCGAAGTAGTCGTCCCCGACCTCCTGCCAGCGCGGTGCGGACCATCCTGAACCGGCGTCCAGTTCGCCCAGCTCATGCCAGCGTCGCCGGGCGAACAGCTGCACCCGCCGGAACACAGCGTTGCGGACCATGGCGGTGAAGGCCCGCACATTGCCGGTCACCGGCCGTGGACGCATCGGCACCGCGACCGGGACGTCGTGCGGTTGGTCGGGGCTGGTGAGCTCTTCCCACTCGTCCAGCAGGCTGGAGTCGACCTGGCGGACCAGTTCGCCGAGCCACTCGACGATGTCGGTGAATTCCTCGGTCCGCGCTGCTGTCGGCACCGAGGATCGCAGTGCCTTGAACGCGTCGGACAGGTAGCGCAGCACCGCCCCCTCGGACCGGGTCAGGCCGTAGACGCTGACAAACTCACGGAAGGTGAACGCCCGCTCCCACATCTCGCGGACAACGGATTTCGGCGACAGCCGGGCGTCGGCTGCCCACGGGTTGGTGTGCAGGTACACCTCGAAGGTGTGTCCGAGGAGCTCCTCGAGCGGCTTGGGATAGCTGACGTCGTCGAGCAGCTCGATGCGCTCGTCGTACTCGATGCCGTCAGCTTTCATCGCGGCGACTGCTTCACCCCTGGCCTTGTTCAACTGCGCCGCCAGAATCTGACGGGGATCTTCCAGCGTTGCTTCGACCACCGAAACAACATCCAGCGCAAAGGTTTCCGAGTCGGGATCGAGGACGCCGACCGCGGCCAGCGCGAACGTCGACAGCGGCTGGTTGAGGGCGAAGTCGGGCGGCAGGTCGACGGTCAGCCGGTAGCGGCGCCCGTCGGCCTGGGGTTCGTCGAGCCGTTCGAGGACCCCGGCCTGCAGCAGCGAGCGGGCGATGCCGACGGCTTCCCGGATGTGCTGTAACTGGCGCTTGCGGGGCTCGTGGTTGTCGGTGAGCAGTCGCCGCATCGCGACGAACGGGTCCCCGGGGCGGTCCACCACGTCGAGGATCATCGCCGTGGACACCCGCATGTTGCTGGTCAGTGGTTCCGGGGTGGCGTCGACGAGCCGCGTCATGGTGGCTTCGCTCCACGGCACCATTCCTTCCGGTACCTTGCGGCGCACCAGTTTTCGGCGCTTCTTGGGATCGTCGGCGACTTTGGCGAACTGTTTGAGGTTCTCGACTTCGTGGTCGGGAGCCTGCACGACGACGGTGCCCGCGGTGTCGTAACCGGCCCGCCCGGCGCGACCGGCGATTTGATGGAACTCGCGGGCATTGAGCAGCCGCGTGCGTGTCCCGTCGTACTTCGACAGCGCCGAGAAGACGACCGTCCGGATCGGCACGTTGATGCCGACGCCCAAAGTGTCTGTGCCGCAGATGACTTTGAGCAGGCCAGCTTGCGCAAGCTGTTCCACCAAACGCCGGTACTTGGGCAGCATCCCGGCATGGTGGACGCCGATACCGTGGCGAACCAGCCGGGACAGCGTCGAGCCGAACGCGGTCGAGAACCGAAAGCTGCCGATGTGCTCGGCGATCGAAGCTTTCTCCTCCTTGGTGCTGACGTTGACACTCATCAGCGCCTGGGCCCGTTCCAGCGCGGACGCCTGGGTGAAGTGGACGATGTAGATCGGCGCCTGTTTGGTCTGCAGCAGTTCGGTGATCGTCTCGT
Source organism: Mycobacterium sp. ELW1 (assembly GCF_008329905.1). NCBI lineage: Bacteria > Bacillati > Actinomycetota > Actinomycetes > Mycobacteriales > Mycobacteriaceae > Mycobacterium > Mycobacterium sp. ELW1. The sequence continues at coordinate 6,110,084 of NZ_CP032155.1, read as the reverse complement.
GCATGGGAGTGGTCGCATACGAGTAGAACAGCGGCACCGGACGCTGCGCGTTGGCCACCAGAGCGGTGGGCCTGCCGGTGCGACGGGTGAGGTCCTCGCGCAGAAAACTGACGTCGCCGAGCGTGGCCGACATCAACAGGAACTGCGCGTGCGGCAGCTCCAGGAGCGGCACCTGCCAGGCCCAGCCTCGATCGGGATCGCCGTAGAAGTGGAACTCGTCCATCACGACCACGCCGATGTCGGCGTCCGCGCCCTCGCGAAGCGCGATGTTGGCCAGGATCTCCGCGGTGCAGGCGATGATCGGCGCGCTCGCGTTGACCGCGGCGTCGCCGGTGAGCATGCCCACGTTCGCGGCACCGAACGTCGCGCAGAGCGCGAAGAATTTCTCGCTCACCAGCGCTTTGATCGGGGCCGTGTAGTAACTTCGCCGCTCTGCAGCGAGCGCTGCGTACAACGCCCCAGTCGCGACCAGGGACTTCCCGGATCCGGTCGGCGTGGCCAGAACGACGTTGGCGCCGCTGACCAATTCGATCAGGGCCTCCTCCTGCGCCGGGTACAGCGGAGTGCCGTTGGCCTCGGCCCAGCCGGCGAAGGTGGTGAACAGCCGGTCGGGATCGGACCCCAGCGCACGAATGGAGGACAGATCGCCGGGGTCGTCGAGGAGGGGAGCAGGAGCAGTCATCGCGATTGGCACAGCCTAGTCAGGTTGCGCCGAACTGGTCGGATGCAGGCCCGGATCGTTCCGTGCTGGAACGTCGTCAGGAGTCGCCGGCCACTGAGATCGGATGGGCGAGAACCGATTCGTGCATGTAGCCCAGTTCGTTCCAGGGGGTGGAATCTGGCTGGACGCGGCCCCGGTCGTCGGTGGCGCGCACTCGTAGGACATGCTCGCCCGGCCGGGCATCCCACCGGAACTCCCACCGAGCCCAGATTCCAGGTTCGCCATTCGAGGTGATGTTGGCGCTCTGCCAGGCTTGATCGTCGATCTGGTAGTCGACGGCGGCGACTCGAGCCTCACCGGCGAATGCCCGGCCTCGGATGATCTGCGGGCCGGGGCACAGGTGTGCCGGCCATGGCAGTTCGACCAGACTGGACAGCGCAGGTTCGGTGATCGCGGCCCCGCGAGCCTGGTCGCTCTCGGCGGGGTAGCCCGGCCCGATCATCACGTAATCGATGGTGTTCCAGGGTACTTCGACATGGTGTGTGGCGACGTCGATCCGGCCAAGCCATTTGATGCTGGCGGCGCCGAGCCATCCCGATACGACCAACCGTGCCGGGAAGCCGTGGTCAGGCGGCAACTCTTCGCCGTTCATCGCCCACGCGATGATGGTGTCGTCGGCGAGGGCTTTGGCCAGTGGCAGCGGGCGCCGAGCCCTGATCGCGTCGAGCGATTCGGGTACGACTTCGCGAGCGGCCGCCGTGATACCGGCCAACTCCAGCACATCGCGCAGCCGAACGCCGGTCCATTCGGCGGTGCCGATCGCGGTGCGTCCCCACTGGGTGCCTTCGAAGGCTTGGCCGACCTCCCGTCCGAACTGCACGCGCCGGTTGCCCGCGCACTCAATGGTGCGCACAATGGACGTCAGCGGAAAGCCTGTGCGCAGATCGTTGTAAGTGAACGAAACCGGTTGTCGCACAGCGTCGCCCTGAATGTGCAACACCCAGTCGGCGGCGTCGATGACGGGTGTGTCGGCGTGGCTCCGTACGAAGAAGCGATCGGCGCCCACGATATCGCCGAACAATCGATCGGGCCGCGTTCCGTAGTCCAGCCCTGAGCCGGTGTCTTCCATCAGTTCCGCAGGAGTCGGCTTGATGAGCCCACGTCGAGGAGTGTCCGGCATCACCGCATTATGCCGCCTGCGAAGCCCGGCTCGGGCCGGAAGACCGCAGTCTCAGCAGCCTCTCTACCCGCTGCCGAGACAGGTGCTCAGTGGGTTACCGGTGTGCGCCGCAGCGGGGCGGGAACGGGCATCGGAGTGACGGCGGCGGGGCGGGCGGGCCGGGCCTGGCGCCGGTTCTGACGCTGAATCCTCTTGTCCAGCAATCGCAGTTCGCGAGTGGTCAGAGAACGGTTCTTGCGGACCAGGAGATCGAGCTGCTGCCAGCTCAGCCCGTCGAGGTCGCCGTCCGCATCGTGGGTGGCGACGACGACACAGCCGGGCAGAAGCGGTACCGACTTGGCGGTGAAATTGGTCGTCGCCAGCAGAACTTCTGTTGCTTGCTGGTTGATCCGGCTCTGGCAGCCTGGCGACGAGGGGCTGAACCAGAAGTCGAATTGCCGGTCGGGACTGGTCAGGCAGTGAAGCTGACGGCCCTTGAACAGGCGATCGATATCGGCCTTGGAGTAGGCGCGTGTCTCATAAACGGGGCCGTTGGTGCTGAAGTACAGGATTGTGTTCATCACGATGATCCATTCGATTCTTTCTTAGCTGGTCAGGGCGGCGCCTATACCACGGCGCTGTTACTAAAGTTACCCGTGTTGCAAATGAGACAAACCTAGATCTCAATGTGGAAACGATGTGTTCTAGCTGACAGTGCTCTCAGTCGTCCCACAACAACAGCTGGCGCACCGCCGGCCGGGATCCGTAGGGCCGCAACATGGTGCTGGCCGGCCGCGGCCGCACGCGTAGCGGCCACCAGAACCACCGGCCGAGCAGCGCGGCGATCGAGGGCGTCATGAACGACCGCACAATCAGGGTGTCGAACAACAGCCCCAGCCCGATGGTGGTGCCGATCTGACCGAGCACGAGCAGATCACTGAAGACGAACGAGCCCATGGTGAAGGCGAACACCAGCCCCGCCGCGGTGACGACGCCACCGGTGCTGGCCATGGCGCGGATGATGCCGGTATTCAACCCGGCGCCGATCTCTTCTTTGAACCGCGATATCAACAACAGGTTGTAGTCCGAGCCCACCGCCAGCAGCAGGATCACCGCCAACGCGAGAACCACCCAATACAGCGGCTTGCCCAGCAGGTCTTGCCACACCAGCACCGACAGCCCGAACGATGCCCCCAGCGACAGGGCCACCGTTCCCACGATCACCAGTGCGGCCACGATGCTTCGGGTCACGAACATCATGATCAGCAGAATCAGGCTCAACGCGGAGATGCCGGCAATCATCAAGTCGTACTTGGCCATATCGGCGATGTCCTTGTACGTTGACGCCGTGCCGCCGATGTAGATGCTCGACCCGGCCAGTGGCGTGCCCTTGACCGCCTCCTGAACGGAGTGCCTGATCGCGTCGATATGTGCAAGTCCTTCGGGCGTAGCCGGATCCACGTCGTGGGTGACGATCATCCGCGCGGCTTTACCGTCGGGGGACAGGAACTGCTTGAGGCCCCGTTGGAACTCGCTGTTGCTGAACACTTCTGGGGGCAGATAGAACGAGTCGTCAGTCTTCGACGCATCGAACGCCGCCCCGAGGGCCGTCGCGTTCTGCAGTGCCGCCGCCGTTTGGTCGTAGATACCCGACTGGGTGGCATAGTTCGTCATCGACAGATCGCGATTGGCCTGCTGACTGTCGATCTGTTGCGGGATCAGGGCCAGCAGCTTCGGCTGGAGCGCATCCAACTTGTCCAAACTGGTTGTGACATTGGCCAACTGGTCGGTCAGCGCATCGATGCCGTCGAGCGCATCGAACACCGATCGCAGCGCCGCGCAGATCGGAATGTCGAAACAGTGCGGCTCCCAGTAGAAGTAGTTGCGCAGCGGCCGGAAGAAGTCGTCGAAATTGGCGATCTTGTTGCGCAGATCCTGGGCCACCTCCACGGTCTTGTGGAACGCTTCGACCTGTTCGTGGGTGGCTTCAGAACTCTGCTGCTGCAGGGAGTACTGCTCGCGCAGAATGCTGATCGTCTTGTCGATCTCGCCGACCTGCTTGAGCAGGTCTGCCGCCCTCGCCTGTTGGTAGGGCAGGTTGTTGATCTGGGCGCTGCTTTGAGCACTGATCTGAAACGGCACCGAGCTGTGGTCGAGGGGTGTGCCCAGCGGGCGCGTAATGGATTGCACCAAGGCGATGCCGGGCGTGTGGAAGACAGCCTTGGCCACGCGTTCCAGCAGGATCATGTCGGTGGGGTTGCGCAGGTCGTGATCGGCTTCGATCATGACCAGTTCCGGATTGAGTCGCGCCTTGGAGAAGTGCCGTTCCGCGGCGGTGTAGCCGACGTTCGAGGGGGCGTCCGCGGGCATGTAGGCCCCGACGTCGTAACTGGTCTTGTATCCGGGCAGTGCCAGCAGGCCGATCAGCGCGATCCCCAGCGATACGACGAGGATCGGCCCGGGCCAGCGCACGATGGCGGTACCGATACGCCGCCAACCGCGGGTCTTGGCTCGCCGCTTGGGATCCATCAGGCCGAAGTGACTGCCGATCACCAGGATCGCGGGGGCCAGCGTAAGCGCCGCGATGAGCGTGACGGAAACGCCGATCGCCGACGGGATACCCAACGTTCGAAAGTAGGGATTGCGGGTGAAGTCCAAGCAGTAGACGGCGCCGACGATCGTCAGACCCGAACCGAGAATGACGTGGGAGGTGCCACGGTAGGTGTCGTAGAACGCCGTCTGCCGGTCCACGCCGGCGGACCGTTCTTCGTGATAGCGCCCGACGAGAAAGATCGCGTAATCGGTGCCGGCCGCAATGACCAGCAGCGTCAAGAGATTGGTCGCGTAGGTGGACAGCCCGATGAGTCCAGTGTTGGCCAGAAACGACACGACACCGCGCGCGGCCGACATCTCGATCAGCACCGTGATGAGCATCAGCACCATCGTGACCACCGACCGGTAGACCAGCAGCAGCATGATCGCGATCACCCCGATGGTCAGCAGGGTGACTTTCACGGTTCCTTTGTCGCCGGTCTCGAACTGGTCGGCGACTTGCGGCGCTGCGCCGGTGACGTAGGCCTTCACCCCGGGTGGGGCCGGAGTGTGATCGACGATGTCGCGGACAGCGTCGACGGATTCGAGCGATAGTGCTTCGCCCTGGTTTCCGGAGAGATAGACCTGCACATAGGCGGCTTTGCCATCGGGACTCTGCGCGCCCGCGGCGGTCAGGGGATCGCCCCAGAAATCTTGAATGTGCTGAACGTGTTTACCGTCGGCCGCCACCCGCTTGAGCAACTCGTCGTAGTAGCGATGTGCGTCAGCACCGAGCGGTTGGTCTCCCTCGAGCACGATCATCGCAACGCTGTCGGAATTGAATTCACCGAAGACGTGGCCGATCCGCTTGAATGCCTTCAGCGACGGCGAATCGGGCGAACTCAACGCCACGTTCTGCTCCTGGCCCACGACTTCCAGCTGGGGCACCAACGCGTTACTGAGGGCGGCGACTATCAGCCAGAAGAGCAGGATCGGGATGCACAGCACGCGAGTCAGCCGCGCAAACCGGTGGGTCAGCGAACGGTCAGCGGCCTGCTGGTCTGGAGCCTCTGTCGAAACCCTCTGCACCCGTTAGCCTTTCGATAACCGGCGAGCACGATTACTTGGCGGGGAGAGATCTTTTCCCAGTCAGCAGGGGCTGATCGCTCTAGGCGGTACGGTACGGTACTGGATCACCTCAGGCTACACTTCGTTTCAGCTGATAGGACGAGTGAGGCTGGGGATGATGACGTTGTCGACGATCGCCCGGACCGTCCGCCGATCCGGAGGTCGGTTGGGGACGATCGACCGGAAGATCAGGTACCCGGGCATCAGATCCCAGAGTTCTTCGGTGATCGCCTCCGCCTTGATCTCGCCGCGGTCGACAGCGTGTTGCAGCACCGACTCGATCAGGGCCTTCCGCTGGTCCAGGAATTGGTGCTGCATCGCCTCGCGCAAAGCCGGATCGCGGGACACCTCCACCATGACCGCACGGATGGTGGCGGAGTGCTTCGCGGCGTGCTCGGTGATCGCTTCGCCCAGACGCAGCAAGTCCTCGCGCAGCGACCCGGTGTCGGGGCGCACCGCCGCGCATCGGACGCCTTCGATGAAGGCGGCCAGCACCAGTTCGCCCTTCGACGGCCAGCGCCGATAGACCGTGGCCTTGCTCGCTTTGGCGGTCGCGGCGACGGCATCGACGGTCAAGCGCTCATAGCCGTGCTGTTGCAACAGCTGCAGTGTGGCCGCGAGCAGCTCCGCCTCGCGCGCCGACCACGGCGACGATTCCGCCTCGTAGTCGGCAATCCTGGTCACAGCGCCCACCATAGAGCGCACAGGCAGTACGGTCCAGTACTGCCCAATCCTGGCGAAAAGCCATTTCGCTACCGCCGATCGCGCGCACCCCCCGGTTACCATGAACGCCGTGGCGAGCGTCGTGGTGCGGATCGGCCTGGCAATGCTGTTGAGCTTGCTACTGGCGCCGGCGGCGAACGCGGCGCCGGACTCCTCACAGTGGATCGTCGTCGGCGTGCCCGCCGCCAACGCCACCACCGGAACGTTGACCGCCTTCCAGCGGGTGGGGCAGGACTGGAAGGTCGTGCTGGGCCCCACGCCGGCCAAGGTCGGCGAACTGGGCGTCGGCGCACCGGCCGACGGTGTCTACCGCACTCCGGAAGGCACCTTCGGCTTCGACCAGGCCTTCGGACGCCAGCCCAACCCCGGTACCAAGATGCCGTACTTCCAGGCCACCGACCAGGACTGGTGGGACGAGGACCCCAAGTCCCCGGGATACAACACCCATGTCCGCAGTAGTGGTCAACCTTCGGCGATCGCGGAGAACCTCTACGACTCCGGCCCGGTCTACGACTACGCGGTGAACATCACCTCCAACCCGAACCGCATCCCCGGCAAGTTGGCCGGGATCTTCCTGCACGTGTCCGACGACGATCCCACCTGGGGATGCGTCGCAATCGGCCGCGACGAGATGCGGTCGATATTGAATTGGCTTGACCCCGCGGCCAATCCGCAGATCACCATCGGGGTGGGTGACCCGTCTCTGATCACGGCGCGGTCGTGACTGAGCCGAGTCGGCGCGATGTCTTTCGGTTTGCGCTCACCGCGCTGGCCGGCGCCGCCGTGCTGGGAGCGCCCAGGGCAGCTGCGGATGGACTGCAGCTCATCGATTTCGCCGACCGGCTGGTGAGCCCCGAGCAGATCAAGGCCGCCGGTTACGACGGGGCGCTGGTGTACGTGTCCGAGCTGCGACCGGGTGCCACTTTCGACTTCAAGCCGGTCACCCGCGAGTACACCGACGGACTCCTCGCCGCCGGACTGCACGTCGTGAGCTGTTACCAGTTCGGCAAGCCCGGCTGGCCCACGCCGTCGGACTTCACCCGCGGGTTCGACGGGGGAGTCGCCGACGCGCAGACCGCACTGCGAATCCACGGCGCCGCCGGTGGCCCGAGTTCGGCGCCGATCTTCTTCAGCGTCGACGAGGACATCAGCTCCGACACCTGGAAAAGCACTGCGATCCAATGGTTTCACGGCATCAACTCGGTGATCGGCGTCGAGCGCACGGGAATCTACGGCGGGGCGCGGCAGGTCGGATGGGCGATCGGGGACGGCGTCGTCGGCCATTCCACGACGCCCGGCTATCGCTGGGCCTGGCAGACCAAAGCGTGGTCGGGTGGTGTGCGCGAGCCTGCCGCCGTCCTCTTCCAGAGAGAGGTCGTCACAGCGTCGGATCCGGGTGCGCTCATCGACGGTGTGCATGTCGACGTCGACGACGTGTTGGCGCCCGACTTCGGCCAGTGGGACCTGGCCCGCTGATCAGCTGTCGATGAAGGTGATGTTGTCGGCGAGTGGATTGCGCGGCACAGTCAGCTGATTGCAGGCGAATTCCGGATCGGGATAGCCGATCGCAACACCGCACAGGATGCGCATCTCCTCGCCGATGCCCAGCTGCTCGCGGAGCACCTCGGGATAGCCGGCCACCGAGACCTGAACGCAGCTGCCGAGTCCACGCGCGGTGAGCGCGAGCAAGAAGGTCTGCAGGAACATGCCGACCCCCACCGCGTCTACGTGGTCCAGGTCGCGGTGCATGCAGACGATGCCGGCCAGGGGAGCGCGGAAGAACTCCCAGTTGCGCAGCACCGCAAGGCGTCTGGCCTCCGCATCGTGGCGTGCGATACCCATGGTGCCGTACACGAGTGCCCCCAGCTCCCGGCGGAGGTGGGCGAAAGATTCGGGAAGCTGCGGCACGTTGGGCGCCTCGATATCAGCCTGCTCAAGAAGCGCTTCGGCCAGGCGGTCACGGGCCGGCCCGGAAGCGAAGACCACTTGCCACGGTTGGATGTTGGAGTTGGACGGCGCGCGGATTGCGAGCTCGAGCGATTCGGTGATCAACTCCTCCGGCACCGGCTTGTCACGGAGAAACAAGCGGATGGACCGCCGGTCCCGGATCGCGTTCTCGAGGTCGTACATCGCTTCCCGCCTTTTGTCAGTCCGTTCTGCAGCGGGAAACGTCACCGATCGAGGTTTGCATCCCGCAGCCGTCGTCCATGGTCAACGAGTGGCCGCGACCTTCGAACTCGTGGAACTCGGTGTCGGAGCCACCCTGGCGTGGATCCACAGCCCGTGGATGAAGACGTCGGAAATGAGCTTTGTTGTCACAAAGGTCCTTGCGGGTTCCTACAGGGTGGTGACGTAACCGCCATCGATGCGAATGTCGGAGCCGGTGATGTTGGCGCAGTGGTCGCCCGCCAGGAAGATCGCGAGGTCGGCGACCTCTTGGGCGGTGGTGAATCGACCGGTCGCCGATCCTGCGACCACGGAGTCGACCACCTGATCTGGGGTGGCGCCGCTGGCGGCCGCAAACTGCGCGGCGATCCCGTCATCGGCCAGCCACAAGGGAGTGGCCACCGGGCCGGGGCTGATCGTATTGACGCGGATACCGTTGCGGCCGAACTCCTTCGAGACGGCCTTGGCAAAGTTGGCCAGGGCGGCCTTCGCGGCGCCGTAGTCGATGATGTTCCACTCCGGCAGCGTCGCATTCACTGAACCGATCATCACGATCGATCCGCCGCCGCGACTGAGCAGGTGCGGGATGGCTTCGCGGGTAGTTCTCACGGCGGACAGGAAGTTCACCGACAATCCGGCCAGCCAGTCGTCGTCGGTGACCGACAGCAGGCCATCGAATCGGGGCGTGACCGCCCCGGTGTTGTTGACGAGGATGTCGAGGCCACCGCGTTGCGCGGCGGCGGCGATCAACGCCTTCGGTCCTTCGGCGGTTGAGAGGTCGGCCGCGACGAAGGTCGCCGAGCCGGCCGCCTCCAAGGCCTGCAACTCGTCGCTGTTGTGCCGCGCACCGGCGATCACGTGGGCGCCGGCGGCCGCGAACGTCTGACTGATGGCCAGGCCAATTCCCTTGCTGGCGCCGGTGACGACGGCGATCTTGTCGGTGAGGTTGATGTCCACCATTGACACTGTGCCTCACCGGTGGGGATTCAGCGCTCCAATGTGAAGACCACGGGGCGTCGCTCGGCGCGCGAGTTACGGTGATCGCATGAGCGGGCCCCAACCGCGGGGGGAGCGCCCCGGGCACGGACGTTTCGATTCGCACTGGGCGTGGTTCGGCGGGATCCTGGCGCTGCTGTTGACGGCTGGCTTTCTCGTCGCGTTTCTCTCGATGTTCCCGCTCGCGATGGCCACCGATGGCTGCCACGAGGGCAGCACCCAGAGAATCTGCTCGCTGTCGGCGCGCGGTCAGCATGTGCTCGTGTGGATTCCTTGGGTATGTCTCGCGGTCGGCGCCCCAACGGCTCTGGTGGGTGCGTATCTCGTTACCCGGATCCGGTGGACGCCGCTGCTCGGCATACCGATCGGTCTCCTCGCAGCGTCAGCGATGATTTCCCTGGGCGAATGGTTCGCCTACCGGGTGTAGCAGAACGGCCTGTGTGATCAGTACGACAACAGATTGTCCTTGAACAGGGTGTGGTCGTACTCGGTGCGAACCAGTCCGCGGCGCTGTAACTCGGGTACCAGTCCGTCGACTACCTCGATCACGTACTTGCGGGTCAGCCGCATGCCAGGGGCGGTGATCAGGAAGCCGTCACCGCCCACTTCGGCCATCAGCGCCTCGAGCTTGTCGGCGACCGTGCTGGGCGATCCCGCGAGTGCATCCTCGGTCGACAGGTACGCGGCAGTCAGCTCCCGCAGCGTCTTTCCGCTCCCGCGCTGAATGAAGGCTTCCAGAGATCCCTTCTCACCGTTGGTCTCCAGGTCGTCCGGTAGCGGTTTGTCGAAATCGAATTTGGTGAAGTCGATTTCGACGATCGCAGCCAGGTGAGCCAATGTCCGTTCTATGTAGTAATCGTTGGTGACGATGCGGTTGAGCTTCGCCAAGGCCTCTTCGTCGGTGTCCGCCAGATGAGGGGTGATCAGGAACAGCACCTTGATCGAATCGGGGTCACGGCCGTATCCGACTGCCCGCCGGCGGATATCGTCGCGATAGGCGATCATGCCCTGCGGGTCGGCGGCCGTCCCCACCACCGTGTCGGCGTACTTGGCGGCGAAGTCCTTGCCCTGCGGTGAGCCGCCGGCTTGAGCGAGTACCGGGTGATATTGCGGCGACGGCACAGTATTGAGGGGGCCACGGCTGCGGTAGTACTGCCCCTGGAAATCGATTGTGTGCACCTTGGTGTAGTCGGCGAAAGTGTTGGTGTCCCGATCACGAACCACCGCATCGGGCTCCCATGAACTCCAGAGCTGCCGGACCAGGTCGACGTATTCGTGGGCGCGGGCGTAGCGCTCGTCGTGCCGCGGCAGCTCATCGAGCCCGAAGTTCTGCGCGGAGCGGTCTTCGGCCGAGGTGACCATGTTCCAGCCGAGGCGCCCGCCGGTCAGGTGATCCAAGGTGCTGCACAGCCGCGCCAGCAGGAACGGCGGATAGAACGTCGAGGACAGTGTGACCACCAGGCCAAGGTGTTTGGTCACGTTGCCCAACAACGGAACCAGCGGCGCAGGGTCATGTTTGGGGGAGTGCAGCGCGTGTTTGAGCTCACGCTCGAAGCTCCCGCCGTATGCGTCGGAGACCATCAGCTTGTCTTCGAGCAGAAGGTAATCGAACTTCGCACGCTCGAGATGCTGCACCAGTTCGACGTAGAAGCTCCCCGACCAGTCCGCGCCGCCGGTTGAACCCCACTGGTCGTTCCATGCGTCGACACAGAAGTTGGCAAACCAGCCCAGATGAAATTTCTTCGCGTTCGTCACTGATTCCGCCCTACTCTCCGTCGAGCAGACCATATTCCTGAGCCGGGCGGTGCGCATCCGCTGCGGGCGCGGCCGCCAGCGAACGCAGATCCGCATCGCTGCGCTCGATGGCTGCGCGCTCGGCTGTGAGGTCGAGTCGACGGGTGACGATAAAGTAGCTTCCCGAGGACACCACCAGCCCGACCAGCCAGGAAACGTCGATGCCGCCGAGCCATTCCCCGGCCGGTCCGGTAAAGAACGGCAGCACTGCGAACGGCAGCATGGCCGCGAATCCAAGGAAGTAGGCAAGCAACCCGCGCCAGGACCACCCGCCGTACACCCCGTTCGGGCTGAACAACTCAGTGATCGCATAATGCCCGCGGCGGACGAAGAAGTAGTCGGTCAGATTCACCGCCGTCCATGGCACCAGCAGAAACAGCATCAGCGACAACGCATTTGATGCGGCGTTGATCACGTGGTCACCGAATCCGAGGCCCACGACAAGGTAGATGACGATGGCGGCAACCGTCACCCCGATGCGAAGCCCGCGCGAGGGCGTGACGCGCCTGACGAGGTCGACACCGGTCAGGAACTGCAGAGTGACGCTGTAGGCGGCGGTCGCAATGCAGACGATCAACGTCGCGGCGGACGCCAGTGCCAACACAGCGCCGAAACCGTGGAATACGGCGTTGCCCGCGTCGTTGAGCGCCACCAGTGCGTCGCTTGCGTTGTAGCGCGCGGATAGCCAAGCCCCGACCGAGATCAGCCACAGCGCTGAAACACCGGCGCCCACATAGACACTCGCGATCAGTGACCGCGACGGTGTTTTCACCGGCAGATACCGGGTGTAGTCCGACACCACCGGCGCGAGCGCGATGTTGTAGGCAGCCGAAACAGCGAAGACCGTGAAGAACGCCGACGCGACAAAGCCACCGCCCGTCGCAGGGGCGGCTGTGCCGCCCGCCTTGCCGATCAGAATGGCCACCGAGAACACCGCCACCAGTGGCACGGTGATGTAGAACACCCAGCGCGACACCCGGTGCAGGTGGTCATGGCCGGCGACCGCGAACCCGCCACCGATGACATTGATCGCGAGACCGACCAGCACCGGTGACCAGCCGAAGATCTGGCTCAGTCCCTGGGCCGTCAAGATCGTGTACACCACGCCGAACGCCAGGTAGCACGTCAGCGACATCGCCACCACGACGACGACGCCGTAGAACCCGAATTGCGCTCGGGATTGAATGATCTGGGGCAGGCCCAGCCGTGGTCCCTGGGTGGCGTGGAACGCCATGAAGAAGGTGCCGACGATGAGGCCGAGCGCCGAACTGAGAATCGCCCACCCGATGCTCAGCCCGAGGGACGGACCGGTGAAACCCAGCGCGATCGTGAAGAAGCTCCAGTTCGCGATGAAGAACAGCGGGCTGACGCGCCATGCGCTGCCGCCGCGCTCGGCCGGCGTAATCCAGTCGATGGACCGGGATTCGATGGCAGAGAAGCGTTGTGGCTCCGCGGGTGTGGTCGCCGACCCGGTGGACGGCGCGATCTCAGTTGACACGAGGGTCAATGTTCACGCTGCGGTGCTGGGCCGGATAGCTATTGCGTCGAGCTGATTTTTTGCCACGCGACTAGGACGCGCCCGCCGCGTAGCCGGGTGGCACCGCGCATCCACAGCTCTCACCAGGGCTGAGGCTCACCTCGAACAGGGCTGGGGGACAATTGCTTTCAGAGCGAAGCCCTAACGCCAGGTCGAGAGCCACCTCGGTCATCGCTTCCAGCGGTTGCTGCACGGTGGTCAGGATGATCTGGCCGTAGGCATTTCGGTTGTCACCGTCGAAGGCCACCACCGCGACGTCATCGGGCACCTTCAAGCCCGAATCGGCTAGGGCCCGCAGCACGGCTGCCGCTTGTCCATAGGTGCCCACGACAATGCCGTCCGGTGGAACCGAAGCCGCCAGGTGTTTCCGGACCTCCCGGTAGGCACCTTTGAGCGTTAGGTCGGTGGGGACGTGCCGGGGAACGGCGCCGACGACCGACTGGTAGCCGGCGTAACGCTGTTGCACGGTGTCGCGGTCACCGGAGGTCGTGTCCTGTTCGGTGAACCCGCCGACGAACGCGATCGACGTCCGTCCGTGTTCGATCAGATGCTGGACGGCCAGCCTGCCGGCTTGAACATGGTCGGCTGTTACGACTTTCGCACCGACGATGTCGCGGTTGGTGTGTACCCAGACCACCGGGATGCGGGACAGACCGCAGATTCGCGCGCACGCGGCGCCGTCGAGGATGCCGGTCACCAGCAAGCTGTCGACCCCGACGTCGGCGAACCCACGCACGAGCTCGGCCTCGGTGTCCACATCGAAACCGGTGTTACCGGTGATGACGAGCTGCCGCCGAGCGCGGCCCTGCCGAGTGATGGACCCGGCCAGTGCGGCGTAGAGCGGGAACGTCAGATCAGGGACGAGTAGACCGATCTGGCCCCACTGCGATTGCCGGCGCAATCCGCGGGCGTGCCGGTCGGGCCGGTAGTCGAGATCGTCCATCGCCTCGGTCACCCGCGCGCGTAATGCGTCCGACACCGGACGTGAGCCGGGATTGAGCACATAACTGACCACGGCCGTCGACGTGCCTGCGCGGCGCGCGATATCGGCGATCGTCACACGCTTCGTCTCATCCTGGCCGGTGCGCACAAATCGTTTAGAGTAGGCGGCTCGCACAGGTGCGCAAATCGGTTAGATCATCGCGATCCGAACTATCTGCCTCTGGTGTCGGCGCTGGTAGGACTACTCGCCATGGCGTTTGTTCAGTTCAGTGGGGTGACGTATCACGATCCGGAGTTGGCCCATGCCAGCTATGTCCTTTACACCGGGGCGGACGGGGTCACCCGGCTGATCGATCTCAACGGCATCGTCCGTCACGAGTGGCCGCACCCGGGAGTGCCGGCACGCATCATCGACCCTGCCCTGAACGGCGGACGTATCGGCGATATCGGCGTGCAGCTGAGCCAGGTGGACGACTCTCCCGGCGGTATCTACGCCAACCGGACTGTCGGCCAGCTGTCCTGGGAGGGAGACACCCTGTGGGAGTGGGGAACTGAGGCCCCCGGCGGTGCCGCACGGCAGAACCACGACTGGCAACTGCTCGACAACGGCAACCGGCTCCTGCTGGTTGCGATCCCCCGCGTCGTGGAGCCACTGGGCCCGCAGGTCGTCGGGGATCAGGGAATCTACGAGGTCGCGCCCGACGGCAGCATCATCTGGGAATGGAAAGCCGGCGACCATATCGACGAATTCGGTTTCAGTGCCGAAGGTTTGGACTACCTGCGCCGAAACGTCGCCCGCGAGCCCGACAACATCTGGGGCTACCTGGAGATCAACAGCGCCTCCACGCTCGGCCCCAACCGATGGCACCGGGCAGATCCAGCCACCGTCTTCCAGCCCGACAACATCCTCATCAGTTCTCGCAAGGCCAACATCATCGCCTTGATCGACAGGCGCACCGGAGCCATCGTGTGGCGCCTGGGGCCCTACTTCGACGAACCGGCCGGAGCGCAACATCAGCGCATCAACTCACACTCGCTGCCCCGGCCGCTGGACCAGATCTCCGGGCAGCACAACCCGCATTTCATCGCCGACGGGCTGCCCGGCGCAGGCAATCTGCTGGTGTTCGACAATCAAGGCGGAGCAGGTTATCCGCCTGCGGCCCTTGGTATCTATGCAGGCTCACGCGTTCTGGAGATCGATCCGCAGAGCCGCGAGATCGTGTGGCAGTACACAGCCGAGGACTCCGGCCGCCCGGCCTGGACGTTCTTCAGCTCGTTCGTCAGCAATGCGCAACGCCTGCCCAACGGCAACACCCTGATCACCGAGGGCATGCAAGGCCGCATTTTTCAGGTCACCCCGTCGGGTCAGGTGGTGTGGGAATACCTCACGCCGTATGAGGACTACGCGGTCGCAGGTGAGCCGGAGGTCAAGACACCGACCGTCGACGGGGTCGACCGCCGTACGTTGACCAGACTCATCTATCGTTCGCAGGCCGTTCCGTTCGAGTGGGTGCCGGCGGGAACCGGGCGGTCACAAGACCCGGTGGACAGGCGCTCCCCGTGAGTGCCGTACTGACCGAAGCTGCCCCGGCGCGGCGCCTGGTGCACCCGTCGCTCGGTCGTGCCGGGACCACAGCACTCGGACTGGGCCTGGCGGTGGTGGTGTGGTCGATCATCGCGGCCACCGGTGTGTTTCCCCGGGCACTGTTTCCGACGGTGCCGACCATCGCCCGCGCGGGATGGTCACTGTGGGCATCAGGGGACCTCGGTGCCGATATCCTGCACAGCCTGCAACGGGCTGTCGGCGGGTTCCTCCTCGGCGCGGTCATCGGCTTCGGCCTGGCGGTGTTGACCTCGGTTACCCGTGCGGGTCGCCGGCTGCTTCAGCCGGTGCTGCGGCTGTTTGCCCCGATTCCCACCATCGGCCTTGTCCCGCTGGCGATCCTGTGGTTCGGCCTTGGCGAGAGCAGCAAGGTGACCGTCATCGCGCTCGGCGTGTTCGTGCCGGTCTGGATCAGCAGCCATGCCGGACTGTCCAGCACACCGGAGGACTTCCTCAAGGCCGCGCGGTGCCTGGGCGCGAGCAGGTGGTTGACGTTGTACCGCATCGTCATTCCGGAGGCTGTACCCGACGTCGTCGCGGGCCTTCGGGTCGGTGCGGCGATGGCTTTCGTCGTGATTGTCGTCGCGGAGATGACAGGCACCACCAACGGTCTCGGATTCCGGATCTACCAGGCGCAGCTGTTCTCTCAAGCCGACCAGCTGATCTTCTGCCTGGTGGTGCTGGGGGTGCTCGGCGCTTTGACCGATCAGCTCATCGCCCGGCTCACCGCTCCGCTCATCGCCTGGTCGGTCGAGGAGCGGTGACATGACAGTGCAAGCCCGCGACCTGACCGTCCACTTCGCCGGCACGGCGGCGCCGGCGTTGCGGGATGTCACCCTCGACGTCGCCGCGGGCTCCTTCACCGTTCTGGTCGGTCCGTCGGGCAGTGGTAAGTCGACGCTGCTGTATTGCCTGGCCGGACTGCTTGCACCCACCGAGGGACAGGTGATCGACGACGGAAGGCCGGTTACCGGGCCACATCCCCGCCGTGGCATGGCATTCCAGCGCGACATCCTGTTCGCCTGGATGAGCGTCGAGTCCAACATCCGGTTCGGGTTGCGCGCCACCGGTGTTCCTGCCCGGCATCACCGCGCGAGGATTCGTGAACTGCTGACCGCAGTGGGTCTTCCGCTCGAGGTCGCCGGTCGGCGGCCCAGTCAGCTCTCCGGAGGCCAGCGCCAGCGCGTCGGGTTGGCCCGCATGCTGGCCGGCGAGCCCGAGGTGATGCTCATGGACGAGCCGTTCGCGGCCCTCGATGCGCAGACCAGGCTGCGCATGCAGGATCTCGTGGTTGACCTGTGGTCGCGGCTACGCCGCACGGTCCTGTTCGTCACCCATGACGTCGACGAGGCCATCCGGTTGTCCGACCGAATCATCGTGTTGGCCGACGGGGAAATCCGCAGCACGATCGACAACCCGCTTCCGCGTCCACGGCCCGCTGACAGCCTCGCCGACCTCGCCGGCTACAGCGAACTGCGGCGGTGGCTGCATCGCCAGCTCGACACTCCCACCAAAGTCCCCACCAGCAAGGAGCATTGACAGTGACATCCATCCGGCGCACCACTGCTGTTGCGGCGCTCGCCGCACTGGCGATCACCTCTGCGGGCGCCACGGCCTGCTCGTCCAGCACGTCGTCTAGCCCTCATCAGCTCACCGTCGCCTACGTCGTGGACCCGTCGTGGTCGCACGTCCCAGTCGCGCAGAAGGCCGGCTATTTCACGTCCCACGGTCTCGATATCAAAGTGGTGAACTTCTCCACCGGCGTCGAAGCGCTGCAGGCACTCACCGCGGGCCAAGTCGACGTGGCCACAGCCGCGGCGGTGCCCACGTCGGCGGCGGTCACCAAATCCCCGGAACTGAGGATCGTCGCGGATGGCTCTCGCTGGAACGGCTTTCGGTTGGTCGCTCGCAAGAGCGCGGGCATTTCATCGCTGGCCGACCTGAACGGTAAGACCATCGGCACGCCGCTGGGCACCAGCGGCGCGTTCTTCGCCTCCACGGTGGTGCAGCATTCCGGTACCGACGCCAAGCTGGTTCAGGTCGCACCCCCGGCCATCGTCACCGCGGCAACCCAGGGCAACGTGGACGCCGTGTCGATCTTCCAGCCGTACCAAACTCAAGTGATCCAAGCTCTCGGCAACGACGCCGCGGTGTTGGAGGATCCCAACCCGTTTGTCGATCACTGCCTCTATCTGTCGACCGAAGCGACGACCAATGGTAAAGCTGCAGACCTGTCCGCGTTCTTCGCCGCGCTCGGCGAAGCGGGCAAGGACCTGACCGCCCAGAAGCCGGAGGCGATCGCCGCAGTGTCGGAGGCCATCAAACTGGACTCGGCGCTGGTCTCCAGCGTCCTCAAGGAATACGACTTCACGCTGCAACTCAAGCCCCAACTCGCCGATGAACTGACCGCACTGGGGAATTGGGCGAAGTCGAACGGAAAACTAGACGCCAACCTGACGCTGCCGGATTACCAATCCTTCTTCAACGGGAAGTTCATCGGGGCCTAGTTGCCTAGGTGACCCAGCGGTCGACGAGGGCGGCCCATCGTCGGGAGATGGTCTTGTCCAGAAGGTCGCGCCGGCGGCGGGTGTTCACGTCGTCGGGCTCGATCGCTCCGATCGTCATCCGCGCCACCTCGTCGAGGAGATCACGCTCCAGCCCGAAGGTCAGCAGGATGTCGAGATCGGTGTCGGTGTCGAGCTCATCGGGCAGCGTCGAGCGGGCCAGCAGAACGGCGGCGTTCTCCTCGCCGGCCTCCAGCAGCATGGCGACCACGCCGGCCTTGGCGACCTTCACGAACGGCAGCTACACCGGTCGGCGGATCGACAGCTCGATACCGTTGTCTCGCATCACTTTGCGGCACTGTTCGGGCGTGTAGTCGAAGTTCTGCAAGTCCTTGATGTAGGACGCCGGCTCGGCCAGACCTTCGACGTGGGGGTAGTCCGAACCCATGAGGATGTGGTCGTCACCCATCAGCTTGAGCAGACTGGCCAGTTCGTCCTCGTAGAACGGCGACACCCAGACGTGGCGTCTGAACGTTTCGCGCGGATCTTCCTTGTAGATAAACGGGATCTGACCCCAGGACTTGGTGAGCTTCTCGAAGAGATGAAACACCCACGTCGATCCGCTTTCGATACAGGCGATCCGCAGATTCGGGAACCGTAGGAACAGCCCGTTGTGCAGATGGTTGGCGAACGTGTCCTGGATCGCGTCACCGCTGAACAGACTGCGAAAGCCCAGCAGCGCGTTGAAGGACATCATGTAGTCGGACTCGCCCCACGCCGGCATGAACTTCGAGTAGTAGGTCTCCCCGGAGTGGTAGCACACCGTGATCCCGGAATCGTTGGCCAGCTGCCAGAATTCGTCGAACATCGGATCGCCGGGCGGACGCATGCCGACCTCGGTGGTGATCGGACCGGGGATCATGACGATGAAACGCGCGTCGCGTTCCAGCGCCCATTCGAGCTCGCGCACCGCTTCGGCCGGACGGCACATGGTGATGTAGGGCGCGGTAAAAATCCGCTCCTGATAAGCGAATCCCCAGTCGTCGTCCAGCCAGCGGTTGAATGCCCGGAACGTGGCGACCGTCGCGTCGAAGTCGGGAAGCAGTGCCTGCTCCATACCGACTCCGAGGGTGGGCAACATGATGCAGCCCTGCATGCCCTGGGCATCCATGGTCGCCAGCCGCGCGTCACGGTTGCGATACTCCGGCCGGATCGGCTCGAGCTCCCCGAACAGCGAATTCAGGTCGGAACCATGCGGATTGCGACCGCGGAAGTACTCGTCGAGGGCGCCGGGCTTGCCCACCGGATCGAACGTCGGGTTGGGGATGAATCGATTGACCCTGCCACCGACCAGCAGCCGCTGTCGGCCGTCGAGCTGTGCCCACTGGATGGCGCGTTTCTTGAGCTTCGGGTCGATGTAGCGCGTGAACGCGTCCTCGGCCTCGTAATAGTGGTTGTCACAGTCGAAGAACGTGAACGGCAGCGCAGTGGTCATGGCTCGGTCCTTTCCAACTATTTCCGCGGCAGGCCAAGAATCATCGAGGCGATGATGGTCAGCTGAATCTCTGCTGTGCCGCCGCCGATGAGCTCGGACGGCATGTCGAAGTAGGGACTGATCACCGGGGGATCCGAATCCTCAAGCATGGCAAGGCGTCCGGTGAGACTCAACGTGGCGGTGGAGGCGCGGCGCAGTAGTAGCACCATCGCGTACTTGGCGATGCTCGATGTCGGTCCCGGCCCCTGCCCTTGCACCAGGCGCAACGTCTCACGCAGGACCATCGCTTTGATGGCGGTGGTGTGCGCTTCGATTCCGCCAAGCGCCTGCAGGACGGTGTCGTGATCGGGCCCGTCGGCGTCGGCCACCCGCCGCAGGGCTTCGGACCGATCGAGGTTGACGTAGTTGCCGATCGCCGTGCGTTCGACGGCCATGGTGGCCACGGCAAGGTCCCAGCCCTGGCCGGGTTCACCGACCAGCATGTCGTCGGGGATGAAGACGTCGGTGAGGAAGACTTCGTTGAAGTCGAAGTGTCCGCTGGCTTGCTTGATCGGGCTGATCTCGATGCCGGGGGAGGACATGTCGACCAGGAAGTAGCTGATGCCACCGTGTTTCGACGCATCCGGGTCGGTGCGTGCCAGCATCGCCCCGAACTGGGCGACGTGCGCCGACGAGGTCCAGATCTTGTGCCCGTTGACCAGCCAGCCGCCGTCGACCTTCGCGGCGCGTGTGGTCAGCGACGCGAGATCCGAGCCGGCGCCCGGCTCGCTGAACAGCTGGCACCAGCGTTCAGTGCCTCGCAGCATCGGCCACGCGAATCGTTCACGCTGTGAGTCGGTTCCGCTGTCGAGGATCGTCGGCAGGATCCACTCCGCGATGTTGAGCGAGGGCCGCACGAGATCCGGGCGCTTGTCGAACTCCTCGGTGATGATCACCTGCTGTACCGGTGTGGCCGCGACGCCCCACGGCGCGGGCAGGTGCGGGGCAACCAAGCCGGCGTCTGCGAGCAGGTCCCGTTGCGAGCCGTAGGCGAGTCCGGGCGCCCGACGGTCGTCGGTGGGCGTCTCGTTCCGTAGCTCCATGGCCTGGTCGAGCGTCTTGACCAGGCCGGCGCGGAACTCCGACTCGACGTCGTCGCCGAGATTGATTGCGGTAGACCGCTTCAGCGTGCGGGACAGTTCACCTGCCTCCCGGGCCCACCGTGGCGACGGTCCCAGCGATGCGGCCAGGCTGGTGGCGCGCCGCCAGTACAGGTGGGTGTCGTGTTCCCAGGTGTAGCCAATGGCGCCGAACATCAGCAGTGCGTCCAGCATCAGGTCGGGGCCGGCGCAGACCGCCATCAACGCGGCCGAGGCGGCGGCCAGCCGGTGCTGCTCGATGCTCTCGTCGATCGCGCGCACCGCATCCCATGCCGACGCCGAGGCCAGTTCCGCGTTGACCAGAAGGATCGCGGCCTTATGCTGCAGTGCCTGGAACGACCCGACGGGCTTGCCGAACTGCTCGCGGGTGCGGATGTAGTTCACCGCGGTCTCGACGCCCTTGCGCACCGTACCCGCCGAAGCGCACGCCGTCAGCGCAGCAACGACGCATCGAGCCCGTTCGGTCTTGATACCCGAGATCCGTTGATCCGCCGTTACGGGGTGGTTCTCGAGCGTGAGCACACCGACGTCGGTGCTCAGGTCCGTGCCCCGCTGCTGCTCGACGGCAATGTCCGGTCCCACCGACAGCGCGAACCACAGCCCGGTGCCGTCTTCGCCGTGCGCCGCCAACAGGACGCGCTGCGCGGCAACCAGTCCCAACGTGCTGTCGATCGATCCGGTCAATCGCCAGCCGTCGCCGTCGGGCACCGCCCGCACATCAGAGTCCTCCGGCAGCACGACCGCGGCCGTCGCACCGCCGGCGAGGCTGGACAGCAGTGCCGCTGCCGAGTCGTCGGCCAGGCTCGCAACGGCGCTGGCGGAGACCGTGCTGAGCAGCGGGCCGGGCAGTAGCGCAGCCGCGGCCGCTTCGATGACGCACGCCATATCCGCGAGCGTGCCGCCCTGGCCGCCGACGTCTTCGGGAAGGTGCACCGCATGGAAGCCGTTGGCGGTGAATTCCTCCCACCACGTTGGCAATTCACCGGCCGCGATCGAGTCCAGGGCGGCCCGCGTCTTGTCGATCGGGGCGTGCCGGGCCGCGAACTGGCTCACAGCCTCGGCCAGCTGCTCCTGCTCGATCGTGATCGCCAACACTGCGTTAGTTCTCCAGTCCTAGAATCCGAGCGGCATTGCCGTACAGGAACTTCGGCCACACCTCGTCCTTGAACGGCACCTTGGGTAGATCGCTGAAGATGCGTTCCAGTGACAGACCCATCGGGAAATAGCCGGCGTAGATGATCTTGTCGGCCCCGCGGGTGTTCGCGTAGTCGATGATTTCCTTGGGGTAGTACTTCGGTGCGAAGGCCGAGGTCGAGTAATACAGGTTGGGCCACTTGAGCATCAGCTTGACGGCGAGGTCCTGCCAGGGCTCGCAGCCGTGGCGGGTGACGAAGACCAGGTCGGGGAAGTCGAACATCACGATGTCGATGCGCGAAACTTCCTGTGGCGCCATCGGAATGCGTGGGCCGGGGACACCGGCGCAGCAGAAGATCGGGAGGCCTAGTTCGACGCAGGTCGCGTAGACCGGGTACATCTTCGGGTCGTCGATCGGCACCTGGGGAAAGGTGCCCGACGGGAAACACGACACAGCGCGGATGCCGTATGTCTCGTATTCCCGGCGGATGTTGTTGACAGTGCCCATGACGTCGTTCGGGTCGTTGACATTGCCCGAGGCAATGAATCGATCGGGGAACATCTTCAGCGCGAGCTCCGCCGCAGAGCCCTCGCTCACGCCGATCATCGACTTCTCGATGCCGAACCGGTCCATCTGCTGCAGCAGCAGCGATACGGGATCATCGGTGGGCAAGCCCTTGGGCACGTCTTTGAACATGTACTCGACCGGAAAGTCGAAGTCCTCTTTGGACTGGCGATCCTTGGTCTGCTTGCGGATGAAGTCGTACTGAGCGGTCCCCTCGTGCGGGAATCCGATCATCGTGTCGATCACCGGCAGACCGACCGGTCCGGCCATGGCGTCCTCCCATCCCAAGAGACCGGCGGGGTACCGCCGCGACCACCATAGTGAAACACGGTTCTACTTTGTGTCAAGCCGCTAGCTGGCGTTACATGCCCATTCTCGACTAACCTGCCGTAGCATCGCAGAAGACCGTTCTGGGCTGATCGGAGGTGACACCGTGAACACACCAGCTCCCGATCTGATGTCGCCGACGGGCCGGATCATCCCGATGTCGGACATGACCAGCGGTCAGCTCGCCCGCCGCGCCAAGATCATCGAAGAAGTGATCGATCTGATCGGTGAGGTCGGTGCCGATGCGGTCCAGATGCGGGATGTGGCGCAGCGCGCGGGGGTCGCGCTGGCCACCCTGTACAGATACTTCAGCTCCAAAGAAAACCTGTTGGCCGCCGCGCTGGCGGATTGGCAGAAGCGGTTGACCCGCCGCATGCTGTCCGGCGGGGGGCCCGCCGACACGGACCCGTTGCCCGCGGTTCTGGACTACCTGCGCCGCGCCCAGCGCGCGTTCAACCGCAACCCGGCCATGACCGCCCTGATGCTGCAAATGATGACGTCGACCGATCCCGAGGTGCGTTCGTCGATCGATCAGATGGAGCGAACCAACGTCGAGTTGTACAACCGCCTGCTGACCGGGGTCGCGCCGGAGCTGATCCCGCAGGTGAGTTTCGGCCTGAACGCCGCATTGAGCGCTGCACTCGCCGGCTTGCGGGCCGGCCGACTGACATTGGACGAATCGCTGAATCACGTGGAGTGGGTGGCCCGGGTGTTGCTCGCCGAAGCGCAGCACGCGTAGGTCCGCGACTAGGCTCGAGCGATATGACGTTGTCTGCTCAGTTGTGGTCGCGCAATGCCGATCTGGCCGCCGAGATTCTGGCACACCCGTTTGTTCGCGGAATCGCAGATGGCTCGCTGCCGCGCCGGCGCTTCGCCGCGTACATCGCCCAGGACGCGTTCTTCCTCGAATCCTTCGCCCGCGCATACGCATTGGCCCTGGTTCGCAGTCCGGACACCTCGACACTGCTGGTGCTGGCCGATCTGATCGCCGGCGTTCGCGAGGAATTGGGATTGCATGCGTCCTACGCCCGGTCGTGGGACATCGACATGGCGGGCATCGAACCGTTGGCGGCAACCAGCGCCTACACCGAGTTTCTTCTCGCGACCGCGGCGACGCGACCGCCAGAGGTCACCTATGCGGCGATGACGCCGTGCATGCGGTTGTACGCGTGGCTTGGCCAGGCGCTGGACGCCACGTCGGCCGGACCGTACGCAGAGTGGGTACAGACATACGCCGCACCGGAATTCGACGGAATCGCCCGCCAGCTGGAGAATCTGCTCGACGAACAGTCGCCGGACACGCCCGAGGTGCGCAGCGCGTATCGGCGCGCGATGCAGCTGGAACTGGGGTTCTTCGAGGCGGCCGACAACACCGATACCTGACCGGGTTCCGCGACAGCCGTCAGAAGTCGGCGGGGTCAGGCCGTTCCACCGAGCGGGGTGACAGGCCCAGACCACGAACGTGCAGGGCGATGTCCCGCAGGGGTGCCACCCAGACATCCGAGCACGACACCACGTGCTGGACAAGTTCCTCCAGCGCGGCGGCTCGCGATGGCCGACCCGACAAGAAGGGATGGTTCGTCAGCACGAAGCAGCCCCCGACTGCGCGCAGAGCTTCGAACTCCAGCCGCCAGATCTCGGCGGCCTTGCGGGGGCTCTCGATCAGTCCGCTGCCGGAGATCTCCGGCAGGTAGCAGTATTGCTCCCAGTCGTCGAGCGCCCACTGCACCGGGATTTCGACGAGGCTGCCAGTGGAGCTCACCCGCAGTTCGTACGGATAGTCGGCGTCCATCAGGCTGGTGTCGTAGAGGAACCCCCGCTCGGCCAGCAATTCCGGTGAGTGCCAGTTCAATTCCCACATCGGAGCGCGGAAGCCGACCGGAGCCTCACCGGTCAGCGCGGCCAGTACCTCGGTGCCGCGATCCAGGATCACCCCCTCCTGCTCAGGGGTCATGCCGGTGAGAACCTCGTGCAGATAGCCGTGGTGCGCAACCTCGTGGCCACCGTCGACGATCGCGCGCACCACATCGGGATAGCGGACCGCGGTGTAACCGGGGACGAAGAACGTCGAGCGGACATCGTGTCTTGCCAGCAATGCCAGAAGCCGGGGCACACCGACGAGCGGCCCGTAGGCCTGGTGGGACATCACCGACATCCGATCGGCATGCGCCGCATCGATGTTCAAGATGGCCGATTCGGCATCGATGTCGAACGTGAAGCACGCCGCGGCCCGCTTACCCGCGGGCCACGCCACGGGTTCGGCCGGTGTCGCGGTCATATCCGGCGGGCCCGCCGACGGTGCAGCCGAGTCATGTTCGTAGATGATGGCCTATCTCCGACCCGGCCGCATGCTCAGCAGCCGACCGTGCGAGATCAACGAGCCGGCCTGCTTCAGCCGCTGCGTTCGTACGCTGACGTCGTACCCCTGCACATGACGCACTGTCCCCAACTGATCGGTGAGGTAGCGGTGCAGGTGATCGACATCGCGGGCGATCACGACTGCCAGCAGGTTGTGGGGTCCGCTCACCGCGATCACCGAGGCGATCTCGGCATGTGCGAGAAGCTGTTCGGCGACACCCGGCAGATCGCGCGGCGCAGTCGCCATCCAGATGAGGGCATGGACACCGAAGCCCAACCGCTCGGTCAGTACGTCGACGTCATAGGTCAGGGTGCCCGCTGATTCCATCGCCGCGATGCGGCGTGTGACCCGAGCCGGCGACCAGCCGGTCAACTCGGCCAACTGCGCGTGGGGTATCCGACCATCTCGTGCCAGTGCTTCCAGCAGGGGAAGATCGTCGCCGATCGGCGGGATCGCGGTGCCGGGCCGGTCGGGTCGCACGTCCACCAGGGCCGTGGCCTGCTCGGCGGTCAGGGTGTGACCGTATCCGGTCCACACCGCACCGGAGGAGTCGCCGAAGACGTGCAGCACCAGATCGACTCTCATGTTCAACACCGCCGATGTGCGTGGCAGGCGATGAAGGATCCCGTCGCTGGTCTCGGCCAGCGGTGCACGGACGATGCACACCAGCTCGGTCGATCCGGACAACACGTTCGCGTGGGTGACTTCCGGTCGCTGGGTGAGCGCCTCGGCGACGCTGAGTAGTGCGTCGGGCCTGGTTCGCAGTCGAACGACCCACTGACACTCGCCATACACCTGTGGGTTCACCAGTCCGACCACGCGGATCGCACCGCCGCGGAGCATGGCGCGATACCGGCGTGCGACGGTCTGTTCGGGAACGCCCAGCACATCACCGATCCGCCGAAACGACACGCGTGGGGACAGTTGCAGCGCGTGCAGAATCATGCCGTCCAGCGAGGCTGTCATGCCGATAACGGTACGGAGAATCCGACGCGGGTGCCGATATACGCCGCATCTGAGCGCTGATGTGGTGGTTCGGACCAGGTGATCCGAGACTGGCCTGACTGGAGGAGCGAAGCGGCCGTGGCCGCGGGAATCGGAGGAAGTCATGAGAATCGGTGTCGGGCTGCCAAACCACGTCGCAGGTGTCAACGGTGCGGCGATCGGTCCGTGGGCCCGTCGCGCCGAGGAGCGGGGGTTCGAGTCACTCACGACCATCGACCGGCTGCTGTACCCGAGCCTGGACTCAATCATCGCGCTGTCGGTGGCGGCGGGTGCGACGAGCACGCTCGGGCTGGTGACGAATGTGCTTCTGGCACCGCTGTATTCGGCACCTGTGCTCGCAAAACAACTCGGCACTCTGGCGGCCTGTGCGGGCGCCCGTCTGACGGTCGGCATCGGAGTCGGATCGCGGGCCGATGATTACGACGCGGTCGGCGTGGACTTCACCAAGCGGGGACGCATCCTCGATGAACAGCTGGTCACGATGCGGCGCGGTTGGAGCGCTGATGCAGGGTTATGCCCTGCGCCGGTGCAGATTCCACTGCTTTTCGGCGGACGGTCCGAGGCCACGATCCGCAGGGCCACCACCATCGGCGACGGTTGGGTGGCCGGGGCGCTGCGCGACTTCAATACGCAGTCGGCATTCGCCGAGCGGATACGTGCGGGTTGGCAGGCGGCGGGGCGACCGGGAACGCCCCAAATTCACGCCTCGGTGAACTTCGCGCTTGGCGATGGCAACGCAGTGCAACGAGGACGAGAACACCTTGGCCGCTACTACGGCTTCAAACCGGACTACGCAAAACTGAACGTGGACGACATGATTCACTCCGCCGACGATGCGCGTGCGGCGGTACGCGGGTACCGCGACCTCGGTTTCGACCGGCTGCTCTTTCATCCCGCTGTCGCGTCGATCGACCAGGTCGACCTACTTGCCGACGCTGTGCTGTAGCCGGCACGGCGGTGCATTCGAATTTCGCGGATTCGCGGGGAGACGCGCCCCGCCACTTTCAACATATAGCGCACTGGGGGGCTTGCGGCAAGACCCCCTGCATGGCGCAAAATCGCTGCCCTCAAGGGAAACTCACTGCACAGGGGGCATAAATGCGTGATTCTGACTACGACCATGCCGTGGTGATCGCCGGGGGAGGGCCGACCGGGCTGATGCTCGCGGGCGAGCTGGCGCTCGCCGGGGTGGACGTCGCGATAGTCGAACGCCGAACCAGCCAGCAGGTGATCGGCCAGCGGGCCGGCGGTCTGCACTGCCGCACGATCGAACTGCTCGACCAGCGGGGGATCGCCGACCGGTTCCTGGCGGCCGGGCAGGCAGTTCAAGTCGCCGGGTTCGCGCAGATCCGGCTGGACATCAGCGACTTTCCCACACCCCATCCCTACGGATTGGCGTTGTGGCAGAACGACATCGAACGGCTCCTGGCCGAGTGGGTCGAGGAACTGGGGGTTCCGGTCCGCCGAGGAATGGAGGTGACGGGTTTCGCCCAGGCTGCGTCCGGAGTCGACGTCGAACTCTCCGATGGTGGTGGCCTTCGCGCCGGGTATCTCGTCGGGTGCGACGGCGGTCGCAGCCTGGTTCGCAAGGCGGCCGGCATCGGCTTCCCGGGCTGGGAACCCACGACGACGTATCTGATCGCTCAGGTCGAGGTCCGCGACGAACCGAAATGGGGTATTCACCGCGACGCCCTCGGTATCCACGGGCTAGACCGGCAGAACGACACCGAACCGGTTCGGGTCATGGTGACCGAGCGCACCGTCGGGCCGTCTACCGAACCCACGCTCGACGACCTGAGTGCGGCACTTGTGGCGGTGTACGGCACCGACTTCGGGATTCACAGTCCCACCTCGATAGCCCGGTTCACCGATGCGGCGCGGCAGGCGGACACCTACCGTGACGGCCGGATCCTGCTTGCCGGCGACGCCGCGCACATCCACCACCCGATCGGCGGCCAGGGCCTCAACACCGGTCTGCAGGATGCGGTCAACCTGGGGTGGAAGCTCGCCCAGGTGGTCGACGGAACCGCGCCGGACACCCTGCTCGACACCTACCACGCCGAACGGCACCCGGTGGGTGCGCGCGTACTGCAGATCACGATGGCGCAGATGGCGTTACTGGGCACAGACGACCGCACAAAAGCGTTGCACGACAACATCTCCGAGATGCTCGGCATGGAGGAGCCGCGCAAGAGGTTCGCCGCTCGGATGTCCGGGTTGGACATCCGCTACGACCTCGGATCGGGTCATCCTCTGCTGGGACGACGGATGCCCGACCTCGCCGTTCGCACGGCCGCCGGACCGGCCCGCGTTTTCGAACTCTTGCACGGTGCGCGCCCGGTGCTCCTCGACCTCGGCGAGCCGGGCGGCGTCGACCTCACCGGTTGGGGGGATCGAGTCAGCTTGGTCAGCGCGCAGTACCACGGCGGGTGGGAGCTGCCGGCGCTCGGTGAGGTGAGCGCGCCCACCGCGGTGCTGATCCGCCCGGACGGGCATGTCGCATGGGTCGGCCAGGGTTCGGTGCAGGGGCTCACCGAGGCGCTGACCAGCTGGTTCGGCCCCCCGATGTAACGACAGGCGGGCCTGGGGGCGATCAACTTGCTGAGAAACCGTGGAGGGAATGCATTGTGATTGGGCGCCTGGGATCGGCCGTGCTGGCCGCGGGTATGGCACTGGCCGGGCTGACGGCCGCAACCGCGTCGGCGGCGCCGGGGTGCGCGGATTACCACTGGATCGGTGCCGCCGGCTCCGGTCAGCGTGACAGTGCCAACCTGACCGCCAACGGCGGGATGGGCTCCGTGGTGTACCAGTCCTACCAGCAGCTCAAGGCGCAGCTCGCCGCGGACGGCCGAACCATCGACGCGGAGGCCGTCCAGTATCCGGCGGCCCCGGTGCCGCTGGAGGGCGGAATCAGCGGCTGGCTGGGCTTCCTCGGCAGTGTCGGTGACGGTACCGACGCGACCGAGAAGCAGTACAAGGCGTTCACCGAGCGGTGCCCGGACACCAAGGTGGTCCTGGCCGGCTACTCGCAGGGTGCGATGATCGTCCACCGCAACCTGTACGACCTGGCGGATGATCCGCATCTGGCCGCAGCACTGCTGATCGCCGACGGCGACCGGCTGCCGGTCGACACCACGATCAAACTGGGGTCGACGGCCGTCGCGCTGGGCCACGGGGAGGGCGTCGCGCAAGACCACTCGTTCCTGGCGTCGACCAACACCTCCCCGCTGCCGCCGGCCATCGGCACCCGGACCATCAGCGTGTGCGATGTCGGCGACCCGGTCTGCGACTACAACCCCGATACCGGGAAGATCTCCGATGCGGCGATCGCCATCCACACCTCGTACGCGCCCGCCCTCAGCGGCCCGCATGCGTGGGGCACGCCGCTCTACACCCTGGTGACAGCGACGCAGACCGCCGCGCCGACGGAGTTGTCCGCCCACACCGCCTGACCCGGTTCCGCCGTCGGGATGAGTTTTCACGACCCCATCCGTTCTGGCCGTCAGGGAGCTGTCCTGCCCCCGAAAGCCAGAAGGGATCATCATGAAAATCGTCGTAATCGGTGGCACCGGCCTGGTGGGCTCGAAAGTTGTGCAGAATTTGACCGCGCGTGGTCACGATGCCGTCGCCGCAGCCCCCTCGACGGGGGTGAACACGATTACGGGCGAAGGTCTCGCCGAAGTGATGGCGGGTGCCTCCGTTGTCGTCGACGTCTCCAATTCCCCGGCGCTGGACGACTCGGCGATCGAATTCTTCCGCACCGCCACCACGAACCTGCTCACCGCCGAGCAGAACGCCGGGGTTACCCACCATGTCGCGCTATCCGTGGTGGGCACCGACAAGCTCGCTCTGCAGAGCGGCTACTTCCAGGGCAAGCTGTTGCAGGAGAAGCTGATCAGTGAAGGCCCGATTCCGTTTTCGATCGTGCACGCGACCCAGTTCTTCGAGTTCGTCAACACGCTTGCCGATGCCGCGACCGAGGGTGACACCGTGGTGCTGCCGCCCAAATACTTCCAGCCGATGGCCGCCGCCGACGTCGCCGAGGGGATCGTCATCGCCGCCGTCGGTGAACCGGTCAACGGCAGCGCCGAAATCGGCGGCCCCGACATGGTCTTGCTGGCCGACCTCATCGGCACAGCGCTGACCGCCCGCGGAGACAGCCGTAAGGTCGTCACCGATCCGGCTGCGTCGTACTGGGGTGTCGACATCGACGAGCGCACGTTGGTCCCCGGCCCGGGCGCCACACTCTTCGACACCCGATTCGAGGATTGGCTTCTCGAATCGGCCGCCAAGTCGTAGGCCCCACGAGCCGATGCTGTTCTGCGGCATGTCCGTTGGCCACAAAGACATCTCGATGAGCCACGCACACACTGTCCGGGCACCCCTTGACGAGACCGTCACGTTCGTCCCGGGCCAGATCCCGTCACCTCGCCACCCCCGGCCCCGGTTACGATCAAGACCGGAAAATCCGGCGAGGTCCGCTAGGGGCAGACGGTGGTGCCTATCTCGAGCGACGGACGGCCAGAGCAACTGCATGGCCGTACCGCCGAGTGCCGAAAGCTGCAATCGGTGGTCTCCACCGTCGCCGGTGGTGATTCGCAGGTACTGGTGCTGCGGGGCGAAGCCGGTGTGGGCAAAACGGCGTTGCTCGGGTACCTCTCGGAGCGGGCGTCGGCGCTGCGCGTCCTGCACGTCGCCGGCGTTCAGTCGGACATGGAGCTCGCGTACGCCGGCCTGCAGCAACTGTGCGCGCCGCTCCTCGAGCACCTCGGTGAGCTCCCGGATCCGCAACGTTCGGCGCTCGACGTCGCCTTCGGTCGCGGAGTGGGCGATCCGCCTGACCGGTTCCTGGTGGGTCTGGCGGTGCTGAGCCTGATGGCGGCTGCCGCGCAACGTCAGCCCCTGCTGTGCGTGGTCGACGACGCGCAATGGCTCGACCAGGTGACCGTACAAACCCTGGGCTTCGTGGCGCGCCGCCTGCTGGCCGAGCCGATCGGATTGGTGTTCGACGCCCGCGATGACGGCGCCCAGCCGCTCGCCGGGCTTCCTGAGCTGACCGTCCGCGGGCTGTCCGACGGCGATGCGCGCGAGCTACTGGACTCGGTCATGCTCGGCGGCATCGACCCGCCCGTACGTGATCGCATCGTATCCGAGACCAGGGGCAATCCGCTTGCGCTGCTTGAGGTTCCGCGTAACGCATCGGCCACCGAGCTCGCCGGCGGCTTCTACATCGCGGGCTCGGCATCGGCGCCGGGTGCGATCGAGACACGTTATGTGCAGCGAATCCAGGCGCTTCCGGAGCCGACGCGTCGGCTGCTGCTGGTGGCGGCGGCCGAGCCGGTCGGCGATGCGGCATTGTTCCTGCGCGCCGCCGCCGCGCTGGGTATCCCCATCGACGCGCTGGCGCCGGCCGAAGCCGCCGGCGTGATCGAGTTCGGACCGCGGATGCGGTTCCGGCACCCGCTGCTGAGGTCCGCGGCCTACCGCGCCGCCGATCTGGCCGACCGCAGAGCGATCCACCGCGCTCTGGCCGACGCCACCGACCCCGACGCGGATCCCGATCGGCGCGCGTGGCATGCCGCCAACGCTGCGGCAGGACCAGATGACGCGGTGGCGCAGGAGCTGGAGACGTCGGCGGCGCGGGCCCAGAGCCGTGGCGGAATCGCCGCGGCGGCAGCGTTTCTCGAGCGCTCCGCGATCCTGACAGCCGATCCGGACCTGCGCGGCGCGCGGGCGTTGGCTGCCGCCCAGGCCAAGCGGGATGCCGCGGCGCCGGCCGCCGCCCGTGACTTGCTCGACGTCGCGGAGCGGGGACCGTTGTCAGGGCTGCAACGGGCTCAGGTGGCGCGCCTGCGAGCCCAGATGGACTTTGTCCGCAGCCGAGCCGGGGAGGCGGGAGCGCCGTCGGTGCGCGATACCGCGCAGGCACTGCTGGATGCCGCTCGCGCGCTGGAACACCTCGACGACTACGCATCTCGAGAGAGCTACCTCGAAGCGATCGCGGCGCTGTTGTATGCCGGACGCCTCGGTGACCCGCGGGCGCTGACCTATGCCGCGCAGGCGGCCCTAGCCGCACTGGACCGTGAGGCCGAACTGTCCCGTTCGGTGGACTTCTTACTCAAGGGTATCGCCGCGCGTATCACCCAGGGAGTCGGCGCAGGGGCCGAATCGATGCGAATCGGCTTGGATCACATGTGCATTCAGGCCGCGGCCGATGACCGCAACGTCCTGCGGTGGCTGGTACCGGCGTTCCCGATCCTGCAAGAATCGTCGGCCCACGAACTGTGGGACCAGGCCACCGTGCAACAGCTCTCCGCCGCGGCTGTGCGCGCTGCGCGCAACGCCGGTGCCCTTGCCATCCTGCCGCGTGCGCTGGTGTACCAGGCCGGCGTCCACCTGCTCGAAGGCGAATTCCGCACGGCAGCAACACTTGTCGAAGAAGCCAACGCGATCACGTCCGCCACCGACCACTACGCGGCGGTCAAGTATCACGCATTGATGCTCACCGCCTGGCGGGGCGACGCGGCCGAAGCCGAACGGTTGATCAAGGCCACCGAAGCGGACGGAATCAGCCGGGGTGAGGGCCGGGTTCTCGGGCTGACCGGGTACGCCGCGGCGGTGCTATACAACGGACTCGGCCGCTACGACGAGGCGCTGGCCGCCGCCCGGACGGTGTGCGAATACCAGGACATCGGCTTCTACAGCTGGTGTCTGTACGAACTGGTCGAAGCGGCCGCACGCAGCGGCGCGCGGGACACTGCGGCCGCGGCGATCCACGACCTCGCCGATCGCGCGGGAGCAAGCGGAACCGACTGGGGCCTGGGCGCATTGGCCGCGGCCCAGGCGATGCTCGCCGACGACGAGGACGCCGACGCGCTTTTTACCGAAGCCATCGAGAGGTTGGGGCGCACCACGATCGCTGTGCACCGGGCCCGCGCGCATCTCGTGTACGGGGAGTGGCTGCGACGGGTGCTTCGCCGAGCCGACGCGCGGCGGCAGCTGACCGAGGCTCACGACATGTTCGTCCGGATGGGTGCCGGCGCTTTCGCCGAGCGTGCCCGCCGCGAGCTGGCGGCCACCGGAGAGAAGGTGCGCGCGCAGCAGCCGGCCTCGGGCGGTGAGCTCACGGCGCAAGAGGCGCAGATCGCGCGACTGGCCGGCGAAGGCCTGACGAACCAAGAGATCGGCGCGCAGCTGTTCATCAGCACGCACACCGTCGAGTGGCACCTGCGAAAGGTGTTCGCCAAGCTCGGCATCACCTCACGCAGACAACTGCGGGCGATGTCCTGGGCAAGTTAGGCCTGACCACGGGCCGACGACTACGGACTACGGGTTTTCAAGGGTTCGCCTGCGCGGCGTGACCGCGAGGCTGAGGTCATCAGCACTTCGCACCCAGGAGACCGTTCATGACCGTCACGTGTGTTCCCCGGCCAACCGACTCAGAGGCCGCGGACCGGTTCGCCCGCGACGCACAACCCCTGTTCGGGGCCCTGCTGCGCCGGGCCAGGGGATTGACCAAGACCACGGCCGACGCCGAGGACCTGGTGCAGGACACCCTGCTGCACGCGTTCATGGGCTATCACACGTTCCGCGACGGCACCGACTTCAAGGCATGGCTGCTCCGGATTCTCTACAACCGCTGGGTGAGCGGCTTCCGTGCCAAGCAGCGCCGGCCGTCGGAGGTCCCGGTGGACGATGTCGCCGAGGGCGACCTTGCCGTCAGCGCAGCCCGGACATCCACCGCCTCGCGCTCGGCCGAGTCCGAGGCGCTCACCCGGCTGCCCGACGGCGACCTCCGTTCGGCGATGGCCACCTTGCCCGAGGATTTCCGCACGGTGCTGTTTTACGCCGAGGTCCAGGGCCACACCTACGCCGAGACCGCGATGATCCTGAACATCCCGCGCGGCACGGTGATGTCCCGGGCCTCCCGCGGCCGGGCGCGGCTGCGGGTGGCTCTCGCCGCCAGCGCGTACGCACCGACCGCTCAGATCGCATGAGCACCGCGACGGAACTCAGCGGGCAGACGGCGCTGGTCACCGGAGGCACTGCCGGGATCGGGCTGGCATGCGCCCGGCTGTTGGCCGGCGCCGGCGCCACCGTGATCGTCACCGGTAGAGACCGTCGGCGCGGCGCGGCCGCGGTCGGCCAAATCTCCGGCCAGGCGAGCTTCGTGGCAGCGGACCTCTCCGATGCCGGCGCGGTACAGGCACTGGTCGACCGGGTGGGTGAGGTGGACATCCTGGTCAACAACGCCGCCAGCTTTCCCGGAGCACTCACCGTCGACCAAGACCTCACGACGTTTCAGACGACGTTCGACACCAACGTGCGGGGAACGTATTTTCTGACCGCGGGCTTGGTCCCGGGCATGCTGCGCCGACGCCGGGGCAGCATCGTGAACATCACATCGATGGTCGCGTCCAAAGGGGTTGGCGGCGCATCCACCTACGGCGCGTCGAAGGCCGCGGTCGAAGCACTGACGCGATCGTGGGCCGTCGAGTTCGGCCCCTTCGGCGTGCGCGTCAACAGCGTTGCGCCCGGGCCCACCGATACCGAAGGCGTCGTCGCGCAATGGGGTGACACCAACGACGAACTCGGCCGTGCGCTGCCCCTCGGGCGCACCGCCCGCCCCGAGGAGATCGCCAACGCGGTGCTCTTCCTCGCGTCCCCCCGGTCGAGCTTCATCACCGGATCGACCCTGCACGCGGACGGCGGCGGGACCGCCGTCTGACACCAAGGAGAATAATCATGACGAAAAACCATGACCCGCAATGGGAGAACGCACTGACCGTCGTTCAGGACGTGCACCCGCCGTTCATCCCAGAGGGAGCCGATGTGATGACTGTCGTCATCGAGTACCCGCCGGGCAGTCCTGGGGCCCCACCGCACCGCCATCCGAGCGGGCCGGCGTTCGGTTACATGCTGGAAGGCGAGATGCTCTTTGAACTCGAAGGCGAGCCACCACGTGTCATCCGCGCGGGCGAAGCCTTCTGGGAGCCCGGCGGCGACGTCATCCACTACTCGGACGCCAACAACCGAGACGACGTCAAGAGCCGGTTCGTCGTCACGATGGTGTGCGTCCCGGGCCGGCCGATGCTCGAACTCGTCGACGATAGCGAACTGACCGCCCGCAAACACCTGCGGGTAGCGGCCGAACCCGCCGCCGGAAAGGACTGAATGACTGTGTCTCGCATCCTGCTTCAAACGACCATCACCGCCCAGCCGGATGACTGGGACATCGACCGCTTCGCACTCCTTGCCGCCGAATTGCGCGCCGCCGGGCATGACGTGCTCGCCCGCAACCGCGCATCCCACGACGACGATCCGGTGCTCAGCGCCCTGGACGACCTGGGGTTCGATCAGCTGTGGTTGATGGCCGTCGACACCGGCGACGGCCTGACCGACGCCGAAGCCGACGCCATCGCCAGGTTCCGCCGCGGTGGCGGCGGAGTGCTGACCGCCCGTGACCACCAGGACCTGGGGTCCTGCCTTACCCGGCTCGGGTCGCTGGGACTGGTCAACGAGTTCCAGGACAAGACGGTCGATCAAAGCCACCTCTGTGACGATCAGGGCACCCCGAGCATCTCCTGGCCCAACTTCCATTCCGGAGCCAACGGGGACTACCAGCCGGTCCTCGCCACGGACCCGGTGCACCCGCTGCTGCGCACTGGACACTCCGCCAGTGGCCGAGTCGAATGGTTCCCCGCACACCCCCACGAGGGCGCGGTCTCGGCGAGCGTTCCCTGCGCGGTCGTCGTGGCCGAGGGGCGAAGCAGCGCCAGTGGCCGCCGATTCAACCTCGCCGTCGCGATCGACGGTGAGACCTACGACGGGTTGCCGATGGGGCGGGCGCTCGCGGAATCGACGTTCCACCACTTCGCCGACTACAACTGGGATGTGAATCGTGGAGCGCCGTCGTTCGTCAGTGAGCCGCCCGGGAGCCAGATCCTGGCCGATCCGGCCCGGCTGAGGGTGTTCACGGACTATGTGCGCAACGCCGCGAGTTGGCTGCACCCGGTTGTGCGCACCGGTGCCGATGTTGAGCCCCAAGCGCGCCGCACTGTCGTACTCTGAATGCGCTTCACACACAGGAGGCGCCAGTGAGCGAGCACGAAGTCAAGATGATCATCCTGTCGACCGACGATCTGGATGAATCGATCAGGTTCTACAGTGACACCCTCGGAATGGCCGTGAAGTTCCGCGACGGCACGCATTTCGCGGCGCTCGACGGCGGTCCGGTCACTGTGGCGCTGGCGACGGAGGTCGACCACCCGATCCCCGGACAGGTCGTGGTCGGAATCAAGACGGCCGACGTCGACGCAGCCGCGAAGGCCGTCGAGGCCAGTGGTGGCGGAATTGTCAAGGGTCCCTACGACGACGCGCACGAACGTCGAGCCGTCGTCTACGACAACAAGGGCAACGGCCTGGTCTTCTACAGCCCGCTCGCGCGCAAGTAGGGCACGGCCCGCGTGACCGAACTTCAAGACCGGCAGGATATTTCAGATCTCCTGATCCGCTACGCCAGCGGCATCGACCGGCGCGACTGGGACCTGTTCCGGACCGTGTTCACTGCCGACTGCCACCTGGACTACGGCCAGATCGGAGTGTGGGACGGCGTCGATGAGGTCACCGAGTTCATGGACGTCGCGCATGCCGCCGCCGGCTACCTCATGCATCGCATCAGCAACATCGTCATCGATCTGCAGGACGATCGGGCCACCAGCCGCTGCTACGTCGATGCGTGGATCATGGCTGCGGACAACAACTCCGGGGTGAACGCCAGGGGCTTCTACGACGACGAGATCGTCCGCACCGACGCCGGCTGGCGGATCGCGCGGCGCACCTTCACCACTGTGCAGGTGGTGTACTGATGGCTGACAACTTCGCCGAGCGATACGGACCCTGGGCGCTGGTCGCCGGTGCCTCCGACGGCGTGGGTGCCGCCTTCGCGGACGCACTGGCCGCGCGCGGGCTCGATGTTGTGTTGCTTGCGCGCCGGCAACCGGTGCTCGACGATGTCGCCGCGGACATCCGCGGCCGGCACGGAATCGAAACCAGGACGCTGGCAATCGATCTCGCAGGAGCGGGTGCGGCGGCCGCCGTGGTCGAGGCGACGGCAGATCTCGACATCGGCTTTGTGGTGTACTGCGCGGGCGCTGACCCCGATTTCAGGCCGTTCCTGAGCAATTCGATCGAGGCGGCCGAGAACATGGTGCAGCGCAACTGCGTTGTGCCGATGCAGCTGTGCCACCACTACGCCGCACCGATGGTCGAGCGGGGCCGGGGCGGGATCGTCGTGTTCGGCTCCGGGGCCGGCTTTGTCGGCGGGCCGAACATGGTGGCCTACGGCGCGTCAAAGGCCTTCGACATGGTGTTCGCCGAAGCGCTGTGGAGCGAGCTGCACGACAAGGGCGTCGACGTCATCGGGCTGATCCTCGGCAAGACCGACACCCCCGCGCTGCGCAAGCTCGAACACCAACGCGGCACCCTTGCCTCGGAAGACGAGACACCCAAGGACGCGGTACCGGTCGAAGACGTGGTGGCCGAAGCCTTCGCGAACCTCACCAACGGGCCGACGGTGCTCGTCGGTGAGCAGATGCGCGGTGTCGGGCAGTTGCTGGCATCGATGGATCGCAACGACGCGGCGCGGCTGATGGCACAGTCGATCACCGCGGCAATGGGACCGAACTGACGCTCGGGTTTTTGCCCTGTTCAGTGCGTCGGATGTTTACCGATCTCAGATCTGGATAGCTAGTACCGGTACCAGGCAGGTCGTTACTCACGCACGATTGACGCACGATTGGAGCACGAAGCCATGAAGTTGATCGAGATTGTCGCCGGTGCCGCTGTCGCCGGCGGATTGGCTGCTACCGCACTGGGATTGAGCGCCGCGACCGCGGGCGCCGACCCCGGCTGGACCCCGCCTCCCGGCCCTGTCCAGCCCGCGCTGCCGCCGGCCGGACCCGATGCGGGCTCTCCGCCGGCCTGGGCCCCGCCGAAGCCCGTGGACCCGACCTGGGCCGCCGGCAACAAGCAGGTGTGGGACGAGGGCTGGAATCACTGGGGCGTCTGGATCAACGGGGTCTTCGTCCCGACCTACTGATCTGCGCATGACGCCGCGGGATGCCGTCTGATCGCCTGGGGTGACGGCACCCGCGGCGTCCTCGCGTGTGGGCATCCGGGACATCGCTCTATGGTCGAACAGTGACGATCACCTACGACGACGCGCTGCGGGACCAGATCCGCGATCACTTGAGCGGCCATCAACGTCGCTCGGCGGCCGACCCCACCAAGCGGCATGCCGCCGTCGCGGTGGTGCTCGTCGACTCCGACGCGGGTGAGGACAGGGTCGACCCGGCTCCCGTCGACGACTGGATTGCCGGCCGGCCGATGGAACCCGGCTTGGACGGCCGGATGGTCGAAGTCTCGGGTGGTGCCGCATTTCTGTTGTGTCGCAGGGCTTCCCGGTTGAACTCGCATGCTGCGCAGTGGGCTCTTCCCGGCGGCAGGCTGGACCCGGGGGAGACCGCGATCGACGCGGCGTTGCGTGAGCTCGACGAGGAAGTCGGGGTCACGCTGCCCCATTCATCGGTGCTCGGTGTGCTCGACGACTACCCGACGCGGTCGGGCTACATCATCACCCCGGTGGTGATCTGGGGAGGCGGGCGCCTGGACCCGCGTCCGGCGCCCGACGAGGTTGTCGCCGTCTATCGGGTAGGACTGCACCAATTGCAGCGCCCGGATTCGCCGCGGTTCATCACCATCCCGGAGAGCCCGCGTCCCGTCGTGCAGATGCCGTTGGGCAACGACCTCATCCATGCGCCCACAGGTGCTGTGCTGCTTCAACTTCGGTGGCTGTGCCTGGAAGGCCGTCACGATCCCGTCGACGAGCTCGAACAACCTGTCTTTGCCTGGAAATAGTCCCCTGAAAAGCACGTACCGCGCGGCCGTGAGGACCGCGCGGTACGTGGACGACGATTGTCAGGCAGGCGGGTAGACGCCCATGCCCTTGGCCTTCTCGGTCTGCCAGAAGATGTCCGAGATCTGATCGATGGTCGCGAGCAGCTTCTCAGCGGTGGCGGCGTCGGTCGACTTCTTGACATCACCGGCACCGTGCACGCCGTCCCAGAACAGCTGGTGCAGGTTCGGGAACTGCTCGAAGTGCTCCTTGGTGAAGAAGTCGGCCCACAACACCATCAGGTGATGCTTGACCTCCTCGGCGCGCTGCTCCTTGATGAGGATCGCGCGGGTCCGGAAGTGCTCATCATCCGAGTCGTTGTACTTCTGGATGGTCTTGAGGCACGACAGCGCCTCGATCTTGGCCTGCGCGGGGTCGTAGACGCCGCAGTACAGGTCGCAATGAGCGTGGGCAGGGGTGGCGTTGGCGAAAAGTCGTTGCAGCATGGCCCTAACTTACCCTTTCACTGTGCGGGAGAACCATGGGCTCGGTTCCTGGCCGCTGCGCCGGTTTCGGGTGGTGGAGGAGTCGATGTTGCCGACCCTTCGCCCTGGTGACGGGCTGTTGGCGGTTCGGGCCGGGACCCCGCGTACCGGACAATTGCGGGTGTTCCCCGATCCCACTCTGCCGACCAGGTGGCTGATCAAGCGGGTCGGGACAGTGCGGGGGCGTGGCCGGGCCGCGACCTTCGAGGCGTGCTCGGACAATCCGCACGCGCCGGGTGTCGTCGACTCGCGTCGATTCGGCTGGGTTCCGGCCGCGGGCTCCTACCGGGTGGTGTGGACCGTCCGCGGTACACACAGCTGAGTCTGAGTTTCGTTTCAGGGTTATTGAGGTAACCGGGGCGCATGGGTATCTCAGACAAGATCAGCAATAAAGTCGACGACGCCGCGGGCAAGGCCAAAGAGGGAGTAGGCAAGGCCACCGGCGACAAGAGCACCGAAAACGAAGGCAAGGTCGATCAGGCCAAGTCGAGCCTGAAGGACGCCGGCGAGAAGATCAAAGACGCTTTCAAGAGCTGAGTGTGGAGCTCAGCCAGCAGCCACCGGCCACGCCGGCGGATGCCAGGAAAGCGAGTGAAGAGCAGCGCATCCTGCAGGACCAGCTGGATCGTCAGAACGACGATCCAGCTGGCCCGGGCAAGGTCGATAGGCACCAGGTCGCCGACGAGACCTGAGCTACTGCGGGTGGGTGGCCAGGTATTCGGCGACCGGTATGGGCTCATCGGCGGAATATCCGATCGGTAGAACGACGTCACCTTCGGTGGTGACGTAGTAGACATCCCACTGGTAGAAGCCGGCGAAAGTCGCGGGGTCGGCCAGGACCGCGGCGTAATCCTTTACCGCAGCGACGTATTCGTCAGCATGGTTGTAGCGGTAGATGGCGTGATCGGGGTCCGCGCCGAAACCGTTCGCAGCCAGGTAACGTCCGGCGGCCATGATGCTGTCGCGGGGTGAGCGAATGTCGCCGCCATCGCCGTGGGCGGCAAATGTCGACGGCAAGAACTGCATCGGGCCGTCCGCTCCGGCGGAGCTCAGTCCCACGATGCTGCCGAACCGGGTTTCGATCAGGTTGATCGCCGCCAGATAGTTCCAGCCGACGCCGGTGGCAGCCTCGGCCTCGCGGTAGTAACCAAGCAATTCCTCGGCAGGCGCCGGCGGTTGGATCCGCCACGCCGGCAGAGTGTCCCGCGGGTGGGCCATCGAAGCGAGTTGCCGCCGCGCGTCGACGTTACGGTCGTATGCATCGACCAAACCTGGCGGGATCCGCGGCCGGATAGTCGAATCCCATTCGGGGTGGCGACCGATGCTGCGGTAAGCGACCTGCTGACGGCGCGCCGCCGCGACGAGCGCGGCCTGCGGAGTCGACGGATCGCGGATGGCCAGCTCATCGGCGACCAGGTCGTCGGCCAGTTGAGCAGGATCGGACGCCAGCCGGGGCTGCGCGTCGGCGGGTGCCGCGTCCGGTGGAGTAGTCGAATCCAGCGCGGCCGCGGGCACCGATGAGGCGTGCGGCCCGCTGACCGGCGTGCTCACCGGGTGGACAGTGCTCGATGCGCAGGCGGCAATGGCCAGCAGGACCGTCGCGGGCAGGAGAGCGAATCGGATGCGCACCGCTGAAGTCTGTCGTACGACGACGGTCAGCACCAGGATTCGGTCTGGGAGGATGGGTGGATCATGCGGATAGATGCCACCTCCGTCTCAGCCGTTGTGCTGGGTGCGGCCACGACAACGGCGCTGCTGGTCGGTGCCGCCGGCCTACCGGCCCCCGCACCCCGAATTGCTCTGGCCGACAACACCGTCAGTGTCGACCCGCCGGCCGTTGCGGCTGGTGACGGCTCGCTGGTCGACGGCCAGATTCTGACACCGTTCGACGTGCAGAACCCAGCTGTCGGACGGTTGGATCCGCGACTGCTCGACGCCATTCAGCAGGCCGACTCCGCGGCGTCGGCCGACGGCATCACGATGACGATCACATCGGGGTGGCGCTCACCGGAATTCCAGCAGCGGTTGTTGGACAGCGCGGTCGCCCAGTACGGCAGCCTGGCGGCTGCCCGCGAGTACGTACAGACCCCCGAGGCGTCCAAACATGTGGTGGGTGAGGCCGTCGACGTGGGCGGTGTTGGTGCCGACCAGTGGTTGATGACCAACGGCGCCCGATTCGGTCTGTGCCGCATCTATGCCAACGAGGTGTGGCACTTCGAGCTGGCCACCGATGCTGCCGGCGTCTGTCCACCGCTGCTGCCCAACGCCGCGGGCTAAAGCAGATCCCGTCGATCATGCCCGGGTATGCGCCGGGCGTAGTTGGATCGGGATCATGAGGAGTCTTGATGAGATCCGCTCCGCGCTGGAGGCCTGTTACTCGGCGATCGAGGGTCTGTGCGCTGATCTGAGTGACGCCGACTGGAAGACACAGTCGCTGTGCCCGGACTGGGTGGTGCGCGATGTCGTTCAGCACGTCGTCAGCATCGAAGCCGTGATGGCCGGCTGGGTACCGCAGGACGACGCCACCCCGCCGCCGTTCGAGCGGGCGGCGGAGTTCCTGGCCGGGACCGACGATCCGGCCACGCTCGCTGAGAAGGTCACCGCGGTCTTCGCCGAGCGCAGGCGGGAGCTGAGTTCGCTGACGGCCGCCGATCTGGATCGGCCGTCGTGGATGCCCACCGGGCGCGGGACCTACGGCCGGTTTTTGGAGATCCGGGTGTTCGATTTCTGGGTTCACGTGCGCGACATCACGATTCCGCTGGGCCGCTCCACCGACGACGGCGGGGTGGCGGCGGAGATCGCGCTGGGGCAGGTCGAGAGCTCGATCGGGTACATCGCCGGCAAGAAGGTGGGCGTGCCTGAGGGCAGCAGCATCGCCTTCCGGCTGACCGGCCCGCTGGTGCGGGAGATCAATGTCGCGGTGGATGGTCGGGCCACGCAGGTTGGGCACCTGACTGATCCGACTGCGGTGCTGACCACTGACTCGACCACATTCATCATGCTGGCGTGCGGGCGCATCGATCCGCAGGCCCAGATCGATTCGGGTGCGGTGAGCTGGACCGGTGACGCCGAGCTTGGTGAGCGTGCCGCCCGCAATCTGCGGTTCACGATGTGAGCGGGCGGCCGGAGTTCGTCGACTTCCACTTCGACGTGATGTGCCCGTACGCCTACCAGACGTCGCTGTGGATCCGCGAGGTTCGGGACCAGACCGGGCTGGTGGTGAACTGGCGGTTCTTCAGCCTCGAGGAGATCAACCGCAAAGAGGGTAAGAAGCACCCGTGGGAACGGGACTGGTCCTACGGCTGGTCGATGATGCGCATCGGAGCCCTGTTGCGGCGGCAGTCCATGGCGGACGTGGAGGCCTGGTATCAGCGCGCCGGCCAGGCCCTGCACGTCGACGGACACAAACCGCACGATCCGGCGGTGGCCCGACACCTGTTGGCTGAGCTCGGTTTTGATCCCGCGCTGGTGGATCAGGCCATCGCCGACCCCACGACCGGCGATGAGGTGCTGGCCGACCACAACCGCGTCGTGGCAGCCGACGGCTACGGCGTGCCGACACTGTTCTTCCCCGACGGCCAGTGCTTGTTCGGCCCGGTGCTGATCGACCCGCCCACCGGCGAGGCTGCGGTGCGGCTGTGGGACGCCGTCGTCGCGTGGACGGAATTCCCGCACCTCTACGAACTCCAACGCCCCAAGACACCCGCCGATGAGCAGCTGATCGCCGCGACGTTCCGCCCATACCTGGAAGCCCGCGACTGGGTGTCGATCAACCGGGGCGAGGTGATCGGCTTCGGGGACTAGCGGGCGCCGTCGCGGTTAGATCGAGCTATGCGAGTCAACCGGATCATTGCCGACCTGCCGGTCTCCGACATCGAGGCGGCCAAAGGCTTCTACACCGACTACCTCGGGCTGACCACCGAGGAGTTCAACCTCGGCTGGGTTGCCCGATACACCTCGCCCGACACGGGCGCGAATCTGCAACTGGTCACCGCCGATGCGACGGCGCCCGAGATGCCCGTCATCTCGGTGGCCACCGATGACGTCGACGCCGCCTACGAGCAGGCCCGCGCCCGCGGCTACCAGATTGTGCATCCGTTGACGACCGAGTCGTGGGGGGTGCGGCGGTTCTTCGTTCGCGATCCGGACGGCAACGTGATCAACGTTGTGGCGCATCGGGACTAGCGCGCGCTAGCCGGCGGGCGTCGCGCCCAGCACCCGTTGCAGGTCACCCTTCATCGCCTGCAGTTGCGCGCCCCAGTATCCCCAGCTGTGCGTGCCGCTGGGCGGGAAGTTGAAGACCGCGTTGCGGCCGCCGGCGGCCTGGTACTTGCGCTGAAATTCCTTGTTGGTGTTCAACGTGATGTTTTCCAGGTACCCGGCGGTGAACAGCCCACCGAAGGTCGGGTCGTCGGTGTTGTCGAGTTCGGACGGGGCGCCAGTCCCGCAGTAGATCCACACCGCGGTGCCGTTGGCGACCAGCCTTGCCACGTTGACCATCGGATCGTTGCGCTGCCAGGCCGGGTCGTTGGAGGGCCCCCACATGTCGGTGGAGCGGTACCCGCCGCCGTCCTTCATCGCCAGCCCGATCAGGGTGGGCCACAGGCCCAGCGACGGGTTGAGGAAGCCGGACAGCGAGCTCGCGAAGATGAACTGCTGGGGATGCCAGATCGCCAGTGTGAGGGCCGCACTGCCCGACATCGAAAGCCCGACCACCGCATTGTTGATCGGAGTGATCGCTTTGTTGAGCGCCAGCCACGACGGCAGCTCCTGGGTCAGGAATGTCTCCCACTTGTATGTCAGCGTCCCGTTGGACCCGGCCGCCGGCTGGTACCAGTCGCTGTAGAAGCTCGACTGGCCACCGACCGGCATCACCAGAGACAGCCCGGACTGGTAGTACCACTCGAATGCGGCGGTGTTGATGTCCCAGCCGTTCTCGTCATCGCGGGCGCGTAAGCCGTCGAGCAGATAGACCGCGTGCGCGCCGCCACCCTGAAACTGGACTCGGATGGTGCGGCCCATCGCCGGCGA
This sequence comes from Mycobacterium sp. ELW1, assembly GCF_008329905.1. Classification (NCBI taxonomy): domain Bacteria; kingdom Bacillati; phylum Actinomycetota; class Actinomycetes; order Mycobacteriales; family Mycobacteriaceae; genus Mycobacterium; species Mycobacterium sp. ELW1. The sequence continues at coordinate 6,065,844 of NZ_CP032155.1, read as the reverse complement.
CGGCACGTCGAGGGCCTCCACCGGTAAGCCGGAGCGCGAGTAGGCCGCGGCGGGTGCGATCGGGCCCGCCAGGCCGACCATGCCCGGGACCAGCAGCACCGTTGCGGTGAGGACGCCGAGCCGTCGCACCCAGCGGGTCGCGCGGTGCACGAGGTTCCTCACGAGCAGCAAGGTAACAACGTCGCCGGCGTCGAGACGGTCTGGCGCGCCTGCCGTAATTGCTTTGTGATCGGTGGCAACTCACGCGGCTCGGGTGCGCACCCCCAACACCGGTTGCCGGCTTTCGCGGTCACAGAAGTCCGCGGCCCACGGCCACCGGCCGCGACCATCCGACCAGACGAGCTGCAATGCCCGAATCTCCCTGCCGTACAGGGCTGTCGCGAAACCCATATGTGCATCGGGATGTTCGACCTCGACGACCTCGAGCATCGGACCTCCGCAGAGGGTGAACTGCTGGCCGGCGGTCAACTCGGCTCCGCGCACCACGAGCTCGGCCGACTTGCTCAGCAGGCGGGCGGCCCGCTGCGGCGACACATTCGTCATCAGTAGCTCGGGGACGTCGTAGTCGCTCAAGCCGACCGTGTAGGCGAACGGCATCCGGGGCGATTCGACGTACTGCACTGCCCAGCCTCGCCGCAGGATTTTGGCGCGGACTTCGTCGAGATAGTTGGCGACGGTGTTCTCCGGGTGGTCGCACAACCAGCACATTGCTGGGCCCCTTTCGTCAGTTCGACGGCGTAGGAGACACGATGCACCGGGGGTCTGACAAAAAGTCGAACAGACGTTCGTCGTGCTCAGCGCGGAACCCACGCACCGCCATGCAGGACGTCGGTGACCGCGAGCTCAGTGTCCAGCGCGACCAGGTCGGCGCGTGCGCCCGCGACCAGTTCGGGGGACGGAAGTCCCAGTGCAAGAGCCGGATTCAGCGACGACTGGCGGACCGCGAGCAGCAGTGCCTCGTCGTGGGGGAGCCCGCTGTGGACGACGGCGAATCTGAACACCCGGTCCATCGTGGCGGTGCTTCCGGCGATCGTCGACGTCCCGGCCAGCCGGGCCACGCCGTCGGCCACCTCGACGTCCATCCGGCCGATGTGATATCGCCCGTCGGTCACCCCGGCCGCCGCCATCGCGTCGGTGACGAGCGACAACCGGTCGGGACCGGCCGCACGGACCACATGCCGGTACAGCGCGGCGTCGACGTGCACTCCGTCGGCGATCAACTCCACCGTCACCCGGGGGTCTTCCAGAAGTGCGATCACCGGGCCAGGCTCGCGGTGGTGGATCGGGCGCATCGCGTTGAACAGATGTGTACCCACCGTCGCGCCCGCGGTGATCGCCGTGCGGGTCTGCTCGTAGGTCGCCTCGGTGTGTCCGATCGCGGCCACCGCGCCGGCACTGACGATGCGCTCGATCGCGGCCAGCGCCCCCGGACGTTCCGGTGCGAGGGTGACCATTCGGATGGCTCCGCCGCCGGCCTGCAACAGCTGGCCGACTTCGCCGGTGTCCGGATCGCGAAGCACCACAGGATCGTGTGCCCCGCACCGTTCGGCCGCCAGCCACGGCCCCTCCAGGTGGATACCGGCGATCAGTCCGTCGCGCACCTGACCGGCCAGCACCTCGACCTGACGCAGCAGTTCGGCCGGTCCGGCCGACACCAGCGACGCGATCAGGGTGGTGGTGCCGTACCGGCGGTGAAGCTCCACAGCGGTCGTTGTGTCGTCCGTCGTCGCCACCGAGAAATCGGAACCGCCGCCGCCGTGCACGTGGGTGTCGACGAAACCGGGCACCACTGTGCCCAGCTCGCGGTCGGCGGTCCGCGGCGGCGGACCCGCACCCAGCGCCAGCACTGACCCGCCGGATACCTCAATCCAGCCCGGCCGCAACAACTCTCGGCCGGTCAGCAAGGTCGCAGCGGTGATCAGCACTCAGATGCCCTGCCATGACGGCTTGGACAGGTAGGTCTCCCGGTAGTAGTCGGCCAACTGCAGCCGTCGCGCCGCGCCACCGTCGAGGAGGACCGTCACGTGCGGGTGGTGCTGCAGGATGGTGGCCGGCCACATCGCGCTCACCGGCCCCTCCACCAGCTGATGCACCGCCTCGGCCTTGCTCCGGCCGAGGGCCACCAGCACGACGTGACGAGCCGCCATGATCGTGCCCAACCCCTGGGTGAGGCAATGCGTCGGGACTTGGTCGACGTCGTCGCCGAAGAAGCGGGCGTTGTCGATCCGGGTCTGGCGCGTCAGTGTTTTGATCCGGGTGCGCGACGCCAGCGACGACCCGGGCTCGTTGAAGCCGATGTGGCCGTCGGTGCCGATGCCCAGGATTTGCAGGTCGATGCCGCCGACCGCGGCGATGGCCGCCTCGTACTCGGCACATGCCGCCGGAATGTCCTCGGCCAGCCCGTCGGGCCCGGCGACCGCGCCCGGTGCAAAGTCGACGCGTGAGACGAACACCGTGTCGATGACGGTGCGGTAGCGCTCGGGGTGATCAGCCGGCAACCCGACGTACTCGTCGAGGGTGAATCCGCGAGCTTGCCGAAAGGAGATGCGCCCCGCGTCGCACCGGGCGGCCAGCTCGTCGTAGATCGCCAGCGGGGACGAGCCGGTGGCCAGCCCCAGCACCGCGGTCGGCGTGCGCCCGAGCAGAGACTCGACGGCATCGGCCGCCACCGCGCCGATCTGTGCGGCGTCGGGGAGGATGACGACTTCCATCAGGCCCTACTTGTTGGCAGTGAAAAGTGTTGAAGCTGCGGCGATTTCAGTACCCGTAGCGACCTCGTCGCCCACCGCGACATTGCCCGGCTCGCGTTCGTCCATCACCACGACGGGAACGATCGGGTTCAACCCGGCCGCGACCACCGATGGCACGTCATAGGTGATCATCGTCTGGCCGGCGGTCACGGTATCGCCCTCGTTGACGTGGGCGCTGAATCCCGCCCCCTTCAATGCGACAGTGTCGAGGCCGAGATGAACCAGCACTCCGACATTCTCGCTCGTCATGATGATGTAGGCGTGCGGCATCAGCTTGAGGACGCGGCCGCTGACCGGTGCCACCGCATCGATCACCTCGCGGGGCGGATCGACCGCGGCGCCGTATCCCACCATGCCTTGCGCGAAAACGGGATCGGGTACGTCGGCTAGCGCGACGGCACGCCCGGAGACCGGCGCGTGAACGGACGTTGTGCTCATTGTCGAAGACAATAGAGAGTTGACCCACCTGGCCGCGGCGGAAACAACGCCTCACCTCCGGCGATTTGTCTAAGCTTCGGCTGTGCTGCGACAACGGGAGGCCGGCCGGTCATGAGTGAAACCACCAAAGACTCAGGCGCACAGCAGAAGTCGGGGCTGCGCATACCAGGCTTCGCGCAGCTGCAACGGCTCGGTAAGAGCTTGATGCTGCCGATCGCCGTGCTTCCGGCGGCAGGCATCCTGCTTCGGCTCGGCCAGGACGACCTGCTGGGCCGGATCAAGGCGCCGGTGATCGGCCCTTTCTTCCAGGCGATGAGCGCGGCCGGCGGAGCGCTGTTCAACAATCTCGCGTTGTTGTTCGCCGTCGGTGTCGCGATCGGATTCGCCCGCAAGGCCGACGGCTCGACGGCGTTGTCAGCGGTCGTCGGCTACCTGGTGATGCAGGCGGTCTTCAAAACGATGTCGCCGTTCGTGCTCGCGGGGCAACTCGACAAGGCCGGTGAACAGGCGCAGATCAACTACAGCGTGTTCGGCGGAATCGTGGTCGGGCTGCTCACCGCGTGGCTGTTCGACCGGTACCACACCATCGCGTTGCCGCCGTACCTCGGCTTCTTCGGTGGCCGGCGCTTCGTCCCGATCGTCGTGTCGCTGGCGAGCCTCGTGGTCTCCTTCGCGATGAGCTACTTCTATCCGATCTTCGACGCGGGGCTGACCGGACTGGGCCACTTCATCGGCGGTGCCGGCGCGCTCGGGGCGTTCGTCTACGGCTTCGCCAACCGCATGCTGATCCCGCTGGGGCTGCACCACATCCTGAACTCGTACGTGTGGTTCATCTACGGCAGCTATCCGAGCGGGGACGGGCATGTGGTCACCGGTGAACTCAGCCGGTTCGCCGCGGGCGACCCCAGCGCCGGGCTGCTGACGTCAGGTTTCTACCCGATCCTGATGTTCGGCCTGCCGGGAGCGGCGTTGGCGATGATCCACGTCGCGAACGCCAAACAGCGCAAGGTCGCGTTCGGCATTCTGTCCGCCGCCGCGCTGACCGCGTTCCTCACCGGTGTCACCGAGCCGCTGGAGTTCGCCTTCATGTTCGTGGCGTTCCCGCTCTACATCGTGCATGCGGTGCTGACCGGGCTGTCGCTGGCGATCGCCTACCTGCTCGACATCCACCTGGGCTTCTCGTTCTCGGCCGGCCTGATCGATCTACTGCTCTACGGCACCGCGCCGGCGGCCAAGAACATTCCGCTACTGATCGTCATGGGCCTGGTCTTCTTCGCGGTGTACTACCTGCTATTTCGTTTCGCGATCACCCGGTGGAACATGCGCACCCCCGGCCGCGAACCCGACGCCGAGTTCGACGCCGAGGAGCGGGCCAACCTGGGCGAGGGCGCCGAGTCGGCCACCGCCGTGGAGGCCGGGACCGCGGTGAAGACCGCCCCCACGGTCACCGACAGCAAGGCCGAGCAGCTGATCGCGGCCTTCGGCGGGCGAGAGAACCTGCGCAGCGTCGACGCCTGCATCACCCGACTGCGGATGGAGGTCGTGGATGCCGGCAAAGTCGACCAGAACCGGTTGAAGAGCCTCGGCGCCGCCGGTGTGATCGAGGTCGGCAACAGCGTGCAGGCCGTCTTCGGGACGCAGGCCGAGGTGCTGAAGAACGAGATCAACGACGCTCTGTGACGGCCGGGCGCGCAGTATCGCTGAAACGGGGAAGTGTCGCACCCGCGGCGCACAGATCGCGTAGAGGAAACGCATAGGCTTCGAACCTTTATGGTTCCGTGCCCAAAGTGTGACCTGAGTAGACCACTGTTACCGAAGTGACATCAGTGGCTCTCGCTTTGAGCCGATCGAGCCAGAGTAGGACCCACATGACCGTGCGCACTTTCGATCGTGAATCGACCGGCGGCACCGCCTTCGCACTGCGATCGCTGGCCGTGATGGCAGGAACAGTTGTCGCCGTAGCCGCCTGGCCGGCGCCCGCCCACGCGGACACGGCGGGCGTCAGTAGCCTGCTGAACTCGACAGGTATCAGTCAGCTGATCGAGCAAATCGGCCAGCAGATCTGCCCGATGCTGGTCAAGCCGGGCAGCAGCCTGGTTTCCAATGCCACCACGGCCAGCGGACACGGCGGCCTGGCCTCCCAGGTGACCGGGTTCGTGGCCGAGCAGGCCATCCGGTCCCAATGCCCGGCGGTGATGGCCGAACTCGGCAATGGGAACTTCGGGCCGCTGATGCAGATGCTCAGCACCGCCAACCAGGCGTCGGGCGCACTCAACACGCTCAATGCCGTGCCGTCAGTGCCGTCGTTGCCGGCCGCCGGCGTGCTCAGCCCGTAGCCGCGTCGTCGCTGGTAAACGCTAACGAATCTGGCTGCGCCGTCGATATCGTGGTTAAGTGGTTGGACCCGAGGCCTGCTCGAGGCGGAATCAGGTGACTGTGAAACGACTTCTCATCGGCGCGTGTGCGGTGGCGCTCACGTCGGGATCGCTTGTGCTCGCCGCACCGGCGTCCGCTGACTGCCCGAATGGGACGGTCCAGAGCCGATTCCCCGGGGTGTGCACATCCGGCCCGTCAGGCGGTCAGGTTCCGCAGGCGATCGGCCCGGACAACGTGACCACCAACATCCAGCCCAACCAGATCCCCACGATGAACGGCATCCCCTGCAACCTGTGGCACTCGGTCACGTGCTGGGCGATGGCGCAGAACGGCGGCTGAGGCCGTCAGGGTTCGGGCTCATGGCGCGCGCAGCGCGCCGATGCCCTGGTCCAGGGCGGCTTCCAGATAGCTCAGGTCGCCGGTCGCGAGCATGATGCCGACCCCGCCCTGAATTCCGGCCAGCAACGCTGCCGCGGCTCGCTCGGCGTTCACCGATTCGGACACTTTGCCCTGCTCCTGCATCGACCGGATGCCGGCCGCGATCGCGCCGCTCCACTGGACGATCAGCTCGGCGGTGACAGCCTCGGCCCCCGGCGTGGTGCGCCCGATCTCCGACATCAGCACCGCGATCGGGCAGTTCTGGCCCTGCCGGCGGTAGCGGTCGACCACTGAATCCCGCCACCGCTGCCACGCCGCCCAGGATGTGAGCGCGCCGAGATGAGGCTGCTGGTCGTCGAGCACCATCTGGGACTCGAGCGCCGCGACCGCCAGCAGCAGCTGCTCCTTGCCGCCGGGAAAGTAATGGAAGAGCTGGCTTTTGGAGGTGTGAGTGCGCGCCATGACGTCGTCGAGGGTGGTCAGCGCGACGCCGCGGGCACGGATCTCGGCGGCGGCTCCCTCGATGATCCGCTGCCGGGTGGCGCGGCCCTTCGCCGTCAGATTTTGGACTTGCAGGTCCATTTTTAAAGGCGAAGCATATGGACTCATGAGTCCAAAAGATACCCGGTTGGCCGGGCGCAGAGCACTTGTCACCGGTTCCACAGGCGGCCTCGGGGTCGCCGTCGCGAAATCCCTCGCGGCTGAGGGCGCCTTCGTCGTCGTGAGCGGACGGGACACAACCCGCGGCGACGCCGTCGTCGCCGATATCCGTTCGGCAGGCGGGGACGCCGCCTTCGTCGCCGCCGATCTGGGAGCCGGCGGTGCCGCCGCCCGGCATCTGGCCGACGCGGCCACCGAGGCGGCCGGCGGCATCGACATCCTGGTGAACAACGCGGCCACCCTGCTGATGCCCACGCCGACCGCCGATGTCACCGAGCAGGAGCTGCGAGATGTGTTCGGTGTCAACGTGTTCACGCCATTTTTGCTGACCGGTGTGCTGGCACCGCGCATGGTTGCCCAGGGTAGCGGCGCGATCGTCAACATCGGCTCGATCACCGGGTTGCGCGGATCCAGCGGATCGGCGGTCTACAGCGCCAACAAAGCCGCGATCCATTCGTTCACCCAGTCCTGGGCCGACGAGTACGGCCCGCACGGTGTTCGGGTCAACGCCGTGGCCCCCGGCCCGATCGGCACCGAACGGCAGGCCGAGTTCGCCGACCACATCGCGCCGACACTGAGCCGCCTGCCGTCGCGGCGGGTCAGCACCCCGGAGGAGGTCGCGGCCGCGGTGGTGTTCCTGGCCAGTGACGACGCCGCCAACATCCACGGAACAATCCTCAGCGTCGACGGTGGCTGGGCGGCAACCTGATTCGAGGGTGGCCGGCAATGGCTCCCGAACTGCGTCGAGCACGCCGTCGTCAACCGGCTGTCGACCCGCGCGGTGTTGCCGCGATCACAGCCCAGCAAACGGCCGGACAGGACGGTGTCCAGCAACCCCACAGCGTTGCAAGGCCGGGCCGGCGACTGCCGCGCTGATAGGCTCCCAGGTGAAATCGCGGGGGCGGCGGGGTCCGGCCCGTCTGACGAGGTGGCGTCGAAACGTAAAGCAAGAGTCGGAATGGGTTCGGAATGGGTGTTGTGCGGACCGGAGAAATAAAGGCGCTGACCGGTCTTCGCATCGTCGCCGCCCTATGGGTGGTGCTGTTCCACTTCCGGCCGCTGATCTGGGAAGCGTCACCGCGACTCAAGGACGACCTCGCGCCGCTTCTCAACGCCGGTGCCCAAGGCGTCGACCTGTTCTTCATCCTCAGCGGATTCGTGCTGACGTGGAATTACCTCGACCGGATGGGATCGCATTTCTCCGGGCGGGCCACCCTGCACTTCCTGTGGCTGCGGCTGTCCCGGGTGTGGCCGGTGTACCTGGTGACCATGCACATCGCCGCCGCGTGGATCATCTTCACGCTGCACTTCGGCGCCACACCGTCGGCGGATGTCGAAAAGCTCACCGCAATCAGTTACGTGCGCCAGCTGTTCATGGTCCAACTCTGGTTCGAACCGTTCTTCGACGGCACCAGCTGGGACGGCCCGGCCTGGTCGATCAGCGCGGAATGGCTGGCCTACCTGCTCTTCGGTGGGATCATCCTGGTGATCTTCCGGATGGCGCGGGTGACCCGGGCGCGCACGCTGCTCTTCCTGGCCTTCGTCGCTGCGCTGCCGCCCACGCTGCTGCTGCTGGCCAGCGGCCACTTCTACACGCCGTGGAGCTGGCTGCCGCGCATCGTGGCCCAGTTCCTGGCCGGCGCGCTGGCCTGCGCGGCGGTCCGACGCTTGCAGATCGGCCGGCGTGGGCAGCACATCTCAGGTATTGCTGCGGTACTGCTGACCGCCGCGATGGTCGGCATCCTGTACTACTACGACGCCAACCCGGTGGCCGGGATGATCGACCCCGGCGGCCTGGTCGACGTGCTGTTCATGCCGCTGGTCGTCACGCTGGCGATCGGCGTCGGAACCCTGCCGGCGCTGCTGTCCACGCGGCTGCTGGTGTACGGGGGGCAGATCTCGTTCAGCCTGTACATGGTGGCACGAAATGCGTGCACACCTCGTGCACACCTCGTGGAACTGGGCGGTCCAGGAGTACCAGATCGACCTGCCGAAATCGGTGCAGAAGATCGTCGTCGTCGGATTGATCCTCGCGGCGGTGGCCGGCGCGATGGCGCTCTACCACGGCGTCGAGGAACCGGCCCGGCGCTGGATGCGCAGGATGGTCGACTTCCGCGACGTCAAACACGACAAGCACAGCGGCCCGCCGGGGGCCGAGGGCGGCCGGCTGGCCTCGATCGACCATGCCCGCGATACCCGTCCTCCGCAGTCCTCGGCGCGGGCCGGGTAGTAACGAAGCCAGCGTCGGTGTGCGACAACACCTTCGGAGGCAGTAGGCTGCCTGCGTCGGGCATGAGATTCAGTGGGGTGTCATTGATCCGCAAGGAAGGGCTTGTGCGCGTCATCACGACCGGCCTGTCGGCCGTCGCGGTGCTCGCCGCCATCGTCGGCTACACCCGCCCGGCCGTCACCTATGAATTGGCCAATCGCGGTTCGGGTTTCAGCCGGATAGCGGTGATCGGCGACTCGTACACGACCGGTACCGACGAGGGCGGTCAGGGGCCGCAGTCGTGGACGTCCCGCGCCTGGCTGCTGCTGGCCGGACAGGGCGCCAGAATCGACGCCGACGTGGCCGCCGAGGGCGGCGCCGGCTACGGGATCCGCGGCAACCATGGCAGCCTGTTCCAGGACCTCACCGTGCGGGCCGTCGACCGCGACGACTCCCTGGTGGTGTTCTTCGGATCCCGCAACGACCAGCCCGCCGATATGCAGAAGTACCCGGTGCTGGTCGGGGAGACCCTGCAGATCGCCCGCCGGGCGGCGCCCAAAGCCAAGGTCCTGGTGATCGGCCCGCCGTGGCCGACGGCAGACCCGCCGGGCGAGGTGCTGGCCCAGCGCGACATCCTGCGCGCCCAGGCCAAAGCCGTCGGCGCGGTCTTCATCGATCCGCTCGCCGAGGGCTGGTTCGTCGGCCACCCCGAACTGATCGGCCCCGACGGCGTGCACCCCACCGACGCGGGCCACGCCTACATGGCCGAGAAGATCGCCCCGCTCATCAGGAGCCAGCTCGCCATTCCGCTGTGAGGATCACGGCCCGATCCAGGGCTGAGTGTTGCCCAGATTGTTCGCGTCGACCTGGTAGCACTGCTGCGGGGTGTTGAACCCGAACGCGCCCCCGGTCTCGCAGCGCTGAAAGAAGCCGTTCGCATCGATCGGGCCGTCGCAGCGTTCGCCGCCGCCCCACGGTGTCCAGAGTCCCTGGCATCCCGCGCTCGCTGCGGGCGCGCCGATGATGCCGATACCGATGGCGGTGATCGCGCAGATCACCACTGAACCGAGTTTCTTCACCGTCCACCTCCTCGACGACAAACCTCAAGTGAAGTTCGGATACCCAATTCATCGCGGTGGCCGACGAGATCGTTATCGCACATGCGGCTCCAGCAGCGCCGCACCCCCGCGTCCTGCTCTGTGATCCCCGCGTCGGTATGGGATGGTTCTGGTGATGCTGAGACGCGTGTGGGAACGGCGTCGGCGGAGGCGACCGCTGACACCGTTTCTGGCGACGCTGGCGGTGGTCATGGTGGTCTTCGCCGGCGACCGTCCGACGCCGTCGCTGCCCTACAACCTGATCGCCGGGCCCTTCGCGCGACTGCTGGCCCAGGCCGCCGATCTCGGCCCTGCGCGCGCACAGCGGGTCCAGCTGACCGTCGAACTGCGGGAGGCCTCCCGGCCTGCGGCGCTGACCGCCTGGGCCGACTCTCACGGATTGTCGGTGGGCTGGCGCGACGGTGATGCGTGGGCCGTCGTGGAGGGCACCCCGCGAGCGATTGCGGGTGCCTTCGACGTGGCTGTGCACGACTACCGCCGCAGCAACGGGGTGGTGTTCTACGCCTCGCCTCAGCAACCGGCCGTCCCGCAGCAGCTGAGCGGTGAAGTGAGCGAGTTGGGCCGCATCCTCGGCTACACGCCCTCACACGAAGGCGTTCCGCCGACCCCGCCGCTGGACGTCCCCAATGCGGGGCTCGCGCCCACAGAGTTGCTCACCGCCTACAACGTCAACCCGCTGACCTCCGCGGGTTACACCGGAAAGGGTCAGACTGTCGTCGTCTTCACCTTCGACGGCGTCGACCAACGCGACCTGGACAAGTTCTCCGACTGGTTCTCGCTGCCCAAGTTCAACCTCGAGGTGATGGGCGGGATGCCGCCCGAGCGGCGCGGTGAGGCGAGCATGGACGTCCAGTTCGTGCACGCGATCGCGCCTTCGGCGCGGATCGTTCTGGTCAACGCCCGGTCCACCGCCGAAGGCGACGCGACCTACGTCAAGCTCGGCAAGCTGATGGAAGATGTCGACCGCACCTACCCGGGAGCGGTGTGGAGCTTCTCAATCGGCTGGGGCTGTGATCGACTCCTCTCCCGCGCCGACCTGGCGCCGGTGCGCTCGGCGCTGGCCCGCGCCCAGCGCAACGGGACGACGGCCTTCGTCGCCAGTGGAGATCTGGCCGGCCTGGAGTGCAAAGGCGGCAAGACCTGGTCGGATCCGCCGAGCCCGGACGACTACGGAGTCGACGTGATGGCCTCGCTGCCGGAGGTGACCGGTGTCGGGGGAACGACGCTGTCCACCGATTCCCAGGGTCAGTGGCTGGCCGAACAAGGGTGGTACGACGTCCCGTTGACCCAGGGCAGCGGCGGCGGCGCGTCGGTGTTGTTCGCGCGCCCGTCGTGGCAGGACACCGGAACCCGCGCCGGCCCACGCGACAAGCGGCTGGTACCCGACATCGCCGCGGTGGCCGACCCGTTCACCGGGGTGAAATTCGTGTTCAACGGCCAGATCCTGGTCGGAGGGGGCACCTCGCAGGCGGCGCCGATCTGGGCCGGAATCGCCGCGGTGATGAACCAATTCCTGACCGCGCGCGGCTTGGAGCAGCTCGGTGACTTCAACCCGCTGCTCTACGACATCGCCGGCGGCGCCGAGGTACCCGCCTTCCGCGACATCTATCTCGGAGCCAACGCGGTGACGCCCGTCGTGGCCGGCTACGACATGATCACCGGGCTGGGAACGCCCAACGTCGACAACCTGATCAAGGCCCTTCTCGTGCTGAAGTCGCTGCGCCGATGACCGATCTGACAACAGACGCCGACGCCGCCGACTCGTTCGCGGGCTACGCGGTACCCGCAGGCAACTACCGAGCCCGCAGGCAGCGTGGCCCCGGCTATTTCGTGACCATCGGGCTGTGGGTGATCGTCCTGGTCGCCGCGATGATGGCGCTGAGCATCCTGGCCACCCGAATAACGCCCACCGCGATCACCTACCACTGCCCACCCGACTGCGGCCGGCCGCCGACGGGGCTGCCGGTGGCCATCAATCCGCGCTTCTTCGCCCCCGACGGGTCGTTCTCGGTGTCCTATCCATCGCCCGGAACCGCCTACGACGTGACCATCGAGCCCAACGGGGTGCGCGCCGAGCTGACCGTCGGTGAGGGGGGCACGTTGCGGTTGTTCAGCGAGCCGGCGAAGGGCCGCAACGCTCGCCAGGTGGCCGACGACCTGCTCAATCAGCTCTTCCCGGACGCGGTGACGTCCTATGAGCTGCCCAACGCGATCCTCGGGTACGAGCCGGGCTACGGCGAGGTCGCCGACGACTGGCCGAAGGGCACCGCGACCGATTCCGTGCACCAGCGCGTCATCGTCATCGTCGCGGTCAAGAACGATCTCGCTCTGGTCGCCGGCGCGGTGGGGCCGTTCCATCAGTTCGGGCCCGACGACGGGCCGGGGCCCCCGTCACCGGCGAACCTCGATATCGCCAAGGACATGGGCAAGTACGTCAACAGCTTCATGTGGCGCGGAGACCCGCCGAGGTAGCTTCTCGTGCTTGGTGTTTCAGTCCTGCACGGCTTTGGCGACGGCGATGCAGGTCGTCAGCCATCCCGGCTGCTGCGCTGCGGAGTCCTGCACCGCCCACATGGCGGTGAGCACCGCGCGCACCACCACCCAGGCCCGCGCCCGATCCTCGTCGAACCCCGCCGCGTCGACCAGTGTGTAGAACCGCCGGCGGACTCCGCCTCGGACATCGCCGGCCAACTCGTCGAAGCGGTTCCACAACATCGGGGCGATCTCGTAGTGCGGATCGCCGTTGACCGGTTTGGGGTCGATGACCAGCCACGGCTGACGCGGCCCGGCGAGCACGTTCGCGTAATGCAGATCGCAGTGCAGGACCCGTGCCGTTGTCTCGGCGTCGACCGTCAAGTCCGCGCACTGGCTCAGCGCCTGTTCCACCAGCCGGTGCGGGATCGGTGCGCCCCGCGGCAGCTCGGCCAGGTCGGCGGTCCACCGGTCGAGGTAGAACGTCAGGGGCCGCAGTTGGGGCAACGCCGGGACGTGTACGTGGCGATACAGGCCGGCGACGATCCGGCAGGCCTCGACGTCGTCGACTCCCGTCAGGTCGTCGCCGAGCCGTTCGGCGAGAATCGCCCGGCGGTGCGGGTCGGCGCTGAGCAACCGGACGGCGCCCTCGCCGCCCCACCGGCGCAGCGCCAGGTGCTCGTGTTCGGATTCGTCGTCGGGGAAGCCGAGCTTCAGGATCGCGGCCGTGCCATCGGCGGTGCGGACCGGCAGCACCAGTGAGCAGTGTCCGTGGGCGGCGAGGCCGTCGGGCCGAAGCCGCCACTGCGCGACGACGTCACGGGTGAGGCGGGGCAGTGTGTCGACCCACGTCGCCCACTGGGGGCCGCGACCGGCCATCGCCCGCACTCCGGCGGGCAGATCGCTCACGTCTCGGGTTCATCCGGGTGCTCGCCGGCCGGCTCGCTTGGCGGGGCCGGCCTGTTCAGCCAGTCCTTCAGCCGGAACAACTGGCTGGCCACGATTCCCAGGCCCACCACCAGCAGACCCAAGACGATCCAAATGGTCATCGCCGTCGAGCCTACGCACACCAGGACGCCTCCGACGGCGCTCGCCGCTATTGTGGCGCCAGTGTCCGAGGTCTCCGCTGAGCAGGTGCGTCAGCTGCGCGCCCGCCTCGACGGCGTGACCTTTCGTGACGCGGGCCGGTTGGGGCGGCGGCTGAAATCGCTGCGCGGCGAGGTGTCGGCGGAGACCCTGAGGAAGATCGCCGACCAGGTTGCGGCCGCCGAGGCGTTGGTCGCGACCCGGGAAGCGGCCGTACCGGTGATCACCTATCCGGATCTGCCGGTCAGCGAACACCGGGACGAGATCGCCCGAGCCATCACCGACAACCAGGTGGTTGTGATCGCGGGTGAGACAGGGTCGGGCAAGACCACCCAGCTGCCCAAGATCTGTCTGGAGCTCGGCCGCGGAATCCGCGGAACCATCGGCCACACCCAGCCGCGCCGGCTGGCCGCGCGCACGGTGGCTCAGCGCATCGCCGACGAGGTCGGCACCCCGCTGGGGGAGACGATCGGCTACACCGTCCGCTTCACCGACCAGGCCAGCGACCGCACTCTGGTCAAACTGATGACCGACGGAATCCTGCTCGCCGAGATCCAGCGCGACCGTCGCCTGCTGCGCTATGACACCCTCATCCTCGATGAAGCGCACGAGCGCAGCCTCAACATCGACTTCCTGCTGGGCTACCTTCGCGAATTGCTGCCTCGCAGGCCCGATCTCAAGCTGATCGTCACCTCGGCGACGATCGAACCGGAGCGGTTCGCGGCACACTTCAATGGAGCTCCGATCGTCGAGGTGTCCGGCCGGACCTACCCGGTGGAGATCCGCTATCGGCCTCTGGAAGTTCCGGTCCCGGTTGATGATTCGGACGATCCCGACGATCCCGACCACGAGATCGTGCGCACCGAGATTCGCGATCAGACCGAGGCGATCGTCGACGCGGTTCGCGAGCTGGAGGCGGAGCCGCCCGGCGACGTGTTGGTGTTCCTGTCCGGGGAGCGGGAAATCCGGGACACCAATGATGCGTTGAGCCGCATCGTCGATTCGAACACCGAGGTGCTGCCCCTGTACGCGCGGCTGCCCACCGCCGAGCAGCAGCGGGTGTTTCAGCCGCCGCGGACCGGCAGACGAATCATCTTGGCCACCAACGTCGCCGAGACATCGCTGACCGTGCCGGGCGTCCGGTATGTCGTTGACCCCGGCACGGCGCGGATCTCCCGCTACAGCAGGCGCACGAAGGTGCAGCGGTTGCCGATCGAACCGATCTCCCAGGCCTCGGCCGCGCAACGGGCCGGGCGGTCCGGTCGCACCGCGCCCGGGGTGTGTATCCGGCTGTATTCCGAAGAGGATTTCGCGTCCCGGCCGCGCTACACCGACCCGGAGATTCTGCGCACCAACCTCGCTGCGGTGATCTTGCAGATGGCGGCGCTGCAGCTCGGCGAGATCGAAAGCTTCCCGTTCCTGGACCCGCCCGAGCAACGCAGCATCCGCGACGGCGTGCAGCTGCTGCAGGAGCTCGGTGCGTTCGACGCCACCGGAGCGATCACCGATGTGGGTCGCCGGCTGGCGCAACTGCCGGTCGATCCGCGGCTCGCACGGATGATCGTGCAGGCCGACACCGAGGGATGCGTGCGCGAAGTCCTGGTGCTGGCCGCGGCGTTGTCGATTCCCGACCCGCGCGAGCGGCCGACCGAGCGGGAGGAGGCGGCGCGGCAGAAACACGCCCGGTTCGCCGACGAGCACTCCGACTTCGTGTCCTTCCTGAACCTTTGGCAGTACCTGCGCGACGAGCGGAAGGCCCGTTCCGGCAGCGCGTTCCGGCGCATGTGTCGCGAGGAGTTCCTGCACTACCTGCGGATCCGGGAGTGGCAGGACCTGACCGGGCAACTGCGCAGCATCGCCCGAGACATCGGCATTCGGGAATCCGACGATCCGGAACCGGCCGACCCGGCGCGTCTGCATGCTGCCCTCGTTGCCGGGTTGCTCTCGCATATCGGCCTGCGGGAAGGGGATTCGCGGGAGTACACCGGTGCGCGCAACACCCGGTTCGTACTGGCTCCGGGATCGGTGTTGACCAAGCGCCCGCCGCGCTGGCTCGTGGTGGCCGACCTGGTGGAGACCAGTCGGCTGTATGGACGCATCGCTGCCCGCGTCGAACCCGAGATGGTCGAGCGGGTGGCCGGACACCTGGTGCAGCGCAGCTTCAGCGAACCGCACTGGGACGCCAAGCGCGGTGCGGTGATGGCCTTCGAACGAGTCACGCTCTACGGACTTCCGCTCGTTCCGCGCCGACGCGTGGGATATGCCACCGTCGATCCGGTGGTGTCCCGCGAGCTGTTCATCCAGCACGCGCTGGTGCAGGGGGAGTGGCAGACCCGGCACCACTTCGTCGCCGACAATGCACGGCTGCGAACCGAATTGGCCGAGCTGGAAGAGCGCGCCCGCCGGCGCGACATGCTCGTCGGTGACGACGAGATCTACGCCTGGTTCGACAGCAGGATTCCGCCCCAGGTGGTCTCCGCCCGCCATTTCGACGGTTGGTGGAAGAAGCAGCGGCATCGCACCCCGGATCTGCTGACGTTCACGCGCGACGACCTGTTGCGTGTCGACGACGAGGACGCCGAACGGCCGGACAACTGGCAGGCCGGGGATTTGTCCCTGCCGCTGACCTACCGGTTCGAGCCCGGTGCCGCCGACGACGGTGTCACCGTGCACATACCGGTCGAGGTGCTCGCCCGCCTCGGTGGCGACGAATTCGGCTGGCAGGTACCCGCGCTGCGCGAGGAACTGGTTACCGCGCTGATCCGGTCGCTGCCGAAAGACCTGCGGCGCAACTTCGTTCCCGCCCCCGACACGGCACGGGCGGTACTGGCCGATATCATCGGCGGGCAGGAGCGCAGCGACCCGGGAATCGGCCAGGTCGGAAGTGAACCGCTGCTGGAAGCTCTGCAGCGTGAATTACACCGGCGCACCGGCATTCTGGTGCCGATCGCCGCGTTCGATCTCGACAAGCTGCCTGCTCACCTTCGGGTGACGTTCGCCGTCGAAGGACCGGACGGCACCGAGGTGGCCCGCGGTAAAGACCTCGATGTGTTGCAGCGTCAGCTGGCCGGTTCCGCGCGCAAGGCGGTGGCCGAGGCGGTGGCCGGAGACTGGGAACGAACGGGCCTGCGTGCGTGGCCGGATGACATCGAGGAGTTGCCGCGCAGCGTCGAACGCACGGTCGGTGGCCACATCGTCCGCGGCTACCCCGCGTTGGTGGACGCCGGCAAGGGCGTCGACGTGCGGGTCTTCGCCACCGAGGCCGAACGCGAGGCCGCGATGCGCGGGGGCACCAGGCGGCTGCTGCGGTTGGCGGTGCCGTCTCCGGTGAAGGCGGTGGAGAAGGGGTTGGACCCGCGCACCCGGCTGGTGTTGGGCGCCAACCCCGATGGGTCGCTGACCGCGCTGCTGGACGACTGCGCTGACGCCGCCGTGGATGTCCTGGCCGTCACACCGGTATGGACCAGAGCAGATTTCGCCGCACGGCGGGACCGGGTCTCCGAGGCGCTGCCGTCGACCACGCGCGAAGTCGTGACCAGGGTGCAGAAGGTGCTGACCGCTTTGCAGGAGGTGCATCTCGCACTTCCCGACAATCCGCCGGCGACGCAGGCCGATGCCGTCGCCGACATCCGCGCACAGCTGGCTGGTTTGGTCGCCACGCCCTTCGTCACCAGCACCGGGGCCGCGCGCCTGGTCGATCTGACCCGCTATCTGACGGCGATCGTCCGCCGACTGGACCGGCTGGCCCAAGCGCCGCAGGCCGACCGCGAGCGCATGCTGCGTGTGCACGCCGTCGAAGACGCCTATGCCGAACTGCTGCATGCGCTCTCGCCCACCCGCGCAGCTGCCTCCGACGTTCGCGAGATCGGTTGGCAGATAGAAGAGTTGCGGGTCAGCCTGTGGGCCCAGCAGCTGGGCACCCCCCGGCCGGTCAGTGAGCAACGGATCTACCGCGCGATCGACGCGATTCTGGCATGACAACGAAAGAGGGGCACCCGATTCGGGTGCCCCTCCCATGGAGTTCGTTGTCGATCAACGACTTCCATGCACGGTTGTGTCTACATGGGGCGCGGTCGCCGTCGGGCCCATGTTGTTGACCCAGTCGTTGTGACCGAGGTCTGCCTGGGCGGGTCCGGCGAGGCCGAGAACGGCTGCGGTCATCGCGCCTGCGATCGCTGTGGTGATTGCGTACTTCTTCATGTCTTTCCCTCTTCCTCTGCGCCCGTCAGTGGGGGTTTCCGGTGCGCTGACTGTGTTAACGCCGCGTTAGGGCGCAGTAATTCCACTGGCAGCAGATGATCGCCGGTTGGCAGAAATTGAGCGGTGTCCGCTGATCGGGGGACAACTTATTCCCCCGACCATCCGCCGGCTGCCCGACAGACAGCGGCACCTGCGATGCGAGACCGTTTAGGCACTGGCGAGACGCAAAGGCCGAAACCAATCACAGTCGACGACGACGGAGAAATCTGACATGACCACCATGACCTGGATGAAGCGATTCGCCGCCGGAAGCGCCTTGGCCGCGGGTTCCGCGCTGTTCGCCTTTGGCTCCGCCGCCGACGCCCTCGCCGACAGCGGCTCCTTCGGTTCCGTCGGTTCCGTCACTGGCGGGTCGCACCTGAACCAGCCCGGCCACCACCAGACCTTCCCCGGCCAGCACAACCAGCCGGTGCCCGGCTCCGCCGAGCACCACCATCACCAGTGGAACCACGCCGGGTAGCGGGCCGCTCCTAGCATGGGGCGATGGCCCCCACCGTGACCAAGCCCATCGACCTGGTGCTGGCCGGCGGCGGTGTGAAAGGTATCGGCCTGGCCGGTGCCGTCGTCAGGCTGATGGAGGCCGGCTATCGGGCCCACCGCGTCGCCGGCTCGTCCGCCGGGTCGATCGTCGGCTCCATCGTGGCGGCCGCCGCCAAGAACGACCAGCTGACCCCCGATGATGTCCGGGATCTCACCCTGAGCATCGACTACCGCAAGTTCTTGGACCCGGGCCCGGTCGAGCGGGTGCCGCTGCTCGGCGCGGGATGGGCGATCCTGCAAGGCACCGGCATCTACCGGGGCGACTACGCGCACGATTTCATCGCCCGTCAACTCCTCGATCTCGGCGTCAGCACCTTCGGTGACCTGAAGCTGGACGACGACGAGCTGCCCCCGGAACAGCGCTATCGGCTGGTGGTGACCGCGGCCGACGTGACGACGGGCCAGTTGGTCCGCCTGCCGTGGGACTACCACCGGCTCTACGGCCTCGACCCGGACGAGCAACCGGTCGCCGACGCGGTGCGCGCGTCGATGTCGATTCCGTTCGTCTTCCGCCCGGTGACCCTCACCAGCGCGACGGGCCGGGAGTCGACCCTCGTCGACGGCGGGCTGCTGTCGAACTACCCGATCGACTCGCTGGACCGCTGCGACGGGAAGAAACCCCGGTGGCCGACGCTCGGTGTGACGCTGCTGCCCGACCTGCCCGAAAACAATCGCAAGGTGATCCCGGCGTTGGCCCCGCTGCGGCTGTTCGGCGGTCCGAGCCTGCTGGAGGACGTGATCACCACGATCCTCGTCGGGCGCGACCAGGCCTACCTCAACCTGCCCTGGGTCAGCGCCAGGACCATCCGGGTGGATGCGGCCGAGGTCGGTGTGCTGGATTTCGAGATCAAGCAGCGGCAGGTCGACGCCCTCTACACCGAGGGCTACGACGCGGCCACGACATTCCTGTCGACCTGGGATGAGCGGGCTTACCTCGAACGGTTCCGCACCTAGCCGGAGATCTGCCGGCAGGCCTGGAGCACACCGGCGAACAGGTCGTCGTCGGCTTCATCGGCCGGCACCGGCAGGTTGATACCGCTGCACAGGCCCGAATACCACTGGGCGAGCACGTCGGGAATCTCCTCGTAGGTGCCCTGCGGTACCAGCCGTTCCATCACCTCATCAGTGAGAACGCTTGGTAGAGAATCCCATTCGGAGCGCTGCGCCATCGCGGAGAGGGCCGCACCGACGTCGGCAAGGCCGAAGTCCTCCAGCTGCCTGCGGTAGGCCGGGGTGCTGTACAGGAAAGCCAGCTCCGAACGGCGTTGGTCACGGAGCGTGTCGACGGCGTCGCGGGTGGCCGCAGTCATGACGTGTGGGTTCGCGACGACCGCAAGGTCGGCCAGGGTTCGACCGGCTCGCGACGCCCCCTCGGCAAGTGCAGGAAGGGTGCGCGATCTCAGCACCGTGGGATGCGAGTTCGTCGGATGACATACGAAGCCGTCCGCCAATTCCCCTGCCATTGCACACATTCTGGCGTTCACCGCTCCGGTCCAGATCTGCGGTGCGGGATGTTCGAGCGGCCCCGGGTTGAAGTAGGGCTGCAGACGTTCGAATCGGTAATGTGGCCCAACATAATCCAGCTTTGCACCGGTCTGGAACGAGGTGAAGATCGCTCGAAGCGAGCGGATGTAGTCGGCGAGGCGGGCGACCGGCTCGGACCACTGCGCCGAGAACCGGCCGACGATGTTGCCGCGCACCTGCGAGGCGATGCCGAGCTGAAACCGGCCGCCGGAGAACTTCGACAGATCCCAGGCCGCGTAGGCGGTGATCATCGGGCTGCGCGGAAAGGCGAGCACCATGCTGGTCCGCACCGTCACGCGCTCGGTGTGCTGCAGAGCGAGCGCGGCGACAGTGAACGGGTCGTGGATGGTCTCCGAGATGTGCACGACGTCGAACCCGAGCCGTTCCGCACGGGCCGCCCAGGGACCGATCTCCCCGGGACCCATCGCCGCGGGGGCTGAGGTGACCAATTGCAGTGTCATCGCGCCAGTCCCGTGACGATCAGCGATGTCGTCTGGTCCACCCATCGCCGGTCGAGAGTTCGCTCATTGGCCAACGCCATCATCACAGTGCCGCCGATCGTGTCCAGGAGGATGCGGGCGTCGATGTCGGGGGCCGCGCGTCCTTCGGCAGCGGCCGCATCCAGGAACTCTTGCAACCGAACGTAGGTACTGCCCTGCAGCCGGCCGAGCAGGCGCGCCGAGAGGCCCGGTTCGGCAGGCAGCTCGGCCATCAGACCGGAGATCGCGGTGTGTACGGCCGGGCTGCTGAACAGCTCGATGCTGGCCATCAACAGTCCGCGAATCGCGATCTCCACGTCGCCGGCCAACGGCAGCTCAGCCTCGGGCGGCGTGGGGAACACGGCTTCGTAGACCAGCTCCACCTTTGTCGGAAATCGTCGGTACACCGCGGGCGGTGTGGCACCGGCGCGGGCGGCGACCAGCGGAATGGTCAACCGGGAGTAGCCGATCTCGTCGAGCAGCTCAACGGTCGCGCGCAGGACGGCGTCGTCGATTCGACTGTCCCGGGGCCGACCTTGACGGGGCCGACGGACGGCCTTCTTCGTTGACTCCATTACGTTAAGATCGTAATGTAATCCGTCGTTCGGGGCCACCGCCCCGCCGTGTCGGGAGGTGGTCGGTATCGCGATCGAGACTCCACCCAGACCCGTCCCGATCCGGGCGATGAATCTGGCCTACCGGACTGCGCGGCGCATCGGCACGCACCCGATGACCTTGAGCGCAGATGCATTGAAGAGCCGGGCCAGCCGGGGAGCCGGCGGGTTGACCGACTTCGGCGACCCGCGCTTCGAGGCGGGCCTCGAACAATTGATTGCGTCGCTGGAAGGCGAAGACCGGCTCAACGGACTCGGCCGGGTGATGGCCGGCACGCATCTGACCAACCTGCTGCGCCAGCGACTGCTGCTCACCGAGCACCTACGCCAACACCCCGAGATTCGCGAGGAGAAAATTCAGCGCCCGATCTTCATCGTCGGCGCACCCCGCACCGGGACGACCGTCACCCATCATCTGCTCAGTCAGGACAGCGGCTTTCGTTATCCGCTCACCTGGGAGTGCGACGAGCTACACCCCCCGCTGGACCCCGCGACGATGGACCACGATCCGCGGATTGCCGCCAGCGAGAAGCAAATCCGCCGAATCATGGCGCTGGCACCCAACCTCGACGCCGCGCACCCGGTTGGGGCTTGGGAAGCCCAGGAGTGTGCGCTGCTGCACGCCTACGCTTTTCACAGCGACACCTTCCACGTCATGTTCAACTGCCAGGGTTACGCCCGCTGGCTGACCCGGCAAGATCTGCGCTGGGTGTATGAGGAAGAAAAGCTGCTCCTGCAATACATGCAAAGCGGCGGCCTGCGCCCGGCGACCAGCTGGCTGCTCAAGACACCGCCACACATGGAAAACATCGACAACATTCTGGCGGTGTTCCCCGACGCCCGTTTCATCACCACCTATCGCGAACCCACCGAGATCGTCGCCTCGGGATGTAGTCTGGCGGGCACTGTCTTTCACATGACCGAGGATGATCCCGACTGGCACGACCACGGCCGGTTCATGTGCTGGCGCACCACCAGAATGCTCGAGCGCAATGTCGAATTACGGCGTCAGTTCCAACATCTCGCCGATCGGTTCGTCGACTTCCCGATGCAGCGCATGGTGACCGATCCGCTGTCGTGTGTGACCGAGATCTACCAGCACTTCGGAATCGAGCTCACCGAGTCCAACCGGGCCAAGATGAGCCGCTTCGTCGACGAACGTGGAATGGCCAACCGAAAGCCGCACGTCTATCGCGCCGACGACTACGGCCTCGACATCGATGAATTGTGGCCGCAGTTGCAGTTCTATCGCGACTTCTACGGAATCGAGGACACCCGATCGTGACCGACCACACTGACCGGATCCGGACCGCGTGGCGTGAGTTCTCCGATCTCAACAACGAGTTGCTCGAACTCGCGCTCGCAGACGGCGATCTCGATGACGGGTCGGCGGCCACGCTGCTGGAGCGGCTGGTGGGTCACATCCAGTATTCGGGGTTGCTGCTCAGCAGCGACCCCGTGCGGCCAACGCTGATCAATACCCAGTATTCGCCGTGGAATTGGGGCCATTCCAACCCGGACACGCTGTACCTGTCGGCACGCATCGACGACGCTCATGACTATCGGGTGTCCGGGACGCTGGGATCAGTGGCCCAGACGACGTTCGGCGTGTACACCGGCAAGGACGATCAAGGCGCCGCGGTCAAAGTGCTCGCCGAGGACCTCGCCGTCGCCGACGACGGGACGTTCGAGATCTATTTCAGTCGAGAGCGGCAGGGCGCCAATTGGTTCGAGCTGCCGCGCGGAGCCGATTCGTTCTGCGCGTACCAGACCTACGGCGATTGGGGCTGTCAACGGAAGGGCACTGTTCGCATCGAGTGCCTCGGCGACATTCCCGCTGCGGTACCGCAGCCGGCGGGCACCGCGATCGAGGCATTCACCACGCACCTGGCCGCCTCGCGGGACTTGTTCACCATGTGGGTCAAAGACATTCCGGCGCGGGTGTTCGGGGCGTTGCCGAAGAACTTCGCGATACCGCCGATGCAGCCGCCCTCGGCGATGGCCGGCGCGTGGTTCGTCCCGATCGCCTGGGAGCTCACCGATGACCAGGCCTTGGTGATCGAGTACGAGATCCCCACCGGCAGTCCATATGTCGGCATCTGCCTGACCGACCGCTGGAGCGCGATGATCGACATCGAGACGCGGCAGACCAGTCTGAACCTCGGCCAGTCCGAGATCACCGATGGGCGGGTGCGGATCCTGTTGTCCACCAGCGACTTCGGGATACCCAACTGGCTCGACGGCAGGGGCTATCGGGGCGGGGTGGTGACGTGGCGGGCGAGCGCATCGGAGCAGCCCGCCACGCCCCGCGTCACCGTGATCGGCACCGATGAGATCGACCGTTATTTCGATCCGTCGCGGCGGCTGACGCCAGCCCAGCGAGCGGCGGCGATGGCCGAGCGGCAAGCTCACTTTGCCGAGCGCAATACGCCCTGAGACGTGTTGTCCCCTGATCGGTGGACACCGGTTTCACCCCTGCTGTGGCCTGGTCACCCGACAGACAGTGGGGTTGTCATGCGCGATTCTTGTCTTACCCGGCAAACCGGGTGAAGCACGAACAGAACGAGCACGACATGACCATCACGACCACCACCACCTCGACCACGATCTGGTTCAAGCGCATCGCCGCAGGCGCGATCTTGGCCACCGGCTCCGCGCTGGTCGCCCTGGGAGCCGCACCTGAGAGCGTCGCGGACGCAGGCGGCCCCAACATGAGCCACCCGGCGCCGCACCCGGCGTTCCCGCACCAGACCAATCAGCCCCAGCCGGGGACCTCGATCCATCACCATCACCAGTGGAATCGCCATCGCAGCTGACGAGCCGGGCGCACCACGGAAACAGTTCGGGTGCGAGAAGTCCTCAGCACTTCTCGCACCCGAACTTTCGTGTCTACGCCTCAGACAGGCAGCCCGTCGGCCACCCGGGTGGCGTCCTCGGCACTGGCCTCGTCCAGCACGATGTCGGCGATCCTGGCCCGGTGCTGTTCGGCAGTGCCGAGCAGCGCGGCATCGGTGGCTGCGCGCTTGAAGTACAAGTGCGCCTGGTGTTCCCAGGTGAAGCCGATGCCGCCGTGCACCTGGATGGTGTCGGCGGCGACACGGCTGAGCGCGGCCGAGGCCGCGGCCGCAGCGATGCTGGTCGCCAGTGCCGGATCGTCGGAGCCGTCGGTCAACGCCCACACCGCGTGGTAGGCCGCCGAGCGGGCATGTTCGACGTCGACGAGCATGTCGGCCAGCTTGTGCTTGATCGCCTGGAACGAGCCGATCTGGCGGCCGAACTGCAGGCGGGACTTGGCGTACTCGACCGACAGATCCAGCAGGTGCTGTGCGGCGCCGACCTGCTCGACCGCCAGCAGCGCCGAACCCACCTGCAGTGCGTGAGTGATCACCCGTTCGGCGTCCTCCGGGCCGGCCAGCAGCCGGGCGGGGGAATCGGAGAAGGTGATGTTGGCCTGCGGGCGGGTCAGATCCAGGGTCGACAGCGCCGTGCGCTGAACGTCTTGGGCCTCCACCGCGTAGAGCCCCACCCCGTCGGGACCCGTTGCCGCGACCAGGATTACGTCGGCAGCGGCACCGTCGACAACGCGTTTGACGGTGCCGGAGACGGTGTCACCGGCGGCGTCAACGGTCACCGCGGCGAGATCGAACGCGCCTGCCCTGTCGGCGACGGCGAAGGCCGCGGTGGCGGTGCCCTCCACCAACGTGGCCAGCAGTTCGTCACGCGCCGGGCCGGCCGAACTGGCGACCAGCGCGGGGACGGCGAGGTAAACAGTGCCGAACAGCGGCCCGCAGGCCAGCGTCGCGCCGAATTCCTCGACCGCGACGGCCTGATCGACCAGCGAGCCGCCGACACCGCCGTCGTCCTCGGGAACCGAGAGCCCGAGCACGCCGAGCTCGGCCCCCAGACGGTTCCACACCTTGGCGTCGAAGGGCACCTCGGACTCCATCAACCGGCGCACGGTCGACTCGTCGAAGTTGTCTGCGCAGAACTTGCGCACCGCGGCGCGCAGCTGCTGCTGCTCCTCGGTGAATTGGAACTCAGCGCCTCGTGCGGTCTGATCCGCAAGCTTCTCAGCCACGGGGGATCTCCTTCCAGGGCATGCCGGCGTCGGCACGCAGATCACCGGGCAGGCCCAGGACCCGCTCGCCGAGGATGTTGCGCATCACCTCGGTGGTGCCGCCCTCGATGGTGTTGGCGCGGCTGCGCAGGAAGCGCTGCTGGATCGGCCCGCGCCAGTCGCCCGCGTCGCCGGCGTCGTCGGCCAACGCGTAACGGTCGTACAGAATGCCTTCGGGCCCAAGCAGATCCATGCACCATTCGTAGATGTGCTGATTGAGCAACGCGCCCACCAGCTTACCGACCGAAGCCTCCGGGCCCGGGCCGCCGGCGGTGGCCGAGGCGCGGGAGCGCTCGGAGGTCAGCCGCTGAGCCTCGGACCGTAACCACAACTGCGACAACCGGTCTCGGAGTACCGGGGTATGCAGGTCGGGGCGTGAGGCCCACAGTGTGGTGGCCTCCTTGATGGTGCCGCTGCCCCGGCGGCTGCCGCTGGCGCCCAGTGCGCTGCGCTCGTTCATCAGGGTGGTCATCGCGACGTTCCAGCCGTTGCCGACGGCGCCGAGGCGGTGGCTGTCGGGGATGCGGGCGTCGGTCATGTAGACCTCGTTGAATTCCGCCTGCCCGGTCATCTGGCGCAGCGGACGGGTCTCCACGCCGGGGGCGTGCATGTCGAGCACGAAATAGGTCAGGCCCTTGTGCTTGGCGATGTCGGGATTGGTCCGGGCCAGCAGCAGACCCCACCGGGCGCGGTGCGCCAGACTGGTCCACACCTTCTGGCCGTTGATCACCCACTCGTCGCCGTCGGGCACCGCGGTGGTGGCCAGGCCGGCCAGGTCCGAGCCCGCGCCCGGCTCGGAGAACAGCTGGCACCAGATGTCTTCGGTGGTGGCCAGCGGCCGCAGCAGCGCCTTCTTGAGTTCGTCGGACTGGGCGTGTTCGCGCACGGTCGGCGCGGCCATGCCGTAGCCCATGGGGTTGAGGCCCAGCGGCACCGGGCCGCCGGCGCCCTGCAGGATCCGGTCGGCGACTGCCTGCAGGCCGCGCGACAGGCCGAGCCCACCGAGACCTTCAGGGAAGTGCACCCAGGACAGGCCGGCGTCGTAACAGGCGCCGAGGAATTCCGGAATCGGGACTTTCTTCGGGTCGTGGTCTGCCACGACCCGCCGGGCCAGGTCTTCGACCCGGTCGGCATCAGCGACGGTGCTCATTCCGACACGATAAGGAACCCCATGGCGGCCGTTGTTGGCAGGTGTCAAGTTTTGGGTCTGGACCTGAGATCGCTCAGTCGGTAAGTAACTAGAACGTGTTACAGTTCGGCCGCGGTAGGAGGCTGGAAATGGTAGACCGAAGCAAGGCGAAATCGCTCGGATTGGTCACTGCGGCCTACGTCGTCGCGGTCGCGGCCGGCGCGGGCTGGCTGTTGTATGGCCCGTCAGCGACTGGGCGGTTGTGGCTAGACGCCTTCATCGCCGACGTCATCGCCACCCTGGTGGTGTTCGTCTTCAGTCGGGCGTATCGCAACTCCAGCTTCTACGACGCGTTCTGGAGCGTGATCCCGCCGCTGCTGCTGATCTACTGGTGGGCCGCCGGGCCGCTCGGCCTGGATTCGGTGCGGTGCTGGCTGGTCGCGATCGTCGTC
Source organism: Mycobacterium sp. ELW1 (assembly GCF_008329905.1). Taxonomy (NCBI): domain Bacteria; kingdom Bacillati; phylum Actinomycetota; class Actinomycetes; order Mycobacteriales; family Mycobacteriaceae; genus Mycobacterium; species Mycobacterium sp. ELW1. Next base: position 6,039,242 of record NZ_CP032155.1, on the reverse strand, counting down.
ATGTACTGGGCGGTCCGCTTGACCGGGAACTGGGTGTACAGCTTCCCCGGCCTGCACCACGAGGACTGGCGATACCCGCAGCTGCGCGCCGCCGCGGGGCGGTGGGAATTCCTGGCCGACCTGTTCGGCATCCACCTGATCCCGACCGTGCAGGTGTTCCTGGGCATGCTGCCGGTCTACGTCGCGGTGACCCGACCCGGCGACGGCCTGGTCTGGCTGAGCTGGATCGCGTTCGCGGTGGGCATCGGCGCGGTGACTCTCGAGCTGGCGGCCGACACCCAGATGCACCGCTTCGTCCGTGACAAGAAACCCGGCGCGGTGATGGACCGCGGGTTGTGGGCCTGGTCGAGGCACCCGAATTATCTCGGCGAGATCGGCTTCTGGTTGGCCATGGCGTTGTTCGGCGTCGCCGCCGCGCCCGCCGACGCCTGGTGGCTGTTCGTCGGGGTGGTGGCGATGGTCGCGATGTTCCTCGGTGCCAGCATCCCGATGATGGAGAAGCGCAGCCTGGCCCGCCGCCCGCAGTACCAGGACGTCATCGACCGAGTGCCCATGCTGATTCCCCGCCCGCCCCGAAAGGCCGCAGTATGAGCCGCAAGCCCCGCGTCGTGATCGCCGGCTTGGGCGACAGCGGACTGCTCACCGCGATCAAGCTGGCCCGGCACGCCGACGTCGTCGGCATCTCGGTCAAGCCGGCCCTGGTCAGCGGTCAGGAGCTCGGGCTGCGGCTGGCCCGGCCGAAGGACTGGGCCCGCGACAACTGGATCCCGTTCGACAAGTACCGGGGCCTGGACTCGGTGCGCACCGTGCAGGCGACGCTCACCGGCCTGGATCTGGAGAACCGCACCGTGCTGGGGACCGCGCCCGACGGCTCGCCGGTCACCGAAACCTATGACGTGCTGGTGATTTCGACCGGAGTGCGCAACGGCTTCTGGCGCCAACCCACGCTGCAGACCCCCGCCGAGATCGCCGCCGATCTGACCGCCACCCACGAGCGGCTGGCTGCCGCCGAGTCGGTGATGATCATCGGGGGTGGTGCCGCTGCGGTCAGTGCGGCCGCCAACGTCGCCACGGCATGGCCGGGCAAGACGGTGGATCTGTACTTCCCGGGTGAGCGTGCACTCACCGAGCATCACCACCGGGCGTGGGAGCGGTTGCACGACAAGCTGATCGGTTTGGGCGTCGGCGTGCATCCCGGGCACCGAGCGGTGCTGCCCGACGGGTTCGACGGTGACGAGATCACCGATGGCGCGGTGCAGTGGAGCACCGGCCAGCCGGAGTCGAAGGCCGACGCGGTGCTGTGGGCGATCGGACGGGTCAAGCCCAACACCGAGTGGCTGCCGGCGGAGCTGCTCGACGAGCAGGGCTTCGTCAAAGTCACCCCGGAGTTGCAGCTGTGCGGTCACCACCACGTCTTCGCGATCGGAGACGTGGCCGCCACCGATCCGCTGCGGGCATCAGCGCGGGCGCGGGCCGACTCGCTGCTGGCGCACAACATTCGCGCGACCCTGGCCGACCGTCCGTTGAAGAGATACCGCGCGCCCCGGCGCCGGTGGGGTTCGATCGTGGGGATCCAGGCGGACGGGCTGGAAGTGTTCGCTCCCAACGGGACCGCCTACCGATTCCCGGCCTGGTCGATCGACCGGGTGCTGATGCCGTGGATCGTGCGCCGCGGCATCTACAAAGGGGTCCGGCGGAACGACCCGCTGACCTGAACGGCCTGGTGAACGGTCCACTGCCGAACTGACAGTGCACGGATCGACGGTAGGCTCCTCCAAGTGGCGATCTTCGGTCGGAACACGGCGCGCCAGCGCCTGAAGAGGGCGACGCGGCAAGCGCTCTCCGCGCCGACCTTTGACGCGCCGCCGGACGCCACGCCGTGGGTGATCGGGGGGCTGTGGCCCGCGGAGCTGGAGACGGTCACGCCCGCGACCGCCGCCGTCGCCGCCCACCTGAAGAACGACCTGCAGCGCATCGCGGACTCGGCGAACGAGCGGTTGTGCGCGCTGCGTCACGCCGATGTCCCTGATTTCGCGCGGCGGGCCGAGGAAGTCCGGATCATCGAGACGGCCAGGTCCTATGCGGTGCAGCGCGTCGAGTCGACGATTCGGCAATTGCGTTCTGCCGAAGATGATTTCGATACCGATCCGGCGATGCCGAAGATCACACCGGAGCAGGTGCGCGAGGAGGACGTGGCCCCGTCGCCTGTGGTCGAACCCGTCGAGATCGCCCCCGCTCCCGAACCTGAACCGCCGGCCACGCCTGAACCGCCCCCTGCGCCGGTACCCGGTGATCGTCAGCTGGAATCGGTGCTCGAGTTCGTCGCCCGCCAGGAGCCGGGGTTGCGCTGGGCGGCCGGGGAGCGCGCGGACGGCACCACTGTGCTGGTGACCGATCTCGCGCACGGCTGGATCCCATCGGGCATTGCAGTGCCCGCCGGTGTCGGCCTGCTGCCGCCGGCCAGGCGCCGCGGACGGGTCGGCGAACTCCTCGGTGACGTCGTCCGATCCGCGGTCTATCACCCCGGTGACCCGTTCGGTGCCGGGCGCACCGATGCGGCGACCTCGCTCGAAGCCCGCGAACTGCCGCGCGTCGACGACCTCGGCTGGAAGCTGGTCGAGGCCACCCACTGGCGGGACGGCTTGCCCCGGATGGTGCACACCCTGGCGAAGGCCGGCGCGGCCCGCACCGGCGTGCTCGACGCCGAGGTCGACGTCCTGCGAGTGCATTCCGACACCGCGCGCTATCAACTGATGGCCCAGTATCCCGACGTCGACGCCGCCCTGCTGAGCAACTGCCTGTTGTTGGCTGCGACCGAAGCGATCGCCCTCGGCGACGAGGTCTCCGCCAACTATCACTTCGCCTGGTTCGAGGCGCTCAGCGCCCCACCCGCCAGCCAATGGGGCACCGCGCCATAACTGAACCTATGGTGCGAGGTTGCTGGCGCCATATTCGCCACCGGATACCGCCGATGCTGTAATAGTGAATTGACGCAGGTAGCGACGGTGGACATACTTGTGACGTGGCGGGATCGGGCAGCGGTCGCGAGCTTAGCGACAGAGATCTCGTCGACGCGGTATTGAAGGAGCTGAGCGAGGCTGCCGAGCGGTGGGAGGCGCTCGTCGCGCAGGCCGAGACCATCACCTACAGCGTCGACCTGGGGGACATACACGCGGTGGCCAACTCCGACGGCAAACTGGTCGAACTGACTTTGCATCCGGCTGTCGTGACCGATTACACCCACGGTGAGCTCAGTGAGCGGCTGAACCTCGCCTTCGCCGCACTGCGCGAAGAAGCCGAATCCGACAATCAAGCACGGTACGGAGGTGGATTGCGGTGACCCCTGCAGACCTGGCGGAGGGACACCACCCGTGCCGCTGAATCTGGTCAACCAGTTGCTGGTCGCCTTGGAGGTGCATCGCTTCGACTTCTGCTTCATCGGCGCAGGCTACGAGAAGGAAGTCGACGAATTCCTCACCGTGAACCCGGGTTTGGCGGGACGCTTCAACCGCAAGCTGCGGTTCGAGTCGTACAGCCCCGACGAGCTGGTGCAGATCGCCGTCCGCTACGGCGGGCCGCGCGCCACGGTGATCGAACCCGCCGCGCAGGACGCGCTCAACACGGCGTGCCGCAAGCTGCGGGCCTACCTCGCCCCCGACGGCACCCACGGTATCGACGTCATGCAGAACGGCCGGTTCGCTCGCAACGTCGTCGAACGCGCGGAGCGGTTGCGTGACTCACGGGTGGCGGCCCAGAACCGGACCAACCGCGGCTCGGTCACCGTCGAGGACCTCGAAACGCTGCGCACTCAGGATCTGATGGCCGCGGTCGCGGACGCATGCGCGGAAAAGCATGTGCCCATCAGTCTTTGACGCGTAGCGCGGCGTCGGCGGCAGCCGCCAGCTCGCCGGCGCTCTGGTACCGGTCGCGCGGATCCTTGGCCATCGCCATGGCGACGACGTCGTCGATCGCCGAAGGCAGCCACGGTGCGAACGCGGTGGCTCGTGGCGGCTCTCGGTGAAGGTGGGCCTGTACCACCTCGTCTTTCGAGCCCGCATCGAAGAACGGTGGCTTTCCGGTCAGCAGCCGAAACAGCGAGCAGCCCAGCGAATACACATCGGCGCGTCCGTCGATCTCGTTGCCCCGCAACATCTCCGGCGACGCGTAGGCAGCCGACGCCAGCACCATTCCGTCCGCCGCGAACGGCGCCGCCCCGAAGTCGGTCAGCAGCGCACGGTCATCATCGGCCAGAAGGAAATTCGACGGTTTCACGTCACCGTGTACCACGCCCTGCGCATGCGCGAAGTCCAGCCCGCGAGCGACGTCGGCGATGATGTGCACCGCCCGCCCTGGTGACATGTGCCCAGTCCGCAGTTCGCTGTCCGCGTCCCTGCCGGCCACGTAGAGCATTGCCAACCAGTGCTTTCCATCCGGCGTCGTGCCGTGGTCGTACACCGGCACGATATTGGGATGAACAAGAGCCGGGGGTACACCGGACGTGGACACCTTCAGCGCGACAAGCCGACCGGCGTCGTTCGCCAGGTACACCGTGCCCGTTGCCCCCGTGCCGAGCACGGATTCGACGACGTAGCCGCCGATACTAACGGGGTCCACGGGGCGGAATGGTCGCGAAGAACTGCGAAATGACCGCTGCCACTTCGACGAACGCCCGGCGGGTCGGCACCGACATCTCCGCGGTGCTGTTGATGACACCGCCGGGACGCAGACCCGGATCGAAGGGCACTTCCACCACCGCCTGCCGCCGGGAGCGGAACTGGTCGGCCAGCACCCCGCGTGTCTTCTTGTCGGAATGCCCGTCGGAATCGTTGAGCACGATCACCGAGCGCTGCATCAGGCCGGTCTTGCCATGGGCGGCAAGCCATTCCATCGTCTGCGCGGCCGCCGACGCCCCGTCCGGCCACGGCGAGGACACCACGATCAGCGCGTCCATGTCCCGCATCGCCTCCTGGGTGACCGGCGCGTCCATCGTCGAACCGCAGTCGACGATGGAGATGGTGAAGTGCCGGTCGAGCCGCATGGTGGCCTCCCGGTAGATCGCCGGGTCCAGGATCCCGCGGCGGCTGCCGTTCTCCCCGGCCAGCACGAACAATCCCGACGAGTTGCTGCCCATCCGGGTGAGCACCTCGGCGAAGGAGCGCAGGTTCTTGTTCTTGGCCAGCTCCCAGTAGGAGCCGTCGGCGCGCGGGTCGATCCGGCTGCCCAGCCGCCCGAACGCGGTGTCGGCGTCCACCGCCACCACCCGGTCCCCGCGGCGCAATTCGGCCAGCACACACCCGACGCTGGCCGAGACCGTCGTCTTGCCGACACCGCCCTTGCCCAGCACGCCGATCTTGTAGTGGCCGCGCAACGGAGCGGCCACCATGGCCTCCATCGCGGCCTGACGCTTGTCCTCGCGCGACGGACCGGGGTTCACCAGCCCGAACGTCGCGGCATGCACGCCGCGGCGCCAACCCCTGGTCGGCTTGGGCTTGGCCGGCCGGACCGGCGGGGGCGCTTGCACCGGGGGATACGGCGCCCGCGGCAACGGGGGGATCGGCGGCATCGGCGCCCGCGGCGGCACCTCGATACGGGGCAGCCGCTCGGTGGGCGGCCCGCCGTACCCCGGCGGGGGCGGGCCCTGCCGGTATCGGTCGCGGTAGTCGTCGCGGTCGGTCATCGTATTCAGTATCGCTGGTCGCTCGAGATCGACGTTTTGCCGGGCTTCACCGGGGCTTTCTCTGCGATTTGTCGGTTTGGACGAAGCAAAGCTAAGAATCCGACCAGAGTTTGCGCAAAGTCTCGGGCCGGGCTGCCGCGGGTCCCGTGATGCCGGTGACGACGGCTGATGTGAGGTACACCGCACCGGCCTAGCGGACAACCTACGCCCTCAGCAAACAGCCACCGGGGCGGCGAACGGGGCTCTCCGTCCGTCCCGCGGTGCGACAACCACGCATCAGCCCCTCAAAAGGGGCCCCGTACAACGGATTCCGTAGCCAAATGCCCCCGGGGATCACGTCTTCGATTCCCGCGGCAGAGCAACCAAGTAAGCCTAGACTAAGTTGGCATGTCAGGCGGGGTTTGACATATCGTTTTACAACTTGTTGACACCACAGTGGAGCCCCGTTCAGTGACGCACGGAGGAATCCCTGGCGGGGCGCGGTGACGTCGACGAACCACCGCGCACAAATGCTTGTGAAGGGTCAGGTGCGAATGCCCACGAGTGTCGGGCTGTACAACCCCGCCTACGAACACGATTCCTGCGGCGTCGCCATGGTCGCGGACATGCACGGCCGTCGCAGCCGCGACATCGTCGACAAGGCCATCACGGCACTGCTGAACATGGAGCACCGCGGCGCCCAGGGCGCGGAGCCCAACACCGGCGACGGTGCGGGCATCCTGCTGCAGGTTCCCGACGCCTTCCTGCGCGCCGTGGTCGACTTCGAGCTGCCCGAGGAGGGCAGCTACGCCACCGGTATCGCCTTCCTGCCGCAGTCCTCTCGCGACGCCGCTGCGGCGTGCGAATCCGTCGGCAAGATCGTCGAGGCCGAAGGTCTGACGCTGCTCGGCTGGCGTGATGTGCCCACCGACGATTCGTCCCTCGGTGCACTGGCCCGAGATGCGATGCCGACGTTCCGTCAGGTGTTCATCGGAGGCGCGTCCGGGATGGAGCTGGAACGCCGTGCCTACGTGGTACGCAAGCGCGCCGAGCACGAGCTGGGCACCAAGGGGCCGGGTCAAGACGGTCCCGGACGCGAAACCGTTTACTTCCCAAGTCTTTCCGGTCAGACGTTCGTCTACAAGGGCATGCTGACCACCCCGCAGCTCAAGGCCTTCTATCTCGACCTGCAGGATGATCGGCTGGAAAGTGCGCTGGGCATCGTGCACTCGAGGTTTTCCACCAACACCTTCCCGTCGTGGCCGCTGGCGCACCCCTTCCGCCGGGTCGCCCACAACGGCGAGATCAACACCGTCACCGGTAACGAGAACTGGATGCGGGCGCGCGAGGCGCTCATCAACAGCGACGTGTTCGGCTCGACGCAGGATCTCGACAAGATCTTCCCGATCTGCACGCCAGGTGCGTCGGACACCGCGCGTTTCGACGAGGTTCTCGAACTGCTCCACCTTGGCGGGCGCAGCATCGCCCACGCGATGCTGATGATGATTCCCGAGGCCTGGGAGCGCCACGAGTCGATGGATCCGGCGCGGCGAGCCTTCTACGCCTACCACTCGTCGCTGATGGAGCCGTGGGACGGCCCTGCTGCGGTGTGCTTCACCGACGGCACCGTGATCGGCGCGGTCCTCGACCGCAACGGCCTGCGCCCGTCCCGGGTCTGGGTCACCGCGGACGGCCTTGTCGTGCTCGCGTCCGAGGCCGGCGTGCTGAACCTCGACCCCTCGACCGTGGTGCGCAAGATGCGCCTGCAGCCCGGCCGCATGTTCCTCGTGGACACCGCGCAAGGTCGCATCGTCTCCGACGAGGAGATCAAGGCCGAGCTCGCCGCCGCCGAGCCGTACCAGGAGTGGCTCGACGCGGGGCAGTTCCACCTCGACGACCTGCCGCCCGGCGACTACGTCCGCATGCCGCACCACCGTGTGGTGCTGCGGCAGCAGGCCTTCGGTTTCACCTACGAGGAGCTCAACATGCTGGTCGCGCCGATGGCGCGCACCGGTGCCGAGGCACTCGGCTCGATGGGTACCGATACCCCGGTCGCCGTGCTGTCGGCGCGTCCGCGCATGCTCTTCGACTACTTCCAGCAGTTGTTCGCCCAGGTGACCAACCCGCCGCTGGACGCCATCCGCGAGGAGGTCGTCACCAGCCTGAAGGGGACCGTCGGCCCGGAGGGCGACCTGCTCAACCCCACCGCGGACTCGTGTCGCCAGATCATTCTGCCCAACCCGATTCTGCGTAACGCCGACCTGTCGAAGCTGATGTGTGTCGACCCCGACCACGAGATCCGCGGTCACAAGCACGGCCTGCGGGCCGCCGTCATCCGCTGCCTCTACCCGGTAGCGCGCGGCGGCCAGGGGCTCAAGGAGGCGCTCGACGACGTCCGCGCCAAGGTGTCGCAGGCCATCCGCAACGGTGCTCGCATCATCGTCCTCTCCGACCGTGAGTCCAACGAATCGCTGGCACCGATCCCGTCGCTGCTGAGCGTGTCTGCCGTGCACCACCACCTGGTGCGCGACCGGACCCGTACCCAGGTCGGTCTCGTCGTCGAGGCGGGCGACGCCCGGGAGGTGCACCACATGGCCGCCTTGGTCGGCTTCGGTGCCGCCGCCATCAATCCGTACATGGCGTTCGAGTCCATCGAGGACATGTGCGACCGCGGCGTGATCGCCGATATCAGCAGCGACCAGGCCAAGGCCAACTACGTCAAGGCCGCAGGCAAGGGCGTTCTGAAGGTGATGTCCAAGATGGGCATCTCGACGCTGGCGTCCTACACGGGTGCCCAGCTGTTCCAGGCGATCGGCATCAGCCAGCAGGTTCTCGACGACTACTTCACCGGACTGTCCTGTCCGGTCGGCGGCATCGACCTCGACGACATCGCCGCTGACGTTGCCGCCCGTCACGCTCTGGCTTATCTGGATCGCCCTGACGAGCGCGCGCACCGCGAGCTCGAGGTCGGTGGCGAGTACCAGTGGCGCCGGGAAGGGAATACCACCTCTTCAACCCGGACACCGTCTTCAAGCTGCAGCATTCCACCCGCACCGGCCAGTACTCGATCTTCAAGGAGTACACCAAGCTGGTCGACGACCAGAGTGAGCGGCTCGCCTCGCTGCGCGGTCTGCTCAAGTTCCGCACGGGCGATGATGCCGTCCGTCCGCCCGTTCCTCTGGAAGAGGTCGAGCCCGCCAGCGAGATCGTGAAGCGATTCTCCACGGGCGCAATGAGTTACGGCTCGATCTCCGCTGAAGCGCACGAGACGCTGGCCATCGCCATGAATCGCCTCGGCGGCCGGTCCAACTCGGGCGAGGGCGGCGAGTCCGTCGACCGCTTCGACCGTGACGCGAACGGCGACTGGCGCCGCAGCGCCATCAAGCAGGTGGCGTCGGGCCGTTTCGGAGTCACCAGCCACTACCTGACCAACTGCACCGACATCCAGATCAAGATGGCACAAGGTGCGAAACCCGGTGAGGGCGGCCAGCTTCCGGGCAAGAAGGTGTACCCGTGGGTGGCCGAGGTGCGGCACTCCACGCCTGGCGTCGGCCTGATCTCGCCGCCGCCGCACCACGACATCTATTCGATCGAGGATCTGGCCCAGCTGATCCACGACCTGAAGAACGCCAACCCCAATGCGCGGGTGCACGTGAAGCTGGTGAGTGAGAACGGCGTCGGGACGGTCGCAGCCGGCGTGTCGAAGGCGCATGCCGACGTGGTGCTGATCTCCGGCCACGACGGCGGCACCGGGGCCACGCCGCTCACCTCGCAGAAGCATGCGGGCGCACCGTGGGAGCTCGGCCTGGCAGAGACCCAACAAACGTTGCTGCTCAACGGACTTCGCGACCGCATCGTCGTACAGGTCGACGGCCAGCTCAAGACGGGCCGCGACGTCGTCATCGCCGCGCTGCTCGGCGGCGAGGAGTTCGGCTTCGCCACGGCTCCGCTGGTGGTGGCCGGCTGCATCATGATGCGCGTCTGCCACCTCGACACCTGCCCGGTTGGTGTGGCCACCCAGAATCCGCTGCTCCGCCAGCGTTTCAACGGCAAGCCCGAATTCGTCGAGAACTTCTTCATGTTCATCGCCGAAGAGGTGCGGGAGCTGATGGCGCAGTTGGGCTTCCGCACCGTCAACGAGATGGTCGGTCAGGTCGGCTCACTCGACACCGCCCAGGCTGCGGAGCACTGGAAGGCCCACAAGCTGGACCTGTCCCCGGTCCTGCACGAGCCCGAGTCGGCGTTCATGAACCAGGACCTGTACTGCAGCTCGCGCCAGGACCACGGTCTCGACAAGGCGCTCGACCAGCAGCTGATCACGCAGAGCCGCGAGGCGATCGATTCCGGCACGCCAGTGCGCTTCTCGACCACGATCGCCAACGTCAACCGGACCGTCGGCACCATGCTCGGCCATGAGCTCACCAAGGTCCATGGCGGACAAGGGCTTCCGGACGGCACCATCGACATCAGGTTCGACGGGTCGGCAGGCAACAGCTTTGGTGCCTTCGTCCCCAAGGGCATCACGCTGCGGGTGTACGGAGATGCCAACGACTATGTCGGCAAGGGACTGTCCGGCGGGCGCATCGTGGTGCGGCCGTCCGAGTCCGCTCCGAGCGACTTCGTCGCCGAAGACAACATCATCGCGGGCAACGTGGTTCTGTTCGGCGCGACCAGCGGGCAGGCGTTCCTGCGCGGTCAGGTCGGCGAGCGGTTCGCGGTGCGTAACTCGGGCGCGCACGCGGTGGTCGAGGGCGTCGGCGACCACGGCTGCGAGTACATGACCGGTGGCAAGGTGGCGATCCTCGGCCCCACTGGCCGTAACTTCGCCGCGGGCATGTCCGGTGGCATCGCCTACGTCTACGACCAGCACGGTCATCTCGGCGACAATCTCAACGCCGAGATGGTGGATCTGGAGCGTCTGGACGCCGATGACATCGAGTGGTTGCAGGGCATGCTGGTCGCCCACGTCGACGCCACTGATTCGGCGCCTGCGCAACGTATTTTGTCGGACTGGGAGTCTCAACTGAAGCACTTCGTGAAGGTGATGCCGCGCGATTACCGGTCGGTTCTGACCGCTATCGCCGAGGCCGAGCGTAACGGCACGAACGTCGACGACGCGATCATGGCGGCGGCCAATGGCTGATCCACGCGGTTTCCTCAAATACACCAAGCGTGAGACGCCGGCGCGCCGGCCCGTCGATCTGCGGCTGAAGGACTGGAAAGAGGTCTACGAAGAGGACTTCCCTCATGAGACCCTCGAGGCCCAGGCTTCCCGGTGCATGGACTGCGGTATCCCGTTCTGCCACAACGGTTGCCCGTTGGGCAATCTGATTCCGGAGTGGAACGACCTGGTCTATCGGGACCGGTGGCGTGACGCGATCGAGCGGCTGCACGCGACCAACAACTTCCCGGAGTTCACCGGCAGGCTGTGCCCCGCGCCGTGCGAGGCGTCCTGCGTGCTGGGCATCAACCAGGACCCGGTGACCATCAAGCAGGTCGAGGTCGAGATCATCGACAATGCCTTCGACGAGGGCTGGGTCGTGCCGATGATGCCGGACAAGATGACCGGCAAAAAGGTCGCCGTCGTCGGGTCGGGTCCCGCGGGCCTGGCGGCCGCGCAGCAGCTGACCAGGGCGGGGCACCAGGTGACGGTGTTCGAGCGCGCCGATCGCATCGGCGGCCTGCTGCGCTACGGCATCCCCGAGTTCAAGATGGAAAAGCGCCACATCGACCGCCGTCTGGAGCAGATGGAAGCCGAGGGCACGCAGTTCCGCACCGGGGTCAACGTCGGCGTCGACCTCACGGTCGCGCAGCTGCGACTGAACTACGACGCCGTGGTGCTCAGCGGTGGCGCGACCGATTGGCGCGACCTGCCGGTCCCCGGCCGCGAGCTCGACGGCATCCACCAGGCCATGGAGTATCTGCCGTGGGCCAACAAGGTGCAGCAGGGCGACCCGGTGCTCGGCGAGGACGGCGAGCCGCCGATCACCGCCAAGGGCAAGAAGGTTGTGATCATCGGTGGTGGCGATACCGGCGCCGACTGCCTGGGTACCGCGCACCGGCAGGGTGCGGCCAGCGTCCACCAGTTCGAGATCATGCCTCGCCCGCCGGAGACCCGTGCGGACTCCACCCCGTGGCCGACGTACCCCTTGATGTTCCGGGTGGCCTCGGCCCACGAAGAGGGCGGCGAACGGGTCTTCGCGGTGAACACCGAGAAGTTCATCGGCCACGAGGGCAAGGTCACCGGGCTGCGCGCCCACGAAGTGGTGATGAAGGGCGGCAAGTTCGAGAAGGTCGACGGCACCGACTTCGAGCTCGAGGCCGACCTGGTGCTGTTGGCGATGGGCTTCGTCGGGCCGGAACGCCCCGGGCTGCTGACCGACCTGGGTGTGGATATCAACGAGCGTGGCAACGTCACCCGCGACACGAACTTCGCCACCTCGGTGAAGGGCGTCTTCGTCGCCGGTGACATGGGCCGGGGCCAGTCCCTGATCGTGTGGGCGATCGCCGAAGGCCGTGCCGCGGCCGCCGGCGTCGACCGATATCTGATGGGGCATTCCGCGTTGCCGGCGCCGATCAAGCCGACGGCAGCACCTCAGCGCTGATCCACCTGAGGTCACACGGGTAACTTCAGTCCCACCAGAATCATCGGATTAATTGACGGCGCGCCTCTTGCCGTTTGCGGTGTGATCTGTGTCTAATTGCTGGAGTGAGCGTTGCGGTAACGTGGGGCTCCGTTGAGCTGATATCCGACCACAGGAGTGATCCTTGTGTACCTCTACCCGAAATCTCGCTCACGGGTCGGGCGTATTGCCTGGTCCTTCTTCCGCCACCCGGTAAAGAGTCGTGAGTGGCCGGCCAAGCACGAGCGCCTGGTCACCGCCGACGAGCTCGTTCGCTTCGGTTTCTAGCAACCGATTTCCCCGGTAGTTGACGCGGGCGCAGCTTTGCCCGCCGTTATCCGGCTGTTATCTAGAGTCCTGAATCCCGGATCGCTTCGGCCAGCGGTTCCAGCACGGCCGGATCATGCGGCGGGGGCAGATAGATGATCGCCAGATCCAGACCCTCGGCCGCCAGCGCGGCGGCCTCGTCGATCGCCTTGGCGTAGTCGTGGTCCTCGCTGATTCGCACATGGGCCGACGTCATGATCTCGCTCGGATCGCGGCCGATATCTGCGCAGTGCGATGCCAGAACACTGCGCTTGTGGGCGAATTCCTCAGGGGTGCCGCCGGCGAAGTTCCAGTGCTGGGCGTATTTGGCGACGATGCGTAGCGTGCGTTTCTCGCCGCTGCCGCCGATGCAGATGGGCGGGTGCGGCCGCTGCGGACCCTTGGGCTCGTTGCGCGCATTGCTGAGCTGGTAGTAGGTGCCGTCGAACGTTGTCGTGTCCTGGCTGAGCAGCCCGATGAGGACCTGGCAGCCCTCTTCGAATCGGTCCAGGCGCTCTTTGACGCTGCCCAGCTCGATGCCGTAGGCGCCGGACTCTTCTTCGTTCCAGCCCGCGCCGATGCCGAGTTCCAGGCGTCCGCCGGAAATGATGTCGACCGCGGCCACCATGTTGGCCAGTACCGCTGGATGCCGGTAGTGGATGCCGGTGACCAAATTGCCCAGCCGCAACCGGGTGGTTGCCTGGGCCAGGGCGGTCAGGGTCGTCCAGCCCTCCAGGCACGGGCCCGTCGAGTCCGAGAAGATCGGATAGAAGTGGTCGAACGTCCAGCCGGAGTGGAAGACGTCGATGTCATCGGCGGCCCGCCAGACCGCCAGCATGTCGGCCCACGTGGTGTTTTGGGGGGAGGTCTTGAAAGCGAATTGCACTGTGCCGAGCCTAGTCCGGTTCGCTGACCGGCACCTGTCAGGCGGCGTCCATCCGCGTCAGGTCGCTGCGCCGGGCGGGCTCGCGGCGTAACGCCTTGCCGAGGGCGTGAACCAGGAACCACTGGCCCAGTCCGGCGAGGACCAGCGGCCAGAGTGCGCCGGCGAGCAGCGCGGGACCGATGGTCACCGCGGGCGTGGTCAGTTGGCTCCTGCGCGACCAGGCGGCGAATGCCATGGCACCACCCGCGACGAGAGTGGCGGCGCACAGGTACGCAACCAGCCATTGCAGAGATGACATGCCGGGTTTTATACCCGGGGATATTCAGGGATAAACCGGGCCGGTCACGTGGGAGCGCGCATGAGCGACGGCGTCGTCGATGGAATCGATCAGGTGATTCTCGTGTCGCAGTGCCTCGACAATGCCGATGTTGGCCAGCACGGCCATGTGCTCGGGCCGCACTCCCTTGATGATGACGGTGACGCCCCGCGCCTCGAGGTCTTCGGCGATCTCCGCCAGCGTGTGCGCGCCGGTGGCGTCCAGCATGCCGAGCTGGGACATCCGGATGATGACGACTGACACGTCGGGGTAATTGGTGATCGCGTTGGAAAGTCGCTCGGCGGCGCCGAAGAACATCGCGCCGTCCAGTCGCAGCAGCGCAATGCGCTCGTCGCCGGGCTGGGGTGGCCCGGGCAGGTCTTCTCGCACCACGCTGCTGCGCCGGGCGACGGTCCGCAGCGCGAAGAACGCCGCGATCAGGATGCCGATTTCGACCGCCTCGATCAGGTCGAAACACACCGTGACGACCGCGGTGAGGATGAACGCCAGCGCGTCCGAGCGGGTGGAGCCGACGATCTTGGCGACGGTGCTCAGCGAGATCATCCGAAACGACGTCACCATCAGCACACCGGCCAAGGCGGACAACGGAATCGTCGCGACCGGGCCGGTGGCCAGATAGACGACGCCCAGCAACAACAGCGAGTGCACGATGGCCGACAGCCGGGTACGAGCCCCTGACCGCACGTTCACCGCGGTACGGGCGATCGCGCCGGTGGCCGGCATTCCGCCGAAGAGGCCGGACGCCATCGACGCCAGACCCTGACCGACGAGTTCGCGGTCCGGGTCGTAGGGGCCGGTGGGCGACATGGTCGCCGCCACCCGCGCCGACAGCAGCGATTCGATGGCGGCGAGCGCTGCGATGGCCACCGCGGCGCCGAGCAGTGTGCGCAGTGCCGCGGGGTCGGCGTGCGGTATCAGCGGTGCAGGCAGATGCGCCGGCAGGCTCCCGATCGTGCCGACCGGGAAGTGGAAAGCAACGACGAGCAGGGTGCTGACGACGACGGCGGTCAGCGACTCGGGAATTGCGCGATGCACCCGGGGCAGGCCGACCATGACCGCGGCGACGAATGCCACCACGGCCAGGGTGCGCCACGCCGACGACCAATCGGCCTGGCTGACGACCGTCCAGGCGGCGACCAGCGTGCGTTGCCCGCCGGGAGCCGCGACACCGAACGCCGCGGGCACCTGCTGCAGAAAGATGATCGCCGCGATGCCGAGCGTGAAGCCCTCGATCACCGGCCAGGGGATGAACGTGACCGCGCGGCCCAGCCCGGTTATCCCGGCGGTCAGCACGATCACCCCGGCCAGGACCGTGACCAGCGCGACGCTACCGACACCGTGTTGGACCACGATCGGCGCGAGCACCACCGCCATGGCTCCTGTCGGCCCCGACACCTGGACATGCGATCCGCCGAATATCGCGGCGACCACTCCCGCGATCACCGCCGTGATCAATCCGGCGGCCGCCCCGACTCCGGAACTGATGCCGAACGCCAACGCCAGCGGCAGGGCCACCACACCGACCGTGATCCCGGCGAGGATGTCGCGACGCCACGACCGGGGCAGGTCGGCGTAATCACTCAGATGTGGCAGCAGCCGCGACAGCTGACCGGCGGCCTTGGTGATCACTGTGGATTTCCCACCGGAGGTAGCGCGTCGAAGGCCGACAGCTGCTCATGGCGGGCCTTGAGGGTGTCGGCAAGAAAGCCGCGCGCAGACACGAGCAGGTCCCGGATCGACGGGTGCGCGAGCTCGTAGTGCACGGCGTTGCGAGTCCTCTCCGCCGACACCACGTGATGGCGTTTGAGGACTGCGAGGTGCTGCGACAGCAGCGTCGGTTCGATCTCGGTGGCCGCGAGGATTTCGCTGACCGGGGTCGGCCGGTCATTCGCAGACAGAATCTCCAGCACGCGAATACGCGCGGGGTGCGCGAGCGCCTTGAAGAGGTTGGCCTTGATCTCATAAAGCGGCCGCTCGTCGCCGCCGGGAAAGCTGCTGGGCACAATGGGCCTCTTATTGATGACTTGATGGATTGAGCAAAAGCTCAATCAGCATAGCGCGGATGGGCTCGCCGGCCACAACGGGTCGTGCGCGCGGGCACACTGGAGCCATGGATCCGGTGGCCGCGCTACGCGAGATCGCGTACTACAAGGACCGTGCGCGGGAGGATTCCCGGCGGGTGATGGCGTATCGCAAGGCCGCCGACATCGTCGAGGCACTGGACGAGCAGACCCGCGACCGGCACGGCCGCGCCAACAGCTGGCAGAGCCTTCCCGGCATCGGACCGAAGACGGCAAAGGTGATTGCGCAGGCCTGGGCCGGCCAGGAACCCGACGTGCTGGTCGAGTTGCGCGACTCGGCCGAGGACCTCGGTGGCGGCGATATCCGAGCTGCTCTGCGAGGCGATCTGCACCTGCATTCCAATTGGTCGGACGGGTCGGCTCCGATCCCGGAGATGATGGCGGCGGCAGCAGCGCTCGGCCACGAGTACTGCGTGCTGACCGACCATTCGCCGCGACTGACCATCGCCAACGGGCTCTCGCCGGACCGGCTGCGCCATCAGCTCGACGTCATCGACGAGCTGCGGGAGACGATGGCGCCGTTCCGGATCCTCACCGGCATCGAGGTCGACATCCTCGATGACGGGACGCTGGACCAGGAGCCCGAGCTGCTGGACCGCCTCGACGTCGTTGTCGCCAGCGTGCATTCGAAGCTGGCCATGGACGAACCGTCGATGACGCGACGGATGGTCCGCGCGGTGACCAACTCGCGGGTCAACGTCCTCGGCCACTGCACTGGGCGGCTGGTCACCGGCAACCGCGGCCTGCGGCCGGAGTCGAAGTTCGACGCGGAGAAGGTGTTCACCGCGTGCCGGGACAACAACACCGCCGTGGAGATCAACTCGCGGCCCGAGCGTCGCGACCCGCCGACCCGGCTGCTGAAACTAGCGCTGGACATCGGCTGCGATTTCTCGATCGACACCGACGCCCACGCCCCTGGCCAGCTGGACTTCCTCGGCTACGGTGCGCAGCGCGCCGTCGACAGCGACGTTCCCATCGAGCGGATCGTCAACACCTGGCCGGTCGAGAAGCTGTTGGGTTGGGCCGCAAGCTAACTGCCGACCGGCGCCAGCTCGCGCTTTCGGCTCGGCCATGGTTGCGGCACCGGCCGCGGGCGGACCCGCTGCGGCCACCAGAACCAGCGACCGAGCAGCGCCGCCAGCGAAGGTGTCATCAGTGACCGCACCACCAAGGTGTCGAACAGCAGGCCGAGACCGATCGTCGTACCCACCTGGCCGATGACGATCATGTCGCTGACCGCCATCGAGATCATCGTGAAGGCGAACACCAGGCCCGCCGATGTCACCACCGACCCTGTTCCCGCCATCGAACGGATGATTCCGGTCTTGAGCCCGGCGTGGAATTCCTCCTTCATCCGGGACACCAGCAACAGGTTGTAGTCGGCGCCGACCGCGAGCAGCACGATGACCGACATCGGCAGCACCATCCAGTGCAGCGGAATACCGATCAGGTGTTGCCACAGCAGGACCGAAAGGCCAAAGGAGGTGCCAAGACTCAGCACGACCGTGCCGACGATGACCGCTGCGGCAGCCACCGCCCGGGTCAACACCACCATGATCAGGAAGATCAGGATCAGCGAGGCCACCGCTGCGATGAGCAGGTCATAGTCGGCGCCGAGTTGCATGTCCTTGTTCATCGAGGCGCTGCCGCCGACGTAGACCGTCGACCCCTCCAGTGGCGTGCCCTTGATCGCGTCGACGGCGGCGGTGCGCAACGGGTCGATGTGCGAGGTGCCCTGTTCACTGAGCGGGTCGCCCTGGTGATTCACCGTGAATCTCACCGCATGACCGTCGGGGGAGAGGAACAGCTTCATACCTCGTTGAAAGTCGGCTGTTCCGAACGCCTCTGGCGGTAGGTAGAACGTGTCGTCGTTGCGCGCGGCGTCGAAGGCCTGACCCATCGCGGTCGCGTTCTGCTGCTGGGCGATGTTCTGATCCTGCTGGGCCTTCTGCGCCTGATACTGGTTGAGCATCATCTGCTTCTGGTTCTGCATCGTCTGGATCATCGCCGGCATCAGCGCCGCCATCTGCGGCGTGAGTTCGGCCATCCGATCGAGGTCGGGAATCAGGTCCTGGAAATCGTCGGACATGGTGCCGATGCCGTCGAGGCTGTCGAAAACCGAACGCAACGACCAGCACATCGGGATGTCGAAGCAGTGGGGTTCCCAGTAGAAGTAGTTGCGCAACGGGCGGAACTGGTCGTCGAAATCGGCAAGATGATCACGCACCTCACTGATGGTCATCGACGTCTTCTTCATCTTGTCGGCCATCCGGCGGGTCACGTCGGCCAGCTCCAACGTGATCCCCTGCATCTTGGTCATCGAGTCGATGGTGACCTGCATGTCGTTGGCCTGCTTGAGCGTGTTCTCCAGGATCGTCTGCTGGTAGTCGTTGTTCATGAGTTGCCCTGTGCCGCTTTGACTCATCGTGTAGGCCAGCGAGGCGTGCTCGATCGGCTTGCCGTCGGGTCGCGTGATGGTGGTGACCTGTGCGATGCCGTTCACCCGGGACATCGCCTTGGCGATCTTCTCGATCACCAAGAAATCAGCGGGATTTCGCAGATCGTGGTCGGCCTCCACCATGACGAGCTCAGGGTTCATCTTGGCTTCGGAGAAGTGCCGGTCCGCGGCCGCCTGCCCGACATTGGCGGGGATGTCACCGGGCAGATAGATACGGTCGTTGTAGGTGGTGTGGTACCCCGGCAGAGCAAGCAGCCCGACCAGGCACAGCACCACGGCGGACACCAGCACGGCACCAGGCCACCGGACCGTCGCGGCACCCACTCGGCGCCAGCCACGAGACTTGCTCTTGCCCTTTGGTTCCAGCACCCGACCGAATCGGCTGACGATCGAGATGACCGCAGGACCCAGCGTCAGGCCGGCCGCCACAACGACGGTCATGCCGACCGCCAACGGAATGCCCATGGTCTGGAAGTACGGCAACCGGGTGAAGTGCAGGCACAGGGTGGCCCCGGCGATCGTCATGCCCGAGGCCAGCACCACGTGTGCGGTGCCGTGGTACATGTCGTAATAAGCCGATTCGCGATCTTTGCCCTTGCGCCGCGCCTCTTGATATCGACCGATCATGAAGATCGCATAATCGGTCGCTGCCGCGATGGCAAGTGTGACAACCATATTCGTGGCGAAGGTCGTCAGTCCGAACACATTGTGATAGCCGAGGAACGCGACGGCGCCCGTCGATGCGAGCAGGCCGACCACGACCATGCCCAGCGTGATCACCGTGGTGACCAATGACCGGTATATCAACAGCAGCATGATCGTGATCACGCCGAAGGTCAGTGCCTCGATGGTCTCCATGCTGGCGTCGCCGACGGCGCTCTGGTCTGTCGTCGTCGCCGACGGACCCGCCACATAGGCCTTGACTCCGGGCGGCGCCGGGGTACCGGCGACGATGTTGCGGACGGCTTCCACCGATTCGTTGGCGAGTGTCTCGCCCTGGTCGCCGCTGATGTACACCTGGACGTAAGCCGCTTTGCCATCGATACTTTGGGCGCCGGCCGCCGTCAGCGTGTCACCCCAGAAGTCCTGGACATGCTGCACGTGCTTGGTGTCGGCACGCAGGGCCCGGACCATCTGGTCGTAGAACGTGTGAGCGTCGGGTCCCAATGGCTGCTCACCTTCGAGCACAATCATCACCGAACTGCTGGTGTTGTACTCGTGGAACACTTCGCCGACCCGTTTGGTCGCGATGAGCGATGGGGCGTCGTTGGGGCTCATCGACACCGCGCGCATCTTGCCGACCTCGGCGAGCTGCGGCACGGTCGTGGCGAGGATTCCGATCAGGACGACCCACGCCAGCACGATCGGGATCGCAAAGGTGCGGATAAACCGTGGCAGCGCAGGGCGTTTGGCGTGCCGGGCCGACGGGATGGCGTCGGTCGGAGCATCGTCGAGGTTGGCGCTCATGCGGCCTTCACCAAGCAGTACGTCGCGGCGTTCACTCCCTGCGCCGTCCTTTCGTCTTTGACCTTGTCGTCGACGAGCACGCGGCAGCCGATCGATTGACCGTCGCCCTGGACCAACAGATTCGGCATGACGGAGGGCACTGTCGTCTCAAGCCGCAGTGACCAGGGGAGGCTGACTTCACCTGTCCGCTGGGGCAATCCGTTGAGGTCGGTGTAATTGACCACCGCGGTCGTGCCGGTCCCGAAGACTTCGTAGACGACGACCTTCGGATTGAACTTGGCAGCCGTGTCGGACCCCACCGGCGTGATCACAGCTCCGTCGGAACCGAACACCGACCGAAGCTGGCTCACGCTTGCGATTCCGACCACGACGGCCACCACCATGAGGGTGGGCAACCAGACCCGTTTGACGAAAGCAATCAAGGCCCAGGCCTTCCTGTGACAGCCGCAGGTCATCCGACGCTCGCGATCTAGGTAGGCAATCTAAGCGGATAAGTGGATAGAGTCAATCCGGTTATTGGCATACGTTAGGCACATCACTAAACTCGGGCGAATGATTGACAAACCGTGCCGTGGGCTGCGCAAAGATGCTGAGCTCAACCGGCAGCGGATTGTTCAGGCCGCCCGTGAATTGTTCGCTGTCCGGGGCCTGGAAGCGACGCTCAATGACATTGCGCACCATGCAGGCGTTGGGGTGGGCACGGTGTACCGGCGGTTCGCCACCAAGGAGGAACTGCTCGAGGCGATCTTCGCCGACGGTATCGACCAAGCGGTCTGCCTCGCGGAAACAGCTGCCCAACACGAGAATTCGTGGGACGGCTTTGTATGGTTCGTCGAGCAGCTGTGTGAGTTGACGGCGACCGATCGTGGTCTGCGCCAAATGGTCTACAGCTCGGCCTACGGCGGCCAAGGGGTCGAATGCGCGCGGCTGCGCCTGACCCCGCCGATCTCGAAGCTGGTCGAGCGCGCTCGGGATGACGGTTATCTGCGTCGCGATGCCGAACCGACCGACATGCCGATCCTGAGCATGCTCGCCGGCACGGTCAGCGAATGGGCCGGCCAGGTCGAGCCCGAACTGTGGCGGCGGTACGTGGCGCTGTTGCTCGAGGGGATGCGCAACCGGGACGGCCAACAGCCGTTGCCGGTCGGCGCACTCGAGGATGACCAGATGGATGCGGCGATGCGCGGATGGCACCCCGCCGGCTAGTCCGGCAGGTGCGGCATCTCCAGACCCGGATCCCGTCCGACGAGCACACCGCGAGTGAGCACCGCGTTGCCATACCGCCGCCGGACGCGGTCGACCGCCGCGTCGAGGTCCAGTGTCTCCGGACGCCCGCCGTCGAGCGGAAGCTCCAGCTGCTGAGCGCCAACCGGGTCGATATTGCTGACGGCAAAGCCGATCAACGTGATGCCGCGCTCGGCGATCAACGGCTCGGCGGCAGCGACCAGATCGCGTGCCGCGGCCAGGATAGGTGCGGTGGACCCGGTGGCTCTGGCCATGGTGTGGGAGCGGGTGACACGGGTGAAGTCGTCAAACCGTAAGCGCAGCACCACCGTTCGGCCGGTGCGCTGCGCTGAGCGCATCCGGCGGGTGATCCGGTCCACCAGGCCGATCACCACGGCGTCGAGTTCGGCAGGGGTGATCCGGCGCCGGCCCAGTGCGCGTTGTGCGCCCACCGAGCGGCGACTACGGCTGGTGTCGACCCGGCGCTGATCGATGTTGCGCGACAGCGAATACAGCTGCCTGCCCATCGCCGGGCCGACCATCGACGCCAGCATCGACTCCCCGAGCTCGGCGACCTGGGCGACGGTCTCGATGCCGTACGCGCGCAACTTGTCGGCCGTCTTGGGTCCCACCCCCACAGCCTGCGCACCGGCAGCGGGTGCAGGAATTCCAGCTCCCGCTCGGGTGGCACCAGCAGCAGCCCGTCCGGCTTGGCTTCCTGGCTGGCGACCTTGGCCAGGAACTTGGTGCGCGCGATGCCGACCGTAATCGGTAGTCCGACCCGGTCGCGAACCTCCTCCCGCAGCCGCGCGCCGATCTGCACCGGGTCGCCGGACAGCCGCTGCAGCCCGGCGACATCGAGGAATGCCTCGTCCACCGAGAGCGGTTCCACCAGCGGCGTGGTGTCGCGGAACACCGCGAAGACGTCGTCGCTGGCCTGGCTGTAAGCGGACATCCGGGGCGGAACGACCACGGCCGCGGGGCACAGCCGACGGGCCTGGTGGCCGCCCATCGCGGTGCGCACCCCGTAGGCCTTGGCCTCATAGCTGGCGGCCAGCACGACGCCGCCGCCGACGATCACCGGACGACCACGCAGCGTCGGGTCATCGCGCTGCTCGACCGAGGCGTAGAACGAGTCGAGATCAGCGTGCAGGATGGTCGCCCGGCCGCCGGACACGAACATATGTTCGCATGCCGGTCCGACAACTGCCTACGGAGGGGCGGGCCCGTCGGCCGGCGGTGGGGGCGGCGGCTCAGGTGCGGGCGGCGGGGGTGGCGGTGGCGGGGGTTCCGGCGCCGGGGGTGGTGGCGGTGCCGGTGGCGGCCACATCGGCAGCGTGATCGGCGGCAGGCCCGGAATGTTGATCACGTTGACGTCCGGCGGCGGGGCGTCCGGCGGTGGGGGAGGCGGCGGAGGGGCCAGATCCGGCGGCGGCGCGGGCGGTATGCCGTTACTGGTATTGATGGTGATGATCGAGCCCGGGATGGTCTTGCCCGACGGAGTGGTCCCCACGACCGCACCCCGCGACGAGAAGCTGTTGACCGGGGTGGGGAGATCGGCGACCTGGAAACCGGCCTCCCGCAAGCGTTTCCGCGCAGCTTCAAAGCTCAGGCCGGTCACACTGGGCACCGAGCTGCCCGGCCCACCCTCGACGTAACGCTTGTCAGTGGGCGGTAGCGCGATCGGGCCGAAGTCCTCGGCGACCGGCTTCATTGCCAGGAACCAGGTGCGCGCGGGCTCATTGCCGCCGTACAGGTTGCCGTATCCGCACTTGCGCAACGGAAACGAGCACAGTCCACCGGGATTGGTGGAGTCGTCGAAGATGTAGTTGGCGGCGGCGTATTGATTGGTGAAGCCGAGAAAGCCTGAGGAGCGGTGTGATTCGGTGGTGCCGGTCTTGCCCGACATCGGCAGGCTCCAGCCGACCGAGCCGGCCGAACCGGCCGCGGTGCCGCCGGTGGAGTCCTTGGACAAGGCGTTGGCCAGCGTGTTGGCCAGGCCCTCCGGAACCGCCTGCTCGCAGGCCTGCGTCTCCACGGCCACCTCGCGGCCGTGCCGATCGAAGATCTTGTCGACCGGACTGGGTGGGCACCACATGCCCCCCGACGCCAATGTGGCTGCCACATTGGACAATTCGAGGGCATTGAGCTCGAACGGGCCCAGCGTGAACGAGCCGAGGTTCTGGCGCTTGATGAAATCAGCCAGGCTCTCGTTGCTGTCCGGTTGGTATGCGCGCGCCGTGCCCGGCTCGGCGTAGGACCGCAGCCCCAGCTTGACCGCCATGTCCACCGCGCGCTGCACCCCGACCTGGCCGATCAATCGCGCGAACGCGGTGTTGGGCGATTGCGCCAGCGCATCTGTCACGCTCATCGGGCTGCGGTAGTTGCCGGCGTTCTTCACGCACCAGGTCTCCTTGGGGCAACCCGGGGTGTTACTGCTGCCCAGGCCTTTTCCCTGAAACTGCGCCGGAACGTCGAGTTGGGCGTTGGTCCCCATGCCCATCTCCATGGCGGCGGCCGTGGTGAAGATCTTGAAGATCGATCCGGCGCCGTCACCGGCAAGCGAGAACGGCTGCGGCTGGACGGTCTGACCGGCATCGAGCTGCAGACCGTAGTTGCGGTTGTCGCCCATGGCGAGCACCTTGTGAGTGGTCTTGCCCGGCGCGATCACCGACATCACGCTGGCCACGCCGTCGAGTTGCGGGCTCGCGACGGTGTCGATCGCCTTCTTCACGCTGTTCTGGACTTTCGGGTCCAAGGTGGTGCGGATCAGGTAGCCGTTGCGTGCCACGTCGTCCTTGGACAGACCCGCACGCGCCAGATACTGCAGCACGTAGTCGCAGAAGAAGCCGCGGTCGCCGGCGGCAATACAGCCCTGCGGCAGCGAGTTCGGCTGCGGCAGGATGCCCAGCGGCGCCTGCCGGGCGGCGCGCAGCTCCTCGGCCCGGTCCGGCAGATTCTCGATCATCGTGTCGAGGACGACGTTGCGGCGGGCCAGCGCGGCCTCGGGGTTGGTGTAGGGGTTCAGCGCGTTGGTCGACTGCACGATGCCGGCCAGCAGCGCGGCCTGCTGCCAGTTCAGGTCCGTCGAGTTGATCCCGAAGTACGTCTTGGCCGCGTCCTGTACCCCGTACGCGCCGTTGCCGAAGTAGACGAGGTTGAGGTACCTGGTGAGGATCTCGGGCTTGGAGATCGCCCGGTCCAGGGCCAGCGCCATCCGGATCTCGCGCAGCTTGCGCGCCGGAGTCGTCTCGACGGCCGCCCGCCGCTCGGCGTCGGTCTGGGCGTTGACCAAGAGGTTGTAGTTCTTGATGTACTGCTGCTCGATCGTCGACCCGCCCCGGGTGTCGAGGTCGCCCCGGAGGTAGCCGACCAGACCGGTCAGAGTCCCCTGGACGTCGACGCCGTTGTGATCGGCGAAGCGTTTGTCCTCGATCGAGACGATCGCCAGCTTCATCGTGTCGGCGATCCGGTCGGTGGGCACCGGCCACCGGCGCTGCGCATAGATCCAGGCGATCGGGTTCCCGGCGGCGTCCACCATGGTGGAGACCGTGGGCACCTCGCCCTCCATCAACTGCTCGGAATCCTGCGCCGCCACATCGGAGGCGTGGTTCACCACGATGCCCGCGCCGCCGGCCAGCGGAAACAGCATGGCCGCCACCAACACGCCGGCCAGCAGGCAGTACAACGCGAGCTTGCCAACCGTGGCACCCCTCGATGGGTGTGGCTCCGACATGCCGACAGACTAGGGCCAGCCGCTCGGACGGCGAATTCGAATATGCGAAGCCGGAATCAAACCGAGTCCGGTGCCCCGCCGTAAATGCTGGTGATCCAGATGTGGACGACGGTTTCCAGGGCGGCATCCTCCGCCAGCGTGGGCTGCCGGCTGCCCTGGGCGGCGACCACGACCCGTTCGTTCATCAGGTTCAGAGCCGTCGCCAGGTCCCGTGCCGGGACGGTGTCGGGTGCGGCACCACGCTCCCGCTCCCGGGTGATCAGCGCCGCCGTGTAGTCGATCCAGCCGGTCATGAATGCCGACCACACCTCCCGGAGTTCGGTGTTGGTGGCCATGACCCCGAGCCCGGCGAGTACCACCGCCCGGTGCGGGCGCAGCGAATCGAAGAAGGCGTAGATGCCGTCACGCCAGGCCTGCCGGCGCTGCCCGGGGACGTCGGCGCTCTGCTGCTGCTCGGGGCCGGAGGCGGTGATCGCCCGGGTGAACAGCCGCACGAGCACCGCGTCCTTGGAGGCGAAGTAGAAGTAGAACGTCGGCCGGGACAAGCCGGCGCCTTTGGCGAGTTCGTCCACGGAGATCTCGGCGAACGGCCGTTCGGTGAGCATCTCCTCGAGCGTGCGCAGGATGGCCGCTTCGCGATCGTCGCCGGACGGGCGGGTGGCGCGGCGCCCGCGAACGCGGGCCGGGCTGACAGCTGGCACGAGCTGTACTTTACAACGTGTTGATTTTCTCGACAGAGTGTTGACCTATTCAACACGGTGTTGATAACGTCGCCGCCATGACTGAACACGTCGATGTGATGATCGTGGGCGCCGGCATCTCCGGCATCAGCGCGGCCTGGCACCTGAAGGACCGCTGCCCGGGCAAGAGCTTTCTGATGCTGGAGCGCCGGGAGAATCTCGGCGGCACATGGGACCTGTTCAAGTACCCGGGCATCCGGTCGGATTCCGACATGTTCACCCTGGGCTTCCGGTTCAAGCCGTGGACGTCGGAGAAGTCGATCGCCGACGGGCCGTCGATCATGTCTTATCTCAAGGACACGGTGCGCGAGTACGGCATCGACAAGCACATCCGATTCCGAAACCGCGTGCTCCGCGCCGAGTGGTCCAGCGCCGACAACCTGTGGACGGTCCGGGTCGAAGCGGATGGCGAGCAGAAAGACATCACGTGTTCGTTCCTGTTCGCCTGCAGCGGCTACTACAACTACGACGAGGGCTACTCGCCGCAGTTCCCCGGCTCCGACGAGTTCACCGGGACCATCGTCCATCCGCAGCACTGGCCTGAGGATCTGGATTACACCGGCAAGCGGATCGTCGTCATCGGCAGCGGCGCGACCGCCGTGACTCTCATTCCAGCCCTTGCCAATTCGGGCGCCGAACACGTCACGATGCTGCAGCGTTCACCGACCTACATCGGGTCGCTGCCCGACGTCGACCCGTTCGCGGTACGGATGAACAAGCTGCTGCCCGCCAAACCCGCCTATGTCGCCAACCGGTGGAAGAGCATCGTGTTCCAGTCCATGCAGTACCGGCTGGCCCGGCGGTTCCCCAACTTCATGCGCAAGCAGTTGATGACGATGGCGCAGCGCCGGTTGCCCGAAGGCTACGACGTGAACAAGCACTTCGGGCCGAGCTACCGCGTGTGGGACGAGCGACTGTGCTTGGCGCCCAACGGCGATCTGTTCCGCACGATCCGCAAGGGCCGGGCAGAGGTGGTCACCGACACCATCGAGCGCTTCACGGCTACGGGAATCAAGCTCGCCTCCGGCCAAGAGCTGGCGGCCGACATCATCGTGACAGCAACCGGTTTGAACCTCCAGTTGTTCGGCGGCGCCGAGATCGCCATGGACCTCAAGGCGCTGGACCTCAACACCACGATGGCCTACAAGGGCATGATGCTCTCCGGCGTGCCCAATATGGCGTTCACCATCGGCTACACCAATGCGTCCTGGACGCTGAAGGCCGACCTGGTGTCCGAATTCGTATGCCGCGTCCTCAATTACATGGACGCCAACGGATATGACCGAGTTGCTCCCAGTCAGCCGTCGGCCGATATCGAGGAACGCCCGCTGATGGACTTCACGCCGGGCTACGTGTTGCGCGCACTCGACCGGCTCCCCAAGGCCGGCTCCCGCGCACCGTGGCGGCTCAAGCAGAATTACCTGCTGGACCTGCGGCTGATCCGGCACGGCAAGGTCGCCGACGAAGCGCTGAGCTTCACCAAAAACCGTGTCGCAGTAGGGGTTTAGCTCGCAGCGGTGACGACGATTCCGTCGTCGTCACTGTAGGCGATGTCGCCCGGCGTGAAGGTGACGCCGCCGAAGCTGACCGGAACATCACGCTCGCCGTCGCCGGTCTTGGTGCTCTTCCGGGGATTGGTACCCAGTGCCTTGATGCCGATCTCGAGAGTCCGCAGGGTCGATGCGTCGCGGACCGCGCCGTGCACGATGAGCCCGGCCCAGCCGTTGGAGCGGCCCAGCTCGGCGATCACGTCCCCGACGAGCGCGGTGTGCACCGAGGCATCGCCGTCGATCACCAGGACCCGGCCGTCACCGGGTTCGGAGAGCACCGACTTCAGCAGCGCATTGTCTTCGAAGCAGCGCACCGTGCTGATCGGTCCGGCGAATTCGGTGCGAGCGCCGAACTGCCGGAACTGCACATCGCAGCTGCGGACGTCCGGGCCGATGTCGTCGACGAGATCGGCGGTCGGACGGAAGGTGACCGCCACGCTCACTCCGCGTTCCGCTGGCGCAGCCGGCGCACCAGCAGAGCGATCAGCACCGCCGCCGCGAAGGCCACCGCGAACGGCAGCGGGGAGCGCGAGGGTTCCGGCGCCGGCACGATCGCCGGGGTGGAGACCGGGTCGGTGGCCTGCTCGACCGACGATTTGGCGTTGTAGGCCGCCGCCCGGGCGCCCTCAGTCAGCGGCGCAGAGCCGTTGTCCGAGGCAGTCGCAGCGGGCTCGGCAACCGGTGGTGGTGGCGCCACCTTCTTCGCCGGTGCCTTTTTCGCCGGTGCCTTCTTGGCCGGCTCGGCGGCCTTCGCGGGCGCCTTCTTGGCCGGTGCCTTCTTCACAGCCTTCTTGGCCTGCGCTTTTTTGGCCGGCGCTTTTTTGGCGGGGGGCGTTGCCGGCGCCGGCGGCCCCGGCGGCGTGGCGTCGCGACCCTCGTCGGGCAGGTCCTGCGCGTCTGCCATCAGGTGCGCTCCTCTTCACTAACTCGTCGCCGGCAGTGGCACCCATCATGCCAGGGTCACGTTCGGCGAAGCCGCGACCAGATCAACCCGAGGGCGATGACCGCCACGGCACCGACGATGAACGGCCAGACCGGCAGCGCGCGGTCTGCAGATGGTGTCGACGCCGTCGCCGACGGGCCCGGTGAGCCGCTGCCCGCGACGGTCATGGTGAACGCCCAGGAACCGGACACCACGTGACCGTCTGCCGAGGTCACCCGGTAGTTCACGGTGTAGGACCCGGCCGGGCCGAGTGGGCGCACCCCGACGCTGACCGTGGCGCCCTGCACCTGCGGGGTCCCGTCGGACCACAGGTTTCCGTCGGGGCCCACCACGGTCATCGCGGCGAAATCGCTCTGCAGCTGCTCATTGAAGGTGGCACTGATGCGCGTCGGTGCCGTGGACAGCGCCGCATCCGGTGCCGGGTCGGCGGACACCCGCACGGCGTGTGCCCAGGCAACGGCCGTTCCGCCTACCGCCATCGCGGTGATCAGCAACGCCGTGGCGACCAACCGCCGCAACGCGGTCATGTTCGCCGGCGGGCCAATGCGACGCCGACGCCGATCGCCGCCACCAGCAGCGCACCGCCGGCCAGTGCCCGCGCGGTGTTGTCGGCGCCGCTATGTGTCGGGGCTTGCGCGTCGGCTGCCGGCGCGGCGCTCACCGAGGGACTCGCGGTCCCGGGTGGCGTCGCGTGGTACTCCTCCGGCTCGTGCGGGCCGGCGGTCAGTGGCAAGACCGGGGCCGGATATTCGGGCTCGCCGCCCCGGGCAGCGGTGGCTGGTCCCAGTTGACTTTCGTGCCGTCGGCGTAGGTCTGCGTCACCGGGAACGACACCGAATCGGCGTCGGGCAGTTTGATCGACACCGGAAACAGTTCGAACTGACTGACGCCGATACCCGCGTTGGGCGTCGCGGTGAACGTCACGGATCGATAGGCGCCGCTGGCCGGGTCGCGGTCCAGGGTCGCGGTCCAGCCTGCCATCACATCGGTGCTCGCCGATGAGACGTTGGGCAGTGTGATCGTGATTTTTGTTGTCGGAACGCCTTTTTCGGATTCGTTGGGGACCTGGAAGGTCACCAGTGCGTAGTCGTCACGCACGGCGTGATCGGCGTTGACATGAACGTGCGCGCCGGCGGTCGCCGCGACTGTCCACGAGCTCAGGGTCAGCAGCGCGGCCAGGGCCGTCCCACGGGTCACCACCCGATGGAGTGCCATCACAGCACGCCGAGGCGCGCCATCAGATCGGCGTCGATTCCGTCGAGTTGTTCGGCGATCGCGGCGTGAGCATCGCGGCGGCGTTGGCCCGGCATGTTCTCGGCGGCCGGGATGGCCGCCGACAGGGCGTTGAGCCGTTCGGTCATCGCGGCGACGAACTGCTTGGTCTCGGCGTCCTTGGGCTTCTTCTCGGCAACCATCCGCAGCGAGTTCTCCGCGCCGGCGATGCGGGCCGACAACTGGCCGCCCTGACCGGAGAACTGCCCGAGCTGACTCAGCGGGACGCCGAGACGGTCGGCGCGCCGCTCATCGATGATGCCGCGGGCAGCGATCGCGGCGCGGTAGGCCACCGGGACGATGACCGGGGCGAGCAGCCGGGACACCGTCAGCGCCCGCCGCACCCGAGTGGGCGACAGAAGTTTGCCCTCGCGGACCGCCTTTAGTTGCGCCTCGGCGACTTTCACCGCCGCCCGGTCGGAGTCACGGGCGGCCTTCAGCTGCGCCTTGAGCACCTTGTTCTCGGAGCGCTCGGCGGCCTTGATGCGGCGGACCTCGTTGCGGGCCGACAGCTTGGCCTCGAGCTTGGCGCGGGCCTTGATCGCACGAGCCTCCGCGCGGCGCGTCGCACGGCTTTTGCGCTTGGTGAACAGGCCCATACCTGATGCCTCCCGAGTAGGTCGTCGGCGATCGGCGAGACGCGCTCGCGATCGGGTCAGCTAACCCTATCGCCCGGCTCAACGGGGCCTATCACGACCTGCGGATATGCCACAATGATCCCGAACCGTCCGACGCGGCGCCGACCTGCGCCGCTAACTCGAGGAACGTCGTGACCCGCTCGCCGATGGGTGCCGCAGCGATTAGCTGGGTGATCGCGTGCGGTTTGCTCTGCGGTGGTGGAGCCGTGTTCGCGGCGACGCCGGCCACCGCCAGCCCCGGCACGGTCGGTAGCAGCGACGGCGAGCAAGGGGCTGCGCCCGGCCCGGACAGCAACACCTCGCCGAACGGCAAGCGGGACAGCGGCCGTGGACACAACGGACCGCACAAGCCGCGCGGCAGCGGCACCAGCTCGGGCATCGACCGGCCGGACGGCGGCATTGCGAGCGCCCCCCGCCGGGTTCTTGCACCGGCCGGCCAAATTCCCGGCGGCGGTTGGCATCCCGGCGATCCCGGTGGGCCGTCGAGCTGGCCGTGTCTGCCGTTCCCGCATTTCCCGCCGATCGTGCTCCCGCCGCTACCTCCGCTGCCGCCGTTGCATTGGCCGCGGGCCGCAGTAGGGGACGGTGTCGGCGTCGAGGCGCCGCCGAGTGCGCGTATCGCACCGCCGCCCGAGGCCGGTGGCGGTGGTGGCGGCAGCGGCGGCCTGATCGACGCCGCGCCGCGGACGATTCCGCCGCCCGGGGAGCCGGGCGAGCCGGGGGAGCCACCCGTGGTCAGCGCCGAGAGCGGCGCGGTGGGGTCGAGCGGATTGACACCGCCACCCATCACGATGCCCCCGTTGATCGGACTGCCTCCGGTACTCGAGGTGCCGCTGCGTCCGGTCGGTCCGGGTTCCGAGCCGGCCCCGCGAAGCGGGCCCGGGAGGGAATCCCCGTCGACGCGTGAACGGCCACCCGCCACGTCCACGGGAGCCGGTACAGAAGTGCCGCCGTCGTCTAGGGTTGGCTATCCGAAATACCTCCAAGATGCCAAGATCGGCGAGGTCGCGGCGGTAGCCTTACCCGGTTTCGCCGGGCTCCTCGCTCTGACCGGACTCGGCGGATTTCTCGGATACCGCCAAGCGAAGGCCGGCCATCTCGTACGGGCCGCCGGGACGACGCGGTTCATGCAGTAGCGCAGTTCGCATCGCAACCCGCCGTCGGGGAAGGGGGACGAGATGTCGGCCAGTCGCCGCGTCACGACTGCGGTCAACGACGTCCTTGACCTTGCGCCCCGCCAGGGGGAGATCTCCCTGACCCGGTTGGTGGCGGCCGTCAGCGCCGACCGCGGCCGTCCGATCGAGGTCACGATGGCCGACCTACCTGCCGGCGTGTGCGGTCAGTGGCGCCAATACGCCGATCACGACGTGTTCATGATCCAGAACGGCCTGCCCACCTGGGACCGCACGCTGGCCCACGAACTCGGCCATCTCGTACTCGGGCACTACGGCATTCCGGTCACCGAAGCCGCCCGCGACGTCGCCGAGTTGGCCAGCGACGATCTCATCGGCTACATGCTCAACCAGCGCACAGGATGCATGGGTCCCGGGGGAGAGGACATCGAGCAGGAGGCCGAGGATTTCGCCGCTCTGCTGCTGTACCGCCTGGGCCGCTCACCGTCGGATCGGTCGTCGATCGTGCAGGTTCGCCTCGGAGAGGCGTTTGGTTGATCGTCTGGTTGATCGCCGGTCTGCTCGGGATGGCCACCGGCCTGCGCATCGGGTGGGCACTGGTCAACAAACAATCGGTGGTCAGCTCCGCCATGATCCTCGCCCTGGGCAGCCTGGCCGCGGTCGCCGCGTTGAACTGGCCTCCGCTGACCCTGTTGATCGACAGCGCCCTGCACTGGTCCAACATCTCCATCGGGCTGAGCCAGCTTGCGCTGATCGGCTGCGCGGCGGGCAGCTGCGTGATGATCACCAGCGTCGCCTCGACCCGCAGCCCCGCAGCGATCCGCCGGATCGCCACCGCCCAGTACGCGGTGGCCGCGGTGATCGGTATTGCCAGCCTGGTGCTGTTCTTCCTGTCCGGTCAGCAGCCGGAGATGTCGCCGGAGGAATATCTGCGGCGCAACCTCGGGTCGACCAATACCTCGCTGCCGTGGCTGTTACCGCTGCTGTACGTGATGCTGGCCTTCACGCTGGTGCTGTGGGCGGGCATGCGCCATTCCAATCGGACCCGCCGCGGTCGCGCACTTTTCGTGTTCACTGTCGGCATCGCACTGCTGGTGGCGGCTACCGCGTTCTTCCTGATCCGCGCTGTGGGTACCTCGCGCCTCGTCGGCGTGGGCACCGCGGCTACCCTGCTGGGCGCGGCGATGGCGATCGTGGCGGCAGGATCGCTGTTGCCCGCGATCGAGGACTGGTTCGGCGGTCGGCGCGAACTGCGTCTCATCGATCCGCTGCTGACCGAGCTGGAGCGACGGCAGCCGGAGGTCGGGATCGGTGAACGGCCTCGTGGGCCATTGATTTTCCGGGTGGCCGAGCGGTTGTCGTTGATTTCCGACGCGCTGTACATGGAGGCCACCATGGCCGAGCATCTACGCGCCGGTGGGCCGGACGGCGCAACGGTGGACGTGCTGGCCGACGTCGAGCGCACCGGCGTGAGCCCCGACGCGCAGGCGATGGCGATCGCCAAGTGGATCCATGCCGGCCGCCGCACACCGCGGGTGGCGCGGCCCGCGGGCCAAGGCAAGTTCCCCGGAATGAGCTGGCTCGGGCAGCCCGAAAGCTATTCGGACCGGGAATGGATCCTCGAAATCGCCCGGCAGTACCGCGCGCTGGAGCAGCGCAAGCCAACCGTTGCGCTGTGAAAGAAACCTAACGTTGCCGACTGTCCCGTTCGGGCAGTAGCGGGCTAATCGTCGAGGTGTTCCCGACGGCGGAGCTCGTCGACCTTGCTCACGATGTCCTGCTGGGCCTCCGGGGACAGCCCGACGGTACGCGCGGCAATGCGACGCACACCCTCGTCACGCATATTGGCCAGCCAGGTCAGTTCCTTGTCGAGCTTCTCGTAGTACTCGTCGTCGGTGAAGTACGCCGGCTTGATACGGAAGAAGTTGGCAAGCGCCGTCATGGTGGTGGATGACGGATTCGTCCGGTTGCCTGAACGCAGCTGAGACAGGTACGGAGCCGACATCGTGATGCCCTCGGACTTCAGTGCGGCGATGACTTCCGCGGAGGTATGCGGACCCCGGCCGGGCGGATACACCGTGTCGAACAGGCGATTCAGTCGCGCCGAGAACGTCGTGCTCATCTTCTTGACCTCCACATGCGCCAGGAGCGGTCGATTCCGTTGGCTTATTTGCTGATCATCGTAGCGACACATCCGCTGACAACCAAGTGCAAACTACTAGATAATTGACGCGCGCGTGGTTTTTCCGAGATGCGGCAAACAATGAGGCGGGTGATTCGCGTGGTGAACAGGTGCTCGGAACGGGACCTTAGGCAAAGAAACGCCAGGTTGGGCGCATCTTGGCACAGCGCGCGATCGATTTTCGCTCAGTCAAGAACCTGAGAGTACCCTGAGCAACCGCGTCTGTAGCGGGTGGTTGCCGAAAACCGCTTTGCTGTAAGTGCGGTTATGCCGGCTCGGCGGGACGCTTCGACACCGATCCCCGGCCGCCGTCACCGCCGACCGCCGACGTCGCGGACTCGGGGGCGTCCTCGGGAGTCGGTGCCACCTCGGGTGCCGGCCGCAGGACGGCCGGGCGCAGACGGGGCGGCAGCGCCCGCAGTGCGGCCGCGGCCAGCGCGACCACCCCGACCGAGATGGCCCCGATGACGATGCCGGATGTCGCCGGGAACGCGCCCTCGATCAACATCGACACGCCGAACACGAGGAACAGCGCCGCCGCGCCCAGCTGGATCAACCGCTCGGGGAGGTGCTTGCCGGCCAGCGCGCCGACGAGGATGGCCAGTGCGTCGGCGGCCACCATGCCGATGGTGGATCCGATCCAGACGCCGACCCAGTCGTTGTCGGCGGCGAGTGTGATCGTCGCGAGCATCGTCTTGTCGCCGAGCTCG
Organism: Mycobacterium sp. ELW1; assembly: GCF_008329905.1. Taxonomy (NCBI): domain Bacteria; kingdom Bacillati; phylum Actinomycetota; class Actinomycetes; order Mycobacteriales; family Mycobacteriaceae; genus Mycobacterium; species Mycobacterium sp. ELW1. The sequence continues at coordinate 6,005,300 of NZ_CP032155.1, read as the reverse complement.
GCCAGCAGGAACGCGGACGTCACGGCGAAGAAAGCCGGTGCGCTGTTGCGCTGGGCCTTGGTGGCCTCGTCGTCGGACAGCTTGTCGCCACGCAGCGTCCACAGACCGAACAAGACGAAGGCGACGCCGGCAAGGATGCCCAGCAGATGCGTCGGCAGGGCCGCGCCGAGGTAGTGGCCGACGGCGACCGAGATCAGGTGTACCGCCGTGGTCGCCACGGTGATGCCGGACAGCACCACCCACCAGCGATGGCGCAATGCGAACGTCATGGCCATCAGCTGCGACTTATCGCCCAACTCGGCGACGAAGATGACGGCGAAACTCAGTACCAGTGCGGCAAGCACCCGAGACTCCTCGATCGGGTGGCTGTCGTCAGGGGCGGTACAGATGCCTCCGGCCGGCAACCACTAATGGTCTAACGGCCGAAGGTCTCGCCCACCGGATACCTGTACCGGCCGAACAACCGGGCCCGCGATGGATGCCAGGCCAGTATGTCGATTGTCCGATTGGGGGCTACTCCCCTTCGCTGGCGCCAACTCTACGTGCAGCGACGCAAGGCCCGCAACTCGTGATTCACGAAAGCCCAACCGCAGCAATAAATTTGGTGCACCGTCCCGGAAAGTTCGGGTGCCCTCACAACCTCACGCGGCAAGCAACATCGCCAGGATCGCCGTGTCCGGATGGCTGATCGGGTCGACGCCGACTCGGCTGACCATGCCGGTGATGGTGCCGTCGGACTCGGCCTCGACCCAGGCGGCGCGGTGTTCCAGCCCCAGATGTGGAATGCCCGGCAGTAGGACGCACCCCGACGCCGCACCGGTGCATTCCGGCAGTGACGGCGTGGTCTCCGAGGGGGGATGCAACATCAGCAGGGCGGGCGGCTGACGGTCGGCGAAATGTCCTGGTGGAACCGCGGATTCACCGACCACCGTGCCCTCGGCAAGGACCAGACCGACGGTGCCCGGGTGCGGCTTGTCCGGCAGTTCTTCCCTGACTCCGAAAATCGTTGTCGTGGAGAGCAATCCGGGCAGAGAGGCGACGCGGACCGCGACCATCAGAAGCTGGGCCCACTCCTTGGTCGAGTTCGGCCAGCGGCCGGAGACCACGAAGCCCTTGAGGGCACCACGAGAATGAAATGGGGCGACTTCGACCGAACGCCCGGAACCATTTTCCATCTCGCCTCCGCGACACTCGGTATGCCAGTGCGACTCGACAGTGGGTCGGTTCGATTCAGGATGCGGTACGTAGCGCGTGGCACGCAAGCGGACACGAGTGCTAACGACAGAGAAATCGCCGTGGGGTGGACACGCCGGGGCGCGAGCTCAGAACGGAACGGCGCTCAGAACAGAACGATGAGGGCGAGGATGCCCAGCAGCACGAGGGCGATGACGCCGGCACGCAACGCGGCCAGCATGTACGAGCGGTTACAGGTCGCAGACGGGGCATACCAATGCGACTGCTGTGAACCGGACTGCGCCCGGTATGGCTGCTGATACGCCATCACACCGCCCTGACCAGCATGTTCAACTACCGCCCCTAGTGAAAATCGTCACAGGTTACCTGTGAGCGCGATCATAACCCCATCCGCGGCGGTTAGAAAATTGGCCCACCACGTTGACCAGCGCGCAAAAAATTTCTGTTTGGTTTTTCGCGGCACGGGGTATTGAAGATCACAGTCGGCCCGGAGGCGTCGGCGTGTCGTTCGGCGCGTCGCGGCCCTCTTTCGGACGGTTAGCGTGGCAACCGATTTCGCTCGCCCGTAACCAAGTTGTTGATCGGCGCGCTTCGAGACCGCGCTGTTATCCACAGATACTGCCCGTCTCCATGGCGAGATGGTGCGCTCAACGCCCATCGACCGGGGTTGAGCGCTGTGGATAAACCTGTGGAAACTGTGGATAGCCGATCATTGCTGCACGTCCCGAAAGGCCGTACATGCACTGCGTGCCACAATTCCGGTTCGACGGCGGACCGCCGGGTCGCTCCGACTCGCGGTCACGCTCGCTAGGCTGGTCGGCGTGATTCAGGTGTGCTCCCAGTGCGGAACGCGGTGGAACGTGCGCGACCGCCAGCGCGCCTGGTGCCCCCGCTGCAATGGCGCTCTGATGGCACCGACCGGTCCGCCGGATCCGCGCTGGAGCCCGGGCGCTACCACGCATCCGCCGACGCGTAGTCCCGCGCCGCAGCCCGGCGCGCCGCGGCTGCCGTCGGGATTCCGCTGGATAGCGGTCCGGCCCGGGCCGCCCCCGCCGCCCCGCCGTCGTCGTCGCCATCTCGGACCGACGCCCCGCTACGCCTACATCCCGCGCTGGGGCCTTGCCGACAATCTTCCGCAGGCCCCCGTGGACGCCGAGGCCACCGCGAAAGAAGGGCCGGCGCTCGTCACCGTCCGCGCCGCGCTGCTGTCGGCGATCGCCATCTTCGGCCTGGCCGCGGCGATCCACATCGTTCGCTACGTGTTGCTGTTGATCAATCGGACGACGCTGCTGCCCCCGCTGGTTGCCGGCGCGGCGCTGTGGCTCGGCGTGTTGGTCAGTCTGGCCGCGATCGTGTCGGTGATCCTGACCGCGGCCGTCATGGCGTGGTGGTTGATCACTCGCCGCGCGGCGGTCTATGCGCACCTCGGGCAGGACGACCCGCGTCCGGCGTGGGCGCTGTGGGCCGGCTGTCTGGTACCGATCGTCAATCTGGTGTGGGCGCCGGTGTACGTCATCGAGCTTGCCCACGCCGAGCAGACGCAGGCCCGGCTACGTGGACCCATCGCCGCCTGGTGGATCGCGTGGGTGCTCTCGACCGCGGTGTCGATCTTCGGGATCGCCACCAGCTTCACCACCAAGCCGCAGGGGATCGCCGACAACACCGTGACGGTCGTCATCGCCTACCTGCTGGGTGCGGCGGTCCTGGTGTTGTTGTGGCAAGTGTTCAACGCGTTCGTGCGCAAGCCGGTCGAACGGCCGCTGCACCGGTGGGTGATGGTCGGACAAGGCCGGCCCGGTAGCGATCAGCCCGGGCCCGCCGAAGCGGAAACGCCGCCAGCGGTTGAGCCAGACCAGCAGGAACCGGCAGCATAGGCGTATGCACTCGGCCGGCGAACCGCACGGCGGGCACCCCTTCGTGGTGGCCCACCGGGGCGCGTCGGCCGATTGCCCCGAGCACACCCTGGCCGCCTACGAACTCGCCCTGGCCGAAGGTGCCGACGGAGTCGAGTGCGATGTCCGTCTGACTCGCGACGGCCACCTGGTGTGCGTGCACGACCGGCGGGTGGATCGCACCTCGACCGGCACGGGTCTGGTCAGCGAGATGACACTCGCCGAGCTCAAGCGGCTGGACTGGGGTGCCTGGCACAGCAGCGCCGGCTCCGATAAACCGCCGGAGGGAACCGGGCTGCTCACCCTCGACGACCTGGTCCGGCTGGTTCTGGACTGGAACCGGCCGGTGAAGATGTTCATCGAGACCAAGCATCCGGTGCGCTACGGCGGCCTGGTCGAGAGCAAGGTGCTGGCCCTGCTGCATCGCTACGGCATCGCCGCGCCGGCCTCCGCCGACCTGTCCCGCGCGGTGGTGATGTCGTTCTCGGCCGCCGCGGTCTGGCGGATCCGCCGTGCCGCACCGCTACTACCGACCGTGCTGCTGGGGGAGACGTCGCGTTATCTGGGCGGCAGCGCCGCCACGACCGTCGGGGCCACGGCGGTCGGTCCGTCCATCACCACGCTGCGCGAACATCCCGAACTCGTCGACCGGGCGGCCGCCCAGGGCCGGGCCATGTACTGCTGGACCGTCGACCACTACGAGGACGTCGGGTACTGCCGCGACCTCGGCGTCGGCTGGATCGCCACCAACCATCCGGGCCGGACCAAAGCCTGGCTGCAGAACCCGCTGGCGGTCCCCGGCGATTAGGGCTGCGCGTCCAGCACCGATTGCGGGATGGCCGAATCGGTGCGCAGCGCCTGGAACAGCTGGTCGGCAGCGTCGGAATCCCACACCACCACCGAGCCGGAGTCGTTCCCGGTGAACTCACCGATCGGCACCGTGATCGCGGTGGTCGAGCCGTGCAGCGCCCAGCCCAGCTGAGCCAGATCCCAGACATGATCACCGGTGTCGACAGTGAGCGACCCGACGGCGGCGTCCGGCACCGAGTACCAGCGCCAGGGATTGAGCCACACCAGCGGACTACTCGCCCGGTGCATCACGGCGGCCATGAACTCGCGCTGATGCACCATCCGGTCCAGGTCTGCTCGCGGCGTCGCGCGGGTGCGGACGTAACCCAGCGCCTTGCTCCCGTCGAGGGTCTGACAGCCCGCAGGCAATGTGATCCCGGCCAGCGGATCGTCGATCGGGTCGGCCGGGCACACGTCGACACCGCCGAGCGCGTCGACCACCACGGCGAAACCGTCGAAACCCACTTCGGCGTAGTGGTCGAGGTGCAGCCCGGTCGCTTCTTCGACGGTCTGTGCCAGCAGCGGCGCGCCGCCCTCGGCGAAGGCGGCGTTGATCTTGTCCTTGCCGTGGCCGGGAATGTTCACGTAGGAGTCCCGGGGCAGCGACACCATCGTCGTCGGTGCGCCGGAGCCCAACCCTGGGATGTGAACCACCAGGATCGTGTCGGTCCGGCCGTTGCCGAGGTCTCCGCCGGTGGCCAGCTGGGCTTGTTGCTCGGGGGTCAGCCCGGCCCGGCTGTCGGACCCGACGAGCAGCCACGTGGTGCCCGCACCCGCCGCCGGCCGGTCGGCGTAGTCGAACACGGCGACTCGGTGCAGTGAGGACTCGATCCAGATGGCACCGCCGACGAGTCCGCCGACCGCGAGCAGGACGACGATGATCAGTGTGGCGAAAATCCTTCGGCCCCAACGCTTCTTGCGCTTTGGCGGAGCCGTTGCGACCGGCGGTGGAGGTGGAGGTCGCCGAGGTGGGGGAGGTGGCGGGGCCGGACGCGGTGGTGGCTGCCGGGGCGGCGGTGGTGGCGGCGCCTGGCGTGGTGGTGGCGGGGGCGGTGGTGGCCGATGGCCGGGATCGCGGCGGATGACCTGGGAGGGTTCACGGCGCGGCGGTGCGGCGCGCGGTATCCGCTCGGTCGGCGGATCCGGCGCGGGTCGCGGCCGCCAGTCGTCGCTCACCAGGTCAATTTACGTGCCGGACTCACCTGAGCCAGCCAACATGACCGGCGAGTGCGACGTAACCCACGAATGCGACGGTGTCGATGACGCCATGCGCGATCACCAGCGGCCACAACCGCCCCGTGCGGCACCAGGCATAGCCGAAGACCAGGCCCATCACCAGGTTGCCGAGGCCCGCTCCGAAGCCCTGATAGAGGTGGTACATCCCGCGCAGAACGCTGGACACCAGGATCGCCCGGTTCTGGCTGAATCCCAGTTGCTTCAACCGGGTGATCAGGTATCCGACCACCACCACTTCCTCGGCGAAGCCGTTGGCGAACGCGGAGAAGATCAGTACCGGGATGCGCCACCAGGTGTCGTGCAGTGCCGACGGCTCGACCTGGGCGTTCATCCCCAGCCAGCGGGCGGCCAGATACAGCAGCAGGCCGGGGATGCCGATCAGCGCCGCCAGACCCAGACCGCCCAGGATGTCCGAACGCCAGCGCACCCGGCCGAGCCCGAGTCTCGCCGGACTGGTTCCGCTGCGCCACAACAGATACAGGCCGAGTGCACCCCAGGCCACCAACTGGGCGACGGAGGCCAGGTTCAAGCCGAGATTGATCAGGTCATACCGAGACAGGTTGGGATTCAACCGAACTCGGCGTCCGGCCAGTCCGGACAGAACACCGTCGAGCAACTGCAGGATCGCGGTGACCGCGCTGACACCGAAGGTGACCGCGAGCATCACGCCGATTTCGATGCGCAGCCCGCGCCGGTCGGTGGCGAGGAAATCGTCGCGGGGCGCGGTCACCCCGACACGGTAACGGCCCTACATGCGGCGGGCGCGCAACCCGTTGACGAACGGGCAGCCCATCAGCAGCCGGATCGCGCGACCCAGCGCCGGGACGTCGTGCACCGGAGCGCTGAACGGCAGGCGGACGTCGTGATCACCGTCGGTGCTCTCGACGCGTAGCCGCACGCCGTAGCGGTCCAGGCCCAGCGGCCGCACCCGCCCGCGCCGGAGTTGGGCGGGCAGCTTGCCGGCCAGCCTCGCGAGGACCTCGGGATGGTCGTTGTCCAGATGGCGCAGCCAGGCCGATTCGAACTCGCAGAACGGGTCCGGCTGCGCCGCCAGCAGTTCGTGCAGACAGACGGTTTCGGCGCCGGCGGCATCGGCGACGACGACGGACTCCACTTCCAGCAGGAGCAACGCCTGCCCGGATCCGATGTCCAGCAGTGCCGGGTTGGGGTGGTCGGACGCGATCATGTCGACCATCGTGCGCACCGCATGACCGGGCACGCTTTGGACTCGGCCGCGGATCCATACCAGCGAACGCACCGGCTCCCGCAATGGCAGCGGGGCGTAGTCGGTGAGCTCGAGCACCGCCGCGATGCCGTCGGTCCCGGCGCAGCGGGCACGGGTCGCGAGTGCCGACTCGGCGTCCAGGCTGACCGCGAAGGATCCGCCGGGCAGCAGATGGTGCAGGGGAGTGGTGGCGGGGGCGACGTCGTCGGCGACCAGCATCGCTCCGGCCGCTCGCGCACAGGCACTACGGACGCGTTCGGCGGTGGTTGGTGTTGTGAGCGTCGCTGAGGTCATCGCGCACCTTCCGGTTAGTGAGGTAAGCCTAAGTTAACTATCGACGTGTGGTCGCGCAAGGCTTTCCCGCGAGAAGGAACCGATAGGGTTGAACCGTGGCCCGCATCGCCTACCTCGGTCCCGAGGGCACGTTCACCGAAGCGGCACTGCTCAAAATGTGCGCGGCCGGTGTCATTCCGGGTGACGGTGCCGCGCAGCCCGAGCCGACAGACAGCACCCCGGCGGCACTGGCGGCCGTCCGGGCCGGCACAGCGGACTTCGCTTGCGTACCGATCGAGAATTCGATCGAAGGGAGTGTGCTGCCGACCCTGGACAGCCTCGCGACCGGTGTGCCGCTGCAGATCTACGCCGAGCTCACGCTCGATGTCGCGTTCAGCATCGTGGTCCGTGACGGCCAGGACCGTGCCGCCGTGCGGACCGTTGCGGCGTTTCCGATCGCCGCCGCCCAGGTGCGTCGCTGGCTGAGCGAACATCTGCCGGATGCCGAACTGGTCCCGGCGCACTCGAACGCGGCCGCCGCTCAGGAAGTGATCGCCGGCCACGCCGACGCGGGGATCAGCACCGCCCTGGCCGCGCAGCGCTACGGGTTGAGCACGCTGGCCGACGGTGTGGTCGACGAGCCCAACGCCCGGACGCGGTTCGTCCTGGTCGGTCGGCCCGGCCCGCCGCCGCCGCGCACCGGCGCCGACCGCACGTCGGTGGTGTTGCGGATCGACAACACCCCCGGGGCGTTGGTGTCGGCGATGACCGAGTTCGGGATCCGCGACATCGATCTGACCCGCATCGAATCCCGGCCCACCCGAATCGAATTGGGCACCTACGTGTTCTTCCTGGATTGCGTCGGTCACATCGACGACTCCGCGGTGGCCGAGGCGCTCAAAGCGCTGCATCGCCGTTGCGCCGACGTGCGCTTCCTGGGGTCGTGGCCGACGGAGTCGGCGACCGGTGCGACACCGCCGCAACCCGACGAAGCGGATCGCTGGCTGACCCGGCTCCGAGAAGGTGAACCGACATGAGTGGGCGACTGATCCTGCTGCGGCACGGGCAATCCCACGGCAACGTCGAACGCCGCCTCGACACCCGTCCACCCGGTGCGGACCTGACCGACCTCGGCCGGGAACAGGCGCGGGAATTCGCCTTGTCCCGCGGTCGGCGCCCCGGGCTCCTGGTGCACTCGGTCGCCCGGCGGGCCGCTCAGACCGCTGAGGAGATCGGCACGCAATTCCGGCTGTCCGCCGAGGAATTCGACGGCATCCACGAGGTGCAGGCCGGCGAGCTGGAGAACCGCAACGACGACGATGCGATCGCGGAGTTCAATGCGATCTACCAGCGCTGGCACCAAGGGGAACTCGCGGTGCCCATGCCCGGCGGCGAGAGCGCCAACGATGTGCTGGAGCGCTACCTACCGCCGATCACGGATCTGAGGTTGCGCTACCTGGACGATCACGCCTGGACCGACGACATCGTCGTGGTCAGTCACGGCGCGGCGATCCGGCTGATTGCGGCGACCCTCGCGGGGGTGGAAAGCAGCTTCGTGCTCGACCATCATCTGGCCAACGCGGAGTCGGTGGTCCTGGCGCCAATCACCGACGGCCGGTGGAGCTGCGTGCAGTGGGGATCGCTCAGCCCGCCGTTCTACCCGGAGCCCGACGCGCATCCGATCGAGGATGCGCTCGAATCGATCGACCCGATGGGCTGAGAAGACCTCACACAGCCAACGAGTGGGTCGTTTGCTGAGAGCAGGCACACCCGACCGCGTCGCAATCGATCACCAACAGGTGAAGTACCAGCTCGGGGCCGTCGCAATCCGGCTCCGTGCACTCGCCGCGATGCAGGTCGTGGACGATCAAGGTACCGTGGCAATGTGCCAGGCCAGCAGCGCATTCTCGGCAACTCGATTCCATGGTTCGTTCCTAGCACTGCGGTCCGACACGGCGTGGTTGCCACGCTGACGCCAGCAAGCAAATTTTCGCCCGTCGCGAAATTAGCTATGCAATAGCTGGTGTGGTGAGATATCTTGAGTGTCCTCGGCCCTTCGGGGGTGGGCTGGTTAACTGCCGGGCCAGCCAGCTATTCGACGATCAACCCCGGCAATACGAAGTAAGGACTGATCATGATGTCAGGTCGTTTGACTCGACAGATCGCGCTTTTTGCTGGCGGCCTCGCGATTGTCGGGATGGGCACGCTCACCGCTTGCGGTAAGGACAAAGAAAAGGCGCCGGAGAGCACCACGCCGACCACCACCAGCGCGCCTGCGCCGTCGCCCACGGAGAAGGCTGTGTCGCCTGGTGGCGCCAACTCCTTCACGCCGACGGTCAAGGCTCCGCCGGCACCGACCGCGCTGCCCGGCAACGTCATCACCGGCGGTAACTAAGCCGCACGGTCGGTATCCGTCCGCAGCCACCCTCCGCCGACAGTGATCGGGGTCAACCGCCTCAGGGCGCTGTCCGCGGTGGGGTTGCTCGGGATGCTGACCGCCGCTGTAGTACTGGTCGCTGATCCGCACCGTCCACCGGCACCCGCCGACGTCGGTGCGATCAGCGGCCCGTACGCGTCTCTGCTCGCCAGTTCCGTCGATCTCGGCCCGGCGCGCACCGATCACGTTCAGCTGACTGCCGCGCTGCGTGACGATTCTCGGCCCGATCTCTTGATGGGATGGGCTGTCCAACAAAACCTTTCAGTGCGCTGGCGCCCGGGCGACAGCTGGGCGATTGTCGAGGGTGCGCCCGACGCGGTATCCGGCGCATTCGATGTCGACGTTCACGACTACCGCGGCAAGCGTGGCCAGGTGTTCTACGCCTCCCCCCAGCAGCCGTCGGTGCCGCAGCCGCTCAGCGTGGAGGTGGCCGGTCTCGGCCGCATCCTCGGTTACACGCCGCACCGCGAGTCCAAGGTCTGGATGCTGCCGCTGGAGGTGCCCGACCAAGGGCTGAACCCCAGCGCGCTGCTGCGCACCTACAACGCGATGCCGTTGCACGACAAGGGCTACACCGGCAAGGGCACCACGGTCGTGGTGTTCGCGTTCGACGGCTTTGACCAAGCTGACCTCGACACTTTCGCGACGACCTTCAACCTGCCGAAGTTCACCCCGGATGTGGTGGGTGGCATGCCCTCGGCGCGACGCGGCGAGGCGACCATGGATCTCGAGGCCATCCACGCGATCGCCCCCGACGCCAAGAAGGTGCTCGTCAATGCGCGGTCCACCGTCGAGGGCGACGGTTCCTACGAGAAGATCGCCAAACTCATGGAGGACACCGAGCGCACCTACCCGGGCGCGGTGTGGAGCTTCTCCATCGGCTGGGGTTGCGACAAGCTCATCACCGCCGCCGACCTGGTGCCGGTGCGCGCGGCGTTGTCGTCCGCACATCGTTCTGGCACAACGGCTTTCGATGCAAGCGGTGACCTGGCCGGTCTCGACTGCAAGGGTGGCGACGAATGGTCGGCACCGCCGAGTGACAACGATGTCGGACTGGACGCGGTCGCGTCGATGCCGGAGATGACCGACGTCGGCGGCACGACGGTGTCCACCGACGACAAGGGGGACTGGCTCGCCGAGCAGTCGTGGTTCGACCCGCCGCTGTCACAGGGCACCGGCGGCGGTGTGTCAGCGCTCTTCGAGCGCCCCGAATGGCAGGAGCATCTCAGCGCCCCCAAGGGCGACGGCAAGCGGCTGACCCCCGATATCGCGGCCGTCGCCGACCCGTTCACCGGCGTGCAGATCGTGTTCAACCAGCAGGTGATCGTCGGCGGCGGTACCTCGCTGGCGGCGCCCATCTGGGCTGGATTGACCGCATTGATGAACCAGTTCGTCGTCGACAAGGGCGGCTCCTTGATCGGCAACATCAACCCCGTGCTCTACGCCATCGCCCAGGGCACACCGCTGCCCGCGTTTCGCGACGTCGTGCTCGGCGGTAACGCGGTGGCCAACGCCGGACCGGGCTACGACCTGGTCACCGGCCTGGGCACTCCCAATGTCGAGAACCTGGCGCAGAATATTCTTGTGACCCAAAAGGTGGTCGGATGAGTTCGCCGGAGAACGGCATCGACGACGTTCCGACGATGGAATGTTCGGTCTGTCAGATCGACGTCCCCGCCGGGGCGTTCTGCGGCTACTGCGGCTCCCACGCAGCCGACGAACCCCACCGCGGACCGCGCTGGCTGGGTCGGCTTCGTGGCGACACATTCGGCGCATCGCCGGGGGAGAGCGTGTTGCTGCCGGCGATCGCCAGCTCACTGTTCCCGCACCTGCCGCAGCGGTCCCGGACGCCCTTCCGGGTGGGGCTGGCACTGGTGCTCGTCGGGCTCGTCCTGTTCGCCGTCGTGAAGATGCCCGCGGCGTTGATCACCGTCGCCGCGCTCGGCTTGCCGCTGTTGTTCGTGCTGTACCTCGCCGAATCAGCGGTATACCGCGACATGTCCACGTGGTCACTGCTGCTGGCCGGCACCCTGGGGGCCGCGCTCGGCGTGGGCTGGACGCTGTTGACGGGTCAGATGGTGGCCCGCGCCTATGGCGTGCCGATGGCCGCCGGCATGGCGATACACCACCTCGTGCGCGAAGGCATGATCATCCCCGCCGGCGGGATGATCTTGACGCTGGTGCCCACGGTTCTGGTGCGGGTGCTGCGGCCGAACTCGCGAGAGTCCCTGGACGGGTTCGTCGTCGGGGCGCTGTCCGCGCTGATGTTCGCCGCCGGTGCGACCCTGACCCGGTTGGCACCGCAGTTCGCCACCGGGCTGTTGGCGCGCGGTCGTCCGATGAAGGGTCTGCTCGTCGAGGCGCTGCTGTGCGGGGTGACGATTCCACTGACCGCCGCGGTCGCGGGCGGGATGATCGGTATCGCGTTGTGGTTCAAGGGCCAGACCTCCAACCCGCACGAGCACCCGGGCCGGACCCGTGCGGTGCTGTTCGCGCTCGCGATCGTGGTGGTGGTGATTCACACCGGGGTCGCGGTCACCGACATCATGGGCATGGAGCAGCTCCGGATGCTGGCCGTCCACGTCGTGATGACGATGGTCGTGCTGGTTCTGCTGCGAATCGCATTGCAGCTTGCCCTTCTTCACGAAGCGCACGATCCGATCGAGCTGGACGAGCCACTGTTGTGCATCCACTGTCAGCACGTGGTTCCCGACATGGCCTTCTGTCCGGCGTGCGGCGTGGCCACCAGAGCGTCGTCGCGTGCGTCGCGCCATGAGCGGCGTGAGGTGCGCCCGGTCCGGCAGGTCGCCGCGGAGGGGTCGTGACCACACCCTCGGCCACATCCGGCGAGGAGAAGTTCGTCGGTTATGCGCTGCCGGCCGGCCTCTACGTCGCCCAGGAAGTGCGGCGCCCCAAATTCAGTCGCACGGTTGGGATTTGGATGGCGGGGATCGTCGTCGTCGCTTTGATTCTGGTCGGGGTGTCGCTGACGGTCACCAAGAAGGTTCCGCGCTACATGTGCCCGCCCGAGTGCGGTGCCCCACCGATGGGCACGCCCGTCACGGGACTTCCCCGCTTCACCGCGGCGGACGGCTCATTCTCGGTGTCGTATCCGACCGCGAATTCGGCCTACGAGATCTCCACCGCCGACAACGGCGTGACCGCGAAGTTCACCGGCGGGGATACCGGTGTGCTGCAACTGTTCTCCGAGCCGGCCAACGGCCGCGACCCGCAGACCATCGCCCGTGATCTGCTGAAGAAGAAGTTCCCCGACGCGAAGATCGCCTACGAGATTCCCAACGCGATGGTCGGCTATCAACCGGGTTACGGCGAGGTCGCCGACACTTGGCCGCAGGGGACGTCCAACAGCTACATCCGCCTCCGCACCGTGCTGCTGGTGGCGATCAAGAACGATTTGGCGCTGGTGGCCGGCGCTGTCGGCCCCTACCATGCGTTCGGCCCCGATTTCGGCCCCGGCTTGCCGTCAGGCGTCAATCTGCAGATCGCCCAGGATATGGGTAAGTACGTCAACAGCTTTGCCTGGCAGGGTGACCCGCCGCGCTGAAGTGATTCAGCCCCAACCTAATTCGTGTAGTCGATCGTCATCGATGCCGAAATGGTGTGCGATCTCGTGGATTACGGTGATCGCGACCTCCTCGACCACGTCGGCCTCCGTGTCACACATGTCGAGCAGCGGTTCGCGATAGATCGTGACGGTGTCGGGAAGGGATCCGGCGTAACTGGAATCACGCTCGGTCAGCGCGATGCCTTCGTAGAGGCCCAGTAGATCCGGGTCGTCGGGGTGGTGATCCTCGACCAAGATCACGACGTTGTCGATCGCCTTGGCCAGTCCGGGCGGAATCAGATCCAGTGCGTCACCGACCAATTCCTCGAACCGTGCCGGGTCCATCCGGACGGGCACTAGGCCGGCGGTGGGACGGGGACGTCGGCGGGTCCGGGCGGCGGGCCGGCGGGTGCCGCCGGAGCCGGAGGGCCGTCCATGGGCGGCGCGTCGGCGGGCGGCGGCGGTGCGGCGGGCACCAGTTCACCGTTGACCACGTTGCCGTCGGCAGGCGGCGGTACGGCCGCGGCGGTGGTGGGTGCTGCGGTCGAGCTCGGAGCCTGCGTCTGGGTCGCCGTCGACTGTTGCGGCAGGTGCTGGGTCTGGGTCGACTGGGTGGACTGGCTGCTGCTATCGGAGGCCGACGGCGAATAGGTGGTCGTCGGGACGTCGGGCAACAACGGGATCGACGGGAGGTTCAGCCGTTCGGACGGAATGTCCGGCGGCGGGATCGGCGGCATGCCGTTGATCAGCAGCGCGCCCTTGGCGGGGTTGATGAGCGTGGCCCAGCCGCCGTTGCCCAGGGTGGCGCCGATGCTGCACGCCACCTGATGGCTGCCGGCCGTCCAGCTGGGCAGCGAGATCGTGCTGTAGATCAGCGTCAGGGTGGTCGAGCGCAACTGCACCGGGGCCAGGTAGGCGTCGGTCATCCGGGTGCACGCGTCCTTGATGAAGGCGTCCTGGTCGGCGTCCGACGGCAACGCGGCGGAGAACTTCTCCGCGAGGTTCACCGCACCGGTGACCTCCATGGCATGCGGGGCTCCGCAGTCGACGGGAATGTCGGTGGGCTGGTTGGTGGGCGGATCGATGCCGAGGCAGGTGCCCGCGGGCCAGACCTTGGACTGGTCGACCTCGGCCACCCGGCCCTTGAAGGCGATCTGCTGATTGTCGGTTCCCGGCAGTTGCAGCCCGCACAGCATGCGCCGCTCGCCGTCCTGCTTCCAGGCCTTGTCGCCTGACCACAGCATGCTGATCGAGAACTTGCTGTTCGGATCGAACTTGTCGCCCAGGTAGCGCTCGACGGCCGGCTGGCACTGCTCGAGGCTGATCTGCTGGATGCGGGCGGCGCTCGGGGGCGCGGCGTTGGGGCCGTATTCGGTCCCCGGATAGGTGCGCATGTCGACGGATTCGGCCACCTCGAACTTGTGGTCGCCCTTGCAGTCGACGATGGTGGCCGCGTCGGGGTTCTTGTCCCAGGTCAAACAGCTGCCGGACTTGGCGTTGGCGAACGCCGCCGTGCCCTTGGCACCCGACAGCGGGTTGGACCCGGCGTAGCCGGCCAGCCGGTTGTTGTAGCCGATCGGCAGCGCGGTGACGACACCCGCGATCAGCAGTCCGCCGAGCGCAGTCAGCAGTAGGGCCCGTCGGGTCGACGTGGCCTGGAAGGTGCCGAGGAACGTTCGCCGTGATGTGCCCGGTTCGGGCTGGTCAGGCGTTACGTCGTCGCGCTCGGATAACTGCAGCATCGCCCTCCATTGTGGCAGGCGCGGCGAGGCGTGTGACAAGTGATGCAGTTGTAATGTTATGGGGTTGTGCTGTGCCGTCGGCCGGAGGGGCCGACGCATGGCTGAGGCCAACTAGCTAGGGTTCAGGGCGTGATCGACCTGAAACTGCTGCGCGACGACCCCGATGCGGTACGGCGATCCCAGCTCAGCCGTGGTGAGGACCCGGGCCTCGTCGACGCCTTGCTGGACGCCGACACCGCGCGCCGGGCGGCGATATCGAGAGCCGATTCACTGCGCGCGGAGCAGAAGGCCGCCAGCAAGAAGGTCGGTTCGGCATCCCCTGACGATCGGCCCGCTCTGCTCGAGCGCGCCAAAGAGCTTGCTGCGCAGGTGAAATCGGCCGAGGCTGAGCAGGCTCAAGCCGAAGCGGCGATGACGGCCGCGCACATGGGCATTCAGAACGTCATCATCTCCGGCGTTCCGGCTGGTGGTGAGGACGATTTCGTCGTGCTCGACGTGGTGGGCCAGCCTCGCGAGATCGAGAACCCGAAGGACCATCTCGAACTCGGTGAGTCATTGGGACTCATCGACATGGAGCGCGGCGCCAAGGTGTCCGGATCGCGGTTCTACTTCCTGACCGGCCGCGGTGCGCTGCTCCAACTCGGACTGCTCCAGCTGGCGGTGCGGGTGGCGACCGAGAATGGCTTCACGCTGATGATCCCGCCGGTGCTGGTGCGACCCGAAGTGATGGCGGGGACCGGGTTCCTCGGCGCCCACGCCGACGAGATCTACCACCTCGCGGACGACGACCTCTATCTCGTCGGCACCTCGGAGGTGCCGCTGGCGGGCTATCACTCCGACGAGATCCTCGACCTCTCGGGCGGTCCGCTGCGCTACGCCGGGTGGTCGTCCTGCTTCCGGCGCGAGGCCGGCAGTTACGGCAAGGACACCCGCGGCATCATCCGGGTGCACCAGTTCGACAAGGTGGAGGGCTTCGTCTACTGCCGTCCTGAGGACGCCGAGGCCGAACACCAGCGGCTGTTGGGCTGGCAGCGCCAGATGCTGGAGCTCATCGACGTGCCCTACCGGGTGATCGACGTGGCCGCCGGTGACCTCGGTTCGTCGGCGGCACGCAAATTCGACTGCGAGGCCTGGGTTCCCACCCAGCAGGCCTACCGCGAGCTGACCTCGACGTCGAACTGCACGACGTTCCAGGCCCGCCGGCTGGCCACCCGATACCGCGACGAGAACGGCAAGCCGCAGACCGCGGCGACGCTCAACGGGACGCTGGCCACAACGCGGTGGCTGGTCGCGATCCTGGAGAACCATCAGCAGCCGGACGGCAGCGTGCGTGTTCCCGCCGCCTTGGTGCCTTACGTTGGGACGGAGGTCCTGCAACCGTGATCGAACTCGACCTCGATGAGGTGCGCGGCTGGTTCGGGTTCGGCGTGGCCGGGAATTTCGCCGGCCACCTCGAACAAGCCGGTGAGGCAGTCGATTTCGTCAATGTCGCCAGCGAGGGCGCTGCCCCCAAGGGAATCTTCCCGTGGTACGCGCCCGGGCATGACAGCTTCCTGGGTGAGTTCCCGCTGTCCCACGACGCGTTGATTGTGCCCAAGACGACGGAAGCCGACGGGCCACTCAATTTGCAGATCGAGCCCGAGGTCGGGTTGGCCTGTGACGTGGTGTGGGAGGGCGACACCGTGGTCACGCTGCGGCCGTTCGCGCTCGGCGCGTTCAACGACTGCTCGATCCGCCGGCCCAACGCAGCCAAGATCAGCCACAAGAAGAACTGGGGACCGGCGTCCAAAGGCGTTGCGCACCAGTTCTTCGACATCAGCGACCTCACTCCGGACGGCCCGACCGCGACGCTGCGGCTGCTGTGCCATCTACGGACCGCCGACGGCGTGCATCACGAGTACGGAGTGGACAGCCCACTGCTGGGCTACTCGTACTACGGCGAGGTGCTGCTGGACTGGATCGTCGAACGACTGGCGAACCAAAAGGGCTCTCCCGATACACCTTTGGAGGATGTCGGCGCGCTGATGGTCGCGTCCGGGCGGCCGGAGCGGGTACTCATCGGCATCGGTGCGACGCGGTACACCAAGCTGGGGGAGTCGACCTACCTACAGCCCGGTGATGAGGCCATCGTGCGGGTGTACGACACCGAGAGCGACGCGGCATCCGAACTGCGCCAATTGGTCTGGGAGCCCTAGGCCTAACCCAGCAGCTCGTCCAGCACCCGCAGAAACTCGCGCGGCTTCACCGGAGTGAACGCCGGACTCGGATGGGTCCCGGGGACATCAAGCGTCACCAGCGTGGATTTCACCGGGCGGTAGATGTCCAGCGGCAGCCAGCGGCGCAGATCCGAACTGCCCCAGAGCCGGAAGCGCTGCATCCAGAAACCCAGCGGCTCAGCCTTGTATCCGCGGATAGACTGCAGGGGAATCACTTTCGCGGTACCCGAAGGAAAGTGGTAGCGCCGCAACGTCAGAGCATACCGGTCCAGTTGCACCAGGCCGTCGTCGTAATGCTGTTGCGGCGGTGCGCTCATTGGCGGGAACACCGCAGCTCGTGGCCTTTGGTGGTCAGGCACCGACCGGTCTCCAGATTCCACTGCCAGCCGTGCAGGTTGCACGTCAACGTCGAGCCCTCCACCACACCGAATTTCGACAGGTCGGCCTTCAGATGCGGGCAGCGGCGCTGCATCGTGTACCCGCCGAGCTCCACGTCACTGCTGTCGTCGTGGGTCTCGGCGAACCAGCCGTCGGCGTAGGCGATCCGCTCATCGGTCAGGCACTTGAAGAAGGTGTACAGATACTCGTTGTAACCGCCCACCCGCCACGCACGGAACCGGGTGGACAGGAAGATCGTGTTCACCCAGTCCGGCTCGTCGTCACGCAGCACGGTCCGCACCAGTTCCGGGGCGATCTCGAAGCCGTACCGGAACTTCTCGTCGGCAATCGGCTCGCGCACAACGCGTTTCGGAAAGTCCACCACGATGGTCTCCGGCCCGACCCGCAGCTCCACCGCATACCCGATGCCGTCGCAGATCTGGTCGCTCTGCAGCATGATCGGTTCGAACTTCGCACGCAGTGGCTCCAGCAGCGATTCGCCGGTCGCCGGCGCCCATCGCGCCTTCTCGGCGGCCAGCACCGGTGCCATCCGTTCGGCGTAGTCGGCGATGTAGTCGGCCTTGCCGGTGGTGAAGATCGCCTCCACCTCGGCGGTGGGTAACGGGTGTTCGAGCGAATTCAGTTCCCGCCCAGTGAAATCGGCCACCGACCCGGGGATCATCAGCAGGCCGCCGTCGTTGCCGTTGCGCCGCATCTGGTCCAGGAACACCATCTGGTCCGGGAAGATGTTGGCCGGGTCGCCGTGGTCGTCGTTCAGGTCGCGCAATTCGGGATCCAGGAAGCACGGCGGGCCGGCCGACGGGATCACCCAGGTGGCACCGACATCGGCGATGAACTGCCGGCAGCGGTCCATGCCACGCTGACGCTTCTGGGTGCCGAACGACTGCTTCGCGCGCTCCGGCATGTCGTAGACCATCGGGTACCAGATCGCGCCCGAGTACTGCAGCATGTGCACGTCGATATGCCCGAACGCATCGGCCAGCAGGTCCACCGCCAGCGGCCGGGAATCGTTCATGTTGAACACCGTGGTGGTGCCGTCTGAGACGACCAGCCCGGAGTCGCCGATCGGGCCGTCGGCCGGGGCGCGCAGTGCCACGATCATCACGTCCAAGTCGCCCTTGGGCCCGCTGACCCGATGCTTGACGGAGTCGGTGGTCTCGAAGAAACGGTGGAAGCCCAGCGCCTCGAGCTCGCGCTTGAGGTCGGGTACCGGGAAGTCCGGCAGCAGGACGACGGCGTCCTTGTTGACGTACTCGGCGAGCAGCGCGGGGTCGAAATGGTCTTTGTGCAGGTGCGAGACGTAGAGGTAGTCGCAGGCGCCCAGCGCGGCCCAGTCCAGGGCGCTGTTGTCCGGGAAGACGAACCACGAACCGAAATACGCGGGGTTCAGCCAGGGGTCGCACAGGATGCTTCCTGCCTGGGTGTCGATCCGAAAACCCGCGTGACCGATGCTGGTGACCTGCACAAATCCCCATTTCCGTGGTAACTGCACCAGCCACGAGCTTAGCGGCCAACGGTTCGCGAGCTAGGCTGACCGCTGTGGAACCGGTATACGGAACGGTCATTCAGCTCGCGCGCCTGGTGTGGCGGGCGCAGGGCTTGAAGTTCACCGTCACCGGCGTCGAGAACCTGCCCCTGACGGGTGGTGCTGTCGTGGCCATCAACCACACCAGCTATTTCGACTTCACTTTCGCCGGACTACCCACCTACCTGCAGGGCCGCGGCCGCAAGGTGCGGTTCATGGCCAAGCAAGAGGTCTTCGACGCCAAGGTCACCGGTCCGATCATGCGCAGCCTGCGTCACATCCCGGTGGACCGGGCCAGTGGCGCCGCCTCCTTCGACGCGGCCTGCCTGGCGCTGAAGGCCGGTGAACTCGTCGGCGTCTATCCCGAAGCGACCATCAGCCGCAGCTTCGAGCTCAAGGAATTCAAGTCCGGTGCGGCGCGCATGGCGATCGCCGCCGACGTTCCGATCATTCCGCACATCGTGTGGGGCGCTCAGCGCATCTGGACCAAGGGCCGTCCGCGCAAGATGTGGCGTCCCAAGGTGCCGATCGCGATCGCGGTCGGTGAGCCCATCCAGCCGACGCTGCCGCCCAATGAGCTGACGGCGCTGCTGCACTCGCGTATGCAACATCTGCTCGAGCAGGTGCAAGACAGCTACGGCCCGCATCCTGCGGGCGAATTCTGGGTGCCGCACCGGTTGGGTGGGGGTGCTCCGACGCTGGCCGAAGCATCTGCCATGGACGCGGCCGAGGCCGCCGAGAAAGCCGCCAAGCGGGCGCAGCGCCCTGACCCGCCGGGGTAGCCGCCATGGAACCCGTTTTTCGCTCCCTGGAGATCCTCGCCTCGATGGCGGTCCGGGCAGCGGGGACAAGGATCACCTTCGAGGGTCTCGACAACATCCCCGCCCGCGGTGGTGCCGTGCTTGCCATCAACCACACCGGGTATGTCGATTTCCTGCCGGCCGCGCTGGGTACCCGCCACCGCAGACGTCGTATCCGGTTCATGATCAAGGCCGAAATGCAGAATGTGCGCACCGTGAATTTTCTGATCAAGCACACCGGGACCATCCCGGTGAACCGGCAGGCGGGCGCCGATGCCTACGCCGAAGCGGTGCGAACACTGAAGGCGGGCGAGCTCGTGGGGGTCTATCCCGAGGCCACGATCAGCCGGGCTTTCGTCCTGAAGGATTTCAAGAGCGGTGCCGCGCGAATGGCCCTGGAGGCACAAGTCCCCATCATCCCCTGCATCGTCTGGGGGGCTCACCGGGTGTGGACCAAGGACCATCCAAAACGCCTGGGACGCAACAAGATTCCGTTCACCGTCCGATACGGCAGAGCGCTGCCGCCGGTGGGCACCGCCCGCGAGTTGGAGGCTGCGCTCAGAGAGCAGATGAGCACGATTCTGCGTGAGGTCCAGCTGGCGTATCCGCACCCGGAAGGTGAATATTGGGTGCCGGCAGAGCTCGGAGGCGGGGCGCCGACTCTCGACGAAGCCAAGAGGCGCGACGAGGCCGAGTTGGCCCGACGTGCACGCCGCTCGACGGAACGCCACTGATGCTGCCCGCGATGATCGCCACCGATGTGGATGGCACGCTCCTCGATGAAGACGAGCACGTCACGCCACGCACCCGCGCCGCGGTGCAGGCGGCCGTGGCCTCGGGAGTCCAGTTCGTGTTGGCGACCGGCCGCCCGCCCCCCGCTGGGTGCCACCTGTCGTCGAGGAATTGGGATTCGCCCCGATGGCGGTGTGTGCCAACGGTGCCGTCATCTACGACTCCGATCAGGATCGCATCATCTCCGCGCGCACCTTGTCGGTCGAGATCCTCGCCGAACTCGCCGACATCGCCACCCGGGTGA
Source organism: Mycobacterium sp. ELW1 (assembly GCF_008329905.1). Taxonomy (NCBI): domain Bacteria; kingdom Bacillati; phylum Actinomycetota; class Actinomycetes; order Mycobacteriales; family Mycobacteriaceae; genus Mycobacterium; species Mycobacterium sp. ELW1. The sequence goes on along the minus strand of NZ_CP032155.1, from coordinate 5,984,911 downwards.
TCCCGGGTGTGGGCTTGGCCGTCGAGCGGGTCGGTGTCAGCGCGCACGACTCGGCCACGCCGCAGTTCGTCAGCTCACCCGGTTACGAGCACGCCTGGCTCAACCCCGACAACACCGAAGTCGCGATCGAGGATCTCCTCAGCGCGCCCGCGGTGAAGCTGCTGATCCGCAAGGCCGGCGCGCTCAGCGCGGACATGGCCGTCGAGCTCGCGAAACACATTGGGCTCCAGGGTGATATCACCTACTCGACCAATAACGGCTTGATCGAGATCAACCCGCGCGGGACCAGCAAGGCGACCGGGGTCGAACACATCGCCAGGCCACTCGGGATCGCCGCCGAAGATGTGGTCGCCTTCGGCGACATGCCCAACGACATCCCGATGCTGCGCTGGGCCGGCCTGGGTGTCGCGATGGGCAACGCCCACCCGGAGGCTGTCGCGGCCGCCAATGAGGTGACAGCGACGAACGCCGACGACGGCCTGGCCCGCGTCCTCGAACGCTGGTGGCTCTAGACCTAGGCGATCGGGTTGGTGATGCGGCTGAACCGCTCCAGCTGCACCGGCGGCCCGTCGGCGGGCGGCGGCGGCATCACCAGCGTCAGCCCGTCGACCACCCGCAGCACGTTGTGCGTCTGGCGGTCGAAGTTGAGGGTGCCGTGCTGGAAGTTCTGCACGATCCACTCGGGTTCCTGGATCTCACCGCTGGTCGGCAGGCCCAGTGCCCCACGCTCATAGCCCAGCGATGCCCAGGCCTCGTAGATCGCACCGGTCAGCGGCTGCGCATCGGTACTGGGCGACCAGTACACCGCGCCGTGTTCGAACGTCACGTACCGCGCATTGCCGTCGGCCGCGGCCTCCGGGGTCGTCGGCATCCCGAGCGGTGAGTCCTTGCCGCCCATGGCCTCCCACTTGGCCAGGATCGCGCCGCCGCGCAGCGAATCCATCAGGTCCGGTGGCCTGTTGAACCTCGAAGCGATGTCGCGGATCTGGTTGAGCGCCGCATAGCCGGCGTTGCCCGGGCATGCGGTGTTGCCGACGTCGCGGTGCGCGAAGATGGTCGGCAGCGTGGGCGTGGCACCGGCGGGGAAGAACGTGTAGTCGCCCCCGGCAGACCGAAGCATCGCGGTGCCCAGTGGATTGACGTGGTCCAGGCCCAGCCGCCAGCCGAGCAGCCTGCCGACCGTCCGGACCAGGATGTCGGTGGGCGGCACGTCCTCGAAGTCGCCGATCATCGATACACCCCACACGTCGGTGTTGAAACCGCCTGTGTGCGAGCCGAGTACGTCTTTGGTGATTCCGCCGGCGCGGCCCTCGAAGACCTGGCCGTACTTGTCGACCAACGCGTTGTAGGCGATGTCGCACCAGCCCAGGGTGCGGGTGTGATAGGCGTAGATCGAGCGGACGATCTCGGCCGAGTCTTCGGGCGCGTAGTCATTGCTGCCCGCGGTGTGGTGGACCACTGCCGCGCGAATCCCGTTGCCGTACGCGGCGTTACCGCAGCGGATGTGTTCGTCGGCACCCCATTGGGCGCGGCTGATGATGTTCGGCGGTTGGCCGGGGCCCAGTGCGGCCGTCGGCAGCTGCCACTGCGAGTCGACCGGCGCCTTGGGCGGCGGGGTGATCAACACCGCCGAGATGTTCTGCGCGAAAGGCTGTTCGGAGGTGGCGGGCACGTAGCCGAGTTCCTTGCCGGTCTCGGGTGGCGCGGTGGTGACCGGTGCGTTCGGCGGCCGGGTGACCGCGATCTGCACGGATGTGGTGGACCCGACGAACACCGGGTCGGTGCCGCGCGGGCCGCCGTGCTGGCTGTCGTCGGCGTTCGATTCCAGAGTCTCCGCGGTGTACCACGGGCCCCAGGTTCCGTCCGGGCGCTTGGCGCGCACCCGGGCCGACGTTCCGGTCAGGTCAGTCCCCGTGAGGGCCACCATCGAGAACGGCGTCGGCTGGCTGACCTCGCGCACGGTCACGCCGCCGCCGACGCCGGTCAGCGGTTGCTGGGACAGCACGGTGTCCGCTGCCTTCGGCCCGTCCTGGCGTTCGGATCCGGGCACGCCGGTGATCGCCCACGGCAGGATGACGACGGTCGCCGCGATCGCGGTGAACACGAGCGTCGGCGCAGGTCGGCGGGGCAGCACAAGGCGATGTTACGTATGTGCCCTCTGATACCACTGTTTCGACACGGGCCAGTGTGAAGAAAGTGATACTTGATGCCTGCAACGGCACCGCAGGGGCCTCTCCGGGTTCACTGCCCTAGCGGCCTGACCCACCCTGCGGTGCCGTTCCGACGCAGGTCTTTTCTTAACCGGCGGGGGCTGGGGCTGCCGCGGGAGCGGCAGCGGCGGCCGATGCGCCTTGCATGGCCTGGGTGATCGATGGCATGACCACACCCTTGAGCAGGTCGATCGCCTGGCCGACGCCGAGCTGGTTGGCGGCGCTGCTGAGATCGCTGATGATCCCGCCGGAGGCGGCCGGTGCGCTGGGCATGGCCAGCGAGGGATCGCCGAGGATCGGATAGGTCCCGTTCACCGGACCCAGCGGAGCACTGATCGGCTGCTCGCTGGGCAGGCCGAGGCCGGTCGCCGAGGGGCTGGTCAAGCCCGGTGTTGCCAGCGACGGGGTGGTGCCCAGCTGCGGAGTCGTCAGTGCCGGGTTGGTCAACCCGGGATCGGTCAACGACGTGGACGGCAGGGTGGCCCCGGGCGTGGTGAGGCTGGGTGTCGTGAGACCCGGGGTGGTGATGCTCGGCGTGGTCAGACCGGGCGTGGTCAGACCGGGCGTGGTCAGACCAGGCGTGGTCAGACCGGGCGTGGTCAGCCCTGGCGTGGTCAGACCGGGCGTCGTCAGACTGGGCGTCGTCAGACCGGGCGTGGTGAGCCCCGGCGTGGTCAGGCTCGGGGTGGTCAGCCCGGGTGCGGTCAGGCTCGGGGTGGTGAGCCCCGGCGCGGTCAAGCCCGGGGTGGTCAGCGTCGGGCCTGCCTGCGCCGGCTGCGCGCCGGCCGGGCTCAGACCCGTCGGCAGGGGCGGCAGGTTGATCCCGAACTGCGACAGACCCTGCTGCAGCGCGGACATCAACTCGTTGGGCAGGTCGGTCACCACTGCGGCGCGAACGAACTCGCGCTGCTCGGGCGCCTTCTGCGGGGCGGCGGTCAGTTCGACCACACCAATAGCGGCAATTGGACTTGCGACGGCCAATGCGGCGACTGCGCTCATGGCTGTCGAGAGCTTGCGTCGACGGCTGTTAGGCACGGAAGTCTCCTCAATATCTAGACAACGTTCGTGTCTGATCACTTCGTAGGGCTCGGAATTCGGCCGTGCGCCGGGTCCGAAGCCAACGTGATTGATGGTACGGCTGTGACTAGTGTGTCTAGAGTGACGATGCGGAATCGTGAGCCAATTGCGACCTTGGATCGTTACCGGCGCATGTGATTTACCGCCGGCGTCCGGGCTTGCGATGCGGGTCCCACCGCGCCGGTCCGATAACCTAGGCGCCGATGAGCAGTTCAGAATCCCCGGTCGCTTCGCCCCAGCCCGCCGGACAAGATTCCGGGGTGGCCCCAGGCTCCTTCGACCTCTTCGTCGTCGGCTCCGGCTTCTTCGGCCTGACCATCGCCGAGCGGGTGGCCAGCCAGCTGGGCAAGCGAGTCCTGGTCGTCGAACGCCGGTCGCACATCGGCGGCAACGCCTACTCAGAGCCGGAGCCGCAGACCGGCATCGAGATCCACCGCTACGGTGCCCACCTTTTCCACACCTCCAACCAGCGGGTGTGGGACTACGTGCGGCAGTTCACCGACTTCACCGGATATCAGCACAGGGTGTTCGCCATGCACGGCGGCCAGGCCTACCAGTTCCCGATGGGGCTGGGATTGGTGGCGCAGTTCTTCGGCAAGTACTTCAGCCCCGACGAGGCCCGCCGGCTGATCCAGGAGCAGGCCGCCGAGTTCAAGACCGAGGAGGCCGCCAACCTCGAGGAGAAGGCCATCTCGCTGATCGGCCGCCCCCTCTATGAGGCCTTCGTCAAGGGCTACACCGCCAAGCAATGGCAGACCGACCCCGCCGAACTCCCGGCAGCGGTCATCAGCCGCCTGCCGGTGCGCTACACGTTCGACAACCGCTACTTCAACGACACCTACGAGGGCCTGCCGGTCGACGGCTACACGAAGTGGCTGGAGAACATGGCCGTCGACGACCGAATCGAAGTCCGACTGGACACCGACTGGTTCGACGTCCGCGACGAACTGCGGGCCGCCAGCCCCGACGCTCCGGTGATCTACACCGGGCCACTCGACCGCTACTTCGACTACGCCGAGGGCCGGCTGGGCTGGCGCACCCTGGACTTCGAGCTCGAAGTGCTCCCGTGCGGGGACTTCCAAGGCACCCCGGTGATGAACTACAACGACCTCGAGGTGCCCTACACCCGCATCCACGAGTTCCGGCACTTCCACCCGGAGCGCGAGTACCCGACCGACAAGACGGTCATCATGCGGGAGTACTCCCGGTTCGCCGACGACGACGACGAGCCGTACTACCCGATCAACACCGAGTCCGACCGCGCACTGCTGGCCGCCTACCGCACCCGGGCCCGGGAGGAGACGTCCGCGAACAAGGTGCTCTTCGGTGGCAGGCTGGGCACCTACCAATACCTGGACATGCACATGGCGATCGCCAGCGCGCTGAATATGTACGACAACACCCTGGCGCCGCACCTGCGCGACGGGACTCCGCTGACCGAAAGCAGCACAGAATGAGCGAGATTCCGTCCGGCCCCATCGCGGCCGGTGAAACCAAGGCCGTCAGCCTGCTGTCGAGGGTGATCCTCCCGCGTCCCGGCGAACCGCTCGACGTCCGCAAGCTCTACATCGAAGAGTCCGACACCAACGCGCGCCGGGCACACGCGCCCACCCGCACCACCCTGGAGATCGGCGCGGAATCCGAGGTCTCGTTCGCGACCTACTTCAATGCGTTCCCGGCCAGTTACTGGCGGCGCTGGTCCACGCTCGACTCGGTGGTGCTGCGCGTCGAGATCACCGGTTCGGCCCGCGTCGACGTCTACCGGTCCAAGGCCACCGGCGCCCGAATCACCGTCGGCGGCACCGAGATCACCAGCCCGGATGCGACCACGCCGAAAGCCGCGGAATTCGAGATCGGCTTGGATCCTTTCGAAGACGGTGGCTGGGTCTGGTTCGACATCACCACCGACACCAAGACGACGGTGCACAGCGCCGGTTGGTACGCCCCGGCGCCCGCACCGGGCCGGGCCAGTGTCGTCGTGGGCATCCCGACCTTCAACCGGCCAGCGGACTGTGTCAACGCGCTGGCGGCGCTGACGTCGGATCCGTTGGTGGACAAGGTGATCACCGCCGTCATCGTGTCCGATCAAGGAACCCAGAAGGCGAAAGACCATCCCGGTTTCGACGCCGCCGCCGCGGCGCTGGGCTCGCGTCTGTCGATACACAACCAGCCCAATCTGGGCGGCTCGGGTGGTTACAGCCGGGTGATGTACGAGGCGCTGAAGAACACCGACTGCGAACAGATCCTGTTCATGGACGACGACATCCGCATCGAGCCCGACTCGATCCTGCGGGCCTTGGCGCTCAACCGATTTGCGAAGGTTCCGACCCTCGTCGGCGGCCAGATGCTCAACCTGCAGGAGCCCAGCCACCTGCACGTCATGGGTGAGATGGTCGACTCGGCGAACTTCATGTGGACGGGCGCGGTCAACACCGAGTACGACCACAACTTCGCCAAGTATCCGCTCAACGACGAAGAGGAATACCGCAGCCGGCTCCTGCACCGCCGGATCGACGTCGACTACAACGGCTGGTGGATGTGCATGATCCCGCGGCAGGTCGCCGAGGAGCTCGGTCAGCCGCTGCCGCTGTTCATCAAATGGGATGACGCGGACTACGGTCTGCGGGCCGGCGAGCACGGCTATCCCACCGTCACGCTGCCCGGCGCCGCGATCTGGCACATGGCGTGGAGCGACAAGGACGACGCCATCGACTGGCAGGCGTACTTCCACCTGCGCAACCGGCTGGTGGTGGCCGCTCTGCACTGGGATGGAAACGTCCGTGGCCTGATCGCCAGCCACATGAAGGCCACCCTCAAACACCTTCTGTGCCTTGAGTATTCGACTGTCGCGATCCAGAACAAGGCGATGGACGACTTCCTCGAGGGGCCCGAACACATCTTCTCGATCCTCGAGTCGGCATTGCCGGACGTCCGCCAGATGCGGTCGCAGTACCCCGATGCCGTCGTGCTGCCCAGCGCAACGGCGTTGCCCACGCCGTCGGACAAGCGCTGGCGCCGCAAGGTCAGCATCCCGACCAACCCGCTGTCGATCTCTGTGCGGCTCGCCCGCGGCGTGGCGCACCAGCTGAGGCCACACGATCCCGTGCATCACGAGCGCCCGCAGATCAACGTCGCGACCCAGGACGCCCGGTGGTTCTCGCTGTCCCGGGTCGACGGTGTCACCGTCACCACCGCCGATGGCCGCGGTGTGGTCTACCGCCAGCGGGACCGCGCGAAAATGTTTGCGCTGCTGCGTGCTTCGGCGCAGCGCCAGGTGCGACTGGCCCGCAAGTTCAACCGGATGCGCAAGGTCTACCGAGACGCGCTGCCGACGCTGTCGAGCAAGGAGAAGTGGGAAACGGTGTTGCTCGAGAGCTCCTCCAGCCATGGCTGACGTCGAGCCCGTCGCGCCGCCTGCGAGCGGTGAGGTCGCCGCGCTGGTCGCCATCCAATCCACGCTGGGAACCCCCCAGGTGATCGAGGTTGCCCGGGCGATGTCGCACTTCGGTGAACATGCCCAGGGCTGGGTCGCAGTGTCGGCGCTCGGTGCGTTGGCGATGCCGAAACGCCGCCGGGACTGGGTGCTGGTCGGCGCCGGTGCTGTGGCCGCGCATGCGGCCGCGATCGCGATCAAGCTGGTGGTTCGCCGTGCGCGCCCGAATCATCCCGCGGTCGCGATCAATGTCGGCACGCCCAGCGCGCTGAGCTTTCCCTCGGCGCACGCCACCTCCACGACTGCCGCGGCTATGCTGCTGAGCCGGGCCACCCGCTCACGGCTGCCGCTGGCAGTGGTGCCCGCGATGGCCCTGTCGCGGCTGGTGCTCGGCGTGCATTACCCGACTGACGTGCTCGCTGGGGCGGCGGTCGGCGCCGTTGTCGCGACGACGGCCGGCCGTGTCGCCGCACCGCAGAAGGAGAAGCGGAAATGAGCGCCCATGAGTGAGGGAGCGGCGAGGGTCGCCGGACCGCCGAGCAATCTGTTCACCGGGATCATCAAGGCCATCCGCCCTCGCCAGTGGGTCAAGAACCTGCTGGTGTTGCTCGCCCCGATCGCTGCGCTCGGCGGCAACGTGCAATACGACTACCGAGAGGTCGCGGTCAAGATCTTGATCGCGTTCGCCGCGTTCTCGCTGGCCGCCTCCTGTATCTACCTGGTGAACGACTCGCGCGACGTCGAGGCGGATCGTCAGCACCCCACCAAACGGTTCCGTCCGATCGCCGCGGGTGTGGTGCCCCCATCGCTGGCCTACGCGTTGGCGGTCGTGCTGGGCATCGCTGCGCTCGGGCTGTCACTGCTGGCCTCGGTGAATCTGCTCATCGTGATCGGTGTGTACATCGCCATGCAGCTCGCCTACTGCTTCGGGCTCAAACACCAGGCGGTGCTGGACATCTGCATCGTGTCCTCGGCATACCTGATCCGCGCCATCGCCGGCGGCGCAGCGGCGGGAATCCCGCTGTCGCAATGGTTCCTGTTGGTGATGACCTTCGGCTCGCTGTTCATGGTGGCCGGAAAGCGTTATGCCGAACTGCAACTCGCCGAACGCACCGGCGCCAAGATTCGCAAGTCGCTGGAGAGCTACACAGCCTCCTACCTCCGGTTCGTCTGGACGGTGGCGGCCACCGCGATGGTGGTCTGTTACAGCCTGTGGGCTTTCGAACGGGACGGCGCCAACGCGTCCTGGTACGCGGTCACGATCATTCCCATCACCATCGCGATCCTGCGGTACGCGGTCGACGTCGACGGCGGTATGGCCGGTGAACCCGAAGACATCGCGTTGAAGGATCGGGTGCTGCAGCTGCTGTTGCTGGCGTGGATCGGGACCATCGGTGCAGCGATCGCCTTCAGTTGAGCGCCTGACGCCTGAACCGGTTTCGGCCGAGCCGACGGGGCGCCGCCTGGCCCGGGTGAGCCTCTGGGTGGGCGTCGTGGTGACCGCGGCGCTGTGGACGTGGGGTGCCTGGCAACGCCGCTGGATCGCCGACGACGGTCTGATCGTGCTGCGCACCGTGCGCAACCTGCTGGCCGGCAACGGGCCGGTGTTCAACGCCGGTGAGCGGGTGGAATCCAACACCTCCACGCTCTGGACCTACCTCAATTATCTCGGCGCGCTGATCGCCGGACCGGTGCAGTTGGAGTACGTGGCGTTGGCGCTCGCGCTGAGCTTGTCGGTCGCCGGGGTGGTTCTGATAATGCTCGGCACCGCAAGACTATTCGCGCCCGGCCTGGTGGGTCGCCGGGCCGTGTTGCTGCCCGCCGGGGCGCTGGTCTACATCGCGATCCCGCCCGCGCGGGACTTTGCCACCTCGGGTCTGGAGAACGGCCTGGTGCTGGCCTGGATCGGCGTGCTGTGGTGGATGATGGTCTGCTGGGCGCAGCAACCGCGGCTGCAGCGCGGAGGTCCGGTTTTCACCGCCGCGCTGGCCTTCGTCGCTGGTTTGAGCGTGCTGGTGCGGCCCGAACTCGCCCTGATCGGCGGCCTTGCGTTGGTCATGATGCTCGTCGCGGCCCGCGGCTGGATGAGCCGAGTGATCATCCTGGTCGCCGGTGGCTTGTTCCCGGTGGGCTATCAGATCTTCCGGATGGGTTATTACGCACTGCTTTTCCCGCAGACCGCGCTGGCCAAGGATGCCTCGGGCGACAAGTGGGGGCAGGGTCTGATCTACCTGGCCAACTTCAACCAGCCCTACGCGCTGTGGCTGGCGGCACTGCTGGTGATCGCGCTGGGAGCGGTGGTGGTGGCCGCACGCGATACCTCGTTGCGGGCCGGTGCGCCGGGTCCGTCCGACGACCGCGGTCGACTGGCGCGCAGAATCCAAAGTCCCACTGCCGTAGTGATTTTCATGCTCGTCAGTGGTCTGCTTCAGGCGCTGTACTGGATCAGGCAGGGCGGTGACTTCATGCACGGCCGGGTGTTGCTGACGCCGCTGTTCTGCCTGCTGACTCCGGTCGCGGTGATTCCCGTCGTACTACCCGACACCGTCACCTTCTCCCGCGAACGCGCCACGGTGCTCGCGGGCGCGACGATCGCGCTGTGGCTGGGGTTGGTCGGTTGGTCGCTGTGGGCGGCCAACTCGCCGGGGATGGGCCCCGACGCCACCCGGGTCACCTATACGGGCATCGTCGACGAGCGACGGTTCTACTCCCAGGCCACCGGTCACGCTCACCCGCTGACCGCCGCCGATTACCTCGACTACCCGCGGATGCGCGCTGTCCTGACCGCGATCGCCAATACCCCCGATGGCGCGCTGCTGCTGCCGTCGGGGAACTACGACCAATGGGATGTGGTGCCCGCCTACCCGCCGCCGCCACCTCCGCCGGGTGTTTCGATGGATACCTGGCGCCGCCAAATCGCGCCGCACACAGTCTTTTTCACCAACCTCGGCATGCTCGGGATGAACGTCGGGCTGAACGTGAGGGTGATCGATCAGATCGGTCTGGCCAACCCGATCGCCGCACATACCGCGCGGCTGGAAGACGGCCGGATCGGCCACGACAAGAACCTCTTCCCGGACTGGGCCGTTGCCGAGGGGCCTTGGCTCAAGGAACACCCGTACGTGCCGCCGTATCTCGACGAGGGGTGGATCGCCGAGGCCGGGGTGGCACTGGGGTGCCCCGAGACCGAGGCGATGCTCAATTCCATCCGGGCCCCGCTGGGTATCCGCCGCTTCATGTCAAATGTGTTGCATGCGATCGATTTCACCCCGTATCGCATCGATCGCGTTCCGCAGTATGAGTTGGCGCGTTGCGGTCTTGCGGAGCCGCCGTTGAAGGGCACCCCTTACACGGGCCTGCCTGCCACGGGCCCCTGACCACCCCGGCTGACCGTCCCGTCAGTTTCACAGCCTCGCCGTGGGGCCAAAGTGGGCCGAGTGCAAGATGTTACGTGTGACACACGCCGCTGGTCGGTGACCACGGGCGGAAAGCACCCTTCGGGTGCAGCGGGTTTCACGATTGTGTCGCCGGCGCGGTAGTTTAGTTTGCCAGCCGGGCTCTAGCCGGTAACGCTGCGGTCAGTTTGCGGCGATACACAGGTCAAGTGTGACAGCGCTTGGCAAAACCAATGTCAGTGTCGACAACGGTTCTGCCGTGCCGTAAACGAATGAGTTGAGCAACCGATGGTTCGTGCCGTGAGAGCCTCCCTCGCCGCCGTCCTACTGATGACCGCACTGGCGACGGTGACGGGCGTGGTTCCGCACGCCAAAGCGTTCTCCCGAGAAGGCCTTCCGGTCGAGTACCTCGACGTGTACTCGCCGTCGATGGGCCGCAACATCCGCGTCGAGTTCCAAGGAGCCGCCGCCGGCTCCAAGGCCGTCTACCTGCTCGACGGTCTGCGTGCGCAGGACGACTACAGCGGCTGGGACATCAACACCCCCGCCTTCGAGTGGTTCTACGACTCCGGAGTCTCCGTCGTCATGCCCGTCGGTGGGCAGTCCAGCTTCTACACCGACTGGTACTCGCCGTCGAGCTTCAACAAGCAGCCCTACACCTACAAGTGGGAGACGTTCCTCACCAGCGAGCTCCCGCAGTGGCTGGCCGCCAACAAGCAGGTTTCGTCGACCGGCAACGCCGTCGTCGGCCTGTCGATGTCGGGTGGCGCAGCGCTGACCCTGTCGGCCTATCACCCGCAACAGTTCGTTTACGCAGCCTCGCTGTCGGGCTTCCTCAATCCCTCGGCGCTGCTGATGCAGCAAGCCATTCGGGTCGCCATGCTCGACGCCGGCGGCTACAACGTCGACAACATGTGGGGTCCACCCTGGGATCCGGCGTGGAAGCGCAATGACCCGGTGGTTCAGGCCGCCGCGATCGCGCACAACGGCACCCGGCTGTGGATCTACTGCGCGCCTGGTGGGCAGACCGATCTCGATGTCGGCGCCGACGCGGGCGCGGCGCTGAGCGCCACCAGCCTGGAGTCGATGGCGATCAAGAGCAACAAAGATTTTCAGGCCGCCTACACCGCGGCCGGCGGCACCAACGCGACGTTCGAATTCCCGTCGTCGGGCAACCATTCGTGGCCCTATTGGGGAGCTCAGCTCGCGGCACTAAAACCCGACCTCATCGCCACCATAAACCGGTGAGAGGGCGGTCACGACAACATCTCTGAAGAGGAACGATCACGACACATGTGGTTGACTACCAGGGCACGGCTGCGTGGATCGCATGCGGTGCGGCCCCCGAAAAAGGATGGAAATACATGAAGTTCGTTGAGAAGTTGCGCGGCGTTTGGCTGCGCCGGCTGACAGTCGCTGCCGCGGCTGCCGCCGTGCTGCCCGGCCTGATCGGCGTCGTCGGCGGCTCCGCAACGGCGGGAGCATTCTCCAAGCCCGGCCTCCCGGTCGAGTACCTCGAAGTGCCGTCCGCAGGCATGGGACGCGACATCAAGATTCAGTTCCAGAGCGGCGGGCCCAACTCGCCCGCGGTCTACCTGCTCGACGGTCTGCGTGCGCAGGACGACTTCAACGGCTGGGACATCAACACCCCGGCGTTCGAGTGGTACTACAACTCCGGCCTGTCGGTGGTCATGCCCGTCGGTGGCCAGTCCAGCTTCTACTCGGATTGGTACAAGCCGGCGTGTGGCAAGGCCGGTTGCCAGACCTACAAGTGGGAGACGTTCCTGACCCAGGAGCTGCCCGCATACCTGGCCGCCAACAAGCAGGTCAAGCCGACCGGTAGCGCTGCCGTGGGTCTGTCGATGGCCGGCTCCGCCGCCCTGACCCTGGCGATCTACCACCCCGAGCAGTTCCCCTACGCAGGCGCGCTGTCGGGCTTCCTCAACCTCTCCGAGGGTTGGTGGCCGATGCTGGTGAACCTGTCGATGGGCGATGCCGGTGGCTTCAAGGCCAACGACATGTGGGGACCGACCGAGGATCCGAACAGTGCCTGGAAGCGCAACGACCCGATGGTCAACATCCAGACGCTGATCAACAACAACACCCGCATCTGGATCTACTGCGGTGACGGCAAGCCGTCCGATCTGGACGCCGGAACCAGCAGCGGCAACCTGTTCAACGCGAAGTTCCTGGAGAGCTTCACGCTGCGGACGAACAAGACGTTTCGCGACACCTACCTGGCCAAGGGTGGCACCAACGGGGTGTTCAACTTCCCCGCCAACGGCACCCACCAGTGGAACTACTGGGGCCAGCAGCTGCAGCAGATGAAGCCGGACATCCAGCGCGTGCTCGGCGCCACGCCGACCGCCTGATATCCAGCAGTCGACAATTCACCGACGGCGGCGACCTCCGGGTCGCCGCCGTTGGCGTATCTGAACCAACCGACTAAGCAGTGTGATTCACTACCTGCAGGTGGGGCGGGGCTGTGAAATGCGACGAGTCGACATTGAGGTGACCATGAAGAGTCTGTCGGGCCTGTTTCGGGGAGTGTGCGCCGCGGTTCTGGCGCTGAGCCTGTGGGGCGCGACAGCGCCGACCGGCCACGCGGCCGACGTCGAGTATCTGATGGTGCCGTCGCCGGCCATGGGCCGCGATATCCCGGTTGCCTTCATGGGCGGCGGTCCGCATGCCGTGGTGCTCCTGGACGCGTTCAACGCCGGCGATCCGGTCAGCAACTGGGTCACCGCGGGCAACGCATTCAACACCCTGGCCGGCAAGGGCGTCTCCGTGGTGGCTCCGGCCAGCGGTGCTTTCACCCTCTACACCAACTGGGAGGCTGACGGCACCCGGCAGTGGGAGACCTTCCTGTCCGACGAGCTGCCCAGCTGGCTGGCAGCCAACAAGGGCCTGGCCCCGGGTGGGCACGCCATCGTCGGCGCCGCCCAGGGCGGGCTCGGCGCCATGATGGAGGCGACGTTCCACCCCGATCGCTACCGCTACGCCGGTTCGTTGTCGGGCTTCCTGACCCCGTCGAACACCTTCATGAACGGCGCGATCACCGCCGGTATGAACGAATTCGGCGGCGTGAACACCCAGGCCATGTGGGGTGCGGCGCAGCTCGGCCGGTGGAAGTGGCACGACCCCGAGGTGCACGTGCAGCTGCTGGCCGACAACAACACCCGGCTGTGGGTGTTCAGCCCCCAGACCACGACCTGCAGCGACGTTCCGGCCATGATCGGCTACTGCGACCTGGCCCAGGGCAGCAACCGCACGTTCTATGCGCATTACCGGGCCGTGGGCGGCCGCAACGGCCACTTCGACTTCCCGGCCGGCGGCAATCACGACTGGGGCAACTGGGCCGCGCAGCTGGCCGCGATGTCGGGAGACGTTGCTGCAGCGATCAAATAGCTCGAGGCTGACACCCCAGGTCAGCGCGAACTGTTAACTTTCCGCAATCTTGCGGTGCTCTGGGGCAGCCATGCCCAGCCGGTACCGTGGAGACGTGCAGCGCTCGGTCCATCGTGTGAACGGCAGCGGCGTGAACGCCACCGCTGCGGGCACCGTCCGGCATGCACTGTTGATGGCCGGCCTGCTCGGGTCGGCAACTCTGCTGATGGTGGCCTGCAGCTCCGGTGAGGATCTGGTGACCACCGCCGCGCCACCGCCTACCCAGACCCACGGCGCCGTCCACGGTCACGGTGCGCCGCTGCCGGCGGATGCCGACCTGCAGTCCGCCAAGTTCAATGTCACGCCGGCCCAGCGCGGATTTCTCGATGCGCTCGCTGCCGCCGGCGTACATCCATCGAGTGAGCTGGAAGCACTGAGCATCGGTTCCCACGTCTGCCAGGCCCACGCGGCCGGTCAAAGTGACCAGGCTGTCTGGGACTACATTGCTCCGATGGTGCGCAGTGACGTCGTCGACGCGGGATCGGCGCCGCACACTGCCCCCGATCCGCAGGTGACCGCGGCTACGGCCGACTACATCCGGATCGCCACCCAGCGGCTCTGCTAGCAGGAAGATCACCTCCCCTCAATGGCTCGAAACTCCCGGACAAACGCCCGTCGCCGACGTCACCGCATTCTCGGACTGATCGCCGCCGGCGCCATGGCCGCCGCGGTGGCATTGATCGTCGCGATCATCGTCATCGTCGCGCGCCGGCCCGAAGCGCCGCCGACCGCGGTGCCGCCGACCGCGCTCCCGCCGACCAGTTCACCCGGCCAGCACAAGCCGCGGCCGGAATTCCAGGACGCCAGCTGCCCGGACGTCCAGATGATCGCGATCCCCGGCACCTGGGAGTCGTCGCCGACCGACGATCCGCTGAATCCGACGCAGTTCCCGCGGTCGCTGATCCTCAACGTCACCGCGCCGATCGCCAGCGAGTTCGGCCGGGACCGCGTCGAGGTGTACACCGTTCCCTACACCGCGCAGTTCCACAATCCGCTGTCGCAGGACAACCAGATGTCCTACAACGACAGTCGCGCCGAAGGTACCCGCAACGCGGTCAAGGCCATGACCGACATGAACAACCGTTGCCCGCTGACCAGTTACGTCATCGCCGGTTTCTCGCAGGGCGCGGTGATCGGCGGTGACCTCGCCAGCGATATCGGCAACGGGCGCGGCCCGGTCGACGAGGACCTGGTGCTGGGTGTGACGTTGATCGCCGACGGCCGTCGCCAGGAAGGCGTCGGGCAGGACATCGGCCCCAACCCGCCGGGCGAAGGCGCCGAGATCACGCTGCAGGAAGTCCCGGTGTTGTCCGCGATGGGCCTGACCATGACGGGGCCGCGGCCGGGTGGCTTCGGTGCGCTCAACAACCGGACCAATCAGATCTGTGCCTCCGGCGATCTGATCTGCGCTGCCCCGCAGCAAGCGTTCAACATCACGAATCTGCCGACCACACTTGATGTATTGGCCGGCGGCGCCGGACAACCCGTGCACGCGCTCTACAACACGCCGCAGTTCTGGAACCTCGACGGGCAAACGTCCACGCAGTGGACACTGAATTGGGCGCGCAATCTGATCGAGAACGCGCCACATCCAAAACATGGGTGACGTGGGAGCTTCGTCGGCCGATGGATTTGGCCGCCGCCGCGACTACGCCTAACATTAAGAAGAAAATAAGAGCTGCATGCGTCAGTTGTCGGTCCGGCGTCCACACGTCCGAGCCGACAGGGCGCCGGCCCACAGGGCCACCGAGGTCCCCGATGGATCTTGGATGGATCGGTACGATCTGTGAGGTTTGGGGCCCTAGACGCAGGGCGAACGGTGGCGCGACGTCGTGCGCGGCCGCCGCAGGGCCCGACACAGATGTGTTCTGACAGGAGACTGGTATGCCGTTCCACAACCCGTTCATCAAGAACGGACTGATCACCTTCCCCGAGGGCGCCAGCGTGATCAAGCACGTGGAGCGCTGGGCCAAGGTTCGCGGCGACAAGATCGCCTACCGCTTCCTGGATTTCTCCGTCGAACGTGACGGCGTCGTCCGCGAACTGACGTGGGCCGACTTCGGCGCCCGAAATCGCGCCGTCGCCGCCCGCCTGCAGCAGGTCACCCAGCCCGGCGACCGAGTCGCCATCCTGTGCCCACAGAACCTCGACTACCTGGTCGCGTTCTTCGGCACCATGTACTCCGGTCGCATCGCCGTCCCGCTGTTCGATCCGGCCGAGCCCGGCCACGTCGGCCGGTTGCACGCCGTGCTGGACGACTGCGGTGCGTCGGCGATCCTGACCACCACCGACTCCGCCGAGGGTGTGCGCAAGTTCTTCCGCAGCCGCCCGGCCAAGGAGCGCCCCCGCGTCATCGCCGTCGACGCGGTCCCTGACGAGGTCGGCGCGACGTGGGAGCCCTTCAACGCGGTGGACGCGGACACCGTCGCCTACCTGCAGTACACCTCGGGTTCCACCCGGATTCCGAGCGGCGTGCAGATCACTCACCTGAACCTGGCCACCAACGTGGTGCAGGTGATCGAGGCGCTCGAGGGTGAGGAAGGCGACCGCGGTGTCTCCTGGCTGCCGTTCTTCCACGACATGGGTCTGGTCACCGCGCTGCTGCCGGCGATGATCGGCCACTACTTCACGTTCATGACACCCGCCGCGTTCGTCCGCCGGCCTGGTCGCTGGATCCGGGAGCTGGCCTATCGCGAGGGCGATACCGGGGGCACCATCTCGGTGGCCCCGAACTTCGCGTTCGACCACGCCGCGGCACGTGGCGTGCCCAAGGACGACGAAGAGCCGCTGGATCTGTCCAGGGTGAAGGCCATCCTCAACGGAAGCGAGCCGATCTCGGCCGCCACTGTGCAGCGCTTCAACGATGCGTTCAGTCCGTTCGGATTCCAGCCCAAGGCCATCAAGCCGTCCTACGGCCTGGCCGAGGCGACCCTGTTCGTCTCGACCACACCGGCGGCAGAAGAGCCCAAGATCGTCTCGGTCGACCGGGATCAGCTGAACAGTGGCACGTTCGTCGTGGTGCCCGACGATTCGCCCACGGCGGTCGCACAGGCCTCGGCGGGCAAGGTCGGCGTCGCCGAATGGGCGGTGATCGTCGACAACGACGCCGCCACCGAGCTGCCCGACGGACAGATCGGCGAGATCTGGATCAGCGGTCAGAACATGGGCACCGGTTACTGGAACAAGCCCGACGAGAGCATCGCGACATTCCAGAACATCCTCAAGTCGCGGACCAGCCCGTCGCACGCCGAAGGTGCCGCCGACGACGCGACCTGGGTGCGCACCGGCGACCTGGGTGCCTTCCACGACGGCGAGCTCTACATCACCGGCCGGGTCAAGGATCTGGTGATCATCGACGGCCGCAACCACTACCCGCAGGACCTGGAGTACTCCGCCCAGGAGGCCACCAAGGCCGTGCGGACCGGCTTCGTCGCCGCGTTCTCGGTGCCGGCCAACCAGTTGCCCGACGAGGTGTTCGACAACGCCCACGCCGGGCTCAAGCGGGACCCCAGCGACAGCTCCGAGCAACTGGTGATCGTCGCGGAGCGCGCACCCGGTTCCCACAAGATGGAGATGGGGCCCATCTCCGACGACATCCGTGCGGCCATCGCGGTACGCCACGGCGTCACGGTCCGCGACGTACTGCTCACCCCGGCGGGCGCGATCCCGCGCACCTCCAGCGGCAAGATCGGCCGGCGAGCCTGCCGGTCGGCGTACCTCGACGGCACCCTGCGCAGCGGGAAGGTGGCCAATGCCTTCCCTGACGAATCGGAATGACGATCGAAGGAAAGACTCGACCGATGAAGGGGAGATTGCCCCTTCGCACGAGCTGAGGCCTCATGTCTGAATCACACACGCCCGAAACGCCCGAAACGCCCAACACTCCCGCCCGCACCGACATGACGGTGCCGGAGATGCGCGAATGGTTGCGCAACTGGGTGGCCAATGCGACCGGGCAGGCGCCCGACGCGGTCGACGAGTCCACCCCGATGGTGGAGTTGGGGCTGTCCTCGCGGGACGCGGTCGCCATGGCCAGCGATATCGAAGATCTCACCGGTGTGACGCTGACCGCGACGGTGGCCTTCCGCCACCCGACCATCGAGTCGCTCGCCACGGTGATCATCGAAGGTGAGCCCGAGGTCGAGTTCGACGCCGACGGCGAGGATTGGTCGCGTGCCGCCGATGTCGAGGACATCGCGATCGTCGGCGTCGCCACCCGGTTCCCCGGGGACCTGAACACGCCGGGCGAAATGTGGCAGGCGCTGCTCGAGGGCCGCGACGCGATCACCGACCTGCCCGAGGGTCGCTGGTCGGAGTTCCTCGCCGAGCCGCGCATCGCCGAACGCGTTGCCAAGGCCGCCACCCGCGGTGGCTACCTCACCGACATCAAGGGCTTCGACGCCGAGTTCTTCGCGCTGTCGAAGATGGAAGCCGACAACATCGACCCGCAGCAGCGGATGGCGCTCGAGCTCACCTGGGAGGCGCTCGAGAACGCCCGCATCCCCGCGTCCAGCCTGCGCGGCGCCAACGTCGGTGTCTACATCGGCTCGACCAACAACGACTACCAGTTCCTCGCCGTGGCCGATCCGACCACCGCGCACCCGTATGCGATCACCGGCACGACAAGCTCGATCATCCCCAACCGGGTGTCCTACTTCTACGACTTCCGCGGTCCCTCAATGTCTTTGGACACCGCGTGCTCGAGCTCGCTGGTCGCGACCCATCAGGGTGTGAGGGCGCTGCGGTCCGGTGAGACCGATGTGGCGCTGGTCGGCGGTGTGAACGCGATGATCACCCCGCTGGCGACCATCGGCTTCGACGAGGTCGGCGGTGTGCTCGCACCCGACGGCCGGATCAAGTCGTTCTCGTCTGATGCCGACGGCTATTCGCGCTCCGAGGGCGGCGGCATGCTGGTGCTCAAGCGGGTGAGCGACGCCCGCCGCGACGGTGACGAGATCCTCGCGATCATCGCGGGCAGTGCGGTCAACCATGACGGCCGGTCCAACGGCATGCTTGCGCCCAACCCGGACGCGCAGGCGGAGGTGCTTCGCAAGGCCTACAAGGACGCCGGAATCAACCCGCGCACCGTGGATTACGTCGAGGCGCACGGAACCGGAACGATTCTGGGTGACCCGATGGAGGCCGACGCACTCGGTCGCGTCATCGGTCGCGGCCGTTCCGCGGATCAGCCTGCATTGCTGGGTGCGGTGAAGTCCAACCTCGGTCACCTGGAGTCGGCCGCTGGTGCGGCCAGCCTGGCCAAGGTGGCATTGTCGTTGAGCCGCAACAAGATTCCGCCGTCGATCAACTACGCCGGCCCCAACCCGTACATCGACTTCGACGCGATCCGGCTGCGGGTGGTCGAGAAGGTCACCGACTGGCCCCGCTACAGCGGCCATGCGATCGCCGGTGTCTCCGGATTCGGTTTCGGCGGCGCCAACGCCCACCTGGTGGTGCGCGAGGTGTTGCCGTCGGATCTGGTTGAACCGCAGGAGGAATCCGCACCGGTCGACGAGAACGGCGCGGCCAACGCCGACGCCGTCTATGTCGGCGGGGTCCGGATGGACGAGTACGGCGAGTTCGTCAACGCCGAGGACGAGGATGTGGCCGAGGAGTATGCGTCGGCCGTCGCATACGACGACGAGCCGGATTTGCCCGGTCTGACCGATGAGGCGCTGGAGCTGATCGAGGCCGCACGCGCCGAGTGGGAGGCGTCGGAGAAGCCTGTTCCCGTTGTGCCGCTGGCTATTTCGGGCTTCCTGACCTCGCGCAAACGCGCGGCAGCGGCTGAGCTGGCAGACTGGATCGACAGCCCGGCGGGCCGCGCGGCGTCGCTGGAGTCCATCGGCCGTTCGCTGTCGCGGCGCAATCACGGCCGTTCGCGCGCCGTCGTGATGGCGCACGATCACGATGAGGCGATCAAGGGCCTGCGCGCCATCGCCGACGGCAAGCAGAGTCCGCTGGTGTACAGCGCCGACGGCCCGGTCACCAATGGACCGGTGTGGGTGCTGGCCGGATTCGGTGCCCAGCATCGCAAGATGGGCAAGAGCCTGTATCTGCGCGAGCCGGTGTTCGCCGAGTGGATCAACAAGGTCGACGCGCACATCCAGGACGAGCGCGGCTACTCGGTCGTCGAGCTGATCCTCGACGACGCGATCGACTACACCAACGAGACCTGCGAATACCCCATCGAAGTGGTCCAGACGGTGATCTTCGCGATCCAGATCGCCCTCGGCGAACTACTCAAGCACCATGGCGCGAAACCCGGTGCGGTGGTGGGACAGTCGCTCGGTGAGGCGGCCGCCGCCTACTTCTCCGGCGGCCTGTCGCTGGCCGACGCCACCCGCACCATCTGCTCGCGCGCACACCTCATGGGTGAAGGCGAGGCGATGCTGTTCGGTGAGTACATCCGGCTGATGGCGCTGGTCGAGTACTCGGCCGACGAGATCAAGACGGTGTTCTCCGATTACCCGGGCCTGGAGGTGTGCGTCTACGCCGCCCCCACCCAGACGGTCATCGGCGGGCCGCCGGATCAGATCGACGCGATCATCGCCCGCGCCGAATCCGAGGGCAAGTTCGCCCGCAAGCTCCAGACCAAGGGCGCCAGCCACACTCAGCAGATGGACCCGCTGCTCGGTGAGCTGTCCGCCGAGATCCAGGGCATCGAGGCGCGGCCGCTGCACACCGGCTACTTCTCGACTGTGCACGAGGGCAGCTACATCCGTCCGGGCGGCGAGCCGATCCACGATGTGGAGTACTGGAAGAAGGGACTGCGGCACAGCGTCTACTTCACCCACGGCATTCGCAACGCCGTCGACAACGGCCACACCACGTTCCTTGAGCTGGCGCCGAACCCGGTGGCGCTCATGCAGGTTGGTCTGACCACCGCAGCCGCCGGACTGCATGACGGGCAGTTGATCGCGACGCTGGCCCGTAAGCAGGACGAGGTCGAGTCGATGCTGGCCGCGATGGCGCAGCTCTACGTCTACGGGCACGATCTCGATTTCCGGACTCTCTTTGATTCGGGTGAGTACGCCGACATTCCGCCCACCCGGTTCAAGCGCAAGCCGTATTGGCTGGACGCACAGTTCACCGGCGACAGCTCGGTGATGATGCCGGGCAACCACGTGGCCACCCCCGACGGTCGGCACGTCTGGGAGTACTCGCCGAAGGGGCAGGCCGACCTGGCTGCACTGGTGAAATCTGCTGCGGCACAGGTTCTTCCGGACGCCAAGCTGACGGCATCCGAGCAGCGCGCGGTGCCTGGGGACGGCGCCCGCCTGGTCACCACGCTGACCCGCCATCCGGGCGGCGCCTCGGTGCAGGTGCATGCGCGGATCGACGAGTCCTTCACGCTGGTCTATGACGCCGTCGTCACCCGGGGCGGCGCGGTGTCGGCTCTGCCGTCCGCGGTCGCCACCGGTGTCGCGGTCACCACTCCGGCCACCGAGGTCCCCACCGACGAGCCGGGCGATGACGCGGAAATCTTGCAGGACAACCTGACCGCGGGTGCCGGCCTGGCCGCCGGCTTTGCCAAGTGGTCGCCGGATTCGGGTGAGACCATCGGCCAGCGACTGGGCGCGATCGTCGGCGGCGCCATGGGTTACGAGCCCGAGGACCTGCCGTGGGAGGTCCCGCTGATCGAGCTGGGCCTGGATTCGCTGATGGCGGTGCGGATCAAGAACCGCGTCGAGTACGACTTCGATATGCCGCCGATTCAGTTGACGGCGGTGCGCGACGCCAATCTCTACGCCGTCGAGAAGCTCATCGAATACGCGATCGAGCACCGTGACG
The DNA here is from genome assembly GCF_008329905.1 of Mycobacterium sp. ELW1. Lineage (NCBI taxonomy): Bacteria > Bacillati > Actinomycetota > Actinomycetes > Mycobacteriales > Mycobacteriaceae > Mycobacterium > Mycobacterium sp. ELW1. The sequence goes on along the minus strand of NZ_CP032155.1, from coordinate 5,963,555 downwards.
AAGTCGAGGCACTGGCCGAGAGTCAGAAGGGCAAGACGGCCGAGGAGATCGCCGCCGCCCAGGCCGAGCTGATGGGCGGCGCCAGCACGGTCGCCGAACTCGAGGCCAAGCTCGCCGAGGCCGGTCACCCGATCGCGACCGAGACCGAGGCGCAGGCCGAGCCGAATATCCCACCGCCACCGACAGATCCGGCCGGCCCGGGCGCGAAGTCCACTGCTGCGGCAGCGGCTGCCAAGGTCCTGACCCAGGAGGCTGTCACCGAAGCCCTCGGCGCCGACGTGCCGCCCCGCGATGCCGCGGAGCGGGTGACGTTCGCGACGTGGGCAATCGTCACCGGCAAGTCGCCTGGCGGCATCTTCAACGAGCTGCCCGCCGTCACCGACGAGACCGCCACCAAGCTGGCCGACCGGCTCTCCGAGCGCGCCGAAGGCACGATCAGTGTCGACGACGTGAAGTCCGCCACGACGATCGAGGCACTGGCCACCATCGTGCGGGCCCAGCTCGAAGACGGTGTGGTCGACGGGTTCGTCCGTATCCTGCGTGCCCCGAAAGAGGGCAGCACGCACGTGCCGGTGTTCGTGTTCCACCCGGCCGGCGGGTCGACCGTGGTCTACGAGCCGCTGCTCAAGCGGCTACCCGCTGACACCCCGGTCTACGGTCTGGAGCGCGTCGAGGGCTCCATCGAGGAGCGTGCGGCCGAGTACGTGCCCAAGCTGATGGAGATCGGCGGCAAGGGCCCCTACATCCTCACCGGCTGGTCGCTGGGCGGGGCGCTGGCCTACGCCTGCGCGGTAGGCCTCAAGCGCAACGGCTGCGACGTCCGCTTCGTCGGTCTGATCGACACGGTGCGCGCCGGCGAGGAGGTGCCGCAGACCAAGGAGGAGATCCGGGCCCGCTGGGACCGCTACGCGGTGTTCGCCTCGCGGACCTTCAACGTCGAGATCCCCGAAATCCCTTACGAGCAGCTCGAACAACTCGACGACGAAGGTCAGGTGCGGTTCGTCCTGGACACCGTCAAAGAGGCGGGGGTCGACATCCCCGGCGGCATCATCGAGCACCAGCGGACGTCCTACCTGGACAACCGGGCCCTGGATACCGCCAACATCGAGCCCTACGACGGACACGTCACGCTCTACATGGCGGACCGCTATCACGACGACGCGATCATGTTCGAACCGCGCTACGCCGTCCGCCAGCCTGACGGTGGCTGGGGTGAGTTCGTGTCGGACCTGGAGATCGTGCCCATCGGGGGCGAGCACATCCAGGCCATCGACGAGCCGTACATCGCCAAGGTCGGGGCTCATCTGAGCGAAGCGATCAACCGTATCGACGCCGAGGAGAACGAGTCCAAGTGACTGCTGTAACCACTGCCGAAAAGCTCGCCGAACTCCGCGAAAAGCTGGAGCTCGCCAAGGAACCGGGCGGTGAGGCGGTCGCCGCGAAGCGCGACAAACGCGGAATCCCCAGTCCCCGGGCCCGAATCAACGCGCTGCTGGATCCGGGCAGCTTCCTCGAGATCGGCGCATTGGCCCGCACCCCGGGTGATCCGAATGCGTTGTACGGCGACGGTGTGGTCACCGGGCACGGCACCATCAATGGTCGTCCGGTCGGTGTGTTCAGCCACGACTACACCGTGTTCGGTGGCTCGGTGGGAGAGATGTTCGGCCGCAAGGTTTCCCGCCTGATGGAGTGGGTGGCGATGGTCGGCTGCCCGATCATCGGTATCAACGACTCCGGTGGCGCCCGCATCCAGGACCTGGCCACGTCCTTGGCCTGGTACGCCGAGCTCGGCCGTCGCCATGAGCTGCTCAGCGGTCTGGTTCCGCAGATCTCGATCATCCTGGGCAAGTGCGCCGGCGGTGCCGTGTACTCGCCGATCCAGACCGACCTCATCGTGGCCGTGCGCGACCAGGGCTACATGTTCGTCACCGGTCCGGACGTCATCAAGGACGTCACCGGTGAGGATGTCACCCTCGATGAACTCGGCGGCGCTGACGCGCAGGCCAAGTACGGCAACATCCATCAGGTCGTCGACAGCGAGAAGGACGCGTTCACCTACGTCCGCGACTATCTGCAGTTCTTGCCCGCCAACACGTTTGACGATGCCCCGGTGATCAATCCGGGTCTGGAGCCGGAAATCACTCCGCACGATCTGGAACTCGACAGCCTCGTGCCGGACGCCGACAACACCGCCTACGACATGCACGAGATCCTGCTGCGGATCTTCGACGACGGTGACTTCCTCGAGGTCGCCGCGCAAGCAGGCCAGGCAATCATCACCGGATTCGCCCGCGTCGACGGCCGTCCCGTCGGGGTGATCGCCAACCAGCCGATGCACATGTCCGGCGCCATCGACAACGAGGCGTCCGACAAGGCCGCCCGGTTCGTGCGGTTCTGCGACGCGTTCAACACCCCACTGGTCTTCGTCGTCGACACCCCGGGCTTCCTGCCCGGTGTGGAGCAGGAGAAGAACGGCATCATCAAGCGCGGCGGCCGGTTCCTCTACTCCGTCGTGGAGGCCGACGTGCCGAAGGTGACCATCACCATCCGCAAGTCCTATGGCGGCGCATATGCGGTGATGGGTTCCAAGCAGCTGACGGCTGACTTCAACTTCCTGTGGCCGACGGCGCGCATCGCCGTGATCGGCGCCGAAGGTGCGGCCCAGCTGATCGTGAAGCGATTCCCCGACCCCAAGGCCCCTGAAGTGCAGGAGATCAGGCGCCAGTTCATCGAGGGGTACAACCGCGACATGGCTACCCCGTACGTGGCTGCCGAGCGCGGTTATGTCGACGCGGTGATCGAGCCGCACCAGACTCGCCTGCAGCTGCGTAGCGCCATGCGGATTCTGCGTGACAAGCAGATCCTGCGCGTGCAGCGCAAGCATGGTCTGATCCCGATCTAACCCGCCTCGGGGTTATCCCCAGGGTTTACTCACACCTGTGTAATTCGCCCGCGCGGACGCCGGCCGATGGCAAAGTTGACGAAACGTCGGTGATCGCGAGCCCGGCCGCCTTACCGTGGGTCGGTGACCACCGAGAAGATCGAGCTGGCCGCCATCGGCCAAGACGGCCGCCACCTCTACACCTGCCCGTTGTGTGAGGCCATGTGCGGCTTGGAGATTCAGGTCTCCGACGGGCGCGTCGACAGCATCCGCGGCAACCAGGACGACGTGTGGAGCCGTGGGCACCTGTGCCCCAAGGGTGCGTCGCTGGGCGCCATCCATGAAGACCCCGACCGGATCCGGACGCCGATGATCAAGGTCGACGGACAGTGGCAGGAGGTCAGCTGGGACGCCGCCTTCCGGCGCTGCACCGAACTGCTGGCCCCGGTGATCGCCGAGCATGGCATCGGTGCGGTGACCTGCTACACCGGAAACCCATTGGCGCACTCGTTCTCGCTGGGCCGCTACACCGGCGTCCTGCTGGGCATGTCCGGAATCCCGGTCAGCTATTCGCCGGGCACCGTCGACCAGTGGCCGAAGAACCTGTCGTCGCATCTGATGTACGGCAACTGGTGGGGATTCCCGGTTCCCGACATCGAACGCACCGACCTGCTGGTCGTGATGGGCGCGAACCCGGCCGCCTCGCAAGGCTCGCTGCTGGCCGCCCCCGATGTGATGGGCATTCTCGCCGCCATCGACAACGTCATCGTCATCGACCCGGTCCGCACTGCGACCGCGGCGAAGGCCGACGAATGGTTGCCGATCACCCCGGGCACCGACGCCGCCCTGCTACTGGCCGTCGTGCACACCTTGTTCGACGAAAACCTGGTTCGGCTGGGTCGACTGGCCGACCACATCGACGGTGTCGACACCCTGCGGGCGGCCGCGGCCGACTGGTCACCGGAGCGGGTTGCCCCGGTGACGGGCATCGACGCGGACCGCATCAAACACCTCGCCCGCCAACTGGCGGGTACCGAACGCGCCGTGGTGTACGGCCGAATCGGGTTGTGCAATCAGGAGTTCGGCAGTCTGGCCAGCTGGCTGGTCGACGTCGTCAACATCCTCACCGGCCACTTTGACACCGAGGGCGGTGCGATGTTCCCCCGGCCCGCGGTGTGGACGGTCACCGCCCAGCCGCAGCCCGGCCTGGAGGGTGGGCTGCCCGAGTTCGGCCGCTGGCAGACCCGGGTGCGCGGCGCCAAGGAGGTGCTCGGGCAGGTGCCGGTGTCGTGTCTGGCAGAGGAGATCGAAACACCGGGGGAGGGGCAGATCCGCGCCCTGATCACGGTGGCGGGCAATCCGGTGCTGTCCACTCCGCAGGGTCATCGGCTCGATGAGCTGTTGCCGGGCCTCGACGCGATGATCGCAGTTGACTTGTGGCTCAACGAAACCACGCGCCACGCCGACGTAATCCTGCCTGGCCTGTCCCCGTTGGAGCAGCCGCATCACGACGACCTGATCCTGATGTTCGCGATCAACAGCATCGCCAACTATTCCGTACCGGTGTTCGCCCCCGAGGATCCCGACCGCCCGGAGGAGTGGGAGATCCTGGTGCGGCTCACCGGCCTGTGCGCGGGAGTGCCTGCCGAAGAGGTGGACGTCGCCGCGATCGACGACGGCTTCTTCGACTACTTGTGCTTCACCCAGGGACTCGACGGCGGGCAGGTGCGTAGCCACTACACGCAGGGCGGACCGGAACGCATTCTCGATCTGACCCTGCGTACCGGGCCGTTCGGCGACCGCTACGGCGAGAACCCGGACGGGCTGAGCCTGGCGAAACTCAAGGAGCAGCCCAACGGGATCAACTTCGGGCCGATGGTGTCGCAGGTCCCGGAGATCCTCAGCACCACCGACAAGAAGATCCGCCTGGCCCCGCAGTATCTGCTCGACGACATCCCGCGGCTGGCCCGCCGCCTTGAGCGTGAGCCCGACGAGCTGGTGCTGGTGAGCCGGCGCCATCTGAGGTCGAACAACTCGTGGCTGCACAATGTTTCGGCTCTGATGAAGGGCCGTGATCGCTGCACCCTGCTGATGCACCCCGACGATGCCGCCAGCCGGGGGGTGTCGGGGGGCGACCACGTGACGGTGACGTCCTCGGCCGGGCGCATCGAGGTGCCGGTGGAGGTGACCGACGCCATCAAACCCGGTGTGGTGTCGATGCCGCACGGCTGGGGACACGGGAAGCCCGGCACTCGGATGTCGGTGGCCAACGGGTCACCCGGGGTCAACACCAACATCCTGTCGCCGCCGACATTCCTCGACGAACCGTCGGGCAATGGTGCGCTGAACGGGATCCCGGTGACCGTGGTCCCCGCCGCAGTCGGCTAGCCGCAGTTCGGCTCGACCCGCAACACCACCGTCGCGTGCGGTGGAATCGACTTGCCGGCAAGGTCACTCGGTGTGGTGCTGTCTGCGTGGGTCCACAGGTCGCGAACCCGATAGCACGGTGCGGTGGGAAGGCCCACGGCGGCCGCGGTGGTGACGATCGATGCGGGCTGTGAATCCAGGTTGGTCATCGCGACCGCGACGGCGCCGCCGACCAGCGGCTTGACCATGATCCGGTGGTCCTCGGCGAGGCGGCGGCCCTGCGCGACGAGCCGGTCCTGGTCGACCGCGATGATCTCGGGATTGGTCAACAGGTCTCGGGTCTGTCCGGACATGGTACGAATGTCGTTGCCGGCCAACAGCGGTGCCGCCATCATCGCCCACAGCGACAGGTGGGTGCGCTGCTCGTCGAGGGTCATGCTCGGGCCGTGCTCACCGGCCAGTGTTCCGGTCATGCCCTGGTGATCGGCGACGAAGTCCGGCCAGCCGATACCGGCCACCAGCATGTCCGGGTCGTTGACGAAACCGGGCCGGCTGCGGGCGCCCAGCGGGACATCGGCGTCGACCTGCTCGGTAACCCCGAATACCGGGCCGGCCTTCCCGGTCTGGCTGTGCCACAACGGAACCAGATCGATCGTGGTGCGCGACATGTCGGCGATCTCCGACCAGTCGTGGTCGGACCCGGCGGACGGGTCGCCCGAGGTGTTCGGGTTGATGCTGTACAGAATCTGTCTTCCGCTGCGATGCAACGCATCCCGCATCACGGTGAACGCGCTGATCTGATCCGATCGGTTCGAGTCGGTACTGCACCAGTCGTATTTCAGGTAGTCGACGCCCCACCGCGCGAACGTGGCCGCGTCGGCCGCTTCGTGGCCCCTGCTCGCATTGGCCTTGCCGAGTCCGCACAGCTCATAGCTCGGGCTCGCATACAGGCCCAGCAGCATCCCGTGGGCGTGGGCGTACTGCGCCACGGCGGGGATACCGCCGGGAAACCGGATCGGGTCGGCGCGCAGGTCGCCGGCACTGTCGCGGGTGTCGGCCGCCCAGCCCGCATCGAGATTCACATAGCGGTACCCGGCGTCGCGCATCCCGGAGGACACCATCGCGTCGACGGTCTCCTCGACGGTCCCCTCGGACAGCGGGATACCGGAATTCCACGAGTTCCAGCCCATCGGCGGGGTGAGGGCCGCCGGCGGGTCCGGGACGGGCGGGGCCGACTCGCAGGCCGTGAGCAGAACTAGGCAGCCGAGGATCGTCGATAGTCGGCGCATAGCGCAAGAGTAGGAGGCGCTTCACCGAAGTGCGCATGCGCTCGGGCCAGCACCTGCTCGGCCTGCGCCGGATCGGTGGTGTCGGCGGCGATCAGGAAAAGTCGAGCGCTGCTGTGGCCGTGGCCGATTCGCGCCAGACGGGCCGCGTTACGGTCGACGGCCACCACACAGTTGCCGGCTGCCAGAAGTGCCCGGGCAAGCCGGTAACCCCGGTCGGTTCCGGCATCGAGGACCAGAACGAAAGGACTGTCCTTAGTTGAGTTCGCTGGAAATGCCATGTCCCCACTCAACAGACCGGACGTGAGCGGCAGCTATGTCGCGACTTGGAGTTCGCGGTGCGCTTCCCGGGATCGCTGGCGACTGCGGGGTCATAATTCCCGCCGACTTCGCGGCCAAGACGGTGGGATCCCACACCGGGTACGCCCTCACCTCCGTACACTCCGGCGCATGAGCGATATCGACGTCGAATCGGTCCGGACCGCCGGGGCAGCCATCGGCGAGGCCATCAGCGTGTTCATGCTCAACCCGGACACCTTCGCAAAGAGTCTCGAGGCCGGCTATCCGGACCCGTTCGCCGCGTACTTCGCCGGTCGCGGCGGCGTCCTCGGTGACGCCACCGGCACCACGGTCACCGCGGTGTTCGCCGTCTTCGAACCCAACCTCGCGCGGTCATGTTGGGAGAACGGCGTCGCGGTGCACCCCGCGTCGGAAAGTTGCCGGCTCTACTGGGATCAGCTCGCCGAGTTCGGCAGGACGTACCTCGCCGGGGCCGAGGGGCTGGACCGCATCGCCGAGCTGGGTGAGAAAATCATCGCGGACGCCCCCGAGCCCGGCCTTCCGCTGTATGCGGGCTGGCGGGCCATGCCGCTGGCCGACGACGCCCCCGCGCGGGCCCTGCAGGTGATGATGGTGCTGCGGGAACTGCGTGCCGCCGTGCACTTCAACGCTCTGACGATCTCCGGGCTGAGCCCTGTCGAGGCGCACATCCTCAACCACGGCACGGACTACGCGGCGTTCATGGGGTGGCAGCCGCCGTTCGCCGACGTGGCGGGCAAGAAAGACGCGTACGACGAGGTCGAGGACCTCACCAACCGGCGGATGGCCCAGATCTACCAATCCGCGCTGACTCCGGCGGAGGCCGACGAGCTGGCCCGGCTGAGCGTCGCCGCCCTGGCGGCGTTGAAGGCCAGCGCACCGGCCCCGGTCGGCGCCTGAGCACTAACGATTCCCTCGTGTTCTGGGAGCGGCTTCCGCTGATCGGCGACCCGTTGCGGGCGACCCGGCAGGAAGCGACCCGGATCGGTGTCGCGGGGCTGACGAGAGTTGTCGAACTCGTTCTGGAACAGCTCGATCTCACGGCGCTGGTCCGTGACAACGTCGACATCGACGCGATCGTGACCGATGTCGACATCGACGCGATCATCGCGCGGATCGATCTGATCGGGCTGGCCGACCAGATCATCGACGGGGTGGACCTGCCCACGATCATCCGTGAGTCGACCGGGACGGTCACCGCGGACGTGATGACCGATGTGCGCAGCCAGACGGCGCGTGCCGATGACATGATCTCCGGCTTTGTCGACCGGATGCTGGGCCGGGAGCCGGGCACCCAGGAACGTCAGTGACCAACGCCGGCATCGTCTCCCGAGGTCTGGCGGCTCTCGTCGACATGGTGGTCGTCCTCGTCACGATGGGCGCTCTCTATCTCGGTTTGGCGCTGACGATGTTGATCGTCAACCCGGCGGCGTTCCGGTTCCCCGCCCCCAACCTGATCTTCTCGACCACAGTGACTCTCGCGGTGTCCGTGCTGTACCTGACCGGGGGCTGGACGCTGTCCGGACGCACAGCGGGGATGGTCGTGCTGGGAGTCCGGGTGTTGGACCGGCGCGGGAAGCCCCTGCGCGTTGCTGTCGCCGCACTGCGAGCGGTGGCCTGCGTGTTGTTCCCGGTCGGGCTGTTGTGGGTTGCTGTCGATCGGCAGCGACGGTCGGCGCAGGACGTCGTGCTGGGCAGCCGGGTCATCTACGACCGCCCCGCCCCCGGCGCTCCCGTTCGGTAATCGTTACCGGTGATGATTAGGATGCCCCAATGCCGTTAGCTGACGGCCAGGTTGTTGCTGGTTACACCATCCTGCGGACACTGGGGGCCGGAGGTATGGGTGAGGTTTACCTCGCCCAGCATCCCCGGCTGCCCCGGCATGACGCGCTCAAGGTGCTCGGTTCCGCGGTCAGCTCCGACGACGAGTACCGCAAGCGGTTCAACCTCGAGGCCGACATGGTGGCCACGTTGTCGAATCGGCACATCGTGACGATTTACGACCGCGGCGAGTTCGACGACAAGCTGTGGATCGCGATGGAATACATCCACGGCACCGACGCCTCCCGTCTGCTCGCCGAGCGCTATCCGTACGGGATGCCGCCCGCGGAAGTCGTGCGGATCATCACCGGGGTCGCCGAAGCACTCGACTATGCGCACAGCCGCGGACTGCTCCACCGCGACGTCAAACCCGCCAACATCCTGCTGGGTCTGCCCGGCACCGGTGACGAGCGAGTCATGCTCGCGGACTTCGGAATTGCCCGCTGGATGGGGCAGTCGAGCGATCTGACCGGAACGAACATGACCGTAGGAACCGTCGCCTATGCGGCCCCGGAGCAGCTCAAGGGCGAGCAGATCGACGGTCATGCCGATCAATACGCGCTGGCGGCGACGGCCTACCATCTGCTGACCGGCATGCCGCCGTTCCAGCACACCAACCCTGCGATCGTGATCAGCCAGCATCTGAGCTCCGATCCGCCCGCCATCGGTGCCAAGCGTCCCGAACTTGCTTGCCTGAGCCCGGTTTTCGCCAAGGCGCTGGCCAAAGATGCCGGTAAGCGCTACACCCGCTGCATCGACTTCGCGCGGGCGCTGCAGCAGGGTATCGGCACCGCGGAACGGCAGACCGGCGCGACCGACGTGACCAGTTCCGCACCGGCGTCCGGTGCGTCGCCGAAGGCTGGTGCCGGTCGTCACGCCAAGCCGGAGTCCGATTCGTCGCGCCGTCGGCTGCTCATCCCGGCGATCCTGGGTGCGGTGGTGATCATTGCCGGTGCGGCCGCGGGCGTTTCGCTGCTGTTCGGCCACCGCGATCTGAACGCCTCGGCCACGACGCGCACCACGTCACCGCCGCCCGCCACCTCGAGCCGGATGGATTTGCCCGTCGTGGTGATCGGCGCGAACTGTGCCGTGCTGGGTGCGGCGGCGGTCAGCGAGAAGGGTGCGCCGGCGTACTGCGCGCATGCGGCCGCGGGCACCGGTCCGATCGTGTGGTCTTTGCAGTCCGAGAAAATGGCTACCGGCGGCGCAGGTTAGCGCCGCCGGTCGGCCACTCTGCACGTGGGTTACAGCGGAATCCACTGCCCCAGGAACCAGAAGCCCCAGCCCGCCCCGTTGCCGGCCGGCATCGGCTGGACCCACTGGCCGTTCCAGTTGAAGGGCTGGTGGTCTTGGCGAGCCTGATCGACGTTGCGATGCTGCCAGTCGCCCGGCCCGTTGTTCTGGTCGCCCGGCCCGTTGTTCCAGTTGTTGTCGTGTCCGTTGTTCCACCCGTTGTTGGGACCCTGGCAGTTCTGCGGCCCGGGGCCGCCGCACTGGCCGGGATCGGCGCTCGCGGTTCCGATACCGAGCCCGAACAGTCCGGCCGCACCGATGCCGACCGCCGCGGTCGAGGTGTAGACCAATCGCTTGAGATTCATCGTCATATCCGTTTCGTTGCACGAGTTGCGCTTGCGGTAACGACGTTATGGACCGTGGATTTGTGCCAGCTGTGACACGAATTGGTGCGCGCTGAGGGAGTCATAACGTATCGAAAACGGTTCGGTATCAGCGATTTTGCGCGATCTCCAGGGGTTCGAGAGTTTGTTGACAGCCGACTCTACGAACATTCGCTGTTGTGGCGCATGGCTTTTGCGCGCGTCAATAATTAGACATGTCATCTGTGAATACAGGTATTCGGTCGATATGTCTGGTGGCCTCTGTTTCAGCGATGGTGGTGCTGGGCGCGGTGGCCTGCGGATCCAAGGGGGCCACGGGTCCGACAACTGTCACCGTCACGTCGACCCCGACCACGACGACGACCACCGCTGCACCTGCGACCCATCACCAGTCCAACTCCGGCTCAGGCGGCGGAGCGCAACCGCAGCAGACCGTCGTCGAGACCCAGGCGCCGCAGACAGTCACGGCGACTCAGGACCCACAAACAGTGACCAATACCGAAACGGCAACGCAGACCGAGACATCCGTCGCCACGTCGATCGCCACCGCAACCCAGACGGTCACGGTGGCGCCGAACCGGCCGTTCGGGCCGAACGGCTTCGGCAACCACAACGGCGGCTAAGTGCGCTCTCTCGGCAGCGTCTCACCGCGGAAGAAGGCGGGAGCCTTCAGGTTCCACAGGACCATCAGCACGACACCGAACGCCAGGCTGAGCACGCCGACGACGAACGCGGTTCCGATGCCGAGGAGGGAGCCGCCCGAACCGGTGCTCGGGTCGGCCATCAGGTACGCCTCGACGACGCCCACCGGGATCAAGATCAGCGCACCGATGCCGGGCAGGATCACCTGACCCATCGCCGTGCGCCACGAGCGAAAAGCGGTGCGCCAGAAGTACACCACCGAGGAGATCGCCACCACGGAGTAGTACGTCATGATCGCGATGCCCACGCTGTAGACCGAATCCGACACCACGCTGTCGCTGACCACATCCAGCACGCAATAGATCGCCAGACTGGTCAGGCCGATCACCCAGGTCGCGTACTTGGGCGTCGAACTCGCTTGGCTCACCGAGGCGAACCGGTGCGGCAACGCCTTGTAGGTCGCCATCGACAACAGCCCGCGGGCCGTCGGCATGACGGTGGACATCGTCGCCGAGAACGCGGACAACCCGACCACCAGCGCCGCCAGCATCGCGCCGCGTTCGCCGATCGACTGGGTGGCCAGCGTGGTGAACACGTCGTCGACGTTGCCCTCGTGAGTCAGGCTCGTGTCACTGTTCGGGTCGATACCGGCGAACGCCAGCGCCGCGACCGAGAAGATCACGTAGGTGGCAACCGTGATCAGGATCGCGGTGACTCCGCTGCGGCCGGCGTCGGCCGACGTTCCGGAGGTCTCCTCGGACATCGCCAGTGAGGCGTCGAAGCCCCAGAAGATGAAGATGGCCACCAGGAAGCCGCCCAGTAGACCGCTGAAGTCGTGAATCGCGAACGGGTTGAACCACTCCCAGGAGAACGACTCGGCGCTTGCGCTCTGCCCACCGCGGAATACCGGGATGATCATGATGATCGCGAACAGCAGCAGCCCGCCATACTGGATGATCGTCAGGATCAGGGTGGTGCGGGACGATTCCTCGGCACCGCGGGCCACCAGCCAGGTCGTCAGCAGGATGAACGCCGTGGCGACGACGATGTCGAACCACACCGGGGACGAGTCCATGCCCACCAGCACCGCGGCCGCGTTGGTCAGGATCCCGGCGGCGCCGACACCGGCCAGGATGGACGACAGCACCAGCGCGAAGCCGCCCATCCAGCCGATGTGCGGTGCGATCGCCTTGGAGCCCCAGGTGAACACGGTGCCGGCATCCGGGGCGGCGTCGGTGAGGTGCTTGTAGGCCTGTGCGACGAAGTACATCGGGATGACGGCGATGATGAAGACGATCGGGAGCTGGTAGCCCGACTCCTCCGCGCCGTGCCCAAGCGCACCGGTCAGCGAATAGGCCGGGGCGGTGGCCGCCAGACCGATGGCGACCGCTCCCACGAGGGAGACCGATCCCTTCTTGAGGCCTTTGGAGCGCAGGCCGTGCATCAATGGATCGACGATTGCTGCGTCTTCGGCCATCAGCGGATTCTGCCACCGCGGATGCCGGACAAGCGCCGTTACGACGGGATCCGAACCGCCGGGGGGTCAGTGCCGGGTGACGCCCTTGCCGGAGTGCCCGAGGCCCGACCCGGGCCGGTGGGAACGCCGTTGCGGTGTCGCGGCTTTTCGGGGTTCCGATGTCTTGGTGACTTTCCGATCCGGCCGCGGGCCTGGTCGCACCGAGCGGTGCGATGTGGTGGCGGATGCTGAACTGCTGGGCTGCGAGCGCAGGCTGGTCACCCAATTGCGCACGGCGGCAACCGCACCGGCGACCATGCCGATCGGGATACCGACAAGCGCACCCACAATGCCGACCAACGGGACGAGCGGGGTGAGCGCCTGGCCCAGCACCGGAATCTTGTTGAGCACGTTGACCGCCACCAGTCCGGCACTGATGTAACCGAGAAACGCTCCGGAACCGGCACCCGCGATCACGCCGCCGGCGATGTTGGGCAGGCTTGGACGGACGCTCACCTGATCGATCGCCGCCGCAGCCACCGGCAGCGCGGCGAGCTCAACGACCTCGACGGAGACCCGCGGGGTGATCGCGGCAGTGGGCTTCGGCGGCTCCGCCGTCGTGGTGGCGAGCATGACTGTGCCTGCAGCGATCGCCGCCACCGTGGCGACCACCGGTCGACTCCTGAGGATGTGTTCCATGACCCCACACTGGCGGCACCAGGCCGCGGTGATGTCAGTACCGCGCTACTGCATTTCCGGAGGGCAGGAGCGAAGCGACCCGGGAAATATGTTAGGGCTTGATCCGACTAGGGCTTGATCCTGATGCGACCCGGCTTCCACAGGCCGCTGCGCGTTGCCGTGCCCAGGTCGATCTGCGCGGGCTCAGCCGGGACGATCGTCTCGAACTGGCGCAACGACCCCCAGTCGCGGCCCCAGTCATGCGACAGATAGGTCGACATGACGTGCGCGCGCAGCAGGAGGTCGGTGATGCCCAGGAGGCCGCCGTTGCGGCCGTCCTCCCAGGTGTCGGTGTCCTGCTTCTTGGCGGTGTAGTCCGGTGTGATCCGGAACTTCGGCACCTCGGTGACGCCGTTGGCGTGCAGCATCGGCTGCTGGCACGGGAACGCCAGGCCCACAGCCCAGTCCATCAACACCGGCTGCGTCGAACCGACGAACTCCTGGACCGACCGCAGCTCGGGCACCCGCGGCGGAGTCACGGCCAGCCAGTCGCCCTGCGACAGCGAGCGGTCCTGCGCGACGATGCGCACGGTGGTCGCGTCGGCCGGGATCGCCGAGCGGGGGTAGCGCAGGTTGCGCCATGACGGCGCCGGGCCGAGATCGTAGGGGCTGACCCGGCCGGCGGGCACCGGGGCGCCGTCGGGTCCGGGCTTGCCGTACTCCAGCTCGACGGTCTGCCCGTCGGTGAAGCCGTTGAGCACGCTGAGTCCCGCGATGGTGCCTGCGGCGGTGACGACGACCAGGGGGTGACCATCGTCGTTGGGCGGCAACTGATACCACGCGGAGTTCAGCGTCGCGTCCTGCTGCGGGCCGACGAAGTAGCTGCCTGCCAGCGGAACCCGTGCCGGATCGAGGCCGTAGGGCAACGGCACGGTCGAGCCGTTGACGCCCGGTGTGCTCAGCTTGATCGGCTGATCCCAGTCGTAATCCGTGCCGGGTTGCGGATTGGTCATCCGAATCGACTCGGCCACAATGTGTTCCGGTACGCCGCTGGGCGTGAAGCCGACCGGGTTGGTGCCGCCCAGTGGGCCGAGCGGTCCGTAATCGCCGGGCAGCGGGGTCAGGAAGCCGGCGTTGGCGTCCGGCTCCACCAAGACGTCGTCGGCCAGCCCGCAACCGCCGGAGAATGAGCGCAGGTTGGCCCAGGCGTTCGAGTAGGTCGGGTACTGGCGCACCACGCCTGCGGCCATCGAGGCGATGAACACCAGCACCATGAATCCGGCGGCCACCGGAATCGGCGCGGTGGTCACGGCCCGGGCGATGCGGCCCTCGCCGTGGTCGCGGGTGCTGAAGTGCAGCCATGTCGTGTAGATCGCAGACACCGCGAACAGTGCGAAAAATATTGTGCTGACCGTGATCCCGGCGATCTTCGGCATGGCGTTGTTGAACGGCGCGCCGTAGCTCGACACATACCACCAGCCGTTGGTGGTGGCGAAGCACAGCGCGAGCAGGAAGAACACCGCGGTGACGACGGTCATCCGGTTGCGCGACCATCGCAGCACCGCCGGTGAGGCCAGCACGGTGGCCAGCGCCGCCATGGCCGCACCGACCGCGGCGAACAGGCCGAAGTGATGCACCCACTTGGTGGGGTGAACATCAGGAAGAACATCGTCGCGAAGATGACGCCCATCAGCCGCCACACCGGACCGCGGGCCACCCCGGGAACACGCTTGCGGCGCAACATGATGAACATCGACACGAACAGCGAGAGCGCGGTCATCAGGAAGCCGAACCGCCGTGACAGTGAGCCGTCGACGGTCGGCAGGATCAGGTAGTAGTAGCGCAGGTTCTCGGTGTACCAGGCTTGGCTGGGCCCGATGTCGGTGCGAATCCTGGTGGCTTCCAATACCGTTGCCAGAGTCTGGTCGGCGAAGACGACGGTCAGGATGATGGTGCCCGCGGCCAGCAGCGGCAGCACCAGCGGCCAGGTCCCCACGATCGCGCGCCTGCGCACCAGGATTCGCAGGATCGGACGTCCACCGGCGATCAGCGCGGCGACGGCGATCAGGCCGGTGGGCTGGATACCGAGGGTGAACGCGGCGCTGATGATGGCCAGCGCCGCCGGGGTCAGCCGACCGGAGATCACCGCGCGTTCGATGAGCACGTAGGTGATCAGCGCGCCGGTCGCGATCTGGCCCTCGGGGCGCAGACCGTTGTTGAACGGCATCCACGCCGCCATCAACACCAGGCCCGCGGCCCACAGTGCGGGCCGGCTGGCGATCACGGCGGGGCCCAACCGGGGTAGCACCTCGCGGGACAGCAGCAGCCAGCAGACCAGCGCACAGATCAAGTCCGGCAACCGCATCCAGATGCTGGCGTCGCTGACGTGGGTCATCAGCGCCAGCACGTTGTAGAACCAGCCGAACGGGTCTTCGGGACTGCCGAACCAGCGGAAGTAGTTCGACATGTAGCCGGCGTGGTCGGCGACGCGGGCCATCTGCAGGATGTAGCCGTCGTCGGAGGAGTTGGCTCCGATCACATGCCAGATCAGGAATCCGGCCACCACGGTCACGTCGACCGCGGTGAAGGTGCGCCAGCGCTGCGGAATCCAGGAGTGCATGCGGCGCCCGTCGAGGCGGTCCAGCCGCCACAGGGCCACCAGCGCGATCACGGTGGCGGTCATCGCCAGCAACATCGCGGCCAGCTTCAACACCGTTGGCGTGGTGGAGAACCGGGTGTCGATGGTCGCCGAGACGGTCAGCCCCGGCGGCGCCGGACCGACCAGATCGGTGAACACCCCGACGATCGCCGGTCGCAGGTTGGGATCGGCGAACCCGCTACGCAGGTCCTTGCCGGTGGTCGGATCGTTCAACCCCACGAACGTGGCGAACGTCCCATCGGTGGTCGAGCTGATCTCGATGCGCTGACACTGGGCGGACTCCGCCCGCGCCCGCGGGACGCTTGCGACCACCACGTTGCGGTCGGTGATGTCGACGCGCTGCGCATTGACGTTGACGAACAGCGAATTGAGCGCCGCCTCTTTGCCTTTCTGCGGCGCGAGCCCCAGCACCAGGCCGCCGGCGGGCGGCATGGACCGGATCACGTCGCAGGGGACCGTCGCCGTCACCGACACCGGGGCCTGGGAGATCAGTGGGGCGGTGACGTTGGTCAGCTGACCGGCCTGCGGCCAATTCAGCGTCGCGGTGGTCTGTTCCACCGGCAGCAGCGGTGTCAGCACCGACAGCACGAAGCCCACCAGTCCGGCGATCGTGGCCACCCAGCGGGTGATCCGTACGTCACCGGCGGCGTTGCGTGCGTTGGCCGCGAGAGTCTGTGTCATGGCAGTGCCCTGATCGGTCCGCTACGGCTCCAACCGAATGCCGTCTTGGTGCCCTGGTCGATCACGGCGTTCGGCGCCTGCGATGACGGCACCAGCCGGACGTAGCGCTCGATCGCGCCCCAGTCGCGATACCAGTCGTCGCGCAGATACGTCGGGACGGTCGCGGTGGTCAGCAGTCCCTGGATGAACAGGAACGGCCCACCGGCGCGGGCGGATTGCCACATATTGCTCGACACCACCACCTGCTTGAGGTTGGGCAGGATCCGGTACTCCGGCAGTTCGGCGACGCCGAGGTGTTCGGAGAACGGGCGCTGGCACGGGAAGTTCGCGGCGGTGGCGATGTCCATCATCACCGGCGTCTGAGAGCCGAGGAACTGCTGAGCGGTCTGCAGCACGGGCACCCGCGGCGGGGTGAAGCCGAACCACTGGTCGGTGCTCAGGTTCGGGTCGTCGGCGACGATCCGCGCGACGTTGGCCTCCGGCGGTGCCCATGACAGCGGGAAACGCAGGTTGCGCCAGGCCTTTTGGGCGATCACATCGATGGGTTGCACCGAGTTCAGCGCCTGGAAGGTGCCGTCCGGCCGCTGCACACCCCACTGCAGTTTGAGTGACTGTCCGTAGTTGAACTGTCCCTCTTCGTCGTAGAACCAGATCGCCCCCGCGGCGGCGACGGTCACCAGCGGCCGGTCGGGAGTGCGTGGCGGAAGCTGGTACCACGCCGAAGTCGCCTTGGCCGCAACGGTGTTCTCGTTGTAGCTGCCCATCACCGGGGTGGTCTTCGGGTCCAGACCGAACGGCAGGAACACCCGCGAGCCGTTGACGCCGACCGGGCCATACCCGCCGCCGGTGCCTGCCGCGAAGGCGATGCCCGCGTTGGGCTTGTTGGGTGACCCGTCGGAGTTGACGGTGCCGGGGTTGGCGACGAACGGCTCGGCCGGCTCCAGGGTGTCACTGATGCCGTTCGGCGTGAAGCCGACCGGATTGTCCCCGCCGAGCGGCCCGTACTGGCCCCACTTCTGGCCCGGAACCGGTTGCAACATACCGGCATTCGGGTCCGCCTCGACCAGACGTCGGTCGCCCAGTCGCGCAGCTCCCCGCCGAGCGGCCCGTACTGGCCCCACTTCTGGCCCGGAACCGGTTGCAACATACCGGCATTCGGGTCCGCCTCGACCAGAACGTCGTCGGCCATCGCGCAGCTCGCGTCGGACAGGCCCGACTTCAGCGCGGATAGATTGGCGGCGGCGGTTGTGTAGGCCGGATAGCGTTGCACGAAGGCCTTGGTCATCGAGCCGACCTCGAGCAGCACCATGATGATCGCGAAGACCAGCAGTGGAGTCGACGCCAGAGCCCGGTTGCGGCCGGTGTTCTTCACCTCGGTGTGCCCGGCGTAGTCCATCCGGAAGTGCAACCAACCGGCGGTCAGGCCGGACAGGATCGCCAGGCCGAGGAACATCGTCGTCACGGGCTGGTGGGCGATCACCGGTTGACGGTCGAACCAGGGCACACCGTAGTTGCCGACGTAGAACCAGCCGTTGGTGCCCGAGGTCGCCCACGCCAGCACGAACAGCAGGGCGGTGACGTAGAGGGCGAGGTTGCGTCGATTGTGCAGGCCGACGCGGGCGAAGGCGAACGCGGTGACCGCGCCCAGCGCCCCGGCCAGCCCGGCGAACGCACCGAACTGCACGGCCCACTTGGTCGGGGTGAAGTGCAGCAGCAGCAGGCCGATCGCGGTGCTGCCGAGCAGCCGCCACACCGGACCGCCCGCCACCCCGGGGACATGGCCGCGGCGCAGCAGCACCGCCAGCATGCCGAACAGGCACAGCATCATCACCAGGACCGCGAACCGGCGGGTCAGTGAGCTTTCCGAGTTGTCTTCGACGGTCAGGAAGTAGTAGCGCAGGAAGTCCTGGTACCAGGCGATCGTCGGGCCGACGACGTACTTGATGCGGGCGGATTCGGCGACAGCGGCCAGGGTCTGGTCGCGGAAGACGACGACGAAGATGACCGACAGGGACGCGGCGAGTGCGGCCAGCGGCGCCAGCAGACCGTCGGTGCCGCGCCGGGCCTTGATTACCCGGGCGACGGCGCGCGCGCCGACGAGCAGCGGCGCGATCGCTATCAGGCCTTGCGGGGCGAGCGTCACGCTGAACACCGCGACCACGATCGCCAGCGCTGCCGGAACCAGCCGGCGGGTGGCGATGGCGTTCTCCACCAGGATCCACGCCGCCAGTACGCCGAACGCGATCAGCGGTTCGGGTCGCAGTCCGTTGTTGAACGGCAGCCACGCGGCGAGGAAGACTGCGCCCGCGGTCCATACGGTGACCCGGTTGAGCGACAGCCGCCTGCCCAGTCGGGGCAGCACACAGCGGCTCAGGATGAGCCAGGTGCCGATCCCGGCGATGGTGGCGGGCAGACGCATCCACACACCGGCGGTGCTGATCGCGGCGAGGTGGGCGAGGACCGACTGGTACCAGTCGAAGGGCGCCTCGGTGGCCCCGAAGTAGCGGAAGTAGTTGGCGGTGTAGCCGGCCTCGCCGGACACCCGCGCGATGGTGAGGTTGTAGCCGTCGTCGGAGGAGATGGCGCCGACGACATGCCAGAGCAGCAACCCGCCGATCACCCCGATATCGGCCACCCAGGTGGCGGCGCGGGCTGTGAGCAGGTGCCGCCAGGCGCCGCGTACCCGACGCCCGGACCGACTCCTGATATCCCCGAGTCGCTTCGCTCCTGCCCGCCGGTCGAGCACGCCCAGCGCAACGATCGACGCCACCACGCAGGCGATGCCGAGCACCATCACCGCGATCTTGAGCGGGCTGGGGCTGGTGATGAACCGGGTGTCGATGTCGATATGGGCGCTCAACCCCGGCTGTGAAGCGACCTTGAGGTCCGTGAAGATGCCGGCGATCTGGGGCTTCTTCTCCGGGGCGAGGGTTCCGGTGGCGCCGGGGATACCGACGAAATCGGCGCCGACGCCGCCGGGGCCGGCCCAGATGCGCAGCTCGCTGCAGCCGCCCGCCGCGATGGCCGGGCGCGGGGCCACTGCGGCGACGGTGTCACGGAAGGCGACGACGACGGTGGCGGCGTTGGCCCGCACGAACAGCCCGTTGCGGCTGGAGTCGATGCCGGCCGGCGGAATCGTCGAGAAGACCAGGCCACCTTCGGCGGGCAGCGTGGCGATGACCTGGCAGGGGATCGACACCTCGAGAGACTGCGGTGCACCCGACACCAGCGGCGCGGTGATGTCGCTGACCAGGCCGTCGGGGCCGGGCGCCTGCGGCCACTGGATGCTGGCGGTGGTCTGTGTGACGGGCAGCAGCGGCACGACGCCGCACAGCAGCACACCGAGGATGCCGGCTACGACAGCTAAGAGCCGGGCGATCCGGGTGGAGTCGGCTCTGTCGCTTGGCACGAGGCTCGATGGTAGGCGACGAAGGTGTGTCGGTTCGGAAGGCCTGCGGGCGTCACCGCGAATCGAGAGCCGAATGTTAGGTAGGTCGCAGCGGAGCCGGGCTCCACAGCCCGCTTCGGGTGGCGGTGCCGAGATCCAGACGCGCTGGCTGGGCGTCGGGATAGAACGGGTTGAGCCGCTGCAGGGCGCCCCAGTCGCGGAACCAGTCGTTGCGCAGATAGCTCGGGACTGTGACCGCGCGGTACAGCAGCTCACTGATGCCGAGCGGGCCGCCGCCGATGTTGTCCATCACCGGCGAGTTGGCTTCGGCGCCGAACCGGTCCGGCAGGATCCGCCACTTCGGCGGTTCGATGACGCCGTATTGGTGGGCGAACGGCCGTTGGCACGGGAATGCCAGTCCGACAAGCCAATCCAGCAGTACCGGATCCTGCGATCCGACTACGTCCTGCAGGCTGCGCAGCTTCGGGATGCGCGGTGGCGTGATGGCGATCCAGTGCTGAGGAGAGAGGTCGTCGTCGGTGGCGACGAGGCGGATGTGGGTGGCGTCGCGCGGGATCGCCGCCAGCGGGGCGCGCAGGTTGCGCCACGCCGGTGCGGCGCCGACGTCGCCGAACAGCACGGTGCCGCCCGACTTGCCTTCGGCGGCCTGTTGGTCGGTCGCCCACTGCACCTGGACCTCGTCCTGGTCGAACCGTCCGGCGGCCGCGACGACCAGCAGCGGGGAAGCGGCCCAGTCGGCGGGCAGCTGGTACCAGGCCGAGCGCAGCACCGCCGGTTGTTGCACACCGGCGCGCCAGCTGCCCATCACCGGGGTGCGGGCCGGGTCGAGGCCGTAGGGCAGCCGGGCCCGGGAGCCGTTGACCCCGGCCGCCACGGTGGTGCCGCCTTCGGTGCCGGCCTCGCTGCTGGTGACCATGCCGTCGCTGTCGACGAAGCTGCCGCCGCCGGGCGGCTCCAGCACCGGGTCGGCCGAGACGTCGGCGGGGATGCCGTCGGGAGTGAAGCCCTGGGCCGTCGTCGCGGCGAGCGCGTCGCCCACCGACACTCCGACGATCGGGGCCAGCGTCCCGGCGTTCGGGTCCTCCTCGACCAGGACATCGTCGGCCAGCCCGCAGGTCTTGCCGGTCACCGCCTGCAGGTTCGAGCGGCCGACCGACCACGCCGGCCACTGCTCGGTCATTCCCAGCGTCAGCGACAGCACCTCGAAGACCACCAACAGCCAGGCCATCGTGGCCAGCGGCGAGCCGACGAAGCGCGACCACCACCGGGTGCGCACGGGGCCGCCGGTGTCACGGCCGGAGAAGTGGAACCAGGCGGCTACGAGTAGGGCGAGCACCGTCAGCCCGAGCAGCATCGTGGTGAAGCCGAAGTGCCATTCGGGGAACTGGTTCGACCACGGCACGCCGAAGTTCGAGACGTACCACCAGCCGTTGACACTGGCGAACGACAGAGCGGTGACGAACAGGACCGCGGCGGCGAAGATCGCCCGGTTTCTTCGGGATCGCAACACATGCGCGGTGACCGCGACCGCGGCCAGCGCACCCAGCGAACCGGCCAGCCCGGCGAACACCCCGAAGTGGTGCGTCCACTTCGTCGGGGTGAACATCATCGCCAGGAACGAGATGATCGTGATCCCGATGATCCGCCTGCTGGGGCCGGCGGCGGTTCCGGGGATGTGCCCGCGACGCAGGATCATCGCCACCGACACCGCCAGCGCGACGAGCAGGGCCAGCACCGCGAACCGTCGCGATACCGAACCATCGGGGCTGGCCATGAACAACCGCTCGTAGCGGATGTGTTCGTCGAACCAGCTCAGGCTGGGGCCGACGGCCGACTTGAGCGCGTTGGCCTGCACCTCGCCGACCAGGGTCTGGTCCCGGAAGATCAGGATGAGCGTGACTGTCCCGGCGGCCAGGATCGGTGCGAGCAGGGGCAGCAGTCCGAACTGCCGGGACCGTCGATGCAGGATCGTGCGCAGCGGGCCGATCGCCACCAGCAGCGCGCCGATCGACGCGATTCCGGTCGGGCCGGAGAACAGCGTCAGCGCCCCGATGATGCAGGCGAACGCGACCGGAAGCAGCCGGCTGGTGGCCACCCCACGCTCGACCGAGCACCAGGTCAGCAGGATGCCCAGCGCGATGATCGGCTCGGGGCGCAGGCCGTTGTTCAGCGGCAGCCAGAACGCCAGGAACATGCCGGCCGCGGTCCAGACGGCGGCGCGGCTGGTCTTGACGGCGTGACCGAGTCGGGGGATCACCTCGCGGCTGATCAGCCACCAGCACACCAGGGCCATGCCGAGGGTCGGCAGCCGCATCCACACGCTCGATGTCGAGACGTGCGCCCACAGTGCCAGCAGGTCGTAATACCAGCCGAACGGTGCTTCCGGCGTGCCGAACCAGCGGTAGTAGTTGGCCATGTAGCCGGCGTGCTCGGATACCCGGGCCATGGTCAGGATGTAGCCGTCGTCGGAGGTGTTGGCGCCGACGAAGTGCCACCAGACCAGGACGGTGAGAACCAATCCGTCCAGTGGGGTGACCGACCACCAGCGTGACGGCAGGAACCGTCGCTGCCGGACACCGTCGGCGCGGTCCATCACGTGCAGCGCGCCGAGGGCGACGATCGTCAGCACCACGCCGAGCACCATCGCCGCCATCTTCAGCGCGGTCGGGGCGCTGCTGTACCGGGTGTCGATGGTGGCGTGAACACTCAGCCCGGGCGGTGCCGGTCCGGATAGATCGGTGAAGATGCCGACGATCTGGGGCCGGAAGTCATAGCCGCTGCGCTCGCCTGTGAGCGGCTTGCCGGGAGCATTGCTGTCGGCGCCCTGGGTGAGGCCGACGAACTCGGCGGTCACCCGGTCGGCGTGCGCGGTGAACGTCAGCTTCTGGCACGCCGGGCTGAGCACCTGGCTCATCGGCGCGACGACGACGGGGGTGTTGCGGACCACGACGACGAGGTCGTTGTTGGCGCGTTGGATCAACATCCCGCGGTCGACGGCCTTGGGTGCCTGCTTGGGGACCGTCGACAGCAGCACCGTCTTGTCGGGACTGTTCAGCCCGGCGGCCGCGCGACACGGCACGTCGATGGTCAAATCGGTTGCCACGTAGCTGATCAGCGGCGCGGTGACGCTGTTCAGCACCCCATTCTGCGGCCAATTCAGCTCTGCGGTGGTTTGCTCGACCGGCAGCAGCGGCGTGAGGATCGCCAGCCCGGCGCCCAACAGACCTGCGATGACAGCGACAAGACGGGCGGTCCGATACTTCGCCCGCGTCTCGTTCACGGAGCTAGATATTAATTGGCGGTCCGAGACGGCCATCGCTACGGATTCCGGATGGCCACTACGAAGGGCCCGATCGTCTTGACGGTGAAGTGCGGTCCGCTGAACAGGCTGACGTCGAAGTCGACGGTGTAGCGCCGCACATTGGGCTGGTTCGGGTAGACGTCCTCGGCCAGCCGCAAGGTGTAGGTGTCATTGGCGCCACGGCGCATCAGGAACACCGTGGGCGGCTGCCACGGCAGGGTGTCGAGCGCGTGGGCCAGCTGGTCGGCGCTCTTCAACTCGGCCCAGGATTCGATGGCCGCCGCGCGCTTGTCGAACTCGGCGAGCG
This sequence comes from Mycobacterium sp. ELW1, assembly GCF_008329905.1. NCBI lineage: Bacteria > Bacillati > Actinomycetota > Actinomycetes > Mycobacteriales > Mycobacteriaceae > Mycobacterium > Mycobacterium sp. ELW1. The sequence goes on along the minus strand of NZ_CP032155.1, from coordinate 5,940,133 downwards.
GGTTGGCGTAGTGCGACGTCAGCCCCTGGAACCCGTAGTACGGGTAGTAGGACAGGAAGCTGTAGTCGGCGGTCAGCACGACGGTCTCCTGGCGGGGCCGGCCGGTGATCTTTGCGATGGCGGCGTCGACTTCGGCGTAGTACTTCTCGGCCCCGGGGGGTCGGCGGTCGCCGCGCTGGCCGTAGCCGTCGGTGTCGGTGTAGGCGACGGTCAGATCGGGGCGCAGCACGTCGGGGATGTCCTGGCTGAAGCCGACGGCCCCGATCAGCCCGATGGCCGCGGCGGCTCCGATGACCTTGCGGTTGGTGCGAGTGGCCAGCGCCAGAGTCACGTCGATGAACCCGAACACCCCGGCGGCCGACAGCAGGACGGTGAGGGTGGGCTGCAACCGGAACGACAGCAAGGTGGTGCCGACCAGCGTGGTGAGCATCGACAGCATCGACCAGCCGTAGACGGTCAGCACTCCGATCCCGAGTGCGGCTGCTCTCGTGGACGAGCGGGCCCGCCACACCAGCCAGAGCGTGCCGAGCATGCACAGCGCGCCCAGCAGCGAGAACTGCAGCATCGGGAAGGTGAGGACCGCGCCGTCGGCGGGCAGGTAGTGCTGGGCGCTGCCGGTGTCGCTGAGCGGATGCCGGACGGCGTGCAGCAGGAACGGCAGCCAGGTGATCGCGGCGATGGCCAGTGCGATGACGCCGGCGACCAGGAGTCGCAGCAGCGGTTCGGCGGTGCGTCGCGCGATCGCCACGATCAGACCCATCACCACGACCGTGAACGCGGTGTAGCCGACGAGCAGGGTGTAGAAAGTCGCCGAGACGCCGAGGAACACCCCGACGCCGACGACGGCGGCCCATCCACCGGCCCGGGTCTTGCCGCGCAGTCCCGACCACGCGAGCACCAGGACCGGCGGGATGAGGACGGTGATGATCGCGGCGTAGGGCTCGGGCGAGCTGTAGGCCAAGGTCACCGCGGTGGTGGCAACGGTGACGATCAGTGCGTACTCGAACCGAATCATGGCCGACCACAACGTCATCGCGAGCACGACGGCGATCGCGATCGAGACGATGGCCCACGGCTTCAGCATCTCCCAGCCCGGAGTTCCGGTCAGGGCGGCGATGCGGCCGCCCAGCCAGAACCAGCCTGGCGGATAGAACGGTGGCAGACCGATATAGGTCATGTCGTGCAGTGCCGGGCTCTGCGTGAGCCGGGTCAGGTACTCGGTGCGGAACTGTTGGTCGACGGAGATGCCGAACAGATAGAGGCGGGTCGCGCCCAGTGGCATGCCGAGGGTGACCACCGTGAACGCCGCCAGGAACGCCGCCGCGGCCATCCGGGCGACCCACTCATATCCCCTGCGCCAGAGGAATCCCGTGCCCAGCAGCAGGATCAGGCAGCCCACCTGCCCGACGGTGGTCAGCGCGTGAAGTTGGTTCGACGACGGGAAGGCCGGCCACTGCACCCGCGAGATCGCGATCAGCGCAATGGTCGAAACGGCCACGGCTGCAACGACTGCCGCAACCATCTGGCCCACGGTGGCCAGCGCGCCCTTGGACACCGGGCGGCCTGCTAAATCGGCAGCTTGCGGAAAATGGGGCGCGGGATGTGTCGGATCACCGACATCAGCACCCGCACCTGCCCGGGCGCCCACACCAGGGTTTTGCCCTTGGCCGCGGAGGTGACGGCCAGTTCGGCGACATCTTCGGCGTTCACCGTGAACGGTGCTTCCTTGGCGCCGGTGGCCTTCCAGTGCTCCAGCGTCGTGGTGGTGCGCACTTGGCCGGGGCGGATGACGAGGACGTGAACCCCGTGCTCTTGCAAGGCCTCTCCGAGGCCGAGGTAGAAGCCGTCCAGACCGGCCTTGGTGGATCCGTAGACGAAGTTGTTGCGGCGTACCCGTTCCCCGGCCACCGAGGACATCGCGATGATCTGACCGAAACCCTGGGCGCGCATCTTCTCACCGATCAGCACCCCCACCGAGACCGCCGCGGTGTAGTTGATCTGGGCGCTCAGGACCGCCTTCGACTGATTCTGCCAGAGCTCCTCGGCGTCGCCGAGGATGCCGAACGCGACAATCGCCACGTCGACATCGCCATTGGCCCAGGCCTTTTCGATGACATCCGGGTGGCTCTTGGTGTCCAGTGCATCGAAGTCGAGGTACTCGACCGAGCTGGCGCCTGCGGCCTCCAGCTGGGCGATGGCGGCGTCACGCTTGGGGGCGTTCGGCAGATCGGCCAGGATGATGCGGGCCTTGGCGTTGCGCAGGTAGCGCTTGCAGATGGCGAGGCCGATCTCGGAGGTTCCGCCCAGCAGCAGGATGGTTTGCGGATTGCCAGTGGCGTCGATCATGTCTGTGGGGGATGCCTTTCTACAGCAGTTCGAGTCGGCGGGCCATGTCGGAGGCGAACACGCCGTCCGGATCGGCCTTGCGGCGCAGTGCAATCCACTCGTCGATCCGTGGATACATCTTGTGGAAATTCTCCGCGCTGACGCGCGAGTCCTTCGCGGTGTAGACCCGGCCGCCGAATTCCATTGCACGGCTGTCGAGTTCGTTGAGAAACTCGTTCACTCCGGCCTTCATCGGGAAATCCATCGCGACGTTCCAGCCCGCCATCGGGAAGCTGAGCGGTGCCTTGTTGCCGGGGCCGAACAGCTTGAAGACGTTGAGGGCCGAGTAGTGCCCGCTGGTCTGGATCCACCGGATGATGTCCTTGAACTCGTCCAGGGCGTCCGGTGGAACGAGGAATTGATGCTGCGCGAAACCTGCTGGGCCATAAGCATTGTTCCAGCCGCTGACCAGGTCGAGCATGTGGTAGAACTGCGACAGGTTCATGATCTTGCCCTGGTAGGTGCCACCCAGGCGGTAGTACACCTCGCCGATCGCGCTGAACGACAGCTTGTTCATGGCGCTGATCGGGAAGATGTCGGGCACCGTCAACAGCTGCGGCGCGTCGAACTTCAGCGGATCTTTGGCGAGCTTCGCGGGCAACTGGTCCAGCTTGGCCAGGCTGCCCCGGCTGACCGCGGCCCGGCCCAGTTTGGGCGGCGGACTGATCAGGTCGAACCACGCGCTCGAGTAGGTGTACTTGTCCTCGCTGCCGTCCAGATGCACGGCGATGGTCTCGTCCAGGTTTGCGGTACTCACGCCGTCGGCGATGAAATACGCGGTCTCGGTCCGGGTCATCGCGATTCGTGCGCGAATCACGATGCCCGTCAAGCCATTTCCGCCGACCGTGGCCCAGAACAGCGCGCTTTCGGGGCCGTCCGGCGTCAGGGTGTGCACTTCGCCGTCGGCCATCAGCAGGTCCAGCGACAGCACGTGGTTGCCGAAACTGCCTGCGCTGTGGTGATTTTTGCCGTGGATGTCAGATCCGATGGCGCCGCCCACGGTGACCTGACGGGTGCCCGGAAGGACCGGCACCCACAGGCCGAACGGCAGCGCGGCCTTCATCAGCTGATCCAGGCTCACCCCGGCATCCACATCGGCCACCGCGGTGTCGGCGGACAGCGAGTGAATCCGATTCAGCCGGGTCATGTCGACGATGATTCCGCCGCCGTTGCAGGCCTGGTCTCCATACGAACGGCCCAGCCCGCGCGCCACGATGCCGCGGCGCAGGTACGACGGGCTGGCGGAATCAGCGTCGGCGACCTGCCGGACGGCGTCGGCGATCACCTCCACGTCGGGAGTGGAGAGCACCTGTGCCACGCTCGGCGCAGTTCGGCCGAATCCGGTCAGGGAACGCGGCGTGAGGGGAAGTGCGGTAGCCATATCAGTGCCAAAGGTTACCCGGCCCCATTACTTCAACCGGAATATCACTGCTCGCTGCACCACGAAGTTGATGACTGTGGCGGTGCCCTGCGCGATGACGAAGGCCACCGGCACCTGCCAGGAATGGCCGGCGAACTTCAGATAGAACAGGTAATTGATGCCCACCTGCACCGCATAAGTGAGGGCGTAGAGGACGACCACCGCGACGAAGCGGGCGGTGCTCGGCGGCGCCTGGAAGGTCCACCGGCGGTTGATCAGGTAGGCCGTGGTGGTGCCGGCGATGAAGCTCAGCGTCTTGGCGACATTGACCTGCAGGCCGAGCTTGAGGAACAGCACGTACAGCCCGAAGTCGACAACGGCCGACAGCCCGCCGGTGACGATGAAGCGCACCATCTGGGTCTTGAGGCTCAGGGACGCCGTCGGGGCTGATTCGGCCACGCCGGAAGCTTACTGATCACCCGGGTCGCTTCGCTCCTGCCCGCCGGTCCGATTCCCCGGGTCGCTTCGCTCCTGCCCGCCGGTGAGTGCACCATGGTGGTGTGCAGGATCTGGTTGAGGCGTGGGCCGCACTGCTGTCCCGGTATACCGACGACCCGGCCGTGGCTGAGGTGGGCCGCGACCTGGTGGCGTCCTGGTCCGAAGCGCACCGCCGCTACCACTCCGTCGAGCACCTGCGGGACATCCTCCGCCATGTCGAGGAGCTGGCCGGATTCGCCGACGACCCGGACGCTGTGCGGCTCGCGGCCTGGTACCACGACGCGGTCTACGCCGGGCTACCCGACGACGAGGAACGTAGCGCCCAGCTCGCCGAGCAGGACCTGTCCCGCCTGGGCGTGCAGCCGCAGCTGGTCGACGAGGTGGCCCGGCTGATTCGGCTGACGATCACGCACGATCCCGCGCCGGGCGACCACAACGGCGAGGTGCTCTCCGATGCCGACCTGGCGGCGTTGGCGGTGCCGAGGGACCGCTACGAGCGCAACACCGCGGCGATTCAGGCCGAATACAGCCATGTCCCCACCGAGGTCTTCCGTCGGGGCCGGGTGCAGGTGCTGGTGGCACTGCTGGGCGGGCCGGGCGTTTTCCGCACCGAGTACGCCCGCCGCGAGTGGGAGACATTGGCCCAGGGCAATCTGCGGGCCGAACTGGCGACGTTGACGGGTTGAGCCGGGCATCGGCACTGGTAGTGACGCCCGACCTTCACCGAAGGCCGTTCGACCCTATGGCCGGGCGTGGTCCGCGGCGGAAGATCTGCCCATGACAGTCGAACAGGATCCGATCGTGGTACTCAGCGACCACGAGAGTTGGGATCGCCTGAAGAGCGCTGCGCTGGGGCGCCTGGTCACGCAGATCGGCGATCAGCTGGAGATCTTCCCGGTCAACTTCGTGACGCAGAACCACACGGTGCTGTTCCGGACCGCCGAGGGCACCAAGCTTTTCAGCACGGTGATGAACGACAAGGTGCTCTTCGAAGTCGACGACCACACCGTCTCGGAGGGCTGGAGCGTCATCATCCGCGGCACCGCGCAGGTGCTGACCGCGGCCGACGACATCCACGAAGCCGAGAGCGCGCAGCTGCTGCCCTGGGTCGCCACCGAGAAGCTGCGGTTCGTGCGCATCACCCCGAATGAGGTGTCCGGCAGGCGCTTTGTCTTCGGGCCGGAGCCCGACCGGGGGTCCTACCCCGGCTAGAACGGTGGCGGCCGGTTGCGTTCGGCGACGCGGGCGTCGTTGAGTGTGCGTTCGGTTGTGATGCGGTGGGCGCGTTGGGTGGCCCGTGTTTGTCGTCGGGTGGGCATCATGATGCCGATGGTGGGTGGGGGTTCGCCTTTCGGCGGTGGCAGGGTGGCGGTGGTGGTGTTCCAGGTGGGCATGAGAAGCCGGCAGCCGGGGCGGGTGGTGTAGGTGTGCCCGGTGGGTGAGGTCCAGTCGATGGTGCCGTCGGGGTGTTGACGATCTGACCAGCCGGCCCAAAAAGTCTTGAGCAAGTGGTGTTTTCGGCACATGCACGCAAGGTTCGACGGGTGGGTGGGTCCGAACGGCCAGGCGATGGTGTGGTCGACGTCGCAGTACTCGGCGGGCACATCGCAATTCGGGAACCGGCAGGTCATGTCGCGCAGCCGAACCCATTCATCGAGGGCGGTCGACGGCCGGTACTGGGGTTCGGGCTCGTCCTTGGGGCGGCGCAGATGACGCACCGCCGCCCCGGCGCGGACGAGTTCGGCCAGCAGTGGGGCGGGCACAATGCCCCGGTTACCGGTCAGCACTGCGCTGGCCGCCCGCCGCGGTTCGGGGTCGGTATCGGGTTTTTCGCCGTGCATCCCCGGATCCGGTTCGGCGTCAATCACATCGGCGTCGGCGAGCACGTGCACCACCACGCAGGCAGCCCGGTCGTCCTCGCCGGCGGCGGGGCAGTCCGGGTTGCCGCACAGGCAGGCCAGCCGATCTCCGCCGGCGCCCAGCACACCCATGGCGTCAGCGCGGCGCTGGGCGATGGTGCGCGGATCGTCCTCGCACACCGAATATGCGATCCGGGTCAACCGGCGTCGCACGATCTCACCGTCGGTGGCGGAGAGTCGCCCGTAGATGTCGGCCGTCCCGGCCCCGGCGTCAACGGTGATCACGACGTCACGTTCGCGTGATCGTGAGCGCACCTGGCGCACCGCGCCCGGGTCATAGCGATCCACCCAGGAGTCGATAGCGCGTTGCAGCTTCAGTGTCGACAGCGCACCCCAGGTTGTCGCGTCCTCGGCGATCGCCTTGTCCACCAACCGCAACGCGACCCGGTCTCGGATCAAATCGGTGCGATCGGTGATCGCCGCACACACCCGGTAACTCAACGCGCCCGCCAGGAAGAGCTCGGCCACCCGAGGCAGCCGATGCCGCAGCGACATCGCCATCAGCATCTCGCCCGAAGCCCGACCCGACGTGGTCCCGAGCGCCGCCGACACCTCGGCTACCGCGGAGTCCCATTCGTCGCAGGCCCAGTGGGCTCGCTCGTCATCAGCGCAGCGCCGCGCCACCAGCTCCCCGATCCAGGCCAGGCGTCGCGCCGCGTCCTGGTTCTCGGCTCGCGCGAAGTCGACGATGGCCTCCACCACCGCCGCATCGCCAGCGGACCTGGTGTCGAACATGTGTTCGATTATGCCATCGGCCCCCGACAAGCAGTTAGACCCAGTACGGCACCCGGGCGCGGTACTGCCGCAGTGCGAACGCCGCCAGCAGCCAGCCGAGGATCGTCAGCCCGATCACGACCGCCCAGTGCCGCAGGTGCTGGTCGGCGCCCAGCAGAGGCGCGCGCAGGATGTCGAGGTAGTGCAGCAGCGGGTTGAGTTCGATGATCTTGGCCCAGCGGCCGGCGCCCTGCTGCTGCAGAGTGTTGTCGTTCCAGATGATCGGCGTCATGAAGAACAGCAGTTGCACGATCGAGAACAGCAGCGGGCCGATGTCGCGGTAGCGGGTCGCCAGGATGCCGAAGCAGAACGACACCCACACGCAGTTCAGCATGATCAGCAGCAGCGCCGGGATCGCCGACAGGTCGGCCCAGGACCACGGTTTCGGGAAGATCATCGCGATCACCACATAGATCACGATGTTGTGCCCGAACAGGATCATCTGCCGCCACACCAGCCGGTAGACGTGCACGCTCAGCGGCGTCGGCAGCTGTTTGATCAACCCTTCGTTGGCGATGAACACATCGGCGCCCTCGAGGATCGCGGCGTTGATCATGTTCCAGATGATCAGGCCGAGCGTCACATACGGCAGATGCTCGGACAGCTTGAGGTGGAACAGCTGTGAGTACAACCCGCCCATCGCGACCGCGGTGGTACCTGTCGCGATCGTGATCCAGAACGGGCCGAGCACCGAGCGGCGGTACTTCTGCTTGATGTCCTGCCAGCCGAGGTGCAGCCACAGTTCGCGCTTGCGGAACCCGTCGAGCAGGTCACCCCACGCGCGGGTGAAGGTCTTCGACTGCGCGGCGGCGTCGACGATCGTCATCTGGTGAACCTTTCCTGCCTACCCAAGCGCCGCAACCGAATCCATTCGGCGAAGCCGTTCGGATCGCGGCGCTGGACCAAGAAAAACCAGCCGAACCGCACCCACTCCTGCGGCACCAGCTTGCGCATACCGCGCTGTGCCTGCAGATAACCGCGGTTGCGATAGGTGAAGAACCGCTTAGTCGGGTCGTCCGGATATTGGGTGTGCATCTTCCCGCCGAGGATCGGCTTGAACTCGTCGCTGCCCTGAGGGTGCAGGTAGCTGGTCTTCAGGCAGGTGCCGAACGGCAGACCTGAGAGCACCAGCCTGCGGTGCATGTCGACCTCGTCGCCGCGGATGAAGAGCCGAATATCAGGTATGCCAACAGCTTCCAGCGTCTGCGCCCGAAAAAGCGCCCCATTGAACAGCGACGCTATGCCTGGCAGCAGGTCGTCGCCACCCGATTCCGAGCCCAGCTCCGAGACACGGCGCCGCCACACCAGGCCACGCCGCAAGGGGAAGGCGAGCCGATCCGGGTCGTCGAGATCGCACACCATCGGCGACACCTCGGCCAGCTGATGGCGCGCGGCGCAGTCCAGTAGCGTCGCCAGCACCGCGGAGTCCTTGGGCCGGCCGTCGTCGTCGGCCAGCCACACCCAGTCCGCACCCAACGACAGTGCGTGCAGCATGCCGAACGCGAATCCTCCTGCGCCACCGAGGTTTCGGCGGGATCCCAGATAGGTGGTCGGCACGGGCTGTCCGGCGACGAGGTCGCGCACCCGCTCGTCGTTGTCGTTGTCGACGACGATCAGATGGTCGACCATCCGGGTCTGGGTGGTCAACACACCCAGCGATTTGGCGAGTTCGTCGAGGCGGCGGTGAGTGACGACGACGGCGCACACCAGGTCGGTCACGGGGTGGCGACCCCGTCGGACCAATCGGACTTGTGCTCGACCAACACTTCCCGCACATGCCGGGCCGCGTCCTCGCCCTCGTACGCTCGCACGACGTCTTCGATGCCGCCGGACATCTTGATGGTGCCGTGGTCGATCCACATCGCGGTCTTGCACAGCCGCGCAAGGAATTCGTTGGAATGGCTGGCGAACACCAGGATTCCGGACCGCTCGACCAGACGTTGCAGCCGGGTCTGAGCCTTCTTCAGGAAGTCTGCGTCGACCGCGCCGATGCCCTCATCGAGCAGCAGGATCTCGGGATCGATGCTGGTGACCACGCCCATGGCCAGTCGCACCCGCATGCCGGTGGAGTAGGTGCGCAGCGGCATCGACAGGTATTCGCCGAGTTCGGTGAACTCGGCGATCTCGTCGACCTTGGCCATCATCTGCTTGCGGGTCTGCCCCAGGAACAGCCCGCGGATGATGATGTTCTCGAAGCCGGAGATCTCCGGATCCATCCCGACGCCGAGGTCGAACACCGGCGCGACGCGCCCGCGGACCGTGGCCGACCCGCGGGTCGGTTCGTAGATCCCGGACAGCAACCGCAGCAGCGTGGATTTGCCCGCGCCGTTGTGGCCGACGAGGCCGACGCGGTCGCCCATCTTCAGCGACAACGTGATGTCCCGCAGCGCCTCGATCACGACGACGTTCTCGGTGTTGCGCCCGATAGCGCCGCCGGCGGCGCCGAGGAAGGTCTTTTTCAGCGACCGCGTCTTGGCGTCGAAGATCGGAAACTCAACCCAGGCGTCGCGGGTTTCGATGTAGGGGTCGTCGGCAGGCACCGGGGTCTCGGCTAGAGGTACTGCCCGGTGCCGTGACCGGGGACTCCGGGCGGGCCGGGCTGTGCGATGCCGGGCGGCAGGGCTCCCTGGCGCATGTGCTCCAGCTGCGCGCGCGCCGCCATCTGCTGGGCGAACAGCGCGGTCTGGATTCCGTGGAACAGGCCCTCCAGCCAGCCAACCAGCTGAGCCTGGGCGATGCGCAGCTCGGCATCGGACGGGATGCTGTCGTCGGTGAACGGCAAGGCGAGCCGCTCGAGCTCTTCGCGCAGCTCCGGGGCCAAGCCGTCTTCGAGTTCGCGGATCGAGGTCGCGTGGATCTCGCGCAGCCGGCTGCGGCTGGCGTCGTCCAGCGGTGCGGCGCGCACCTCTTCGAGCAGCTGCTTGATCATCGTGCCGATGCGCATCACCTTGGCCGGCTGCTCCACCAGGTCGGTCACGGAGCGACCGTCGGCGTCGGCGTCGCCCCCGTCGGCACCGGTGATGATCTCGATGTTGTCGTCGTCTGTGTTCGTCGTCATGGAGTGAGCATTCCCTCGTCGCCCATTGTTACTTGGTGTCCTGCGGAACAGATCCGCGCCATTCGTAGATGCGGGCCTCGCCGTTGTCGTAGATCTTCGCCCACGACTTGGACTTGTCTAGTGACACTAGTCCGTCGGGCATGACGAACCCGCGAACCACCGGTGCGCTCGTCAACACATAGCGGATGTTCAGCGCCTTCACCGCCTCGGCGATCCGCGGATCGTGGTCCGCGTCGTCGGCGTAGGCCCAGAAGATGAACCGGTGGTAGCCCGGCCCCTGCTGCACCGGGTAGTCGTAATGCGTCCACAGCGGGTGCAGGCCGGCCACCGCGTACATCCAGGCGGTGCCGTCGACGTTCGCGTCGCCGATCACGGTGTCCCGGGCCCCGGGCAGGGTCGCCAGATAGGCCATCGCCTGCAGATCCTTGTCGTCGATGATCACCCGGTCGTACTTCTCGCCCATCAGGTAGCGGTGGCGCGGGAAGTAATGCCAGGCCAGGCCGACGCTGACGGCCACCAGCAGCACCGCGGTGGCGCCGATCCAGAAGCCGCGGTCGGGCTCGCGGGCGGCGGCCCAGCGTCGGGTCAACCGGCGGGCGCCGGCCACCAGGATCAACACCAGCGAGTACAGCGCGATCCCGGCCATCGGCGTCAGCAGCAGCGTCACCACGGCGGACAGCCGGCGGGGGTCGCTGTAGAACAGATCGCTGTACTTGCCGATGATCGTGCCGAGCGGGCCGCCGAATGGCGCGCCGGAATGCACGATCGACACGATCAGCACCAACCAGACCGCCGCCGGCCACCAGATCCGCTTGGTCAGCAGCAGGACGAAGCCGGCACCGGCCAGCGCGACGATGACGTTCTGGATCGGGTAGTCGTTCAGGTGCCGGGTGTGCTGGACGATCGCGTTGAACAGTGTCCGTTTGCGGCCCTGATGGGTCAGGAACGCGTGCCCGGCGATGACCTCGGCCTGCTGCAGCACGCCGAGGAACTGCGGTAGCAGGACCGCCAGGGTGGGCACGGCGATGACCACCAGGGTGATGAAGTCGCGTGCTCGGCCCAGTACCGGCCGCCACAGCGCGTCCAGCAGCCACCACGCCACCACGAATGTGACCACCACGACACCGCCGGTGATGTGCACCGAGAAGACCCCCACCAGCGCGATCACCGCCAACGGGATGCGGTCGCGATTCCGCAGGGACGATGCGATCAGCACGAACGCGGGTATGGCGGTGCCGTAGGCCGCCATGTTCGGCATCGAGGCGGTGTCGAACTCGACGTAGGGCACCGAGGTGAACGACGCGGACAGCGCGGCCGCGGTGGCCGCCGCACCGGCGGTGCGCCACTGCGAGGTGCCGCGGGAGCGGAGCAGCTGCCAGGTCAACAGGCCTGCGCTGAGCGGGAACAGCCACACCGCGGCGGACAGCGAACTGAGCGTGTACGCGGTGGTCGGGGCTGCGCCGGTCAGCTGGGCCAGCACGGCACCCAGCGCGTGGAAGACCGAGGGGTAATACAGCTGCGCATGGGTTTCGACGTTGCGCAGTTCGCCCATGTGCGTGGACGACGCCTGGCCGGTGTCGAGGATCCAGCGGATGGTGTTGGCGTGCCAGACGGAGTCCCAGTTGCTCGGGATGGACTGCCAGTAGGGCATCCCTCGCCAGGCCGCGATGCCGATCAACAGTGCGCCGAGGATCACCCCGGCGGCCACCGTCAGCGCGGGCCACAGCGACACCTCGTCGGCGGTCGGGTCGGCGGCGCGATACCGGGCGAGCAGAATCCGCAAACCGAACACGGCGGCCGTCACGATGGCCAGTGCCAGCAGCGCCGTCCAGGTGTTCCAGCCGATGCCGATCGCACCGAACGGGATGATGGCCAGGCCCACAACGCCGTACGTCAGCACCGGCCCCACGCCGAGTGCGACGTACCAGCGCAGCCGCCCGGCCAGCGCCACCACCGCACCCGGCAGGATCAGCAACAAGACCGCGATCAGGACTCCGAACCCGAAGCTCACTGGACTAGTATGGCTGGCCAGGTGAACCTGCCCTTATCGCCCATCGGCGAGGGCCGCAGGCGCCATCGCTGTCTCAATAGCGCAATCACCGACGCTCTAAGGTGGGCTCATGGCATACGACGTCGCCCGGGTGCGTGGTCTGCACCCAGCATTGGGCGACGGGTGGATGCGCTTCGACGCCCAGGCCGGGATGCTGATCCCCGAGTCGGTGGCCACCACGGTCTCGACGGCGTTCCGGGGTTCGGTGCCCAACACGGCCAGCCCGCATCCGGCGGCCCGGCGCAGCGTCGCTGTTCTGGACGCCGCCCGCCAGGCGGTGGCCGACCTGGTCAACGGCGATCCGAGCGGGGTGGTCCTCGGCGCCGATCGGTCGATCCTGCTGACGTCGCTGGCCGATGCGTCCTCCTCGCGGGCCGGGATCGGCTACGAGGTGGTGGTCAGCCGGCTCGACGACGAGGCCAACATCGCGCCGTGGCTGCGTGCGGCCAACCGGTATGGAGCCAAGGTCAAGTGGGCCGAAGTCGACATCGAGACCGGTGAGCTGCCGCCGTGGCAGTGGGAGAGCCTGATCACCCCGCCCACCCGATTGGTGGCCATGACGTCGGCATCCTCGACCCTGGGCACGATCACCGACGTGAGTGCCGTCACCAAACTCGTGCACGACGTCAGCGGGCTGGTGGTCGTCGACCATTCGGCCGCGGCGCCGTATCAGCTGATGGATCTCGGCGAGACCGAAGCCGACGTCGTCGCGCTCAACGCACCGGCGTGGGGCGGGCCGCCGATCGGCGCGCTGGTGTTCCGCAACCCGTCGCTCATCGACAGCTTCGGGTCGGTGTCGATGAACCCGTACGCCAGCGGGCCGGAACGGCTCGAACTCGGCGGCCACCAGTACGGTCTGCTGGCCGGAGTGGTCGCGAGCATCGAATATCTGGCCGGGCTGGATGAGTCGGCGCGCGGCAGTCGGCGCGAAAGACTGGCGCTCTCAATGCAATCCGCGGGTTCGTATCTCAACGGACTCTTCGACTATTTGATGGGCTCGCTGCGATCGCTGCCCCTGGTGATGGTGATCGGCCGGCCGGAGGCGCACATTCCGGTCGTCAGTTTCGCAGTGACCGGGGTGCCTGCGGAGCGGGTGGTCCAGCGGCTGGCGGACAACGGAATTCTGGCCGTGTGCAACGCCAACTCCCGGGTGCTCGACCTGATCGGCGTCAACGACATCGGAGGTGCGGTGACCGTCGGGTTGGCGCACTACTCGACGATGGCCGAAGTCGATCAGCTGGTGCGGGCGCTCGCGTCACTCGGCTGAATCCGGCCCACGTCACTCGTTGACGGTCAGCAACACTTTCCCGAACGTCTCTCCGGCGGCCAGCACCCGGTGCGCTTCGGCGGCCTCGGTGATGGGGAACCGGGCACCGATGATGGGCCTGACTCTGCCGTCGGCGATCATCGGCCAGACCGAGGACACCACCGCGTCGACGATGGCCTTCTTTCCGTGCGGACCGTCGATGGGCCGGCCGCGCAAGGAGGTACCGATCACGTGCAGCCGCTTGGCGACCGCCTTGGCGATGTTGAATTCGGCTTTGATGCCACCCTGCATTCCGATGATGGTCATCCGGCCGTCCGGTGCCAACGCGTCGAGGTTGCGATCCAGGTATGCCGCACCCATGATGTCGAGGATGACGTCCGCCCCGCGGCCGTCGGTCGCGTTATTGACGCGCGCGACGAAATCCTCGTCGCGGTAAGGGATTAGGACTTCGGCCCCCAGTTCGCGGCACAGATCGAGCTTCGAGCGCGAACCCGCCGTCACGGCCACTCGATTGCCGAGGGCGGTGGCTACCTGGATGGCGTGGGTGCCGATCCCGCTTGCGCCACCGTGGATGAGCAACAGTTCGCCGTCGGCCAGCTGCGCGGTCATGGCGATGTTGGACCACACCGTGCACGCGACCTCCGGCAGCGCGGCCGCGTCGGGCAGCGAGACCCCGAGGGGAACGGGCATGACCTGGCCGGCGGGCACCGCGACGTACTCGGCGTAACCGCCTCCGGCCAACAGTGCGCAAACGTCTTGTCCGACAGTCCATCCCGTCACGCCGTCGCCCACGTTCGCAATGACGCCGGACACTTCGAGACCAAGGATGTTGCTGGCTCCCGGGGGTGGCGGATAGTTCCCGGCCGCTTGCAGGAGGTCGGCACGGTTGACACCCGCGGTGTTCACCCGGATCAGAACTTCGCCCTGGCCGGGCGACACATCAGGCACTTCGCGCCAGGTCAGGCGGTCGGACGATTCAGCGACGATGGCCAACATGGGCGTCAGGTTACTCCCGGGTCATTTCGGCCTCGTACAGCGCTGTGTCGCTTACGATTGCGCAATGGGAGGGATGATTGCGGGGCGGACCGCTAGTGAGATGCCGGGGTTGGATATAGCCGAGCAGAGATCTTGGCAGAACTTCCTCGACGCTGCACTGCGGCTGTACGGAACACTGAATCGGGGGCTCGTCGACAAGCACAAGTTGAGCTTGGTCGACGTTCGTCTATTGGAAATCCTGGACAACTCGGAGACCGGCGCGGCTCGGATGGGTGATCTGGCCGAACAACTGATGTCGTTGCCGAGTCGGGTGACACGCCAGATTCGCCGGCTGGAGACCGCGGGGCTGGTGCGTCGTGAGGCGAGCCCTGACGACGGTCGCGGAGTCCTGGCGAGCATCACCGATCTCGGCCGTGAGGTCGTCGAAGACGCGATGCTGACCTACGCCAAGGGGGTCCGGGAGAACTTCCTGACTCCGTTGTCGCGTCCGCAGATGGCGGCGATGGGGGAGAACTGCCGCCGGATCAGCGCGGCGTTGAAGGACGGCGGCAACTCGACGAGGGTCGGCCGCGTCTAACCGCTAGTCTTGTCGGCGGTGGCGTGGCAGAGCGGCCTAATGCACTCGCCTTGAAAGCGAGAGACGGCTAACACCGTCCGGGGGTTCAAATCCCTCCGCCACCGCTGCGTGGGCGCCGGTTGACGCCCATCTGACTCCTGGCATTTCGCCCTTGGTGACCTGTGGGGCGGGATCAGGACTTCTGTGGATCAGCTTGGGACGCGTGCATTCCAGCGGTGGACGGGCATACAAAGGATGTAAGGCGCCAAATGGTAGCCGGACCCTTCTTGTGGAACGGCCCGGTTAGGTGGCGTCGGTCCGAAACATCGCGAAAGGTGCTGGTCAACATGTCCTCCCCTCGAAAGCTTCGGAAAAGCTTGGCTCTGGATAAGAGGTTGCTGGGTACTGTCGTCGGCGGCGGTGCCATCGCGGTCCTCGGCCTGTTCGGGCTCACCCACCCGGCCCCTGCATCGCTGACCCATATGGCCGACTCCGGCGACGAGACCAAGTTCCCCGCCTACTCCTCGCCCGCCGTCGCCGCCATGAACGTGGGTGCGACCACGACGACGCAGCCCACCGACGAGCCGACGGCACTCGAGGTCACCAAAGCGGTACCGGCCATCAAAGCCGGCAAGTAACCGCTATTCGCCGGTGAACTCCGGCTTCCGTTTGGCGAACATCGCCGCAATGCCCTCGTTGAGGTCCTTGGACGGCAGGAACGCCGAATTCCAGGCCGCGACGTAGCGCAGGCTAGCCGCCACGGCGGCGGTGCGCTGCTCGTCGAGGACGTCCTTGATGCCGTGCACCACCAGCGGCGAGTTCGCCGCGATCTCGGCGGCGGTCTCGTGTGCCGCGGCCAGCGTGGCCTCGGGGTCCGGGTAGACGTCGTTGACCAGACCGATCTTCTCGGCGCGTGCGGCGTCAATGTCCTTGCCTGTCAACGCCAATTCGCGAAGATGTCCGTCGGACAGGATGTACGGCAGCCGGGCCAGGCTGCCCACGTCGGCAACGATGGACAGCTTGACCTCGCGTACCGAGAACTTGGCGTCGGCGCTGGCGTAGCGGAGGTCCACCGCACTGATCAGGTCGACGCCGCCACCGATGCACCAGCCGTGGATGGCCGCGATCGTCGGGGTGCGGCAGTCGGCCACCGCGGTGATCGACTGCTGCATGCGCTTGAGCTTGCCGTGGAACTCGACGCGAGGCCGGGCCGAGACCTCTCCGGACATCGCACCGCCGATGGTGTCGCCCATCGCGACCAGGTCCAGGCCGTAGCTGAAGTTGCGGCCGGAGCCGGTCAGCACGATCGCCCGCACGTCGGGATCGGCATCGAGCTCGCCGAAGGCCACCGGCATCTCTGCCCAGAACGCCGGACCCATGGCATTTCCTTTGCCCGGGCCGATCAGCGTGACCTGGGCAACGTGGTCCTTGACCTCGACGGTGAGGGATTCATACTGCTGGCTCATGCTCTGAAGGCTACGACGCCTGCCGCAGCCTGCGTTACTCCAGGGTCACGTGCGGTCGGCGTGCGGCGATGCCGGCGCCCAGGGCGAAGAATGCGACCAGCAGCGCGACGACGCCGACCGCGATGGGCGTCGAGTCGCCGACCAGGCCGGGCAGGTTCTGCAGGATCAGCGCGAACGAGATCAGCAGACCGAGCAGGCCCAGGCCGGGTGCCACGAACGCGCGCCAGGTCGACACCTCGAGCTGGCCGGCCCGCTTGCGCCGGATGAAGAAGGCGAGCACGGCCACGGTGGTCGCGATGAGCAAGATGGTGATGCCGACCGTGGAGATGCCTGCCAGCCATGTGTAGAACTGCGTGACCGGGTCGAGGCCGAACAGGATGGCCACGACGATGGCCACTGCCACGACGATCGCGTCGACTCCGGAGGCGATGTGCGGGGAGCCGTGGGCGGCGTGCGGCTGCCCGAGTCGGTTGGGGAACACCCGGCGGTTGGACAGCGTGAACACGTAGCGGGCCACGATGTTGTGGAACGACAGGATGCAGGCGAACAGGCTGGTGACGAACAGCACCTGGACGATGTGCAGCCCAGCCGTGCCGAGGTACTGCTCAGTTGCGTTGGGCAGCAGGGCCGACGGGTCGGCCTGCGCCTTCTCGACGGCCTTGCTGTCGCCCACCGCGCTGATCAATGCCCACGTCGAGACGGTGTAGAACACCCCGATCAGGACGACCGCCAGATAGGTGGCCTTCGGGATGGTGCGCAGCGGCTCGCGGGCCTCGTCACGGAACACGGCGGTGGCCTCGAAGCCGATGAAGCTCAGGATCGCGAACAGCAACGCGATACCCGGTGCGCCCGAAAGGATTTCAGACGGCGTCACAATCCCGGTGGACAAGCCTTCCTGGCCGCCGCTGAAGACGACGGCGGCATCGAGCGCCAGCACGATCGCCACCTCGCCGATCAGCAGGACCCCGAGGACGTTGCGGGACAGGTCGATATTGAAGTGGCCGAGCGCCGTCACAATCGCGAATGCGACGAAAGCCCATATGCCCCAATGAATATTGGGCAGTCCATAGGAGGTGAACAACGCCTGTGCGCCTTGGCCGATCAGGCCGTAGACGGCGATCTCCAGGGTGAGGTACGAGATCAGCGCGACGAACGCGAAACCGAAGCCCGTCACCCGGCCGAGGCCCTTACCGATGTAGGAGTAGAAGGCGCCCGCATCCGGCACATACGGTGTCAGCGCGGTGAATCCGACCGCGAACAGCAGGATGATCAGCGTGCTGACCACGAAGATGGCGGGGAACCCGACGCCGTTGCCGTTGGCGATGCCCAGTGGCACCGGGCCGCCCATGACGCCGAGCGGAGACGCTGCGGCCACCACCACGAAGACGATGCCCCACACGCCCAGCGTGCCTCGAAGTTTGCGGTGTGAGACGCCGTCGGACGTGTCTACAGCATCCCGGGCAGTGCCCTGTTCAATTCGGTTCGCCATGATGCCCTTTCGCTGGATTCGCGCCTGCAGACGCTAATCCCGAGACGGGCAGGATCAGACACTTCGGATCAGTCGGATTCGATACCGCTCAGATGTACATCGCGGGGTCGATGTAGGACGTCGGGTCCACCAGCTGTTCGCGCTGCTGTTCGGTGCGCGGCCGTACGACGGCAGGGATGCCGGTGGCTATCGAGTCCGCCGGCACGTCGTGGGTGACCACGGCATTCGCGCCTATCGCGCTGTCATCGCCAATCATCAAGGGGCCCAATATCTTTGCCCCGGCGCCCACGACCACTCGGTTGCCGAGGGTGGGGTGGCGTTTGCCCTGTTCCAGGGAGCGGCCACCGAGCGTCACGCCGTGATAGAGCATCACGTCCTCGCCGATCTCGGCGGTCTCGCCGATCACGACGCCCATTCCGTGGTCGATGAAGAACCGGCGGCCGATGGTGGCACCGGGGTGGATTTCGATGCCGGTGGCGAACCGGGTCAGCTGCGACAGCACCCGAGCCGGACCGCGCAGCGCCGGCCTGGCCCACAGCCGGTGCGCCAGCCGATAGGACCAGATGGCGTGCAGGCCGGAGTAGACCAACGCGTTCTCGACGTCGCCGCGCGCAGCCGGATCGTGGCCGCGCGCGTTGCTCAGGTCTTCGCGCAGTGTCGACAGCAGGCCCATGAAGTCAGTCCCTGATGTGCTCGAAAAGCGGTGTGGAGATGTAGCGCTCGCCGTAGTCACACACGATGGCAACGATGAGTTTGCCGGCGTTCTCCGGACGCTTGGCGATTTCCAGGGCGGCCCACACGATCGCGCCGGACGAGATGCCGCCCAGAATGCCTTCCGCGGTTCCCAGGTCCCGGGCGACCCTGATGGCGTCGTCGAGTTCGACGTCGACGATCTCGTCGTAGGCGCCGCGATCGAGCACGTCGGGAACGAAGTTGGCTCCCATGCCCTGGATCTTGTGCGGGCCGGCCTTGCCTTCGGTCAGCAGCGGCGAGTCCTTGGGCTCGACTCCGACGATCTGGATGCCGGGCTTGCGCGCTTTGAGCACGTGTCCCACCCCGGTGACGGTCCCGCCGGTGCCGATGCCCGCGACGAAGATGTCGACCTTGCCGTCGGTGTCGTTCCAGACTTCTTCTGCGGTGGTCTTCTCGTGGATCGCCGGGTTGGCCGGGTTCCCGAACTGGTTCGCCGAGACGGCGTTGTTGGTTTCGGCGATGATCTGGCGGGACTTCTCCACCGCACCGGCCATGCCTTCGGAGCCGGGGGTGAGCACGATCTCGGCGCCGTAGGCACGCAGCATCACCCGGCGCTCGGTCGACATCGTCTCCGGCATCGTCAGGATCACCTTGTAGCCGCGGGCCGCGCCGACCATCGCCAGCGCGATGCCGGTGTTGCCGCTGGTGGCCTCGACGATCGTGCCGCCGGGCTTCAGCTCACCGGAGGCCTCCGCCGCGTCGATGATCGCCACGCCGATGCGGTCCTTGACGCTGTTGGCCGGGTTGTAGAACTCGAGCTTGACCGCGACCTCGGCATCGAGGCCCTCGGTCAAGCGGTTGAGCCGCACCAGCGGCGTATTGCCGACCAGCTCGGTGACGTTGTCATAGATCTTGCCCATGCTGCGCGTCCCTTCCTCGTGGCACCCCACCGAACACTATTCTGTCGGCCGCTGGTCGTACGGTTGGGGCATGGCTGACGAACTGACCTCAGGACCGGAAGCTCCGCCCACCGACGAACTGGCCAGTGCTGAAGCATCACTACAGGTTCTCCAACAAGTGCTGCACGGTATTGCTTCCGATGATTTAAATAAGCAGACGCCGTGCCGCGAATTCGACGTTGCCGGGCTCACCGATCACCTGCTGAACTCGATCACGCTGCTGGGTGGTGCGGCCGGTGCGCAATTCCCGGAGCGCAACCGCGATGACTCCGTCGAGCGCCAGGTGATCGCTGCGGCCCGGCCGGCGTTGGACGCCTGGCGGCGCCGTGGACTGGACGGCACGGTCCCGTTCGGCGAGAACGAAGCGCCCGCGCAGTACATGGCCGGCATCCTGTCGGTCGAGTTCCTGATCCACGCGTGGGATTACGCGTCGTCGATCGGCCGTCCGATCGATGTCCCGGATTCGTTGGCCGAGTACGTGTCGGGCCTGGCGCACCGCATCATCACCCCGGAGGGCCGTGTCAGGGCCGGTTTCGACGACCCGGTCGACGTCGGCCGGCACGCGCCCAAACTGGACCGGCTGGTCGCCTTCACCGGCAGGACACCGGTCAGCGGGTAGCGATCCAATTTCGGGCGAAGGCCAGGAACGCGTCGTTCTCCTCGGGTGCGCCGATCGTCACCCGGACGCCGTCGGTGCCGTAGGGGCGCACCAGGACGCGGTCGTCGGCGGCCTTCTCGACGAAGTCGGGCGTCTCCTCCGGCGTCAGCGGCAGCCACACGAAGTTCGCCTGCGACGGCGGGAAGCGGTAGCCGAGGTCGGTGAGTGCGGCGCAGACCCGGCGGCGTTCGGCGACCACGGCGTCGGTGCGGGCCAGCAGTTCGTCAGCGGCATTCACCGAAGCGATCGCCGCGGCCTGCGAGACGGTGGTCGCGGTGAACGGCACGTAGACCTTGCCCAGTGCGGTGATGATGTCGGGATCACCGACGGCGTAGCCGATCCGCAGCCCTGCCAGCCCGTAGGCTTTCGAAAAGGTGCGCAGCACAACGACGTTGGAATGGTTCCGGACCAGTCCGAGGCTGTCGGGCAGCATCCCGTCGCGAATGTACTCGACGTAGGCCTCGTCGATGGCGATGAGAATGTCGGACGGCACGGCGGCGACGAACCGGGCGAGCGCGTCGGGGTCCACGACGGTGGAGGTCGGGTTGTTGGGGTTGCAGACGAAGATCAGACGCGTGCGGTCGGTGATCGCGGCGAGCATGGCCTCGAGGTCGAACGTGTAGTCGCGCAGCGGCACCTGGACAGCGGTGGCGCCGGCGACCCGGACCTGCAGCGGGTAGATCTCGAAGCTGCGCCAGCCGAAGACCACCTCGTCACCGACAGAGGCGGTGATCTGAATGAGCTGCTGGCACAGGCTCACCGATCCGCAGCCGACGGCGATGTTCTCGGGGGCGAACGGCCCATCCTTGCTCAGATGCTTGGCCAGGTGCTCCTTGAGCTCCACGTAGCCGTTGTCGGGGTAGCGGTTGATGGTTTCGGCCGATGCGGCGATCGCCTCGCGCACGCTGGGCAGCGGCCCGTGCACGGTTTCATTGCTGGCCAGCTTGATGGCGCCCGGCACCGTCTTACCCGGGGTGTAGGCCGGTAGATCGGCCAGTTCAGGGCGCAGGCGGGCAGTCATTTGTCCAAGTCTAAGTGGGCTGTGTACTCTCATCCATCGGCGGTTCGGGGCATCAGTCAGGCTCCGGTACGCTCAGGTAGTTCAGGAGGCGTGCCAGAGCGGCCGAATGGGACTCACTGCTAATGAGTTGTCCCCCTTACAGGGGACCGGAGGTTCAAATCCTCTCGCCTCCGCCGCGGCTGATTCGTCAGCCACGACAACTGAAGACAGAACGGCGCCCGTAGCTCAACGGATAGAGCATCTGACTACGGATCAGAAGGTTAGGGGTTCGAATCCCTTCGGGCGCACTTCGCATCACACCGACGCATGCGTCGGCATCCACTCCCTGAGTACATCCCGCCAGCCCTCGCCGGCTGACGACCCCACCCACGCGATGTAGCCGTCCGGCCGCACCAACACCGCGGGGCCGTCGTCGGTCCGCTCGGCCTGGAGCACCCCGGTCACCTCGACGGGATCCGCCCCGCGCTCGCGGATCAGCACGAACCATGGCGTGCGCTGCAGCTCGGTCAGCCGGCCCTCGGCCAGCGGTATCTGTGTTGCCCGGGTGCCCACCGGTCCCCGGCGGCCGTACCGAAGCCCGGTCCCCGCGAAGCTGCCCGCCATGGCGTCGCGCACGATCGGCACTCGAAGAAGCCTGGGTGCCAGCAAGTTTCGCATCGCCCTCGCCACCCGCGGATACAGCGTCACCGCACGCGTCATCACCCCGGATTGCAACACCACCCGGCGGCCGATCGGATGACGCTCCTCCTGGTAGCTGTCCAACAGGCTGTCGTCGGCGCCGCCCAGCACCGCGGCCAGCTTCCAGGCGAGGTTGGCCGCGTCTTGAATCCCGGTGTTCATCCCCTGCCCGCCGACGGGGGAGTGCACGTGCGCGGCGTCGCCGGCCAGGAATACCCGACCGTGCCGATACTGTGCGACTTGCCTTTCGTCGCAATGGAATCGGGACTTCCAGCTGATCTCGAGCACGCCCACATCTGCCTTGAAGGCCCGGTTCAGAACCGTGATCACCTCAGCGTTGTCCACCGGCTCGGTGTCAGGCACCTGATGGTGGCGGTCCCACACCATCGCGCGGTACCACGCGCCGTCGGCGTCACCGCGGCCGTACGGTGCGAGGAATCCGAACACCTGCCGGGTGTTGCCCAGCTTCAGCCCGTCATCGGGCCCGTGCGCCAGTTTCACGTCGGCCAGCACCACTGACGACAGCAGGGTGTTGCCGGGGAACTCCGCCCCGACCAGCCGGCGCACTGTGCTGTGCGCGCCGTCTGCCCCGATCGCGTACTTGGACCGGAACCGCATCAGCGGTCCGGCTCCGTCGTGCGCCCGCGCGGTGATGGTTACGCCGGCCTCGTCCTGCACCAGATCGACCACCTCGATACCGCGCCGGATGTCGGCGCCGTGGGCTTCGGCATAGCCGGCGAGTGCGGCGTCGACGTTGGTCTGCGGAGTGATCAGCACGAAGCGGTAGGGCGAGTCCAGATGAGTCAGATCAAGACGTGCGTCGCCGAAGATCCGGATCTGCTGCGCGTGCTGGCCTTGTGTCAGCACGTTCTCGGCCAGTCCGCGTGCGTCGAGCACTTCGAGCGTGCGGGCCATCGCCGCGAACGCCCGGCTCGACGGGTTGATCGTGGCCCAGCGCTCCAGGACGGTCACCGAGCAGCCGGCCCGGGCCAGATCGCCGGCGGCGGTCAAGCCGGCGGGCCCGGCTCCTACGACAAGTACGTCGACGTCATGGTCGGTCATCGCAGCGCTCCTTCCGGATCGGGGTACCAGCGACGGATGTCGTCGGGGGTGGCCTTGGCCGCCTGGTTGAAGACGAACCGGCAGCCCGGTTGGGCCACGTGGGCGGCGTTGACGATGGACTCGAAAAGCAGGGTGTTGCTGGCGACCAGGCGCACGCCCGCGCCGATCAGCACCGCGTCGTAGCGCTTGGCGCCGAGCCACTGCCGGGCAGTCTCGACGCCGGCTTCACCGACGTCGATCAGGCAGTTGTCGACCTCATAGCCGGCGGCCCGCAGCGCCGACACGTTCTCGTCGTTGGCGGCGCGAAGCCCGTCCTTCGACAGGCCGCGGAACTGGGTGAAGTCTGGGGACGAGTAGTCGATCACGTCGGGATCGAGTCCGATCTGTATGGCAGTGACGGTCATGTCGATGCCTCCTCAACAGTTGTTGAACTCGACGCTAGGTCGACGACTTGGAGATATCAACAGTTGTTGAATAGACTGCCGAAATGACGGTGAAGTCGCGCGACGGTCAGGCGACCCGATCGCGGATCCTGGCCGAAGCCCGCTCTCAATTCGGTGAACGGGGCTTCGAGCGCACGACCATCCGGTCGATCGCGTCGGCGGCCGGAGTGGATCCGGCTCTGGTCATGCACTACTTCGGCACCAAGTCCGAGCTCTTCGCGGCCGCGTCGCGACTCGCGATCACCTTCCCGGACCTTGCCGGCGTCGCGCCCGAGCGCGTCGTCGACCTGGTGCTTCCGCTATTCGTCGAAGTGTGGGGACCGCACGGCCCGTTTCTGCCGCTGCTGCGCTCTGCGGCCACGAACAGGCTCGCCGCCGATGCGCTGCTCGGCGTGTTCGTCGACCAGGTGAGCCCTGCCCTGGCCGCCGTGGTGCCGGACCGGCCGGCGGAGCGCGCCGCACTCGTCGGCTCGCAGATGCTGGGTCTGGCGGTCGGACGCTACGTATTGGGGCTACCGCCGCTTGTGGCCATGGATGACGCAACGCTTGCGGAGTGGTTGCGGCCGGTAGTGGCGCACTACCTCAGTGACCCGGCGCCGTGACGGACGTCAAATTGACGGCGCCGATCCCATGGCTCAGAGTTAACAGGGTGGGAAACGTAAGTGAAGTTATATTGATCGAGCAGGTCATCGACCGCCTGGCGGCCACCTATTCCGACGTCCCTCGTGACGATGTAGCGCAGACGGTTGCCAACGCCCACAATCACTTCCACGACAGCACGATCCGCGAGTTCGTTCCCCTGCTGGTCGAGCGTCGGGCGCGAAAAGAACTCTCCCGCAGCGAATCGCTGCTCGTCTGGTCGTCGTAACCCCGCGTGGGCTAGACCGCCCCCGCGTTCTCACCCTCGTCGGTGTACTCAGGACCGCTCGGCTGGGGCGCATTGCCCGTGCCGCCGGCATCCTGACCTTCCTTCCAGTACAGGTCGTCGGTCGGTAGCGGTGCGGGTCCGGTACTGCCGGGGTTCTCGTTGTCATCCCAGTAGTACGGCTCGTTGGGATCCGGCCACAACAGCCCGCTGCCCGAGTCGTCAGCCGCGGCCGTCGCGGCCGCCGAGAGCATGATCGCGGCCATCGTGACAGTCACAAGGCCTGCCGATACCAGTCTTTCGCGCACCATCACGGACGATCTCCTCTTCGATAGGCGTCAATAGTCGCCGATTTCGTCCGGAGGTGCCGCTTATACGACGCAAATTCGCGGCGAGTCGAACCGACCTGCGATCAGGAACGCAGGCCGGCGTTCGGCAGCGCGATGAGCGGAGCCAGATCCACCGCTTCGACGCGTGGCGCACTCAGGCGGCGCGCGATGTAGCGCACGGCCATTATTTGAGCGGCCCCAACCACGATGATGGGCCACAGCGCGCCGGCGACGGCAGAACAGAGTCCGCGGACGATGTCACTCGGGGGATCGTAGGACTGAAAGTGTGGGCTGATCAGCCAGGCGCCAACGGCCGCGATGACCGCCGACACCAGGTACAGGTTCAACCACATGGCTTGAGAGTCCCAGATACTTCTTAAAGGCGGGTGTCTCAATCGTGTGAGAGTACTGAGAGGCCCCGAATCGCTGCGTGATCGTGATCACTAGGTGATCGTGAGGCCGCCGTCGACGATAATTGTCTGTCCCGTCACATAACCGCCGGCCGGCGAGGCCAGCCACACTGCGGTAGCGGCCAATTCGACGGGATCACCCATCCTGCCCACCATCACTCGCGGTAGCTGTGTGTCCAGGTAGCCGGGCTGATATTCGTCGGTCATCTCGCTCTGGAAAAAGCCAGGAGCCAGGGCATTGACGCGAATTCCCTTGCGCGGCCCCCACTGTTGGGCCAGATCCCGGGTAAGCCCGATCACGCCTGCCTTGGACGCGCTGTACGCGGCCTGCGGCAGACCACCCGTGGTGATGCCAAGAATGCTGGAAATATTGATGATTGAGCTTCCGGCCTGCATGACGCGGCCGCACGCCTGTGCCATCCAGTACGAACCGTTGAGGTTGACGTCGACGACCTTGCGGAACTGTTCAGGCGTCTCGCGGGTGGCCGGCACCGCGGTTCCCACGCCGGCATTGTTGACCAAGACGTCCACTCGGCCGAACACCTTCATCGCCGACTCGACGAGTTGTTGGCACTGATCGGGATCGACGACATCGGTTTTGCGGGTGTACACCTTGCGGCCCGCCTCTTCGACGAGGGCCGCGGTGCCCGCCATCTGCTCGACCCGTCGTGCGCCGAGCACCAGGTGGGCACCCGCCTCGGCGAAGGCCTGCGCGAACGACACGCCCAAACCGGACGACGCGCCGGTCACGATGACGACCTTGTCGTCGAGCCGGAACGAATCAAGGATGCTCATGACGGGTTCCTCAGCACCTGGCGGGCGATCGCGTACTTGTGGACTTCGGTGGGACCGTCATAGAGCCGGAACGCCCGCATGTCGGAAAAGATTGCACCAACCGGGGTTTCGTCGGAGATGCCCATACCGCCCAGGATCTGCACGCAGCGGTCGGCCACCTTGAACAGTTCCTCGGACACGTAAGCCTTGACCATCGAGCTTTCGTGGCGCCCCTTGGCTCCGCCGTCCAACGTCCAGCACGCCCACCAGATGGCCAGCCGGCACTGCTGCAGGGCGATCTCGTTGTCGGCCAGCATGAAGCTGACGCCCTGGTGTTCGCCGAGCGGCTTGCCGAAGCCCGTTCGGGTGCGGGCATGTTCGATTGCGATCGACTGTGCTCGCGATGCCGCGCCCAGCCAACGCATGCAGTGCGTCAAACGCGCCGGCGCCAGCCGCAATTGGGCGTAGCGCAGTGCCTGTCCCACCTCGCCCAGGACGGTGGCGGCCGGCAGCCGCAAGTCGTTGAACAGCACGACGCCGTGCCCCTCGACGTAATTGCGGTCCATGGTGTCCATCACGCGCTCGAGCTCGATGCCGGGCGTGTTGCCGTCGCACAGGAACAGGGTCGGGCCGTCGGGACCGTGCGCATTCGGCGCAACTCGCGCCATGATGATCCACGTCCGCGCTTTGTTGGCTCCGGTGATCAGCCACTTGCGCCCGTTGATCACGTAGTCGGTGCCGTCGAAAACCGCTTCGGTGGCAAGCTGATTCGGGTCGGATCCGGCACCACCAGGTTCGGTCATCGCGAACACCGAGCGCTGGCGGCCGTCGATCACCGGGACCAGGAACTCGTCGGCCTGCTCCTCGGTCGCGATCTTGGACAGCAGGTACATGTTGCCCTCGTCGGGTGCCGCGCAGTTCAGCGCGACCGGACCCAGCGTCGACCAGCCGGCCGCCTCGAACAGCACCGCCTGCTCGCGATGCGACGGTTCACGGCCGCCGAAGCGGTGCGGGGCCTGGAACGTGAGCAGGCCGGCATCGCGGGCCAGCCCCACCAGCTCGGTGCGCAGGTCCTCGTTGGGTCCGTGCCGGGTGACGCGTGGATCTCGTTCGTAGGGAACGATTTTCTCGACGACGAACGCGCGGATCTCGTCGCGCAGCGCGGCCAGGTCGTCGGGAATCTCGAAATCGATCATCGTTGTCCCTCCATGAGAGCTAGGGCGCGCTCGAACAAGCGCACTGTCGCGATGTGTAGATGGTCGCCAACTTCTTTGGGTGCCAACCCTGCAGCGGCACGGGCATTCGATCCCTCGAGGATGATGCCGAGTTTGAAACACGCCAGCACCGTGTACCAGTCGATGTTGGACAGGTCGCGGGTGGTGTTCTGTGCGTACCGCTCGATCAGCTCGTCGGGGGTGGCCAGGCCGTCGGCGCCCATGAGGGCGTTGCCCAGCACCGAATCGCGGCCGGGCGAATACCAGGTGGCCAGCATCCACGCCAGATCCAACAGCGGGTCGCCGATGGTGCACATCTCCCAGTCGACGATGGCCACCACCTCGGGGCCGGTCGGCGAGAACATCACGTTGGCGGCGTGGTAGTCGCCGTGCATGATGCCTGGCTGCCAGTCGGTGGGTTGCTTCTGCTGCAGCCAGGTGGCCACGGCGTCGACGTCGCCGATGTCGGGTCCCGGATAGTTGTCGAACCCGCTGTAGGACTCCAGCTCGGAAAGCCACCGCGGCACTTGGCGTTCCAGGAATCCGTCCGGCTTCCCGAAGTCGGCGAGGCCGACCGCGACGTGGTCGACGGCGCCGAGCTTGGCTGCCGCCTCCGCCATCGACAGTCCCATCCCGTGCCGGATGCCGGCGTCACCGGCGTGCAGCGGCGGCAGCATCGAGCCGGCGTTGAACCCGTCGACGGGCTCCATCAGATAGAACACCGCATCGCCGAGGACGGCGGTGTCGTCGCACACCGCGATCAGTCGCGGGTGGGGGACATCGGTACCGGCCAGCGCGTGCAGCACCCGGGTCTCGCGCAGGATCACCTTGTTGCTCACCGGGCGTAAGTGGCGGGGTCCTCGGCGGAACACGTACTCGCGGTCCGAGCGGGTGAAACGGAGCATGACGTTCTGGGTGCCGCCGGTGATTTCGGAGACGTTTTCGAGCGGGCCGTCACCCAGGCCCCGCTCCGACATCCATGCGCTGACCGCGCTCAGCTCATCCACCCAGGAGAACCTACCGTACGGTTGGTTGAGCCAATCCCTTCGGCCAGGGCAACCTGCTGTCGATGGTGCGGAACACGCTCCAGCCGATCACCGTGCCCAGCGCGATGGACAGAATCGCCGCTCCGGTCACGCCGAGGCTGGCCACGCCGATGTTGCCGCCGGTGGCGGCCTGACTCACCGACTCGAAGCTCAGCGCGCCGGGCACCAGCGCCCAGAACGCCGCGAGCATCATCACGATCGCCGGGGGTGAGGTCTTGATTCGCGATGCCAGCATCGCGAACGGCACCGTCAGGAAGGCGCCGATGAAACCGGAATAGGCTGCCGCCACGAACTTTCCGGCGATCGCCTGGCCGACCAGCGCGACTGCAATCGCGGCCATCAACCACACCAGCGAGCCCTTCGGTGCGGACAGATAGACGTACAACCCGAACCCCACCACGATGATCGCCACATACAGCGCCCACGGACCCATCTGCGTCGACGGTGTCTGCGGAAGCACCTCCCCGGCGACATGCACACCCAACGCGACGCCGAACACCAGAAGCGCCAGCTGAGCGATGCCGTAGACCAGCCGGCTGGTGCCGCCGATCAGCTGGTTACTGGCCAGCTCCATCGCGCCGATCGTCAGCGACATGCCCGGCAGCATCGCCACCAGGGCCGGGGCGATCACCCGCAGCAGACCGTCATTCGCGGTATCGGCCACAAACCACGTCGCCAGCATCGTCACGATCATCGCGGCCAGCGTGGGCAGAACCGGGCTGAGCGACGGGAACGGGCGCCCGAGTTGGGCTATCGCGCCGACCACCAGGCCGAGGAATACGTAACCCGGCAGCGAGGCCCAGGTGGGATTGATGACCATGCCGAAACCGACTGTGGTGACGGCATATCCGAGGGTCGTCGCGATCGGGCCGAATCGCGGACGCAGGGCGCGTGCCCGCTTGGTCGACTCGACCGCATCGGCGGGTGTGATCGCCCCGACGGACGCCAGACTGGCGATGTCGTCGATGCGGCCGGCCATGTTCAGCTGCACCGAGTAGGTCGTCGAGGTGTCCACCTCGTAGGCGACGGTGCCCACCTGGATCATCAACACAGTGGGGAGCACGACGATGCGCACCGGCGCGGTGGTGTACTGCGCGGCGATTTCCAGCAAGCGGGCGTACACCAGCTGAGTAGGCTGCTCGACTTCGAGCAGGGCGATGCCGATCTCCCGCAGCATCGCCGCCACTTCGACCTGGTCGTGTGAGTCCGGCGGACCGAGCGGCTCCGGGGGAATCTTGCGGATCGCGTCGAAGATCCGTGTGCGCCGAGCCCGTCGCTTGTCGTCCATACCCGCATCCTTGCGAACTGGTGGCGTCACGTCGTGGCTGACTGGCCGGCGGGATCCGGCGCGGCCTGAGGCTGGCGGTTCTTCTGCCACGGCCAGTAGCCGGTGATCTCCAACTCCAGCGAGAAACTCAGGAACGTCCGGATCAGCACGATGCCGGCCAGCACCGCCACGCTGCGGGCGTCCGGGGTCACCGCGACGGTCCTGATGATGTCGGCGGCGACCAGAAGCTCCAGCCCCAGCAGGATCGATCGGCCGAGCTGCTGGCGGAACGCCCGGTAGGCGTCGCCGGTCCGCAACCGGCGCAGCACACCGCTGGCCGAGAGCAGTGCGCCGATCGCGATCACGGCGACCCCCGTCGCGTCGATCGCCTTGCCCACCGTCTCGATGACCTCGAAAAAGTTCACCGCCAAATTATCTGGCGGGCATCACCATCGTCGCTGTTGCCGCGCCGTCCTGTTCGGTCGCGCGAACCGACACCTGCGTACCGGTCTGCAGCGGCTGCGGTGGCTTTCGGGTGTCGGTGTTCAGCACATAGGTCTGGCTGAAGCCGTCCTGGGAGCGCACCGTCACCGAGCTGTCGGACGCGGCGGTGACGTCACCGGTCTGGGTCAGTTCGGTGCTGAATCCGCCTTTGCCGTCGGAGACGACGCTCTCGCCGTGCAGCGACCGCTGCGACCCGCCCGGGCCGCCCGGGCCGCCGCCACCCCATCCGGGCGGGCCGCCCGCGTGCCCGTCACCGCTGCCGGCCGCGGCGTAGACCACCACGCCACCGACCGCGGCAAGTGCGGCGGCGATCCCGACGGCAGCCGCCGTCGTGCGGGTTGACCAGGTCTTGGGGTGCTCCGCGGGTGCACCCCACACAGGCTGCTGTTCGACACTCATGCCACCACGGTGGGCAGCCGAGCTGTGTGTCCGCTGTGCGCGCGATCAGCCCGATCTGTGCATCACGTTTCACAGCGGGGGCATAGGAACGCCATAGGAACCACTCATCGCCGCTCTCATACTGGAGTACATGACCTCTTCAGCGGCGGAACGTGTCGTGATGCGCCGAGCCGACGGAAACCCGATCACGGTGCTGGTGGTGGACGACGAGGCAGTGCTGGCCGAGATGGTGTCGATGGCGCTGCGCTACGAGGGCTGGACCATCGCCACCGCCGCCGACGGCGCGTCGGCGATCACCGCGGCCCGCAGCGCGCGGCCGGACGCCGTGGTGCTCGACATCATGTTGCCCGACATGAGCGGCCTGGATGTACTGCGCAAGCTGCGCGAACAGAACCCCCAACTGCCGGTGCTGCTGTTGACCGCCAAAGACGCGTTGGAGGATCGCATCGCCGGGCTGACGGCGGGCGGCGACGACTACGTCACCAAGCCGTTCTCCATCGAAGAGGTCGTGTTGCGGCTGCGGGCCCTGCTGCGTCGTACCGGCGTGACCACCGAGGACAGCGGCGCCCAGATCGTCGTCGGTGATCTGGTGCTCGACGAGGACAGCCACGAGGTGACCCGAGGCGGTGAACCGGTCTCGCTGACATCCACCGAGTTCGAATTGCTCCGCTTCCTGATGCGCAACCCCAAGCGGGTGTTGTCGAAAGCCCAGATCCTGGACCGGGTTTGGAGCTATGACTTCGGCGGTCGGTCCAACATCGTCGAGCTGTACATCTCATACCTGCGCAAGAAGATCGACAGCGGCCGCGACCCGATGATCCATACGTTGCGCGGCGCGGGCTATGTTCTCAAACCTGCGAGCTAACACGCGGTCGCTCAGTGCGCGGCTGCTGATCGGTCAGCTGTGTCTGCTGCTGGTTGTCTGCGTCGGTATCGGTGCGGTGACAATCCTTGCGCTGCACCAGTATTTGATCGGCGAGGTCGACAATCAGCTGCGCGAGACCGCGCACCGGTCGGCCATCATCTACGGCGAGCCACCGCCACCACCGCTGCCGCCGGCATTCCGCGAAAACCGGCCACCGTGGCCGCGGCCCGGGCCGGGGCCGCAGTTCCTGGACGCGCCGGGACAACCGATCGGGATGGTCGCGGCTGTGATCACCAACGGCACCGCAAGCGACGCCGGGCTGCTCGGTCCGGGCGGCGTGCGCGCGCAGGTACCGTCCGGCGCGACAGCCGAACTCACCCGCAACGCCGACCAACGCCGCCCGGTGACGCGCAATCTCGACGGCCTCGGCGACTACCGGGTGATGGCGGTTCGCAGCAGGGTGACCGGTGAGACGCTGGTGATCGGGCTGAGCCTGGGCAATCTCAACGCGACGCTGTTGCAGGTGGCACTGACCTTCGTGGTGGTGACGTTGGCGGCGCTGGCGGTGGCGACGACCGTCGGCATCGTGATCAACCGTCGTGCACTGGCGCCGCTCACCCGGGTGGTGGCCACCGCGGGCGAGGTGGCGAACCTGCCGTTGGACCGTGGCGAGGTGGAACTGCCCGTGCGGGTCTCGGACACCGATGCCAATCCCTACACGGAGGTGGGCCGGCTGGGGCTCGCGCTGAATCGGATGCTCGACCACATCTCGACCGCGCTGTCGACGCGGCAGGCCAGCGAGAGCCGGGTGCGTCAGTTCGTCGCGGACGCCAGCCATGAGCTACGCACCCCCTGGCCGCCATCCGGGGTTATACCGAACTGGCACAACGCAAACGGGATCAGGTGCCCGACGACGTGGCGCACGCGATGGGCCGGGTGGAGTCCGAGGCCGAACGCATGACCCACCTCGTCGAGGACCTGCTGCTCCTGGCGCGGCTGGACTCCGGGCGCCCGCTGGAACGCGAGCCGGTCGACCTGTCCCGGCTGTCGGCCGACGTCGCCAGCGACGCGCACATCGCCGGACCCGACCACGAGTGGAACCTCGACGTGCCGTCGGATCCGCTGTATGTCACCGGCGACGACGCCCGGCTGCATCAGGTCGTGGCCAACCTGCTGGCCAACGCCCGCACGCACACCCCGCCCGGGACGACGGTCACGTTGTCGCTGCACGCGGAGCCCGACGCCGCGGTGCTGCGGGTGGTCGACGACGGGCCGGGCATTCCGGCGGAGCTGCAGACCGAGGTGTTCGAGCGATTCGCGCGCGGGGACACGTCGAGATCCCGTAAGGGCGGATCCACCGGCCTCGGCCTGGCGATCGCGTCGGCCGTCGTGCGGGCTCACGGCGGGGTCATCGAGCTGGTCAGCGTGCCGGGTCTGACCGAATTCACGGTGAGGTTGCCGCGATCGGCCCAATCATGATCCGCAGCAAGCACTATGGTGCTCTCGCGGTGCTGCTGGCCGTCACAGCCGTGCTGTACATGTGGAACCTGGGCGCCAGCGGCTGGGCGAATCCGTTCTATTCGGCGGCAGCGCAGGCCGGCGCGCAGAACTGGACGGCCTGGCTGTTCGGGTCCAGCGACGCGGGCAATGCGATCACCGTCGACAAGACCCCTGCCGCGTTGTGGGTGACCGGTCTGTCGGCGCGTGTGTTCGGGGTCAATCCCTGGAGCATCCTGGTGCCGCAGGCACTGTTCGGCGTGGCGGCCGTCGCGGTGCTCTACGCAGCCGTGCGCCGAGTCAGCGGACCGTGGGCGGGACTCTTCGCCGGTGCGGTGTTGGCGCTCACCCCGGCCGCGGCGCTGATGTTCCGCTTCAACAATCCCGATGCGCTGCTGGTCCTTTCGCTGGTGGTGGCCGCCTATGCCACGCTGCGCGCACTGGACGACGGCGCCGCGTGGTGGTGGATGCCGCTGGCGGGAGTGGCGATCGGCGTCGGCTTCCTCGCCAAGATGATGCAAGCCTTCTTGGTGTTGCCCGCGCTCGGTGCGGTCTTTCTGTTCGCCGCCGCGGTGCCGCTGCGGACACGGTTCGTGCGCCTGGCGGCCGCGGTGGCTGCCCTGGCGGTGTCCGGTGGCTGGTATCTACTGCTGGTCGCCGTGTGGCCTGCGACGGCGCGGCCGTATATCGGTGGGTCGCAGCACAATTCGATCCTCGAGCTGGCACTGGGCTACAACGGTCTGGGCCGCATCACCGGCGAGGAAACCGGCGGCCTTGGCAACATGAACTCCGATGTCGGGTGGGCGCGGCTGTTCGGTGCAGAGATGGGCACCCACATCGCCTGGCTGCTGCCCGCCGCGGCCATCGCGATCGTCGCCGGGCTGGTGATCACCCGCCGCGCACCCCGTACCGACGTCACCCGGGCCGCGCTGCTGTTGTGGAGCGGCTGGCTCGTCGTCACCGCGGTGGTGTTCAGCTTCGCCAACGGCATCCTGCACCCGTACTACACCGTGGCGCTGGCGCCGGCGATCGGCGGCGGCCTGGCGATCGGCACGGCACTGCTGTGGCGGCATCGCACCGATATCCGCGCTGCCACCACATTGGCCGGGATGGTTGTCATCACCGGTGTGCTGGCTTACCTTCTGCTGCAGCGTGATTCGCAGTGGCTACCGTGGCTTCGGATGGCCGTCGTCGTCACCGCCATCGGCTGTGCCCTGCTGTTGCTGGTGGTGGTACGCCTGCCGCGCCGGGTGGGCATGGGGGTGGGGATGGTGGCCGTGGTCGCCGCGCTGGCCGGACCGGTCGCGTTCTCGTTGGCCACCGTCGCCGCTCCGCACAGCGGTGCCATCCCGTCGGTGGGCCCGTCGAGCGGGCAGGGCGGACCGCCGGGCGGCATGTTCGACGCGCCTCGGCCGGGTGCGGCGCTGACGGCCTCACTGCGTCAGGATGCCGGTCAATTCACTTGGGCGGCAGCGGTAGTCGGTTCGAGCAACGCCGCCGGATACCAGCTCGCGACCGGATTGCCGGTGATGGCCGTCGGCGGCTTCAACGGCACCGACCCCGCTCCGACCCTCGAGCAGTTCCAGGCCTACGTCACTGGGCGCCGCATCCACTGGTTCATCCGTTCTGACATGCCCGGATTCATGTTCGGCAACCGGTCGGGCAGTGACGCCGCCGAGCAGATCCAGCGTTGGGTGAGCGCGAATTTCACGTCCCGCGAGGTCGACGGGATCACCGTCTACGACCTGTCGCAGGGATTCACAGCCGCCGCATAGCAAACACAAATTGGGCCCTCACCGCCGCGGCCGACGATGAGTACATGACCATCACCGACATCCCCGTGGCACGCCGACGCAATGCCGCACTGACCGCCGCCGACCGCGGTGTACCGGTGCTCGATGTCGTCGTGCCGGTGTACAACGAGCAGGCCGTGCTGGCCAACTCGATCCACCGGCTGCACCGCCACCTGCGGGAGGACTTCCCGTTCTCGTTCCGCATCACGATCGCCGACAACGCCAGCATCGACGACACCCCCGCGGTGGCGGCCCGTCTGGCTGCCGAACTGCCCGAAGTCCGCATGGTGCGACTGGAGCAGAAGGGCCGGGGGCGGGCGTTGCACGCGGTGTGGTCGACCTCGGATGCGCCGGTGCTGGCCTACATGGACGTCGACCTGTCGACGGATCTGGCCGCGCTGTCGCCGCTGGTGGCACCGCTGGTGTCGGGGCATTCCGATCTGGCCATCGGCACCCGGCTGGGCCGCGGCTCCCGTGTGGTGCGGGGTGCCAAGCGGGAGGTCATCTCGCGCTGCTACAACCTGATCCTGCGTTCGACGCTGGCCGCCAAGTTCAGTGATGCCCAATGCGGTTTCAAGGCGATCCGCGCCGATGTCGCGGCCGAGCTGCTGCCCTACGTCGAGGACACCGGCTGGTTCTTCGACACCGAACTGCTGGTGCTGGCCGAGCGTAGCGGCCTTCGCATCCACGAGGTCCCCGTGGACTGGATCGACGATCCCGACAGCCGGGTCGACATCGTGGCCACCGCGGTCGCCGATCTGAAGGGAATCGCACGCTTGCTCAAAGGATTCGGCACCGGACAGATCCCGGTCAAGGCAATCGGCGCCCAGTTCGGCAACCAGGCCGGCGCGCCGAAATCGCTGTTGACCCAAGGTGTGCGATTCGCAGCGATCGGCATCGGATCGACACTGGCCTACCTGCTGTTGTTCCTGCTGCTGCGCCCGATCGGCGCGCAGGGCGCCAACCTGGTGGCGCTGCTGGTGACCGCGATAGTCAATACCGCGGTCAACCGGCGGTTCACCTTCGGGGTCCGCGGCCGAGGCGGGGTGGCACGCCATCAGTTCGAGGGCTTGGTGGTCTTCGGTATCGGGCTGGGCCTGACCAGCGGCGCACTGGCGCTGCTGCACGCGATGGGCGAACCGCACCGCGCCGTGGAACTCCTGGTGCTGATCGCGGCCAACCTGATGGCCACCGTCGTTCGCTTCGTGCTGTTGCGCAACTGGGTCTTCCATCCCCGGCGCACCGGCCAGACCGTTGGAGGAAAGTGATGACTGTGCTCGCCGAGTTCACTGAGAAGCCAACGGACATTCCGCCCCACGAACAGCCGCACCCGCTGCGGCCGCGCTGGGTGCGCCCGGCGCTGGGGCTGCTGTTGGCCGTCACCGCCCTGCTCTACCTGTGGGGGCTGGGTGCCGCCGGGTGGGCCAACGAGTACTACGCGGCCGCTGTGCAGGCCGGCACTCAGAGCTGGAAGGCCCTGCTGTTCGGGTCGCTCGACGCGGGCAATGCGATCACGGTGGACAAGCCACCGGCCTCGCTGTGGGTGATGGCATTGTCCGGGCGGATCTTCGGATTCGGCACACTGTCGATGCTGGTCCCGCAGGCCTTGATGGGCGTGGCGTCCGTGGCGCTGGTCTACAGCGCGGTTCGTCGGGTCAGTGGATACGGTGCCGGTCTGCTGGCGGGTGCGGTTCTGGCGCTGACACCCGTGGCGGCGTTGATGTTCCGCTTCAACAACCCCGACGCACTTCTCGTTCTGCTGATGGTGGTGGCCGCCTACTGCCTGATCCGCGCGCTGGAGGCCAACCCCACCCGCTGGATCGCCCTGGCCGGTGTGGCCATCGGATTCGCGTTCCTGGCCAAGCTTCTGCAGGCCCTGCTGGTCACCCCGGCATTCGCCCTGGTGGTGTTGGTCGCGGTCCCGGGCAGTGTGTGGCTGCGGCTGCGTCATCTTGCCGTCGGTCTGATCGCGATGGTGGTCTCCGCCGGGTGGTACCTGGCTCTGGTCAGCCTGTGGCCCAGTGACTCTCGGCCTTACATCGGCGGATCGACCGACAACAGCCTGCTGCAGCTGGCGCTGGGTTACAACGGCCTGGGCCGCGTGTTCGGCGGCGACGGGAATCCGGGCGGCAGCTCCGGCGGGGGCCCCGGCGAGGGCGGCGGTCCCGGTGGCGGGATGTTCGGTGGGTCCACCGGCATCACCAGGATGTTCGACAGCTCGATGGGCACCGAGATCAGCTGGCTGCTGCCCGCCGCACTGATCGGCCTGCTCGCCGGATTGTGGTTCACTCGCCGGGCACCGCGCACCGACCGCACCCGTGCGGCGTTGCTCCTGTGGGGAGGCTGGTTGCTGGTCACCGCCGCGGTGTTCAGCTTCATGAAGGGGATCATGCACCCCTACTACACGATCGCCCTCGCACCGGCGATCGCCGCCGTGATCGGCATCAGCGTTCGAGAACTGTGGCGTGGCAAGCAGTTTGTGTTGTCGCGGGTGGGACTCGGGGCGATGTTGGTGACCACCGGAGTGTGGAACTTCGTCCTTCTCGATCGCACTCCTGAGTGGCTTCCCTGGCTGCGCTGGGTGGTGTTGGCCGGCTCGATCCTGGTCACCGCCGTGCTCGTGGCGGGCGGACATCGCCTCGGGCGTTGGACGGTCGCACTGGCGGCGGCCGGTCTGCTCTTCGGCCTCGGTGCCACAGCGGCCTACACCGTCGAGACCGTGGCCAACAGCCACAGCGGGGCGATTCCGACATCGGGACCGGCTCGCTCCGACGGAGGGATGGGCTTCGGCGGACCAGGTGGTCCTCGCGGCCAGCAGGCGTCCGACAACACCGAACTGAAGACCATGCTCACTCAGGCCGACAATCGTTGGGCTGCAGCAACTGTCGGGTCCATGAGCACCAGCCCGCTGGAGCTGGCCACCGGCACATCGATCATGTCGATCGGTGGTTTCGGCGGCGGCGACAACTCGCCGACACTGGAACAGTTCCAGAGCTACGTCTCGACGGGTCAGGTCCACTACTTCATCGCCGGCGAGGGGCCCGGCGGTGGCCATCACGGGCCCGGCGGCGATTCGGGTGCGGGTACCCAGATCACCCAGTGGGTGAAGCAGCACTTCACCGCACAGGATGTGGGCGGGACCGAGGTCTACGACCTGACCGCGCCGAACTAACCCGTCAATTACCGTCCGCCGACGGCCCGTACTTCGTACCATCTGTCGTATCGGCTGGCGGGAGTACGGGTCATGGGTAACGCAGCACATATCGGCAGGGTCGGGGCGCTAGCGGTAGCCCTCGGGATCGGTTCCTGGTTGGCAAGCACACCGGGTGTGGCGAATGCCCAGCCGTCGAACACCTCGACTGCCTCGGGGGCCACGGCATCGGCGGCCAAGCCGAAACCCGCGGCAGTGGGCAAGACGCACCGGGTGACGCCCAGTTTGGCCGCCGGCCCGTCGTCGGCCAAAGTGGCCAAGCCCGCGCAACTTTCGGCTCCGGTGATGCACGCGCCGACAGTGCACTCGATCGCCGTCGCAGTGCATTCTCTGGTCGGCGATGGCACGCCGCCTTCGCCGGCGACGATCTCGTCGATGCTGGCGTATGCGGGCGACGAATTGCGTCGCATCACGGGCATCGGCAAGGCGGGCGCGGTCACGACCACCGCGGTACCGGCCACCGGGCCCAACCTGCTGACGAATCCGGGTGCCGAGCTCGGTGATCCGGCCGGGTACGGCAACAGCACCGTCAGCGTGCCGGGCTGGACCGCAACCGGCACCCCGACCGTGGTTCAGTACGGCGAACTCCGCAACGCGTGGCCGGTGGGCCTGAGTTTCGCATGGCCGAATCTTCCCGCCATCGTCTCGTTCCCGGGCGTCAACGCAGCACCCCCCGGTGGGGGCGCCCAGTTCTTCGGCGGCGGAGACGTGGCCACGTCCAAGCTTTCCCAAACCGTGGACCTCAGTGCATCCAGTGCTGAGATCGACAGCGGCACAGTCCCGTTCAACCTGAACGGTTACCTGGGTGGCTACCTGCTGGATCCGTCCTTCGCCAGTGTGAAAGTCACCTTCCTGGACCAGAACCAGCTCTACCTCGGAAGCTCCACGATCGGGCCGGTTTCCAACCTGGATCGCTGGGGGCAGACCGGATTCCGGCAACGCACCTCCATCGGTACCGTCCCGGTGGGCACCCGCAGCGCCGTCGTCACCTTGACCATGCACGACCTGAATCCGGTGGTGATCGGTTTCACCGCCCGCTACAACAACGCGTACGCCGACAACCTGTCCTTCAGTATCGGCACCGCCCAGCCCGCACCGCCCGCGCCGACGCCGCCGGTGTCCGATGTCCAGCCGCTCGACCACGTGTTCCTGGTGTACATGGAGAACAAGGGCTACAACGACATCGTCGGAAGCCCCAACGCACCGTTCCTCAACAGCTTGATCAACGGCTACGGCCTCGCGAACAACTATTACGCGGTGACCCATCCCAGCCTGCCGAACTACTACGCCATCGTCGGCGGCCAGGTGTACGGCAAGACCTACAACTGCAAATCGGTCTGCATCACCGATCCCAACAATCTGGCCGTCAACCTCGACACCCACGGCAAGACGTGGGCGGCCTACGCCCAGGGCATGACACCGGGGCAGCCGTTGCAGTCGACCGCGAACTATTCGACGGACCAGACCCCGTGGCCGGCCTTCGCCGGCATCGGCGACAACCAGGCCTACGCCGCTGCGCACATGTTCCCGCTGACGCAGATGGCCACTGACCTCCAATCAGACGCCACCACACCCGATTTCGTGTGGTTCGCCGCCGACGAGGATTCCAACGGTGAAGGCCCGGTCGACTCCCTGGCGGGAGTCGCGCACTTCGCGTTCTCGCAGATCGATCCGCGCCACCAGTACAACGTCCCCGCGCTCGACCAGTTCCTGGCGGACAACGTCCCGACGATCATGAATTCCGACGTGTGGAAGACCACCAAGTCGGTGCTGATCGTCACGTTCGACGAGGACAACAACAACATCACGCTGGGCTTCGGCAACGAGGGCAACCACGTCGTGACGGTGGTGATCCCCTCGCCGATGGCGGTGAGCGCGGGCGGTATGAAGGGCGGCGCCTTCGTCGTCACCGATCATTACGACCACTACAGCACGCTGCGCACCATCGAAGACGCGCTCGGGGTGCCGACGATGACCAACAACGACAAGTACGCCGAACCGCTCAACGGATTCTGGACCTGACGCCGTCGTCCTGGGTAAGGATTGCGGTATGACACCCAAGCCGCCGTCCGCCGTCATCGAGGCCGCTCATGCCGAGCATCTGGAATCCCTGCCGTTCGAGGACACCGCCGACTTCGACGCCGCCGACCGCGGCTTCATCGCCGCCCTGACCCCGTGCGTGGTCCATGCCGCCGACGGACGGGTGGTGTGGGACAACGACGCCTACGGCTTCCTCGACGGGGATGCGCCGACATCGGTCCACCCGAGTCTGTGGCGGCAGTCCATCCTGGCCGCCAAGCAGGGTCTCTACGAGGTGGTCGAGGGTATCTACCAGGTCCGCGGACTGGACCTGTCCAACATCAGCTTCATCGAGGGCGACACCGGCATCGTGGTGATCGATCCGCTGGTCTCCACCGAAACCGCCGCAGCCGCTCTGGCGCTCTACCGTGCGCACCGCGGCGACCGGCCGGTGGTCGCGGTGATCTACACGCATTCCCACGTGGACCATTTCGGCGGTGTCCTCGGGGTGACCACCCAGGCCGACGTCGACGCGGGCAAGGTCGCGGTGCTGGCCCCCGAGGGGTTCACCGAACACGCCGTCCAGGAGAACGTCTACGCCGGCACCGCGATGGCGCGACGGGCCGGGTACATGTACGGCGCCGTCCTAGCCCGCGGGCCGCAGGGGCAGGTCGGCTGTGGGTTGGGGCAGACACCGTCGACGGGTGAGGTCGCGATCATCGTGCCGACCATCGACATCAAAACCACCGGTGAGAAGCACACCATCGACGGTATCGAGATCGAATTCCAGATGGCGCCGGGCACCGAGGCGCCCGCCGAGATGCACTTCTACTTTCCGAAGTTTCGCGCGTTGTGCATGGCGGAGAACGCCACGCACAACCTGCACAACCTGTTGACGTTGCGCGGGGCGCTGGTGCGCGACCCGCACGGGTGGTCGGGGTACCTGACCGAGGCCATCGAGACGTTCGCCGACCGCACCGACGTCGTGTTCGCCTCGCATCATTGGCCGACCTGGGGGCAGGACAACATCGTCGAATTCCTGTCACTGCAACGCGATCTCTACGCCTACCTGCACGACCAGACACTGCGGCAGCTCAACCAGGGTTACACCGGCATCGAGATCGCCGAGGGCTTCCAGATGCCGCCCGCGCTGCACAAGGCGTGGCATGCGCACGGCTATTACGGATCGGTCAGCCACAACGTCAAAGCCGTCTACCAGCGGTACATGGGCTGGTTCGACGGTAACCCGGCGCGCTTGTGGGCGCATCCGCCCGAGGCGATCGGGCCGCGCTACGTCGAGGCGATGGGTGGCGCCGACCGGGTGGTCGAGCTGGCCCGTGCGGCCGCTGAATCCGGTGACTATCGTTGGGCAGCAACGCTACTGGATCACGTCATCTTCACCGACGAACAGCATGCGGGTGCCAGGGAGCTGTACGCCGACACACTCGAGCAGCTGGCGTACGGCGCCGAGTGCGCGACGTGGCGCAACTTCTTCCTGTCCGGCGCCACCGAGCTGCGCGACGGGAACTTCGGTACGCCCACCCAGTCGTCGTCGTCGACGTTGCTTGCTCAGCTCACCCCGGAGCAGATGTTCGACGTGCTGGCGATCAGTGTGAACGGGCCGCGGGCCTGGGACCTGGACATCGCACTGGATGTGACGTTCGCCGATCTCGACGCCAATTACCGGCTCACCCTGCGTAATGGCGTGCTGGTCTACCGGCAGTGGCCGGCAGACGAGTCGACGGCGACCGCCACCATCCGGCTGGCTACCAAGCTGCGGCTATTGGCCGCCGCGGCAGGCGATTTCACCTCACCGGGTCTGGAGACCACCGGTGAGGCGGAAGCCCTGCAGAAGTTTCTCGGGGCGCTGGATCAGCCGGACCCGAGCTTCAACATCATCACGCCCTAGCGCGGTCAGCAGACGTCGATGACGACCTTGCCGATCGCTTTGCGGTCGGCGACGTAACGCAGCGCGGTCGCCGCCTGCTCCAGCGGGAACCGCGCCCCGAGGTACGGGCGCAGCTTGCCCTCGGCGAACAACTGCGCAAGCTCGGCGTCGTCGTGCGCGATGTCGTCCGGGTAGTCGGTAGCGAACGTCCGGATTTCCATGCCCTGCACGGTGATTCCTTTGAGCATCACCAGGTTCAACGGAATCCTGGGGATCTCGCCGGCCGCATAGCCCAGCGTCACGAACTTTCCGCCACGGCCGAGACTACGCAGGGCGGGCTCGGAGTAGTGACCACCGACCGGGTCGAGGACCACGCGGGTGCCGGCCTCGCCGGTGATCT
Organism: Mycobacterium sp. ELW1; assembly: GCF_008329905.1. Taxonomy (NCBI): domain Bacteria; kingdom Bacillati; phylum Actinomycetota; class Actinomycetes; order Mycobacteriales; family Mycobacteriaceae; genus Mycobacterium; species Mycobacterium sp. ELW1. The sequence goes on along the minus strand of NZ_CP032155.1, from coordinate 5,898,320 downwards.
CCTTGAGCCGGCTCTTGAGGTCCTCGCGGTCATAGTCGATGACCTCCGTCGCGCCGCGGCGGCGGCATACCTCGAGCTTCTCGGCGCCCGATGCCGCGGCAATGACTTTGGCGCCCATCAGAACCGCGATGTCGACGGCGGCCAGGCCGACACCACCACCGGCGCCGAGGACAACCACCCAGTCGCCGGGCTGGACGGGAGCGACGGTGCGCAGGGTGTAGTAGGCCGTGCGGTTGGTGACCCCGAACGCGGCGGCATCGGCATAGTCGACACCGTCCGGAACGCGGGTCAGACCCCGCGCATCGACCAGCGCCTGCTCGGCGAATCCGCCGACGAACGTGGTGGCCGACACCCGATCGCCCGGCCGGAAATCGACGCCGTCGCCGACGGCCAGCACCTCACCGGCCAGCTCACTGCCCGGGATGAACGGCGGCGGCACCTTGATCTGGTACTTGCCGGCGATCAGCAGCACGTCGGGATAGTTGACCGCGGCGGCATGCACCTTGACCACCACCTGACCGGGACCCGGTGTGGGGTCCGGCAGTTCGTCGGTGACCAGATCCTCCGGGGCGCCGTACTCGCGGCAGACGACGGCGCGCATCAGCTCGTCGCTTCCGGCAGGCCGAGGCCTCGCAGGCAGAACCCGACGAGGTGGTTGATGTCCTTGCGACCCGGTTGGTCGGTGGAGTTCACGTAGCGGCGCATCGTGCCGACGGTACACACGAACACCGCGTCGGCATCACGCTGGGCATCGCTACTGCCGAGCTGCCGAATCGGCTCGACCAGCAGCTCGCGCATGGCGGCCAGGATCTCCTCCTCGCCGAGGCGGCGCTTGTCCGAGTCGGACATCTGCACCACCAGGGCGCGGCTCATTCCGATCAGCTCCGGATCGGCGACCTGGGCCAGCGCCCCGCTGATCCATCGGGTGATCTTGCCTTTCGGGGTGGATTCCTTGGCCATCTGGTGTTCCAGGTACGAAACCACCATTGCCGCACCGCGTTCCATGACCGCCAGCATCAGATCGTCCTTGCCGGCGAAGTAACGGTAGAACGCCTTGTTGGAGACGCCGGCCTCGGCGACGATGTCGCTGACCCGCGGCGCGTCGGGGGAGACCCGCTGCAACACCCGCAGTGCGGCGGCCAGGATGCGCTCCACGTCTTCGGTGGCTTCGCGTTGCCGGTCGTCGAGGGCCCGCACCACGGCGGCCGCGGCTCTGCTGGTCACGGCGAAACAGGCAGCGCGGGAATGCGATCGACCAAATGGCCGTACTTCTCCCGGGCTCGCTCGATCCGGTTGGGCAGGAACTCACTGGGCCAGACCGGATCCTCCGCCTCGTAGCCCTTGAGGAGCTGGCGGGCCAGGTTGACCTTGTGCGCCTCGGTCGGCCCGTCGGCCAGCCCCAGCGTGATCCCACCCATGAGCACACTGGTCAACGGCATCTGGTCGGTCAGTCCGAGTCCGCCGTGCACCTGGATCGCCCGCAGGCCGATGGACTTCAGCACGGAGGCGGTCGCGATCTTGCAGGCCGCGATCTCCTCCCGCGCGGCCCGCTCACCGGCGGTGTCGACCAGCCACGCGGCGTGCAACACCATCAGCCGGAACTGGGTCAGCTCAACGAACGAGTCGGCGACCATCTCCTGGATCAACTGCTTGTCAGCCAGCAGACTTCCCTGTGTGAAGCGGCTTTTCGCGCGGCGGGCCATCGCGTCGATCGCTCGCTGGGCCACTCCGATGGAGCGCATCGCATGGTGCAGACGCCCGCCGGCCAGCCGGGACTGGGCGACGCCGAAGCCGTGGCCCTCTTCGCCGAGCATCGCCGACGCGGGGACCCGGACGTTGTCGTAGTGCACCAGTGAGTGCCCGGGGTCGTGGGGTTGCGAGCCGACCAGGTGGTGGGTCGCCTCGATGTGCACGCCCGGGGTGTCGGCCGGCACCAGGAACGTCGAGGCGCCCGTGTGTACCGGGACGTCCGGGTCGGTGATCGCGACCACGATGAAGAACGATGCCACCGAGGCGTTCGAGGACCAGTACTTGCGGCCGTTGATAACCCAGTCGTCGCCGTCGCGCACCGCCCGCGTGGTGAACACCCGCGGATCGGATCCGCCCTGCGGTTCGGTCATCGAGAACGTCGAGAAGATCTCCCCGGACAGCAGCCCGGTCAGGTACCGCTGCTTCTGTTCCTCGGTGCCGAAGCGGGCGAGGATCTCGGCGTTACCGGTATCGGGCGCCTGGGTGCCGAAGATGATCGACGACCACGTTGCGCGGCCCAGGATCTCGTTGATCAGCGTGAGCTTGACGGCCCCGAAGCCCTGGCCGCCCAGCTCGGGCCCGAGGTGCGGCGCCCACAGGCCCTGGTCGCGGACCTTCTGCTTGAGTGGGTCGACGATCCTGCGGCGCTCGTCGTTGAGCGGCAGGAACTCGCAGCTCGGGAAGATCACCTCGAGCGGTTCGATCTCGTCGCGCACGAAGGTCCGGATCCACTCGAGCTTCTCCTCGAATTCCGGCTCGGTGGAAAAGTCCCACGCCATCGTCGTACTCCTTTACGGGATTCCGCCGTCGGCCCGAAGGATCGAGCCGGTGGTGAAGCTGGATGCATCGGACATCAGAAACAGTGCGGCGCCGATGATTTCGTGCGGCTCACCGGCCCGCTGCAGGGCATGCCGGCCGAACGGATTTTCGCGACCGAGGTTCCAGGCCTTGCTGATGTCGGTGAGGAACGGACCCGGCATCAGGGTGTTGACCCGCACCGTCGGCCCGAACGCCGCCGCGAGGCCTTCGGTCATCGCGTTCAGTCCGGCCTTGGATGCCGCGTACGGGATGAACGACGGATGCGGCCGCAGCGAGCCGTGGGTGCTGACGTTGATGATCACACCGCCGCCGTCGTCGACCATGCGTTCGCCGACCAGTGCCGAAAGGCGGAACGGCCCCTTCAGATTCAGGTTCATCACCGCGTCGAACAGTTTCTCGCTGACATCGGTGAGCTTGTCGTAGGTCGGCGACATACCGGCGTTGTTCACCAGCACATCAAGCTTGCCGAACCGGTCGTAGACCGCGGTGACCAACCCGTCGAGCTCATCCCATCGCCCGACGTGAACCCCGTATGGCATTGCGGTGCAGCCGGTTTCGGCCTCGATCTCCTTGGCCGTCGCCACACAGGTGTCGAACTTGCGGCTGGCGATCACCACGTCCGCGCCGCAGCGCGCGGCCGCCATCGCCATCTCGCGGCCCAGACCGCGGCTGCCGCCGGTGACCAGCACGACGCGGCCGGTCAGGTCGAAAAGAGTGTCTGCGTAGCCCATTCAGGACTCCTCACCGGATTGCGCCAACCGGGCCGCGGTGGCGATCAGATCGGGCACCATCGCGCCGAAGGCCTCGACCACTTTCGGGTCTGCCGTGCCGCCGTTGACCGCGGCGGCGTAGGTCTTCTCCAGCACGATGCCCAGCTTCCAGTTGGCCAGCACCAGGTAGTAGTGGATGTTCTCGGTAGACAGCCCGCTGACCTTCTCGTAGTGCGCCAGCAGCTCACTGCGGGTGGGCATACCGTCCATCGGCAGGTAGAAGCCGGTGTCCTTGGGATGTTCGCCGTCGTAGCCGAGTAGCGCCCATGCCACGTCCAGCAGCGGGTCGCCGATCGTGGTCATCTCCCAGTCCACGATCGCGGCCAGCCGCCCGGGTGCCCCGTGGGCGTACATGACGTTGGCGAACTGGTAGTCGCCGTGCATGATCCCGGGGGTGTAGTGCGCGGGCCGGTTGTCGCGCAACCACTGCGACGCCGCATCCAGTCCGGCCAGTTCGCGCACCTGGAACGCGGCGAGGAACGCCAGCCAGCGATCCACCTGTCGGTCGTGGAAGCCGTCGGGTCTGCCGAACCCCTCCAGGTCCTGTTCCTTCCAGTCCACCCGGCCGAGCTTCGCGGCACCCTCGATCAGCTGGAATGCCAGGTCGCGGCGGGCGTCGAGGTCAGCGTCGAACGGCGCCTCCCAGCCGCCCTCCATGGGGCTCCAGCCGTCGACTTCCTTCATGAGATAGAAGGGCTTGCCGAGAACCTCCCCACTCTCGTCGGCGGCCACCAGTTCCGCGTGCGGTACGTCGGTGCCCTTCAACGCCCGTTCCAGACGGATTTCGCGAAGCAGCTCACCGAGGCGGCGCTCGTCGGCGCGCGGTCCGGGCATCCGCAGCACCATGCCCTCCCCACCGCGGTTGATCCGGTACAGCATGTTCTGCGACCCGCCCTTGAGGACCTCGGCGACGGGCTGCTCGCCATGGCCGGGTGCGTTCTGGGTGTCGAGCCATCGGCCGAGCGTCGCGGTGTCGAGGTCCGCGGGGTTTTGCGTTCTCGTCATGGAACTCCTCAATCTCCATTTGGAGAATAGCATTCTCCAAGCGCCGAGCCACTAGCCTTTGGCAGACGCATAGCGAAAGGGGCGACGATGGCCGGACCGCTGGAGGGCATCAAGGTTGTCGAGCTCGGGGTGTGGGTCGCCGGGCCGGCTGCCGGAGGAATTCTGGCCGACTGGGGTGCCGACGTCGTCAAGATCGAACCGCCGACCGGCGACCCGGGCCGAATGTTCGGCCGGATGCTCGGACTCGACGACGGCAGCAACCCGCCGTTCGAGATGGACAATCGGTCCAAGCGCAGCATCGTGCTCGACCTGACCACCGACGGTGGGCTGGCTACCGCTCGCCAATTGCTCACGGCGGCAGACGTTTTCCTCACCAACGTCCGGCCGGATGCGCTTGGGCGGCTCGATCTGGACTATCCGTCGGTGGCCGCGCTCAATCCGGGCCTGGTCTACGGCCTGATCACCGGGTACGGCGAGAGCGGGCCTGAAGCCAACCGCCCGGCCTACGACGTCGCCGCATTCTGGGCCCGCTCCGGGGTTGCCGATCTGCTCACCCGTCCCGGTGACAGCCCGCCCTTCCAGCGGGGCGGCATGGGCGATCACATGACCGGGATGACGTTGGCCGCGGCGATCAACGCCGCACTGGTCGCCCGCGCCCGCACCGGTGAAGGGCAACTGGTGACCACATCCCTCTACCGCCAGGGCGCCTACACCGTCAGCTTCGACCTCAACACCTTCCTGCTGACCGGCAATCCGATCGCGATCGGTCAGCGCGAGACGATGTTCAACCCGTGCATGAACAACTACCTGGCGGCCGACGGGCGGCGCCTCTGGATCGTCGGGCTGGAAGCCGACCGGCACTGGCCGTCGCTGTGCCGTGCGGTCGGGCGCCCGGAGTGGTTGACCGACAGCCGATTTACCACTGCCCGCGACCGCGCGATCAATTCCCGTGAACTGATTGCGACGCTCGACGAGATCTTCGCGACGAAGACGCTCGCCGAATGGGCTTCAGCGTTCGACGCCGAGCCCGACCTGTTCTGGTCGCCGGTGAACTCGATGGAGGACGTCCTGGCCGACGAGCAGTTCCACGCCGCGGGCGGTCTGGTCGACGTGCCCGACGGCGGCCCGATGATCGCCACCCCCGCCGACTTCCACGGCACCCCGTGGGCGCCGCGGTCGGCCGCCCCGAAACTCGGCGAGCACACCGATGAGGTCCTCGCCGAGCTCGCCGAACGTGCGGGATATCGTTGAAAATCGTCGAAGAATCCGCGACAACTCACACGCTCGGAGCGTGAAAGGACCACCGCACCCATGCAGCTGCTGCTCGTCAGGCATGCCCTGCCACACCGGACCGAGGCGGGTGAAGGCAGCGATCCGGAACTGTCCGAGGAGGGTTGGGAGCAGGCCAGGCGGCTGCCTGAGGCACTGGACCGTTTCCCGCTCGCCCGGCTGATCAGCAGCCCGCAGCGGCGCGCGCTGCAGACCGCCGAGCCGGTCGCCAAGGCCACCGGGCTGACCGTCGATATCGACGACCGGCTGGCCGAGTACGACCGCGGGCTGTCCCACTACGTGCCGATCGAACAGGTGCGCAAAGAGCGGCCGGAGGAGTGGGCGCGGATGGCCGACGGCCGGCTGCCCAGCACCGTCGACGAAGACGAGTTCCGCGGCCGGGTAGGCGCGGCGCTGAGAGATATCGTCGCGGCGGCAGACCACGACGAGACGGTTGCCGTCTTCAGCCACGGCGGGGTGATCAACGTGATCCTGCACGAGCTGCTCGGCACCAAACGGCTGCTGTCGTTCCCCATCGATTACGTCTCGATCACCCGCCTGCTCTACGCCCGCAGCGGGTTCGGCACGGTGGCGGCGGTCAACACCACCGAACATGTTTGGGATCTCTTGCCGCGCAACCAGCGCTATTAGCTATACATAGCGGGTGACTTCTCTGGACGGGCTCGACCTGGCGGCACTGGACAGGCATCTGCGATCGGCGGGCATTCCGCGTAGCGGGGAGCTGCAGGCGGAGTTCATCTCCGGTGGCCGGTCGAACCTGACCTTCCTGATTTTCGACGACGCCTCCAAATGGGTGCTGCGCCGCCCGCCGCTGCACGGGCTCACCCCGTCGGCGCACGATATGGCTCGCGAATATCGGGTGGTGGCCGCATTGGCCGGCAGCCCGGTGCCGGTCGCGCCCGCGGTCACCATGCGTGACGACGATTCCGTCGGGGGTGTGCCGTTCCAGATGGTGGAATATGTGGCGGGCCAAGTGGTTCGAACCCGCGCCGAGCTCGATGCGCTCGGCGACGCCGGCGTGGTCAGCGATTGCGTCGACAGTCTCATCCGGGTGCTTGTCGACCTTCACGAAGTGGATCCCGACGCCGTCGGCTTGAGTGACTTCGGCAAGCCGGTGGGATATCTCGAACGGCAGGTGCGGCGGTGGGGTTCGCAGTGGCAACACGTTCGGCTGCCCGACGATCCGCGTGACGGTGACGTCGAACGGCTGCACTCCAAACTGGCCGACGCGGTGCCGTCGGAAAGTCGTAGCTCGATCGTGCACGGCGATTACCGCATCGACAACACCATCATCGATCCGAGTGACCCGACAATTGTTCGGGCGGTGCTGGATTGGGAGATGTCCACCCTCGGAGACCCGCTGGCCGATGTCGCCGTGATGTGTGTGCAGCGCGATCCGATGCTGGACTTGCTCAGCCAGGAGCACAAGTCGTGGACGGCCCCGCAGATGCCGACGGCAGAGGATCTGGCCCAGCGCTATTCGGTGGCGTCCGGAAACCCGTTGGCGCATTGGAACTTCCACATGGCACTGGGCTATTTCAAACTGGCGATCATCGTGGCCGGAATCGACTTCCGCCGGCGGATGTCCGAGGACGTCGCCGGCGACGATGACCAGGCGGGGGAGGCTGTCGCCGTGCTGATCAGCCGCGGTCTGGAGTTTTTCGGTTAAGTCGTGCGGGCTGCCCGCAGGTTCTTCTTGGCGGCGCGGCGGAGCTGGAAGATGCGGGCCGCCCCGGCCAACACGGTCACCATGGCGCCGGCCACCGCCGCCATCAGGATCGCGACGCCCAGTGGCAGTGACCAATGCCAGCCCAAGAACGCGAACGACGTCGATCCGGTGTTCTGGGCGATGAAGATCAGCAGGACCGTCAGGATCAACAATCCGAAGATCAACGAGGACCACAGGGCCGCGGCGCGGGTGAACTTGACCTCGTTCACCGACTTGGCATTGGTGGGCGCGGGAGGCTCCGCAGCCGGAGGCGCCGGCGGCATCGGCGTCGGCTCGTAGTGCGGGCCCGTCGGTTCACTGATGGTCACATAGTCATTGTTCCCACTCAGGCCGGGCAGAAACAATGGGGTTATGACAGAACGATGACGTTTGCCCTGATCTAAACCCCGGCGTAGGAGGGTAAGTGTCGTTACTGTCGGCTAAACGGGTCGGGGTGAAAGGACGCGCATGAATGCGTCGCGGGGCGGCAGGCGACTGTGGTTTGTGGCGATCTTGTTGGCGCTCGTGCTGCCGGCGGTGGTCTCGTGTGGCAGCGCCAATCCGCTTGGTGGCGGATCGGCCTCGGGTGATCTGAAGAATCTGGTTGTCGGATCGGCGGACTTCCCGGAGTCGAAGATCATCGCCGAGATCTACGCCCAGGCCTTGGAGGCCAACGGTTTCACCGTGGGCCGGCAGTTCGGCATCGGCAGCCGCGAGACCTACATTCCCGCGGTGCGTGACCACTCCATCGACCTGGTGCCCGAGTACACCGGAAATCTCTTGCAGTACTTCGATTCCAAGACCACGGTGACGACGCCGGATCAGGTCGAGTTGGCGTTGTTCCGGGTGTTGCCCGGCGATCTGTCGATCCTGACCCCGTCACCGGCCAACGACACCGATACCGTCGCCGTCTCCGAAGCCACCGCACGGAAGTGGAACCTGAAGACAATCGGCGACCTGGCCGCACATTCGCCGGAGGTGAAGTTCGGTGGACCGTCAGAGTTCCAGACCCGCACGGAGGGGCTGCCGGGCCTGAAGGCCAAATACGGGCTGGACATCAAGCCGGACAACTTCGTCTCGATCAGTGACGGCGGCGGCCCGGCGACGGTCCGTGCGCTGGTGGACGGCACCGTCACCGCCGCCGACATCTTCAGCACCTCACCCGCCATTCCGCAGAACAAACTGGTCGTCCTGGAGGACCCCAAGAACAACTTCCTGGCGGCCAATGTCGTGCCGCTGGTCAGTTCGCAGAAGAAGTCCGACGAACTCAAGACTGTGCTGGATGCGGTGTCGGCGAAGCTGAGCACCGAGGCACTCATCGAACTCAACACCGCAGTGTCTGGCAATTCCGGCGTCGACCCCGATGAGGCGGCGCGAAAGTGGATACGTGACAACGGTTTCGACAAGCCGATCGGGAAATAGATGATCACCTTCGCCAACGTCACGAAGACCTACCCGGACGGCACGGTCGCGGTTGACGACCTGAGTATGGAGGTGCCGACCGGCACGCTGACGGTGTTCGTCGGGCCGTCGGGCTGCGGCAAGACGACCTCGATGCGGATGATCAACCGGATGATCGAGCCCAGCTCCGGGACGATCACCGTCGACGGCCGCGACATCGCCGGTGTCAACCCGGTCAAGCTCCGGCTCGGGATCGGTTATGTCATCCAGAGCGGCGGACTGATGCCCCATCAGCGGGTGATCGACAACGTGGCGACGGTCCCGGTGCTCAAAGGCGAGTCGCGGCGGGCCGCTCGCAAGGCCGCCTACGCGGTGCTGGAGCGGGTGGGCCTCGATCCCAAGCTCGGCGACCGCTACCCCGCGCAGCTGTCCGGCGGTCAACAGCAGCGCGTCGGCGTGGCCCGCGCGCTGGCTGCAGATCCACCGGTACTGCTGATGGACGAGCCGTTCTCGGCGGTCGACCCGGTGGTGCGCGATGAGTTGCAGGCCGAAATTCTGCGCCTGCAAGGAGAATTGCAGAAGACCATCGTCTTCGTCACCCATGACATCGACGAGGCGATCAAGCTCGGTGACCGGGTCGCGGTGTTCGGGCCCGGCGGCACCTTGCAGCAGTACGACGCCCCGGCCCGGCTGTTGTCCAATCCCGCCAACGAATTCGTCTCCGGGTTCATCGGTACCGACCGCGGCTACCGTGGCCTGCAGTTCCGGCAGGCTTCCGGGTTGCCGCTGCACGACATTCAGACGGTCACAGAGGCCGAGATCGATGCGCTGACACTCGCGCCGGGGGACTGGCGCCTGGTCACCAGGGACGACGGCCGGCCGTACGCGTGGCTCGACGCCGACGGCGTGCAGCTCCATCGTGGCGGAAGTTCGTTGTACGACAGCACAATTGCGGGCGGATCGCTGTTCGTTCCGGGCGGTACGTTGCGACTGGCTCTTGATGCGGCGCTGTCCTCCCCGGCCGGGCTGGGGGTGGCAGTCGACGACGACGGGCAGGTGATCGGCGGAGTGAAGGCCGACGACGTCCTGGAAGCGTTAGAGGCCCAACGGACCCGACAATGAATTATCTGCTCACCCATCTCGACAAGGCATGGGCGCTGACCGTGATTCATCTCCGGCTGTCGCTCATTCCGGTGGTGCTGGGTCTGGTGATCGCGGTGCCGTTGGGCGCCTATGTGTGGCGGACGACCGCGCTGCGCCGGGTGACCACGGTGACGGCCAGCATCATCTTCACGATCCCGTCGCTGGCACTGTTCGTGGTGCTGCCGCTGATCATTCCGACCCGAATCCTCGACGAGGCCAATGTCATCGTCGCGCTGACGCTCTACACCACCGCGCTGCTGGTGCGGGCAGTGCCCGAAGCGCTGGACGCGGTGCCCGCCCAGGTGCGTGACGCGGCCACCGCTGTCGGCTATACCCGAGTGTCGCGGATGCTCAAAGTCGAACTGCCGCTGTCGATTCCGGTCCTCATCGCCGGTCTTCGAGTAGTCGCGGTGACCAACATCTCGATGGTGTCGGTGGGGTCGGTCATCGGCATCGGCGGGCTGGGTACCTGGTTCACCGAGGGCTACCAGGCGGACAAGAGCGATCAGATCGTCGCAGGCATCATCGCGATCTTCCTGCTCGCGATCGTCATCGACGTGCTGATCCTGCTGGCCGGCCGGCTGATCACCCCATGGGCCCGGGTGAAGGCGAGCTCATGAATTTTCTTCAGCAAGCTCTCGCCTACATCTTCACCGGCGCCAACTGGGGCGGCCGGGCCGGTTTGGCGGTCCGCATCGTCGAGCACCTGCAGTACACCGCGGTCGCCGTCGTGGTCTCCGCGCTCATCGCCATCCCCATCGGCCTGCTGATCGGGCATACCGGGCGCGGCACCTTCCTGGTGGTCACCGGGGTCAACGCGCTGCGGGCACTGCCGACTCTGGGGGTGCTGCTGCTCGGGGTGTTGCTGTGGGGGCTGGGGCTGCTGCCGCCGACCGTCGCGCTGATGCTGCTGGGCATCCCGCCGCTGCTGGCCGGCACCTATGCCGGGATCGCGAACGTCGACCCGGCGGTGGTCGACGCCGCCCGGTCGATGGGCATGACCGAGACCAGGGTTTTGCTGCGCGTCGAGGTGCCCAATGCACTGCCGCTGATTTTGGGTGGGCTGCGCACGGCGACTCTCCAGGTGGTGGCGACCGCGACGGTGGCCGCCTACGCCAGCCTCGGTGGCCTGGGGCGCTACCTGATCGACGGCATCAAGGTCCGCCAGTTCTACCTCGCGCTGGTGGGTGCGTTGCTGGTGACGGTGCTGGCCCTGGTGCTCGATGCGCTGCTGGCGCTGGCCGTGTGGGCTTCGGTGCCCGGCTCGGGCCGATTCCGGCGGATGCCGCAACCGTTGCTCGACGACGAGGTCAGTTTGGATGCACGCGTACCCACATCACAGATGAGCCGCACTTCCCGACCTGGTTACGAACGGGGCGGCCCGTCGCATACGGTAGACGGGTGAGTGCAGCCAACGACGCGACAGAAAGCGCCTGGCCGGCGATCCTGACCTGGCGCGCGCACGATGATTCGCGGATGGAATCCGCCCGGGTCCAGCTATCAGGCAAGCGGATCAAGGCCTATGGCCGAATCGTCGCCGCGGCCGCCGAGACGAACCCGGCCTTCAGCGCTTCCTATGACCTGGTGACCGACGAGACCGGCGCGACCAAACGGCTGTCCATGAGCGTCACCCTCGCCGAGCGGGATCGGCAGCTGTCGATCGCCCGCGACGAGGAAGGCATGTGGCTCGTCACCGATCACCAGGGCCAATCGCGAGGTGCCTACGAAGGGGCGTTGGACGTCGACGTCGTCTTCAGCCCGTTCTTCAACGCACTGCCCATCCGGCGCACCGGCCTGTACCAGCGGGTCGATTCGGTGGCGCTGCCGGTGGTGTACGTGAGTTTGCCCGACCTGACCGTCAAGCAGGCCACCATCAGCTACGGCAGCTCCGGCCCGGACACCGGGGACGGCATCGAGCTGCATTCGCCGGTCGCCGACACCACGATCACGGTCGACGCCGACGGCTTCATCGTCGACTACCCAGGGTTGGCAACGCGGATCTGATCACGCCGCCGGCGCGACCGGCGGCGGCGAGTTCCGCGCGCCAATCCTCTTCTCCGATCGCGATGGTCACGATCTGCGGGCGCGAGAAGCTGTCGTAGCGAGCGCGGGCGGCATGGCCCGCCTCGACGAGCTCGGCCACCGAACCCCTGTCGGCCAGCGATGCGCGGGCCTGGTTCAGTAGCTCCAACGCGCGGTCGAGGGCGGGCAGCAGCTGCTCGGCGTTCGCCTCGCACATGGCCCGCACCAGATCGGGGGCCGTTGCCGCGACCCGGGTGCCGTCCCGAAATGAGCCGGCCGCCAGAGCAAATGCCAGCGGCACCTCGCCGGCCGTCTCGGCCAATGCCTCGGCGAGCAGATGCGGAAGATGCGAAATGCTGGCCGCCGCCGCGTCGTGCTCGTCGGACGTGGCGGGGACGACGACGGCCTGGCAGTCCAGCGCCAGGTGCATCACCTGCTCCCACACCCGGGCATCGACGTGCTCGTCGACCGTGAGGACCCACGGCGCACCCGCGAACAACCTGGCGTCGCCCGCGCTCCAACCAGAGTGGGCAGTGCCGGCCATGGGATGGCCACCGACATAGCGGTCAAGCAGGCCGGCTTTGCGCACCGCGTCGAGCACCGCGCCCTTGACGCTGATGACGTCGGTCAGTGGGCATTCGGCGGCGACGTCTTTGATGTGGCTGAGCAATTGGGACACCGCCGGCATGGGCACGGCCAGGACGATCAACGCGTCGCGCTCGGCGGCCCACGCCAATGCCTCGGTCAGATCGGTGGTGGCGGAGAAACCGTCGAACCGCGCGCCCTGGGCACCCTCGACGGATCGGTTGTAGCCGAGTGCTTCACGCCCGGCCGCGACCGCCGCTCGCAATACCGAGCCGCCGATGAGCCCGAGACCGAGGACGCACACGGGTGTCTTCGTCACATGTCCAGGTTTACACATCCAAACCGCACAGCCGACGGGTACCTGGTCAAAAGGCCTGATCAGCGACTAGCGTATGCGCCCATGGAAGCACAGCGCGCCCAGAACAGCCCCGGGTCGGAGGCCCCGGATGGCTTCGGGGTGGCCGTGGTTCGCGAGGACGGCAAGTGGCGTTGCTCAGCCATGAGCGCAAAGGTTTTGACCAGCCTGGCTGCCGCCGAGACGGAGTTGCGAGAATTGCGCAGCGCCGGCGCGGTGTTCGGGTTACTGGACATCGACGACGAGTTCTTTCTGATCGTTCGGCCGGCGCCGTCGGGTACTCGGCTGCTGTTGTCGGACGCGACGGCGGCACTGGATTACGACATTGCCGCCGAGGCGCTGGAGACTCTGGACGCCGACATTTCGCCGGAAGATCTCGAAGATGCCGACCCCTTCGAGGAGGGTGATCTCGCTGTCCTGGCCGACATCGGGCTGCCCGAGCCGGTGCTGAGCGTGATCCTCGACGAGACCGATCTTTACGCCGACGAACAACTCGGCCGGATCGCGCGGGAGATGGGTTTCGCCGACGAGCTGTCAGCAGTGCTCGACCGCCTCGAGCGGTGAATCGCGACGAACTCCAGGTGCGCGCGGCCATCGACGCCGCCGCACTGGCCGGGTCCGAGGATGTGCCGATCGGTGCGGTGGTGTTCGGACCCGACGGCACCGAGCTGGCCCGGGCGGCCAACGCCCGCGAGAAGCTCGGTGACCCGACCGCACACGCCGAGATCCTGGCGCTGCGGGCGGCGGCCCAGGTCTACGGCGACGGGTGGCGGCTGGCGGGGACCACGCTGGCGGTGACCGTCGAGCCGTGCACGATGTGTGCGGGCGCGTTGGTGATGGCCCGGGTGGCGCGGGTGGTTTTCGGTGCCTGGGAGCCCAAAACCGGTGCGGCGGGCTCACTTTGGGACGTGGTGCGGGACCGGCGGTTGACGCACCGGCCGGAGGTGCGCGGGGGAGTGCTCGCCGAGGAATGCGCCGCACTGTTGGAGGGCTTTTTCGCTCGTCAGCGCGATTTGGGTTAGCCCACCCGCGACACGTAAGCTCTTCGACGGTGGCGTGTCCGAGCGGCCTAAGGAGCACGCCTCGAAAGCGTGTGACGGGTAACCCCCGTCCGAGGGTTCAAATCCCTCCGCCACCGCCATAAGCCCCGGACCCCGTTGTGGGTTGCGGGGCTTTTGTTCGCCGACCGTGCGGGTTCTCGGTGGTAAAGGCACGAAATGTCGACGACAACCCGCACGCTCGACGCAGGTGGTTTGCCCGATCGCCAGCGCATCCACGGATCTTCAGTCAAGGTAGTAAGCATGGCGAAAGATCTCCGGGCTCGGGTGTTTGTCGCAGCGACAACCGTTTTCGTCGTCGGCTCGCTTCTCGATGCACCGGGTGCGGCGGCTGACGAGTCGGTCTGCACATCGGTAGGCCAGTACTGCGGCTTCTACTCGCCGTCGCGCAACATCAGTTGTGAGATCAACACCGGGGGCCGCGTCGGTGAGGACGGGGTGTACTGCCAGACCGACACCCCGCCCCAGTCGGTGACGTTGAACAACGACGGCACCTTCAAGTCCTGTACCGGCGTGAGCTGCCTCGGCAATGCTGCACCGGGGATCCCCATGCTCGCCTACGGGAAGACGATGGCGCTCGGGCAATTCACGTGCCGCTCCGAAGAGAGCGGGGTCAGCTGCACCGCGGCGGGCGGTCGCGGATTCACGATCTCCCGAAGCGGCATCGGCACGGCCGGCTGATTGCGGTGACTTGCTGGTCGGGGACCAGCTCCTAAGATCGGCGCTATGGGTTTGCTGGACACCAGCTGCGTCGGATTGAACCAGCTAGCCACGGATTGTCGGTCCCTTGGCGCGGCGATAGCCGCCGGGACTAACTACGCGCCCAGTGGGTCGACGTGGCAGGCGACGGTCGCGGCCATCAATGAAGCCGACGCCGACGCTGCCGTCGCCGCCCGTGCGATGGGTGCACGGATGCAGGACACCGCCGCGAGCCTCAGCATCACGGCCGCGCACTATGAAGTGAATGAGGATCACTCGGCCAGTAACCTGCGTGTTCTGGCAGCCGAGGTGTAGATGGCCGCCATCGGTGTGATCCCGTCGCTAACGCAGGTCCGTGCCTGGGATGTCGGCCACCTCAGCGAGGCGGCGGCCCGCTGGACTGACACAGCGGCTGGGTGGGAGGACGCTTTCGCGCGCGTCTCATCGCAGATATCCGTTCCGGGTGGCACCCGGTGGGACGGCTCGGCCTCTGAGGCCGCCCAAGTACGGGCTTTCTCGGACCGTCTGCGCGTCACCGGCGTGGCTGACCGGCTTCACGAAGCCGCGCGAATCGCTGAGCGTGGCGCTGATCAGATCGCGTATGCCAAACAGCGAGTCATTGATTCGGTGCATCGAGCAAGCGAAGCTGGATTCGTTGTCGGGGAGGACTTTTCGGTCACCACCCGCAATACGGTCAGACCGGCGGACATGGCAATTTGGCAGGCTGAGGCTGAAGCCTTCGCTACGGACATAGGAGCCCGGGTAGGCGAACTCGTCGTCGCTGATTGCCAGATCGCGGCGCGAATACGGAATGCCACGGCAGGTGTCGGTGCTGCGAACTTCCTCGACGGTGAGGGGGAGAACGTCGTGCAGCCCGCAAGCGCCCTCCGCTTTAAGGATTCTCCGGCGGATGACACCAGCGACCCTCCCGCGCCCGGCGGAGGGTATGGCAGCTATCACTACGGCTACCCGTTCAGCACACCGGAGGGCTGGACGAAAGAGCAGATCATGAGTGAGATCCGGGCGCATTTCAACAATTACTTCACCTTCACCGCGGATCCGGCTGACCTAGTCGAAGGTGCCACGATCAACCTCACAGGACCGTTTGGTGAGAACGAGCCGGTGAAGGTTATGAGTGTCACCCCCGACAGCTTTACCTTCGTATCGCTGCCGGGCCATAACGAAGGTGCCGGCCGCACAATCACTTTCAGCGTCGTCCAAGCGCCGGCAAGTCCGATACCCGGACGCCTGACTTGGGAATTGCGCGTCGCCGCATCGGGTCCCGTGTCAGACCTCAGCCTCATACCGGGCACCAGCTGGCTGAATAAGGCCGTGTGGCAGGTGTTCGCCGACAATCTCAACACCAGGCTGCCGAGTCGACCGCCGCAGCCTGGAGTGGTCGTCGTCTGATGGCGACCACACCGATACGCAGGATGCTGTCCGCCCTCATCGGGGCGGTAGTCGGTTACATCGTCTGGCTCGGCGCAACTGCGATCATCGCGGCAACTACGCCAGTGCGCTTCTGGGTGCTCTCCGGTGCCATCGTGCTGGTTGCCCTCACCTCGATCGCAGTGGCCTTAGCCGTCCGCCACAGGCACACGCTCAAGGCCGCGGCCTTCTGGTCTGCGCCGGTTCTGCCGATCCTGTTCAGCGTCTACCTGCTGGTGGTCGTCGTTACGTGAATCGCCGCCCTGCCTGCGGCATGGCTGTGAATAGCGCCCGACGCGTCGCGATTCCCAGGAACCTCACCTACCCTGGCGCTTTGAGGATTCAACGGTGTATGCCAGGGGGTTTGAGATCATGACGAGCGCTTCGACCAGCACCCGACGATTGCTTTACGCCGCAATCGGATTGGTGATCGCGGCCGCCCCGGCTGTCGCGGTGTTCGCCATCGCCGACCCCGCGCCGCGGCTGGCGGCCCAGTGCCAGGACAGCGACACCGAGGACAGCTTCTCGATGAACTGCGCCCCGACGATCATTCCCGACACCAGCGATCAGCTCACCGAGGCCGAGGTGGCCGAGCCTGGCTTCAACGGCGGCAACCACAGCGGTGGCGGCGGTGGAGGCGGTGGTGGTCACCGCTGACCCGCGCGGCACCCAACACCATTCCGTCGTGCGGTTTCATCCGCGACACTCCGGCGCGGGCGTATCAGTTCGCACACTCGTGGCGTCCGCCGCGAATCCGGGTTCGACATCGCGATGAATTCCGTGTGGCAAACCGGTGTAACGGGCACACGGGTTAGACATCTAAGCGGAGGTCATCGATGGAGCTGATTTCACCGACCGACTCGATGTTCTTGCTGGCCGAGTCGCGAGAACATCCCATGCACGTCGGCGGCCTGCAGCTGTTCGAGCCACCCGAGGGCATGGGTCCGGAGTTCCTGGCCGGGATCTACAACGATCTGCTCACCTACCAGGACGTGCAGCCGACGTTCCGCAAGCATCCCGGTGCGTTCTTCGGCGGCATCGCGAACCTGACCTGGGCCTTCGATCGGGACATCGACCTCGAATACCACCTGCGCCGCTCGGCGCTGCCCCAGCCGGGCCGGGTCCGTGAACTCCTCGAGCTGACCTCGCGGCTGCACGGCAGTCTGCTCGATCGGCACCGGCCGCTGTGGGAGACCCATCTGGTCGAAGGGCTCAACGACGGGCGGGTCGCCGTCTACACCAAGGTTCACCACTCGCTGCTCGACGGCGTCTCGGCGATGAAGCTGACCCGGCGCACGCTCTCGACGGATCCGCAGGGCGACGAGATCCGGGCGCCGTGGACCATCGGGCCGCGCGCACGCACCAAAGACAAGGGCCGCGGGTCGCCACTGGGCGGGCTGAGACGAGCGGCCGGATCACTCGCCGGGCTGGCCCCCTCCGCGGTGACCATCGCCCGAGCGGCCCTGCTCGAACAGCAGCTGACCCTGCCGTTCGAAGCTCCCAAGACGATGTTCAACGTCCCGATCGGTGGAGCCCGTCGCGTGGCCGCGCAGTCCTGGCCGCTCAAACGCATCATCGCGATCAAGGACGCCGCCGGTGTCACCGTCAACGACGTCATCCTGGCGATGTGCGCCGGTGCCCTGCGGGCCTACCTGATCGAGCAGGATGCCCTGCCCGACAAACCGCTGATCGCCATGGTTCCGGTCAATCTGCGCGACGAGGCCGACCAGTCCAGTGGCGGCAACCAGGTCGGCGCCATCCTGTGCAACCTGGCCACCGACGAGAGTGACCCGGCCAAGCGCCTGGCGGCGATCAACGCGTCGATCAGCGGCAACAAAGAGGTGTTCCTGCAGCTGCCCAAGATCCAGCAGCTGGCCTTGTCGGCGTTCAACATGGCGCCGCTGGCCCTGACCCTGCTGCCTGCGCTGGCCGCCGCCGCAGCGCCCCCGTTCAACATCGTGATCTCCAACGTGCCCGGCGCCCGCGAGCCGCTGTACTGGCACGGCGCACGCCTGGACGGCAACTATCCGTTGTCGATCGCGCTCGATGGCCAAGCGCTCAACATCACGATGTCCAACAACGCCGACAATCTCGACTTCGGCTTGGTCGGCTGCCGGCGCAGCATTCCGCATCTGCAACGGCTGCTCACCCAGCTCGAGGACTCGCTGGCCGGGCTCGAAAAGGCGGTCGGGGTCTAACTCAACGAAAGCGGCGGCGACCCCTCGGGGCGCCGCCGCTTCGTCCTGCCTGCCGCTACGGGCAGGTGACCTGAATTTCGAAGGGCTTGGTCACCGGCTGCATCGGGTTGGCCATGTCGACGCCCGTCGCAGTTCCGCTGATCTTGTAGGTGTTGCCGTCCTTGGTCGCGGTGGCATTCGCCCCACCAGGCACACCCGCGGTGTAGCCCAGCGTCACGCCGTTGACATTCCCCAGGCCGACGGACTGCACCGACGAGGCGTCCGCGGACAGGACGGCGGCGATGCCGGTGGTCGCCTCCCCGATCGCGATGTTGAGGTTGCCGCCGGCCGTCGCGCAGACGACCTGACCCTGGACGTTCTGCGCCTGGCCGTCGATCGTCACCTTGGCGGTCCCTGCACCGGCGGTCGCGCTGGGGGATCCAGCCGCACTCGTCGTCGTCGCGGCCGCGGATGTAGTTGCTTTTTCGCTCGTCGTCGACGTTGATTTGTTGTCATCTTTCGAACAACCTGACAAGCCGGCCACCAAGACCGCGGCGCCGGCAACGGTCACCACCAGGGCACGTTTCACCGATTTCTCCTTATGTAGGGTGATCCGTCGACACTGGCGGATCATCGGAGAAAATTATGGTGCGCAGATTCCGGGTAATGGCAAGAATGGCCGAAAAACCCGTCTGCCAGTCAAGGAACCGAAACTCTCCGCGACATCGGGGCAAATGACGAGCCGCACAGGCAAAGTCGGTATCTTCTCGGTCATGCAGACATTGCGTACTCCCGACGACAGATTCGCAGGAATCCCGAATTTCCCTTATACACCGCACTATTGCGAGCTCGACGATGACGAGGGTGGACGTCTGCGAGTGGCCTGGATCGACGAAGGCCTGAAGCACGCCGATCCAATTCTGTTGTTGCACGGCGAACCGACGTGGTCCTTCCTGTACCGCACGATGATCCCGGTGCTCACTGCCGCGGGGCATCGGGTCATCTGTCCGGATCTGGTCGGTTTCGGGCGTTCCGACAAACCCACCCGCCGCGAGGACCACACCTACGCCCGCCACGTCGAGTGGATGCGTGCGCTCGCGTTCGACGTCCTCGATCTGCAGCGGGTGACGTTGTTCGGACAGGACTGGGGTGGGCTGATCGGGCTGCGCCTGGCTGCGGAGAACGCGGACCGATTCGCCCGCATCGTCGTCGCCAACACCGGACTGCCGACGGGTGACTTCAACATGCCCGAGGTGTGGTGGCAGTTCCGCCGCGCCATCCAGGACTCGCCCAGCATCGACGTCGGCCGATTCGTCGAGTCGGGATGCCTGCGACCGATGAGCGACGAAGTTCGCCATGCCTACAACGCCCCCTTCGCCGACGACAGCTTCACCGCCGCTGCGCGGGCCATGCCCGGCTTGGTCCCCACCGCCCCGGACGATCCCGCAGCCGAGGCGAACCGGCGCGCGTGGGCGACCCTGACCGCCGGTTCGACACCGATGCTGGTGGCCTTCAGCGACGGCGACCCGATCACCGGCGCGATGGCCCCGATCTTCCAGCAGATGCCGGGGGCACAGGGCCGCGAACACCCCACGCTGCACGGGGCCGGGCATTTCATCCAGGAGGATGCGGGGGAGGAGCTCGCCGGCCACATCGTGCGGTTCCTGGAGTAGCGCCGCGCGCTGGTTAGATGTCGACGTGCCCTTCTTCACCGTCGACGCGGAACTGCCCGGCCGGCGGGGACGCAGCGGGGTGATCCACACGCCCCACGGCGATATCCACACCCCGGCGTTCGTCGCCGTCGGCACCAAGGCCACCGTGAAGGCGGTGCTCCCCGAGACGATGCGGGAGCTGGGTGCGCAAGCCGTCCTGGCCAACGCCTACCACCTCTACCTTCAGCCCGGCCCCGACATCGTCGACGAGGCCGGCGGCCTGGGCGCGTTCATGAACTGGCCGGGTCCGACGTTCACCGACAGCGGCGGGTTCCAGGTCCTGTCGCTGGGTGCCGGGTTCCGCAAGGTTCTGTCGATGGACGCCAACCGGGTACAGGCCGACGACGTGATCGCCGAGGGCAAGCAGCGGCTGGCGCATGTCGACGACGACGGCGTGACATTCATTTCGCATCTCGACGGGTCGACGCACCGGTTCACTCCCGAGGTGTCGATGCAGATTCAGCACAAGATCGGCGCCGACATCATCTTCGCGTTCGACGAGCTGACGACGTTGGTGAATACCCGTGGCTACCAAGAGGACTCGGTGGCGCGTACGCAAGCGTGGGCGGTGCGCTGCATCGCCGAGCACCGCAGGCTCACCGCCGAACGCCCGGAGCGGCCCGCGCAGGCGCTGTTCGGGGTGGTTCAGGGCGCGCAGTACGAGGACCTGCGCCGTCAGGCATCGCGCGACCTGGCCGGCATCGTCGATTCCGAGGGACGCGGCTTCGACGGTTACGGCATCGGCGGAGCGCTGGAAAAACAGAACTTGGCCACGATCGTCGGATGGTGCGTCGACGAGCTGCCCGACGACAAGCCGCGCCATCTGCTCGGCATCAGCGAGCCCGACGACCTGTTCGCCGCGATCGCCGCCGGTGCCGACACCTTCGACTGCGTGTCGCCGTCGCGGGTCGCGCGCAACGCGGCGGTGTACTCGCCGACCGGCCGGTTCAACATCACCGGCGCACGCTATCGGCGGGATTTCACCCCGATCGACGCCGACTGCGACTGCTACACCTGCGCCAACTACACCCGGGCCTACCTGCACCACCTCTTCAAGGCCAAAGAGATCCTGTCCGCCACGCTGTGCACGATCCACAACGAGCGGTTCATCATCCGCCTGGTCGACCAGATCCGCGCCGCGATCGTGGCCGGCGAGTTCGACGAGCTCCGGGCGGATGTCCTCGGCAGCTACTACGGCCATTCGACGCGTGCACAATAGCGTGCACAATAGGTAGATGACTGCTGCCACCGAGCCGCAAGAGCTGCTGGTAAAACTGCTCGACCCCGCCAACCGGGCGAACCCGTACCCGGTCTACCGGCAGATCCTCGAGCGCAGCCCGATGCTGATTCCCGAGTCCACCCTGCACGTGATGTCCAGCTTCACCGACTGCGACGAGGTGCTGCGGCACCCCGATTCGTGCAGTGACCGGCTGAAATCGACCGCCGCGCAGCGGGCCATCGAAGCCGGCGAGCAGCCCCGGCCGTTCGGCACCCCCGGCTTTCTGTTCCTCGACCCGCCTGATCACACCCGGTTGCGCAAACTGGTCAGCAAGGCGTTCTCGCCGCGAGTGGTCAAAGCGCTGGAGCCCGACATCACCACGATGGTCGACGACCTTCTCGACAAAGCCTCCGAGACAAGCGAATTCGATGCCATCGAGCAGCTGGCTCATCCGCTCCCGGTGGCGGTGATCTGTCGGCTGCTCGGCGTGCCGATCGAGGATGAACCGCAATTCAGCTCGGCATCAACACTTTTGGCCCAAGGGCTGGATCCCTTCGCCACGTTCACCGGTGAGCCCCAGGGTCTGGAAGAACGTCTGAAGGCCGGAATGTGGTTGCGCGGCTACCTGCGCGATCTGCTGGAGCGCCGCCGCGCGGAGCCACGCGACGACTTGATGTCGGGTCTGATCGCCGTGGAGGAATCCGGTGACCAGCTCACCGAAGAGGAGATCGTCGCGACCTGCAACCTGCTGCTGATCGCAGGCCACGAGACGACGGTCAACCTGATCGCCAACGCCATCCTGGCGATGTTGCGGCACCGCGAGCACTGGACGGCATTGAGTGCCGGCCCGGGCCTGGCCCCGAACATCATCGAGGAGACACTGCGCTACGACCCGCCGGTGCAGCTGGTCAGCCGGGTGGCCGGCGCGGACATGCAGATCGGTGACACCCGAATCCCCAAGGGCGACATCATGATGCTGCTGCTGGCGGCAGCGCATCGCGACCCGGCCTTGACCGAACGGCCCGACGAATTCGATCCGACGCGAAACCCGATCCGCCACCTGGCATTCGGGCACGGACCGCACTTCTGCCTCGGTGCGCCGCTGGCGCGCATGGAGGCCACGGTGGCGCTGACCGCGGTGACCCGACGCTTCCCGCACGCCCGGCTGGCCGCTGAGCCGACCTACAAACCGCACGTCACGCTGCGCGGCATGGCCCGCCTCGACGTGGCCGTCTGAACTCAGCCGGCCAGTGCGTCGATCACTTCGGCAGCAGCCCGCTCGCCGGCATCGACGGCACCCTCCATATAGGCGCTCCAGTACGTCGCGGTATCGGTTGATGCCCAATGGATCACGCCGATAGGCGCCGACAGGGCCGGACCGTAGGCCGTCCACACATGCGGGCCCAGGTTGGCGTTGTAGCAGCCACGGGTCCACTGCCGGTCCGACCATTCGCCGTCGACGTAGAACTCGGGATGGGCGGCCTTGCCGCCGTAGTGGCGCACCAGCTCCGCTGTCAGCGCGGCACGCCGTTCATCTTCGGGTAGGCGACCGAAGGTGCGGGCCTGTTCGCCTTCGAGGAACATCAGGATCACCCCGTGATCGTCGCCGGGGATGCAGGTGTCATTGGACATCCGGGCGGGGCCGACGTCCGAGATCAGCTGACCGTTGAATCCGTCAGTGCGCCAGAACGGTTCGTCGTAGACAAAGAAAGCCTTCATGGCAGATCCGTTGGGCAGCCGCTGGGTGAGCTGGTCGCGCATCCCGGGAAGCGGAGGGTCGTACATGATCCGGCCTGCGAGGGTCGGTGAGATGGCCACGATCACCCGGCGGCCGCGGGCGATCACTCCGCCGCGGCAGTGCACGCGCACGCCGTCGGCGGAGTGCTCGATCAGCTGGACGGGGACCGTCAGCATGATGTGATCGGCGATCAGCGCAGCCAGCCGGCGCGGGATCTCGCCGGTGCCGCCGACGAACCGGGTGGTCTGTGCGCCTCCTTCGGATTCGGCGAACAGCTCCGAGGTCACCCCGCAGGTCTGAATGGTGAACAGCAGGTGCAGAAACGACACCTCGGCGGTCGGCACCGCGAGAATCCCGACCGTACAGATCTCCACCAAGGTGCGAGCCACCGGTGACAATCCCTGGGCGTCGTACCATGCCCCCGCGGTGATGGAATCCCACTCAGCCGCTTGGGTTGCCGACCACGGAGCGTCGACGGGCACCTCGGTGGCAAGGTCGTCCAGCCGGCGCAGTACACGCTCCAACTCGGCCAGCTCGTCGGCGAAGCGCGCATGGAATTCGCTCTCGCGCAACACTCCCGACCCGACCAGGTCGTAGGACGTCTCGCCGTCGTCGAACTGTGGGTAGGTCTCGACGCCGAGCTCGGCGGCCAGCCGGAACATCCTCTCGTGGGTGTCGCCGATCCACTGGGCGCCGAGCTCGACGGGCAGGCCCGGTATGACCTCCTCGGTGAGGATGCGACCGCCGACGCGCTCGTCGGCCTCCAGGACCACCGGTGTCAGCCCGGCCGCCAGCACAGCGCGGGCGGCAATCATTCCGGACAGCCCGGCCCCGACTATGACGACGTCCGCGTCGATCTGCGTCTGCTTCGGCATCTGGACACTGTGGCACAGTGCCGGTCCGGCTACAGAGGATTGAGGACCCGCTCCAGGAACTGGCGTGTCCGGACTTCCTTCGGATTGCCGAGCACCTCGTCGGGCGGGCCCTGTTCGAGGATGACACCACCATCGGTGAACAAGACCTGATTGGAAACCTGTCTGGCGAATTGGATTTCGTGGGTGACGATCACCATCGTCCAGCCCTCGACGGCCAGGTCCTTGATCACCGAGAGCACCTCGCCGACCAGCTCCGGATCCAGTGCCGACGTCGGTTCGTCGAACAACACCAGTTTGGGTTTGAGCGCCAGTGCCCTGGCGATCCCGACCCGTTGCTGCTGTCCGCCGGACAATTGGTAGGGGTATTGGTCGCGTTTGTCGGCCAGCCCGACCTGATCGAGAAGCGTGACCGCGTCGGCGATCGCTTCCTCTTTGGGTCGCTTCTGCACGATCACCGGTCCTTCGATGATGTTCTGCAGCACCGTCTTGTGCGGAAACAGGTTGTGCCCCTGAAATACGAAGCCGCTTCGTGACTGGAACCTGCGTACCTCGGATTTGGTTGTCGGCGTGGAGAAGTCGATCTCGACATCGTCGACCCGGATCACACCGGCGTCGGCGCGGTCCAGGGCGTTCAAGGTGCGCAACAACGTCGTCTTGCCCGATCCTGACGGTCCGATGATCGCGGTCGCCGTGCCGCGCTGCACCGTGAACGACACGCCTTTGAGTACTTTGTTGTCACCGAACGCCTTCTCGACGCCGTCGGCGACGACGCGGTACTCGGTTCCGTCGCTGGTGTCAGTCATCGCGCCACGTACCTTTCCAGCCGGTGCTCGAGGCGGCTCTGGCCGAACGAGAGCACCAGGCAGATGATCCAGTAATACGCCGCGGCGGTGCCGTACAGCGCGAAGAACTCGAAGGTCGGCGCCGCCGCCACCTGCGCGGTGCGCAGCAGTTCGGTCACCAAAATGGTCGAGGCGAGGGAAGTGTCCTTGACCAGTGAGATCAGGGTGTTCGACAGCGGTGGGACCGCAACCCGGGCCGCCTGCGGAAGGATGATCCGCCGCAGTGCACCGGCGTAGTGGTAGCCGATGGTTTCGGCGGCCTCCCATTGGCCTTTCGGGATGCTCTGTATCGCCGAGCGGATGATCTCGGCGGCGTAGCCCCCGACGTTGAGACTGAACGCGATCACCGCCGCCAGGAACGGGTCGAGCTTGATGCCGATCTGCGGCAGTGCGTAGAAGATGATGAACAGCTGCACGAGCAGCGGTGTGCCTCGGATGATCGAGATGTAGAACCGCGCGACGTTCGACACCAGCACATTCCTGGACAGCCGGCCGAGGGCCACGACGAGCGCGATCACCAGGCCGATGATGAAGCTGATGACGGTCAGCGGAATGGTCACCGTGATCGCGGCCTTGGCCAAGGGCCACAGGTTCTCGCCGATGAGCTGCCACACCGAGCGGTGTCCGGCGTCGGTTCCCCCGGATGCCGGCGCTCCGGTGGCGTTGGCCTTCAGGTACTTCTGGGAGATCGCGGCCAAGGTGCCGTCGGCCTTCAGTTCGTCGAGAGCCCGGTTCAGGTCCGGCAGCAGACCGCTGTTCTTCCGGGCGGCGAAGCCCTGTTCGCTCTTCTCCCCGATCGTGGCGCTGATCTTCACCGACTGGTTGTTGGTCTCGGCCTGGTAGGCATGAAAGGCGATGCTGTCGTTGACGACAGCATCCACCCGGCCCTGATTGAGCAGTGTGATCGCCTGGGTGAACCCCTCCACCGGCGCCACGGTTGCCCCGGCGTCGCGGGAGACCTGGGCCCAGTTGCTGGTGATACTGGCACCGGCGGTCTTGCCCTTGAGATCGCTCAGCGAGGTGATCGAATTGTCGTTCGCCCGGGTGATGATGACGCCTTCACCGACCGAATAGGGTTCGGACAAGTCGTATTTGCTCTTGCGTTCCGGGGTGATGGTCACTTCGTTGGCGACCACGTCGAACCGGTTGGCTGCTAGCGCCGCGAAGATCGAATCCCATGGCGTCTGGACGAATTCGACCTTCTTGCCGAGTTTCTCACCGACCGCGTTGGCGACGTCGACGTCATAGCCGGCGAGTTGTCCGGTCGCCGGGTCCTGGAAGCTGAACGGCGCATACGTACCTTCGGTGCCGACCCGCAGCACACCTGAGGACAGCGGGCCGCCGCTATCGGACTTCGCGCAGCCGCCCAGGAACACTGCGGCGATCATCGCGATGGCCAGCAGTGCTGCGCGTGGTAAGTGACGCATTCGGCGGACAGTAATGCTGTGGGAGATGCCCGCCAAGGGTTGCGATCAAACCGGTTGATACACCCACGGCTCGCGGGGCAACCTGGCCGGGTCGAACTGGCGCAGCAGTGCTGCCATATCCGATGACGGCCAGCCCAGCGATCCGGTGATCAAGGCGAACGTTCTGGACACTCCGAGTTCGGCCAGGGTGACCGCGCCGTCGCGTTTGGCCAGCCGCTTGCCGTCGACATTGAGGACCAGGGGGACGTGGGCGTACTCCGGCTGCGGATAGCCGAGGAGCCCGGCCAGGTAGGCCTGCCGGGGGGCGGACGCCAGCAGGTCGTCGCCGCGGACCACCTGGTCGATGCCGGAGCTGGCATCGTCGACGACGACGGCCAGGTTGTAGGCCGGCACCCCGTCACCGCGGCGCAGCACGAAGTCGTCGACCACCCCGGTGTAGCTGCCGTGGATGACGTCGGTGACCGTGTACTCTCCGGTATCGGCACGCAGCCGCAGTGCTGGCGGGCGCCCCGTCTCGCGCCTGGCGGCCCGCTCGGCGGCAGTCAGATCACGGCAGGTGCCCGGATATGCCCCCTCCGGCGCGTGCGGCGCCCGGGGCGCGCCGAGGATATCTTTTCTGCTGCAATAGCATTCGTACACCCGACCGTTCTCTACCAACCCCGCGATCGCCGTGTCGTAGCGTTCCCGCTGCCGGGATTGCCATTGCGGTTCACCGTCCCATGTGACGCCGATGGCGGCCAGATCATCGAGTTGGCGCTGCGCCACATCGTCGTGTGTGCGGTCGTCGAGGTCCTCGACCCGCATCAGGAAGCTCCGGCCGGTCGAGCGCGCGAAGAGCCACGCCAGCACGGCGGTGCGCAGGTTGCCGATGTGCAGGTCAGCGGACGGGCTGGGGGCGAACCGGCCTGCGCCCGGCGTTGGGCGGGTCACGCCCGCAATGTAGCTCAGGGGGTTCGCCGGCCGCTCATCCGACGTGCTGGTCGGCCCTGTCCGCGGCGATCCGCCAACCGGCACTGGATTCCTGGTGACGCCAGAACTCGGCGAAACGCCCACCGAGCGCGGTGAGTTCGTCGATGCTGCCCTGCTCGACGACCGTGCCGGCGTCGACGAACAACACCTGGTCGGCGTGCCGGATGGCGTCGAGGCGGTGCGCGATGATCACCCGGGTCCGCGGCTGGGGATCGTCGTTGATCGCCTGGGTGATCGCCGCTTCGTTCTCGGTGTCCAGCGCGCTGGTCGCTTCGTCGATCAGCAGAACGCCCGCAGGCTTGACCAATGCCCTTGCGATGCTGACCCGTTGGCGTTCGCCGCCGGACAGTGCGGTACCCGCCTCGCCGACGGTGGACTGTGCGCCGTCAGGAAGGCGTTCGACGATGTCGTCGACACGAGCCAAGCTCATCGCCCGGTGCAGCGCGTCGTCGCCGGCCTCCGGATGTCCGACGCGGATGTTGTCCGCGATCGTCCCGTCGAACAGGTACGGATGCTGGAACACCACACTGACCGCGGTGCGTCGTGTGTCGGGATCGATATCGGCGGTGTCGGTGCCGTCGAGCACGATCTGGCCGCGCTCAGGAGTGTGCAGTCCGGCGATCAGCGACAGGATCGTGCTCTTGCCGGAACCGGACGGGCCGACGATCGCGGTGGTGGTCCCGGGTTCAAGGGTGAACGACAGGTCCTTGAGCACCTCGGTTCCCTGGTAGCCGAAGCTCACCGAGCGGAATTCGATTCTGGGCGGGCGGGATTCGCCCGTCGGCAGCGCACTGCGTCCAGGCTGTGCAGTCACCGGTGCGCTGACAACCGTGTCGAGCCGGTCCAGCAGGCCGCGCGAGGACTCCACGGCGCCTGACAAGTCGGCCAGCACCGTGAACGGTTCGAGAAAGCGCACCATCACGATCGCCAGTGCCACCGCCTCGGCCGCGCCGAGCTCGCCACGCAGCGTCAGCGTCGTGATGGTGGCCGCCAGCAGGATCAGCGCGACTTGGCTGGCCACGCTGAACAACAGCTGACCGGGGATCTGGAACAGCAACAGCCGCGCGGTTGCGCCGCGCACGGCGGTGAGAGCTTCTCCGGTCTGGCTTCTGGCCGCGGTGACGCGGCGACTGGCTCGCAACGCCTGCTGGGTGCGGGCGAATTCCACGAGGCGTTCGGTGAGGGCACTGTGGGCGCCGGCGTCGGCGGCGTCGGCGGCTCGGACCAGCCGCTGGCTGGCGACCAGAGCCCCGAGGAGGAACGGCAACGCGATCGCCGCTGCCACTCCGACCTGCCAGGAGATGAAGAACAGGCCGGCAGTGATCGCGGCGGGCAACAGCAGCGCACCGACGAAGGGGCTGAGCAGGTTCGCCACGAAACCGACCAGGTCCGGCGCGCTGGCCGCGATGGCTTGGCGGGCCACGGCGGTGTTGTCGGCGGTGAACCACCGCAGCGGAACGTCGGTGAGCCGGTTGGCCATCGAGTGCTGGGTGGTGTCGGCCAGGGTGAAGCCGAGACTGAAACCGATGCGGGCCAAGATCATGTCGACGACCCACCCGCCGACGGTCACCGCGGTGAGCGCACCGACCCACGGCCATGCGTCCGAGGCGTGTGGACCGAACAGCGCGGCGAGCAGTGGTACCAGCAGCAGCGCGCTGGCCGCCCGCAGGGTCACCGAAATCAGCGTCAGCGCAACGTAGCTGGTGAGCTGGCCGCGATTCTCGGCGGGAATCAGCCGGATCAGGGTGCGGATCATCGCGCGGCCTCGGCGGTCACTCGACTGTCCCACAGGCGGCGGTAGCGGCCGTCGGTGGCGAGCAGTTCAGAATGGGTGCCCACCTCGGCGACGCGGCCACCGTCGAGCACGACGATCTGGTCGGCACCGGTGACGGTGTGCAGCCGGTGGGCGATCACCAACACCGTGCGGTTGTCGATCAATGAGCTCAGTGCCTGCTGCACCAGATATTCGGATTCGGGATCGGCGAAGGCGGTGGCCTCGTCGAGGATCAGGATCGGGGTGTCGGCCAGTAGTGCGCGGGCGATGGTGAGGCGTTGTTTCTCGCCGCCCGACAGCGGCGTGTTCGCCCCGATGACGGTGTCGTACCCGTCGGGGAGCTGCAGGATCCGGTCGTGGATCTGCGCGTTGCGCGCCGCGCGTTCGATGTCGGCAGGCGCGGCCTCCGGCCGGGCGAGCGCAATGTTGTCACGCACGGTACCGGCGACGAGCGCAACGTCCTGGAATACGAATCCGACCCGGGTGTACAGCTCGTCGGGGGACATGGTGCGGATGTCGCGGCCGTCGATCCGGATCGCGCCGGTGTGGACGTCGTGGAAGCGCGCCAGCAGTGCCGCCAGGGTGGACTTGCCCGACCCGGACGGCCCGACCAGAGCGGTCACCGTTCCCGCCTTCAGAGTCAGCGCCACGTCGTGGATCACAGGCACGCCCGGGCGATAGCCGAAGCTGACGGCGTCGAAGGTGACGCCGGCCGGCGCGCGGGACGGCTGCGCTTCCTCGGGGCGGGTGCTCAATTCGGTTTCGTCCAGCGTGACCGCGATACGCCGGGCCGCCTGCGTCCCTTCCCGGATGCCGCCCAGGCCGTAGGCGATGCCCAGCAAGCGGCTGCCGAAGGTGGTGCCCAGCAACAGGAATGGCAGCAGTGCGGTGGGTGTCGTCCACCCTGCGGCCACGAACGCGGTGCCCGCGGTGACGATGAGCCACAAGAACGTGCTCGGTCGGGTCACCAGATCCATGAAGGTCTTCTTGCCGATGAACGGGCGCTGCCATTCGTTGAGGAACGCGATGTAGCCGTCCAGTCGGCGGCGGAAGGACGAGGCCGCCGCGCCGCCGAACACCCGAATGACCGGCTGGCCCTCCAGGAATGCCGCCGACTCGCCGTTCATCTGTTCGGCCCAGCGGGAGGCCTCGGCGATCTTCGGGCCGCTCTGATAGACCATGGTCCACGTGGTGACGATGTAGACGAGGATCGGCAGGAACAGGATCAACGCCATGCCCCAGTCGACGGCGAACAGGTAGATCAGCACCGCGATCGGCGCGACCACCGCCGCGACCGCGTCGCACACCGCGTGCGTCACGAGATAGTGCAGCGACAGGGTGTCGTCCTGGATGAGTTTCTTCACCGAGCCCGATCCGCGATCGGTGAACCAGCCCAACGGTATTCGGGCCAGTTTGTCCAGCAGCCGGCGCCGGACCTCGGCGCTGAACCGCATGTCGACCACGTGCAGCCACAGCACCAGCACCGCACCCAGCGTGGTACCGGTGGTCAGCAGTACGACGAACACGGTCACGGTGTTCCACACCCGGGATTGGTCGGCCCCGCTGAGCAACTGCTGCGCCAGCTCGGCCAGGACCACGAACGGAGCGAGCTGCAGCAGGGTGAGCAGTGCCTGCAGTACGCCGGCGACGATCAGCTGCGACTTCACCGGGGCGAGAAGGTCTTTGCCGGCCTGGGAACGCCAGGTGCCCTTGGCGGCGGTCGAGTGGGCCAGTGTCGTTGTGGGCGCCGGGGTTTCAGCGGCGGGCGCGGTGGCGTCGTCGTCGCGTGTACTGCCCATCTCGCGCCCCTGCGTCCAGTACGCCTGGGCCTTCACTTCTGTCTTGGGGAATCCGAAGGCGTCTTTCAGGCGCTTGCGCAGATGTTTGAGCGCACCGGCCTCGGGGCCGGCCCACACCGACCAGTTGGACCAGTCCCGGTCCTCGATGGCCGCCGCCAGTGACGTGTCGTCGGTTCGTGTCACCCAGTGCAGCCGACGGCGCGGGTGCTCGGCTAGTGGGATGAGTTCGTCGTGGTCGCAATGGCGTTCGAGGTACACCTCGACGTCCACCTCGGGCGGAAGCGCGGCGACGATCGAGTTGATCGCCGGGATGGATGCCGAGTCCCCGACGAGCAGGAAGCCCGCGGGGAGTTCCTCGGGCACCACGAACGGCGACGACCCCAGCGGCACCGCCGGGATGGTCGCGCCCGGCGCGGCCGTCGAGGCCCACGTGCAGGCCGGGCCGGCAGGCTCGTGGAGCACGACGTCGATGGCGAAGCGGCCGGAGTCGGGATCGGCCCAGACGATCGTGTAGGCGCGTTGGAACTCGGTGCTTCCCCCGGCCGGATCGGGAAACCAGAACCGCAGCCAGGTTGTCGGCCCGGCGTCGACGTCGTCGAACAAGGTCGGCGAGGACATGGTGATCCGGACGCAGTGCGGTGCGATGTGCTCGACCTGTTCGACGGTCGCGAGGTGGTCGCGCCCGCCGAACCCGCGCAGCATGGCGCCTTGGAAACCTCGTCCCATTTACGGTGTCCTCTGCTCGCAAGTCGTCGAGGTAGTTAGCTTACCCTAAGCTAACTACCTCGACGGGCCTCCCTATGGCCGCGTTGGGGGCGAGTGCGGCAGGACGAGCCGTCGGCGGGAATCTGAAAACTTGCGTTGGCGAAAATTAATTAATGGCGAGATGTCGCTCGGGTCTTATTTCATCAATGACTAAGCCCAGACTAACTATTTCGGCGTGAGGACAGCCCAGCCTCATCTAAGTTGCCGACGGGTCGCGTGACGTGCCAAAGTGCAAGCGCGACAACACCGATCTAGCTGCTGCGAAGCGGCACGCGTGCGGTGGTCCTGTACTAGATTCACCTCATACGGTATTGAGTGGTTACAGCCCAATTCGGCAGCCCGCTAATTGGCTTCAGTGCGATGACAGGAGAAATTGAATGCAAGGCGACAGCGAGGTTCTCACACTCCTGAATCAGCAGCTGACGAGTGAACTGACCGCCATCAATCAGTACTTCCTGCACTCCAAGATGCAGGACAACTGGGGCTTCACCGAGCTGGCCAAGCACACCCGCGACGAGTCGTTCGACGAGATGCGCCATGCCGAGCGCGTCACCGACCGAATCCTGATCCTCGATGGCCTGCCCAACTACCAGCGGATCGGCACGCTGAACATCGGCCAGACGATTCGCGAACAGTTCGAGAGCGATTTGGCGCTGGAGTACGAAGTGGTCAACCGATTGAAGCCGGCCATCGTGCTGTGCCGTGAGAAGCAGGACTCGACCACTGCCAACCTCTTCGAGGACATCGTCGCCGACGAGGAACACCACATCGATTACCTCGAGACGCAGTTGGAGCTGATGAACAAGCTCGGTGTCGAGCTCTACTCGGCGCAGTGCGTGTCACGTCCGCCGGGCTCGCTCGACTAGACCTCAGCGGTCCTCGGAGCCCACGTCACAAGGTCGCGTGCGCGTCGACCCACGCGTTGTATCCGCCGAGCAGGTCGGACACGTGTTGAATACCGTTGGCGCGCAACAGTGACGCGGCCACGCTGGAACGCCAGCCACCCGCGCAGTGCACGACGATCGGCTTGTCGGTGGGCACCTCGTCGAGACGAAGGCGCAGTTGGGCCAGCGGGATATGGAGTGACGCGGGGATGGCACCGCCGTCGCGCTCGCCAGGGTTGCGGATGTCGATCAGCGTCACCGCGTCATCGGCCAGCAGCCCATCCAATTCGGTGACGGTGGTGCGGGGTGCGATCTGCACCAGGTCCTCGAGTTCGGCGGGGAACGTTCCGCCGCGACTCACGCTGAGGTAGCCGATCGAGTCGTCAGATCCGATGCGCGCCAGCCGCACCGCCGCCTGCTGCTCCTCGCCCGGATAGGCGATCAGGACGATCTGCTCACCGACTTCGGCCACCATGCCGCCGGTTTCGGCGAATCGGCCGTCGAACCCGACGTTGATCGACCCGCGGAGATGTCCGGCGGCGAAATCCTCGACGGTTCGCGCGTCGATGACCCGCACGCCGGCATCGAGTGCTTGTCGGATCTGCTGTGGCGTCATCTCGGGCACTGTGCGGTCGTGCCGCAGCAGGGGGTGGACCCGCTTGTTCATCGCGGCGTCGGAGGCGAAGTATGCCGGTGCCGCGGGCTGGCCCGATGTGACCAGCGCGACGAACGCTTCCTCGGTCATCGGCTGCACGGACGGATTGCTCGCGCGCTGCTCGCCGATGGTCGAGATCAGTTCGCTCGACAGGTTCTTCCCGCACGACGAGCCGGCGCCGTGGGCAGGCATCACCGAAACGCTGTCGGGCAGACGCAGGAGCTTGTCGTGGATCGTGTGGTACATCGCCCGGGCCAGATCGCTGGTCGAGCTGTCGCCGATGTTGACAAGGTCCGGTCGGCCGACGTCGCCGATGAACAGCGAGTCGCCGGTGAGCACAGCGGCCGGTTCGGATCCGGCGCGCTCGCGAACGAGAACACTGATCGACTCCCACGTGTGGCCGGGGGTCGACACGATCTCGAGTTCGACGTCGCCAAGAGACAGGTGTTCGCCGTCGGCCAGCCTACGGATGGGGTAGTCGGTCTCCGCTGACTCGCCGAAGCCGATCCACGCGCCGGTCGCGTCGACCAATTCCAGGTGTCCGGAGACGAAGTCGGCGTGGAAGTGGGTGTTGATCACGCCCTCGATGGTGAGCCCATACCTGCGCGCGTCGGCCAGGTACTCGCTGATGTCGCGGCGCGGGTCGACGACGACCGCGCGCCCGGTGGTCTCGTCACCGACCAGGTACGAAGCATGCGACAGGCATTCGATGTAGTACTGCTCCAGGATCATGGAACGTCCTTTCAATCCTCTCGGCCGCCGGTTGCGACGGTCCGTCATACAGTTCTACATACCCACGGGGGTATATATTCCCATCAATGGACGATACCCAGCTGGGTATCGTGACAAGGAGTGGGAGCGGGGAATGGACCCGCCGGGCGGGTAGTTGTTACGTGTGTTGGATACCCCCACGGGTAAGCTGACACTACGTAGCGAACGAAGGGATTCACCATGGTCGGCGATCAGGACGCCATCGAAGCCGTGCTCAACCGGTTGCGCCGGGCGCAAGGTCAACTCGGCGGCGTCATCTCGATGATCGAGCAGGGGCGTGAGTGCAAAGACGTGGTCACCCAGTTGGCTGCCGTCTCACGCGCACTCGACCGCGCCGGCTTCAAGATCGTCGCCACCGGATTGAGGGAGTGCGTCACCGGTGAGGCATCCGGGGCGGACAAGCCCATGACCGAGGCGGAGCTGGAAAAGCTGTTCCTCGCACTCGCTTAGCCTCGACGACACAGGAGTCACCATGAGCATCGCGTTAACCGCCAGTCTCGACACGCCGTTCGAGGACGCCGTCGCCCGAACGCGTAAGGCATTGGCAGATCAGGGTTTTGGAGTTCTCACCGAAATCGATGTCAAGGCGACGATGAAGAACAAGCTGAACGAAGACATGGAGAACTACCTGATTCTCGGTGCTTGCAACCCGCCGCTGGCGCACCGCGCGATCGGGGTCGACCGGCAGATAGGTCTGCTGCTGCCGTGCAACGTCGTCGTTCGCAGCGACCCGGATGATGCGGATCGCACCCTCGTCGAGGCCATGAATCCGCAGCTGCTCGTGGACGTGACGGACGAACCACGACTTCAGCCCGTGGCGCAAGAAGTGGCCGACAAGCTCGGAGCCGCGATCGCGGCGCTGACCGCCTAGCCCAATCCGGGCACGATATCGCCGAGGCTGAAGGTCGCGGGCTGCTCCAGTTGCTCGTACGTACACGAACGCGGATCGCGGTCGGGCCGCCAACGATTGAACTGGGCGGTGTGCCGAAATCGTTCACCCTCCATGTGGTCGTAGCGCACCTCGACCACCCGCTCGGGCCGCAGCGGCACGAAGGACAAGTCCTTTCCCGCGTTCCATCGGGACCCGGCGTTCTTCTGGGGCGTGCGTTCACCCGCCTCGAGCGCGGCCCAGTTCCACGGGTGGGAGTCGAATTCGGTTACCAACGACTGCAATTCGGTGAACAGCCGCCGCCGCTCGGCCATCGGGAACGCGCCGATCACGCCCACCGACGCCAAGGCCCCGTCATCCTTGTAGAGCCCGAGGAGAAGCGAACCGATCGCGTCGTCGCTCGACTTGTGCACGCGGTAGCCGGCGACCACACAGTCCGCGGTGCGCTCGTGCTTGATCTTGAACATCACCCGCTTGTCGGGCTGGTAGGTGATCGTCAGGGGTTTGGCGATCACCCCGTCGAGCCCGGCACCTTCGAATTCGGAGAACCACCGCTGCGCGGTCTCCGCATCGGTGGTGGCGGGCGTGACATGAAAGGACGGGCCGGCATCAGCCAGGGCCGCCGTCAGCGTGGCGCGGCGCTCGCTGAACGGGCGCCCGGTGAAGTCGTCGTCACCGAGCGCGAGCAGATCGAACGCGATGAACGCCGCCGGCGTCTTCTCGGCGAGCATGCGGACCCGGGAGTCCGCGGGGTGTATGCGCTGTTGCAACGCCTCGAAATCGAGACCGGCGTCGGTGGCGATGACAATCTCACCGTCGATCACGCATCGCTCGGGCAGCTCGGTGAGGGCGGCGCTGACCAACTCGGGGAAATAGCGCGTCATCGGCTTCTCGTTGCGGCTGCCCAGGACCACGTCATCGCCGTCCCGAAAGCAGATCGAGCGAAACCCGTCCCACTTCGGTTCATAGGACGCGTCGGGCGGGATGGCCCGCACCGATTTGGCGAGCATCGGCGACACCGGGGGATTGACGGGCAGCTGCATGGGTTCATTCTCGTCCCGTGCGAGGTGGCTTCGTGCGTGAGTAGGTTGAAGAGCGTGAGCAGTCCCCGATTCAACCGGTCGTTCTGATGGCGACCAAGGCCGAAGAGGTCGACGTCGACGGCGTCGCCGTCAGGCTCACCAACCCGGACAAGGTGTACTTCCCCAAGCTCGGGTCGAACGGCACCAAGGGCAAGCTCGTCGAGTATTACCGCGCAGTGGCCACGGGCGGACAGTTGCTGACCGCATTGCGCGACCGCCCGACTCACCTCCAGCGCTTCCCGGACGGCATCGACGGCGAGGAGATCTACCAGAAGCGGGTGCCCGAAAAGCACCCCGACTACTTGCAGACCTGCCGCGTCACGTTTCCGTCCGGACGTACCGCCGACGCACTGAAGGTGACGCACCCGTCGGCGATCGTGTGGGCCGCGCAGATGGGCACAGTCACGTTGCACCCGTGGCAAGTTCGCTGTCCGGACACTGACCACCCCGACGAACTGCGGGTGGACCTCGACCCGCAGCCCGGTACCGGCTTCGCCGAGGCGCGCACCATCGCCGTCGACATCCTCAAGCCGGTGCTCGACGAACTCGGTCTGGTCGGCTATCCGAAGACCTCCGGCGGGCGGGGCGTGCATGTGTTCGTCCGCATTCGGCCGGACTGGGATTTCACCGCGGTGCGCCGCGCCGGGATCGCGCTGGCGCGCGAAGTGGAACGCCGGGCGCCGGAGCTGGTGACCACGTCGTGGTGGAAAGAGGAACGCGGCCGGCGGGTCTTCATCGACTACAACCAGAACGCTCGCGATCGAACCTTCGCCAGCGCCTACTCGGTGCGCGCGACGCCCATCGCCACCGTCTCGACCCCGCTGACGTGGGAGGAACTGGTCGACGCCGATCCCGACGAGTTCACCATGGCCACGGTGCCGGCGCTGATCGCCAAGCGCGGCGACCCGATGGCCGGCCTGGACGAGGTCGCGCACTCGATCGACGCGCTGCTGGAGATGGCGGCAGCCGATGAGGAGCGCGGACTCGGTGACCTGCCCTATCCGCCCAACTATCCGAAGATGCCGGGCGAACCGCCGCGCGTGCAGCCGAGCAAGAAAGTGGCGGCACACTGGGATGAACACGGCAACCCGAAGAAGTGAAACTGCCACGCGGACTGATCATTACGGCGTCGACGGTGTTCTTCATCGGAGCGTGCTCGTCGGCCGGGCAACCCGTCGTCGCGACTGAATCGTCTGCCACAACTGCCGCGCCGGCGATCACGCGGAGCCCACAGGCGCGTTCACGCGACGCATTGGTCATGCCCGACCTGCGGGGAATGTACTGGGCCGACGCCGATCCGGCGCTGGCGACGCTGGGCTGGTCAGGGGTGCTCGACAAAGGCCCGAGTCTGACGAACACCCCCTATGCGCGCAATCAGATCGCCGTGCAGACCCCGGCGCCCGGTCAGGTCATCGCCAGCGACGCGGTGATCACGCTGCAGTTCGCCGCCTGACCTACGTCGTCCCGCGAACGCACCGCCAGGCTTGCGCTCGGCGCAGTGGCGAACTTTGCTGAATCGCCGGAATCCGTTGATTCCCTCGTTATGGTGGAATCGCCGTCTCGGGGGAGGGGCACGACATGGCTGCTGCAGCGTATGTAGGGCGAATCAGTGGACTCGCGGTTGCGTTAGGCCTGGGGATCGCAATCGCAGTTGCCTGTCGCGGTGCGGCATCGGCCGCGCCGCCGGATTCAACCGGGCACGTCAATAGGTCGGCTGAAAAGAAACCCGCTGCGAGCCAGCGAGTTTCGTCGACGCCTCGCGTCAAGCCGGTAACCAGGCCGGCTCCCCGTCCGGTGGCACCGCCGCCGGACTCGCCGCTGTCGTTGGCGGCGCTGGCGGTGGCCCGACGATCGGAATCGGCCGCCGTGAACCAAGCCCCGGTGATTCAGAACATCAGCCTGGGCGCACCCTCGTCGGCCACCGGTGCGCTCACCGGCACCGTCACCGCAAGCGACCCGAACGGCGACACCATCACCTACCGGGCCAGCACCTCCGGCAAGGGAAAGGTGACGATCACAACCGCCGGTGTGTTCACCTACACCCCGACCCCGGTGGCCCGACACAACGCGGCGCTCGGCAACGCCGACGCCCTTCTGGCCACCGACACGGTGAACATCGTCGTCGCCGACCCTGCCGGCGCGACCGCCACCAGCGCGATCACCGTGCCGATCGCGCCAAAGAACGCCGTTCCCACCGCCAGGACCACGGTGAACGCGCCGATCGCCAACACCGGCATCGTCTACGGGAAGGTCGTCGGTGCCGACGCCGACAAAGACCGCCTGCTCTACAGCGTGGACCCCACCACCGCGAAGGGCGGCACCGTCACCGTCAACGGCGGCGGCGCATTCAGCTACACACCCACACCGCAAGCACGGCACACCGCCGCAGCCGGCATCGCCAAGACCGACACGTTCACCGTGACGATCGACGACGGCCACGGCGGAACCCTGGCCGTTCCGGTGACCGTGGTGATCAGCCCGAAGAACACCGCGCCGACCGGCAAGCCCGCCATCGGACCGCGCGACGTCACCAGCGGGGTGGTCACCGGCGCGGTCCTCGGCGCCGACGCCGACGGTGACGCCGTCACCTTCGCAGGATCGATCAGCACCGCCAAGGGTTCGGTAGTGGTCAACCCGGACGGCAGCTTCACCTACACACCCACCGCGGCGGCGCGCGCCAAGGCCTCGGTTTTCAGCGGGCCCGCGACCGACAAGGTGGACACCTTCTCGGTCACCCTCACCGACGCGCACGGCGGCACCACGAAGGTGGCGGTCACCATCACCGTCAGCCCGGGCAACACGATCGCGGCCAACGGGCTCACCACGTTCTGCGGCTGCACCCTGATGCCGGCCGACACGATCTTCCACGCCGACATCAGCGACCTGCCGGTACTGGCGAAGTCGGGCACCTGGCTTGGTGTGTTGGGTGCCGGGCGAGGCGCCACACTGAGCGCCAACTGGGGCAACCAATGGATGAAGAGCACCGGTGGAATGCCGGTAAACGTTGTGGGCGCAACGCATCCCACCGAGACGGTGATCTTCAACCGCGGCTACTCCACCAGTGGACCGAGCATCGACCCCAGGCCGTACGCGATCCCGAACCGGCCCATCGTCGAAGGCATGCCCACACTGCCCGCCTGGGACCGGCACCTGCTGGTGTTCCAAGAGGGAACATGCATTTCGCAGGAGCTGTACAACGTCGCCAACGGCGTGGAGATGCCGGCCAACAGTCCGCTCGACGGGCTCGGCAACGCGCTCTACCGCGCCAGGTACGGGTCGAAATGGATTGCCGAGGCCGGGGTGCACTACGACATGAGCTCCCCGCTGTACCCGTCCGTCGGCTGGGCCAACGCCTCGCACCTGCCCTACCTGCCGCTCATCCTGCGCCCTGACGATCTGGCCCGCGGCAGCGTCGACCACATGCTCGGCATCGTCATCGCCAAGGACCGGGGCACCGGGTATACCTGGCCGGCAGGCGCCGGTGACGGGACCGGCGTCAACCCCGACGGGGTGCCGATGGGCAGCGTGCTGCGGTTGCGCGCCGATTTCGACATGTCCGGCTACTCCGCCGCGACGCAGGTGGTGCTGCGGGCGCTGCAGCAACACGGCGCGGTGATCTACGACTCGACCGCGCCCGGCCAGGACGGCGCAAAGCTGCTGGCGATGAGCAACGGTTGGGCAGGCACCGAGCACCTGACTGCTCAATCCGAGCTCAACACGGTCCCGCTGAGTGCCTTCGAGGTTGTCGACGTGTCCGGCATCCTGGTCGACCCTTCGGCCGGCTGGCAGATCCACACGTAATCGCCAGGCGGGTTGCCTATTGCTGACGACGCAAGTTGTGGTAAACACTCAGCAAACTCGCTTAGGAATTTCTCAGCCAGGCGAGATGTGGCCGGAGTACAGGGGGAACCATGAGGCACAGCGGCAGCGGACAGGGCGCGCACCGCGCCCGGCGACCTCGCCGCCAGCCTTACGCGTGGCTGGGTGCCGGCGCGGTGACCCTGGGGGTCGGCGCCGCCCTCGCCAGTGGATCCGCTGTCGCGTATGCCGACACCGGCGCCTCGGGGGCGGGCAAGGCCTCGGCCACCAGCTCGGAAAGCAGCTCGACGTCGTGGAGCGCCACCGACTCGACCGCGGTGAAGAAGTCCACCGCCCGCTCGGCGCGGAACAGTGCCGTGACGTCGTCGGGCGGAAACGTCAGCTCGCGCAAGGCGTCGTCCGCCGCGGCGAGTGACGCACCGGCCGCGGCGGCCGCCGTCGACACCGGATCCACCGAAGCGGCGAGCGCGACAGCGACCACGACGACCACGACGACCACGCCGGCGCCGTCGACCGGTCATTCAGCTCGCGTGCCCGCGGTGGCCGCGGTGACAACCACCCCCGCCGCCGCCAATGCGACTCCCAGCAGCTACTCCTGGTTGCCGTCGACGCCGCCGGTGGTCGCCAACGTCGCGGTGAGCCTGGCTCTGCAGCAGATCGCGCAGGCACAGGCGGAGCTGCAGCAACAGACCTGGGGCAGCGGCAACATCCCCGCGGGGCTGGTGGCGATCGTCCCGCAGGTGCTGCTGTCGCAGGCCGCGCTGGCATTGAACACCTGGGGGACGGCGATCACTCCGGCCCAGTCGCTCTACGCCAGGACCTCGGGCATCCCGATCGTGCACGAGCTGGCCGGGGTGGGCCTGATCGGCGCACTGCTGCTCCCGACGCTGGCCACCACCGCGCTCAACAGCACGGGACTGTTCCTCCCGCTCGTCGGCGCCCTCGAGGGAACCGGCGCTATCACGCCGGTGCAGAACGCCGTCAGTACGGCCGCGCTCAACAGCCGGGTGTACGCGCTGGTCCCGGTGACCATGCGGTCCACCACTGAGCCGATCGTCTACATCACGATCAACGGCGGACCCAGCACACCGGTGCTGGTCGACACCGGCTCGTCGGGACTGGTGGTCACCATGGCCTCGGTGGGCGACGCGGCGCCGCTGGGCGCGCCGACCGGCACCGTCACCAGCGGCTACAGCGGCGGCCTCACCTACACGGCCACCACGTACACGACGACGGTGAACTTCGGAAACGGCATCGTCTCCGGGCCGACGAACGTCAACATCGTCGATTCCCAGGACGCCGCAGCCGCTTTGGCCTTCTTCCACCAGCTGGGCGGCGCGTCCGGCGTGCTCGGAATCGGCGCCAACGCGGCGGGCCCCGGACCCCAGGGCCTACCGACCACCGCGCTGCCCGGCGACCTCAGCCAGGGGGTGTTCCTCTACCAGAGCCTGTTCCTCGGCATCGCCGGCGTGATGGTGTTCGGCCCCAACCCGCTGCCGAGCCGTACCTCGGTGTCCGGCGCACCCGACGCCTACCTGAACGTGAAAATCAACAACAACTCCCCGACGACCGTCGGCGCGATCATCGACTCCGGCGGCGTGTACGGAACGATCCTGTCCTCGATGATCGGCGGCGCCAGCAGCGTGCCGGTGGGGACCAGGATCTCGGTGTACACCCCCGAAGGAGTGCTGCTGTACTCCTACACCGTCACGTCGCAGAATAGGCCGACGGTGATCACGAGTGGGCTCATCAACACCGGCTACGTCCCGTACCAGCATGGCCCGGTTTACCTCGACTACACGACGTCGGACGGCCAGGGCGCGACGCATTTCGACTACGCCTGATTCTTTGGCGCGCAACGCGACTCGCCCGGTTTTGTCGCTGTAGCAAATTTGTTGCTGACAGTTTGGGCGTTTCGTGAACCCGCGTCCGTTCGCAGGCATACCCTCCGCTGAGGCGCTGTCGCCGTTGCTGGTCGGGAGGTAGAAAGTCATGGGTGCTTCGAAGTTTGTCGGACGCGTTGGCGGATTGGCGGTGGCCCTCGGAGTGGGTGCCGCGGTGTTCTCCACGGGTTACGGCGTCGCATGGGCGGACGGGTCGACGGGATCGTCGGCGGCAGGCTCGAATTCGAGCTCTGCGAGCGGCGCCGCGGACTCGTCCGGGACCGGGTCGAAGGGGGCGTCGGCATCCACTGGGTCGTCCAAGCGGACGACCACTGCCGGGTCGGGTCAAGCAGTCGGTACCGGCGGCGCCAAGACCAGCTCCAAGCACTCCAAGGCCGGCCCCGCGCAAGTGCGCGCCGACTCCGCAGTGTCCGCGCAGACGACGAGTTCGACTGCCGCAGCGGCAAACAACTCGGGATCGCAATCCAGTTCCGGCGGCAGCGTAGATGTCGTCGCACCGTCGGTGAGTTCGACTGCCGCAGCAGTGACGGCGGTGGCCTCGCTGGCTCCCAAGCTGCCCGTGCTGCCGTCGCCGAGTGCGATCTCCGGAGTGCTGACCACCGCTCTGCACGACGTGCTCGACCCGTTCTCCGGTGGCCTCCCCAGGCCCTCCGTCGACTCGCCACTGGCGCTGACCTTCGCGGCACTGCAGCGCCGCACGTCCGCGTCGGCGCTGGCGAGCAATCCGATTGCGATCAATCCGGTACTGGTCATCAATGACGGCATCATCGACGGCACCACCAACGCCACCGGGGCGTCCGGCCTGACCTACACGCTGATCAGTGGCCCCAACAAGGGCGGGAAGATCACCTTCTCCGCGACCGGTGATACGAACTACACGCTCGGCAACTTCAGCTATCTGCCCGACCAGTCCGTGCTCGGCGGAACAGTCAACGAGCAGTTCAAGATTCTGGTGGCTCAGAAGACCCAATTCGACCAGATCCTGGAAAGCATCCCCCTGCTCGGTGGCCTCGCCGGACAGGTGATCGTGGTCCTGCACCAGACTCCGGTCCTCGGGGACCTGCTCGCGCCGATCATCGGGTACTCGCAGATCGCCACGTTCAACTCGACGGCTGTGCTGCCCGCCACCGATCCGGTGGCCTACACCTACAAGATGCCGTCCTTCGACGGCACGCTGATCAGCGTCAACTGGTTCCCGAAGCTCGGCCTCACCGGATCCGACACGGCGCCAACGATTCTCGACGGCCCCGGCCTGGCGACCGCCGGCCAGACCGACCCGTACACGCAGTACGGCATCGGTGGACTGACACCGGGTGTCTCGCTGCTGCGCGACAACTACAACGTGGTCACCTGGGACCCTCGCGGCGAGTTCGCCTCCGGCGGCATCCTGCAGCTCGACAGCCCGTTCTTCGAGGCACGCGATGTCTCGTCGATCCTCAATTATGTTGCCGGACTGAATAACTCGCTCCTCGACGGCCCGAACGATCCTCGAGTCGGGATGGTCGGCGGCTCCTACGGCGGCGGCATTCAGCTC
Source organism: Mycobacterium sp. ELW1 (assembly GCF_008329905.1). Lineage (NCBI taxonomy): Bacteria > Bacillati > Actinomycetota > Actinomycetes > Mycobacteriales > Mycobacteriaceae > Mycobacterium > Mycobacterium sp. ELW1. The sequence continues at coordinate 5,855,453 of NZ_CP032155.1, read as the reverse complement.
ACCAGCGCAGCCACCGACCCGCGGATCGACGCCATCGTCCCGGGTATCTCGTGGAACTCGCTGAACAACTCGCTGTACCCCGGCGGCGCGTTCAAGACGTCCTACGCGTCGCTGCTGCTGCTGTCGCTGGTGCTGTCGAAGGCCCGGATCAACAACCTGATCTATCAGGGCATCATCACCGGTGATCTGTTCGGGGTCCTGGGGAACAGTGCTCAGGCATTGTTGGCCGGCAGTGGTCCCACCTCTCTGCTGAACCAGCTGAAGGCGCCGACGCTGCTGATCCAGGGCACGGTCGACGTCCTGTTCACCCTGCAGCAGGCGATCGACAACGCGCAGACCATCATCGCCAACCCCTATGGCACGCCGGTGAAGATGATCTGGTTCTGCGGCGGACACGGTGTGTGCCTGACCAACGACGGCGACGTCAACCCCAACTTGGCCTCGACGTTCGCCTGGCTGGACTACTACGTGAAGGACGGCAACACCAGCGGCGCGCCCGCCCTGCCCAATTTCCAGTTCACCGATCAGAACGGGAATTGGTACAAGTCCGACTTCCTTCCCACCGCGGGTAGCGACTTGTTCGGCACACCGGACCAAGCGGTGACCGGTGCGTCGGGCGGCACGCTGGGCATCGTCCCGATCATCGGTGGCTCCGGGCCCGCGCCGCAGGCCGCGATTCCGTACTCGCTGGGTCTGGCGTCCAAGGCGAGCAATGCGATCAACGTGGCCGTCCCGACCCAGGTCGGCACCACGTACCTGGGCGCGCCCACTGTGAGCTTCGACTACCAAGGTCTGGGCAACAGCCGGTTCGTCTACGCGCAGCTGGTCGACAACAAGACCGGTCTGGTCGTCGGCAACCTCGTGACGCCGGTGGCGGTGACGATGGATGGGCGCACTCGCACCGCAACCATCAACATGGAGAACATCGTCTACACCGCGGCCGACCCGAGCGACGATCTGACTCTGCAGATCACCAGCTCGGCGACCGCGTACGAGAGGTTCACCGCGTTCGGCGTCATCAACATCTCCAACATCAACCTGACGCTGCCGACAGCCGATCCGACCAAATTCACCCCGGAACCCTGAGGACCGGGTCAGCCGGCGGCCCGTGAGAGCCGGCTGACCGCGAACTGTGCGGCTTGATTGACCGCGCCGGACGTGACGTATCTGCTGTGCGCGAGCAGGTCCGCGCCGTTCGAACAGATGGGATCTCCGGTCAGGCACACGTCGAGGGCCTTGGCGCCGTAGAGAGGGCTCCTGGCAGGCAGCGGTCCGCCGCCCATCTTGCGGGACGGATTGCCGAACACCACGACCGCGGCGACGTGACCGGCGACGGCGTCCGGCATGGGGGTGGCGGTGCCGAATGCCGCGCCCGCGGCGGTGGTGAGCAGGTCGATGACATCGGCGCCCTGCGAGTAGCCGCTCAGCACCACGCGGGTTGCCGGACAGGCCGCGACGAGGTTCTGGACGTGGACCCAGCCGTCGGCGGCACCGGTGGTGGTTCCTCCGCTCAGGTCCAGATTCGCCGGATAGTTGATGCCGTACACCGACAGCGATTTCCCGGGGAGCTGTGCGCTGATCGCGTTGACCAGAGCTTGGCCGACCGGGTCGACCGGAGGGACGGTGTCGGTTCCGCGGGCGTACACGACCTGGACGTCGGGGCAGGAGTCGGCCCGCGCGATCGATGTAGTGGGCAACGTCACCAGCATTGCGATTGCCATCACACCCGCAGCAAAAATCGGTGCGCCCCAATGCCTGTGCACGGCTGCATGGTGGCACCCGGTGAGCGCGCCAGAACCAGGCGCGCCGATGCCGACGGGAAGTCATGAGCAAACACAGAGGAGCCGATGCTGGTGCGCGCAACCCCTAAGTTGTTGGCGGCTAGGGGAATTCGACTAAAATCTGCTCTGTTGCAAAACGGGTGTGACGGGTCGGGGTCTTGAGGTCGTAAAGGATTAACACGATGACACTGACGAAGATCGCAGCTGCAGCAGCACTTTCCGCAGGGCTCGGCTTGGCCGGCCTGGGCGTGGGCGCCGGTATCGCCTACGCCGACCCGGGACATGGCCACGGCCACGACGGCTGGGAGTGGGACGACCATGACCGCGGCCGTGGCGACTGGCGCGGGCCGGACTACGGTCCCGTGTTCTACGGGCCGCCCGCAGCCTGTGTTCAGGCCACCGGTCCGTTCGGGCTGGTGACCGGCGGCGCCTGCATCTAGCGGCCGCTAGCGCGGCGGCACCACACCGCGGGCCTTCGGCAACGGCAGATCGTTGTAGGTCGCGATGCCCGGCGGCGCGGCGACGACGGCGGGGATCGCGTGAATCGGCGGCATCGCCGTCATGATGTGGCCGAGAACGAAGAAGTCTTCGAGCGACTTCGCGTTCTCGATCATGTCCATCGGCGGCAGGAATCCGACCTGCATGTTCACCGTCGGCCGTCCGTCGATGGTGATCTTCCAGCCGTCGGCGTCGAGCTGCCAGTCCGGCTCGAGGGTGGTGCCCTTCTTCCACCGCACGTTGATGTCGATGACGGTCTTGCCGTTGACGATCCCCTGCCAGCTGGCGTAAACCCCGGCGACGTGGCCGGCCTTGATGGTCCACGACGCCATCGGCAGATCCTCGGTGGTCTGGGCGTATTCGGATACGCAGGTGATCTCGTCCAGTTCCAGGCCGAGGGAATCGGCGACCAGCTGCACCGCCTCGGCGAACACCGCGGTGCCCTTGGCGGCCATCGGCTGCAGCTCGGGGTCATCGATGCGCATATCAAATCCCACGGGACGTTCGGTCTCGGGGGAGTCGTAGAGGGTGGTGTCGGCGGACTCGGCAATGGTGATCTTGTCGACACGATCGCAGGAGGTGGCGGCAACGATCGCCAGCAGCTCGGCGAAGCCGGGGCTCACCCCCGAGCCGAACATCGTCGACCCGCCTGCCTTGCAGGCCTCCTCGATGCGGGCCCGGCCCTCGCCCAGGTTCTGGCCGGTGATGAACGACGCCGATGCGACGACGTTGACGCCTGCCGACAGAATCCGGACGAGCTCGTCGACGTCGATCCACATCGGGTTGTAGACCACGCAGTCCGGCTTGAGCGCCAGCAGAGCGTCGACATCGTTGGAGGCGGCGATTCCCAGCGGTTCGATGCCGACCAGCTCCCCGACGTCGCGGCCGGCCTTGTCTGCTGACCACGCGTAACAGCCGACGAGTTCGAGAGTGGGGTTGGCGGTGATCGCCTGGACGGAGCTCTTTCCTACATTGCCGGTCGTCCATTGGACGACCCGATAGGGGGAAATGTTGGGCACTCGCTCAGCATAGGGTCGGCTGTGCAGTTCAGAAGGTTGTTTAGGTGAACTTGACAGTCGTCTACTCGTCGACCGCGACGTTGCCGCGGTTGCGGCGGCGCAGGCGATGGTTCGTCTTGCCGGTCGGGCGCTTGTTGCGCAGCGCACCTGCGGGTTCGGGCTCAGGTTCGGGCTCGGCTTCGGCTTCCGGTGCGGGCTCGGTCTCGGCCGACACCTCGGCGGGCCGCTCGTCCTCGACGGCCGGCTCGCTCTTCGCCTCGGCTTCGGCGGACTCTGTGGCTTCGGCGGACTCCGCGGCTTCGGCGACCTCGGCGGTTTCGGTGGTCTCTGGCGAGTCGTCGGCCGCCTCGCCGCGCTTCTTCTTGGCCTTCTTCTCTTTCTTCGGCTTCGCCGGCTTGGGCGGCAACTCGGCGGTGTACGCCAACTGGAAGGCGAGCAGTGCGAGCACCGCGATGGCGGCGGCCGCGCCGTAGACGCCGAACAGCCACGGGCCGCCCTTGTCGAGGCTGACCCAGATCTCGGCGACCGCTGTTCCGACGATCAGCACACCGGCCACCACGTGCAGGATCACCGACCACAGCCGCAACCGCAGTGCCGGCTGCGGAGTGCCGGCCTCGGGCTTGCGGCTGCGCAGCAGAGTGAGCAACACCGGCAGCGCTGCGAGCGCGAACAGCACACCCGTGACGATGCGCAGAACCGTGCCCAGCGTGTGGGTGGTGTCGCCCATGAGCTCCCACCAGCGGGGCAGCACGAACAAGAAGTACAGAGCTCCGGCAAGCACCCACAGCACCAGCTGAAGTGCAGTCGCGCCGACGCGCCCCATACCCCTCCTCAAGTCAAAATCCGAGGTGCGACCAGGTGCTGTGACCCCCCAGTCGCACCTCGGATCAGGTGCGGAGGATAGGGGATTTGAACCCCTGAGGGCTGTTAACCCAACCCGCGTTCCAGGCGAGCGCCATAGGCCACTAGGCGAATCCTCCGTCGGCAATGGTAGCGGACTCGGGAAGTGTCTCGCCCCGACTGCCTGGCTCAGCTGTGACTTGCCGCCTCCGCGGCGGGCCACCCGCCCGTGGGTATTACACTCGCAACGGACCCCGCGCGGCGTCTATCCTGTGAACTCCCCCAGGGCCGGAAGGCAGCAAGGGTCAATGGGCTCTGGCGGGTGCGCGGGGTCCCCTTCGTGAAAGGCGCATGGTGTCGTTCCACTCCCTGGGCCCCGATGAGTTGCGAGCCCAGCACGAATTGCAGCGGCAGAACTACGCCGACCTGCAGGCAAAGAAGCTGTCGTTGGATCTCACCCGGGGCAAGCCGTCGGCAGAGCAGCTCGACCTGTCCAACGCGCTGTTGAGCCTGCCCGGTGAGCAATACCGCGACGAGGACGGCACCGACACCCGCAATTACGGCGGCCTGCACGGGCTGCCCGCTCTGCGCTCCATCTTCAGTGACCTTCTCGGCATCCCGGTGCCCAATCTGATTGCCGGCAACAACGCGAGCCTGGAACTTATGCACGACATCGTGGTGTTCTCGCTGCTGCACGGTGGTGTCGACTCACCGCGGCCCTGGAGCCAGGAGCCGGCGATCAAGTTCCTGTGCCCGGCTCCGGGATACGACCGGCACTTCGCGATCACCGAGAGCTACGGCATCGAGATGATCAGCGTCCCGATGAACGAGGACGGCCCCGACGTCGACCTCATCGAAGAACTCGTCGCCGCCGACCCCGCGATCAAGGGCATGTGGTGCGTACCGGTGTTCTCCAATCCGACCGGCACCACGTACTCGTGGGAGGTGGTCCGCAGGCTTGTGCAAATGCACACCGCCGCACCGGATTTCCGGTTGTTCTGGGACAACGCCTACGCCGTGCACACGCTGACGCTGGACTTCCCGCGGCAGGTCGACATCCTGGGCCTGGCCGACAAGGCGGGCAACCCGCACCGGCCCTATGTCTTCGCCTCCACCTCGAAGATCACCTTCGCCGGGGCAGGGGTGAGCTTCTTCGGCGGCTCGCTGGGCAACATCGCCTGGTATCTGCAGCACGCCGGGAAGAAGTCGATCGGCCCCGACAAGGTCAACCATCTTCGGCACCTGTTGTTCTTCAAAGACGCCGACGGGGTGCGGCTGCACATGCAACGCCACCAGCAACTGCTGGCGCCGAAGTTCGCGCTCGCCCTGGACATCCTGGACAAGCGGCTCACCGACTCGAAGGTCGCGTCCTGGACCGAGCCCAAGGGCGGCTACTTCATCAGCCTTGATGTGCTGCCCGGGACGGCCAAGCGGACCGTCGCGCTGGCGAAGGACGCCGGCATCGCGGTCACCGAGGCCGGCGCGTCGTTCCCCTATCGAAAAGATCCGGACGACAAGAACATTCGGATCGCGCCGACGTTCCCGCCGGTGTCGGATTTGACCGACGCGATCGACGGCCTGGCCACCTGCGCGTTGCTGGCGGCCACCGAGTCCATGCTGGGGTCCGCGGCTGTCACCGACGGTCGGTAGCCTTCACCCGTGGCGCTCTACCGCAAGTACCGGCCGGCAACCTTCGCCGAGGTGGTGGGCCAGGAGCACGTCACTGAACCGCTCTCGACCGCGCTGTCGGCGCATCGGATCAACCACGCGTATCTGTTCTCCGGACCGCGCGGCTGCGGCAAGACGTCCTCCGCACGCATCCTCGCCCGCTCGCTGAACTGCGAGCAGGGACCGACACCGACGCCGTGCGGGGTGTGCGATTCCTGCGTGGCGCTGGCCCCGAACGGCCCGGGCTCGGTCGACGTCGTCGAACTCGACGCCGCCAGCCACGGCGGTGTGGATGACACCCGCGAGCTACGGGACCGGGCGTTCTATGCGCCCGCGCAGTCGCGCTACCGCATCTTCATCGTCGACGAAGCGCACATGGTCACCACCGCCGGCTTCAACGCGCTGCTGAAGATCGTCGAGGAGCCGCCCGAGCACCTGATCTTCGTCTTCGCCACCACCGAACCGGAGAAGGTGCTGCCGACGATCCGGTCGCGCACCCATCACTACCCGTTCCGGCTGCTGGCCCCGAAGACCATGCGCGCGTTGATCGAGAAGATCATCGCCTCGGAGAGCGTCACCGTCGACGATGCGGTGTATCCGCTCGTCATCCGGGCCGGTGGCGGCTCGCCCCGCGACACGTTGAGCGTTCTGGACCAGCTGCTCGCCGGTGCTGAGGGCAACCGCGTGCACTATCAGCGCGCGCTCGCGCTGCTGGGCGCCACCGATGTGGCCCTGATCGACGACGCCGTCGACTCGCTCGCCGCAGGCGATGCGGCTGCGCTGTTCGGTGCGGTGGAGTCGGTGATCGACGCCGGACATGATCCGCGCCGCTTCGCCGTCGACCTCCTCGAGCGGTTCCGCGATTTGATTGTGCTGCAAGCAGTTCCGGACGCTGCCACCCGCGGTGTGGTCGACGCTCCCGACGACGTGCTGGAGCGGATGCGCGAGCAGGCCGCGAAGATCGGGCCCGCGACACTGACCCGCTATGCCGAGGTGGTGCACGCGGGGCTGGGGGAGATGCGCGGCGCGACGGCACCACGGTTGCTGCTGGAGGTGGTCTGCGCCCGGCTTCTGTTGCCGTCGGCCAGCGACACCGAATCGGCGCTGCTGCAGCGGATCGAACGCATCGAGACCCGGATGGAGATCACTATCCCGGCGGGTGAGGCCGGGTTGAATTCCGGTGCACCGGCGGCGGCTCCGGCCAAGCAGTATGTGCGCAAGACACAGCAGGCCCCGGCGGCGCCCGAGCCGGCAGCAGCCCCCGCGCCCCCGGCGCCCGCGCCGGCACCGGTGGTCGAGCCGCCCGCACCGCAGCCCGTCCCTGAGCCGATCGCCAAGCCGGAGCCGATTGCGCGACCCGAACCGGTCGCACGGCCCGAACCGGTGGCCGCACCGGATCCCGTGCCCGAGGCCACACCTGCGCCGCGGGCCACCGAACCCGCTGCGGCACCGGCCGCCGCTGCTGCCACCGGTGAACCGGGCGCGGCCGCCGTGCGGACCATGTGGACGACGGTGCGGGAGAAGGTCCGTCAGCGCAGCCGCACCACCGAGGTGATGCTGGCCGGCGCGATCGTGCGGGCGGTCGAGAACAACACGCTGATCCTCGGCCACGAGTCGGCACCGCTGGCCAAGCGCCTGTGCGAGCAGCGCAACGCCGACGTCATCCGTGACGCGTTGAAAGATGCGCTCGGCGTGGACTGGCGGGTGCGGTGCGAGGTCGGCGTCGGCCAGCCGGTGCAGCAGGCCGAGCAGCCGCTGCCGCCGGAGCCCGAGCCAGACCCGGTCGACCGCCAGCGGGCCGAAGAGGACAGCATGATCGCCGAGGTCGGCCGCGACGATGACTCGGCGCCGCGGCGTGATCCGGAGGAAGTGGCTCTCGAGCTACTGCAGACCGAGTTGGGCGCCCGCAAGATCGAGGGTTAGCAGTTCTGTGCGCGATCTCGTGGTCCGCTGTGGATCTGCTGTGCTGTGAAGCGCTTGTGTGTCAGCACCTTTAACGTCGGTGCATGATCATCGACAGTCGTCGAATTGCGGCGACGCTCGCCGGGTGTGGGGCGCTCGCAGTGGCCCTGTTCGGCCAACTTCCCTCTGCGGCAGCAGATCCTGACGCCCCGCCGCCACCGCCGAACTGCACCGCGGCCGATTTGGAAGGTGTGCGCACCGGCGTGCAGGCCGCGACTTCGGCGTACCTGTTCACCCACCCCGACGTGAACGCGTTCTTCACCAGCCTGGCCGGCCTACCGCGCGACCAGGTGCGGGCCCGGGTCAAGGCCTACATGGCCGCCAATCCGCAGACGGCCTCCGACATCACCGGAATTCGACAACCGTTGCTGGACATCAAGAACCGCTGCGGCCAGCTGCCCGGCTCGGCCGTCTGACCACTGATCAGAAGGTTAGGTGTTCCACCACGGCCGCAACGGCAGCCCGGCGTCGCCGCCCTTCTCGTCGAGCTTCACCGCCAGAACCTGGTGCAGCTGAACGACATTGGTCTCGAATCCGAGCCGTGATCCGGCCATGTACAGGCCCCACACCTTGGCGGTGGCCAAGCCCACCTCGTCGACGGCCTCGTCCCAGTGCTCGACGAGGTTGCGGCACCAGTCGCGCAGCGTCATCGCGTAGTGGTGGCGGAGGTTCTCCTCGTGCACCACCTCCAGGCCGGCGTCCTGGGCTTCGGTGATGATGCGGCCCGAGCCGGTCAGTTCGCCATCCGGGAACACATAGCGGTCGATGAAACCACCCGCGCTGGGGCCGGTCTTGTTGTCGGGGCGGGTGATGCAGTGGTTGAGCAGCAGCCCGCCGACGCGCAGCTTGGTCTTCAGGAAGCCGAAGTACGCCGGGTAGTTGGCCACCCCGATGTGCTCGGTCAACCCGATCGACGACACCGCGTCGAAGCCGCTCTCCAGCACGTCGCGGTAGTCGCTGTGGCGAACCTCGGCCAGGTCGGCCAAGCCCTGCTCGGCAATGGCCTTCTGCGCCCAGGCGGCCTGCTCGCGGGAGAGCGTCACACCGATCGCCTTCACCCCGTGCTTCGCCGCGTAGCGCACCATGCCACCCCAGCCGCAACCGACGTCGAGCAGACGATCGCCGGGCTGGAGGCGCAGCTTCTCGAACACCAGCCGGTACTTGTTCTCCTGCGCTTCCTCCAGCGTCGCGTCCGCGGTGGGGTAGCAGGCGCACGTGTACGTCATCGACGGCCCAAGTACCCACTCGTAGAACGTGTTTGACACGTCGTAGTGGTGGTGGATGGCATCGGCGTCGCGCTTCTTGCTGTGCCGCAGGCCTTCGGCGACGCGGCGCCACCGCGGCAGTGCCTCCTGCGGCGGCGGGGCGATCGGCTTGAGGTGCTCGATGCCGATCGAACGCACGATATCGACGAGAACCCGCGCGGGCGGCCGCTTGAAATCCAGCTGGTGGGAGAGCGCGCGTAGCAGGTTGTACGGATCCCCGGGATGTACGCCCTGCATTTCGAGGTCACCCGAGACGTAGGCGCGGGCCAGGCCCAGATCGCCCGGTGCGGTCGCCAGATACGTGGTCCCCCGCGGGGTGAGCAGATCCAGACCCAGTTCGGCGTCCTCGGGCCCCGCGGAACTACCGTCGTACGCGGTGAATTTCAGCGGCAGTTCTCCACCGGCGGTGAAGATCTCGAGGATCTCGGCCAGCTTGAACTTTCCTGGCGCATGCGCCTGGTTCTCATGAAAGGTCGTCATTGTCGTTGCACCGCCTTTGCATACAGGTCCAACAGCCGTGAATCAGGGTCGTAGGTCTTTTTTACGGTCTTATAGGTTTCGCCGCCGTAGAGATTGTCAAACTCTTCCCGGCTGTAATAGGCGTCGGAGTACAGCGACTTGTGCCCGTGGAGCTTGCCGATCTGCTCTTCGATCAGTCGGTTCGTATGGCCGGGTGTGGGCCCCATCGGTACCGAGGACCAGAACCCGATGTTGACGTAGCTGTGCCCGGCGCGCAGTGGATACAGCGGCCAGCCGGCCGGATCGCGCAGCCGAAGCGGGCACAACCACAGCGGCTCGATGGGCACGTTGGTCAAGAACCAGTCCAAGAATTCGACGCAATGCTCGATCGGCACCTCGACGTCCTGGACCACGCGCTCCAGGGGCGGACGGCCGTGCCGCGCCTCGATCCGGTCGGCGATGTTGAACCGCTGGTCGTAGGCGATCAGCTTCCAGTAGAAGCTGCTCCGCCGGTACCGCCGCGGCCACCACCGACGGATCTTCGGGTTCTGCGCGCCGAATGCCCGCGAGCACCAGAACCAATCGGTGTCCCAGCGCCACAGGTAGTCGTGAATGGTCAGCCGGTCGTCTTTGACTCCGTCGTCATGCTGGATCGAGCGGTAGTAGATGTCCTGGCCGGTGTAGTCACTGACCGCTCCGGCGGTGGGAGTTTGCACGCCCAGGCACAGATAGCTCTCGTCGGCGCTGAACACCACGCCGTCGAGGTAGTCGACCCTGGCGCCGTCGTATCCACCGGTCTCGATGATCCGGTCCATCGCGGCAACCAGGTCCGGCAGCGAGTGGAACCGCAGGTGCTTGAGGGCGACAAACGGCTTCACCGGTTCCAGCTCGATCTTCAGGCGCACCGAATAGCCAAGCGTGCCATAGGAATTGGGGAAGCTCCGGAACAAGTCCGGATGCTGGTCACGGCTGGCGGTGACCACTTCACCCGAACCGGTCAAGATGTCCATCTCGATCACGGACTCGTGCGGCAGACCGTTGCGGAACGACGCCGACTCGATCCCCAGACCGGTCACCGCACCGCCCAAGGTGATCGTCTTGAGCTGCGGAACCACCAGCGGGGACAAACCGTAGGGCAGGGTCGCGGCAACCAGGTCTTCATACGTGCACATGCCGGCGACATCCGCGGTCTTCGCCGCTTGGTCGACGGAGATCACGTTGGTCAGCTCGGAGACGTCCAATCCGGGCGCGTTGCTCTTGGCGCGCACGCGGAACAGGTTGGACGTCGGTTTCGCCAGACGGACGGGGGCGTTCGTAGGAATGGCGCGGTAGCTGGCCAGAAGCCGCTCCACGCCCTGGGCATGCGCTGATAGTGCTGTGGATACAGGCACACGACTACGCTAGTCCGCAGCCACAGCCGATGCGACCGCACGGCCGGTGGATCACACTGCAACCCGCCGTCACCCGAGGAGTTTTACCTGATGGGACAGGTCAGCGCCGCAAGTTCGATCTTGATCGACGCCGAACCGGCCGCCGTGCTCGACGCGATCGCCGACTACCAGAACGTGCGCCCGAAGATCCTCTCGCCGCAGTACAGCGACTATCAGGTGCTGCAGGGCGGCAAGGGCCAGGGGACCGTCGCCAAGTGGAAGCTGCAGGCCACCAAGTCGCGGGTGCGCGAGGTGCAGGCCGTCGTCGACGTTGCCGGCCACACCGTCATCGAGAAGGACGCGAACTCCTCGATGGTGATCAACTGGACCGTCGCGCCGGCCGGCCCGGGCTCCAGCGTCACGCTGAAGACGACGTGGACAGGGGCCGGCGGTATCGGCGGGTTCTTCGAGAAGACGTTCGCGCCGCTGGGCCTGCGCCGGATTCAGGACGAACTGCTGGGCAACCTCAAGAAGGCCGTCGAGGCCGGGAAGGCTTAGCTGGCGCGCGCCGGCTGGGTGGCCAGGAACGCCGCGATGCCCTGAACGACGGCGGCGGCGTACTTCTGGCGGCCCTCCGGGCTTTCCATCAGTGCCGAGTCGGCGGGGTTCTTCATGTTGCCGAGCTCGACCAGCACCGACGGGTATTCGGCGAGGTTGAGCCCGGCGAGATCAGCCCGGCCGTAGAGACCGTCGGAGCCGATGTAGTTGGCGGCCGGAATGCCCGCGGCGAGGATCTGGTCGCGCATCGCGCGGGCGAGCTGCACCGACGGGCCGGCCTGGGCCTGATTCAACGGCGGGCTGGAGTAATTGACGTGGAAGCCGCGCCCGGTGGCCGGGCCGCCGTCGGCGTGGATCGACACGATCGCGTTCGGCTTGAGTGCGTTGGCCATCGCCGCGCGTTCATCGACGCAGGCGGCCACCTGGTTGTCATTGCCACGGGACATCGCTGTCCGGACGCCGAGCTGGGTCAGCATCTGGCGGACCAGCAGGACGGTGTCCCAGTTGAAGGTGTGCTCGGGGAACCCGTCCTCGGTGGTGGTTCCCGACGTCTGGCAGTCCTTGGTCCCGCCCCGGCCGGTCGGCACCTGTTTGGTCAGCGATGCGTCGTTGGCCCCGTTGTGGCCGGGATCGAGGAACACGATCATCCCGGCGATGCTGGTCGGCGCGGCATGGACAAGCGGACTGGTCACCGTCGATACAACCAGCATGACGCTGGTGCATGCTGCGGCCACGACACGAGCGCGGGCGGACATAAGCACGCGCGTCACCGTAACTCTTCGCCGTCTAGTCTTGAAGTCACTGACTGCCCGAATTCGCAGGCGAAACCAAGTCGAGACCGAGACGCAAGGAGACTGTCATGCAACCCGGTGAGATTCCGAACCTCGAAGGATTTCGCGAGCAGGCGGAGCAGATGCGCGACCAGGTCATGCCCGGTCTGCAGGCCGCGCTGGCGCAGGCCCAGGAGATGCAACAGAAGCTGATGGAGGCGCAGGCCGCGCTGGCCGCCGCCGAGGTGCACGGCCAGGCCGGCGGCGGTCTGGTACAGGTGACGATGAAGGGCAGCGGCGAGGTCGTCGGGATCCGGATCGACCCGAAGGTCGTCAACCCCGATGACGTCGAGACGCTGCAGGACCTGATCGTCGGCGCGCTCGCCGACTCGGCCCGTCAGTTCACGATCTTGGCGCAGACCCACCTCGGCCCGCTGGCCGGGCAGGCCCCAGGCATTCCGGGGGCCTGACGCGTTGTTCGAAGGACCCGTCCAGGATTTGATCGACGAGCTCGGCAAGCTGCCGGGCGTCGGTCCCAAGAGTGCGCAGCGGATCGCGTTCCACCTGTTGTCGGTGGAGCCGCCGGACATCGACCGGCTGACCGCGGCGCTGGGCAGGGTCCGCGACGGGGTGCAGTTCTGCGAGGTGTGCGGCAACGTCTCCGATGCCGATCGGTGCCGCATCTGCAGTGACGCGCGGCGTGACGGGGCGCTGGTGTGCGTGGTCGAGGAACCCAAGGATGTGCAGGCGGTGGAACGCACCCGCGAGTTCCGCGGGCGCTACCACGTGTTGGGCGGAGCGCTCGACCCGCTGTCCGGCATCGGGCCTGAACAACTTCGAATTCGCCAGCTGCTCAACAGGATTGGCGAACGGATTGACGGGGTGGACATCACCGAGGTGATCATCGCGACCGACCCGAACACCGAAGGTGAGGCCACAGCCACCTATCTGGTGCGGATTCTGCGCGACATCCCCGGGTTGACGGTGTCGCGGATCGCATCGGGATTGCCGATGGGCGGCGACCTGGAGTTTGCCGACGAGCTGACGCTGGGCCGCGCGCTGTCCGGCCGCCGCCAGATGGTTTAGCTTCCGTAGGATCGCCTACATGGCGAGGCCCAACGACTTTGTCCAACTGAACTGCGGGGCCTGCGTCGACGGTGCCGGTTTGGGATTCGAGATCTCGATGGCTTTTCAGCCGATCTTCGACAGCGACGCCAAGCAGGTCCACTCGCACGAGGCGCTGGTTCGCGGCGTGCGCAACGAGCCGGCGTCGGCGGTGTTCGCTCAAGTCGGCGACCACAACCTGTACCGGTTCGATCAGGTGTGCCGAGTCACGGCGATCAGATTGGCGGCCCAGTTGGGGATTTCGACCTACCTCAACGTCAATTTCATGCCGAACGCCGTCTACCGCCCGGAACTGTGCATACGAACGACGTTGGAAGCTGCTGAGACGTACGACTTTCCTGCGGACCGGATCGTTTTCGAGTTCACCGAAGCGGAGAAGATCGCGGACTTCGGGCATCTGCAGGCGATCGTGGCCGACTACCGGCAGCGCGGATTCACCGTCGCCATCGACGATTTCGGCGCCGGGCATGCCGGACTCAACCTGTTGGCGGATCTGCAGCCCGACCTGGTCAAGATCGATATGGGTCTGGTCCGGGACGTCGACCAGGACAAGGCGCGCAGGGCCATCTGCAAGGGCATCGTCCAGATGAGCGACGATCTGGGGATCGGGCTCATCGCGGAGGGGATCGAAAGCCGTGAAGAGATGGAGTGCCTGCAAGACCTGGGTGTGCATCTATTCCAGGGCTACTACATCGCCCGGCCGACATTCGAAAGTGTCGCCGACGTCAATCCCGAAGTGGGCGCGGCCGCCTGATCGCCCAAACCGACACTTCGCAGAAGAAGTGCGAGTAGATCGCAACATTTCGTCGATCTCGGCGAGTTGTCGGACCCCGCAGCGACGATGCCGACATGACTGAAGTATTTCTGGGCAGGGAATGGCTGGCCGGTGGCCGCTCCCGCCACGATCTGCAGCGTTGGTACCGGCAGATGTATCGAGGCGTCTACATCCCGAAGTACGCCACGCCATCCGTGTGCGACCGCGCGCTCGGCGCGTGGCTGTATACCGACCGAACGGGTGTAATCGGTGGCGTCGCCGCCTCGGCATTGCATGGCGCTCAATGGGTCGACGACGACGTAGTGATCGAAGTGCTCGTGGGCGAACGACGACGACAACCCGGGCTGACAGTCCGAATGGATCGTGTGAGCGACGACGAAGTCACGACCGTGGATGGTTTGCCGGTGACGACCATCGCGCGCACCGCCTTCGACCTGGGTCGATATCAGAAACGCGCGACGGCGCTCGCGCGGCTGGACGCGTTAATGCGTGTGGCACCAATCTGTTCCGAGAGTGTCGAGCTGATCATGGAGCGCTATGGCCCGGTTAGAGGCGTCCGGCAACTGCGCGAACTCCTGCCGTTGATCGACGCCGGAGCCGCATCGCCAAAAGAAAGCTGGCTTCGTCTCCTGCTGATCGACGGCGGACTGCCGGCACCCGAAACGCAAATTCCGGTGCTCGACGGCGGAGTCCCCATTGCATACCTGGACATGGGCTACCGCGCGCTCAAGCTGGCTTTCGAGTACGACGGCGACCAACACCGCAGCGACAGGCGCCAATACGTGCGAGATATCCGTCGTATACCGATGTTGGAGCGGCTCGGGTGGGAAGTCATTCGCGTCATCGCCGAAGACAGGCCTGCCGAGGTTCTATGGCGCGCGAAGGAAGCATATCTTCGCCGTGGCGGCGCCGAGATCGACGAAATGACGCGATCTACTCGCACTTTCGCTGCGTAATGTCGGTTTGGGCGCCAAAAAAAGGGATTACATCCGGCGGGGGGCGGCCAGCCGCTCGCGGCGCAGCTGCTCGACCTCTGGCAACTCGAGGGGCTCCAGCGGTCCGACCACCCGCGACAGCAGCAGATCGGCCAGCTCGGGATTGCGGGCCAGGCATGGCCCGTGCAGGTAGGTCGCGACCACACTGCCCTGCACGGCGCCGTCGTATCCGTCGCCCTCGCGGTTTCCCGCGCCTTTGACGACCGTCGCCAGCGGCAGAGCGTCAGGACCCAAAACCGTTCCACCGCGGTGGTTTTCGAAACCCGTCAGCGGCTGCGTCAACCCGTCGACCAGCGGCGTGGACACCACCTCGCCGATCGTGCGCTTCTCCTGCGGTGAAGTCGTCACATCCAGCAGGCCAACCCCCTCGACCCGCTCGCCGGCCGAGGTCTCATACCAATGCCCCAGCACCTGGATCGCCGCGCAGATTGCCAGCACGGGAGCGCCGCGGGCGGCCGCCCGCTGCAAACCCTGATGCGTCAGAAGGTGTTTGGTGGCAAGTCGCTGTGCATAGTCCTCGGCGCCGCCGAGGGTGTAAAGGTCCAGCGAGTCGGGCACCGGGTCGGCCAGCGTGATCTCGACGATCTCGGCCGGAATTCCGCGTAGCTGCAATCGCTTTCGGAGCACGACGGCATTGCCGCCGTCACCATAGGTGCCCATCACGTCGGGCAGCACCAGCCCGATCCGTACGGTCTCAGGCACGCATCCTCCCGAGTGTCCGCGTCAGCTGCAGGAACGCCGTGTAGTTCGCGACGACTTCGACGTGACCCTTCGGACACGAGGAGATTGCGTCAATCGTGTTGTGCACCAACGTATGACTGACACCGGCATACCCGAGTCGCACCGCCAGGTCCGTTCCCCGCTCACCGGCGGCGACGACGGGCACATCCTCGAAATGCTCGAAGTTGACGTCCCACAACCAGGACAGGTCTTCCCCGTCGGGCACCTGACCGTTGACCGCGATCACCACACCGTCGGCGCTCCTGTCGACCATCGACAGTGCCTCCTGCCATCCGGCCGGATTCTTGGCCAGCAGAATGCGCGCGGTGTGGTCACCCATCGGCACGGTCTGGTAGCGGCCGGCGACCTCGTCCACCCCGGAGACGGCGGCCACCGCCGCAACGGGGTCGGCGCCCAGCGCCACCGCGGCGGCCACCGCCTGGGTGGCATTGCCGCGGTTGACCGTGCCCGGCAGCGAGAGCCGCATCGGCACCGCCAGCCCGTCCGGGCCGTACAGCGTGGCGTCGTCGTACCACCACTGCGGGCTGGGCCTCTTGAAATCAGTACCCGTCGAGTACCAGTCCACCCCGTCGCGGACGATCACCTCGCCGCTGCGCGGGCAGCTGACCGAGTCGTTGGCCCAGCCGCCGCCCGCCGCCACCCACACCACCCGAGGACAGTCGTAGGCCGCCGAGGTCATCAGGACGTCGTCACAATTGGCGACGACGATCGCATCGGGGTGACGGGCCAACCCGGCCCGCAGCGTGCGCTCGATGTGGTTGATCTCACCCACCCGGTCCAGCTGATCGCGGGACAGATTCAGCAGCACGATCACCGCCGGGTCCACCGCATCAGCGACGTGCGGCACGTGCATCTCGTCGACTTCGAGGGCAGCCAGCGCCGCGTCCCGGGTGCCGGCGAGCGCGGCCACCAGCCCGGCGTCCATGTTGGCGCCCTCGGCGTTGGTCGCCACCGGCCCCAGCGTCGCCAACGCGGCCGCGGTCATCCTGGTGGTGGTGGATTTGCCGTTTGTGCCGGTCACGACGACGGTGCGCCGCCCGCTCCCGAGTTGGCGCAGGATCGAGCGGTCCAACGTCATCGCGACGAGGCCGCCGATCATGGCGCCGGCACCGCGCCCGGTCGCCCGGGAAGCCCAGCGCGCGGCGGATCCGGCGGCCAGCGCGGCGCGCCCCCGCAGTGTCATGGTCGGCCTGGGCATCGCAAGGCAGTTTATGCGTGAAATGACGGGCCGGCCGACACGGATTCGATGTCCCGGGGACTGTCGGACCTGCGTGCCATCCTGACTGTGTGAGCCACACCTGGGGTCGACCAGCCCGCGAGCCGGGGGACGGCTGGGTCGTGGTTGACGTCGAGACCTCCGGTTTTCGGCCCGGCCACGCCCGGGTCATCAGCCTCGCCGCGCTGGCGCTGGATCCCGACGGCCGCGTCGAGCATTCCGTGGTCAGCCTGCTCAATCCCGGTGTCGATCCCGGCCCCACCCACATTCATGGCCTCACCGCCGAGATGCTGGAGGACCAGCCGACGTTCGCCGACATCGCCCCCGATGTCATCGATCTCCTGCACGGCCGCACGCTGGTCGCCCACAACGTCGCGTTCGACTACGCGTTCCTGTCCAGCGAGGCTGAGCTCGCCGAGACGGCGCTGCCGGTCGATACCGTCATGTGCACCGTTGAGCTCGCTCGACGGCTCGACCTCGGCCTGGACAACCTGCGGCTCGAGACGCTGGCGCGGCACTGGGCGGTACCGCAGACCCGCGCCCACGACGCGTTCGACGACGCCCTGGTGCTGTCTCGGGTGTTGAGTCCGGCGTTGCAGCGTGCTCGTGAGCGCGAGGTCTGGTTGCCGGTGCGGCCGGTGACCCGGCGCCGCTGGCCCAACGGCAGGGTCACCCATGATGAGCTGCGGCCGCTGAAAATGCTGGCCTCCCGGATGCCATGCCCGTACCAGAACCCGGGGCCGTACCGACGGGGTGCGCCGTTGGTGCAAGGCATGCGCGTCGCGCTGTCGGCCGAGGTGGATCGGACCCACGAAGAACTCGTGGAGCGCATCATCCACGCCGGCCTCGCCTACTCCGATGCCGTCGACCCGGAGACCTCGCTGGTCATCTGCAACGCGCGCACGCCCGAGCAGGGCAAGGGGTATCTGGCCCGGGAACTCGGGGTTCCGGTGGTGTCCGATCGGCAGTTCATGGATTCGGTCGATTCGGTGGCCAATGGCACCGGACTCGACGACTTCGTGCCCTCGGTCGACCAGGGTCAGCAGTTCGCCCTTTTCTAACTGGTCGCGCCACTAGCATCGTCCACCGAGGTGATGATGCCGTGGACGATCGCAGGAGCCCGCTGCAGTCGGCCGTGCCCATCCTCGTATCGGCGCTCAGCTGTCTGCTGCTCGCTTTGGAATTCGCGTTCACCTGGGGCGGCGACGATGCCGTCCGCATCGTCGACGGAGTGGCTTTCGCCGCTTTCGGGGCTTACGCAGCGGTGTGCGCGGCTGTCGCGGCCCGTGCCGCCCACGGACGAAACCGCCTCGCCTGGACCACCATGGCCATCGCCTTGGCGGCGTGGACCGTAGGCGAGCTGACGCGCGCATATCTGACTCTGGTGTTGGAACGCAGTTTGTTCCCGTCGCCGGCGGACTTCCTCTACCTGATCTTCGTCGTGTTGGCTCCGGTCGCTTTCCTGCAATTCCCGGCCGAACCCATGCAGGGTTCACGTATTCGGCTGTTGTTCGACGCGTTGATCGTCGCCACGTCGTTGTTCCTCGTGTTGTGGGTGGTGGTGCTCGGCAACGTGTATCAGGCCACCGGAGTGGGCACCGTCGAGCAGGGGCGCGCGCTGTTGTACCCGCTGTTCATCCTGTTCGTGTTCGTCGGGGCGGTGGTGTTCGTCGTCCGAGCCGGCGCAGTCAACAGCGTTGTGATGTGGCTTCTGATGGGCGGGGTCACGCTGATGGCGTTCTCCGGAGTCGCATTCGCGTTCCTGCAAGGCTCCAACCGGTATCACCCGGGACACATCACGAGTATCGGCTGGGTACTGGGAATGTCGTGCTTCGGTGCGGCCGCGTTGCTGAGTCGCCGGCCGCGCCCACCGGTCCTGCCGACGCCGGTCCCGCAATCCTCGATCGCGTTGTGGCTGCCCTATGTGCCGCTGCTGATCGCCGGCACCGTGGGTCCAGCGCTTGTCATGACCGGTCTGCTGCGGATCCTGGTTCCCATTCTGATGACCCTCATCTGCGCCCGACAGGTGCTCTCGGGCTGGGAGAACCGGCGATTGCTCGCGGCCGCAGCCGATCAGGCGTTGCGTGATCCGCTGACCGGGCTGGCTAATCGCACGTTGTTCCAGGATCGGCTTGCGCACGCAATGGCGTTGCGCGGCCGCGACAATCGGTGCGTCGCGGTGTTGTCGCTTGATCTCGACGACTTCAAGCTGATCAACGACAGCATGGGGCATCCCGCTGCCGACAGCCTGCTCATCCGCGTCGGTGAGCGCATCGCAAGTTGTCTGCGCGCCGGCGATACGGTGGCACGGCTCGGCGGTGACGAGTTCGCCTTGCTGCTCGAGGGCGACGTCGACGAGGCGCACCTGGTGTGCGAGCGTGTGATCGCCGCATTCGACACCCCGTTCCTGATCGACGGACATGAGGTGCTGATGCACCCCAGCGCAGGGATGGCTGTTACGTCGTTGGCGGACAACGACATCACAGCCGAGGATCTGGTGAAACGTGCCGACACCGCCATGTACTTCGCGAAGCGATCACGCAACTCGACGGTGCACACGTTCAGCGCGGACATGACGCTGCTCGATCCGGACATCGAGGAACTGGCCCGCGACGGCGAACCCCGGTCGGCCAAGAGCGGCGCCGAACAGGTGCGGCTGCTCGGCGAACTGCGTCGCACGATCGACCGCGGCGGCCTCGAGATGGTCTATCAGCCCAAGCTGGACCTCCGGACCGGACGGATCGCGGGTGTGGAGGCGCTGCTGCGCTGGCCGCACCCACGGCTGAATGTGCTTCGGCCAGGGGCGTTTATGCCGCTGATCCTGCGTCACGGGTTGATGCGTCCGGTCACCGATCTGGTGTTCCGGAAGGTTCTCGACGACTGTGCGCGGTGGGCGTCCATGGGGCTGGAAGTCCCGGTCGCGGTGAATCTGTTCGCACCGCTGCTGCGCGACGCGCGATTGCCCGACACCGTGCGGCGGGTACTGCAGGAACGGAATCTGCCGCCCGGACTGCTGACCATCGAGATCACCGAGGATCTGGTGCTCGACGAGGTGGGCCGGGTGACCAGCGTGCTGCAACAGCTGCGCGACGACGGGATCCGGATTGCGATCGATGACTTCGGCAGCGGCTATTCAGCTTTGAGCTACCTGCGCGATCTGCCGATCGACGAAGTGAAGTTCGATCGCCATTTCATCGCCTCGGTCGCGACGGACGCCAGGGCGGCGGCCGTGGTCAGCGCCGTGATCGATCTGACCCACAATCTCGGGATCACGGTGGTCGCCGAGGGTGTGGAGGACGCCGAAACCGCTTCATGGCTGCGCGAACACAACTGCGACATCGGACAGGGCTACTACTTTTCGATGCCGGTCTCCTCGACTGACATCTCGGAGCTGGTGGCGGCCCAAGCGCGGCAGTAGGAACCCTCGCAGGATCCTGTGTATCTGTCCCCAAGACCCTGAGGCGAGGCTTTCGGCGAAATATGTTGGCGTACCGTCGAGTTGGGGCCACTGACAGCATTGTTGGCAGGAGGCTGAAAATTGAACAAACAGACACTCACCGCCCTGATCGGTGCAGGGGCGATCGCGATGCTCGCGCTGTTCGCCGTCACCGACGGCGCCGATATTGCGGCCACCACCCACACCACGGCCGATTCGGGGCAGGAATCGAAATTCCCTACCCCCACCCCGCCGCCGCCTGCGGAGGTTTCCGGGGCCGTGACCACGACGATGGTGCCTGCGGTGCCCTGATCGGGCGGCTACGCTGGCATTCCTGATGCCGCCCAACCCAGAACGCCGGACCGCGATCCTCGATACCGCGATCGACATCATCGTCGACGCGGGGATCGGCGGCCTCACCCACCGTCAGGTCGACGAACGCGCCGGCCTACCGTCGGGAACCACGTCGAACTACTTCCGGACCCGGCTGGCCCTGCTGGAGGCGACCGCCGCACACGTGGTCGACATGCATTGGCGTCATGTGGAAGTGCTCACGTCCGCGCTGCCGTCACCGATGGACCGGGCCGGGGTGGCCGCATTGCTGACGCGGATGGTGGCCGATCCCGACGAGGCTGCGCGCCGACGGCATCTGGCGCGTTTCGAGCTGTTCATCGAGGCCACCCGCCGACCCGAACTGCGACCGTTCCTCTTCGAATTGCAGCACGCCGCGATGAAGACGGCCGGGTTGATCCTCGCGTCGGCAGCTATCGACGCATCACCCGAGCAGGTGGACCAGTTGACCCGGCTGCTGAACGGGCTGACGTTCAGCAACCTCACGATCGATCAGCCCGACGGATATGACCCTGCCGGGCTGATCGACCGCGTGCTCGATGTGGTGTTCGAAACCTGAGTTTCCGGGGTCGCTTCGCACCAGACCGCCGAATCTAGCTGAGGGCCTTGGCCTTCAGTGACTCGAACTCCTGCTGGGAGATGGTTCCGGCATCCAAGAGTTGTTTGGCATGCTCGATCTCCTGTGCGGGCGAACGCCCGGCGGCCTCGCGGATGTACGCGTCGGTGTCCTTCTTCGCCGCTATCGCGGCTTCGCGCGCGCGTTCGGTCATGCCTTGACCGCGGGCGATCAGGTAGATCAGCGCTGTCACCCATGGGAACACGATCAGGAAGATCACCCAGACGGCCTTGATCCAGCCGGATGTCGTGTGATCACGCCAGAACAGGTCCACCAGGATCTGAAACAACACCAGCAGGTAGGCAATCCAGGCGAAGATGATCAGGAAGTGCCAGAGGAAATCCCATGTCGAACCCCAGTCCATGACCTACTCCTCACATTGTCGGGAGAACCTTAAGTCGTTGGGATGGCGCCGATTCGGGCAGCTCGGTTCACCGCGGAGACCACGGCTCGCAGCGATGCCGTCGTGATCGATGTCGCGATGCCCACGCCCCACACCGTGCGCCCGCCGATCGATGCCTCGACGTAGGCGGCCGCGGCGGCTTCCTCGCCCGCCGACATCGCGTGCTCGGAGTAGTCCAGCACGCTGACGTCGAAACCGACTGTGCCCAGGGCGTCGACGAACGCGGCCAGGGGTCCGTTGCCCTGGCCGGTGATCTCGGTCTCGGTGCCGTCGATCTTCACGACGGCCTCGATGACATCGGTACCGCCGTCGACCTCGGCGCCGACGACCTTCTGGCGGATGCGCTCCAACGGCCGTACCGGTGACAGGTATTCGTCGGCGAACGCGTCCCACATCTCCTTGGGCGACACCTCGCCGCCCTCACCGTCGGTGATCGCCTGGATGGCCTGGGAGAACTCGATCTGCAGCCGGCGCGGCAGCACCAGTCCGTGGTCGGCCTTCATGATGTAGGCGACGCCGCCCTTGCCGGACTGCGAGTTGACCCGGATGACGGCCTCGTAGGTGCGGCCGACGTCCTTGGGATCGATCGGCAGGTACGGCACCTGCCACAGGATGTCGTCGACATCCGAATCTGCTTCGTCGGCAGCTACTTTCATCGCGTCCAGGCCCTTGTTGATGGCGTCCTGGTGGCTGCCGGAGAACGCGGTGTACACCAGGTCCCCGCCGTAGGGGTGCCGCTCGTGCACGGGCAGCTGGTTGCAGTACTCGACGGTGCGGCGGATCTCGTCGATGTTGGAGAAGTCGATCTGCGGATCAACCCCGCGGGAGAACTGGTTCAGGCCCAGCGTCACCAGGCAGACGTTGCCGGTGCGCTCACCGTTGCCGAACAGGCATCCCTCGATGCGGTCCGCACCGGCCTGGTAGCCCAATTCTGCTGCGGCGACCGCGGTTCCGCGGTCGTTGTGCGGGTGCAGGCTCAGGATGATCGAGTCTCGCGGGGTCAAGTGCCGGTGCATCCACTCGATCGAGTCGGCATAGACGTTGGGAGTGGCCATCTCGACGGTCGCCGGCAGGTTGACGATCAGCGGTACGTCCGGGGTGGGCTGCACGATCTCGGCAACGGCGTTGCACACCTCGACCGCGTACTCCAACTCCGTGCCGGTGTAGGACTCGGGGGAGTACTCGAAGCGCCACTGGGTGCCGGGGTATTTCGCCGCTTCCTCCACACACAGCCGGGCGCCGTCGGTGGCGATCTTCTTGACAGCCTCGCGGTCGGCGCGGAACACCACGCGGCGCTGCAGGATCGACGTCGAGTTGTAGAAGTGCACGATCGCTCGCGGCGCTCCCGCGCAGGCTTCGAAGGTGCGGGTGATCAACTCCGGGCGGCACTGCGTCAGCACCTGGATGGTGACGTCGTCGGGGATGGCGCCCTGCTCGATGATCTCGCGGACGAAGTCGAAATCGGTCTGGCTGGCCGACGGGAAACCGACCTCGATCTCCTTGTAGCCCATGTTGACCAGCAGTTCGAACATGCGGCGCTTGCGGGCCGGGCTCATCGGATCGATCAGCGCCTGGTTGCCGTCGCGCAGATCGACCGCACACCACAACGGTGCGTGCTCGATGACCTTGTCGGGCCAGGTGCGGTCCGGCAGGGTGACCGGTTCGACTTCACTGGCAAACGAGCGGTACCGGTTGACCGGCATCGACGAGTTGCGCTGGGTGTTCCAGGAAGGCTGGCCATCGCGTCGCGGGCCGGCGGGGGTGGAGATGGTGCGGGCAGATACGTAGGCGTCCACTGAATCAAAGGACGGCTTGTGGGTGGTCACGATTGGCTCCGGGTGTCTTGGATTGGATTCAGACCGGCGCATCGCGAAACACCCGCGACGGGAAGCCAGTCTGGATCAGACCCCGTCGCGGCGTCCGAGGAGGAGCACCCGCTGCACAAGTCGCTACTTTACTCCCGACCGCGCAGCTGGCCAAAAGTCGGTTTGGTGAATTTGCGCGTTCAAGCATCTCGAACCTTCGAAGAACTGATGGTTTTCGCCCATGCGGGTGTGGCCCAGTCGCGTGGCCGGTCCGTGGTGGCTGAGCCACCGGCGACTTCGGCTGAGCCGACTCTCGACAGCGCGTCTCCGCCCAGAGCGGCGATCGCCGGTTCCCGGTGCAGAGTGCTCGTTCTGCGGCCAAGAGTTCGCTGCCCAGGTAAATTGACCACGTCGCAAGCCGTGATCGGGGGTTGTCCGTGGAATTGAGTGTTCGCTCCATGCTCGCGACGGGGGTGTCGATGACCGTCGCCGCGACCATCGCCCTGGCGCCACTGCCGGCCAATCCGGTGCCGGCTGCGCAGGCCGTCCCGGTCGCCCTCACCGGCGCGTGGCAGACCCTGCAGACGAATGTGCAGGCCGATATCGCCAATCTGGTGTCGTTGGTCGTCAACTACCCGCCCGCCCCGATCCTGACCCAGGTGGCGAAGAACTTCACCACCTATTCGCACTGGCTCGTCGGGGAGGACGGCGGCACCCCCCTGAAGATCGTGCAGACGATGGGTGACCACGCCGCGGCTGCACTCGGCGTGATCGGCACCCTCGCGGTGTTGGCGCCGCTCACCTTGATCGGGCCGTTC
The DNA here is from genome assembly GCF_008329905.1 of Mycobacterium sp. ELW1. NCBI lineage: Bacteria > Bacillati > Actinomycetota > Actinomycetes > Mycobacteriales > Mycobacteriaceae > Mycobacterium > Mycobacterium sp. ELW1. The sequence continues at coordinate 5,830,982 of NZ_CP032155.1, read as the reverse complement.
ATCGCTCCCGGCGTGATGATCGTGCAACTGATCGCAGACACCGCCAAGTACCCGTCCACCCCGCAGACCGTGCTGCAGGCGTTCATCGATGCGCCCGCCGTCTTTCTGGACACCGCGTTCAACTGCTGCTCCACCCCGCTGTTTCAGCTGGCCTTCGGACTGCTGAATCCCGGGCCGCTCGGCCTCCTGCTGTCGATCGGGCCGTCCATTGCGAAAGCGCTGCAGATCACGCCGCCGGCGGAGTCCCCGCAGCCAGCGGCTGCCAGTGCACCGAAGCAGTCAGCGCTGTCCGTCGCTTCGCCGTCGAAGGCGACGAATCCGGCCGTCGGCCAGAGCCGACGGTCACAGCCGGTCACCGGTGCGCAGCAGACCGTCACACCCAGGGGTGGCAAGCGGCCCAGCGCGTCGCGCACGTCCGGCGACTCCAGCGCCCGAACGGCGGCGTCGGACGGCAAGGGCCAGTCGGCTAGACCTGGGAATCGGGAAACGCGATAACCGACAGGAATCGGATCGGCACCTCGATCAGATCCGCGGGACCGTGAGCGCCCTCACCGTCGATCTGCAGTGAGTCGCCGGGATGCAGCCGGTATACCGAGCGGCTGTGGGCGTAGTCCATGACGCCTTCGAGTACGTAGATGAACTCCGTGCCGGGATGCTGGAACAGGGGATAGGTCGTGCTCTTCTCCGACAGTGTCACCAGCAGGCATTCCAGCCGCTTGTGTTCGCCCCGTAGCGATCCGAGCAGTTCGTACTCGTGACCGGCTTTCGTGCCGTTGCGCACGATCCGCGCCCCGGTACCCGCTTTGACGAAGGCGGCCGGCCGTTCCACGTCGGCGCCACGGAACAGCGTGCTCACCGGCACGTCGAAACCCTTGGCCAGCAACGCCAGCGTGGACAGGCTCGGCGAGGTCTGTACGTTCTCGATCTTGCTCATCATCGCCTTCGAGATGCCGACCCTGGTCGCCATGTCGGCGACGGAGAGCCCCAGCTGCTGGCGTAGCTGCCGCACGTTGCGGGCGATCGCGGTCTCGAACTCCAGATCGGCGACGGGCTCGTGCGGGTCGCGATCGCGGGCGGTCCCCGATTGATTGCGGAGCAGATCGGTCACAAGCGCACTATCGCATCTGCCCCGCACCCACATACGGATACGGGCTCTTCAGCAACTCTCCCTCGGCGAAGCGGGACAGCCGGAAATCGGTCTCGGGTATCCGCGGATCGCTGCTGTGGCCGTCGACGAGAAGGTCGGCGACCAGGCGCCCGACGGCCGGTGCGATCTTGAACCCGTGGCCGCTGAAACCGGCAGCCACGAACAGCCCGTCCCGCCCGCCGGCGGAGATGACCGGATTCCAATCCGGGGTGACGTCGTAGCACCCCGCATAGCTCGAGGTGATGGCTGCGCCGGTGAAGCCGGGAAATCGGGTGCCCACCTTCTCGACGGTGAGATCGATGAAATCTTCGGTGGCCCGGTTGAGGTAGTCGTCGGGATCGGCGGTCAGCACATCGGACAGGTCACTGTTGCCGAACAGCACGTCACCGCCGACCTCGGGACGCACGTATTGCAGTGACACCAGATCGGAGAACACCGGAACCGGCCCCAGCTCGACGCCGGGCGAGATCATCACGATCTGTTCGCGGACCACCCGGATCGGCACGTCGACCCCGTAGGGCGCCAGGAACGCATTCGTCCATACCCCGGTGGCGACCACCACGCTGCCGGCGCTGATCTGAGTGCCGTCGGCCAAGTGCACGCCGGTGACGGCGTCACCGTTGGTAAGCAGGCCGGTGACGTTGGCGCCCTGGCGGATTCGCACACCGCTCGCCCGGGCGGCGAGGGCGAACGCCTGGGCGGTCTGGTAGGCGTCGCCGTATCCGCCGCGCGCCTCCCAACCGAACGCGGCGAACGGCGACAGGTCGGCACACGGCCACAGCCGAGCCACGTCAGCGGCGTCGATCTCCTCGGTCTGCACACCGACGGCCCGTTGCGCGGCCATGCTGCTGCGCAAGGAGTCGACGTTGGGTTCACCGACGCCGACGACGTATCCCGTTTGGCGGAAGCCGATGTCGTCACCGAAGATCTCGTCGGCCTTCTCGAACACCTCGAGGCCGACGGTGGCCATCGCGGCCAGGGAGCTCACCCCGTAGTGGCAACGCACAATCCCGCTGGATTTGCCGGTCATCCCGGATCCGACGGTATTGCGTTCGAGGACAACGACATCGGTGATCCCGCGCTGGCTCAACGCCCAGGCGGCGGCACACCCCTCGATGCCGCCACCGACGATGACGACGTCGGCGGTCTCGTTCACAGGCCCGCTCCGGGAATCCACGACGTCCCCGCAAGCGGAACCCGCGCCATCGCCGCGGCCTCGATGGTCACCGCAACGAGGTCCTCGGGCTCCAGGTGCAACAGGTGGGCCTTGCCGCACGCGCGCGCGATGGTCTGGGCCTCCATGGTGAGCACCCGCAGGTAGTTGGCCAGGCGGCGGCCGCCCTCGATCGGGTCGAGGCGGGCGGCGAGCTCCGGGTCCTGTGTGCTGATGCCGGCCGGGTCTCGGCCGTCTTGGAAGTCGTCGTAGAAACCGGCTGCGCTGCCGAGCTTTTCGTACTCGGCGGCGTACTTCGGGTCGTTGTCACCCAGCGCGATCAGCGCCGCGGTACCGATCGCCACCGCGTCGGCACCCAGGGCCATCGCCTTGGCGACGTCAGCGCCGGTACGAATTCCGCCGGACACGATGAGCTGCACTTCCTTCCGGTGCACCCCGAGCTCGGAGAGCGCCTGCACCGCTTGCGGAACCGCGGCCAGCGTCGGGATGCCGACATGCTCGATGAACACGTCCTGGGTGGCGGCGGTACCGCCCTGCATTCCGTCGACGACGACCACGTCGGCTCCCGCCGCCACCGCCAGCTTGACGTCGTAGTAGGTGCGGGTGGCACCGACCTTGACGTAGATCGGCTTCTCCCAGTCGGTGAGCTCACGCAGCTCGTTGATCTTGATGGTCAGGTCGTCCGGCCCGGTCCAGTCCGGATGCCGGCAGGCGGAGCGCTGGTCGATCCCTTGGGGCAGCGTGCGCATGGCGGCCACCCGGTCGGAGATCTTCTGCCCGAGCAGCATTCCGCCGCCGCCGGGCTTGGCGCCCTGACCGAGCACGACCTCGATGGCATCAGCCTTGCGGAGATCGTCGGGGTTCATCCCGTACCGCGACGGAAGATACTGATAGACCAGATACTTCGACTGTCCGCGTTCTTCCGGAGTCATGCCGCCGTCACCGGTGGTGGTCGAGGTGCCGACCTCGCTGGCGCCGCGCCCAAGCGCCTCTTTGGCGGGCCCGGACAGTGCGCCGAACGACATGCCCGCGATTGTCACCGGGATATCCAGGTGCAGTGGGTGTTTGGCGTGACGGCCGCCGAGCACGACGTCGGTGCCGCACCGCTCGCGGTAGCCCTCCAGCGGGTAGCGCGACATCGATGCGCCAAGGAACAGCAGGTCGTCGAAGTGGGGGAGTGCGCGTTTGGCGCCCCAGCCGCGGATGTCGTAGATGCCGGTGTCGGCGGCTCGTTGGATGCCCGCGATGGTGGCCCGGTCGAAGGTCGCTGACTCGCGCAGGCCGAGGCGGGCGCGGTCGTCTTCTGCGTATGTCATTTAGTACACTTCTGCGTTGTCTACGTGGAAATGATAGAGCTGGCGGGCGGAGCCGTAGCGGGTGTAGGAGCTGGTGTCGTCGTCCTCGAATCCGGCGGCCTTGAGTAGCCGGCCGAGTTCTTCGTGGTGCTCGGCGCGCATCTCCTTGGCGATGCAGTCGGCCCCGAGCGAAGCCACCTCGCCGCGAACGTACAGGCGGGCCTCGTAGATCGAATCACCCAGTGCCTCACCGGCATCGCCGCGAATCACGAGCCGCCCCGCCTGTGCCATGAACGCGCTCATGTGTCCGACACTGCCGCCCACCACGATGTCGGCTCCCTTCATCGAGATCCCGCACCGTGCAGCGGCATTGCCCTCGATCACCAGCAAGCCGCCGTGCGCGGTGGCGCCCGCCGACTGGGACGCATTGCCCTTGACCCACACGGTGCCGCTCATCATGTTCTCGGCCAGCCCGGTCCCCGCGTTGCCGTCGATGGTGACCTCGGCCTGCTTGTTCATCCCGGCGGCGTAATAGCCGACATGACCACTGATCTCGATTCGCAGTGGCGCATCGACGCCGACCGCGACGTTGTGCGCACCGGCCGGGTTGGTGATCCGGAATCCGCCGGCGACACCGGGCGCGTGCAGTGCGGCGTTCACCTCTCGTAGCGGTGTGGACACCAAATCGAAGGTCGTCACCTCGTCCATGCGTAGACCACCTCTGGTTCGGGCTCCCAGATGACCGCCTTCTCGACGCCGGGAAGTCCTGCCAGTGCACGATATTCGCTGCCCATCGCCACCCAGTCGTCGGTCTCGGCGATCACGGCCGGCTTGCAGGCGATCGCGTCGCGGACAACGGCGAACGAGTCATGGTTGGACACCAGCAGCGTGTAGAAGCCGTCGAAGGTGGCACACAGCTCCTTGAGCGCGGTCTCGACATCGCGGCCCCGCGCCAGCTGGTCGGCCACGAAGCGCGCGCCCACCTCGGTGTCGTTCTCGCTGTCGAAGACGACACCCTGGGCGCGGAGGTCGCGGCGGATGGTGGCGTGGTTGGCGAATGACCCGTTGTGCACGAGGCACTGGTCGGGGCCCACCGCGTACGGGTGCGCACCGGCCGGTATCACCGCCGACTCGGTGGCCATCCTGGTGTGGCCCACCCCCTGCCAGCCCTGCGCATGAGCCAGCCCCCACGCCTCGGTGAGGGCCTTCGGGTGCCCGACTCCCTTGAGCACAGCCACATTTGCGCCGAACCCCGCGATCAGCGCATGCGGGTAGTGCGCCGTGATCGCCGCATGCAGCGTCTCGGGCGCGACATCAGCCGACACCAGCAGGGTTTCGTCGACGCGGTGCACCGATACCTCTCCGAGCGCCGCGTGGAGCGCCTCGGCCATCTGATCGGGGCTGTCGTCCACGTCGAGCACCGAGACGGTGCCCTTCCCCGGCGGCGACCAGCGTGGATCACCGTAGACGGCCACTCCGGCGGAATCGCTTCCCCGGTCGGACATTTCACACAGCATGCCGGTCAGCAGTTCGCCGAGCCGGGGGTATAGCTGGGGGTTGCGCAGGTGCAGACCCACGATCCCACACATGGTTGTTCCTTCCTCGGGGTCAGAATGCCGTCAGGTACTGGTCGACCTCCCACGGACTGACCGCGCTGTGGTAGGCGAAGAATTCGTCACGCTTGATACCGGCGAAGTAGCTGGCGACGCCGTCGCCGACGGTGTCGAGTACACCGGTGACCACCGGGTCACCCTCGAACTCTTCGACGGCGTGCAGCAGGGTCGGCGGCAGGGCCGTGCGGCCGTCGGTGTTGCCGATCGCACCGGGGTCGGTGCTGCGTTTGATGCCGTCGATACCGGCGCCGAGCGCGGCCGCGATGGCCAGATACGGGTTGGCCGAGCCGTCGCCGCCGCGTAGTTCCACCCGCTGGGAGTCCGGCACCCGGATGTAGTGGGTGCGGTCATTGCCGCCGTAGGTGGGCAGGCGTGGAGCCCAGGAGGCGCCGGAGGCCGTTGTCAACGCGCCGGTTCGCTTGTAGGAGTTCACCGTTGGACCGACGACGGCCTGCAGGGCGCAGGCGTGGTCGAGGATGCCGCCGATGAATGCATACGCCGTCGGCGACAGGCCCAGCCCGCGATCGTCGGACTCCTCGGGGAACACCGGTGTGCCGCCGCTGGTCAGCGACAGGTGCAGGTGCAGGCCGCTGCCGGTCCGATCGGAGAAGGGTTTGGGCATGAACGTGGCGATCATGCCGCGCTCGGCCGCGATCATCGACAGCAGGTAGCGCAGTGTCACGACCCGGTCGGCGGTGGTCAGCGCCTCGGCGAATTGGAAGTTCTGCTCGAATTGGCCGTTGCCGTCTTCGTGGTCGTTGGCGTAGTTGGACCAGCCGAGGGTGTTCATCGCGGTCGAGATCGCGGTGAGGTGGTCGTACATCCGGGTCACGCCGCGCGCGTCGTAACACGGCTGGGCCGCGGTGTCCGCGGTGTCGGCGGTGGCGAGGCTTCCGTCCGTGCCGCGGGTCAGCAGGAAGTATTCGACTTCCGCGCCGACCCAGGGTTCGAAGCCGGCGTCGGCGGCCCGCTGGATCAACGATTTGAGGATGACGCGCGGCGCATACGGCCACGGCTTGCCTTCGACATGCGGATCGCAGTGCACGATCGCCAGGCCGTCCTTGATGAACGGTATCGGGGTGAACGACTCGGGGTCGGGGATCGCCATGAGATCAGGGTCTTTGGGCTCCTGGCCCATCGCGCCGACGGCGTAGCCGGCGAAGCCGACTCCCTCTGAGGCCAAGAGATCGACGGCCTCGACGGGAACCAGTTTGGCGCAGGGCTTTCCGCGGAGGTCGACGAACAGCGCGAGGATGAACTTGGTTGCTGAGGCCTCGGCGAGCTCAGCGAGGGTGGCAGACATGTTCTCCAACAAGCTCTTTGATGGATGGGGAGAGAAGCGCGAGGGGCTCGAGCCGGGCGGGGGAAGGAGGTACCACGCCCGGCTCGAGTCCTGTCAGGCGTACTCGAGCTCGTACGCCGGGTCGCGGTGGACGTGGGTGTCGATACCCTTCTCCTCTTCTTCGGAGGAGATGCGGATGCCCATCGTCTTCTTGATGGCCCATGCGATGACGAACGCGATCGCGAACGAATAGATCATCACCGCTCCAGCCGCCACAGCCTGCCGCCACAGCTGGTCGAAACCGCCGCCGTAGAAGAAGCCGTTGACCTTGTTCGGCATGGTGTCGCTGGCCAGGAAGCCGATCAGCAGGGTGCCGATGACACCACCGACGAGGTGCACGCCGACGACGTCGAGCGAATCGTCATAGCCGAACTTCTCTTTGAGGCCCACGGCGAACGGGCAGATGGCGCCCGCGACGAGGCCGAGGATGATCGCGCCGACCGGCGTCACCGAACCACAGGCCGGGGTGATCGCGACCAGGCCGGTGATGGCACCCGCCGCCGCACCGACGCCGGTGACGTGGCCGTCCTTGAACTTCTCCACCGCCAGCCAGGCGAGCGTGGCAGCGCAGGTGGCGACGAACGTGGTGACCATGACGATGGCCGCCGAATTGCCCGCGGCCAGAGCCGAACCGCCGTTGAAGGCATACCAGCCGGCCCACAGCAGTCCGGCGCCGAGCAGGGTCAGCGGGACGTTGTGCGGCTTGCGCAGCTTGCCCCAGCTGGCGCCCTTGCCGAGGACGATGGCAACGGCCAGCGCGGCCGCACCGGCGTTGATGTGCACCGCGGTGCCACCGGCGAAGTCAATTGCCTTGAGGTTGTTGGCAATCCAACCGCCGACCGAATCCGGGGTGACGACGCCGTTGAACGCGAACACCCAGTGCGCGACGGGGAAGTAGCACAGAACCGCCCACAGGGTCGCGAAGACCATCCAGGCCGCGAACTTCATCCGGTCGGCCGCCGCACCGGAGATCAGTGCGACGGTGATAGCGGCGAACAGTGCCTGGAACAACGCGAACAGACTGACCGGAAGCCCGGAGATGGTGGTCTGCGATTCGAGCAGGTTCTTCATCCCGGCGAATTCGGTCAGACTGCCGACGAATCCTCCGTAGGACGTACCGAACGTCATGGAGAACCCGAACAAAATCCAGAGCACGCCGACGATGGCGACAGCGCCGAACGTCATCATCATCATGTTGGTGGAGCTCTTGACCGAGACCATGCCGCCGTAGAACAGCGCCAGGCCCGGGATCATCATCGTCAGCCCGATGATGCAACACAGCATGAATGCTGTGGTCCCTGTATCCATCTAATCTCCTGCGGGTGGGCGGCCCGTCCATGGTTGGGCCGTTCACCGGCAGTGAACGATGTTTCTGTTACGTGGACACCCTCGTGGTGTTGCCGCCGCGTTAAACGTTGACGCTTCGCTACGCTGGGCGACCATGCACCGACGTCCGCGCTGGGTCCTCACCATCACCGTGGTGGTCATCGCGGTCGGCTTCGCCATTTACTCGAAGTGGTTCGACGGGCCGCCGGAGAAGTGCAAGCCGGTTATCGACTTCCTCGACTTCAGCCGATCCCAGGCCGCGAAGATCGACTCCAAAGGCAACGAGGGCGTGCCGACCGTCGCCGAGGACAGCGCCTATAAGGAGTGGGCCGACGGCCTGGCCGAACGGGCGCAGAAGGTGACTGATCCGGGGCTGGCCGCCCAGGCCACCGAGGTGGCACAGCTGGCCAACCAGTTCGTCAGCGGGCTGCCGACGTTGCGGTCTCAGACCCAGAACCGCGCGCCCGGCGCACCGGCGCCGCCTCAGGTCTACGAGATGTCACTGCTCAACGACCGGATCGTCGCCAAGCTCGGCGAGCTGCGACGCACCTGCTCCTGACGACGGCCATGCTCCTGACCAGTTGAGCACGATCTCCTCGAGCGGCAGCCGCTCTCGGGGCCGGCTGTCGCGTTCGGCGATCTCCGGCGTCACTTGCGCAGGGTCGCCCAGTGCGCCCACGGCCACCACCGCCAGGGGACGCACATCGTCCGGCAGGTCGAATGCGGTGCGGGCGCCGTCGACGTCGAAGCCGGCCATCGGATGTGCGATGAGGCCCCGGGCGACGGCTTCAATGGACAGATTCGCGATGGCCGCGCCCGCATCGACGGCCGCGTACAGGGCCGTGCGCTCGTCCTCGCCCTCGTCGGCGCACACCAGGATCAGCGCGCCGGCGGCGTGGGCGTAGCTGTTGCCGCGGCGGAGTAAGCCGCTCAGCGCGTTGAACGCCTCAGCCAGATTCCCCGGTCGCTCCGCTCCTGCCCGCCGATCCCCGCGCAGCCCCACCACGAATCGAACCGGCTGGCGATGTCCCCAGGTCGCGGCCCAACGGGCCGCCTCGATCAGGGCGATCAGCTGCTCTGAGGTGACCACCGCCTCGGGGTCGAAGGCCCGCGGACTCCACCGTGCGGCGATCGGCGGGTGGATCGGCACCCGGGTCCGGGCATGACGGTCGCGGGGCGGGTCGGCGCGTTGGTCAGGCACCGCCGCGACGTTACCGCCGATCGGGGCGGAAAAAGCAGGTGCTGCGACCCCTTATCCTTAGAGCCGACATCCCACTCTTTCGAAAGGGCAGACAGTGGCGCTCGTCGTGCAGAAGTACGGCGGATCCTCGGTGGCCGATGCCGACCGGATCCGGCGCGTCGCCGAGCGCATCGTCGAAACCAAGAAGGCCGGCAACGACGTCGTCGTGGTCGTCTCGGCGATGGGCGACACCACCGATGAACTGCTGGACCTCGCCAAGCAGGTCTGCCCCGCACCGCCCGCCCGCGAGCTGGACATGCTGCTGACGGCCGGTGAGCGGATCTCGAACGCGCTGGTCGCGATGGCCATCGAATCGCTGGGCGCCGAAGCCCGCAGCTTCACCGGCTCGCAGGCCGGCGTCGTCACCACCGGCACCCACGGCAACGCCAAGATCATCGACGTCACACCCACCCGGTTGCGGTCGGCGCTCGACGAGGGACAGATCGTTCTGGTGGCCGGCTTTCAGGGTGTCAGCCAGGACACCAAGGACGTCACCACGCTGGGCCGCGGCGGCTCGGACACCACCGCCGTCGCATTGGCTGCCGCCCTGCACGCCGATGTCTGCGAGATCTACACCGATGTCGACGGCATCTTCACCGCCGACCCGCGCATCGTGCCCAACGCGCATCGTCTGGACACCGTCAGCTTCGAGGAGATGCTCGAGATGGCGGCCTGCGGCGCGAAGGTGCTCATGCTCCGCTGCGTGGAATACGCCCGCCGCTACAACGTTCCGATTCATGTCCGGTCGTCGTACACCGACAAGCCCGGCACGATTGTCACTGGATCTATCGAGGACATCCCCATGGAAGACGCCATCCTGACCGGAGTTGCCCACGACCGCAGCGAGGCCAAGGTCACCGTTGTCGGTCTGCCCGACGTACCCGGTTACGCGGCAATGGTGTTCCGCGCCGTCGCCGACGCCGACGTCAACATCGACATGGTGCTGCAGAACATCTCGAAGGTCGAGGACGGCAAGACCGACATCACCTTCACCTGCCCCCGCGACCTCGGCCCGACCGCCGTCGAGAAGCTCTCCGCGCTGCAGGGTGAGATCGGCTTCACCAAGGTCCTCTACGACGACCACATCGGCAAGGTGTCGCTGGTGGGCGCGGGCATGCGCAGCCATCCCGGCGTGACCGCGACATTCTGCGAGACGCTGGCCAAGGTCGGGGTGAACATCGAACTGATTTCCACCTCCGAGATCCGAATCTCGGTGTTGGTCAAGGACACTGAGCTGGACACGGCGGTCGCCGCGCTGCACGAGGCGTTCGGCCTCGGCGGTGAGGAAGAAGCCGTCGTCTACGCGGGAACAGGGCGGTAGTCATGGTCGCGATCGGTGTTGTAGGAGCCACCGGCCAGGTCGGCCAGGTGATGCGCACCCTGCTCGAGGAGCGCGACTTCCCGGTGACCAGCGTGCGGTTCTTCGCCTCGTCCCGCTCGGCGGGCAAGAAGTTGCCGTTCCGGGGCCAGGAGATCGAGGTCGAGGATGCCGAGACCGCCGATCCCACCGGTCTGGACATCGCGTTGTTCTCGGCCGGCGCGACGATGTCGCGAGTGCAGGCGCCGCGGTTCGCTGCTGCCGGTGTGGTCGTGATCGACAACTCGTCGGCGTGGCGCAAGGACCCCGAGGTGCCGCTGGTGGTGTCCGAGGTGAACTTCGCCCGAGACGCCGGTAATCGGCCTAAAGGCATTATCGCCAACCCGAATTGCACCACCATGGCCGCGATGCCGGTGCTCAAGGTGCTGCATGACGAAGCCCAGCTGGTGCGGATGATCGCGTCGACCTATCAGGCGGTATCGGGCAGCGGCTTGGCCGGCGTCGACGAGCTGGCCACTCAGGCCCGTGCGGTGATCTCCGGTGTCGAGGAACTGGTGCACGACGGGTCGGCGCTGGATTTCCCGGCCCCGGTGAAATACGTTGCGCCCATTGCCTTCAACGTGGTGCCACTGGCAGGCTCGTTGGTCGACGACGGCTCCTTTGAGACCGACGAGGATCAGAAGCTGCGTAACGAATCTCGCAAGATCCTCGGCATCCCCGATCTCGCGGTGTCCGGGACGTGCGTTCGGGTACCGGTGTTCACCGGGCACTCGCTGTCGATCAATGCCGAATTCGCTCAGCCGATTTCGCCGGAGCGGGCCACTGCGCTGCTCGGCGGTGCACCCGGGGTGAAGCTGGTCGACGTGCCCACACCGCTGGCCGCTGCCGGGGTGGACGAAACTCTGGTGGGCCGGATCCGCCAGGATCCCGGGGTGCCGGACGGTCGTGGCCTTGCCCTGTTCCTCTCGGGCGATAACCTGCGAAAAGGTGCTGCCCTCAATACGATTCAGATCGCCGAGCTGTTGGCCGCCGAGCTCTGATCCGCTTTGCGCCGAAACGTGAGTTTGGGCGTGACAGTGCGAGTGGTGTGCGCAGTTTCGTCGATCTCGGCGCTGGTGCTGGCGCCGACGGCGATCGCCGACCCGCCGAGTCCGGCTCCTGACCCGATCCTCTCGCCGCTGGCGCCGGGCCAGGTGGTGCGGATCGGACCGATCGCCGGTACCGGGACGCCGACTCGCGACTACGGTATCGGCGCCACCGATTTGTGCGAGTTCATGGAATTCCCAACCGAATTGCTCCAGATCTGTGGTGACAGCTTCGCCGGCCAGGGCGTCGGATTCGGTGGGTGGTTCTCACCGGTCGCGCTGCGGGTGGCCGGGGACTCGGTCGACGATCCCGACGGCATCCGCTACACCGGGGTTGTCGGGGTGGACAAACCGCTGCTGGCTGACCCCAAGCCGCCAGGTGCTTCCCAGCTGCCCGCGGGGGTGGTGCAGATCAACCGGCAGAACTATCTGCTCGTGACCACCACCAAAGACCTGGTGCCGCAGACGTCGCGGCTGGTGAAAGCGGTTGCCGGGCAGGGCGGTTGGCAGACCGTCGCGGGCTCGCAGCGTCCCGCCTCGTACGCCGGCGGCCATCAGACGCAGATCAGTGGCTACTACGACCCGATTCCGACGCCGGACTCGCAGACCGGCTGGGTGTACATCGTGGCCAACAATTTCGACAGATCCGGGCCGGTGATGCTCTACCGCGCAACGCGAGAGAGCTTCACCGACCGCGCGCGCTGGCAAGGCTGGGCGGCGGGTCCCGGCGGCGGCTGGAACAAGACACCGACACCGTTGTGGCCGGACAAGATCGGCGAGATGAGCATGCGGCAGGTCGACGGAAAGCCGGTGCTGTCGTACTTCAACGCCAGCACCGGGAACATGGAGATGCGGGTGGCCTACGACCCGACGGGTCTGGGAACCGCGCCCGTGACGACGGTGGTGCAGGCGGGTGACTGGCCCGATCCGGTTGAGAGCCTGCCGCCGCCGGAGGACAACCGGCTGGCGCAGCCCTACGGCGGCTACATCTCGCCGGGTTCGACGCTGGATGAAGTGCGGGTGTTCATCAGTCAGTGGAACACCACGCCGCGCGACCGCGCGCCGTATCGGGTGCTGCAGTTCGCGGTGAACCCGATCAAGCCGTGGTGAGTGCCTGTGTCAGCGCCGCGCTGCGTCCGCGGGTACCACGATTGTCGCTCAGGCAGTGCTGGCCTGGGGATCAACGAGCTTCGCTCGTATCCGCATGACCTGTATTTGGGCAACTCCCACCAGCAACACCGGCCACAAGAGACCCGCCGCGGCAATCAGCGGGAGGCGTATTCCGTTTCGCACGGCCTCACCTGGGTGAAAGGCCTCGGAGAAAACCCAAGCTAGAAAGACGAATAGCGGCATGCCAGTGAGGTAGAGGTACAACAGCACAGCAAACGCTCCTTCACGGCAATCCCCGGGCAATAGTCGCAAAGTTCGCTGAGACTGTCCAGTTGCCTGCCGGAACTCAGCGGTTGTCGCGCTTGGCCTGCCTCCGCGCGCCGGTTGCAATCGACCCGGCCTCGCGCTTTTTGCGGCCTGGAGACTGACGGGACTGGTCCACCCGGGCCCGACCCAGCGTCGCCACCTTGCCGCCGCCCTTGGCCGGCGTGGCCGGAGCCGAACTTTCCTGACGGGCCCGGGCCAGTCGCTCCTCTTTGAGTTCACGGGCGCTGCGTGCTGCCGCGACACCGAGTTGCTTGCTCACCCGCCCCAGCGCACCTTCGAAGATCTCGGCCTTGGCGCCATTGCGCTCGTTGGCTGATCGGGCCGCACCTCGGGCGCCCTTCGCCGAGACTTTCGCCGCGCCCTTGCGGCGGTAGAGCCCGACGTACTTGTTGCGGGCTCGCCGAATCCTGCTGTGCAGGTCCAACAGCGCGTCCTCGTCGAGGTCGGTCAGTGCGGCCGGCTCGGTCTCCCGGATCAACACGAACTCGGCCTCGGTCAGCGAGTTGAGCAGCTTGTTCATCTTTGGTTCATAGCGCGGGGCGGCCTGCTGCGGGTGGAAACGGCCATGCCAGCCAGAATCCGTCATTCACAGTCTTTTCAAAGGCGGCACCTAACCCGCACTGGGCTGCACGCTCGCATCATCGACTTATGACCGAAACACCCGAGCGGGCCGACGAGCCCGTAACCAGCCCTGTCGCCACTCTCGACCCGCCGCCACCGCCGCCGCCGTACTACGGCCAGGTTCCCGTCGCCACCCGGCCCAACCGGCTGAACCAGGTCGCCGCCTGGGTCGCGATCGTCGCGGGCACCGTCTTCATTGTCGGTGCGGTCTTCTTCACCGGCTTCATCCTCGGTCGCACCAGCGGCCACGGCGGCTGGCACCACCCCCGCGGAGATGGTGACTCGCAGCAGTTCCCCCACCGGGGCGGACCTGGTGGCGGCCCAGGGATGATGATGCCCGGCGCCGGGCCGTGGGGCCCGATGGGTCCCGGCGGTCCCGGAGGACCGGGTGCTCCGGGCGGGCAGGGTCCGGGCGCCGGCCCCGGAGTCGCGCCCGGAGGCCCGGGCGGCGCCGGCCCCGGCGGCATTGCCACCCCGACCCCGCGTCCCTGACCGGACCGGCAGACGTGCCCAGCGTCCCATCCCCCCAGGGACGCTGGGCACCCGGTTGTTCAGGATCCCTCCGGCGTCGATTTGGGAGAGTAGAACGGGTCGTGGGTACACGCCATCAGATAGGCGCTGAGACCAGATAGGGGAGACGATGACTGAGAAATTTGCGACGACCGATGGCGGTGCTCCAGCCCCGAGCCTCGAACATTCTCTGACTGTCGGGCCGGACGGCCCGATCCTGCTCCAGGACCACTACCTGATCGAGCAGATGGCCAACTTCAACCGCGAACGTATCCCGGAGCGCCAGCCGCACGCCAAAGGCGGCGGTGCGTTCGGAACGTTCGAAGTGACGCACGACGTCAGCAGATTCACTCGTGCGGCGTTCCTGCAGCCCGGCACCAAGACCGACATGGTGGCCAGATTCTCGACTGTCGCCGGCGAGCGCGGCAGCCCAGACACCTGGCGTGACCCCCGCGGATTCGCGTTGAAGTTCTACACCTCCGAGGGCAACTTCGATCTCGTCGGCAACAACACCCCGGTGTTCTTCCTGCGGGATCCGATCAAGTTCCAGAACTTCATCCGCTCCCAGAAGCGTCTGCAATCGTCGAACCTGCGCGATCACCACATGCAGTGGGACTTCTGGACGCTCTCACCGGAATCCGCACACCAGGTCACCTGGCTGATGGGTGACCGCGGCATCCCGAAGACCTGGCGCAATATGAACGGCTACTCCAGCCACACCTACAGCTGGATCAACGCCGCCGGCGAGTTGTTCTGGGTGAAGTACCACTTCAAGACCGACCAGGGCATTGAATTCCTCACCCAGGAGGAGGGTGACGAATTGGCCGGCAGCGACGGGGATTACCACCAGCGGGACCTCTTCGACACCATCGAGGGCGGCGACTTCCCGAGCTGGACGCTGCACGTGCAGATCATGCCGTTCGAGGATGCCAAGACATACCGGTTCAATCCCTTCGACCTGACCAAGGTGTGGCCGCACAGCGACTACCCGCTGCAGGAAGTTGGTCGAATGACGTTGAATCGCAACGTCACCGACTACCACGCCGAGATGGAGCAGGCTGCTTTCGAGCCGAACAACGTCGTGCCCGGCACCGGATTGAGCCCGGACAAAATGCTGTTGGCACGCGGCTTCTCCTACAGCGACGCCCATCGGCATCGGCTCGGGGTGAACTACAAGCAGATCCCGGTCAACACACCGAGAGTCGAAGTGCACAGCTACTCCAAAGACGGTGCGATGCGGATCCACAACGTGACTGACCCGGTGTACGCGCCGAACTCGGTCGGTGGTCCGCAGGCTGATCCCGCGCGGGCGACTGAGGTGCACTGGGTCTCCGACGGCGACATGGTCCGCACGGCGTACACCCTTCGTGAAGAAGATGACGACTGGGGCCAGGCCGGCACCCTGGTTCGCGAGGTGCTCGACGATGACGCGCGAGACCGGTTGGCGCACAACGTCATCGGTCATGTATCCAAGGGTGTCAAGGAGCCGGTGCTGTCCCGGGTGTTCGAGTACTGGCGCAACATCGATGCCGACCTCGGCAAAAAAATCGAGGAAGGCGTGCGAGGCAAGACCGGGTAACGGCCGAAATCGACGTGAAGGTTGTGGTTGGGCGAATTTTCGCGACCAACATGTCGATCTCGCGGCCTGGCATGATCGAAGCCATGAGCATCGAGGTCATCTACACCGCGGAATCGACGGCCAGCGGCGGCGGACGTGACGGCCACGTGAAGTCGTCGGACAACCGAATTGATCTGGAAACCAGGCCACCCAAGGAGGCGGGCGGCAGCGGCGAGGGCACCAACCCCGAGCAACTGTTCTCGGCAGGCTATGCCGCCTGCTTCCTGGGTGCGCTGCAACTGGTGGCGCGGTCGGAGAAGATCGGGCTCGACAGCGCATCGGGCGTCACCGCGCAGGTCGGCTTCGGCAAGGACGCAGACGGCGGGTACGGCATCAACGCCCACCTCATCGGTTACCTCCCCGGACTCGAGCAGAGCCAGGCCGAGGACCTGATGAACAAGGCTCACCAGGTGTGCCCGTACTCGAAGGCCACCCGCGGCAATATCGACGTCACGCTGACCGCCAAGGTCTGATGTGATGCGCACCGCCGCCGCGGCGGCCGCAGTGCTGGCAGCAGGCGTGATCGGGGCCGCTCCGGTGCAGGCCCGCCCGGCGGACCCGGGCGTGGTCTCCTATGCCGTGCTCGCCAAAGGTTCGGTGGGCAACATCGTCGGGGCTCCGATGACGTGGGAGTCGGTGAGCACCGACCCCGTCCAGGGGTTCTGGGTCGAGCTGCCGGTCTGCAACAACTGGGCCGACATCGGGTTGCCCGAGGTTTTCAACGACCCCGACCTGGCGTCGTTCAACAGCGCGGTAACCCAAACCTCGGCCACCGACCAGAACCACCTGGTCAAACAGGCCATCGGGGTGTTCGCCACCGCCGACGCCGCCACCCGCGCGTACCACCGCGTCGTCGACCGCACCGTCGGGTGCGCCGGCCAGACGACCGCGATGCACCTCGACGACGGAACGACTCAGGTGTGGTCGTTCGGCGGTGCGGCCCCGACCGCTACCGACGCTGTTTGGGTCAAACAGGAAGCAGATACCGATCGGCGGTGTTTCACCCAGACGCGGTTGCGGGAAAACGTGCTGTTGCAGGCCAAGGTCTGCCAGTCCGGCAACGGCGGACCGGCGGTCAACGTACTGGCCGGCGCCATGCAGAACACACTGGGTTTATAGCGAGGTCGGGTGAACGTCATCAACGGGTCAGCCGCGGATCGACGAAATTTGTCGGTGCGGTCTGGAAGATGGAAGTCATGACGTTCGCCGTCACCTCGGAGCCGGGCCGGGCACCATGCGGGTCGGGTGTCGAAGAACGTGTCCTGAACAGCTCATCCTCGGCCGCTTTGCACATCGCGGGCGCCTCACTGGACGACGGGCCGATCGGCCGGGTGGGTCTGGAACTCGAGGCGCACTGCTTCGATCTGGCGGATCCACTGCGGCGTCCGGGCTGGTCGGAACTGAGCGACGTGATCGCCACCGTGGGACCGCTGCCCGGCGGCAGCGCCGTCACCGTGGAACCGGGGGTGCCGTCGAACTCTCCGGCCCGCCGGCCGACGGCCCCCTACCGGCGATCGCCGCGCTGGCCGCTGACCGGACGACGCTGTGTTCGGCGTTCGCCGAGGCCGGCCTCGGACTGGTCCTGCTCGGCGCCGACCCGCTTCGCCGCACTCAACGAATCAATCCCGGCGCCCGCTACCAGGCGATGGAACAGTTCTTCGTGGCGTCCGGGACGGCGAGCGCCGGGGCCGCGATGATGACCTCGACGGCCTCGATCCAGATCAACCTCGATGCCGGTCCCCGCGACGGCTGGGCCGAGCGGGTTCGGCTCGCCCACGCGCTCGGCCCCACGACCATCGCGATCGCCGCCAATTCGCCGCTGCTCGGCGGGGACTTCACCGGCTGGGTGTCGACCCGGCAGCGGGTGTGGAGTCAGCTGGATTCGGCGCGCTGCGGGCCGGTCCTGGGCGCGAGCGGTGACGATCCCTGCACCGACTGGGCCCGCTACGCGCTCAAGGCGCCGGTGATGCTGGTGCACAACCCGGATCCGGTCGCGGTCACCGAGCACGTGCCGTTCGCGGATTGGGCCGACGGCCTCGTGCTGCTGGGCGATCGCCGCCCGACCACCGCCGACCTCGACTACCACCTCACCACGCTGTTTCCGCCGGTGCGCCCGCGGCGCTGGCTGGAGATCCGCTACCTCGACAGCGTGCCCGACGCTCTGCTGCCCGCGGTCGTGTTCCTCGTCGTCACCCTGCTCGACGACCCGGCGCTGGCCGAGTTGGCCGCCGAGGCCGTCGAACCGGTCGCGACGGCATGGGACCTGGCCGCCCGGGTCGGACTCAAGGACGACCGCCTTTACGAGGCGGCCAATCGTTGCGTTGCGCTCGTGGCCGACCGGACTCCCGCGGAATTATCCGAGTCGATGCGGCGGTTGGTGCACAACGTGGAAGCAGGCCGCTGCCCAGCCGACGATTTCGCCGACCAGACGATCGAGCGCGGCATCGAAGGTGCCGTCCTGCGGATGGCCGAGGCCACAGCGTGATCGCACGCGAGACGTTGGCCCGGGACCTCGAACGGGCCCGCCGGCGCACGCTGACGCTGACCGACTTCGACGACGCCGAGTTGCATCGCCAGTACAGCCCGCTGATGAGTCCACTGGTGTGGGACCTCGCCCACATCGGGCAACAGGAGGAGCTGTGGCTGCTGCGCGACGGTGACCCGCATCGGCCGGGCATGCTGCCCGCCAACATCGAAGGCCTCTACGACGCGTTCGTGCATTCCCGCGCCAGCCGCGTCGACCTCCCGCTGCTGTCACCGGCGCAGTCCCGCGCATACTGCACCAGCGTGCGGGCCGCGGCACTCGACGTGCTCGACACCTTGCCCCACCGCGATGACGACGCCGAGGTCGCGTTCCGCTTCGGCCTGGTGATCAGCCACGAGAACCAGCACGACGAGACAATTCTGCAGGCGCTCAATTTGCGCAGCGGCGCACCGATTCTGGCCCATCGGATGACGCTGCCCCCGGGCCGGCCCGGGCTGGCCGGCAGCTCGGTGTTGGTGCCCGGCGGCCCGTTCGTCCTCGGTGTCGACGCCGTGACCGAACCGCTGTCATTGGACAACGAGCGCCCCGCCCATGTCGTCGACGTGCCGGCGTTCCGCATCGGCCGGGTGCCGGTGACCAACGCTGAGTGGCGGCAGTTCATCGACGACGGTGGCTACACCCAACAACGATGGTGGTCACCGCGCGGATGGGAACATCGAGTCCAAACCGACCTGAGCGCACCGGAGTTCTGGAATCCGGACGGCACCCGAACCCGGTTCGGCCACGTCGAGGACATCCCCGGCGACGAACCCGTCCAGCACATCACCTTTTTCGAAGCCGAGGCCTATGCGGCGTGGGCAGGCGCACGATTGCCGAGCGAAGTGGAATGGGAGAAAGCCGCCGCCTGGGATCCCGTGGTCGGGGCACGCCGTCGCTACCCATGGGGCTCGGGGGAACCGACGCCGCAACGGGCCAACCTCGGCGGGGAGGCGCTGCGTCCTGCGCCGGTCGGGGCTTACCCCGATGGGGCGTCGGCCTATGGCGCCGAGCAGATGCTCGGAGATGTGTGGGAGTGGACCACCTCGCCGCTGCGGCCGTGGCCGGGCTTCACACCGATGATCTACCAACGCTATTCGGAGCCCTTCTTCGACGGTGACTACAAGGTGCTGCGCGGTGGTTCATGGGCGGTGGGCTCCGACACGCTGCGGCCCAGTTTCCGCAACTGGGATCACCCGATCCGCAGGCAGATCTTCTCCGGTGTGCGCTTGGCGTGGGACGTCTGATGTGCCGGCATCTGGGCTGGCTGGGCCAACCGGTATCGATCGCCTCGCTGGTCCTCGATCCGCCGTGCGGGTTGAGGGTGCAGTCCTACGCGCCGCGCAGGCAGAAGCACGGGTTGATCAACGCCGACGGATGGGGCGTGGGCTTCCTTGACGGCGGCGAGGTGCGCCGCTGGCGCAGCGCGTCACCACTGTGGGGCGACGTGTCGTTCGCCTCCGTCTCCCCGGCGTTGCACAGCAATTGCATTGTCGCAGCGGTACGTTCGGCAACGGTCGGCATGCCGATCGAGGCCAGTGCGTCCGCCCCGTTCAGTGATGGCAGCTGGTTGCTGTCCCACAACGGCGTGGTCGACCGGGGCGTACTGCCCGTCAGCGCGAAAGCCGAATCGACCGTCGACAGTGCCATGTTGGCTGCCTTGATCTTCGACCGCGGACCGGAAAACCTCGGCGATACCATCGCCGAAGTCGGTGCGGCAGATCCGGGCGCCCGACTGAACATCATGGCCGCCAACGGGTCTCGGCTTCTAGCCACCACCTGGGGTGACACACTGTCGGTGTTGCGCCGCAGTGACGGAGTGGTGCTGGCCAGCGAACCCTATGACGATCACCCCGACTGGCAGGACATCCCGGACCGGCATCTCGTCGACGTGAGCGGGGGACAGGTGACGCTGACCCCGCTGAAAGGATCTTTGTGACGTTCACGCTGTCGAACTACCTGGCCGCCGACGCTGCCGCCCAGGCGCTGCGCGACGATGTGCTGCACGGCTTGACACAGACACCGAAGTCGTTGCCGCCCAAATGGTTCTACGACGCTGTCGGCAGCGACCTGTTCGACCAGATCACCCGCCTGCCGGAGTACTACCCGACCCGGACCGAAGCGCAGATCCTGCGTTCTCAGGCCCCGGCGATCGCGGCCGCCAGTGGTGCCGACACGCTGGTGGAGCTCGGCAGCGGAACATCAGAGAAGACGCGGCTACTGCTGAGCGCCATGCGCGACAAAGGTTCCCTGCGGCGATTTGTACCGTTCGACGTCGACTCGAGTGTCTTGGAACTGGCGGGAGCGGCGCTGGAGCAGGAGTATCCGGAACTCGACATCGACGCGGTGTGTGGCGATTTCGAGGAACACCTGGCCAAGATCCCGTCGGGCGGTCGCCGGCTGTTCGTATTCCTCGGGTCCACCATCGGCAATCTGACCGCTGCCCCGCGCGCGCAGTTCCTCACCGCGCTCGCCGACGTGCTGGACCCCGGGGACAGCCTGCTGCTGGGCACCGACCTCGTCAAGGACACCGAACGCCTGGTGCGCGCCTACGACGACAGCGCCGGTGTGACCGCGCGGTTCAACCTCAACGTCCTGACCGTGGTCAATCGAGAACTGGACGCCGACTTCGACATCGACGCCTTCGAGCACGTCGCCCGCTGGAACCCCGACGAGGAGCGCATCGAGATGTGGCTGCGCGCAACGTCTCCGCAGCAGGTCGCCGTCGCCGGGCTGGACCTGCGTGTCGAGTTCGCCGCAGGCGAGGAGATGCTCACCGAGGTGTCGTGCAAGTTTCGGCCCGAGGCGGTAGCGCAGGAGCTGGAGGCGGCCGGCCTGCGGCGAACGCAGTGGTGGACCGATGAGGCCGGGGACTTCGGGCTGTCGCTGGCGGTGAAGTGAGCGCACCCGACACCCTGGCTGACAGCTGGCGGGAGGCGCGGCTGCCCGCGGCCGGTGTGCACCTCGACAGCGCGGCATGTTCACGGCAGAGCCTGGCGGCGATCGAGGCGGCGGCCGCTCACGCCCGCCACGAGTCTGAGGTCGGCGGTTACGTCGCTGCGCAAGCAGCCGCTCCGGTTCTCGACGCCGGGCGCGCAGGTGTTGCGGTGTTGACCGGAATGTCCTCGGACGACGTCGTTTTCACCACCGGATCGGGCAACGCACTGCAACTCCTGCTCGGCGTCTGGCCGATGGAACGGACCGTGGCGTGCCTGCCCGGCGAGTACGGCCCCAACCTGGTGGAGTTCACTGCGCGCGGCTTCACCCGGCAGGAGCTCCCCGTCGACAGTCTCGGCCGGGTCGACCCGGAGGCGGCCCGCCGCACCCTGGCCGACGCGCCGCCGGCGATGGTCCACCTGACCGCGGTCGGCAGCCACCGCGGTGTCGTACAACCAGTCGCCGCGGTCGCGGGGGTGTGCCGGGAGATCGGCGTCCCGCTGATCGTCGATGCCGCGCAGGCGCTGGGCCACATCGACTGTGTGAGCGACGCGGATGCGGTCTACTCGTCGTCGCGCAAATGGCTGGCGGGCCCGCGCGGGGTCGGAGTGCTGGCGGTGCGCCCGGCACTGGCTGATCTGCTGCAATCCCCGCCGTGGGCCGGTGCGGTTTCGGCATTGCAGTGCCTGGAGTTGGGTGAAGCCAATATCGCTGCGCGGGTCGGCTTTTCGGTCGCAGTGGGACAGCATCTCGCGGCTGGGCCGGAGACGGTACGCCAGCGGCTGGCCGCGCTCGGACGTCAGACCCGCACGATGCTGGCCGAGGTGCAGGGGTGGCGAGTGGTGGAACCCGAGGACGCGCCGACGGCGATCACCACGTTGGAGCCCACCGCCGGCGCCGACCCCGTCCAGGTGCGAGCCCGACTGATCGACGAGCACGGCATTGTCACCACCGCGGCCGGAGTCGAGCGCGCCCCGATGGAGTTGACGACGCCGGTACTGCGGATCTCGCCGCACGTCGACGCCGGCACCGAAGATCTCGAAGCGCTGGTCGTCGCGCTGCGAGCGGTGACCTGAAGGGTCTCGGCGCAAATCGGCGTCAGGCCGCCAGGGCCGCCTGGCTACTCGGGGCGGCCAGACGAGCGCTCACCGACAGGTACTGGCCGCGCTGCCAGGCTTCCATGAAGCCGTCCAACGGAACGGCCAAACCTTGTCCGCCCGTCCCACCGGAGTCGTTGATGTAGATGATTTCTTTGGTCGCGTTGATGCCGAGCACCGTGATGGCGTGGTTGGCGGTGCCGAACCGCCTCGCGCTATGTGCGCCGCCGATCGCCTCGGCCCAGATCCGGTTGTTCACGGCCACCAGAACGGAGCTGGTGTTCAGAGCCGTCTTCAAATTGGCCAATGCCAGATCGCCCTGGCTCTTGGTGAAGGTGGTCATCGTCGCGTCGACGCCGTGCTTTTCCATCAACGCCATGCTGTCCACGTAGTAGACGTACTCGTCGGCCACCGGGTCGTAGATGTTCCCCGTTCGCGCGACATACTTTTTCAGCAGTTTGCTCCAGACCGAACCCGAATTCCGCGAGGACGAATAGCTGGGAGTGTCCTTGGCTTCCTGGACGATGTCGGACCAGGTGGGCATACCGCCCGGCCCCTTGAGTTGTCCGATCACCATGGCGGTCGAGGACAGCACGCAGGTGTTGTTGTTCCCCTGAGAGATAAAGTATTTGACGTTTTGCAGGGGATTGCCGTACACGACGTCCCCCGGCGCCGGTGGGTCTCGCAGCGGTGTTGTGGCAGTCGATGATTCATTCGCCGACGGTGGAGTGGGTCTGATGGTCGACCGGCCCAAGTCGCGCCCGAGGGTCGTCAGCGCATCCTGTACCGCATGAACTACCGCGGCCGGTGTAGGGAGCGCGGGCAGCGTCGGGAGGCGGCGCTGCGTTACGGCCGCCGCGACCGGTGCAGCTGTCGGCGTTTTCGCATTCGCGCGGGACTTGTTCGAGTCAGTGGCTTTTACGGCGCGTAGCGGCCCGGACGTTCGCGCACTCGACGCGGACCCTGAGCTCACCGACGAGTGATTGGAGTCGGCCGGCGCGGCCGATGCGACCGGGCTTGCACCCGCGAGCAGAATCCCCGCGCCGACGGCCAGCCCGCAGGCCGCGAGGGTCAAGGGGGCGAGTCGCCTGATCCGATTCATACTTCGGCTCTCCGGTTCCGTAGCCTCAGGCCGCCAGCGCGAGATCGGCTTGTGTCAGGGGTTGGCCTGCCGCGGCCGCCAACGGGCGGGTGGCGATGCCCAGCGGGTAGTTGGGCTCCCACGCCTTCATGAAGTCGGTCAACGACATCGCCCGGTTCTGGCCGTCGGCGCCCCACGCGGCGTCATTGACGAAGATCTGGTCCGTCTCGGTGTTCATACCGAGGACGACGACCAAGTGGTTCACGGGGTTGGTGTAACCCAGGATTGGGGCGTTGATGCTGACGAGGACGACCGAACCGGCGGTGAGTGCGGATGCCATGCTGGTCAGGGCTACGTCAGCCTTGGTCTTGGGGAAGTACGTCGTCGAGACGTTGATCCCGTTACCGCTCGTACTGAGCAGCTCCAACGCGTCGCCGGTCCACACCCAGTCGGTGCCGTCGTCCAAGTACATCTTCCGGTACTGACCGGTGGGGTTGCCGTTGACGAACAGTTGCCGTTCGACGCTGTCGGTGATCTTGGCTTTGGCGATCCAGTCCGCGATGTTCGGCATCGTGCCGGTCAGCTGACCCACTGCCATCACCACGGCCGCCAGGCCGGAGGTCTGGCGGCCGTTGGTCACCCAGTACTGCTTGGTGACGTCCGGGTTGCCGATGATCGTCGGAACAGCGGGGTTGTCCAGGTCGACGTAGATGGCGGCATCGGCGGTGGTGATTCCGGATGCGCCCAGCTGCACCGCAATTGAACGCAGCGCGTTCTGTACCGCGCCGAGAGGTCCGTGCAGCTTGGCCGCGGAGCCATTGTCGGCGACGATCGTGAACTCGTCCATGATGGCGCCCGAGGGCAGCGTGGTGTTGGGCGTGTACGTGTAGGCGCCCGTCACCGGGTCGAGAACAACCGAGCCGTTGGTCGGCTGGTCGCCGATCGAGTATTTGAGCGTGAAACCGTTGTTGCTCTTGCCGATAACGGTGCCCGACACGGTGCCGCCGGCGCCTGAAGTCTGGGTGCCCGATTCGATCGACGGTGGCTTGTTGGCGAAGATGTAGTTGAGCTGACGCATGAACGCCTGCACCGGGTTCAGCGTCGGTGTCGGGGCGGCTGCGGTGACGGGGGTTGTCGGCGTTGCCCGGCTGGTGCGGGTGCTCCGGTTTGTCGCGTCGGTTCGCGCGGGTGCGCTTTTCGCCGCCACCGGTGCGCGCCGACTGGAGGCGACGCCATGCTTCGACGACGTCGCCTTGCCGGACGTGGAGGTGCTGCCGCCCGTGGATGACGAGCCGGTGTCCGCGGTTGCGACCGCTGTGCCCGCCAACAGCGCGGCGCCCAAACCGAGCCCGACGAGGCCTGCGATCAGCCATGCATACAAGACGGCCCAGTGAGGCGTCATCGATTTCCCGGTCAGCACTGCGTCCCCTCGGCCCCGACTCCGATATAGCACTGCAGGCGTCCGATGTCCCGACGCCGAGGGACAGCTTAGGTGAGCGTGCGGGAATTCGTTTGCTAGATCGGGAAGCTCGGGCGAAATACTATCCACCCGCAAATTCTTTGCCGGCAGCGCCGGCGGTACTCAGCCGTCCTTGTGGGCGCTGAGCAAGTAGGCCGGCATCATCAGTCGGCCCTTCGTGTCGAGGTCGAACGGCATCGCACCCTCGGGCATGTCGGCGAACGCGGGCTTGTGGGAGTGGATCTTCGCCGGCCGAATGTCGTCGATCACGAAGTACTTCGACACCGCAGCGCGTAGCTCGTCCTCGTCGACCTCGTTGGGCTTGGTCTCGAGGTGCGGCGGGAAGGCGCCCTTCGCGAAGACCAGAACAAAGAGCCGCGCCCCGGGTGCGGCCGCCCGATGGATCGCACCGAGATAGGCGTCGCGGGCGTCGACCGGCAGCGAATGGAACAGCGTGCTGTCGATGATCGTGGCGAACCGCTCGTCGTAGCCGGTGAAGGCAGTGATATCGGCGCACTCGAAGGTCACGTTGCTCAAGCCGCGCTGCCGGGCGGCCTCGGTTGCGGCCGTGATCGCCGTGGGCGACACATCGATACCGACGACGGTGGCGCCTGTCGCCGCGAGGGCCAACGCGAGCTCGGCATGCCCGCAGCCGGCGTCCAGCACATGACCGCTGATCTCGCCGTCCCGGACCAGAGCGGCCAGTTCGGGCTGCGGCTCACCGATGTTCCACGGCGGCGGCCCGGCGAAGGCGCCCTCCTCCCTATAGGCGTCGTCCCAATCCATGACCTCAGAGTCCATGAACCTCAACCTACAAGGACCCGTCGGTCACTCGGTGATGTCCCAGGTGTGCACCGGTTCGTTGCTGTGCATCAGCGTGCAGTAGCGCCGCAGCATCTCGGCCAGTGCCTGTGGTCGTGCCATACCGCGATTCTGCAGCGCCTGCACCGTGGCGATCTGCCATGCCGACCCGTTGCGTCCGGTCTTCGCGCGACCCTCGATCACGCCGAGATAGCGGTCGCGTACTTCGGTGGCCACTCCCCAACGGCGCAGGCCTTCATCGGCCATCGGCAGCAAGGTACGCAACACCAGCTCGTCGGGTGTGATCTCGCCCAGCCCTGGCCAGTACAGCCGGGCGTCCATGCCGTGCCGAGCAGATTCGATGAAGTTGTCATGTGCCGCAGTGAAACTCATCTTCGTCCACAACGGGCGGTCTTCTTCGGCCAGCACTCGCAAGGCGCCGTAGTAGAACGCCGAGTTGGCCATCATGTCGACGACCGTCGGTCCGGCCGGCAACACTCGATTCTCCACCCGAAGGTGCGGCCGGCCGTTCACGACGTCATAGACCGGCCGGTTCCAGCGGTAGACCGTGCCGTTGTGCAGCCGCAGTTCGGACAGGGTGGGCGTGCGGCCTGCCGCGAGCTCGGCGACCGGGTCCTCGTCGGACAACTCGGGCAACAAGGACGGGAAGTAGCGGACGTTCTCTTCGAACAGGTCGAAGATCGAGGTGATCCAGCGCTCCCCGAACCACACTCGCGGACGCACGCCTTGCGCCTTGAGCTCGTCGGGCCGGGTGTCGGTCGCCTGGGCGAACAGTTCGATGCGGGTCTCGGCCCACAGCTGGTGGCCGAAGAAATACGGCGAGTTGGCACCGAGGGCCAGCTGCGGGCCGGCCAGCACCTGAGCGGCGTTCCAGTTGGCGGCGAAGTCGGCCGGGGACACCTGCAGGTGCAATTGCATACTGGTGCAGGCAGATTCAGGAGCGATGGACTCGGCGTGCATGCTCAGCCGCTCGGGGCCGGTGATGTCGATGAGGATATCCTCGCCGCGGGCGGTGAAGATCGAATCGTTGAGCGCCTGATAGCGCAGCGACGGACTCATCCAGTGACCGGTGAGGTGCTCGGGCATCAGCGTCGGCAGGATGCCGATCATCACGATGTGCGCGTCGTCGGTATTGGCCTTCGTCTCGGCGGCGTTCAGGCTCGCCCGAACCTCGGCCTCCAGCTCCAGTGCCGTCCGGCCGGGCAGTGGCCGCGGCGGGACGTTGAATTCGATGTTGTAGGCGCCCAATTCGGTCTGGTAGGCCGGATCGGCGATCGCGGCCAAGACCTCCTGGTTCGACATGGCCGGCTGGTAGTCATCGGTGACCAGGTTGCATTCGATCTCCATCCCGGTCAGCGGTCGGTCGAACTCGAAGCTGGATTGGGCCAGCATGGTTTCGAACACGTCCAGGCACAACTGGACCTTGCGCCGGTACTGCTGCCGATGCGCCCGGTTGAAGGTGGCGTGCTTGACCTCATCGCCCATGGGGTCGATGCAACCGGTTCAGACCAAGCTGCGCAAGCAAATCGCCATCAACCGCGCCGCCGCGCCCGCAGAACCTGCCGATCGAACGGGTTCGTGCTGACCTCCACCTCGACGCCGGCATGAGCACCGAGGGCCCGCAGCGCAGAGGGGCTGTAGGAGCGCAGCGAGCTGACCAGACCGTCGTGCACGAACGGCCACCACACCAGCGGCGCCATCGCCGCCAGTTTGGCGATGTGCAGAAGCGACGGCATCCGGGGCAGATCGATGACCAGAAGTTCGTTGGCCACCCGGGTGCCTTCGGCGAGCACCAGGGCCGCCTGGATGGGCGGTAGGTGGTGAAACGACAATGCGAAGACGGCCAGGTCGAACGAGCCGTCGTCGGCGTCGATCGCGGTCGCGTCGATGGTCCGCACCGTGGCGCGCGGATGTTCACCGAGATCGGATGCCGCGATCGCCGCCACCGACTCGGCGTTGACGTCGGAGATCGTGACATGGGCGGTCGGGTGCTGCTCGAGCACCTTGCGCGACAGCGCCCCGTGACCGGCGCCGAGTTCCAGGATGGTGGGGTCGACGACGTCGGCGACCTCGCGCAGCACCAGTTCGGCGTTGCGGTCGTGCTCACGGAACAGGTTGCCGATCACGTCCAGCGCCGTGACGATGCCGCGCTTGACCTCGTCGTCGACGTCGTCGCGGTCGAGGTATTCCGGACGGTCGGTCTCCAGCAGGCGATCCAGACACGACGCATCCGGGCCACCCCGCGGCATGTCAGCGATGTCGATGATCTCGGATGCCATGTAGGCCATCATGGACGAAAGGTCGGCTGCATCAGCAGCATCGCACGTCAGAGGAGCACAGTTGGCTGACTTCGTCGCCTCGATTGACCAGGGCACCACCAGCACCCGCTGCATGATCTTCGACCACAAGGGCGCTGAGGTGAGCCGGCACCAGCTCGAGCACGAACAGATCCTGCCGCAGTCCGGGTGGGTGGAGCACAACCCGGTGGAGATCTGGGAACGCACGCAGACCGTGGTGGTCTCGGCGTTGAACAAGACAAAGCTGTCCGTCGAAGACCTGGCCGCGCTGGGCATCACCAACCAGCGCGAGACCACCCTGGTGTGGAACCGCAAGACGGGACGGCCGTACCACAATGCGATCGTGTGGCAGGACACCCGCACCGACCGCATCGCAGCCGCGCTGGACCGGGACGGCCGCGGTGACATCATCCGGCGCAAAGCCGGTCTGCCGCCGGCGACGTACTTCTCCGGCGGCAAGCTGCAGTGGATTCTGGAGAATGTCGACGGCGTCCGCGCCGACGCCGAACGCGGTGACGCGCTGTTCGGCACGCCGGACACCTGGGTGCTGTGGAATCTGACCGGGGGAACCCACGGCGGTGTGCACGTCACCGACGTCACCAATGCCAGCCGCACCATGCTGATGAACCTGGAGACGCTGGACTGGGACGACGAACTGTTGTCGCTCTTCGGGATTCCGCGCGCGATGCTGCCGGAGATCCGGCCGTCGTCGTCGCCGGAGCCGTATGGGGTGACGCTGTCCGGCGGTCCGCTGGGCGGTGAGGTGCCGCTGACCGGAATCCTCGGCGATCAGCAGGCGGCGATGGTGGGGCAGGTGTGCCTGAGCCCCGGTGAGGCCAAGAACACCTACGGCACCGGCAACTTCCTGCTGCTCAACACCGGCGAGAAGATCGTGCGCAGCGAGAACGGGTTGCTGACCACCGTGTGCTATCAGTTCGGAGACGCGAAACCTGTTTACGCCCTTGAAGGTTCGATCGCGGTGACGGGCTCAGCCGTGCAGTGGCTGCGCGATCAGCTCGGCATCATCAGCGGCGCATCGCAGAGCGAGACCCTGGCGCGGCAGGTCGCCGACAACGGCGGCGTGTACTTCGTGCCGGCGTTCTCGGGACTGTTCGCGCCGTATTGGCGTTCGGATGCGCGCGGGGCGATCGTCGGGTTGTCCCGCTACAACTCCAACGCGCACGTTGCCCGGGCGACGCTGGAGGCGATCTGCTACCAGAGCCGCGACGTGGTCGACGCGATGGAAGCCGATTCTGGTGTGCACCTTGAGATTTTGAAGGTCGACGGCGGTGTCACCCAGAACGAGCTGTGCATGCAGATCCAGGCCGACGTGCTGGGCGTTGATGTGGTGCGCCCGGTGGTCGCCGAGACCACCGCACTGGGCGCGGCGTATGCCGCCGGGCTGGCGGTGGGATTCTGGGCCGATCCCGATGACTTGCGCGCCAATTGGCAGGAGGACCGGCGATGGTCGCCGGCGTGGGACGACGACCAACGTGAGGCCGGCTACGCCGGATGGCGCAAAGCCGTGCAGCGCACGCTGGACTGGGTCGCGGTCTAGGTCGTCAGCGCTGTGACGAACGAGTCGAGTGAGCACAGCTCGCCGGGGCAACCGCGGATTGCCAGCGGAACCCAGGTCGAATCGCCGTCGGTGAGTGCGCGCATCTGCTCCAGCGTTTGAGAGCGATACGAGGCTCGGACGGCCTGGTCTCCGTTCGGCGCCTCGAGCAGCTGGAAGACGAGTGCGCCGCCGGGTGCTGGTTCGTCGTCGGCGAAACCTGTGACGGACCAATGGGCGTCGAGTAGGCCGGCGATGTTTGCGACCTCGGTGTCATGCCCGACGATGACGGTCAGCGGCGGCCCGGTGTCCACAGCGTCGCGAATGACGTCGGCGATCTTGCCCGCGTTGGCCACCGCCAGTGGGCGGGGCCGGGCGATGATCGACAGCTCCAGCGCGTGAAGGCTCCCGACGAGCCGGATGTCGTCGGCGGTGGCACGCCCCCACCCGACATCGGCACGCGGTTTGCCTTCGGCGTATTCGAGCTCCAACACTTCGGAGATCACCGACCCGTAGGCCAAGGCGCCGGTGAGTCGGGGGCGGTGGGCGCCGGACGGGTCGACCTCGGTGCCGCTCTGCACATCGGCGAGACCGCACCGATCAGGCCGGTTGCCGCACACGATGTGGGTCACGGCGTCGAGCGCCGACTGGTATTGCTGCGCGAGCGTAGTCACGCCGCCGGGCCCGACCGTCGACGCGACAGCCTCCTGTGCCGCAGCGGTCGTGATGTCCGATGTGCGGTATGCGTCGAAAAGCGGATCCGCTTCACCTTGTGGGGCATGGTGATTCACGATCCCGCAGCCGGCGGCCAGCGATGAAGCGTACGCGTCACCGGTTGCGATGGTGCGCTGCAGAGAGTCGGAGACGATGCGAACGGAACCCGGGGGAGGGCAGGCGTGAGCGGGGAGTGTGCCGTCGGCGATGAAGCGGCGCGCGTCGGCGGCTGCGACAAGACGAACGGCCGCCGCGCCGTGATCGGTGAGCCAGCCCGGGCGGGTGCTCCACGCCGGCCACGGGTCAGGAGCGATCGACACCGGGACTGGTGGTTCCTTGTTCGGCGGTCGCACCCCGTGGCGCATGAGCATGACAGTGCGGACGACACGCCAGGTGTCGGCTCGGCTGGCGGACGGTAGTGCCCCACCGAGAATGCAGAGTGTGACGGCAAGTGCGATCAGTCTCAGCACTGTGGCATCGAAGCATGAACTGGGCGCGGTTTCGAGCGCTGCGCGCACGAAACCGCGCCCAAGTTCTGGTTACTCGGATTCGCCGAGGATCTGGTAGATCTCGCGGCGCGCAGTGTTGACGATGTCGATGATGCGCTGCTGCTGCTCCGGGTTGGCAGCGAAAGCCGCCTGCCGCACGGCACCGAACAACTGGCCTACGGCGGCACGGATGTTGACCTGGCCCGGGTCGGCGCCTTCGGTGATCTCGTCCCACGGGGCGGTCTCGATCTTGTCGGCGGCGGCGCGGCCTTCGTCGGTCAGCTCGAAAAGCTTCTTGCTGCCTTCGGATTCGCTTGCCACCAGCAGACCTTCGTCGGCCAGCAACTGCAGGGTCGGGTAGACCGAGCCGGGGCTCGGCTTCCACAGATCCTGGGTGCGCTCGGCGATCTCCTGGATCATCTCGTAGCCGTGCATCGGCCGCTCGGCGAGCAGCTTGAGGATTGCGGCGCGCACGTCACCGCGACGACCGCGACCGCGGCCGTGTCCGCGGCGACCGCCGCGTCCGCCGCCACCGGGTCCGAAGCCTGGACCGAAGCCGGTACCGAAACCCGGACCGAAGCCCGGGCCGAAGCCCGGGCCGAAGCCGCCGCGCGGGCCGAACGGCGGACCGTCGTGGCGGTCGCCGTGCTCGCGGAACTGCTCACGTAGTTGCTCGCGGAGCTCGCGGCGGCCGTGCCGGTCGTGGCGGCGACCACGGCCTGCCGGTGCGAAGCCGAAACCCGGACCGAAGCCGGGGCCAAAGCTGGGGCGGCCCATATCCGGGCCTCCGAACTGGGGAAATGGGGTGTTCATAGAGGTTCTCGTTTCTGGTCTGGAAACGCCGAATGCGCTTCCGATACGTTGACGATATATCGGAAACTATCGCGATGCAACGGTCAGTTGGATCGCCGGTCGATTTCCTTGACCACCCAGCGGGCCCAGTCGGCCTCCATCGCCTCGACTCGCAGTCCGAATTCCAGGGCCGCGCGGCCGTAGAACCCGACGTCGCTGTCGCCCCACTCCATACAGTCGCGCACCTGCTCATAGCGGGTGAGCTCGGCTTCGGCGTGCTCGGCGACCGAGACCATGTAGGCCCGGGCCTGCTCGCGAGTCATCTCGCTGAGCAGGAACACCCGCAGCAACTCCGCGCTGCGGTACGGCGGGTCGTCCTGGGGGTTGGTCATCCAGCGCAGCAGATCCTGACGTCCGGCATCGGTGACGCGGTATTCCTTGCGCCCGCGCGGGCCGACGTCGGTGACCTCGATCAGGCCCGCATTGGCGAGTTTGTTGAGCTCGCCGTAGAGCTGGCTCTGGGTCGCCGGCCACACGTTGGCCATCGACACATCGAATCGTTTGAGCAGGTCGTACCCGCTGCCGGGCTCCTGGGCGAGGAGGCCCAGCGCCGCGTACCGAAGACTCACGCGACCATCGTAAGGCTCGACATGTCAGTTATGGACTATCTCATGTACCACCATTGACAGGTCATCAGTGGACTGTCACAGTTAGCGGCATGACGGACATCACCACCGACACAACCAACTTGCCCGCCGAAGGGGAGTTCTTCCAGCGCGGTAACTACGCGCCGGTGCCGGACGAGCTCACCGAGTACGCGTTGCCCGTCGAGGGAGCGATCCCGCCCGACCTCGACGGCTGGTACCTGCGCAACGGCCCGAACCCGCGCGAGGCCAACAGTCACTGGTTCACCGGTGACGGGATGATCCACGGCGTCCGCATCGAAGACGGCGCGGCCAAGTGGTACCGCAATCGCTGGGTGCGCACCGACAGTTTCGTCGATCCGTTCCCGCTCTACCGCGAGGACGGCACGCGTGACCTGCGGGCAGCCGTCGCCAACACCCACGTCGTCAACCACGCCGGCAAGACGCTGGCGCTGGTGGAGTCCTCGTTCCCGTACGAGATCACCAACGAGTTGGAAACGGTGGGCTGCTACGACTTCGGCGGCAAGCTGCAGAACTCGATGACCGCGCACCCGAAAATCTGCCCGACCACCGGAGAACTGCACTTCTTCGGATACGGCAGCATCTTCGAGCCGTACGTCACCTATCACCGCGCCGACGCCAACGGTGAGCTGACCATCAACCGTCCACTGGACGTCAAGGCGCACACCATGATGCACGACTTCGCGATGACCGCCGAGCACGTGATCTTCATGGACCTGCCGATCGTGTTCAACCTCGACATCGCGATGCGCGGCGAGGGTGACATGCCCTACCGATGGGACGACGACTACGGCGCCCGGTTCGGTGTGCTGCGGCGCGACGATCCGTTCGGTGAGGTGCGCTGGTTCGACATCGACCCCTGCTACATCTTCCACGTCGCCAACGCGCACGAGTCCGCCGACGGGAAATTGATTGTGCTGCAGGCTGTCCGCTATGCCGAACTGTGGCGGGACAATGGCGGATTCGACGCCAATGCGGTGATGTGGAGCTGGACGATCGACCTGCAGAACGGCACGGTCAGCGAGCGTCAGCTCGACGACCGCGCGGTGGAATTCCCGCGGATCGATGACCGGCTGGCCGGTCTGCCCGCGCGCTACTCGGTCTCCGTCGGCGACGCCAGCCTGGTGCGCCACGACCTGACCGACGGCAGCGCCGTCGAGCACCGCTTCAGCACCGGACTGGTGCCGGGTGGCCCGGGGGAGGCGGTCTTCGTCCCGTCCACATCGGGACCGGCCGACGAAAGCAACGGCTGGTACATCGCATACGTGTACGACGGCGCCCGCGACGGAAGCGATCTGGTGATCCTGGATGCGTCGGACTTCGCGGGCAAACCGGTGGCCCGAATCCAGCTGCCGCGGCGGGTTCCATACGGCTTCCACGGCAACTGGATTCCTGCCTAGCGGTACTCCAGCACCAGCCCGGCGTCGGCCCTGCGACGATATGAGCCCATGGGCGACTTCAGCGCGCTACCGGGCACAGCCGTCGTCGTCGGCGGTACCGGCGGGATCGGCGCCGAGATCGTCCGGATGCTCGTCGAGCGCGGGTCGCGGGTGGGCTTCACGTACCGCGGCAACGCCACCAAAGCGACGGAGCTCGCGGGCACCGGTGCGGCCGCCGAGCAGCTCGACATCACCGATGCGGCGGCGGTACGCCGCGTCGTCGACTCGTTCGCCGGCGCCGGGGGCGTGCACACCGTCGTCCACGCCGCCGGCGCGCACGTGCCGATGCGGCACCTCAGCACCGTCGATCCCGACCGGTTCGATCAGCAGCTGAGCACCGACACCGCCGGCTTCTTCAACGTCGTCACCGCCGCCCTGCCGCACCTTCGCTCATCGCGGGGCAGCCTGGTGGCCGTCACCACCGCCGCGACGCGACGCTTCGCGGTCCGCGACGGCCTGTCGGTCGCCCCGAAGGCCGCCATCGAAGCGCTGATCCGCGGGATCGCCGCCGAGGAGGGCAGATTCGGGGTGCGCGCCAACTGCGTCGGTCCGGGGATGCTCGTCGACGGCAACGCGCAGCGACTGATCGCCGACGGCGACCTCGACGAGAAGGCGCTCGACGCCGCCCGGCGCAACACCCCGCTGGGTCGCTTCGGCGATGCCGCCGATATCGCCGAGGCGGTGTGCTTCCTGGCCTCGCCGCGCGCCGGGTTCATCACCGGCCAGAAGCTGGACGTGGACGGCGGCTACGGTGTCTGACCGGATAACCGATGTCCACGCGATCCGCGATGTGGTCGCTCTCTATTGCCGAGGCATCGACCGTCTCGACTTCGATCTGGTGCGGCAGGCCTATCACGACGACGGCATCGACCATCACACCGGTTTCGATGGAACCGTCGGCGAATACGTCTCGTGGGTGAGTAAGAGCCTCGAATATCTCGCCGGAACAATGCATTTCATCGGCAACCACCACGTCGACTTCGTCGACCAGGACACCGCCATCAGCGAGACCTACGTGATGGCAACGCATTGGGGCCCGCCGGGCTCAGGCCGGCGCGCCAATTTCACCACCGGCGCGCGCTACGTCGACCTGATGGAGCGCCGAGCCGGCCGGTGGGCGATCGCTGAGCGCTGGGCCGTGCGGGAGTGGACCCGTCCGGACGTGTTCGTCGCCCCGGAACAGCCCGGACCCCGCGGCACCCGCGACGCTGCCGATCCGCTGTCTGTCCTCATGAAACGCTTTGCCCTGTAGGGGTTGCGAGTACCCTCACCACACCATGGCGGTGAAATGGCTGGACGACCCGGAAGACCACGACTATGACGCGGCGGCGGACTATTTGAGCATGCTCGCCGAAGACGCCACAGTGACAGCCACCGTGACCGCCCTCCGATCAGCGAAACCGGTGTACCGCAAGGCCAAAGACATTCTCCGAGCGGCCCGGCTGACGGCGCTGCCGGTGGACAATCCGCATGTGAAGTCCGATCTGGCGAAGATCGAGGCGGGCAAGAAGCTCTCCCCGATACTGCTGGTGCGTGGCACCCCTGCCGATGCCTTGCAGATCGCCGACGGCTACCACCGAGTCTGCGCCAGTTTCCTCACCGACGAGAACACCGCGATCCCGTGCCGGCTCGTGTCGTGGGTGCACTCGGCGTGAGCTTCGGCTTCTCCACCCTGGCGCTGGTCGCGGTCATCGGATTGGCTGGGCCACTTCTGGCGTCGGTGCCGAGACTGCGGATTCCGGTCGTCATCGGCGAGTTGGCGATGGGATTGCTCATCGGCAGAACGGGATTCGGCCTCGTCGACCCCGGTGACAAGACATTCACGCTGCTGGCCGACATCGGGTTCGCGTTGGTGATGTTCGTGGTGGGCACGCATGTGCCGATCCGTGACGTCACCCTGCGGTCCTCGATTCCGATGGCGGTCGTCCGGGCGGTTCTGGTCGGCGCGGTCGCGACCGGCTTGGCGGCAGGTTTGGCTGCGGTGTTCCACACCGGTCACACGGGCGTGTATGCGGTGTTGATGGCGTCGTCGTCGGCAGCACTGGCCCTGCCGGTCATCCAGCAACTCGGCCTCGGCGGGGCCGCGGTGCAGGCCGTCACCGCGCAGATCGCGATCGCGGACGCGACGTCGATCGTGTTGCTGCCCTTGGTGATCGACCCGAACCACGCGCTGGCCGCCGCCTCCGGTGCGCTGCTGATCGCACTCTGCGCCGGCGCGGTGTTCCTCGGGCTCTGGGTGGCCACCCGTCGAGGTTGGCGCAGGCGGCTGCATCACTTCTCCGGGCGCAACAACTTCGCCCTCGAGTTGCGCATCAGCCTGATCATCCTGTTCGCGCTTGCCACGCTCGCGATCACCACCCACGTGTCGATCATGTTGGCCGGCTTCGCTCTGGGCCTGGCGGTCAAGGCGGCGGGCGAACCGAGGCGACTGGCCCGCCAGCTGTTCGGCATCACCGAGGGCCTGTTCAGTCCGCTGTTCTTCGTCTGGCTCGGCGCCTCATTGCAGGTACGCGAACTCGGCGACCATCCGGCCTACATCCTGCTGGGGGTTGGCCTGGGCGTCGGCGCGGTACTCGCGCACTGCGCCGGACGGCTGACCGGGCAGCCCTTGGCCCTGGCCGCGTTGGCCGCCGCTCAGCTCGGAGTGCCGGTCGCCGCAGCCACTCTCGGCACCCAGAACGGTCTGCTGAGCGCGGGCGAGCCCTCGGCGCTGATGCTCGGTGCGCTGCTCACCATCGGCGTCACCTCGATAGCCAGCGTGATCGCGGCGCGACGGCACCGGGAACAGCCTCCAGCGCCGGCTGCGTGACGCCACGACGTGTGCCGGGTGTCCGGTTCGGGTAGCCGACGTCCATGACCTCATCGAACGCCACCGAAACCCACCCCGAGAAGGCGCCGCGGGCACGGCTCTGGATCAACTGGCTGCTGGCGCTGTCCACCCTTGTGGGTGCGGGGGCCGTCCAGCTGTTCGCCATGGGCGCGGTGATGGGGACCGCTGCGTGCAGCAACCCCAATTGCCCGAAACCGAGCGGCTTCGTCTACGGCCTGCTCACCTACGGCGCGCCGGTGATCGCGGTCCTGGCTGTCGTCATCACCATCTTCACGGCGAAACATCCACGCGGCTGGGTGGTTCCCGTCGTCGCGTGGGTGTTGCTGATCATCGACATCGCGATTCTGTCGGCTACGTTCTCCTAGCCCGGAAGGCGGCCGGGCTCAGACCGTGAGCCCGTTTGAACGCCGTGCTGAGCGCGAACGGTGTGCCGTAGCCGACGTGGCGTGCGACGGCGCCGACGGTGAGGTCGGATGAGCTCAACAGATCTGCGGCCAGGGCCAGCCGCCATGCGGTCAGGAACGCGATCGGTGAGTCGCCGACCAGCGTGGTGAATCGCCTGGCGAATGAAGCGCGTGAACTCCCCACCGCGGCAGCAAGATTCGCAACGGTCCACAGGTGAGCCGGATCGTTGTACATGAGTCGGATCGCCGGGCCGACGACCGCATCAGCCTCGGCGGTCCACCATGGCGGGGCGTTGCCCGGTCGGCTGAACCAGGTTCGCAGGAAGTCCAGCAGGAGCAGATCGAGCAACCGATCGAGGAAGGCCTCCTGGCCGGGGCCGTCGCGGACGGCCTCGGTGGCCAATGCCTGCGGGAGCGGACTGGCCCAGTCGGCGGCGCACAACACGGCGACGTCCGGCAGTGCGTCGAGTAGCCGGGCGCTCACCGCGCTGTGGCCTTCATAGGCCCCGACGACGGCGTGGGTGGCGCCGGTCGCGCTGTTGCCCCACGTCCGCACACCCAGCGCCATGGCGAACGCCAGGTCCTCACCGGTCAGCGTCGTGCACCGCTGACCCGGGTGGATGACGATCTGCGCGGGTGTGCGGACGTCGTCGGCGAGCAGGTAATGCGCTGTGCCGCGGGTCAAGGCCACGTCACCGGCATGCAGGGTGATCGCCGCGCCACCGTCGGGGGAGAGCACCGCGCCGCCGTCGGTCACGCAGATGACCGTCAGCGGGGCTTCGTCCTGGAGCCGCATGGACCACGGTGGGTCGAGCACCATCCGCAGAACGAACGCGCCATGAGCGCGCACCCCGTCGAGCAGGCCCACCAAAGCGTCCACAGGCGCAGCCTAGAGACTCCTGCGTATGCATCGGGGACTATCAGCCATTCTGGGTCTCGCCAGCAGTCCGGTCTACTGGCGGGATGCCGAATCCTCCCGTCGTCGTGCTGATCACCGCGGCCGCGATTTCCGCCGCCGTCGTCGCCGGTGTGTTCTACGCGTTCTCCACGTTCGTGATGCGCGGCCTAGACCGGACCGGCCCCGCCGACGCCGCCACCGCGATGCGCGGTATCAACGCCGAGGCGGGGACCAATACACCGTTCTTAGCGCTCTTAATGGGCGCGGCCTTGATCGCCCTGGTGGTGGGTATCGCCGCCCTGACGCAGTTGCGGCTTCCGGGTCGCGGTTGGCTGGTGGCCGGGGCGGTGCTCGCACTGGTGCCGTTGATCGTGACGGTCGCGGTCAACGTGCCGTTGAACGACCGGTTGGCCGCCGAATCGTTGCCGTGGCAGGACTACTACCGGACCTGGACGCTCTGGAACCACATGCGGACGGCAGCGGCGCTGGCCGGTTCAGTGCTGATGCTGATCGGTGTACGCGTGCGCTAGCTGGGTGGTACGAACCCGTCGGTGCGCTGCGGTGGCGCCGACGGCGCGGGCCCCGGCGCCTGCCCGACCGGGTACGGCGGCGGCCCAGCGGGATACGACGGCGGTGGCCCGGCCGGATACTGCGGGACGGGCTCCGGTGGGCGGAGCCGGATCAGCTCGCGGCGGTGCCGTTCGGCGAGCACGGCGGCCAGAACGTATTGCGGCGGTGTGCCCGGTGGCGGCGGAGGCGAGATGCGGCCGACCACGTCGACGGCGATGCGGTACGCCATGTCGTCACGTACGTAGGGGTCCAATTCTGGTGCGCGAGAAAGGAATTGACGCGCCAGCTCAGCCTGCTCGGGGCCAAGCGCGGAGAGTTCCAACAAGGCGGCCCACCACGCCAGCGACGGCGGCATCACGGGCGGGGGCGGCATCTTCGGGCCGCGTTCACTGATC
Organism: Mycobacterium sp. ELW1; assembly: GCF_008329905.1. Taxonomy (NCBI): domain Bacteria; kingdom Bacillati; phylum Actinomycetota; class Actinomycetes; order Mycobacteriales; family Mycobacteriaceae; genus Mycobacterium; species Mycobacterium sp. ELW1. The sequence goes on along the minus strand of NZ_CP032155.1, from coordinate 5,792,292 downwards.
ACGACGGTGCCGGCGAAGACATCGCCGATGCGTTTGCCCCGCGGCGAGACCAGGCTGCAGATCACCGCGGGTCCGCCCATGAACATCCAGATCTCCACGAAGCCCGCCAGCGCCCGAAACAGTGCCTGGCGGAAGCGTTCCGGGCCGCCGTCGTCGGACACCACCCGAAGGCCCATCGCGATCTTGCCGAGTGTCCTTCCCCGCGTGGCGGTCTCGAAGACGACGGGATAGCCGACCAGCACCAGCACCGTGAAGATGATCAGAACCGCGGCGGACAGCGCCTCGTCGAACTGGGTGATCGTGGCGGCCCACAGCAACACACCGATGATGTAGCCGACCAGGATGACCGCGATGTCGATCAGGGCGCCGACGGCACGAACCGGCAGCTGGGCGATTTGGACATCGAGGACGACGGCGTCCCCGGTCACCACCGTCTCGGGCACCATAACGGTCCACGGTACTAGTGTCGGCCGGGTGGACGTCGACGCATTCGTGCTGGCCCACCAGGACACCTGGACCCGGCTCGAGCAGCTGGTCAAGCGGCGCCGTCGCCTTTCCGGGCCGGAGGTGGACGAACTCGTCGAGCTCTACCAGCGGGTCTCGACGCATCTGTCGATGGTGCGTTCGGCCTCGTCGGACTCGGTTCTGGTCGGGCGGCTCTCCAGCCTGGTGGCGCGGGCCCGCGCCGCGGTCACCGGTGCGCACGCCCCGATGTGGCATGAGTTCGCCCGGTTCTGGACGGTGTCGTTCCCCGTGGTGGCCTACCGCGCGTGGCGCTGGTGGCTGGCGACGGCCGTCGCGTTCTTCGCGGTGGCGACGGTCATCGGAATCTGGGTGGGCGGCAGCCCGGAGGTGCAGTCGGCGCTGAGCACGCCGCAGGAGATCGAACATCTGATCAACCACGACTTCGCCTCGTACTACAGCGAGAACCCGGCCGGCTCATTCGCGTTGCGGGTGTGGGTGAACAACTCCTGGGTGGCCGCGCAGTGCATCGCGTTCGCGATCCTGCTGGGCATCCCGATCCCGTGGGTGATCTTCCAGAACGCGGCCAACCTCGGTGTGGTCGGTGGCTTGATGATCCACGCGGGCAAGGCCGATGTGCTGTTCGGGCTGCTCATCCCGCACGGGCTGCTCGAACTGACGGCGGTGTTCCTGGCCGGAGCGGTCGGCATGCGCCTGGGGTGGACGGTCATCTCGCCGGGCGACCGGCCACGCGGACAGGCGCTCGCCGAGCAGGGCCGTGCGGTGGTGGCGGCGGCGGTCGGGCTCGCCGGCGTGCTCTTGGTGTCGGGGCTGATCGAGGCGCTGGTGACGCCGGCGCCGTTGCCCACCTTCATCCGAATCGGCATCGGAATTGCCGCCGAGGCCGGATTTCTGGCGTATGTCGTCTACTTCGGCCGCAAAGCCAGCCGCGCCGGAGAAACCGGCGACGTCGAGGACGCGCCCGACGTGGTGCCGACAGGCTGACCTACAAGCGGCCGGTGGCCTTCATCGACAGGTAGCGGTCGGCCAGGGCCGGCGCGAGATCCTCCGGCGAGGCGTCGACCACTTCGACACCGCTGTGCCGCAGCCGGCTGGCAATGCTGCGCCGGTCGTTGCGAGCCCGTTCGGCGGCCGCAGCGTCGTAGACCTGGGCGGCATCGGCGCGACCGGCGGCCAATTCGTCGACCCGCGGATCCGACACCGCGGCAACGATCACCTGATGTTTGGCGGACAACCGTGGGAGCACCGGCAGCAGCCCCTCGTCGAGCGCCGAAGAGTTCAGGTCGGTCAGCAGCACCACCAGTGCCCGACGGCGCACCCGGCGCTGCACGGCGGCCACCATCGCGGTCGCATCCGATTCGATCAGCGCCGGCTCCAGCGGCGCCATCGCCTCCACCAGGTGGGCCAGCAACTCGGTGCGGGAGGCGCCGAAAACCGCTGCGCGAGTGAGCCGGTCGTGGGCCAGGAAGTCGACATGGTCGCCGGCGCGCGATGCCAGCGCGCCCAGCAGCAGTGCGGCGTCCATCGACCAGTCCAGCCGTGGCCAGCCGCCCGGGTCCCGGGCCGTGGGATCGACACCGACACGACCCGCCGACGTGCGGCCGGTGTCGAGCACGATCACCACACGCCGGTCGCGTTCGGGGCGCCAGGTGCGGACCACCACGTCGGCGCGACGAGCGGTGGCGCGCCAGTCGATCGAGCGGACGTCATCGCCGACGACATACTCGCGGAGCGAATCGAATTCGGTGCCCTGGCCGCGGATCAGCACCGGCAGCAGCCCGTCGATCTCCCGCAGCCGGGCCAGCCGCGACGGCAGATGCTTGCGGGACAGGAACGGCGGCAGGATCCGAACCTGCCCGGCGATCGGATGCGACCGCTGCCGGCCGGCGACACCCAACGGCCCGATCGAGCGGACGGTGACAACCTCCGACCGCAGATCGCCGCGGCGAACGGGCCGTAAGAGGGTTGTGACAGTGCTGGTTTCGGATGCTCGAAGCGAGAGTGAGTGTGCGCGCGGCTCTGCGCACGCGCTGGGCGGCCAGGCATCCCGCACCGCACCGCGGAACCGGCGGCGCCCGGTGTTGTGAATGTGGACCACAGCATCCACCGTCTGCCCCAGCCGCGCTGAGGTGTCGGGCTCGCGGGTCAGGCGCAGAGCTTGCGGACTTCCGGCCAGCGCCATGTCGAGGGCGACGATCACCAGCAGCACGAGCAGGGCAACGACGAATGTCGTTGCCGGCCATGGCGACAGCGTGATCGGGAGGGCGCCCAGCAGAGCGATCAGGCCGGCGCGTCCGGTGAGGATCACTAGCGCGGCACCGGCACCGCGGCCAGGATGCCGTCCAGCACGCCGTCGGGGGTCGCTCCTTCGAGTTCGGCCTCGGGGCGCAGCGCGATGCGGTGGCGCAGCGTCGGCCGAGCCATCGCCTTGACGTCATCCGGGGTCACGTATCCCCGGCCGGACAACCAGGCCCACGACCGTGCCGTGCTCAACAGAGCGGTCGCGCCGCGCGGTGACACACCCAGCTGCAGCGACGGGGAATTCCGCGTGGCGCCGACGATATCGACGATGTAGGCCAACACCTCGTCGGCGATCAGCACCCGCTTCACCGCTTCGCGGCCCGCGGCCAGTTCGGCGGTGCCGGCCACCGGGCGGATGGCGCTCAGGTCGCGCGGATCGAAACCATTCGCGTGCCGGGACAAGATCGCGATCTCCTGATCGCGCGGCGGGAGCGGGACATTCAGCTTCAGCAGGAACCGGTCGAGTTGCGCCTCGGGCAACTGATAGGTGCCTTCGTACTCGATCGGGTTCTGCGTGGCGGCCACGATGAACGGGTCCGGCAGTGGCCGCGGGTCGCCGTCGACGCTGACCTGACGTTCCTCCATCGCCTCCAGCAGTGCGGCTTGGGTTTTCGGCGGAGTCCGGTTGATTTCATCGGCCAGCATGAGGTTGGTGAACACCGGCCCCTCGTGGAACACGAACGCCGCGGTCTTGGCGTCATAGACCAGCGACCCGGTGACATCACCCGGCATCAGGTCGGGGGTGAACTGAACCCGCTTGAAATCCAGTTGCAGCGCGGCCGACATCGCCCGCACCAGAAGGGTCTTCGCCACGCCCGGAACACCCTCCAGGAGAACGTGTCCGCGGCACAGCAGGGCGATCACCAGCCCGCTCACCACGGCGTCCTGGCCGACGACGGCTTTGGCGATCTCACTGCGCAGGGCGAGCAGGGCGCTGCGCGCCGCGTCATGCTCGGCGATGGGGGAGGGTGGCTGGGCAAAATTCGTCACGACGTCGTGACCTGCCTTTCGATGTCGTCGAGCGCATGGGCTAGTTGGAGCAGATCGGTATCGGTCGACGGGGGTGGCCCGAACAGCACATGCTGCACGGTGTTCGGGTCCCCGGTGTAGCGCTGCGCGACCGCGGATGTCACCGCCGCTGGAGAGGCGTTGGGGCCCAAACCGAGTCGCGGCGCCAGCCGCTGCAGCGTCGCGGTACGCAGGGCCTCGGCGGCTTGTCCGCGGGCTCGCCGAGACCGGTAGAGCCGGGCACGGCCCTCGACGGTCTCGGATGCTCGCACCACCACCGGCAACTTCTCGGCAACCAGCGGCCCCAACCGGCGGCCCTGCCATACGGCCAGCAGAAGCACCGCCAGACACAGCTGCCACACCAGCCAGCTGACTGCGTCGGGCATCAGATCGGTCAGCGACGAGCCCTCTGCCCCTTCACCTTCCGGCTTCTGCGGGGCATACCAGATGAGCCGCGGCCGGTCACCGGCCAGATTCATCGCCAGCGCCGCGTTGCCCTCGCTGAGCAGGCCGCCGTTGGTCATGAAGTCCGCGGTGCCGACGACGGTGACGGTGCGGCCGCCGTCCTGGTAGCGCACCACTGCGCCGCCGTAGCAGCGGGTCACGTCGAGGTCGCCGGCTTTCTCATAGGTCTCGGTGGCGCCCAATTGCGCGGTCCCGGCGCGGTTCGCCTCGCGCAGGTCGCAATCGGGCTCGGAAGTCAGCATGCTGGCACCGCCGAGGCGGATATCGGCGGCCAGCGCCTGCCGTACCCGCGAGGTGGGTTCCAGCAGCAGCCGGTCGCCCGGGACATCCGCCAGGCGGGCCAGTAGATCCTCGCCCCGGGTGTTGTACGTCTCGGCCGCCAGTAGCAGGGTGTCCGGGCGGGCGGCATTCTCGACATCGGCGACGGTGTCGGCGACGACGACGTCGACACCGCGCTCACGCAGCAGGGCGACCAGGGCGTGCGCGCCGTCGGGGCTGGTGGAGTCCGGATCCATCCGGCCGCCCGGTCGCGGCGCGGTGAGGACCGCGCTGACCGCCGCGATCGCCGAGATCACGATCAGCGCCAGGACAATCCAGCGTCCGGTGCGCCACCGCTGGCCGAGGGTGGCGCTCACCGCAGCGGAGCCCACGTGTCGGCGACGACGGGAGCATCGCCCTCGGAACCCGCCGGGCCGGCGTGCCGGCGCAGGGCCTCGTCAAGGGCGGCGACCATGCGGTAGTCCGGTTCGGTACCGGGTTGCTCGCCGTAGGTGACGTCGTTGAACACCGTTGCCGCCCGGCGTAAGTCGCCGCCGAACGCCGGCAGCAGCTCGCCGGCATCCGCGGCGAGTTCGTTGGCGGTGCGGCCCGGGACCGCGTTGAGCAGACCGGTCTCCTCGAGGTGGCGGGCCACCGCGCGAAGCCGGTGCCGGATAGCCGCGGCCCAGTTTCCTTGCGCCGCATATGATTCAGCGGTGGCCCGGTGTTCGGCCGAGCTGAGTTCGCGCATGCCGAACAGTCCCGCGTCGCCACCTCGGCTGGTGCGCATCGTCCGCCTGGCGATGCGCACCGCGACGACGAACGCCACCACCACCACGATCGCCAGCACCGCGATGGTCAACCACCCACCTGGAATGGAAGCCCCTTTGGCGATCACCCGGTACAGCAGTTCCTGTAGCCACTCATTGAGCCTGTCGGTCAAGGATTCCTTCGGGTAGATCGGTTTGGCCAGCTCACGCTGGGCCGCGTCGTGAGCGGTCTCCCGGTCGATGTCGATGACAGGCATGGTGATCGGCGCGTCAGCGCCCCGGTGTGAGCCACAGATCGTCGGCGGCCGCGGTGTCCGCGGGCGCCGCGGTGGCACCGGTCTGCAGCACCAGATCGAACGCCTCCGCGCGAATGCGGGTGTCGGTGTACAGCAGCACCGTCACCCCTGCGGTGAACGGTGCGACGATGATCTGCGCGATCGCACCCCCGACGGCGGTCAACGTGGTGGCGAGGATGATCGGCCCCGAGGAGTCCGCTCCGAGGAGGAACACCTGCCCGGCGATGCTGAACGGGACGGCGACCGCTCCGGCGATGACCCCGGCCACCACCGAGGCGAGCAGCCGGATGCCGAAGATGCGCCAGAAGTGGTTGCTTACCAAGCCAAACGAGCGCCGGATTGATGCCACGATCGGTTTGCGCTCGAGTACGACGGCGGCCGGCGCGAATGACAGCGCGGTGTAGAGGTAGACCAGCGCAGCGATCAACCCGAGCACCAGCGGAATGCCGATGATCACCGCAGCGGTGCCGTTGCCGGCCACCGCGACACCGGCGATGACCGCCGCGACCACCCCCACCAACAGCAGGACCGCGAGGACCTCGAGGGCACTGAACCCGATCAATGCCCACAGCCTGCCGCGGAGACGCTGCCACGCCTCGCCGACGGTGATCTTCGTGCCGAAGACCGCACGGCCCACGACGACGGTGAGCATGCCGGACAGCAGAATTCCGGCCAGGGCGGTGGTCAGCCCGCTGGTCACACTGGACGCCGCGGAGCCCACCAACGCCGGCGTGGACAGCTCCTCACCGGTCTGGGCGCCCACCTTGCCCATCGAGAGCAGCGGACCCAACTGCAGGATCAGCGCGAGCGCCTGAGTGATCACCACGACGACCGTCGTCAGACCCAGCGTGGCCTTCGGGTTGGCCCGGATGTACCCGACAGCGCCGTTGAAGATGTCGCTGAGCGACAGCGGCCGCAGCGGAATGATGCCGGGCTTTGCCGCCATCGGCAGCTGGGGGCCGTAGCCGGGCGGCGGGAATCCAGGAGGGCCGTAACCCGGCGGTGGGTAGCCCGGCGGGGGATAGCCCGGCGGCCCGTACCCGGGCGGTGGGTAACCAGGCGGGGGATAGCCGGGCGGTGGATAGCCGGGCGGTGGGTAACCCGGCGAGGGATATCCGGGCGGCGGGAAGTGCGGTTGACCAGGCCATCCCGGCGGCGGTCCTGGAGGTCCGGCAGGCGGTACCGTCACCGGCGAACGTCCCCGACGTCGTAGCTCATCAGCCCATCCTGTCGAGCGGCGAAGTATTTCTCAACGTCCCCGCCATCCCGGGCGCGTAGCGTTTGCGCCATGGCGGAGCTCAAGGACCGGCTGAGATCAGACCTCACCGAAGCGATGAAGACCCAGGACAAGTTGCGTACCGCGACGCTGCGGCTGCTGCTCGCGGCGATCCAGACCGAGGAGGTCTCGGGCAAGCAGGCGCGCGACCTCTCCGACGAGGAGGTGCTGAAAGTCCTCGCGAGGGAGTCCAAGAAGCGCAGCGAGTCCGCCGAGATCTACACCCAGAACGGGCGCGGCGAGCTGGCCGCCGAGGAACACGCCGAGGCCCGGATCATCGACGAGTACCTGCCGACCCCGCTGACCGACGCCGAGGTGGCCGATGTGGCCGACACCGCGATCGCACAGGTCGCGGAGGAGATCGGTGAACGCCCGTCGACCAAGCAGATGGGTCTGGTGATGAAGGCGGCCAACGCGATCGCCGCGGGCAAGGCCGACGGGTCGCGGCTGTCCGCGGCGGTCAAAGCGCGCTTGTAGTCGTTTCGCTCTCCGGCGTCGGGGTACTCGACGCGCATGACGCGCTTCGGATACACCCTGATGACCGAGCAGAGCGGGCCCAAAGACCTTGTGCGCTACGCTGTTTCGGCTGAACAAGCGGGCTTCGACTTCGAAGTCTCCAGTGACCACTTCTCGCCCTGGCTGACATCCCAAGGGCACGCCCCCAACGCCTGGACGACGCTCGGCGCGGTCGCCCACGCGACCGAGCGGGTGGCGCTCTACACGTACGTGACGTGCCCGACGATGCGCTACCACCCCGCTGTGGTCGCGCAGCAGGCCGCGACCCTGCAGATCCTGGCCGACGGGCGATTCACCCTCGGTCTGGGCTCGGGTGAGAACCTCAACGAACACGTCGTCGGCAAGGGATGGCCGACGATCCAGCGGCGCCAGGACATGCTCAAAGAGGCGATCGTGGTGATCCGCGAGCTGTTGAGCGGTGAACTCGTCGACCACAAGGGCGAATACTTCGAAGTCGATTCGGCACGGATATGGGACGTCCCCGACGAGCCGGTCACCATCGGCGTCGCGATGTCGGGCGAGCGTTCCGTGGAGGCCTTTGCGGCCGCAAGCGACCACCTGATCGCCGTGGAACCCGACGGCAAACTGGTCGACTCCTGGCACGGGGCTCGCCGGGCCACCGGTCTGGCCGGCGGCGGCCGGGTCATCGGGCAGATCCCGGTGTGCTGGGACACCGACCGCGACGCCGCCATCCAGCGCGCGCACGACCAGTTCCGCTGGTTCGGCGGCGGCTGGGATGTCAACGCCGACCTGCCCACCCCGGCCGGATTCGCGGGCGCCACCCAGTTCGTCAGACCGCAGGACGTCGCTGACAGCATTCCGTGCGGGCCTGACCTGGACGCCATCGTCGAATCGGTCAGGGCGTACTGGGAAGCCGGATTCACCGACATCGCACTCGTGCAGATCGGTGACGAGGGGCAGGACGAGTTCCTGGCGAAGGCGGCCGAACCGCTGTTGGCGAAGCTGCGCGACGCGGCCAACTGATCGCAAATCCCCTATTCCACTCGGTGTTTGGTGCCGAACAGGTGGGGCCGGCGTGATACGCCCCACCGACGGGTTGAAACGCATGGCGCGGGGGTAATCCCGGTGGTCATGACCGACCGCACCTCGGATGAAGAAGACCACGCCGACTACACCGACGACCACCAGGACGAGCCGCGCGGTGGCCGGCCCGGTCCCACGGATAAGGGCGGCCAAGGCGGGATGGCCACCCGCGAGCTGGCCCCTGACGTCGCCGAGTCCCCCGACCAGGAGCCGCCCGACTAGGACTCGCCGTCGCGTCCTTCGCGGCTGCTGCGGTACGCCAGGGCCCGGAAGTTCCGCAACCATTCGGGCCAGACCCGGACTTCCGGTGCGCTGTGCCGGACCGGGTCGAAGGAGATGTCACGCTCGGCGTGCTTGGCCAGCGGCACCACCTCGGTGAGCCGCAGGGCGGCCAGCGGCGTGAATTCGCCGCCGCCGCACGCCTGCTCGATGTCGAAGTCGACACCGTCGCCGTTGATCCGTTGATGCACCGCCCGCAACGACAATCCCGAACCGCCGACAGGTGTGGTCAGACGAGCGCGAATCCACCACAGCTCGTCCTCGTATCGCAGCGGCAGCAGACTCGAGTACACGGCCTCCGACCACGATGTCACCGCGCGCAATGCCACCCGGTTGGGCACCATCGCGCTCGATCCGAAACCCGCTGACACCAGCAAGACGTCCCACGGGGTGGCCGCGAACGGGGCAGGGGACATCCGCCAGGCCAACCCCGCGGCGTCCGGCAGGGCGCCGGGGGTGCCCACCGCCTTGGAGATACGGCCGACGACGTCCCCGGATTCGATCGGCAGGCCTTCATTCGGTGGCGACAACCGTTCGATCGTGCCGTTGGCCAACACCCCGCTGGGATGGAAGAGGCGACGCTGGCGCAGGGCCGCGCCGGCGGCGATGGGTAAGGCTGCAAGATCGGAAGCTTTCACACCGAACGGCCTTCCCGGTCGGTGACGCGGGCAAACCCATCAGCGGGTTTAACGCCCCTGTAATCGGGCATTTCTTCCGCAGCGCGGTGAGAAAACACGGGCGCGATCAACTGTCGAAAGGCCAATGTTGACCATTCTCTACCCCGACCTTGAAAGTTCGGTTGGAAGTGTTCCTGGCGTATATGCGCCACAACAGGATTCGCAACTGCTCATCGAAGCCATGACCCTCACCGGCGCTGTCTCCGGCCGTCGTGTCGTCGATCTCTGCACCGGAAGCGGTGTGATCGCGATCGCTGCCGCGCAATTGGGAGCTCGCAGTGTCACCGCATTCGACATCTGCCCCAAGGCGGTTCGATGCGCGACCGACAATGCCGATGAAGCCGGCGTCGGCGTCGACACGCGGCTGGGAACCTGGGGAGATGCCCTCGCGGAAGGTCCCTTCGATCTCGTGGTCTCCAATCCGCCTTATGTGCCAACGAGTCCCGACGCTCACCTCGAGGAGATCTCCGCGCAAGTGGGGCCGCCGACGGCCTGGAATGCCGGCGCCGACGGCCGCCAGGTGCTGGATCCACTGTGTGACTCGGCGGCCGAACTGCTCAGCAAGACCGGAACGATGCTCATCGTGCAGTCCGAGTTCTCGGACACCGAGCAGTCGCTGAGCCGCTTGCGCGGCGCAGGGCTGAGCGCGGACGTGGTTCTCAGCCAGATCATTCCGTTCGGGCCGGTGCTGAGTGCTCGAGCGTCCTGGATGGAGAAGATCGGTATGCTGCCGCGTGGTCGGCGGGAGGAGGAAATCGTGGTGATTCGCGCGGAAAAGCGGTGAGCGACAACGAACCCCGGGTGATCCGGATCGTCGACGCGGGCCCCATGATGGTGCAGGGGCCGGTGCGGATCGAGATGCCCGACGGCTCAGTCGTCGAGTCCGACCGCTTCATGGTCGCGATCTGTATGTGCAAGCGCAGCAAGACCTATCCGCTGTGCGACACCAGTCATCGCCGTCGCCGGCGTACCGGCGACGGCGAGTCGTCAGCTACTCAGCGGCCGGCGTAGCGAGCTGCGCCCGCTGGTCCAGCATCGCATCAGGTGATCGGCGAGCCGGTCCTCCACCATCAGGTGGGCCCGGATTCCGAGGATGACATCCCGCTCCAGCGCCGGCTCCCGGCTCACCAGATCGCCCACGACGTCGGTGCGGACCACCTGCTCGTGCACGGCGTCAGCCTCCACATGCTCACGGTAGAACTGTGCGCACGTGTCCGGCGCACCCATGCGCTCCATGGCATCAACCAGTCGGCGCGATCCCGGCGACGAGGTGATCTCGGTGGAGGCGAAGTGCCCGATGGCAGCGCCCCGATACGCACGGTGCAGTCCGAACATCGACATCAGGTTCACCACGGTCAGCGATGCGGCGGGCACCGCGTCGATGTAGCCGAGGTAGCTCGCGTCCAGGCCGGCTGCGACCATCAGGTCCGCGAAGAGCTGCTGGTGCGCGTGATCGCTTCTGCCACCGCCGAATTCGTCGAACTCGATGGCCACAAAGGCCGACTTGGCAAGTCCGGTCAACCGGGGGATGGCCCACGCGTGCGGGTCGCCCTCCTTGAGGTGGTAGAGCGAGCGATGCACGAAGTACTCCTGCATCTGCTCCCAGGTGCCCGTGCTGCGCAGATAGTAGGACGGGCCCGTGCCGTCGGCCGGTTCGATCGTCAGCTTCGCCATCTCGGCGTCGGCCGTGTCTTCGGGACCGATGTCACCGACATCGCGCTGCACAGCGGTCATGAACGTCTCTTCGAGTTGGGCGCGCAGATACAGAAGGCCCGGGTTCCACTCCCAACCGGGATCGACTCCGGCAAACCCGCGGTAGTGCAGCTCGTAGCAGACGTAGAGCGCAAGCTGGATGTCGATGCCGTAAGGATCGGAGTCATGGAGCGATGCTTCGATCCGCTGCAGATAGTTGCGCGGCGCACGTTCGGTGAGAAGCTCGAGGACGGCCATCGATACCGGCCCACGAGCTTCGGGGAGGCGCGGTTCTACAACTATGGGAGCAAGCGTCACTGAAAGCTTGTCCCCGCAGAGGCGAGGAGCTAAACCCCGTGGGTCACTCCAGTTGCGGTTTTACTTGTATGAGCAAGCGGAGATGAGGGCATCGGGGTCGGTGACACTGACGAGTAGAGATCGCAGCGTTGTCGGCACTCCGACCACCTTGGCCTGCACCGGGGGATCGATGCTCAGTTCGACGACGCCTTTCGACGAGCCGTTCACCAGCCATCGGCCCCGCCAGCCGTGCACCCCCCACCCGAGAAAAGGCCCCTTCGCCGGCTTGGCATCGGTGATCGACGCCAGTGGAATGTCGGCCGAGAAACCCCAGCCCATCGACACGTGCAGGATCCCGCCGGCGACCGAGACGTCGCAGCGACCGGGGCCCAAACCCAGCGGAGCAGCCAGTGGCCGGTACCACCGATCGAAACTGATTTCCGTCATGGGGGGACGATAATCCTCTGTCGACACCGAAGGGTTCAGATCAAATGGACGCAGACGTCATCGTGATCGGCGCCGGCCTGGCCGGTTTGGTCGCCACCCACGAACTGACCAGCCGCGGTAAAAAGGTGCTGCTGCTCGACCAGGAGAACCAGGCCAACCTCGGCGGGCAGGCGTTCTGGTCGTTCGGTGGCCTGTTCTTGGTCGACACCCCCGAGCAGCGTCGGCTGGGCGTCAAGGACAGTCTCGAGCTCGCCTGGGGTGACTGGTCCGGAAGTGCGCAATTCGACCGGGTCGACGATGAGGACAGTTGGGCGGTGCGGTGGGCCCGCGCCTACGTCGAATTCGCCGCCGGTGAGAAACGCTCCTGGCTGCTGGGGCACGGCATCACGTTCCTGCCGACCGTCGGCTGGGCTGAGCGGGGTGACCTCCGCGCCGACGGGCACGGCAATTCGGTGCCGCGCTTCCACGTCGCCTGGGGCACCGGCACCGGCGTGGTCGAGCCGTTCGTCAACTCCGCACTGGCTGCCGCCGAGCGCGGCCTGGTGACGTTCCGGCACCGGCACCGGGTCGACGAACTTGTCATCGCGGACGGTGCCGCAACCGGCGTGCGGGGCGCGGTGCTGGCGCCCGACGACGCACCACGCGGTGCACCGTCGAACCGGGACCGCTTGGGCGACTTTGAGTTTCAGGCTCAGGCTGTGATCGTGACCACCGGCGGTATCGGGGGGAACCACGACATCGTCCGGCGCTATTGGCCGGAGCGGATGGGAACACCGCCCGCGTCGATGATCACCGGGGTACCGGCCTACGTCGACGGCCGGATGCTCGACATCGCCGCCGGCTCCGGCGTGCGACTGGTCAACCGAGACCGGATGTGGCACTACACCGAAGGTGTGCAGAACTGGGCACCGATCTGGCCCGAACATGCCATCAGGATTCTGCCGGGACCGTCATCGATGTGGTTCGACGCACTGGGGCGGCGGCTGCCCCAGCCGTACCTGCCCGGCTACGACACCCTGGGCACGCTGCGCTATCTGCGCACCACCCCGGAGATCGCGGGGTATGACCACAGCTGGTTCATCCTGACTCAGAAGATGATCGAGCGGGAGTTCGCCCTGTCGGGTTCCGAGCAGAACCCCGACATCACCGGCAAGGACCGTGCCGGATTCCTCAAGGAGCGGTTGTTCAGCAAGGGTGCGCCGGCGCCGGTGGAGGCCTTCAAGCGCAACGGAGCGGACTTCGTGGTGGCCGACGGCCTCGACGAGCTGGTGGCGAAGATGAATGCGCTCACCGCCGAACCGCTGCTGGATGCCGGGCTGATTCGCCGACAGATTGAGTCGCGCGACCTGCAGATGGCAAACCCGTACTCCAAAGACGCTCAGGTACAAGGCATTCGCAACTCTCGTCGCTACATCGGCGACCGCATCGGCCGGACCGCGGCGCCGCACCGGATTCTCGACCCGGCTGCGGGGCCGCTGATCGGGGTGAAGCTGCATATCCTGACCCGAAAAACGCTCGGCGGCATCCAAACCGATCTGTCGTCGCGGGCGGTGGGAATGGACGGCAAGCCGATCGACGGTCTGTATGCGGCGGGGGAGGTCGCCGGGTTCGGCGGCGGTGGCGTGCACGGGTACAACGCGTTGGAGGGCACGTTCCTGGGAGGCTGTCTGTTTTCCGGGCGTGCCGCGGGTAGGGCGGCCGCGACAGCATTGTGAGCCTGCCTGACGGTGTTCCTGAACTGAGGCTTTGTCACGTTGCTGGCCGGATTGGCGATAGCTTAGAAAAACGTAAGTGTCGGTTTATCGCCCGGCCCGATACTATGGCGCCATCAGGAAGGAGGCCGATATGAGCCTTCGTCATACATCGCTTCGAGCGGTGGCTGCGACTTCGTTGTCGCTGGGGACCTTGTTTGCGGCGGCTGGTACAGGTGTAGCCGCCCCCAGCGCGACGGCTGATCAGGGGTCGGATCTGCAGACGTACCTCGACAGCTTGACGAATACGTACAACAACACCATCGGTCGTTCGGTGGACGAGGCCCGTCAGACCGCCCAGGACCAGGCCGCGCAGAACGTCGGGCTCGCCATCGGGGTACCGATCGCCAATGGTGCGATCGGTGGTACTACCGCTGTGGCCGGCAGTGTGGGCTCTGCGCTGGTGTTCTCCGCTTTCCAGAGTGGCAACCCGCTCGCGGCCTTGACGGGCGCGGCGGCTCCTGCGGCAGCCGCGGTTCCGGCCGCAGCCGCGGTTCCGGCGGCAGCTGCATTGCCGGCAGCGCCGGTGTTGCCTCCGCCTCCGGCAGCCCCCGCGCTGCCACCGCCACCCGCGGTTGCCGCGTTGCCGGCAGCGCCGGTGTTGCCTCCGCCACCGGCCTTGGGCCCGTTGCCTCCGCCGCCGGCGCTCGGCCCGCTGCCTCCGCCGCCCGCGATCGGACCGCCGCCGCTGCCGCCGCCACCCGCGCTGCCGCCGCCGCCGTGGATTCCGTTCCTGCCGGGCTCGCCGCCGCTACCCGGCCCGCCCCCGCTGCCGCCGCCGCCGGGGCTGCCGCCGCCACCGTTCTGACGCGCAGCCGTTGAGGCCGGACCGTTCGCCGCATGACCCGGCGAACGGTTTTTGCCTATGGTCGCCTGGCCGGCCACGTCGACAAATCGCCTTGCGACCAGGGCAGTCCTGCTACCTTCGGCCTAACCACAGCGTCGTCGGGAGGTCGGGCCATGGCAGCAGGCGTGTTCGTCGGACGAATCGGCGGGCTTGCCGCCGCCCTCGGGGTGGGTGCGGGAATAGCGCTGGCCGCCCAAGGTGTGGCGTGGGCGGATACCGGATCCGCGTCGGACGGTGCCTCCTCGTCGGCGGCGTCGACCAAGAACACATCCGCCTCCAGCGCTCGACAAAAACCTCGTCCAGCGACGAAATCCCAAGCACTGTCGGTCGTTTCGAATCCGGTGCGGATCACGTCGACAGCCCCCGCACCCAAGACGCCCAACGTCGTCGCGGTGGCACTCTCCGTCCTCGGGGCCACTCGGCGCGACGACCAGGACGCGGTCTCGCCTGCGGCGGCAGCGGCAAAGCCAACTGCCACAACGTCTTTGGTGGTCAATCCCACCTCCTCTACCGTCGCCCACGCATCGTCGGCAAGGGTGACCTCGACGTCAGAGGCAGTGGCCGCGGAGGCGGCGCCGCCGGTCGACGAAAGTTTGTACAGCGGTCCGCCGCCCACGATCTTCCAGCGCGCGGTGGTGGCCGGCCTGCGTGCCATCAATTTCGTGACAAAGACCTTCAATCTGCCCTTCAGCTTGAGCGGAACCAGCGCGCAGATTCCGTTCTTCACCGACGGGAAGCCGGACTTCTTCCTGCTGTCCGGGATCACAGCGCAGAAGACGGAATACGAAGGCATGGCCGTGTGGACGCTGACGCCGCGCGATCCGAGCGGCCAGTACGTGGTGGCCATTCACGGCGGCTCGTTCATCGGGCAGATCAGCATCTTCCACTGGTGGACCTACACCGACATGGCCCGCGATACCCACGCGACGATCGTGGTTCCCCTGTATACCCTTGCGCCCGTTGGCACTGCCGCAACGGACATCCCGGTGATGGCCGACTTCATCGGCGCGCAGATCGCCGCGCACGGCTCGGACAACGTGAGCGTGATGGGCGACTCGGCCGGCGGCACCATCGCCTTGGCCGCGCTGCAGGAGATCGTCAAACGCAGCGGCACCCAGCCGCATCGCCTCGTTCTGATGGCTCCCGCCCTCGACCTCAGTGACACCTTCCCCAATCCGGTGGACGATCCGCTGCTGGGCAACCCCCACGAAGGGCACGACAACAACCTCCTGACGTGGGCGGGGGATCTCGCCACAACCGATCCCGTCGTCAGCCCGATCTTCGGATCGCTGGCCGGGCTGCCGCCGACGACGGTCTACTCGAGCTCTCGGGACCTGCTGACCCAGCAGGCTCTGCGCCTGCGCGACAAAGCGACCGCCGCGGGTGCGGACTTCACGTTTGTGCTCAGGAAGGGCCAGTTCCACGACTGGACGATCTTCGCGCCGCTGCCGGACGCCTACCGGGAGCGGGCCGGCATCTACCAAGCGCTCGGGCTGTAGAGAAAGGCTGTCGGCAAAAGAAGAAAAAGAAGAAGCCTCAATCGAATAATCGATCGAGGCCCTCGTACTTTTCGCAGTCGGGGTGGCGGGATTCCAACCCACGACCTCTTCGTCCCGAACGACACCACCAGCGGGTTTGGCGATGAAGGCGACGCTGGAAACGTTTGAAATGACACGTCATTCGGTTGATTCCGTTGGATGCGTAAGAGTGCGAACGACGTTACGGCGGACTGACTGCGGACCCGCGGTTGCCGGTCATCAGCCAGCTTGGGAAGTCGATCCATGGACTCTCTGGCCAATCCGCCGACGTCCTCCGTTGATACTGACTTGCGAAACGTCGTCCTCACACACGTTCCTCGCGTCCGCTGGAAGTCGGCACACTTGTGACACGCTCGTGACAGCGGGCGGACAGTCCAGAGGGGTTACGTGCTGGCCAGGCGCTTTCAAGAGGAGATTTCATCCGCCTCACATACGGCCTGGCGCTGAATTCCCACGCCGCCTCTGGCTCGTCGAGCGCAGATGGTCCACGCCCAACAGAAGATGTTGTAGCAGCGGGACGACAACCGGACCAGAACCTCGGGCTGTCGACCGGCACGTTGACACAGAATTGTCGGCAGGCGCACCTATTCTGGCTGCTGTGAGGTCGGCGGGTGAGTCAACTTGAGCGGCGATAGCGCCATACGGTCAAAGTTGACGACTTATAAGACCGCGATGACTGCATCGCTTGTCGCCTTGGCGGGCATCGGCTTGATGTGGCTGTCCAACATCCTTTGGTTTGAGGCGCACAACGCGCTGCAAGCCACCGCGAACCAAGCTGGTGGACTGCTGATAACGACTGGTGGACTCGCGCTGCTTTGGGATCTCAGAGCTAAGCGAGACTTCATGGAAGAGGTACTCGAAAAGACAAACCTTGCTGCGGACATCAACGCGGCGGGTCTAGATCGCGTGAGTATGAACTGGCTCGATGTGCCTTGGGATGAACTGTTCAAGACGTCAAAACATGTATCTGTCTTCATCGCGTATGGGAGCAGTTGGCGAAAGTTTCACTGGACGAAGATCGAAGAGTTCGCCAAGGTCAAGGGCAATTCCCTTCGACTGTTTCTCCCAGATCCCGACGATGACGCGAGCATGGAAGTTCTAGCAAAGCGGTACGCCTACACCTCGCAGAAGGTCCGCGACAACGTCTTGGAGACAGCAGAGGAGTTCGCGCGGCTGGGAACCTCAGATGCATGTCAAGCTGACATTCGCATCTACTATCGCGCTGGCGATCCGACCTACACTTCGTACAGCTTCGACGACAAGGTGGTGGTTACCTTGTACGCGAACAGAAGGCGACGTGGGGACGTCCCGACCATGCTCTTCGGACAGGGGTCGTTTCGTGATTTTTTCAAAGAGGATCTTGACGCAATCTCGGATCAGAGCAGGCCTGTCCCTCTGGCCGACGTCACCGGAAAAGGCGGGCAATGATGACCAAGCTTCAAGAAGTTGACCTCGTCGAGGGCGATGTCTCGTCCGATTTCGAAACGGCTGTCAGGGACGCGAGGCTCGTTGCATGGGACATAGAGACCAGCGGTTTGGATTGGCGGTTCGACCGGATTGGAACCTGCCAGCTACATGTACCGGACGTGGCGACGCAGGTCATTAGGTTGAATGGCCATCAACCCGAAAGACTGCGGGAGTTGCTGACGTCTGAACAGGTTCGCAAGGTCTTCCATCACGCGCCCTTCGATCTCAGATTCATGCGCTTTCACTGGAAGGCAAGTGCGCGAAACGTGGCCTGTACCAAGATTCTGTCGAAGATCGTTCGGCCTGAAGTGGACGCGGGTGAGCACAGCCTAAAGCCGACTCTGCAGCGATTCCTCGGGGTCGTGCTGGATAAGAGCCAGCAGACATCAGACTGGATGTCCTCCGCTTTCACCGAGGAGCAACTGGCGTATGCCGTGCGTGACGTCCTATACCTAGTCCCTCTCTTAGAGACTTTGATGGATGAGGCAAGAGCCAACGGGGTAGCTGATATTGCTGAGCGGACTTTTGGATATCTACCTATTCGGATCGAGACGGATCTGCGCGGATGCGGTGACGTCTTTGCGTACTAGAGACGTGACGACGTCGCCAACATGTCGCTGACCTAGGAGGTCTGGTCGTCCGCTGGCGCGTCAGGTGCGCTCATTGACTGATTCGACGACGTATAGGGCACTCGCCCCTTTGAGATTAGGGACGCGACTGCGGATTGACGGCGGAGGGACCGTTCTATCCTGCGAGTGAAGGCACTGACGCCCGCCCGTCCGAACGGGGTTCATTTCTAGGCGAGGGTGGAAGCCGGAGACCATGTGAGGGGTATCGAATGACCGACCTGCCAGTACAAATCAAAGGGCTTGAAGATGGCTTCTCAATTGACCTTTACAGGGTGGTGGAGGACAACAAAGAAGTGTTGGTCGTCGCAGCGACCAACGCAGACGGAGAGTCGATTCAGGTAACCACTCGGCATGGCCATGGCGAATGCTCTGTGGGGACATATCCGCGAGTGGGTCTACGAAGCTGCAGGTCAAGTTCCCCCTACTGATCGCCCGTAGTCACTCTAGTCGGGTTATCCGGTGCCTGGAGTTTCGGTGAACTACTCGATGCGAACGAGACAACTTGGCCGTTTCACCGTTGATTACGTTGGGGACGCGAAGAACTAGCAGGTCAAGGCATTGGCGACGCCGGTTATTGATGGCGGCTGTCGGCGCTACTGCGGGCGGGCTGCAGACCTCAGGGCTGCTCGAATAGTACTTGCCCCGTAGCCTTTGAAAGATGGCGGCGACGCTGCTCGCGACATTGGCGATCCTCGTGTCGATTTTCGGCGTGTTCTACTCACATCGAGCTGCCAGATCGCTCGAATACTCGGCGTGGAGGCGGAACAAACTAATCGAGCTCACAGGGCACTTGCTTCAACTCTCGTCAAGCAGACAGAGCGAGCTTCTCACCTGGTACGACGAGAGCCTCTATCGACGGCCAGATTCAGGTCGCTCCCTTTCGACGGCCTCGAAGGTCTGGGAGATGGAGCAGCGGGTCCTGCAACATCATCGCTCAACAGGCGTATCTGCTCGATAAGAAGCGGAGATTTATGGGCTCCACAAACGAGCCGAAGACCGAGCCGCCGACGAAAATGCGGCTGGCATCGACGGTTACCCGCTAGACGCCGTATCGGCTTGCGAAGCTCTGATGGTTGACGGCGATGCGCTGCAGAAGATGCACCGTGTCCTTGTAGACACGTTCAAGTCTGTCGGCGGCGTTTCGTAGGCCCCCAGCACCTGCGGCCTGTGCCAGCCACGTCAGAGAGAGGAGGCGCTGGCCGTTCGAGGCGAAGCTTTCAACGCTAGCGGGGGTACCCCCCACACCCCTATGCCTAGTAGAAGTCATCGCCGTTGACCATTACTCCAGCCATCGGCAATCGGCGATGCTCAGCCACCCACTCCTCGACCAGGTCCAAGGCGACGGGAACGCTGAAAGCTACTGAGAAGGGGAGATGATGCTCAGGAGTGTTCGCAACCACGACGTCAAGGGATTTCAACGACTCCTCCCACTCGGGAGTGTCCGGCGGTTGCGCATTCTGACGGCGCTCATCGAATGTCCTCAGGTGTGCTCGCCGAAATTCCTCACCTGTGAGCAGCGGTCAGTGTAGTTGTTGGCGGGTTCTGGTGGTGGTTCGGCGCAGGGTTTCCGCGGCGGCGTGGTGGTCGCGTAGTCGGTAGGACTCGCCGTCGAGGTTGATGACCACCGAGCGATGCAGCAGGCGGTCGAGCATGGCGGCGGCCACGGTGGTGTCGCCGAGGATCTCGCCCCATGCAACTGGAGCTGGCACATGTTCGTTGTGACCGTTTTGCCCTGCTAGCTGGGCTTTCGACTGGTCTGCGTGTCTTGCCGATCTTCAAGGCGTGGTCGCGATATATTAGGTGCTGCCTTAACCAGTTAGGTGAGAAGAAGGTGTGCGGCTAGTGGAGGGTCTGCGGCTGATTCCCGGTGGCGCCGCACCGGTCGAGCCTATTTCTGCCGATCCTGTTGTGTTTCAACGTGAATGCGTCGATGCGTTCGTGGCGTCGTGGCATGCTCGAGGATTCAGCCTGGTGACGATCGACAATGATATTGGGTTGTTGGAGCGGACGTTGGCGGCGCTGGGGCGTCCGGCGTGGGAGGTCACCAGTGAGGACATCGATCGGGTGGTCGGCGAGCTGGCGATGGCGGGGCGAGCGGCGTCGACGCGCCGAGAGTACGTGCAGATCTTCAAGGGGTTCCATCGGTTTCTGCAGACCCGCAAGGCTGCTGAGATCGAGGCCATGTTCGGGACGCGGTTGGTATGCCCGGTGGACGAGTTCAACGCCTCCCGGCACGTGGGTGACGACTCGCCGGCAGTCGCGGCGCCGCCGACCCCGGAGCGGGTGAGCGAGTTCTTCGAGTTCCTGAAGTCGAGGATCGCCACCGCCCGCAAGTACGGTCCGGCCGCGCGGGACTACGCGATGTTCCGGACGCTGTATCACGCTGGGTTGCGGTCGGAAGAGTCTGCGCTGCTGGAGATTCCGGACGTGCATTTCGATCGTGGACCGTTCGGTAAGTTGCACGTGCGGTTCGGCAAGGCTGCCCACATGTCCGGTCCCCGGCCGCGGTGGGTACCGATGTTGGACGGGCTGGAGGTGTTGTTGCGCTGGTTTCTGGCCGATGTGCGCCCGAAGTTCCCGGACTCGCCGGTGCTGTTCGCCGACGAGTCCGGCGGCCCATTGCATCGTGGCACGATCCGCAATCGGCTGCGATATCTGATGGAGCTGGAGGGCCGGCCGGCGACCGAGCGGTTCAGCCCGCACGCGCTGCGCCGGGCCTGCGCTACTCACAACTATGAGCGCGGTGTGGATCTGGTTGCGATTCAACAGCTGTTGGGGCATTGGACGGTGAGCTCGACGATGCGGTATGTGCGGCCGTCGGCGACATTCATCGAGGACGCCTACCGGCGTGCGGTCACCTCGACGCTGGCCGAGCTGAGCGGAGAGGACGGGACGGCATGAAGATTCGATGGCGGCTACGGATGGCCGCGGCCCAGCGCGAGGTCTGGACCGGCACCGAGCTGCGGCGGCTACTGGCCGAGCGAGCGGGTCTGGAGTTATCAGCGGCGTCGGTGTCAGCGCTGTTGACCAAAGAGCCCACCCAGATCAAGCTCTCGACGCTGATCGCCTTATGCACCGCGCTGGACTGCACCGCAGATGACTTGTTCGAGATCGACACCACCCCAGTCGAACAGATCGCGCCATCGCCGCGCCCAGTTGTCTCAGAGCCCAAGACCGCCACCGCGCGGGGTCGGTCGATGCCGCCAATGTAGGGCCCCACTCAAGGGTTAGAACGGGTTGCGGCTGATGGGGAAACGGCAACGAGACTGCCTCGACTGCGGCGCACCGGTCGGATACATCGGCCGCGAGCACTGCTGCCGGTGCACCCGCCGGTTACGAGAGCAGGCGGCCAAGGCGCGATGCCCGGGCTGCGGCCAGGGCCGGGTGTTGATTCCGGAGACGGGCCGGTGCGTGCTGTGCTCACGCCGCTGCCGCGAATGCGGCGGACCGATCAAATTCCGCGGTGAGACGGTGTGTCGGCCGTGCCAGAAGCGGGCCGCGCTCGCCGCTGCGAAATCGGCGTGCCCGCGCTGCGCAAAGCCCGGCTATCTCCGCTCGACTGGGTGGTGTGGCCGGTGCTCGCGGCCCGGCCCGCCAAAGGAGCCGCCCCGCATCTGTGTGTCCTGCGGTGAGCTGCGCCGCCACGCCGGGCGCGGTATGTGCGGGCGATGCTGGCAGCGCCACCCCGACCGGCCGTTCGTACGCGGCGAGACCCTGGCCGCTGGGCTCGCCGAACCACCGGACTGGCTCGACGACTTCGTCGCGCATCTGGCCGCCCATCACTGTCCCGCTCGCGCCTGCAGGTTGATCACCACGCTTGCTCGACTTCTCGAAGACGAACACCCCAACCACCCGCAAAGCGTGCTCGAGCGAGCCCGCCGGCCCGGCCGGTCGATGGGATCACTGGCGCGTGCCCTGGAGACGTTCTTCACCGAGCGTGGACTGGCGATGGCCACCGACCAGGACCAGAGGCTCGCCGCTGGACGGCGCAAGAAACGGATCGATGCCACCCCGGCTCCGATGCGCGCCGCTGTCGCGGCCTTCGCCGAATCCATGCTGCACGCCCGCGACCGGGCCCGGCGTGCGGGCACCCGGCCCCGCACCGACCGCACCATCGAGTCAGCGTTGACGATAGTGCGCGACCTCGCCTGTTTCCTCGATACCCACCGCGGCAAACAGGATTGGGCACTCGTTGACGTCACCGATATCGAGGCGTTCCTCGCCGGACTGCCGAACACCCGAGCGCGACGCCTGACTGTATTGGGCCAATTCTTCCGATTCGCACGCAACTACCGTGCGGTGCTCATCGACCCGACGCGCGGCATGTCGGCCAAGCGTCACAGGGGATTTCGCGGCCGCACCGTCGCCATCACCCAGCAACGCACCCTGTTTCGCCGCTGGAGCGCCGACCCTGCCGCGCACCCGCACGAGGCCCTCTTCGGACTCCTTGCCATATTGCACGGTGCCTCCAGCCGTGAGCTGCGGCTGCTGCAGGTCGACCACATCGACACCAGTGATCGCTCGATCCGGCTCGGCAAGCGCCCCCACCCCGTGCCGCTGGACCCGGTCAGCTGGATCGCTCTGCAACGCAGCCTCGATCACCGCGAGACCCTGCGCACCAACAACCCGCACGTGATCGTCACCCGCGGCACCAAAGCCGACCGGCGACCGGCGTCCGAGGCATACATGAGTCACCTGCTCGATCCATGCGGTCTGCCACCCAAGATGCTGCGCAGCACTCGGCTGGCCGATCTGGTCAACACGATCGACCCGAAACTCGTCGCGGCAGCATTCGGGATGAGACCCGAAGGAGCGATGATCTACCTCGCCGATCACCTCGACGATGGCCGATTGCCCGAGCAGCTCGCTGAACCCTGACAGGTGCGAACGTGTCACATTACGACGCCACTTCCGCACAGGTTCGCGTGAACAAGTGCGCTTTTCCCACTCCGCGGTTGGTGGTGATGACGATGCTGGTCTTCAAATATCGTTGTGAGACCACCTGAAACAACGCTGAAGCGGCTTCGGCGGGCAGTGGTAGGTACCCCAGTTCGTCGATCACCAGCAGTGTCGGGCCGGCGTAGAACCGCATGGTGGTGGCCCAGCGTCCCTCGATCGCGGCGCGGTGACACCGGGCGGCCAGATCGGCCGCGGTGGTGAAGTAGGTCCGGTAGCCGGCATGTGCTGCAGCTCGTGCTAATCCGACGGACAGATGCGTCTTTCCGGTACCGGGTGGTCCAATGAGCAGAATGTTGGTCGCGCTTTCCAGGTAGCGGCAGGTGCCCAGTTCGTCGATGAGCTTGCGGTCGATGCCGGCGGCGGCATCGACATCAAAGTCGGCCAGGGTGGCCGGGGTGGGCAGGCAGGCGAACCGCAACCGGCCAGCCAGTCGGCGTGCGGTGCTGGCCTCGACCTCGACGGCCAGCAGCCGCTCCAACGCGACGGTCACCGACAGGCCTTCGGCGGTGGCCTGGTCGAGCACCGCGGGCAGCGCCTCGGCGGCCGCAGTGAGTTTGAGTTCGGCCAGGTGCGAGCGCAGCTGCTGATAGCGGCTCGCCGCCGCCGACGGCGACTCCTGCGTGGCGGTCATGGCGTTGGGTGGCGTGGGGGTCATTGGATGGTCCTGTTCTGGGCGGCCCGCTCGTAAACGGACAGATCGATCACGGTGGAATCGGTTGACGGAGTGGAAGATCCAATAGTTGTGACGGATGGCTGTTTGAGGTGAAGTAGTTGTGCGGCAGCGGCTTTGGCAGCCGGCCCGGGTGGGATGCGTTCCTTGCGGCGGTGTGGCCGCCCGGTCGCCGCGGTGGCCATTGCCACGGCATCCAGGGCGATCACATGCCCGCTGTCACGCACCATCACCCCGAGCCCGTCAGCGGCCATGCGGTGGCGGGCGATCACGATCCCGCTCGTGGTGGCGATGTCGCAGAACTGCCCGCCGACCGGATGTGACACCACCACATTGGCGGCGGCCAGTTCCGGGGGCACCGAGTAGCGGTTGCCGCGGTAGGACACCATCGCCTGGCGCGATGCGGTGCGGGCCTCGGCCACGATCACCGGATACGCCTGCGCCGGCACGGGGTGCAGGGGCTCCGTTGTGGCGACCACGGCGACCGCGGTCGGCCCATCTGCGGTGGCCCGCAGTCGGGTGTCACCACGGACCCGGACGAAACGATCCAGGCTTGCCTGGGCCTGCTCAGGGGTGGCCTCGTCGGCCAGGGTGCGCCACCAGCGTTGGGCGGCGGTGTGATTAACCTTTTCCACCACACCCTTGCGGTTGCCGCGCCGAGCCGGGCAGATCGCCACCGAGACGCCGTAGTGCTTGGCCACCCCGGCGAACGACGCGGTCACCCGCCCGCTACCGGGGTCACACACCGTGGCCATCCGGTCAAACCGCCACACCCGAGTGCACCCGCCCAGACCACGGCTGATGCGGTCCAGGCCGGCGACCAGGTGTGGCTGATCCTCACTCGGCGCCAAATAGCCGCGCCACTTCCCGGAATGCGCCAGCGATCCGACCAGCAGGTGCGCGGTCTTGCCCCACCCCCACGATGCCGGTGGATCGGGCAATTCCAGCCAATCCCATTGGGTTTCCTCACCCGGCGGGTGTGGGATCACCGCGTTCGGACGCTGCGTGGCGGTCCGGCACGCCTCACAGACAGGCCGCAGATCCCGGGCGCGGATGTTGCGGGTCAGGCTCTGATACGACAGGCCGAACCCCAGCTCCTCAAGTTCGTCGTAGAGGGTGCGGGCCCACAGATGAGGGTCCTCGGTCAGCCTCGCGACCACGTAGTCGACGAACGGATCGAACGGATCCGGGTCGGGCCGGGCGCGGACCCCCGGGGTGCCGTCGCCGGCCAGATACTTGCGGACCGTCTTGCGGTCGAAGCCAGTGTGACGGGCGATCGCCGAGATCGTCCAACCACGCTTGGCCAGGGCATGTACTTCCACATCGTCCTCCCATGTGAGCATGAGAAAGCGGGCCTCCTTCGACGAAGCAACTGGCGTCAGACACCAGCAGCATCGAAGGAGGCCCGCCCTTCTCGGCGGAGCCACACGGGTGGGGAATTTCAGTGAGCGTCAGTGGGGAATTTCAGTGAGCGCGGTCACTGCGACTCCTGCCGCCAGGATCGCGGCCGCCGCGGCGGCGGCGATCGGTGCGAGTCGGCCCCGCGGATCGACCAGCTCGACCGACACCATGGCACGTTGCAGACCGATCGCGGCGCCGAGGACCGGCTGCACGGCGAGAAGTACACCCCACGTCGCGGCCCGCCACAAGGTGGCGCTGTCAGAACGTCAACACCGTCCAGGACCTGGTCGGATCACAGGCGATGGAAGCCGGCGCGACCGATCACGGGGTGTCCGTCCTGGATCCCGGCGACCGTTACGAACCGCCGGACTGTGTGAGCACCATGGTGTGGGGAATGGACTCCGCTTACGCCGGCCTCAACGCCCTGGGCGCCTACGGGCAGACGTACCGGGATCCCGGCGGTGACGAGAGATGTCTGGTCTCAGTTTTGTTGTCGTCCAGGAGATGCGGGCATGCCTAGGGCACTGAGATGACTGCGGTCGTGTTGTCTGAGTGCACTTGACATGTCAGTAATTGGCGGTATCCGCTCCGGCCACCCGACAGCTCGGGGGCGGTGTAAGTGCCGGATGCATCGAGACAAGATTTGAGAGGCTTGAATTGCCCACGGCCTTACCGTCGGGCGTGCTCGTCTTGACACTACTGCCAGACGGTCTCAGTCAGGCCTTGGCGGGCGGGCGGTAGAAGATCGCCAGTTGACCGATGCCGCCGGTCAGGCCGAGCACCACCGCGATCAGCAGACCCCACCACCCGCGCAGATAGTGGTAGACGTCGGTGCGGTGGAACAGCAGGTAATCCAGGCTGAATCTGCCTGCGCCGGTCGTGGCGATCGCGACGGCGGCGGTGGCCAGGATGAGGTTGTACTCCCAGCCTTCCTTGACGATGAAGAAGCCGTTGTGCCGGTGCACCGTCCACGCCGCGACGAGCATCAGCGCCACGAAGCCCGCGGCCGGGATCGGCGTCAACAGTCCCAGCGCCAGGCCGATGCCCGCGGCCATCTCGGTGCTCGCCGCGACCCGCGCGTGGAACGTGCCGGGCTTCATCCCGATGTTTTCGAACCAGCCCGCGGTCCCCTTGATCCGGCCGCCACCGAAGAACTTGTTGTAGCCGTGCGCTGCCATAGTCAGGCCGAGGACGACGCGCAGCAGGAGCAGTCCAACACTGTATGCAGTCATGCATCTAAAGCTAAAGCATCGACCCGCCGCATACGTGGGGCGTCGAGGGCGAGCTCCGCCGCGATCGCGATCATGGTTTGTGGCTGTGCTCGGCTCCTTCGATGCTTTGGAACACGCGCATCAGTAATTGATGTTCCTGCAGGGGATGGGGACGATTCAAGTGTCGATCGGGTCGTGATCCCGGTTCTGTGCGGGCGGGCGAATCGAATAGGCGATGCGGCGGCAGTCGGTGACGTGGCGGGGCGATGATCTGTGTTCTCAGGACATAGGTGATGCATCAGTGGGGGCCATGGTTGCCGTTTCCAGAACGGTGAGCGTTGAAGTCGCGGGTGGTTTGGTCGATCGCAGGTCCAGCGACAGCTCCTTGATCCCGCCGAGGACAGGAGAGTACGTCGTCGCGTGACGACGAAGGCGCGGCGTGTGATGTGGTTAGAAGGAGCAGTCGAATTGAGCGTCCCCGCCGAGGACAGGAGAGTGATCGTCGTCGACGACGGTGACGATGCTGCCGGCGTGTGTTGGTCACGAAGCCGCCGTCCAGCGAGCATTACAAAGCCATCTTTGGGAACTCGCCGCTGCGCACTCCGCGGCCCAGCTGGCCGTCATGAAGGCGAGACATAACGTTGGCCATTGAACCGGCCACATGCCGGCCCCGACGAGGCCGCGTCCATCTGCGCCCCGTTCGGACGACAGTGCACTACAACAACCGGCCACTTCCGATGTTTGGCCCGGGCATCTTTGTGACGCCCAGGGCTGTTCGATCAGTTGCCGGGCGGCACCATCATCGATTGCCAGGTCTGCGGCCCGGATCCATTGTGAGCCAAATTCCCCTGGGTGTAGACCTTTCCGTCGGGTCCCACGTAGTCCCCGGTGGCCGGGTTGTACTGGGCGACGGCCACAGGTGGTGTCGACCCGGGCGGAATCGCCTGCGGTGCGGGCTGCTCGGAGCCTGGCGGCAACTGCGGAACCCCTTGTCCCGTCAAGGTGGCGTTGGGGTCGCCCTTCCAGTTGTAACCGTCGTTGAGCGGCACGTAATTCTCGTTGCTCTCGCACATTTTCACCGTCGGCGCTCGCTTTCCGGGCACCGTTTCGCACGGAATGTTGCGGGCGCCGCGAACACTGAGCGGCGAGTCCTGCGGCACCCGGCAGTACAGGTCGCCTTCTGGGCGTGCGGGATAGTCCTCGAAGCTGGCGGTGCGTCGCTGCTGGGCCGGAAGGAAGCCCGTCGTGCACGGTGGAGGCACGTTGAGGTTCAGGTTGAAGGCCAGCAGGCCGCCTGCGTACGGGCTCGGATTGTTCATGTTCGGAACGTCAATTGCCTGCATCATCGCGGTGGCCTGCGGCAGCAGGACCAGTATCTGCTCGAGGTCGGCGCGATAGGTGATCAATACCGGTGCGATGCTCGCCAAGTTGGCCGCCAGGAGCGGCAGGGTCGGCTGCACCCTGTCAAAGAGCGCACGCACCTCGTCGGCGGCCGGGGCGCCTTTTTCCAGGGTTCCGGCCACCGCCGCGTCGTTGTCCCGCAGTTGCTGTGTGATGCTCGCAAGGTGAGATGACCAGGCCTGCACCGAGTTCGACGTATCTGTCTGGGTATCGAGGAGGGGACCGACGTGGTCGACGACGTTGGTCAGGTCGTCGAGGTTCTGCCGTGCGTCGGTGGCGAGCGCGGTCGATCCCTTGACGAACCGCGAAATGTCGGGGCCTAATCCGCCGACCGCGGTGGACGCCTCGTCGATGGTGGTGCGCAGGTTTTCTTGGGGAATCGCCAGCAGTCCGCGGTTAGTGGCATCGAGCAGGCTGTTGATCGACGGCGGGACGTTGGAATTGGCCTCGGTGATGATGTCACCGTCGCGCAGTGGTGGCGAATCGGCGTTGCGCGGTAACAGTGCGACGAATTGCTCGCCGACCGCGGTCTGGCTGTGCACCTCGGCTTGCAGGTCGGAGGGAATCTTGATATCGGAGCGTAGCGAGAGAACCGCTTCGACCCCACCGCCCTTGACCAGCCGGACCTCCTTGATCTGACCGACTTCGGTGCCTCGATAGGTGACATTGCCGCGGGCGTACAGACCGCCGGCGTCTGGCAGTTGAACGGTGACCTGGTAGTGGCCGATGCCGAAAAGCAGGTTCGGCAAGCCCATATAGCCGAAGATCATGATGGAGAACGCCACCGCCGATCCCACGAGGAACACGATCAGCTGTATCCAGATCCGCCGGGTCATGTGCATGTCAGGGCCCCTGATCGCCGTGGTAGGGCACCACCAGTGGATTGACTGCGGTGTACGGGCTGGGCATCTGGCCGATCGTTCGGCCCCACTGCATCTCCAGCTCCGTCAGATTGCCTTCGAAGCGGGTGCCGGTGAACAGGCCGGCGTCCAGTCGGCTCATCGTCAAGTCCAAGATGATCGTCTGATTGGCGTACTCGCCGCGCAGCCACTTGTTGAGGGTCTCCTTCGGATACGGGAATGTCGAGAAGAAACTCAGCGAACGTGTCAGTGCCGGGCCGGCGTCGGCGAGAGACTGCAGAACCGGCCCGAGGTCGGCGAGCTCCTTGATCAGATTTTCCTTGCTCTGGCTGACCGTGTCCGTGGTCAGCGCACCGAGCCTGCCTAGTTCGGTCAGTGCCTCGGCCAGATGCTGACGTTGGTCGCTGAGCACCTGCAGTGCAGCAGGGATCTTCTGTAATGCCTTGTCCAGCACCGGCTTCTGATCGGCGAGCTGACTGACCAATCCGTTGAAGCTGTCGGTGGCCGCGATGATGTCGGTGGTCTGGTCTTTGAGAGACCCGACGAATTGGTCCAGTTGGGTGAGCAGGCTGCGGAGATCGCCTTCCCGCCCGGCGAAAGCGGTGCTGAGTGACTGGGTGATGTCCTGCACCTGCCCGATGCCGCCGCCGTTGAGGAGCATGGAGATGCCAGCGAGGGTTTGTTCCGTCGATGGGTACATCGACCCTGAGGACAACGGAATCAACGATCCCTCGCCGAGGTGGCCCTGCGGCGGAACGCCGACCGGCGCCGCGAGCTCGACATGGAGCGAGCCGAGCAGGCTGGTCTGCCCGACCGTGGCGGTGGCATTGGCGGGGAGCTTGACGTCGCCGTTGAGGCTCATGGTCACCAGTGCATGCCAGCCTTGGCGCTCGATCTTGGTGACATTTCCGACCGTGACGTCGCCGACGCGGACCCGCGAATTACGTTGCAGGTTCTCGACATCGGGCAGTTGCGCCTCGATCGTGAACGGGTGGTTGCGGTGGCCTTCGGTGCCGGGTAGGTCCAAGGTGTTGACGCCGCGCCACTGTGCACATCCGGACGCGCCGACGATGGTCGACGCGATGAGAGCGAGGGCGCCGATGCGGCGAAGTCTGATCATCGCGGACCGCCGTCCGGCGGAACCATGATGCTGGCCAGTCCGCCACCGGGGCCTACGGCGATCGGATCTGCCGACGGCGCAGAAGGTGTCGCTGATTCCGCGGCCAGTGGCGTGAGGTCGGTGGGTGCGCCGGCCGGGGCTGCCGGTGGGGGTGGCGGTTGCGGCGGAACGTAATCCGGCCGCATCCAATCCTCACTGTAGGTGATCTCGTTGGGCCGAGCCTGAGTGCCGACCAGGACGTTTTGTCCGAGGGGCGGAAAGTTGTACTGGCGGTTCTTGATGATCGGCGCCAAGTACTGTGCACAGAGTTTGGCCGACTGCTCGGCACCGAGCCGGGACGCGGCCTGAATTGCGCCGCAGATGAATTCGATCGGGTTGGCGAACTGATTGACCGCCAGCGCACCGGTCAGCGCGCCCTGGGCCGGTTGGTAGATGTTGACGAAGTTCTGGAATGCGGTCGGGGCGATGTGGAGTGTCTGTTTGACGTCGTCCAGGCTTTGGTTGAGCGCAGTGCTCACCGAAGCGAGCTTGTCAGAGGTGGTGCCGATGGTTTCTTTGGTGGCGGCGACGAAGGTGGTCAGTTCGCCGACGACGGAATTGACATCGCGGACGGCGTTGGCGATCTCGCTGGGATCGTTGGCGAGCAGTCCGGTGACTGCCGCGAGGTTCTGATTGAGTTGGCGCAGCAGGTCTTGGCTGCTCTGCAGGGCCGTGACCACCGCTGAAATGTTCTTGACGGTGCTGAAGATGTTCTTACTGTGGTCTCCGAGTGCGGAAAAGGCTTGGGACAGTTGAATGATTGTCTGCCGGATGTTCGCACCCTGGCCGCGCAGATTGTCGGCAGAGGTGTTGATCAGTGCGCCGAGGGTGCTGACACCGCCGGGTTGTGTCGGCTGCAGCGTGTCGGTAAGCCGCTGCAATTGCTGGCGGAAGTCGTCCCATTCGACGGGGACCGCGGTGCGTGTTTCGGGGACGACGGCGTGGTCTGCCATCGTGGGCCCGCTGGTGTACGCCGGGGTCAGTTGAATGGCGCGGGAGGTGACCAGCGACGGTGAGAGAATGACTGCCTTGGCGTCCGCCGGCACCTGATATTGGGCGTCGTACCAGAAGGCGATCTTGACCCGGGTGGCCTCCGGGGTGATGGTGTCGATCTTCCCGACCGGCACCCCGAGAACCCGGACCTCGTCGCCGGGAAATATGCCGTTGCTGTTGGCGAAGTACGCCACCACGTTCACTCGGTCGATGTGCTCCTTGGCCTGCATGACGAGCACGGTGCCGGCCACCAGGAGGACGGCGAGCACCGCAGCCACACCGAGTCGGCGTCGGCCTCCGGTCATCACTGTCCTCCCGCGATCGGTGCTGGGACGGGTGTCGGCAGCGGTCCGGGCGCCGGTGCCTCACCCGGAGCTCCGATGGGGAACGGACCGGACACCGGGGGTGAGGGCACCGACTCGAACCCCGGGGGAGCCGCGGCGGGCGGTCCCGGTGGCGGACCGCCCGGCGGCGGTGCCGGCAGCGGCGCACGATACGGGTAGCGCGGATCACCGGGGTTGCCGGTGATCGCATCCGGCAGAGTGAGATTCGGGTCGCCGCCCTGCCCGGTGCGGGGATAGGGCATCGGGAGCGCAGGCGTGCCGGGTTGGCCGACTGGCGGGTCGGTCAGCTGTGAGGGCGCCAGCACGTGCGGATCCAGACCGAGGTCGGAGAAGGCGGCATCGATGAACGGCTGAAGGAACTGGCCTGGTAGCAGGTTGCCGATGTAAGCCTTGAAGAACGGGCCGGCGGACACCGACTCACCGAGCGACATGGCGTAGGCGTTGAGTAACTTGATCGACTTCTGCACTTGCTCTTTGCGGTTGTCGACGATCGCCAGGACCCCGTTGAGTTTGTCGAGCGCGGGCTTGAAGGTCGTGTTGTTCTCGTCGATGAAGGCCTTCGCCTGCCGGGACAGTGACGAGATGGAACCGGCGATCTGATCGAGGGCTGCGCTCTGGCTTTGCAATTGAACGAGCAGCGCATTGCTGTTCTTGATCAGCGAGACCACCTGATCGCTGCGCTCGGATAACACTTTGGTGGCTTTGTCGGCATTGCCCAGCAGGTTGCGCAGTTGCTCGTCGCGGGCGTTCAGGGTCTGCGAGAACCGCTGTACACCCGCGACCGCGAGCTTCAGATCGGGGGGCGTGTCCTTGAAGGTGTCTGTCAGAACCGCCAGCGAGTCTGACAGTTGGTCGGTGTTGAGTCCGCTGATCGTCGCGGTGAGGTCACCGAGCGCATCGGGCAACTGATACGCCGAATGAGTGCGATCCAGCGGAATCGGACCGCTCTGGTTGCCGTCGCCTCGCGGGGTGACTTCGATGATCTTCGACCCAAGTAGGCTTTTCGTCTGGATGGCTGCCTCGCTGCGGTCACCGATGTGGACGTTGTCGGCCACGTTGAAGGTCACCAGGACCCGAGCGTGGTCGAGCTTGACACTTTCCACGTCCCCGACTCTGAATCCGGAAACCTGCACGGGGGCACCGGCATTGAGGCCTCCGGCCTCGGCGAAGTACGCGCTGTAGCTGGTGGTGCGATTGATGAACGGGAGCTTGTCGTAATTCAGTGCCAGCAGCATCAGCCCGGCGGTGAGGCCGACTCCGACGGCGCCGATCATGATCGGGTTGCGTTCACGGAAGGACTTCATCTCGGTGTGCACCTCCCGGTGTCTTGACCGGCGAGTTTGATGTATACCGGTTGCCCACCCTTGCCGTTGATCTTCAGGACGATCTCGCACAGGTAGAAACTGAAGAAGTCGCCGTACAGCCCTTGCCGGCCCAACTGCTGGTAGGCCTCGGGCAACGTGTTGAGCAGGTTGTCCATGTAGTCGTGGTCAGCCACCACCAGGCTCGACGACCGGTCGGTCTCGGCCACCACCTTCTTCAGCGGGGTGCGCGCCTGAGCGAGCAGATCGGCGACCGAATTCGCAGCTGCATTGGTGTAGGCCACCGAGTTGCTGATGTCGTCTTTGTGGTGGGCCAGCGCGTCGACCAGGTCCGACAGCGAGGCCACCGCCGTATCGATGTTCCTGCTCTGATCGCCCAGCGACCCCACGACGGTATTGAGATTGACGATGACCTGCCCGATCAGCTGGTCCCGGTCGGCGAGGGAGTTCGTCAGCGCCGCAGTCTGATTCAAGAATGAGCCGATGGTGGCCCCCTGGCCTTGCAACGCCTTGATCAGTTGGCCCGACAGGGCGTTGACCTGGTCGGGATTCAAGGCGCGGAACAGCGGCCGGAAGCCACCGATGAGGGCGTCGAGGTTCAGTGCGGGTGAGGTGTTGGCCAGCGGGATCGTCTCGCCCGGCCGCAGCTTATCGGTGCTGCCCGGGCCTTCTTCGAGGGCCAGATAGCGACCACCAATGAGGTCGTCGTACCGGATCACCGCACGGCTGGCCTTGGTCAGAATCACGCTGTCGTCCGCGGTGAAGTGGACCAGCACTTCGTTGTTGGGCTTGATCGCGATGTCGGTCACCTTGCCGACTTCGACGCCGGCGATGCGGACGAACTGGCCGGTCTGCAGTCCGCTGATATTGCTGAACTCCGCTCCGTAGGTCGTTCCCTCCTCGAAGCGCAGCTGGGCGAAAATCGCGAAGAGAGCGAACACTCCGAGCGCGGCTGCCACCGCGAACACAGCAAGTCGCCAGATGGCGCCCCGCAGGTTAGTTCTCACGACAGTGACCTTTCATGGCTTGTGGCAGTGCGGTTTTGGTGCGCTCACGGCGGCGGCAGCGGTGTCGGCACAAGACTGGCGGGAACCGGCGGAGTGAACGGTTCTGCGCCCGCCGGGATGTCGTTGGGGTCCGGCGGCGGCGATGTCGACGGCACACCCGGGGGTAGACCCGGCCACAGGGGGGTGCCGTCCGGCGCGTACATCGGTGCACCGTAGGGCGGCGCACCGGGGTAGGGGATAGGGCCGGGGGCTGGGCCTCCGAAGAGGTTTCGGATGCTTGGCGGTCTGGGGTTGCCACGGGTGACGGGGAAGAAGTTGTTGTAACCCGGGAAACCGATGCCCGGATTCACCCGGATGTCGTTGCCGGTACCCCATCCGGTATTGGTGACCAACTGTCGTACGGGGTACATCTTTTCGACGTAAGGCAACGATCCGCATCCTGGTTTACCGCCGGGCCCGCCCTTGGCGCCCACGACCGGCAGATTCTCGGGGTAGGAGTACGGGTCGTCGCCCAGCAGCAGGCCGACGTCGGTGATCGACGACTTCCCGTTGCCGCCCGCGCCCTTGTAGCCGCCGTTGTCCAGGAAGTGCTTTCCGCCGACGATCGTGCAGGTAATCATTGGGTTGTACTTGAGCAACAGGCTGGTCGTCGACTCGAGATCGTTGATCGAGGTGATCAGGTTGTCTTTGCTTGCCCCCAGAACGTTTTCGCCACTGTGGGACAGGCCGGTCAGGTTGAGCAGCAATGCATCCAGAGTCTTGGCGTGGGTGGTGATCGTGTCACTGGTCGTGCTGGCGGCGTCGAGCACCGTCAGGATGTTCTGGGCGGCGGCACTGTAGGTGTCGCTGAACCGCTTGAACGACTGCCAATCTCGCTTGAACGTGTCGGCGCGCGGATTGAGGGCCAACAAGACCTCGTTGGCATCGGTGGTGGCCTGACCGATGGCCGGACCCTGGCCGCGCAAGCCTTCGGCCAATGCGGACAGCACACCGTTGAGCTTCGCCGGGTCGATCTGCTTGAGCACGCCCATCAAATTCTGGAAGACGGTATTGACCTCGGTGGAGACGTTCGAGGCGACGATTACCGCCCCTGGCTGCAGGTGCTGCGGGCTTGGGTTGGCCGGATACGTCAGGTCGACGAATTTTGCGCCGAAGGCGGTGGTTGCCCGGATTTGGGCACCGATGTTGGCGGGCAGGTACTGAAGTTGATCAGGAAAGATTTCCAGCTTGAGACTCACCGGGTCGCCGCTTTGGACGCCGCCGACTCGGCCCACCTCGACACCTTGCATCTTGACCTTGCCGCCCGGCTCCATCACGAGGCCCGATCGATCCGAGGTCAACATGATGGGCACATAGGAGTTGAAGGTCCCGGAGAACAGCGCGCCGGTCACGAAGACCACAGCGGCCAGGAAAAGAACCAGGAACAGCGTCCACCATCCGGGGTTCAGTCGACTGTCTTTGCGCAATGATTCCATCGGCTAACCCGACAGGTGGAAGTTACCGGACTGGCCGTAGACAGCCAGCGAGACGAACAGCGTGACGAAAACCGTAGCGACCAAGGAGGTTCGGACTGCGCGCCCGACGGCGTCGCCGACGCCGGCGGGCCCACCGGTGGCGGTGAAGCCGTAGTAGGTGTGCACCAGCATGACAACGATGGCGATGAAGATTGCCTGCAGAAATGACCAGATCAGATCAGTCGGGTTGAGGAACGTGTTGAAGTAGTGGTCGTAGACGCCGGTGGACTGCCCATAGATGTAGGTGGTGCCGAACCGGGTGGCGACGAAGGCCATGATGACTGCAACGCAGTAGAGCGGGATGACGACCAACACTCCGGCCAAGACCCGGGTCGATGCAAGATAGGCGACCGACCGCACGCCCATCACTTCCAGCGCATCGATCTCCTCGCTGATCCGCATGGCACCCAGTTGGGCGGTGGCGCCAGCTCCGATGGTCGCAGCCAGACCGATTCCGGCGACCAGTGGCGACACCAGCCGCACGTTGAGGAACGCCGACGTGAAGCCGGCGAGCGCCTCGACTCCGATTTGCGCGAGCTGGTTGTACGACTGCACCGCGATGAGCGAGCCGGCGGACAAGGTCAAGAAAGCGACGATCACCACGGTGCCGCCGATCAGGGCCAACGCACCGACACCCAGACTCATCTGGGCGATCTGCCGGACAACTTCGACCTTGTAGTGCACAACGGCGTCGCCGATGCCGCGGACGGTCCAACCGTAGAACTGGGTCTGCTCACCGACGCGGCTCCAGGCTTTGGATACCGACGCGTAGTACCGGCGTAGGCGCGGATGCAGAGTGCTGACCGCGCTCGCGGGCGCTGGGAGTGGTGGTTGTGTCACGAGGTGATCCTGACCGCGACGGCGGTGGCGATGACGTTGATGACGAACAGGGCCATGAAGGTGAACACCACGGTTTCGTTGACCGCGTTACCCACGCCCTGGGGGCCGCCGCCGACCGAAATGCCCTTGTAGCAGGCGATGAGGCCGGCGACCAGACCGAAGATCGCCGCTTTGGCGAGGTTTACGACGACATCGGTCCCGCCGACCAGCAGCGTCAGTCCGGATGCGAACGCGCCGGGGGTGACGTTCTGGAAGAACACCGCGAAAAAGAAGCTGCCGACGATGCCGACCATGGTCACGAGCGAGGTCAACATGACGGCGACCAGGGTGGCGGCCAGGACGCGGGGTACCACTAACGCCTGCACCGGGTCGATGCCCAGCACCCGCATGGCGTCGAGCTCTTCGCGGATGGTGCGGGCTCCTAGATCGGCGCACATCGCGGTGGCGCCGGCGCCCGAGATCACCAGCACGGTGACGAGCGGGCCGATCTGGGTGACGGCGCCGAGTGCGGCACCGGTTCCGGAGAAGTCGGCGGCGCCAAGCTCGACGAGGAGGATGTTGATGATGAACACGGTCAGGACTGTGAACGGGATCGATAACAACAGTGTCGGTGCGATGGACACCCGGGCCACGAACCACGTCTGGAGCAGGAACTCCCGCCACGCGAAGGGCGGCTTGAACATCAGTACGAAGGTGTCGAGGGTCGTGGCGAAGAAGTCGCCGAGCGCACGCAGAGGCTTAGCGGCGTTTCCTGTCGTTACCAACCTCGTCGCACCTCCTGGTTCTCATAGGTTTGCATGCCTCGCGATTGCCTCCGCGTAACTCACCGGACTGATGTCCGAATAACTGTGGTTCAGCTCGCATGTCGTCGCGGGGAACCGTACACCAGAATTTTCGGCTGTACCAATATTTTGCCGAACGAACTGCGTTTCATCGGTCATCGCGGCAGGGCTGCAGTCCAAGTTTGCCCGATACGGGCTGGGGCGAACGCCTCCCAACTGTGTTTCCGAGCCCGCCACCGCACGAGCTTGACTGTCGCCGCGTTGCTTACGGTGCTCGCCGCCCGCCATGGTCGCGATCATCGGTGCAGCTAGAGCGACTGGAAGTTCGGGGACGACCCCTGACACCCAGGCCGCGTCAGCCCGGTGGCGTCGAGGGTGCCGCGAGTGGAGTCGCGCCGACTCAGAACAGCCGACGCAGTTGCTACTCGTGATCAGATCCTTCCGGCAGCCCCTCCGTCCGCTTTGCTGACCGAATAACGCATTGCTTGGATAATCGCATCAATATTCTGCTGTTGGGATCCCCGAATTCCATTCTTCGCGCGACTCGGAAAATGCCAGTGGTGTAGGTCCGGTAAATATTTTTTTCCCGGCTCTCTATTCATCGAAAGCGATGCCGAAGGGTGCAATTTGCAGCCCTTCTCCAGGGGCTTCACGTGGACGATCGCCACGGCCGTCCCGGCCATCGCATGCTCGGCGGCCGCCGGTTCGCCAGCATCGGTGCTGCGTAGGGTGCTGCGGCGGATCCCGCACGCGACGCGGTCCGGTGTGCGTCTGTCAGGGCACGCCTGCGCTTCTGGCAGCCCGGTGCCTCCCCGGTCGGGCGGCCCAATAACCAGCCACTAAATCGCCGCGATTCGCCAGCGTTTCCAGTAGATAAATATATACCTATTTAACTAGTTCGACGATGCTTTATGGTGAAGCCGCTACACCGCTCGACAGCCGTGTTGTTGTTCGAGTATGCGGATTCGACTTTGCAGCGTTGCTCGCGATGAGGTTTCTCGCCCCCCGAGCGATCCGCACCCGGCGGCTGCCTGCCCGACCGTGGGAAATACTGCACGGTTGAGTGGCACCCCGGCGCCAGGTCGGTGGGCGTCAGACTCCGGGAACTCAGCTGCGGCAGTTCCCGAACCTGCAGATCTCCCTAGCCGAGGGCGGGATCGGTTCGGCGCCCAATAGCTCGAACGAGCGGACGATGTCGACTTGCGTCCTGCTGATGTGTATGCCGACGCCGGCTCAAAGGTTGGCGTTCACCGTTCCGAGGTCGCGGCAGTCGGCGTGCTCGAACACCCCCCAGCACCCTTTGCCCTGTGCGGTAAAGGTGCCGTTGAGGCCGGTGGTGACGTACACCTGAGCTGTCGACCAAGCCGGGCTTCTGTTGCATTGCTGAGAACCCGCGGGGGTGTTGATGCACACGACCGCATCCGTGGCCTCGGCCAGACCCGTGCACTTGACGGCCCGAACCGTCGCAGTCACGGCAACGGTGCCATTCGTGCCGGGAAGCGTAGTGCGTTGCGGCGCAGTCAGTTCGAATGAACAGCTCGGCTCGTCGGCGATCGCGCTGGGAGCACCGACCGAGAGCACCAGTACTGGGCTGGCGACGGCGGCCGCGGCTATAAGGAGGCTAGGCAGCTGTGTGGACATGGCAAGCGTGCCTTTCTTGAAGGCGGCTCGTTTCCGGAATCCGGCGTGAGCCAGCATGACTGTCAGAGTGTCACATCCGCGTCTGGTGCGGGCTAGATGACGAAAACATAGACGGAACACCAGCTGCGCGCATGTCGTCGGCGGACATGTTGGCACCCACCGGTCGTCGAGTTCCCGACGATCTGGCAGCCGCCACTCGGCAGAAACTCTTGCCGCGGACTCGTCGGCCCTCACCGGAGGATTTCGGATCTCCTCCTGTCGGCGGGTTCGGCGCGCAATCGGCAAATGCTAAATAGATGTATGTTTTACTGTATCACTGGGGTGAACCCATCGAGCTCCACGCAGCCGTGTTGCGGCCGATCGAACTCTGCCGCAGTGCCAGACGCCGGGTCCGTCGCGCGAGCTGGCGGGCCTGCGTGAACGGGCCAAGATGGACGTGGCGGTGACTCCGGATCGAAGCAGAGGAAGAATTATGGTTGACGTGGAAGCCCCGCCCGAGGATGAGGCCGTTACGGCTGATGAAGCCGAGCCGACGCCCGAGGAGATCGAGGAAGTCGAGGACACTCCGCCGGCCTCGAAGCCCGCACGTTCGCACGTACGTCTGGCTCTGATCGTCGGGATCGTCGTGGTGGTTGCCCTTGGCGGGTTGACCGGATGGCTCGGCTACCGCGCCTATGACGTCAGGAAGACAAACCAGCTGCAAGACCTTCTCGTCGGGGTCGGCAGGCAGGGCGCCATCAACCTGACCACTATCGACGCCGCCGAGGTCGACAAGGACGTGCAGCGCATCCTCGACTCGGCGACCGACCAGTTTTACGACGACTTCACCAAGCGGTCCCAGCCGTTCATCGAGGTGGTCAAACAGGCGCAGTCCAAATCCGTCGGCACGGTCACCGAAGCCGGACTCGAGTCGATGTCCGGTGGTGAAGGTCAAGTGTTGGTAGCCGTTACCGTGGTGACCTCGAATCGCGGTGCGGAGAACCAGCAGCCGCGGTCCTGGCGGATGCGCCTTACGGTCAAGAAGACCGGCAACGACGAAGCGAAGGTCTCGAAAGTGGAGTTCGTACCGTGACGGCTGACGACGAGAAACCAGACCCAGAAGTGATCGACGCCGAGCCCACCGCGGTCGAACTCACCGACACCGAATCCGACACCCCCGCCGCAGCCGAGACCGCACCGAAGAAGAAGTTCAGCGTCGCCGGGGCAGTGGCCTTCGGTGTGCTGCCCATCGTGGCGCTGCTGCTCGCGGCGGCGGCCGGCTATCTGCGATGGGAGGATTCGTCGCGCCGGGACGCCACCACCGCGGCCAACGAATCGGTCCAGGCCGCAAAGGATTCCACCGTCGCGCTGCTGAGTTACAAGCCCGACACCGCCGACAAGGACCTCGGCGCGGCACGCGACCGGCTGACCGGAAGCTTCCTGGACGCCTACACCCAGCTGATCAACAACGTCGTCATCCCCGGCGCCAAGGAGAAGAAGATCTCCGCCCAGGCCGCGGTGCCCGCCGCGGCGTCGGTCTCGGCCAAACCCGATCATGCGGTGGTGCTGCTGTTCGTCGACCAGACCGTCGTCGTCGGCACCGATGCGCCCACACAGACCGCATCCAGTGTTCGGGTGACCATGGAGAAAATTCACGACCACTGGCTGATCTCGGGATTCGATCCCATCTGAGCTATCGTGCGGGCCCAGAGGGCAATTCAGCGGCCGCTGAGGGCAGCCCGATTTGGTGGAGGCACGCGGTGTTGCGTTCGGGCCGGGTCAGGCGGGCTGGCCGTACACCGCTACCAGCACTGAGCGGTCGAGGCTGTTGACCGACCAGACGCCGATCGCGGTGTTGGCGCAGTTCGACATGATCGCGAAGGCGGCGGGGTCGTAGTACCACTGGTTGATGACATCGAGGTTGTTGATCGCCAGTGCGGGGTTGATAGCCACCGTCTGGGTGACCGTTCCCGTGAAACCGGCTGCAGCCGCGCGGCTCTGCGGCGTGGAGCCGTCGGAGCCCAGGTCGCCGTCGAGGGTGCGGTTGGTGAGAACATCGTTGGCGTGCCACTCGGCGGCCTGCGTCAGTGCCGGGTTCTTCTTAATGTCGGTGGTGCACCCCGCCTGGTGTTGAACGGTGTAGACGTTGGTGACCACACTGTTGTTGAGGCGGGTGTTGTCGGCGTGCGCGGCTGGTGCGCTGGCGACGGTCAGTACGGTGGCCGCACCTGCGACAAGAGTGAATTGAATACCTCTCGATGCCAACGTCTTTCCTAACTATGCGGCTGGGACGTAACCTGCGGCGGACTGCCGTAGCTGCCAGATCGCGGCGGGACAGAGCTCTTCAGCGGCCTGGCTGATCAGATACGACGCCTGGAATTCGTCGCTGGTGTTGAAGTCGGCTTTGATGGTGTTGACCAGCTGGCCGTACCTCACGCCGGAATTGATCTGATCGCAGAGGCCATGCCCGTAGGCCAGAGCGGTGTCGGCATTGGGGAAGTTGTAGCCGGGCCGGACTGTGACGTTGACCAGATAGCCGATGTCATCGGCGTGCGCCGGCTGAGCGGCGGCGAATACGCCCACGGTGCCCAATGCTGCGACGGCACCGGCGATCAGCAGACGAGGTGCAGCGATCAGACTTGCCATGTTCTGTCCCAACGTTGACCGAAGCAGACCGGAAACTACCGGTATCCCATGCAAATCTACATCGAATCACCGAGCTAGGGGCACGGATTTCGGTGATCGTCGCGCGCACCAATTCTACTAATGATGTTGTGAGACGCAAACTATGGTCGCATGCTACCCCACACGGCGTGATCGGTGAGAGCCATGCGACAGAGCATCTGGACGTTGCTCTGTCGAAGCAGGTCGACGGCAGGCACCGTGTCGAGGTCAGGTGATGGCCCCGGCGATTTTGAGTTCGATGAGTCGGTCGTCGTCGACCCCGAGTTCGCGTAACACGTCGTCGGTGTGCTCGGCAAACTGTGGGGCCCGGACCAAGTCGGCGGGGTCGTCGTCGAACTTGATGGGGCTGGCCACCAGTCGCTGCGAATTACCCTCTGCATCAACGATAGTCGCGATCCTGCCGTTTGCGGTCAGGGCCTCGTCGCGGGCAAGGTCCCAGGCGTCTTGGACCGGCGCCCACTGGCCAGAGCCGGTGCTCAGCAGGGCCTTGCATTCGGTGAAGCTGAGCCTAC
Organism: Mycobacterium sp. ELW1; assembly: GCF_008329905.1. NCBI lineage: Bacteria > Bacillati > Actinomycetota > Actinomycetes > Mycobacteriales > Mycobacteriaceae > Mycobacterium > Mycobacterium sp. ELW1. The sequence goes on along the minus strand of NZ_CP032155.1, from coordinate 5,750,971 downwards.
CGATGGCGTCGTGCACGAGGCCGTATGCGATATCGGCGTGCTCGGCCATCGCCGCCAGTGATCCGAACCGGGGATCCTCGGCGTACTCGTCGAGTCCCAGCAGCCGACAGAATTCCGGCCAGTATCGGGTGGGTTGCAGCATGGAGAGTTGGATGAATCTGCCGTCCGCGGTGCGGTATGCACCGGTCAATGGATTGCCTGGTGCCTGGGTTCGGCGCTCCACCTTGGGCAACGGCCCGCCCATCAGCATGGCCATGTTGACGCTGAACTGGGTGGCCCAGGCGCCCACCGCGAGCAGTGACACGTCGAGCACCGACGGTTCCCCGGTCACGTGGCGCCCGTAGAGGGCCGCGCCTACGCCGCCCGCGATGGTCATGCCGCCGATGTTGTCCCCGTAGGCGCCGGCGGGCATGAACGCCGACTGATCGGCGTCGGCTGGATTGAGCCCGTCGGCGCTGCCGCCACGGGCCCAGAACGCGGTGGCGTCGTAGGCACCCGCGTCGCGGTCGCGCCCGTTCATGCCGAAGCCGCTGCCTGCCACATAAATAACGTCCGGGTTGACTTTACGGACATCGTCGACGTCGATGCTGAGTTTTTTTCTGGCCGACGGCAAATAGTTGGTGAGGAACACGTCGCATCGCCTGATGAGTTCGTCGAACACCGGGCGAGAGTCGGCGTTGTCGAGAGCCAATCCGACACTTCGCTTGCCGCGATTTGGTGCCTCCATGATCGGGGCGAAAGAGGACCCAGGCTTGCTTGCGGCCGCGCCGAGCACTTTGACCAGTCCGCGTTGAGCATCGCCGGTGACCGGATGCTCGATCTTGATCACCTCGGCACCCCAGTCGGCGAGCACTGCGCCCGCCGAAGGCACATAGGTGAACTGAGCTACCTCCAGAACCCGAACCCCGTTGAGCGGCTTGCGCATCAGATACCTGCTTCCTTGCTTGCCCTCATGTTTGGTCTGCGCCTCGGGTGATCACCATGAACAGACGACTCAGTACAGGATGTCGCGGACCTCGGTCTGTTCATAACCCTTGAGCAGTGCCGCGCTCGAATTCTGCATGTGTCTGCGCCAATGCGATTCGGCCTCAGTGCCATTGCGCTCAGAGACCAGACTCACCAACCGTTCGTAGGATCGGATCAGCTTGTTGTACTGGACCTTTGGGACCACGTTCTGCTCGCTGAGGATGGCGGCGCTGGTGTGCCGCTCTGAAATCTCATGCAGCATGCCGGCGATCATGGCCAGTGTGGCGTTGCCCGACAGTTCGACCAACCGGCGGTGCAGTTCGGCGGATGCCCGAGCCAGCGTCCCTGACTCTCGCACCAAGGGGATCTGCTCGACCAACTGCCGAAGTTGCGCATGGGCGGCTCGCGTGCCCTGCTCGGCAAGTAGACGGGCGGCGTACGGTTCGATGCCGACCCGGGCGGTCATCACGTCGGCGAGTGTCGTCCCCGAGATGGCCAGCAGCAAGGCGGCGGGCCGCGCGACCACTTCCGGCCCGGGCACGCGCACCTTGGCCCCGGTTCGGGAACCACGCCTGACTTCGACCAGCCGCTCGGACTCCAGGACGCGCACGGCCTCGCGCAACGTTGGCCGGCTCACGTGAAAGTGGGCCATGAGGTCCGCTTCGTACGGCAGGAAGTCGCCGTCCTTGAGTTGTCCGTCGACGATCATCTTCCGCAAGGTTTGTGCCACGAGTTCTGCGGTCTTTGGTGACCTCACGGCACCTGACGTCGCTTGCGGTGCGATCATTGGCGCGAGTGATTCCTGACGGGCCACCGCGACCTCCTGATTCGTTGAGTTGTAACACTCAGTAAACCACGTCTGAGCCGTCATTTGGTGGACGCATGCTGCCGGTCAGTGCGATTCTGACATCAGTCGGATGGCGGCGGCGGCGTAGCGCGCGCCTCGCTTGCGCCCGACCAGAAAGCTCGGCGACGAGGTGAACGCGAGGTGGGGCAATCGTGTGCGGGCCGCGAGCATTTCGCGTGCCTGCGCAGTAGTCCCACACAACGCGATCGACCACAGCATCTCGTCGGTGACATGATCGGCGATCGTCTCGGGCCGGCCGCTACGGAATGCGGCTCGGATCCTCGCGACTTCGTCGTGCCAGCCGTGCAGGTCGACCAACGAATCATAGGTGCGCACAGTCAGATAGAAGGCGATCTGCAGCTTCGCATCCTGGATGGCGCGCGCGGGATCATCATCATCGATTGCGGTGATCAACCAGCCCCAGCGCCGCAGTTCGGCAGGATCACGGCCACTGGCTCCGGCGCCCAGCGTCAGGGCGGGCTCCACCGACTCCGCCCACCACCGATCGGTGAACAACCCGTGGCCGAGCACACCGTCCGCGACCTGTCCCGCCGTGCGCGTCATGACTTTGTTGAAGGCCCCGATCAGGATGGGCACGTCGAGTCGGCCGAAGACAGGTGCGCGAATGTCGGCATCGATGTTGTAGAACTCGCCTTGGTAGCGAATCGATTCGCCATTCTCGGCGTGCAGGAAGGCCTGGATGACGCGGATCAATTCGGCCATCCGCGCGGCGGGATGCGCCGCGTCGATGCCGAACCAGTCCCGGTTCATGCGCGACGTGCCCGCCCCCAGGCCGAGGAAGACCCGGCCCGACGATGCCTTGGATAGATGACGAACGGCCGCGGCGTGCACGAACGGCGATCGAGCGAACGCGTAGGCAATGCCAGGGCCCACCAGTGCCGACGACGTGTTGTGTGCCATCTCGGTGGTGGTCACGTACGCGCTCAGATCGGCGAATTCGCCTGCGCAGAAGGCTTTGGCGCCGGCTGTTTCAGCCTGCGCCGCCAGTTCCGGCCCGGGCCACGGCAGTCCCCAGTCCATTGATCCTCACAATTCGTGTGCGACATCGCTTACTTAGTGAACCACGCCACCTTACGCGCGCAGACATGGAGAGCAAAGCCGCTTTTCGACACCAGTGTCGAAAACGAGTACGGTGATGGCACAGTCCCGCCCCGAAAGGACATGTTGATGAAGACGACAGGTTTGCCAAGCATGGCTCCCACCGGGTGGTTTCAAGTCGCCTGGAGTGCCGACGTCGCGGTCGGGGACGTCGTACCGAAGCACTACTTCGGACGCGACCTTGTTCTCTTTCGGGAATTGAACGGTGACGTCAAGGTGCTCGATGCGCATTGCCAGCATCTCGGTGCCAGCCTTGCCCACGGCGGTTGCGTCGTCGATGAGGGGATCCAGTGTCCGTTTCACGGCTGGGTCTGGAACGGTGAGGGCCGCAACGTCGCCATCCCGTACCAGGACCGGCCCAATCGGGGGCGCCGGGTGCGCTCGTACCGGGTGACCGAACTCAACGACTCCATCTACATGTGGCACGACGCCGAGTCACGGCCGCCTATGTGGGAGGTGCCCAACGCCTTCGAGGCACTGGGCCCGCACGTCCGCGAGAGGACCTTTCACCCCTTTGGCACCGAGTGCCGGACTCGCTTCGACAGCGTGAAGGTACATCCCCAGGTGATCGCCGAGAATGCGGTGGATCCCCATCACTTCCGGTTCGTCCACAAGACTCCGATGAGTCCGGTCGTCTTGCGCGAGCACACCGACGAATCGACGTGGTCGGCCAAGGTCGGCTTCGGCCGACGCTGGGCCGACGTTGTCGACCGCGCCGACGACACGATGAACACGATCGAGATCTACTGGTCCGGCATCGGGCTCAGCTTCAACGGCGAGCACATGCGCGACGGCATCCGCGTCATCTCGATATGCGCGACTCCCGTCGACGACACCACATCCGACATCTTCGCCGGCTACTGGATCAGCGCGGAGGACGGCGCCGAGCCGGATAGCTTCCAGGCGCGGTTGGAGTCGGCGAAACTGGCTCTGCCCGACGACATTCAGATCTGGGAGCACCAGCTCTATCTCGAACCCCCTGGGCTGGCGACCTCGGAGGCGGCGGGCTTTCGCGCCCTGCGGCGTTGGGCGAGTACGTTTTATCCCGAGTCCGTGGCGCCGCCGGTCTCGCAACGTGTCTGACCGGTCGTCGGCAGGCGTCGTCCGCAAGTCTGACCGCACTCGCGAGTCGATTCTGGACGCTGCCCGGATCGCGTTCGCGCGCAAGGGCTTCTCCGGTGTGACGATCCGCGACATCACCGATCTCGCGGCCGTGAACCGTGCGGGTTTCTACTACTACTTCGCAGACAAGACCGAGCTCTTCGTTGAGTTGGGCACGCAGACCTACCGGCAGGTGCTCGAGGTTGCCGAAGCGTTCGGAGAGCTCGACGCTCCGCCGTCGCGCCACCAGCTCGAGATGTGGGTCGAGCGCTATTTCGATTATCTCGACCGCAGCGGCGCCTTCGTCATCCGTTCCGCCGACGACATGCCCACTGATCCGAAGTTCCGTGCGCGCGTCACCCGCTCGCATCGCCGAACCGCCGCCGCCCTGGGCGCTGGGGCAGGTATCGCCAAGGTGGCGGTCACGCCACTCCGCGTGGATCCCGCTGCCAGCGGGCTCGCCGTTATGGCGATGCTCGAGCGGTCCTGGTTGATGGTGAGCCACAACGAGATCGCGTCGGTCGACCGGACGGCCGTCCTCGCGGCGGCCACCGAGCTGTTGTGGCGGACCGTGAACGCCCAGCCATGAGACGCGCTCAGCGTTTTGCCCCTGGGTGCCGCCGGACAAATAGTTAAACAGTTCGCTATCCCGGTGACGGCCGCGGGCGTTACCATTCAGCGATGATCCGAAGAGCGTCGGGCATTCTCTTGGCCTGCCTAGGCGTGCTGATCGGCTTGCCGGGACCGAGTGGAACCGCGTGGGCCGACGACTTGAACTGTTCGTTCGGACTCTCCGCGCCGCGACTTGTCGAAGACCCGGCAACGGGGACCAAGGCGACTGCGACCATCCGTGCGACGGGTTGTACGGGTCCCGCTCAGCCGATGAATGCCACTGTGTGCCTTGCCTCCGCCGGAAGTCAGGGCAGATGCGCCAGCGCATACGGCTGGGGTTCGGCAGAGGTGTTCTTCGACCCACCCCAATCGACAGCCACGTACACGGCCTCCGGAGTGGGTTGCGTGCGCTACGGAGATCCGGCCAGGACGGTCTGCAACCCGGTTGGGCCCGTGACTGCGACGCTGAGCCGCTGATTCCGCGATTGGGATTGGTCAGGTGACCCCCGGCCGGGTCAGGGAATGACGGGTTGGCCGTACACCGCGACCACCACGGTGCGGTCCAGACTGTTTTCGGACCACACTCCGATGGCGGTGTTACCGCAATCCTGCATGGTCGCGCGAGAAGCGGGGTCAGACCACCACTGCTGCAAAACTTCGATGTCGCTGATGGCCAGCGCGGGATTGATGGCCACTGTCTCTGCGACCTTGCCGACGAAACCCTGACCGTTTGCCCTGTCCAGTGGTGTAGATCCGTCGGAACCTATGTCTCCGTTGAGGTCCCGGTTTGCTAGTACATCGAGCGTATGAATGCGTGCTGCCTCGACGAGCCGGTTGTCCAGCCGAGGATCGGTCTTACAACCGTTGCGCTGCTGTGCGGTGTAGATGTCGATGAAGATGCTTCGGAGCTGCCGGGAGTTATCGGCGTGCGCCGATGGCGCGTCGAGCACCGGGTTGGCGAGCAGCACCACCGCGAGCGCCACGACCGCCCTGTGGGGAGCCTTCGTCACGCGATATCCACTCATTCGTGTCTCCTGCAGTCCCGGACCACCACTCGCCGTGAGCTTACGTCAGCAATGCTCGCCTCAGGTCCGAAACTGATCGACGAGAGCCGGTTCGGGCACCCCGCTCGACTCGTCGGACCGCCGGCCGCGATCTACCGAAATCGTGCGCAACGCTTCATGTATGGCACCATTACGCCATCCGGACAGCGTCCGGCAAAAAGCCCGGGCGCGAACTCTCTAAATCGTTATATAGATATATTTATCAGTATTTCGAGCGGCGGTCCCTGGGCGGCCGCTCAGCGATTGTCAGCCCCAGGATCAATTGCACAACGGGGCGCCGACTCGCAGACCGAAATTCCGAGCGACGCACCGCTGGGGGCATCACTTTTGGCGACTGACGTCCGACAACCCGCGCCATTGCTTGATGCGAGCCCGAAATGGCCACCCGGTGTTCTCAATGGCGGCACCGAGCGTGTCCACCGGCGGCCAGGGCGCAAGAGAGCGGTATCAGCGCTGCGTCCTTTCGCCGCGAAACCACTGGTCGAGCCCGATTCCTCGCCGCCTGCCGGCGATCGGACGGGGTGTCTGAGCGCGCGGCCGGATCGAGGCGGCTGCCGCCGGCAAGTCACCCCTGTCTCGCCGTCGGGGGTCGAAATGATCCGATCGATCCGCGCGACAACGACAATTCAATGGCCGGTGTTTGTAAAATTATTGTAGCATCGGCGGTAGTGCACGGGAGTGCCGCCACACGGCTTCTGATTCTGACGCGCATACGCACGGTTTCCAATTGCAGGCATTCAAATCGATATTCGGCGCATGGCCGCTAACGATATAGACCTGCCGCTACGGCAAATTGAAATAAGTAGAGGACTCGCGGTGGCGAATAGTCGCTGCGCCTCCGGCGGCGCGTACGACGGACCGCTTGTGCCCCGCAGAAGCCGCGGCCAGGAACGGTGGCCTAACGGCTCGGTGTTGGATAAAAGGCCATGTCGCGACGCTTGGCAGCGGGTATCCGGGGCTGATCTCTGAGACAAGTATGACCGGCGTGTCGCAAGGCGGGGAGCTTCGTAACCCCGTCGGCCTATTTTCGCGTCAGCAAAATTACACCGGTGTTGACAACGGCCTTGCAATTTTCGAAAACTGTGATGTAGCGTTCACCGACACCGGTCGAGAGATCGGGATCACACCTTGGCGTCGCGCCGCGTGACAAGGAGGAATTTAGGGTTTATGGGTCCGACGGAAATGCGCGGGGATAACCGGCGGTGACCGCCACTTCGGCCCTTGCGAAACCAGTTCGCGAGGTGGGCAGCTTTTTCGCCATGTCGCTGGACACCTTCGTGGCTATGGTCCGGCCGCCGTTCGCGTGGCGCGAGTTCCTGTACCAGTGCTGGTTTGTGGCGCGGGTGTCGCTATTCCCCGTGATCGCGCTGTCGATCCCGTTCAACATGCTGACGATCTTCTTCCTCAACATCCTGTTGGGCGAGATCGGCGCGTCCGACGCCTCCGGCGGAGCCACCTCCTTGGCGGTGATCGTCAACACCGGTCCGATCATCGCGGTGCTGGTGGTCGCCGGCGCGGGGGCGACAGCGATGTGCGCCGATCTTGGTGCGCGGACGATCCGCGAAGAACTCGACGCCATGCGAGTGATCGGCATCAACCCGATCCAGGCGTTGGTGGTCCCGCGTGTCCTAGCCGCGACCCTCGTCTCGTTTCTTCTGGTGTCGATTGTGTCGCTCGTCGCCATCGTCTCGTGCTTCGTGTTCTCCGTCTACGTACAGCACGTCACCCCAGGGGCATTCGCCTCGGGTTTGACGCTCATCATCGGTACCAGTGACGTGGTGGTGTGCCTCCTCAAAGGCGCGGTGTTCGGCGTGGCGGCGGGTCTGATCGCCTGCTACAAGGGCGTCACGGTAGGTGGCGGCCCGCAGGGCGTGGGCAACGCGGTCAATGAAACCGTGGTTTACGCGGCGGTGGTGCTCTTCATCATCGATGTGCTCCTCACAGCGGCGAGTTTCAAGGGGTTGCAATGAGTTACAACGTCGCCCGCTACCCACTGCCGCAAGTCAGACGCGCCGCAGCATCGTTCGCGGCGGGTTGGAACCGAATCGGTGACCAGACAGCGTTTTACGTCAAGTCGATTGGAAGCTGCCGCGACGCAGTGCGGTATTACAAGGGGGAGATCGCCCGCTTGGTCGCCCAAATGAGTTTGGGTGTAGGCGCATTGGCGGTGATCGGCGGCACCGTGGTGATCATCATCTTGCTGACCGGGTCTGTCGGAGGCCTGGTCGCTATCCAGGGATACACGTCACTGGGAAGCATCGGAGTCGAGGCGTTGACCGGGTTTTTCTCGGCCTACGTTCAAGTCCGGTTCTCCACGCCGGCGATCGCGGCTATCGGGCTGGCGGTGACCGTCGGCGCCGGTTCTACCGCGCAGCTGGGTGCGATGCGGATCAATGAGGAAATCGACGCACTCGAAGTGATGGCTGTCAGGGCGATCGCCTACGTGGTGTCGACTCGGCTGATCGCCGGGGTGATCGTGGTCATTCCGTTGTTCTGTATGGCGACTATCACGGCGACCGCCTTCACCCGGTTTCTGGTCATCTTCGTCTACGGGCAGTCCAGCGGCGTCTACGACCACTACTTCAATACCTTCCTGCAGCCATTTGACATCTTCGCGTCGTTCCTGGAGGCCGTCGTCATGGGGCTGGTGATCATGCTCGTGCACACCTATTACGGCTTCAATGCATCGGGTGGTCCGGCCGGTGTAGGTGAGGCGGTGGGGCGCGCGGTGCGTGCTTCGCTGGTAGCAGCGGTGTCCGTCGCATTGGTCATAGCGCTCGCGACGTATGGCGAGTCCGGCAACTTCCACTTGTCCGGATAGCTTCGATGCCGACGAGAGACCGTGTCCTAGGGCTACATCCGGCGTGGTGGACGACCATGCTCATTCTGCTGATCGTCGGGGTGATGGTCTTCACCGCGGGCATGTTCACGCGATCGTTTCGCTCCTCCATTCCGGTGACGATCACAGCGCAGCGGGCGGGCTTGATCCTGGAGACCAACGCGAAAGTGAAGTTTCGCGGCATCGAAGTGGGACGGGTCAGCGGTGTCGCCGGGGGTACGCCGGTCAGCCTCAAAGTCGACATCTACTCGGATCAAACGTCATACATCCCCGCCAACGTCAAGGCGCAAATCATGGCGCCGACCGCGTTCGGACCGAAGTTTGTGGATCTCGTTGCCCCCGACGATGCCAGTGCCAAGCACCTTGCCGCGGGCGCGGTCGTGCCGGCAACTACCGTGAGCACCGAAGTGAACACCATCTTCGAGAACCTCGTAGGGGTGCTGAACCAGGTCGACCCGGCCAAGCTCAACGCCATATTGAGCGCCTTGGGGGAGGGGTTGCGCGGTCAGGGCCCGGCCCTCGGACAGGCAGTCACCGATGCCAATGAGGTACTCGGGGCCATCAACCCGCGCAGTGAAGCGATCCGCCAGGATTGGCGTTCGCTCAAGTCCTTCAGCGACACGTATGGCGCTGCCGCGCCCGACATCCTGGCCACTCTGAATGCCATCGATACCACCGGGGCGACCATCACCAGTCACGCGGGGGCGCTGGATGCCCTGCTGCTGAACGCGATTGGCTTGTCGAACAGCGGGATTGACGTGTTGGCTCCGAGTAAAGACAACTTGATACGGGCGGTGAATGTCCTCGAGCCGACCACGAATCTGCTCCTGAAGTACAACCCCGAGTACACGTGTCTGCTCACGGGCGCGAAGTGGGGCTTGGACAACGGGTTTTACACAGCCGCCGGCGGCAACGGCAAGTCGGTGATTCTCGACGTCGGCATCCTGCTGGGCAACGATCCGTATGTATATCCTGACAACCTGCCCATCGTCGCCGCCAAAAATGGCCCCGGGGGCAAACCGGGCTGCGGCTCATTGCCCGACGCGTCGAAGAACTTCCCAGTCCGCCAATTGGTTACCAACACCGGCTGGGGCACCGGCACGGACATCCGCGGCAACGTCGGCTTGGGTCATCCGTGCTACGCCAACTTCTTCCCCGTCACCCGCGCCGTCCCCAATCCGCCGAGCATCCGGTGCCAGGGGCCACCGTCTCCAGATAACCCGTGGCCACCGCCGGGACCGCTGCCTGCCGAGCTGACCGGACCCGCCCCAGGGCCGCCGCCGCCGGGCCCTCCGCCGGCACCGTGAACCGAATCGACGACAGAGGGCATGACCTTTGAAAATCTCACTTGGAGGCGTGGTTTGGCGCCTGGCTGTGTTCGGCGTGGTATGTGTGTTCGCGATCGTCGCGCTGTTCGCCGTTTTCGCACAGCTGCGCGTTGACACCACGGCCAACTACAACGCAACCTTCAACAACGTCTCCGGGTTGAAGATCGGAGACTTTGTCCGCGTGGCCGGAGTCGAGGTCGGGAAGGTCAAGAACCTCGTGATCCAGGACGACTCCACCGTCCACGTCGAATTCAGCGCAAGCTCTTCGGTGCTGCTGACGGCAGGGACAAAGGTCGTCGTCCGGTACGAGAACCTGGTCGGTGACCGGTACCTGGCTCTGTTGGAGGGTCCCGGAGACGTCAGGAGACTCCAACCGGGACAGACAATTCCGATCTCCAACACGCTGCCTGCCCTCGATCTGGACGCCCTCATCGGCGGGTTGCGCCCGCTGTTCCGCGCGCTGAATCCAGAGCAGGTCAACTCGTTGACGGGTGAGCTCATCCAGGCTCTTCAGGGGCAGGGTGCGACCATCAAATCGATTCTGGCGCAGACGGCTTCGCTGACAGATACGTTGGCCAACCGCGACCAGCTGATCGGGCAGGTGATAGACAATCTAAATTCCGTGCTGGGATCACTGGGAGATCAGAGCAAGCAGTTCGACAAGGCGGTGGATTCCGTTTCGCAGTTGGTGCGGGGTCTTGCCGCCCACAAGGACGACATCAGCGGTGCGCTCGGAAATGCCAACGCGGCCGCCGGAACCATCGCTGATCTGTTGTCACAGGCTCGCCCTCCACTGCAGGAGACCGTTCGCCAGCTCGACCGCGTCGCCTCGATTGTCGTCAGCGACCACGACTACGTCGATAACTTGCTGAACAAGCTTCCGGACAAGTATCAACTTCTGGCCAGGCAAGGACTTTACGGCGACTTCTTCAACTTCTATCTGTGCGATGCGGTTCTCAAGATGAACGGCAAGGGCGGCGAACCGGTGTACATCAAGGTTGCCGGCCAAGACACCGGGCGGTGCGCGCCGAAATGAAGACGTTCTCCGAACGCAACCCATACATCATCGGCGGCATCGGCATCGCTGTCGTCCTGGGTCTTGTCGCGCTCCTCCTCAGTTTTCACCAGTTGCCCTTCGTCTCCGACACCAAGGAGTACTCCGGCTACTTCGCCGAGGCAGGTGGGCTCAAAGGCGGTGAGGGCGTGCAGGTCTCGGGCCTGAGGGTCGGCGAGGTGTCAGGTATCACGCTGGACGGGAACCGTGTCCTGGTCAAGTTCAAGATTGACCGCAACGTACGGCTGGGAGACCGCACGGAAGCGGCGATCAAGACCAGAACCGTGCTGGGCTCGAAATACCTCGAGGTGACCCCGCGCGGCAACGGCTCTCTGAACCAGACCATTCCGCTGGACCGCACGCGTTCGCCGTACCAACTGACCGACGCCCTCGGCGACCTGTCCAAGACCATCAAGGGGTTGAACACCGATCAGCTCTCGAACTCGCTGTCGACGCTGGCTCAAACCTTCCAAGACACCCCTCCGGACCTGAAGATCGCGGTGTCGGGCATCGAGCGCATCTCGCAGACGCTCAACAATCGCGACGAGCAATTGCGCAACCTGCTCGCGAACGCCAACGAGGCGACGAAGGTGCTCGGCGACCGCAGCGATCAAATCGCGGGTCTGATTACCGACGCCAACGCCCTGCTCGGCGAGCTGCAGACGCAGGACGCGGCTCTCGATCAGATCGCAGGCAACATCTCGGCACTGAGTCATCAGCTGGCCGGTGTCATCAAGGAGAACCGCGACACGCTGCGGCCCGCCCTGGACAAACTGAACGGTGTTCTCGCGATCGTGAACAACCGCAAGGATCGCGTGCAGAAATCCATCAAGCTGCTCAACGCCTATGCACTGGGTCTGGGTGAATCCGTGGCTTCCGGGCCATTTTTCAAGGCATATCTGGTCAATCTCTTCCCAGGCCAGTTCGTCCAACCGTTTATCGATGCGGCGTTTTCCGACCTGGGCGTCGATCCCAACACCCTGTTGCCGTCCCAGCGTAGCGACCCCCAAATCGGTCAGCCCGGGACACCCGCACTGCCGGTGCCCTACCCGCGCACCGGGCAGGGCGGCGAGCCGAAAATGACCCTCCCGGATGCGATCACCGGCAAGCCGGGTGATCAGGGGTGTGGTCCGCCGGGTCTGCCGCTGCCCGGACCGACCGGTTGTTACCCGTATCGGGAACCGCCTCCCGCATCACCTCGCGGCGGACCGCCGCCAGGGCCGCCGGCGCTGCCCGCGCCGGGGTATGCCTCCACACCGACACCGCCGCTGCCCATTTATCAGTCGGCGCCCGGTGAGGCTGCGCCGGCGGGTCCTGCGCCCGGGCCGACGCAACCGCCAGCTGAGGGGCCACGATGAGGTTCGCACGTCTGTCCAAGGTCGGTATTGCCACCGTCGTCGCGCTGTGCCTGGTGGCGGGTCTTGTCCTCGTGCTTCAGCTACGCAACGTCGCGAGCCGGGTCAACGTCGTCGCTTACTTCGACAACAGCGACGGGATCTATGTGGGTGACGACGTCATAATTCTCGGCGTCCCGGTCGGCAAGATCGAGAAGATCGAACCGCAGCCGGAACGCGCGAAGATCACCTTCTGGTATGACGCCAAGTACAAGGTGCCCGCCGACGCGCAGGCCGCGATCATCTCGCCGGCGGTCGTGACCCCGCGTGCGATACAGCTGCTGCCCGCATACAACGGCGGTGCCGCTCTCTCGGACCACGCGGTAATTCCGTTGGAGCGCACCGCTGTACCGGTCGAATATGACGACCTGCGCCAGCAGCTGGAAAAGCTGACGCAGACTTTGCAGCCCACTCAGCCAGGCGGCGTAAGCACCCTTGGCGCATTCATCAACACGGCCGCCGACAACCTGCGCGGGCAGGGCGGAGACATTCGGGAAGCCCTGATCCGGATATCGAAGGTTTTCTCGACGCTGGGCGACCACAGCGATGACATCTTTGGCACCGTCAAAAGCCTGGCGGCTCTGGTGTCGGCGCTGAAGGACAGCAGTGCACTGCTCGGCCAACTCAACGGGAACCTCGCTGCGGTAACAGGTTTACTGGCCAACGATCCCAACGAGGTCGGAAACGCAGTCAAGGACCTCAACGATGTAGTTGGTGACGTTGCCAGCTTTGTGCGGGACAACCGCGACTCCCTCGGCACGACGTCCGACAAACTCGGGCAGCTGTCCACCACGCTGGTGGAGAGCCTCGATGACCTCAAGCAGACGCTGCACGTAGCGCCGACCGCGTTGCAGAACTTCTTGAACATCTACGAACCGGCGAACGCCGCGTTCACCGGGGCCTTGGCGCTCAACAACTTCTCCAACCCGATCTCATTCATCTGTGGGGCAATTCAGGCGGCGTCCCGGATGGGTAACGAACAGTCGGCCAAACTATGCGCCCAATATCTGGCGCCCATCGTCAAGAATCGGCAATACAACACCTTGCCGTTGGGTGAAAACTTCTTCGTGGGCGCACAAGCCCGGCCCAACGAGATCACCTATAGCGAAGACTTTCTCCGACCCACCTACGGCCCGAACGCGTTGCCGCCGCCACCCGCCGAGGCCCCCCGCCGCCGCCCGCCGGGCCGCCCCCGACGCCGGCTGACGGATCGCCGGTGTACCCGGCGGAAGCGAAGCCGACGGATCCGGCGGCGGGGCTGCCCGGAATGATGACGCCCCAGGGCGGGGGATCGTGATGCGCCCGAAGGGGGTTCGTGCGCTTTCGGCGACCGTCGCGGTGGCGCTGGCCATGGCCGGCTTGACCGGTTGCGGCAGTTGGCGCGGCGCCAACTCATTGCCGCTGCCTGGCACCGCGGGGGGTGGTCCCGGCTCCTACACAATTCAAGTCCAGCTACCAGAAGTGCAGAATCTACAGCGCAACGCCCGGGTGCGAGTCAACGACGTCAACGTCGGCAATGTCACCGCGATCGACCTTCAGGGCTGGCACGCATTGGTGACCATCCAGTTAGCCGGCGACGTCGACCTGCCCGCCAACGCGACAGCGAAGCTCGGTCAGACGAGCCTGCTGGGTTCGCTGCACGTCGAGCTTGCGCCCCCGGCCGACGTACCCGCCCAGGGCAAGCTGCACGAGGGGTCGGTGATCCCATTGTCGTCGGCCGGCGCCTATCCCAGCACCGAGCAGACATTGGCTGCGGCGTCGCTCTTGCTCAACGGCGGGGGCGTGGGCCAACTGCAGGACATCATCGCCACGCTGAGCACAGCGTTCGGCGGCCGGGGCGAAGACTTGCGAAGCCTGATAGGACAGGTGGACAAATTCGTCGGATACCTCAACGACCAAACCGGCGACATCATCGACGCAACGGACAGGCTCAACAGCCTGGTCGGCCACTTCGCCGCCCAGAAACCAGTGCTCGACAAGACACTTCGCGTGCTTCCCGATGCTCTGGAGGTGCTCAACCAGCAACGGGACCACCTCACCGAAGCCCTCACCCAACTCGGCAAGCTCAGCGAGTTGGCCGCTCATTCGGTCAGTCAAACAAAAGAAAGCCTCGTCAAGATTCTCAAAGAGCTGGGACCGGTGCTTAATTCGCTAGCCAACGCAGGTCCCGCCCTGACGCGTTCACTGAGCCTGCTCGCGACATTCCCGTGGCCCAACGAAACACTGGAGAACTGGGTGCGCGGCGATTACGCAAACCTGACCGCGGTCATCGATCTCACATTGAGCCGGATCGACCAGGGGATATTCACCGGTACCCGATTCGAGGGCAATTTGACCAAACTCGAGATCCAGTGGGGACGCACGATCGGGCAGCTGCCCAGCCCCTACACCGCCGGGAACCCGCTGACTCTGCCTTATCACCTCGATCAGGGGCCTTAGCCATGCGCATGACTCGCTTCGTCAGGATTCAGTTGATCGTGTTCACGATCGTCTCGGTGATCGCCGCGCTCATCGTGGCGTTGTCCTACCTGCGACTGCCGGCGCTGCTTTTCGGCATCGGGCGGTACACCGTCACCGTCGAGCTTCCCGAAGCCGGTGGGCTGTACTCGAGCTCCAATGTCACCTACCGCGGATCTGAAGTCGGCAAAGTGACAGATGTGCGCTTGACTGACAAAGGCGTCGAGGCAGTTCTGTCCCTGCACTCCGATGTCTCGATCCCGTCGGATCTCGACGCGCAGGTGCACAGTCAAACGGCAGTTGGCGAGCAATACCTTGCCCTCCAGCCGCGCAACGGGACATCGGCACCGCTGAGGAATGGTGACACCATCCCGCTCAGCCGGACATCGGTCCAGCCCCCGATCAACAGCCTGCTCGACGCCGCAAACAGGGGACTGCAGGCGATTCCGCGAGACAACCTGAAAACGGTTGTCGACGAGGGCTACACAGCATTCGGCGGACTGGGGCCTGACCTCGCGCGGCTGGTCAAAGGCGCCACGCGGGTGGCCAGCGGTGCCAGGCAGCAGCAAGATGCGTTGACCACTCTGATCGACCAGTCCAAACCGCTGCTGGACTCGCAATCGCAGACCTCGGATGACGTGCAAGCGTGGGCGGCACACCTGGCCACGATCACCGACCAGCTCCAGACTCAGGACCAGGCAGTCGCCGGGGTCATCGACAAAGGCGGACCGGCGGCGGATGAGGCACGGCAACTGCTGGACCGCCTGCGGCCGACACTGCCGATCGTGCTCGCCAATCTGGTCAGCGTCGGCCAGGTCGCCTTGGCCTACCAGCCGGCCGTCGAGCAGCTCCTGGTGGTACTTCCCCAGGGGGTCAACGCATTGCAGGGCGTGTTGATCGCCAACCTCGGGACCAAGTCGCCCTACAAGGGTGCGTACCTGAGCTTCAACACGAACATCAACGTGCCGCCGGTGTGCAACACCGGCTTTCTGCCGCCTCAACAACAGCGCACGGCCAACTTCGAGGATGCGCCGCAACGCCCCCCGGGCGATATCTACTGCCGGGTTCCGCAGGACTCCATGTGGGACGTGCGCGGTGCGCGCAATTATCCGTGCATCACCGTGCCCGGTAAGCGGGCCCCCACGGCCAAAATGTGCGAGAGCGACGAGCAGTATGTGCCGCTCAATGATGGCCTCAACTGGAAGGGTGACCCCAACGCGACCCTTTCCGGCCAACCGGTTCCGCAGCTACCGCCCGGCACCCCGCCGGCACCGCAAGCGCCCCTGCAACCCGCGATTCCGCCAGTGCCCGCTGCTCAATATGAGCCTGCCACAGGCGAATACGTCGGACCAGACGGCACGGTGCACACCCAGTCGAACCTCGCGCAGGGTGCGCCGCAGGTACCCACGTGGCAGCAGATGCTGACCCCTTCGGCCGGGGGCTGATCCCCGCAACGGCCCCCGGCCGGGGGTAGTCAGCAAGACACGGTGATCGAAAAGGGTTGCATCGCAGTAGCACTCGGATTGTTGGTGCTGAAGCCCCGCGCCGTCCCGGTGATCACGTACAACGGCCCAGTCATGTGGACGTTGGCGTCACCCTGCAGGCCGGCCCGCTGACTACCGGTGAATCCGGCGACATCACGGATGTCGACCGATGCCACGGTGAGCCCGTCGGCGCTGGTGAGTGTCGACGTGGTTCCTGCGGCATCGTTGCCCGTCTTGATGATTATCGACGATGCCACGGTGGTGCACGCCACGGAATGGGTGGTTCCGGCGTCATCGCTACCCAATTTCACCTGAGCCGTGCCAGGCGGTACGGCATCGCGCGGCGGCGGTGCGGCGGCGGGACTATCATTCGAGCAGCTCGCGACTGCGGCGACGCTCAACAGGGCCGCGGCCAGACCACGGGATCGACTATGCGACGCGGTCCGCCCAATCGCGCTCATGCACCGACCCCACCTGAATCGGCCCACTCGGTGATGAGGTCGTCAACGGTGGTGAGTCGGCCCAGCACCGCGATGGTGTTGCGTAACACTTGCTCGGCATAGTCGGCCGGGGTGCCGCCCACCGCATCACGGGGTACCACGAGCTCGAACCCGGCTTGGGTGACATGCCCTGCGGTGTGGGTGATGGCGAGGTTGAGTGACACCCCGGTCAGGACGATCGTCCGGATGCCCAGACCGCGTAACACGGGCAACAATTCGGAGTCGAGGGTGGGGAACAACCCGTGGTGGCGTGGAAGGACGAGGTCGTCGGGTCCCAGCAGGGAGTCAACCACTTGGGTGGCCGTTGTGCCGGGTGCCCAGCTGGCGGTGGCCGGGGCCAGTGCCCGCCAAAGGCGGGCCGTGCCGGTTGGGGTGCCACCCAGCAGTCCCTCATAGGTGGCATGAATTACGCGTATTCCGTTGTTGCGCGCCGCGTTCAGCAGGCGGCCTAGGTTCGCAACCAGATCACCGGCGTCGGCAGCCAGTGCAGGTAACACCGATTCCGCACCGAGAACGCCGTTTTGGCATTCCACGCAGACGACGGCGATGCTGGCGGCTTCGGCGGTGAGCGGTGAGGAAGACATCACGACTCACCGTAACCCATTGCCGACACCACTCGTGAGAGACACCGGCAGATCCCTTCGTAGCGTGTGTGAGTGATTCACGGGAGATCGCTACCCGAATTTCAGAGGTAGGCGTTGCAGCGCGAAAGTCTGTGCGGGGAAAGCGATGTGCGGCTCATAGCCGGGTTCCACGGCGAACTCGGGAATGCGCTTGAGCCACGCGTCGAGCACGAGCGTGAGCTCCATGCGGGCCAGGTGTGACCCTAGGCAGCGGTGCGGACCGCCGCCGAAGCCCCAGTGCCGGTGCACCTTTCCGTCCATCACGACGTCGTTGATGGAGATCTCGTCGCTGTCGTCACGATTGACCGCGGCGACGCACAGTCGCACCCGGGTGTCGGCGGGCAGGGTGACGTCGCCGATGGTGACCTCTGCGGTGGTCACCCGGGGCAGCATCGGTGCGGGTGGCTCCAACCGGATGATCTCCTCGACGAAGACGCTCATCTGGTCCGGATGCTCGCGCAGCGTAGCGCGCAGGCCCGGCTTCTGGGCGAGCTCGAGAAGGGCGGAACTCATCGCCGCCGTCACGGTGTCCAGGCCGGCGAGCACGAAGAGGAAGCTGAGCCCCATCACCTCGGCGTCGTCGAGGGCGTCATCGCCACTGAGTACCTGCGAAAGGACGTCAGGGCCGGGTTGGGCCCTTCGTTCGTTGACGGCTTCGGTGAGGTAGGCGAGCAATTCCATTGCGGGCGTGAGGTCGACGCCGTCGAGGGACGGCGACTCCGCCAGCGCGATGACTGAATCCTTCCACGCGACGAGCTTGTCGCGATCCTCCAGTGGCAACCCGAACAACGTCAAAAAGACCTGTGACGGGTAGGGGATGGCGAGGTCGGCCACGACTTCGCATTCGCCCTTCTTGGCGATCTCGTCGACGATATCGAGCGCCTGCATCTGCAGCGACGGCAACATCTCCGCCAGGGTGTGTGGGCTGAAGAAGGGCTGCAAGATCTTTCGGAACCGCGTGTGTTCGGGTGGATCGAACGAGATGGGTACCAGGGGAATGGGGCTGCCCAGCACATCGAAAGCCTTCTTCGACGAGAACAACTCCGGATTGCGCAGCGCGGCGAGCACGTCCTCACGATGGGACAGGTAGTACCAACCGTCGATGCTCACTACCCGCCCAGCGTCGCGCACGGTCTTCCATCCGACACCGCGGTCAGCTGCCATCGGCAGGCTGGCAAAGGAGAGTTCCGGTGCGCCAAGGATATCCACGAATGCTCCTAGGGTTAGAACGCCGACCGGTGTAGTCCACCATCGACTTCGATCCAGCTTCCGGTCACATATCCCGCTGGGTCTGAGCTCAGGTAGGCGATCAGCGAGGCGATCTCGGCTGGTTTGCCCATGCGTGCTGCGGGCACGTGCGCCTTGGTCAGCATGAAGTCGCGCCGCTGCGCCTCGGTGCTTGCGCCGAGATGTTGGTCCAGATATGCCAGTGCGTTCTCGGTCTCGATCCAGCCGGGCGCGACGGTGTTGACCGTGACTCCGTACTGGGCGTACTCGTCGGCAACGGTTTTGAGCAGTCCGACTGTCGAGGGCCGGCTGGTGTTGGCCACCGCGTGATGGATGTTGCCGGCCGGCTCCTTGGCTGTGGCCGATCCGATGTGCACGAAACGGCCCCAACCGGCTTGTTTCATCGCAGGCAGTACGGCCTGGAGCAGGAAAATCTGGCTCATCGTGTGCATTTCGAAGGATTCGCGGTAGACGTTCACGTCACTGATGTCCGCGAAGTCCCCCGGCCGCTGGTACTTGGCCTGCCCGACCACGATCAGCGGCGCACCGTGCACCGCGGTCACCTCACGCACGGCATCGTCGAGTTGCTCGGCGTTGCTGACATCAGCGGTGACGCCAAGCGCGGCACCGCCTTCGGCGCGGATCTGCTCGACTGCGGCATCAACGTCTGACTTGGTGCGGGCGAGCACCGCCACCTTGGCGCCCTCTGCGGCAAGCAATTTGGCGACTTCGAAGCCGATCCCCTTGCTTCCGCCGACGATCAGCGCCGATCGTCCCTCGATTCCGTAGTGCATCGCGGCGTGCCGGCTAGCCTCGCCGGACGTCCATGCCGGCGTCCACCTTCAGCAGGCTTCCCGTGAACGAGCGACCCGCGTCGCTGATCAGGAACAAGATCGCGTTGCTGACGTCGCGCGGCTCGACCAAGGGTAGGTCCGGCAACGCGGTCTGCACGGCGTTGACCATCCGCGGGTTCTCTTCGATCACCTTGAACAGCGCGGGGTTCTCGGTGATCATCGGCGTTGCACAGTTGGTGGGCGCGACGGCGTTGACGCGGATGCGGTCCGACGCGAGCATGGCCGCGTACGCCCGTACGAGGCCGACGACGGCGACCTTGGACATCAGGTACGAGTCGCTGCCGCCGCGGCCATCGGTCAGGTCCAGGAGTGCGATCATCGAGCTCGTGGCGACGAGATTGCCGCCCTCGCCACGCTCCTTCATGTGGGGAATCGCGACCTGGAAGGCGTTCCAGACCCCGACGAGCATGATGTCCAGGCCCAACCGAAGCGCTTCTGAGGCGTCCCGTTCGTCAGCGTTGGTCAAGACGACACCGGCATTGGCGAGCACAGTGTCGATGTGGCCGAAACGCTCGACGCCGGCGTCGAAGACTTTCTGGAGAGCCGCAAGGTCGCGCACGTCGGCCTTCTCGAAAAGCATTTCCTGACCGGTCTTTTCGACCAGGCGTGCAGTCTCCTCGAGATCCTCGTAGCTGCCCAGCTTGTAGGGCACGACGTCGAGGTCTTCACAGATGTCGACACCCACGATGTTCGCGCCCTGCTCCGCGCACACGACCGCGTGAGAACGGCCCTGGCCGCGCGCAGCGCCTGTAATGAAGACGACCCGGCCGTCGAGTGAACCCATTCGTGTGCCTCCAAAGTTCGCTAGTGATCGCGCCGAAGCTGAGTGGACACCGTGCAGTGACGTGCGCCACGTTGGGAATGCTACGCCGGAAAGTTGGAATCATACAACTATTTGGCTAATTTGAGGGACGAAGACAGTCGTCGCTAGGAAGGGATCCCATATGTCCGTAAGCCCCACCGGCGGTCCGCGCCCACCCGACGGCGATTGGCTTGGCACACCTTTTCTGACATTTGAACGACAAGGTGCGTTCGCGATCTGCACCCTGGACCGCCCGGAGGCGCGCAACGCGATGACGCCGGCTATGTATTTCGGCATCCGCTACGCGATCAGCCGGGTCAACGCCGATCCCGACCTCGCCGGATTGTTGATCACGGGTACCGGCGACGTGTTTGCCCCCGGCGGTGACCTGGGCCAGGCCGCCGAGGACAACTGGATGGACTTCGCCTCCACCATGGGCATGGACGTGACGCCCTTCGATGTTCTGCGGCAGTCGCCGAAACCGGTGGTGTCGGCGGTCAACGGACTCTGCCAAGGCGGCGGCCTTCAGATCGCGATGTGCAGCGACCTCGCCGTTGTCAGCGACCGGGCCACGTTCCGGGTGCCCGAACTGTTCCGCGGCATCGCCGACACCTATTACAGCCAGGTACTAGCGCGGATGATCGGGCCCGTCCGCACCAAGGATCTGATGTTCACCGGTCGCACCTTGACCGCGGAGGAGGCCGTCGAATGGGGCATGGTGGCCAGAGTGGTGCCCCACGACGACCTACTCGACGTCTCGAAAGAGCTGCTGGCGCAGTGCTGTCGCACCGCCCCGGGGGCGCGCGGCGTGATCAAATCGAGCCTCGACGGCTACCTCGGCCTGTTCGATCGGATCGGCATGCAGACCAGCCTGTTCGGGCCGGAGGCGCGGGAGGGTTTCCGTGCGTTCAAGCAGAAGAATTCACCGACGTGGGTACACCCGGCGCTCCAGGTGGACGGCCGCCTGTAGCCGGTGAAAGACGTCTGGCCGGCCACAGCGTGGCCGGCCAGACGTCGGATGTCGGGACTACTTCGGAGTGAAGCGCTGTGCGCCGTCGAGGCGCATGACCTCGCCGTTGACGTAGCCGTTGCTGATCAGGAACGCCGCCGCGTCCGCATATTCGTCCGGAGCGCCCAGCCGCTTCGGGAATGGGATGTTGGCGGCGAACTTGGCGATCGCCTCTTCGCCAACCGACTCCATGATCGGCGTCTTCATCGTGCCCGGCGCGATGGTGTTGACTCGGATGCCCACCGAGCTGAGGTCGCGTGCGGCTGCGATGGTCAACCCGATGACACCGGCCTTTGCAGCGGCATAGGCGGTTTGGCCGATCTGCCCTTCGTACCCTGCGACGGAAGCCGTCATCACGATGGCCCCCCGCTCGCCGTCGGCGCGCGGCTCAGCAGTGGCAACCGCGGCCGCCACCAGCCGGGTCAGATTGTAGGTGCCGTTGAGGTACAGCTCGATGGTCTTGGTGAAGCCGGCCATGTCGGCGGGGCTGCCATCACGTTGCACGATCCGTTGGGCCACACCGAAACCGCCGTGTGCGACGACCGCATAGCGCAGCTGACCCAGCTCGTTGGCCTGTTCGATCGCGCCGAGAATGCTTTCATCGCTCGTGACGTCGGTGCTCACGAACCGGGCGCGGCTGCCCAACTCGTCGGCCAGGGCCTTGCCCTTGTCCTCGGCGAGGTCGGCGATCACCACGCCAAGGCCGTCGGCGTGGAGCCGACGCACGGTCGCCTCACCGAGCCCCCCCGCGCCACCGCTGACAATCGCGGACGCGCCTTCGAATTTTTCTACCGTCACCGGTTCTCCTTTGTTAATTGGTGTTGTCGAGTTGGGGCAGATCGCCCGTTACCAGGTCCCACGGATCGTCGGCAGCCAGCGCCAACCTTCCGAGCCGACGAGCAAAGTCATTGGTGGTGCCGAAATCGGTACGCCAGCTCTGGGCACGCAGCGTGAACAACCAGAGCGGGTGCTCACTGGTGACGCCGATCGCTCCGTGCAGCTGGTGTGCGGTGGTGGTGACGGGTCCGACTGCGCGGCCGACCGCGACCTTGGCAATCGTCACGGCGTAGTCGGTAGGTGCGGCGGCAAATCCGTACTCGGTAGCGGCGGCGACGGCGAGTTCGACTGCAGCGCGGGCTCTTTCGATATCGCCCGCAAGGGCGGCCAATGACTGCTGTACGGACTGGAAAGCGCTGAGTGGACGACCGAACTGCTCGCGTTGACGAGTATGTTCCACTGCCAGGGCCGCCGCAGCGTCGAGCGCACCGATGATCTGCACGCACCGCGCCCATGCGCCGCGCAGGACCAGCTCGACACCAAGGGCCGGGTCGAGCACCTCGAACTGGTCGGCGGCCACGTTGAATTCGACTGAATCACGCGGCTCTCCGGCGAGGTTGTGGTGTTCGCGCACCGTGCTGTCGGCCGCCTTGAGCACACCGACTCGAAGCGCATCGCGGCCGCGGGCGGCGAGCAGGATCGCGCCGGCCCGCGCCCACGGCACCTCAACCGCGGTGCCACTCATCCGTCCGCCTTGGGGCTCTGCGTCCACGATGGCCACTGTGAGCGGCCCGTCGGGCAGGCCGATGTGAGCCTGTTGACCAAGCCATCCCGCCAGCGCGTCGGTCTCGGCCAAGGGGACAGCTGCGGCATGGCGAGCCAGTCCGTACAGCGCCACGGCCAGCTCCCGTGGACCGGCGCCGCTGTCAGGAGTGCTCGTCAGCCGGGCCAACCCGGTTTGCCTGAGGTTGTGCCAGAGGTCGGCGTCGAACCGGTCGGGGACGCCTCGGCGCCCCAAGGCGGCGTCGTAGGAACGTCGCCCGAGCTGATCGATCAGGTCCCGTAACTCGGTGTCGTCGTCTGTGGCGGTCTTCGACGCGAAGATGCCCCCGGCAACAGCGCTCACCGCAACCCCATTCCGCGCGCCACGACGCCGCGCAACACCTCGTTGGTTCCGCCTCGCAACGTGAACATCGGCTTGTGCAACCACGCCGTCGTCAGCATGGCGTCCAACTCCGGCGGCCGCGGTGAGCCCTCCATCAGATCGGCGACCAACTCGACCGACTCGGCTTCGAAGCGGGTGCCGAGGTCCTTGACCAGTGCGGCCAAATTCGCCGCGTCACCCCCATCGGTGAGTGCTCGGGCCACTGACAGTGACAGTTGGCGCAGCGAGATCAGTTGTGCCAGCAGATGGCCGACGTCGGCGGCGGTGCGGTCGTCGGGGGGAGACCCTGAGCCGAGCGCACGGATGGCCGCGAGTAGGAGTGGCCCGGTGGACAGGATGCGCTCGGGGCCACTGCGTTCGAAGGACAGCTCGGAGGTGACCTGATGCCAGCCGTTGCCGATCTCACCGAGTACGTCGGCGTCGGCGACGAAGGCCGAGTCCAGGACCACCTCGTTGAAGTGGTGCGCCCCCGACATCAGCAGGATGGGTTCCACGCGAACGCCTTTGGCGTCACAGGGCACCAGGAACTGGCTCAATCCCGCGTGCCGGCGCTTCGGATCCAGTGGGCTGGTGCGGGCCAACACCACGACCTGATGCGCATGGTGAGCACCGCTGGTCCACACCTTGGTGCCGGACAGTAGCCAGCCTCCGTCTGTCCGTACTGCCTTGGTGGCAACGGCCGCCAGATCGGATCCTGCACCGTGCTCGCTCATCCCGATCGACGAATAGAGCTTGCCTGCAACGATTTCGGGGAGTAGGCGCTCGCGTTGCGCTTCGGTGCCGTAGGTCAATAGACTCGGCGCGACCTGGCGGTCGGCCGTCCAGTGCGCGGCCACCGGCGCACCAGCGGCGATCAGTTCCTCGGTCACCACATAACGATGCAGATGGCTCAACTCGTGGCCGCCGTATTGCTTGGGGATCGTCAATCCGAGGAAACCCGCAGCGCCAAGGCGTGCCGAAAACCCTTCGTCCCATTGGCCGAGCCACGCGTCGACGGCTGGCGCCCAACCGAACTCGGCGCGATCGGACCGCAAGAAGTCGCGAACCCCGAGGCGCAGTTTGACCAACTCGGGGGTGTGCGCACTGAGCTCGTCGAACGAACTCATCTGGCGACTCGCGAGCCCGCAGGCAGCGGTGTCGACGGAAGATAGAAGTTGGGCGTCAGGTCCTCTTCGCGGGCGGCCAGCAGGTACTTCGAAAGGTCCTCGACACCGTCTTCGCGGAGAATTTCCTCGTCGGTGCAGAAGTGACCGCTGTACTGCGCTGCCGGTCGGCTCACGAGTGCGTGGATGGCGTCGGCCATGATCTGGGGGCTGCGAGCCTGTGCGCGCACGGCCGCTTCGCCCATCGCAGCCAGCATTCCGGTGCTGGCAACGGTGGTGGCGGGCCACAGCGAGTTCACCGCGATCGGTATCGACGCGAACTCGTCAGCCCAGCCCAAGGTGAGCAAGCTTTCGGCGTACTTGCCGACGGTGTGCCCGACGTGGGTGCCAACCCACTTGGGGTTCAGGCTGAGCGGCGGAGCGATGTTGACGATGTGCGCGTTGGCCGAACGGCGCAGGTGCGGCAGGGCGGCCTGCACTACCGCAAACGGACCCTCGACGTTGATCTCCAACAGCTTCCGAAAGCTCGTCGGCGGCAGGCTCTCGGTCGGCCGCAGATCGAGGGCACCTGCGTTGTTGATCACCACGTCGATACCGCCGAATGCCTCAGCAATCGTGTCGATGGCCGAGGCCACTGCGGCGGCATCCCGTACGTCACAGGTCAGCGGCAGCGGCTGCCCCCCGGCACGCGCTACCGCCTCCGCGGTGTCGGCGAGCGTGCCGGCGATTTTTGGATGAGGTGTCGCGGTCTTGGCCAGCAGTGCAACGGCGGCGCCGTCTTCGGCGGCCCGGATTGCGGTTGCCGCACCGATGCCGCGGCTGGCGCCGGTCACGACAACGACGCGACCGC
Source organism: Mycobacterium sp. ELW1 (assembly GCF_008329905.1). Classification (NCBI taxonomy): domain Bacteria; kingdom Bacillati; phylum Actinomycetota; class Actinomycetes; order Mycobacteriales; family Mycobacteriaceae; genus Mycobacterium; species Mycobacterium sp. ELW1. The sequence continues at coordinate 5,725,796 of NZ_CP032155.1, read as the reverse complement.
TCAGGGTCCGCCCATTGGGACTATTCACGGCTCGGGAACCCTTCCTCCGTCGCTCGGCTGATAGCTTGAATGCTATAACTATATAGCTCATTAGTTGGGCCGGGTACACACCCATGACCAAAGCGAGGTTCTATGACTCAGGTCAGCTCGATCGGCACCTACCTGCCGCCGTGGACGCTGCGCGGAAGACGGGTCAAGGGCCCCGATGAGGATGCGTTGACCATGGCCGTCGCCGCGGGCCGGGCCGCCGACCCAAGCGCGACCGCACAGCGCGTCGTGCTGGTGTCGCGGGACTTCCCGCTGCTGGAGGGGGGCAATGGAGGGGTATTGCTCGCCGGCTTGTCGTTGTCGGCCGATGTCGCGGTCACAGAGGTTCTCGGTGGCGCACCCGCGGTGCTCGACCAGATTCTCGGCGCCGGCGAGGGAACCCTCGTGCTGGCAGCCGACGATTCGGCGACCGCGGCAGCGGCCGCGGTGCTGATCGGCCGGGAGGGCGTGCGGGTTGATCCGGTGGCCCGTCAGACTCGCAGCTTGCCCACCACCACCCGCGGTGAGGACGGCGCACGACACGAATATGGCGATTCACGGCTGCAACGCGAGATCGGCGTGAAGGCGACGGTCGAACGCCTTCGCCTGCCGAACGCGCAGCCCGTCGTCGCCGTGGTCGGAGTGAAGGCAAAGGAACTCGGCGGCGACCTCGACGCCTCGTCGGCGCTGGAGGATGCGAATGTGTCGGCGTCCGGCGTCATTCGCGCCTTGGCCGCGTTGATCGAGCGGGACGCCGCGAGCGGTCTGCTACTGGCCGTCGAGCAGTCCAGCGTGACGGCAGCCCACGTCACCCCGGCGTCGTCGGCCGTGCCGGTCAATCGCAACGAGGTACCTGCTCGCGACCTGCCCGCATTTCGCACTGCCGACGGCAACGGCATCCCGATCTCGCTGCCCGCCTATGCCCGTGCCTTCGAGCCGAAGCTGCGTTGGGAGGCGGCGGTATTCGAGCAGCATCCAGGGATAGACGCAGCGCCGCAATTCCCGCCACGGGCCAGGGTCGACGACGACGGCGCATTGGTTACCGAGTACCGGTTGGAGCCGCTCCCACGCACCGGGACGGTGTACACCCGGACGACCATTCGGATCCCGGTACCGGATCTGCCGGGCCCGTATTCGATCGCCGTGGTGCAACTCGACGGCAGTCCGGTCCGTGCGCTGATGAAGGTCACCGGCGTCCCTGCCGGCGAGGTCACGATTGGTCAGGCCGGATCGGTGGTACTGCGCAAGGTCGCCGATCGCGCCGGCATCCCCGACTACGGGTATGCATTCCAACCCACTGCAACCGAGGGAGCCCAGGCATGAGACGCGTCGCCATGGTAGGGGCCGGAATGACGCCGTTTGCCGAACATTTCGCCCTCGGCATCAAAGACCTGATCCCGATGGCCTACGCCGAGTGCGTCGGCAACGTCGACAAGGGCATCAAGAAGTCCGAGATCCAGGCAGCCTGGTTCGGTGAGCTGGCCACCACCGACGGATTCCCGTCGGGCATCCTCGCCGACACCCTCGATCTCACCGGCATTCCGGTAACCCGAGTCGAAAACGCCTGTGCCACCGGCAATGATGCCATTCGTAACGGCACCTTGGCGATCGCCTCGGGGCTGTACGACGTGGTGCTGGTGGTGGGTGCGGACAAGGTGCGCGAGACCGCGTCGAATACCACGTTCTGGGAGTGGGCGGCGATGACGCGCGACAACGCCTGGGACTACCCGCTGGGCCTGGTGGCTCCCGCCAACTTCGCGCTGCACGTCGACCGCTATCTACACGAGTCGCCTGCCACCAAGGAACACATGGCGATGGTGGCGGTGAAGAACCACTTCCATGCCGTGACCAACCCGAAAGCCCAGCTGCGCTACGAAATCACCGTCGAGCAGGCGCTGTCGGCGCCGATGGTGGTGGACCCCTTCGGTCTCTACGACTGCACCCCGCAGAGCGACGGCGCCGCTGCGGTCATCCTGGCCGCCGACGACGTCGTGGACCGGTACACCGATCGTCCGGTGTGGGTGCGCGGTGTCGGACTGGGCATGGACCGGGTGATGCACCAACACAAGACGGACATGACGACCTTCCCACCGACAGTCCGGGCGGCGAGGGCGGCGATGAGCATGGCCGGGGTGACCCCGCGCGATATCGACGTTGCCGAGGTCCATGACTGCTTCACCGGGGTGGAGTTGATCAGCTACGAGGACCTCGGATTCGCCGAGCGCTTCGAGGCGTACAAACTCGTCGAGAGCCGCGAGCACTATGTCGGTGGGTCGATGCCCGTCAATCCGAGCGGCGGTCTGAAGGGTAAGGGCCACCCGCCGGGCGCCACAGGGGTGGCGCAATGCTACGAATTGTTCAACCAACTTCGCGGAGAAGCCGAGAATCAGGTGGATGGCGCCCGAGTCGCGTTGGCCCACAACATTGGCGGACCGACCGCAGTCTCCGCTGTCACCATCCTTTCCAACGAGAAGAACTGACGGGACCTCACATGACGACTTCTGACACCCAATCCGCGCCCCCCGCTCCGCTCGCACCGGCGACGCTTGCCGGCTACGAGCAGTTCGCGCCGTGGCTACTGGTGGAGAAGCGCGGCAACGTCCACGTCGTGAGCATCAACCGTCCGGAAGCGCTCAACGCCGTCACCGAGGAGGTACACCACGCGTTCGCCACCATCTGGAAGGTGCTGGACGCCGACGACGATGTGCGTGCGGTGGTCACCACCGGAGTGGGCAAGGCCTTCTCCGCCGGCGGCGACATGGTCATGTTCGGGCGCCTCATCGAGGATGAGGTGGCGCGTACGTTTCAGATCCACGAGGCCCGCACGGTTTTCCTCGAGGTGATCAACTTTCCCAAGCCGCTGGTGTCCGCAGTCAACGGTCCAGCCGTCGGACTCGGCTGTTCGATCGCACTGCTGTCCGACCTGTTGGTGATGGGGAAGAGCAGTTACCTGGCCGACCCACACGTCGCGGTCGGACTGACCGCGGGCGATGGTGGAGCCGCCATGCTGCCACTCTTGATCGGCATGATGAAGGCGAAAGAATATGTGCTGCTCGGTGATCGGATTACCGCAGAGACCGCCGAAAAGCTGAATCTGGTCACGAAGGTCGTGGACGATGACGCGGTGCTCGACGAAGCACTGGCCTTGGGTGAGCGATTCGCCGCGCTCCCGCCGCAGGCGCTCCGGTCGTCGAAGGTCGCGCTCAACATGCACCTGGCCCGGGCCGCACAGGGTGTGCTCGAGTACGCGCTCGCCGAGGAGTTGACGTCGTTCTCGACGCCCGAGTTCAAGGAGCGGGTCGCGGCCTTCCGCGCTCGGTCCAAGAAGTAGTTGCTAGACGTGATAGCCAGGAGGATGCGGCCTGCCGTCGTTGCGGTCGGCGTAATGACAGCAGCCCTGGGCCTTTCCGCACCCGCCGGCGCCGATCCCGTTGACGATCCATGCCAACTCGCGGCCGCGTTCCTGTGCAGATTCTTCCCGATTGCGCCCGACCTCGACCATGACGTCGACCTCACCCAGCAACCGGGCGCCGCCGGCGGCGAATCAGTGCCTTCGCAGGACGGTGGCGGGGGACTGGCACCCGCTGCGGGGCCGCCGGGGGCGCCGACGAATTGACGGGTGCCGCCGACCGATCAGCGGTAGGCGGTCAGCCGCGCGGTGAGTGCGACCTTGCCGTCGTCGCCGATGGCCTCTGCCTCGCCGACCGCGCTGGCGCGCCCGATGCGCAACGGCGTTCCGACATAACGGGATTCCGTTCCGGCGAAGAACGGGCGCAGGAAATTCACGCGCAATGACGCGGTCTGAAACAGCTCGGCGGGGGCGCCCCTGTTGATCGCCGCAGACGCCGCGAGTTCCAGACCGGCGGCCGCCACCCCGCCATGCACGATGTCGATGTCGTTGTTCAGATTGGGGTCGACCCGCTGGGACAGCACCGAGTCGGATTCATCGCTCGTCACGTGCACCGACATCAGGTCGGCGAACGTGGTCGACGCCGATCGCGGAAGCGTCTCCACGCGGTGTTGCGGGACCACGTCACCGGCGATGAAGAACGACCGTACCGTTCCGCCGCCGATCACGGTGTCGCCGTAGGTCAGTGTGCAGACCGCCAGTGAAGTGGCGCCCAGCGGACCGAATGCGTGCGCGGTGGCGAGCACGGGGCCGTCGAGTTCCGGGAGTTCTCCAAGACTGAGATCCATCGACAGTTCGCTGGACACCGTCCACTCGCCGGGCCGACGGCGGTAGTGATTGACGATTCCGGCCGCCGCGTCGACGAGTATGGCCAGCGGCCCCAGCGTGGGCGCACCGGTGATCGGGTTTCGGAAGCGCTCCATTGGCATGGTCAACGCGGCGAGAGCCTCGGCCGGCTTGGACTCGACGTAGGAGATTCCGAACCGGACCTGAATCGAATCCGGCGTCTCGAGGTCGTGGGTATTGATGACCTCGTCGACCCCGGTCATTCGAGAAGGTCGACGACGGTGGACAATTCGGCGCCGGTCAGGACGAACTCCTCCGCCTTCTGCAGGTGCCGCTTCCACAGCTCGCCGGCCTTCTCCGCATCGCCCGCTTTGATCATGTCCAGCACCATCCGGTGGGTCTTGGCCGATCGCCGGACAGCCTGCTCGGCGCGGGCACCCTTGGTGGGCTGCAGCGAGCGGTTGGCCTTCTCGATGATGTGATGCAGCATGTCGCTGACGATTTGCAGGGTGCTATTGCCGGACAACCGCGCAATCGCCGCGTGGAAGTCGGTGAGTTGATCGACGGCGTCGCTACCGGGCTGCAACTGCGATTCGCGTTCGACGATTTCTTCGAGCTCGGCGAGCGCCTTGGGATTGCGGTCTTTGGCCAGTTGCTCGACCATCGGAACCTCGAGGATCACCCGTGCGTCGTAGACGTCTTTCACCCGCACTCCCTCGTACTCGAGGATGAGGCCGGCGTAGCGGGCCAGCGTCTCACGCTGGGGTCGGGTTACCCGCGCGCCACCGCGGACGCCGCGCTGGACTTGGATCAACGACTCGGATTCGAGAACCCGGAACGCTTCGCGCAGCGTCGGACGTGACACCCCGAACCGTTCCATCAGCTCGGACTCCGGGGGCAGCATCGTGCCCTCGGTGATCTCGCCACGAATGAACATCCGGCGCAGCACGGTGGCCACCCGATCGGCCATCTTCGGCTCGCGAAGACTGGTGACCTCCATTACAACCTCCACCGCTTATGCAACGCGCGAATCAAATAACTATTTTGCCAGATTAGCCGAATTCCGCCTCGGAACTGGGGATCTGCGACCGTCAGTGACCAACGTCATCCCTAGTACCCCATCGCCCGGCCCATGAGGTCCTTCATGATCTCGGTGGTGCCGGCGTAGAGCCGCTGAACCCGGGAGTCGCGCCAGAGCCGGGCCACTTCGTATTCGTTGATGTAGCCGTAGCCGCCGTACAGCTGCAGACAGCGGTCGATGATCTCCCACTGCACTTCCGAAGTCCACCACTTCAGACCAGCGGCATCCTGGTCGCTCAACGTTCCGTCGTTGACCGACAAGACGCACTGATCCAGATACGTTTGGGCGGCATCGAGTTTGGTCTGCATCTCGGCGAGGAAATGTCGATTGACCTGGAATTTTCCAATCGGCTGCCCGAAGGCCGTGCGCTCGAGCGCGTAGGCCTTCGTCAGGTCCAGCGCACGGCGGGCGGCGGGCAGTGCGTAGCAGGCCACGCCGACGCGTTCGCTGGGCAGGTTGGACACCAGATGGTAGAAACCACGGTTGAGCTCGCCGACCAGGTTTTCCTTGGGCACCTTGACGTCCTCGAAGAACAGCTCGGCGGTATCCGCGGAGTACTGGCCGATCTTGTCCAGCTTGCGACCGCGGGTGAATCCCTCCATGCCGTCCTCGATCATCAGCAGGCTGATGCCCTTGTGCCGCTCCGACGGGTCGGTTTTGACGGCGGTCAGTACGAGTTTCGACAGGAGCCCGTTGCTGATGAAGGTTTTCTGGCCATTGACGACCCAGTGGTCACCCGCGTCGCGCGCCGTTGTCTTGATGCCGCCGAGGTCGGAGCCGGCGGCGGGTTCCGACATCGCGATCGAGCCGATCAGTTCACCTCTGACGAAGCCGGGCAGCCAGCGTTCCTTCTGCTCATCGGTGGTGAGGTTCTGCAGGTAGGGCATCAGGATGTCGTTCTGCACGCCGAGGCCGATGCCGACCGAGCCGGTCAAGAACATCTCCTCGGAGATGATCTGGTTGAACCTGAAGTCTTTGACGCCGAGGCCGCCGTACTTCTCGTCGAATTCCCAGCCGATCAGGCCGTGCTCGCCGGCAGCCAGCCAGGCCTCGCGGCTGACTTTCCCGTCGCGTTCCCACTTCTCGACGTTCGGCACGCATTCGCGCTCGAAGAACTTACGTGCGGTGGCCCGGAAGTCGTCGTGTACCTCTTCGAAAATGTTGCGGCGCATGGATTCCTACCCTCGTCAGCCCAGGGCGACCAGCGCGGGAAGCGCCTCGCCAGGGGAATAGTCGGTGAAGAGGCGGTCTGCGAGCAGCGCCTCGAGTCGTTGGTAAGACCCGCACAACGCGTCGATCTGAAAGCCGCGGGTCACATAACGATGCAGGTCGTGCTCGATGGTCAGGCCGATTGCGCCACATACTTGTATGGCGGCATCGGACACGGCCCGGTGGGCTCGGCCCGCGGCAGCCTTGGCGGTGAGCGCGGTGAGTTCACCGCCGGCCGGCGGGAGCGAACCGACGCCGGAATGTGTTGTGGAAAGCCAGCATTCGTCAACCAGTGCGCGCGCGCCTTCCAGGCCCGCCGATGCGTCGGCGAGCAGGTGCCGAGGCGACTGGAACGAACCGATGGGTGAACCGAATTGCATGCGGACGCTGACCTGTTCGACCGCGATGCGCAGGGCTTGGTCGGCCAGTGCGATGAGCTCGGTTGCCAGCGCCCGGTGCGCCGCAACGACGGCGCGGTGCCACTCCGTGGCGGCGTCCACGCGCTCGACTGCCATCGACCCGCTGACCCGTGTCCAATGTGCCGACGAGTCGAAGGTGTCCAGTCGTTCACCGTCGAGCCCATCGACGTCGACGATCCCGATGGACACCGCGCCGTCGGCAGCCGGTACCGGAACGACCAGTCGACCCTTACCGGGCAGCGGTCCGAGCAGGATTCCGTTGACGCCTCGACCATCGGAACCAGGGGTGTAGCCGTCGGCGATGCCGGGCAGCACGAGGCCTTCGACAGGTCCGTCCAGCAGGGGCGCCAGCTCCGCCAGCATGACCTTGGTGAGGCAGTCGGTCTGGGCCAGCGACCGACCTTCGGCCCGAAACAGCAACTCGCAAGCTTGAATTGGATACTCCCCCTCGATGTCGGACCATCCCAGATCTTCCAGCTGAGGTCCGATTGACGTGTGCTCGTCGCGCTTCGTGGCGGCCAGGTCGTCGAACAGCCGGAAGACGGCTTCCTCGATCATCGGCCACGACTCGTCGGTCGCCTGCCCGGTCACCGCTTCTCCTTCGGGAGTCCCAGAATATGGTCGGCGATGATGCCGCGCTGGACCTCTGCGCTTCCGCCCATAATCGTCGCGGCCCGGGTGTACCACCACTTCGCGCGGGCCGCATCGAGTTCCTTGGCGTCGTGCGCTCCCACACCGCTGATCATCCATTCGCGGCGGACATCGAGGATGAAGTCGTTGATGTCCTTTTCGGCCTTGGCGAACAACAGCTTGTCGACGCTGCTCTCCGGGCCCACCGCGCGGCCCTCGGCCAGTGCGCGCACCGTTGTCGCTCCGCGGGCCTGCGCAGCCGCCACGGCGACATAGATCTGAGCGAAGCGCTCACGCTGTGCCGGTGACGCGCCGTAGGTGGCCATTGCGGCCCGTAGCCTGCCGAGTTCGGTCAAGGCGGTTGTCGTCACCGCGTAGCCGTACATGCCGCGTTCGTATTGCATGAGGTACATGACCACGGCCCAGCCGCCGTCGACGTCGCCGATCAGTCGCTCGCGAGGAACCCGGACATCGTCGAAGTACACCTCGGCAAGTTCACGCCGCCCGCTGGCCAGTGTGATCGGCCGGACTGTGACGCCGGGAGTGTCGGCGTCGACCAAGAACGTGCTTAGCCCGCGGTGCCGGCTCTCGGCTGACCCGGTGCGCGCCAACAGCAGGAACCGCGTCGCGGTCGGACCCTGGCTGGTCCAGATCTTCTGCCCGTTGAGGATGAATCCGCCTGTGCCGTCGTCGGTGGCGCGACACCGGAGGCCGGCCAGGTCGCTGCCTGACTCCGGCTCGGAGAAGCACTGCCCCCACCATTCCGTGCCTCGCAGGTAACCCGGCAGGTGCTCGGCAGCCAGGTGAGGGGCGTAGCGATGCACTGCAGGCCCGATGACTTCGAGGGTCCAGTGCTGCTCCGGAACGGGCAACATCGCGGCGGCCAACTCCTCGAAATACGCCGCGCGGTGAAGTTCGGAGCCGCCGAATCCGCCGGCCGCCTCGGGCCAGCCGTACCGATTCCATCCGGCCTCGTGCATCCTGGAAAGGATTTCGGCGTGGTAGGCGAGTTCGTCTTCGGCGTTGTCGAAGTGCGCGGAACGCCATTGCTCGGCCCAGCCCAGATCGTGGAGCCAATGCCGAAACGCGCGGCGGTACAGCGACACCTGCGCGACGAAGTCGGCTTGTCGCGGGCTAGCCACTGCGCTGTCGATTGGGGCGGACAACCGGTTCCCCCTCCACGGAAGTGTGGACTCGGTTGACTATCGAACCGAATCAGCTAAACAGTTATCTATAAGACGGTACACTAGCTGACGCCCACACCTAAGTGAGAGGGATCGCCAATGACGGCATCATCCATCGCCGCCGCCACTGTCAGCTTCAACCCAGAGACCAGGCTATTCATCGACGGGCAGTTGCGGGATTCGTCGACCGGCAAGACCGTCGACAACGTCAATCCAGCCAACGAGGAACTGCTCGGCGTCGCCACCGACGCCAGCGCCGCGGACATTGAAGAGGCCATCGCCGCCGCGCGGAGAGCGTTCGACACCACCGACTGGTCGACCAACCGCGAGTTTCGCAAGCGGTGCCTTCTCCAGCTGCACGAGGCCCTGCAGGAGGAGAAGGAAGACATCCGCGCCGAGCTGATCGCGGAGGTGGGCGCGACAGTGGGAATGACGTTCATCGCTCAGATGGAATGGCCGCTAGCCGACGCCATTCGGTACCCGGCAGAGCTGATCTCGACCTTCGGTTGGGAGCGGATGCTGGACCAGGACGCCAAGATGGGTGTGCCCTACAACCGGGTGGTGGTGAAGGAACCGATGGGCGTGGTGGGTGCCATCACGCCGTGGAACTTCCCGTTCGAGATCATCAGCAACAAAATGGGCCAGATCCTGGCTACCGGCAACACCATGGTGCTCAAGCCGGCCGTCGAAACTCCCTGGACCGCCCTGCGTTGGGGCCGGATCATCGCCGAGAAGACCGATATCCCAGCCGGCGTCGTGAACATCGTGCCGGCTTCGGACAACGACATCGCCCAGGTTCTCGCCACCGATCCGCGAATTGACATGGTGTCCTTCACCGGTTCCACGGCAGTCGGCAAGCTGATCCAGCGACTGTCCGCCGACACCATGAAGCGCAATATGCTCGAACTCGGTGGGAAGTCGGCATATCTTGTGCTCGACGACGCCGATATGGACGTCGCGTTGCCCGGATGTATTGGCGCACTGATGCATTCGGGACAAGGGTGCGCGCTGGCGACCCGAATGCTGGTGCCGCGCTCCCATTACGATCAGGCGGTCGAGGTCGCCTCGGCGACGTTCGGCGCGCTGACCGTGGGGGACCCAGCCGATCCGAATACCTTCTGCGGCCCACTTGTCTCGGCCAAGCAGCGCGACCGCGTCTTGGGCTACATCGAACGCGCCAAGGCCGATGGTGGGCGCATCACCGCGGGTGGCGGCGTGCCCGACGGCCTGGACCGTGGTTACTTCGTCGCCCCGACGGTGGTGGCCGATGTCGCGCCCGACCACACGATTTTCCAGGAGGAGGTCTTCGGTCCGGTACTGTCCATCACGCCATACGACGGCGGCGACGACGGTGCGGTCGAAATGGCGAACAACTCCACCTACGGCCTGGCCGGCGGGATCATGGGCTCCAACGAGCGGGCGATGGCCGTGGCCCGTCGCATCCGCACCGGCTCGCTGATGATCAACAGCGGAATGTACTACGGCGCCGACGCACCATTCGGTGGTTACAAGATGAGCGGCATCGGCCGCCAGAACGGCATCGAGGGCTTCGAACAGCACCTCCAGACCAAGACGATCGGATACCCCCTGTGAGCGACATCCTGAACGGCATCCGGGTAATCGAACTCGCGGCGTGGACGTTCGTGCCTGCGGCGGGTGCGGTGCTTGCCGACTGGGGCGCCGATGTCATCAAGGTGGAGCATCCCGAAACAGGTGATCCGCAGCGTGGATTGATCAGCTCCGGAATCGTCACCGGCGCAGGCGGAGTGAACCATTTCGTCGAACAGCCCAACCGGGGCAAGCGCAGCATCGGACTGGACACCTCCAGCCCCGAGGGCCTCGAGCTGCTGATGAAGTTGATCGAGACTGCCGACGTGTTCGTGACCAACCTGCTGCCCGACTCCCGCAAGCGCATGGGTATCGACGTCGACCAGGTGCGGGCTCGCAACCCCAAGATCATCTATGCCCGAGGCCACGGCTACGGCACCAAGGGGGACCTCGCGGCACAGGGCGGTTTCGACCTCGCCGCGTACTGGGCCCGCGGCGGCATCGGTGATGCCTACTCGGCAGGCGATGGCACGTATCCGCCCATTCAGCGGCCCGCGTTCGGTGACTCCTACGGCGGTCTGGCCATTGCGGGTGGCATCGCCGCGGCCCTGGTGAAACGGGAGCGCACCGGCGAACCGTCGGTTGTCGACGTCTCGCTGCTCAACGCCGCCATCTGGCAGCTTGGTCCCGACATCGTCGGGTCAGGTGTGACCGGTCAAGACATCCCGAAGTTCAACCTCGACGAGATGCCCAATCCGGTGGCCAGCATCTACAAGACCCGTGACAACCGGTTCATCGCATTCGTGCTGTTGCAAGCGGACCGGTTCTGGTCGGATTTCTGTACCCGCCTTGGCCGTCCTGACCTGATCGACGACGAGCGGTTCGCCTCTGCGCCAGTACGGTTCGCCAACCGGAACGAGTGCATCGCCCAGTTGCGGTCCGCCTTCGAGGCTGAGGACCTGGCCCACTGGGAGAAGGCCTTCGCCGGTTTCGAGGGTGTGTGGGACGTCATGCACACCGCTCACGAAGTGCACAGCGACCCGCAGGCCATCGCCAACGGCTACCTGCCGCGTGCGACCAACGCCGGCGGCACCGAGTTCGCCCTGGCTGCCAGCCCCGTGCAGTACGACGAAACGCCACTGGACCTCGAGCGGGCCCCCGAGCACGGTGAACACACCGACGCGCTGCTGGCCGAGCTCGGCTTCAGCGAGGACGAGATCATCCAGTTCAAGATCGACTCGGTCGTTCTGTAGTGGCAGCTGAGGAACTCGCGCGGCGCTTTCTGCACGTCAACCTCAACTGCGAGTCTCTGGACGCCACCGAGCGCATCTATGGTGAGGTGCTGGGCCTCAAGGCGAAGATGCGCACCGATCCGACGGTGGCCACCGACGGCTCGATTCTGGGCCTCGACGACGAAACATTCTGCGCCACTGCATTTCTCTACGATGCCCGCGGTGGTCGCGGCGGCTGCGCACTCGAGGCCATCGAGTACCACACGCCCGAGCTCAGTCGCGACCCGAGTTTCGATCCCGTACGCCCGGGCATCCGGGCGCTGCAGTTGGCGGTCGCCGACGTCGAGCACGCGGCGAGTGCGCTGCGCGCGGCGGGCCTGACGGTGGGTGATCCGGTCGACGGCTTGATCGGCGGCGGCACGTCGGTTCTCGCCATCGATCCCGACGGCGTCGTCATCGAGTTGACGGCGCTGCCCGCGGACGCCGACGCGTCCAAGGGGGCACTGTTCGAGGGCATCCGGATCGCCGCGATCGATGCCGCCGCCACCGGGGCGTTCCTCACCGCGATCGGATTCGAGGAGGTGGCCGCGCCGAAGGCGCAGTTGGTCGCAGGATCGCAGCTGAGCCCGGTCGGCTCCGGCGAAACCGGCTGTGTGGTTGCGCGTTACGCGTTGGCCGAGGACGGACACCAGTTCACACTGGTGGTGGTCGAACACCCCGACACCGTAGCCGCTCCGGTGCCGTGGGGCGGCAACCGGCAGGGCCTCTACCGGTGCGCGTTGCGGGTGGAGGACGTGCACGACGCGCTGAGGCATGTGCCGAATTCTGTTGAGCAGATCGGGGATCCCGTGTGGTGTCCGCTGCCCGGCACCAAGATCGACGGCCTGTACATCGCCTTTTTGCGCTCACCCGAGGGTGTGGTGTTCGAATACGTCGAGCGTCCATTGAGCTTCTTCACTCGATGAGAGGGTGACTGTGGATCTTCAGATGGCGGGCAAGGCTTACATCGTCGTCGGCGGAACGGCCGGCATGGGGTTGGCGGCTGCGACGGCGGTGGCCGGCGAGGGAGGCTCGGTCGTGGTCGTCGGCCGCGATGAGGCCCGAGCCAAGGACGCGACCGAACAACTCGTCGAGACGGGCGATGGCTCGGCCTACGGACTAGTCTACGACGTGAGTCAGCCGGGTCAGGCTGTCTCGGCCGTCGACGAAGCGGTCAAGCTCCTCGGCAGACTCGATGGCATCGCGATCACCATGGGCACTGCGGGAATGATGCCGATCGACTCCAACGACGAGGCGTGGGACGCAGCGTTTCACGACGTCCTACTGGCGACGACCCGTAGCGTGCAGGCGGCGCTCCCGCACCTGGCGGTGAACGGCGGCGCCATCGTGACCACCTCGGCGTACTCGTCACGCGCGCCGCATGAACCACGGCTGCCCTATGCCAGCCTGAAGGCGGCGGTGGCCACGTTCACCCGTGGCATCGCGCGGACCCACGGCCACTCCGGCATCCGCGCGAACAGTATCGCGCCGGGTGCGGTGGAAACCGATGCACTGCATGCCATTCGCGGATATATCGCGGAGAGCAAGGGTTACCCCTACGAGGAGGCCTTGGAGCGCGCGCTGGTGGAGGACTTCGGTTTCGACGCCGCGCTCGCCCGGCCCGGGCAGCCTGAGGAGATGGGTGCGCTGATCGCCTTCCTGCTCTCTGACATCGCCGCCTTCGTCACCGGGCAGACCATCTTCGCCGATGGGGGAGCGCCCTAGCTGTACTCAGCCATGACGTTGGTAGCGGGCGTGTTGGCTTGATGTGAAGAGAACCTCCGGGTGAGGTGTGGCTTGTCGAAGGCCCGTCACCAACCCGGAGGTTCTCGTGTCCCACCGTAATGCCCGCACGACGCTGCGTGGTCGATTGCTGATCGTGCAGCGCCACCAGCAGGGCTCGAAACAAGCCCATATCGCCGCGGCGATGGGTGTATCCCGCAAATGCGTTCACACCTGGATCAGCCGCTATGCGGCCGAAGGTGAGGCCGGATTGCACGATCGGTCCTCACGGCCGCGCCGCAGTCCCACGAAAACGTCGGCACGTGTAGAGCGCCAGGTCATCGCTGCGCGTCGCCGGCACCGTCGAGGCCAGGACTGGTTGGGCCCTGAGCTCGGGATCCCAGCGCGGACCGTCGGACGGATTCTGCGCCGCCGCGGTGCCCTATCTGCGGGACTGCGATCCCATGACCGGTGCGGTGATCAAAGCCTCGAAAGCCACCGCGGTCCGCTACGAGCGTGATCGTCCTGGCGAATTGGTGCATGTCGATGTCAAAAAGCTCGGACGCATCCCTGACGGTGGCGGCTGGCGGGCTCACGGCCGCAGCGAGCAGGTCCGCGGCCGTGGTATCGGGTATGACTACGTGCACTCAATGGTCGATGACCACAGTCGGCTGGCCTACTCCGAGATCCATGCCGATGAGAAAGGACCGACATGCGCGGGGTTCATCGCCCGCGCAGCTAATTACTTTCACTGGCAGGGCATTTCGCACATCGAACGTGTCATCACCGACAATCACTGGAGCTACCGGCACTCAGCACACGTGGCCGCCGTTATCGACCAACTGCACGCTAAACACCTCTTCATCAAACCGCACTGCCCGTGGCAGAACGGCAAGGTGGAGCGCTATAACCGCACCCTGCAAAGCGAATGGTCCTATCGCCGGGTGTTCGCTTCCAACTCCGACCGCGCCCAAGCCCTTGCGCCCTGGGTCGAGTTCTACAACCCTCAACGCCGCCACAGCGCACTCGCAGGGCTATCGCCCATCAGCCGACTGCAACCAACCTGATGGCTGAGTACACCTAGCGCAAGCGTCAGGCTTTCTAATCCGCGGGAAGCGGGCCGGCCAGCCCCCGCGGCGAGGTCCTGTATAGCCAGCTGACTGCCTGGCCGATCTCCGAAAACGTCAGAGAAACGCCGTCTTTGGCATGATAGGCGCCCGCGGCTTCGGTGAAGCCTTCGATGCGGGTGAGCTTGTCGCCGTTGACGCGGAGGATTTGCCCGGTCAGCCAGGCCGACTGCGGGGACTGCAACCAGGCGACGACCGCGGAGCTGCGGGCGGGGTCCAGCGCGGGATCGTCGGCACGAGCTCCGAACACCTCGGCGGTCATGCGCGATGCGGCCAGCGGCGAGATCGCATTGACCGCAACGCCGTACCGCTGCGCCTCCATCGCGGTGACGATCGTCAGGTTGGCGATGGCCGCCTTGGCGGCGCCGTAGGCACTTTGCCCGACGTTGCCCCACAGCCCGGCACCGGACACTGTGTTCACGACGTGCGCGTCGATAGGGCTGCCGGCCTTGAACTGTGCGCGCCAGTACTCGCAGGCATGCCGGGTGACGGCGAAAGTGCCCTTGAGGTGGACGGAGATGACGGCATCCCAGTCGGCTTCGGTGGTGGCCGCCACCATGGAGTCACGCAGGATGCCCGCGTTGTTCACCACGCCGGTCAGCGAGCCGAACGTGTCGACCGCAGTGGCGATCATGTCAGCGACGTCGTCCCACGCCGACACCGAGCCCGTGTGTGCCACGGCTTTGCCGCCCAGCGCCTCGATCTCGGCGACGACATCGGCGGCAGGGCCGGGTCCGTCGCCGCCGGATCCGTCACGACCCACTCCTGGATCGTTGACGACGACAGCCGCTCCCTGGGCGGCCAACTGGAGGCAGTGGCTGCGGCCGATCCCTCGGCCGCCACCCGTTACCAGAACGACCTTGCCGGTCAATGGGCCCTCAGGCATTCGTCTTCCCTTCAGCTCGACAACAATTCGGTGATCAGGCGCCGGCGCTGCGACCAGCCGGCGCCTCGTAGGTCGGCGTGACCGGATTCGGTGACGATCACGTCGACATCGTGCGCGGGCGTGGAGGCAGGGCGACTCAGGTGCTGCACGAGCGGGGAGCGGCCGTTGGTCTCGGAAGGCACGGCGATGATCGACAAACCACCGCGGCTCATCGCCCCCGCGGCGCAGTAGTCGGGATGGCCCCCGATTCCGCCGACCACCTTGTCGCCGACCCCCTCGACGTTGACCTGGCCGTAGTGATCGATCTCGATCGCGGTGTTGACGGCGATCAACGGGGCACCGCGAGACAGTCTGGTCAG
The DNA here is from genome assembly GCF_008329905.1 of Mycobacterium sp. ELW1. NCBI lineage: Bacteria > Bacillati > Actinomycetota > Actinomycetes > Mycobacteriales > Mycobacteriaceae > Mycobacterium > Mycobacterium sp. ELW1. The sequence goes on along the minus strand of NZ_CP032155.1, from coordinate 5,710,138 downwards.
ATCGTGGGTGTAGTCGATGCCGCGCAGGATCGCCTTGCCGTCTGCCCACTCGTACAACACGTCGCTGCCCATCAGATAGGTCGCCGACGGCGTCGTGGCCATGAGCCCCCGATCTTCGAGATCGACGACGGCGTCGGTCAGCAGACCGGTGTCGAGGTGCACCGGTACCGTCAGACCGCTCAAGAGCGCGGTGCCCAATTGGCCTGGCCCGTATTGCAAGCGGGTCCCCGGCGGGACGAATCGCAACACGGATTCGGCGAGTGCGTGGTGGATCTCTTGGGGTGCCTTTGGTGGTAGCCGTGTGGGGCCGTCCGCACTGTGGCCGATCACCCTGACCTGACCGGGGTCCAAGGCGGGCAGTGCACTGGCCATCGGTGCCGTGGCGTCGATGATCGCCAGTACCGGCACTCCGGCGTCGACGAGTTCACGTTGCCACGACACCTCGGTTGCGAAGTGGAGGTTGCCGTCGCGTTCGACGAGCCTGGTGATCAGTAGGTCGGGCCGCAGTGGCCCCGTCAACAGGGCGCCGATGACCGAGAGCCGAGTCGGGACGAAACGTGCTGTAGGCGTGCGTAGCACGTCACGCACACCCCAGCCGGGCATGAGCGCGGCCACCTCGCTGAACGCAGCGGCGTCGAGGCCCTCCAGCGGGGCGGGCAGCCAACCCAGCAGCAGACGCACCGAGCCGACCTCGCGGGCAACGGCACTCAGCATCGCCCCGATCGACGACCCGTCGTCGAGGCACCGCAGCGCGCCGACGCCATCCCCTAGCGCCACCGTCGCATGTGGGCGCACCGCCGCTCGTAACGCGTCTGCCAGGTCGGGTGTGCGCAAACCTGTTGTCACCGGGGTTCTTTGGGGAGCCCGAGCACCCGCTCGCCGAGGATGTTGCGCTGAATCTCGCTGGTACCGCCGAGGATCGTCTGAGCACGCCCCACCAGCATGTGGTGCACCAGGTCGTCATCCGCCGGGTCGACGCACGCGTCGGTACCCAAAACCTCGGTGGCCATGTCGCCGAGGTCCTGGTCGGTCTCCGAGGTCATCAGCTTGAGCACGGAGAACGCCGACGACGTGAGATCGCCCGAGTCGACGGCCCGCTGCCAGGTGTAGCGCAGCAACCACATCCGCGACCATAGCCGCGTCAGCGACCGAGCGAGCACGGGGTCGAGCACATCGTGATTGCGCGCAGCCTCGACCATCCGCTCGTGCAGCCGGAACATCGACACCGCTTGGGATCCCAGCGTCAGGCGTTCCCGTCCCAGGGTCACGATGGCGACGGCCCAGCCCTGGCCGACCCCGCCGACGAGGGCGTCGTCGTCGAGCTCGGCGCCGTCGAAGAAGACCTCGTTGAACTTGCTCTCGCCGTCCATCTGGGTCAGCGGGCGCACCGTGACGCCCGGGGCGTCCATCGGCACGACGAACATCGAAAGGCCCCGGTGCATTTCGGGACCGGTGCGTGCGAGCAGCAGCCCGAAGTCGGCCGAGGCCGCCGCCGAACTCCACACCTTCTGGCCGTCGATGCGCCAGCCCGTCGCAGTGCGCTGTGCACGGGTGCGTACCCCGGCCAGATCCGAGCCCGCACCGGGCTCGGAGAACAACTGTGTCCATACTGCGTCGCCGAGCCGGATGCCGTCGAGATAGCGGGCCTTCTGCTCCGGCGTGCCGAACTTGATCAGCACAGGGCCTACCAAGTCAGCCCCGGTGATGTTCAGCTGACGCGGCACATCCGCGCGTGCGCACTCTTCGGCGAATGCGGCCTGGTACGCCACCGTGGCTGCGGCCCCGCCGTATTCGAGCGGCCAGTGCAGGCACGTGTAACCGTGCTCGGCGAGGTAGCGGTGCCATGCCCGGCCCGGTTCGACATCGTCGGCCGTGGGCGTCGGACCGTAGTTTCGCAGACCGTCCGGTTTCGGTGCAGCGGTGAGGAATTCGCGAAACGTTGTGCGCAGGGCGCCGATGTCCTCGACGACGTCAGGCGAACTCGACACCGGAACTCCTTGGCGGTTGGCCGGTGCTCGGATGGCCCGGGATGGGTGGCTCCTCAGGTGCGAGAGGGGACCCGTTGGTCAACGTCGTCAACCGGTCCCAGTGTTGGGCGGGGGTACCGAGTAGCACCTCGTCGGTGCGGGCTCGGCGGAAGTAGAGGTGGGCGGAGTTCTCCCACGTGAAGCCGATGCCCCCGTGGATCTGGACGTTGGCGTGTGCGGCATTTCGCAGCGACTCCGAGCAGACCGCCTTTGCCATGCTGGCCCGCAGCTGTGCCTCGGTGGCGGTATTCGCGTCGTCGGTGTCGAACGCCTCGAGCGCGGCCTGGGAGGCCGATCGCGCCCACTCGAGGTCGACCAGCATGTTCGCGCACTTATGTTTGATGGCCTGAAAACTGCCGATGGGACGGTTGAACTGCTCTCGGGTGATTGCGTAGGTGGTGGCCAGTTCCAGCACCCGTTCGCACGCTCCGACCTGTTCGGCCGATAGCACCGCCAATGCCATATCGACGGTGCGCGAAACGATTTCGTCAACCGGTTCCTCACCCGATAACCGGATCGCGGGCGCCACGCTGAGGGTGATCGTGGCCATCGGTCGGGTGCCGTCGAGTACCCGTTCAGGCTGCACCGACACGCCATCGGCTTTGGGATCGACGAGGAAGACGGCCGGTTCACCGTCTTCGCCGATGGCGACCACGACGAGGTCGTCGGCCGCGGTAGCGCCCAGGACGTGGCGCGCGGTGCCGTCGACGAGCCACGTCCCACGGGTACTGGCCGCCTTCATGGTCACCGCGGGGCGCCGCCACAGGCCGCCGTCCCCGGTCAGTGCCGCCGCCGCGGTGCGTCGGCCTTCGACGAGTCCGGCAAGCCGCTTGTCGGCATCGGGATCGTGCTCGGTCAACTCGATCAGCAGCCCGGTGGCCAGCACCATCGAGCTGACGAACGGCACCGGCGCGAGGGCACGGCCGAGTTCGAGCGCGACCACGCCGAGTGCGGAGGCGCCGTATCCCGCTCCGCCCAGGCGTTCGGGCAGCGCAATGGCCCCTACCCCGACCTGGTTGCAGAGCGCGGCCCAGAGGGTGCTGTCGAATCCGGTACCCACGTCCGCGCCGTCGACGTAGGCCTCGCCGTAGCCGACCGCCCGCACTCGCTCCTCGGGTGCGAGTCGTTCGCAGGCTGCGCGCACGGACTGCGTGAGCTCGCGAACCTCGTCCACGGCTAGCGCCGTCATGTGTTGCCTCCTGCGATCTTGCGGGCCAGTTCAGACTTGGCCACCTTGCCGAGGCCCGTCAGCGGGAACTCGTCGACGAGGACCAGCCGCTCCGGCCACTTCTGCTTCATCAGTCCGCGTTCGTCGAGGAACGTGCACAGTTCGTCGAGGGTGACGTCGCGATGCCGTGGGGAACGGCGCACCACCGCGCACACCAATTCCCCCCGCAGCTCGTCGGGCTGTCCGAGCACCGCGATCTCCTCGACGAGCGGATGGCCGAGTAGTTCGTTCTCGAGCTCGTCAGGTGAAACGTTCTCGCCTTTGCGAATGATGAGGTCCTTGATTCGGCCGGTGACCACGATGCGGCCATCGGGGCGAAGGTAGCCACGGTCGCCGCTGCGGAACCACCCGTCTGCGGTCAATGCGCGTGCCCATTGATCGGGGTCGGTGTATCCCGGGCTCAGGTTGCCGCCGCGCAGCTCGATCTCGCCGGTGCCGGCGACCCGCACCTGTGAGCCGGGGATGGGGCGGCCGGCGCTGTTGGCCAGTTGCTCCTCGGTGTCGGTGGCCTCGCTGACGCAGATCATCGGGGCCTCTGTCATTCCGTAAGCGTGCACGACGGGTATCTGTAGGTGCTGCCGCACCTTTCGATGCACCTCGGGTGGGCATGCGGCGCCGCCGCCGATGAGCATGCGCAGTGATGGCATCAATAATTCGTCTGTCGGAGAGGCTATTTGAGCGCTCACCAGCATTTGGTAGAACGCGGTGCTGGCACCTGTGACTGTGACTTCGTGCTTGGCCAGCAACCGGGGCAGGTCATCGGAGTCGACCTTCGGCACCAACAACACCGGGAAGTCGCCGATCAACGCGGCGGCGAGATAGACCATGCCGCCCACGTGTGCGATGGGAAAGGCGATGGTCCCGACTTCGCGCGGATGGCTGCCCAGCCCAAGGTGCGCGACGTACCCGCGTGACGCGCTGAGCAACGTGGCGTCCGTGTGGCGCACGCCCTTCGGCCTGCCGGTGGTGCCGGAGGTGAAATAGATCCAGCGCGGCTCGGCAGCGACGGCTAGGTCGGCATCCGGCGGCACGGCGGGCGATGACATGCGCAGTGCCGCGCCGAAGTCATCCGGCACCGTGATCGTCGGCACCCCGGACACGGTGTTGGCGGCTGTGGATTCGTCGACCAGCAAGACATCGGCACCGGCCACCTCGACGGCAGCGCACACCTCGCGGACCCGGTACAGGTGGATCACCGGGGCCTGCACGACAGGCATGCGGGCCAAGGCCAGCATCACGATCGCGGCATTGACATGGGACGGCAGCTGCCAGGCCACCGTCATGCCGGGCTGTACGCCGGCGTCGGCCAGCCAGGTCGTGGCGGCCGACGACAGCTCGGCGACCTCGGACACGGTCAACGTGGTACCCGCGGCATCACGCAAGAGTGGCCGGTGCGGATGGTCGGCGGCGCGGTCGTCGAGTAATCCGGCGATGGTGCCTGCCGTCACCACTCCACCTCCCGTCCGGGTCACTTTGCTCTAAACATTTAACCAATTCAACAGTCGCCGCTCCGACTTTTCAGCCATTGGCGGACGATCGGCATGCGTGTCACCCGAGGCGAGCGCCCGGGGTGAACGTGACCCGCAATTCGCGTACGGCGTAGACCTCGCCGGCGTCTTCGAACAGCTTCGGCTCTTCTGCCAGGTCGAAGTCGGGTAACCGCTTGAGGATCTGCGTGATCAGCACATCGAACATCATTTTGGCGTAGTGGGAACCCAGGCATCGGTGCATACCGACCCCGAAAGCCATTTGCTTCTTGGCATTGGCGCGGGAGAGGTCGAGTGTGTCGGGGTTTTCGAACATCGCCGGATCGCGGTTGGCCGCGGCCCACATGAGAATCGCCCGATCGCCTTGGCAGAGTAGCTGCCCGTGGAACTGGGCGTCCCGCGACACTGTGCGTGCCAACCCCAGGGTCGGTGTGTACAGCCGGAGCAACTCGTCGGTGCCCTTCTTCACCAGGCTGGGGTCATCGATGAACTGTTGGCGCAGTTTGCGATCCTCGCACAGGCGCCGCAGCACGTTGGCCGTGAATCCGCTGGTGGTATCCATCCCGCCGAGCATCATCAACACCGTGTACATGGTGATCTGGCCGTCGTCGAGCGGCTGGCCATTGAGGGTGCCGCGCAGGATATCGCTGAACAGGTCGTCACCCAGGCCCTCGGCGCGGCGCTGTTCCATATGCTTGACGATCTCGCTGAACATCTCCATGCCCGCGATGCCGGCCTTCTCCGGATCGTGCGCTCGATCGTGCACGGTGCTGTGTACCCAGTGGACCCAATCCATGTGGCGCGACTCGTCGAACTTCAACAGCCGCAGGATCAGTCGAGCCGGCAGCGGAGTGGTGAGTTCACCGACCAGGTCGCACTCGCCGCGCTCGATGAACGCGTCGATTGCTTCATTGGTCATCTCGGTCGCGGCCTCCCGGAACCGTTCTGCCGAACCCGGCGAAAATCGCTTCAGTGTGACCTCGCGCAGTTCCTGGGTCTCCGGTGGGTCGGACTCGATCGGCAGGATCGGCAGCGGCATCTCGCTGGCAGGCACCCCGACCGACGGAAACGAGTTGAAGAGTGCGTCGTCGCGGGCGGCTTCGAACACCGACGCGTAGTCGACGAGCGCCCAGAATCCCTCATAGTGATCGGAATGAGCGACCGGACAGCCCGATTCGCGCATCTGACGGAATGTGCCGTAGGGGTCCTCGCGGAATTCAGGCGCGTGATGGTCCAGATTCACTTCGGCGCGACGCTGAACTTCCTGGGTCTCTGTCATTGGCGCAACTCCCTTTTCGCTGGGTTACCTGGACAGGATGGCTACGGCGGCGGTTCCGGGCGCTCCGTACAACTGGGCGAGTGCGACCCGCGGATCTCCTGGCACCTGACGGTCACCGGCGGTGCCGCGCAATTGATGTACCAGCTCGTAGATCTGGCGCAGGCCGGAGGCGCCGACGGGTTCCCCGTTGGCAATCAGGCCGCCGTCGGTGTTGATCGGCAGCCGGCCGCCGATCTTCGTGGCGCCGTCTGCGAGCAGGGTCTCTTGTTCGCCGTCCTTGCACAGGCCCGTCTCGGCCATGTGGATGATTTCCGAGCCCGCGTCGGTGTCCTGCAGTTGCGCCACGTCGACGTCATCGGGGCCGATTCCGGCAATCTCATAGGCAGCGTGGGCAGCCTCCGATGTTGTCCCGGGGACGATCGGCAGCTCGATCGACGTGCGCAACAACTCGTAGGCGCCCTCACGACGACTCCGCAGCGCCGTTGCCCGCAGGTAGATCGGGTTGTCGGTGTACTGCTTGGCCTTATCGGCCCGGCAGACCACCACGGCGGCGGCACCTTCGTTGGGATTGCAGTACATGTATTGGCGCAGTGGCGCATTTACGAGGGGTGAGCCCAAAATGGCGTCAATACTCATGGGCTTGCGGCGCCATGCATGCGGTGCCAGGGCGCCATGTTCCATATTCTTGGCCGCGACCCGGGCCAAAGCCTCTTCGCTGATGCCGTGGTCGTGCATGTATCGCATGATCTTGGTGCCGAAGTAATGGGTCGTCAAAAACATGCCCTGATCGCCGTACCACTGGGGTAACCCCGACACCGAAGGGTCGGCGCCGAACGCGCCGCGCGGGTGCTTGTCCAGTCCGACGCCGACGGCGATGTCGGCCTCGCCGAGTTGGACGTCACGCGCTGCGAGGGTCAACAGGGAGTTGCCGGTCGCGCAACCGCTCAACGTCGCCCTGGCCGGCACTCCGGTCATCCCGGCAAGTCCGGTCACCGCCTCCGGGTTGGCGACCTCGAGGCTGCCCGCGTACACGCTGCCCACGTCAGACCATTGCACGCCGGCGTCGCGCAAGGCTCTGCTGATGGCCACCGCGCCCATTTCCAGCGCGGAGCGGTCCTCGTACCGCCCGAACGGGTGCAAGCCCACGCCGATGATGGCGATCTCGGGCGTGCTGCTCATTGCGCTCCTTCGTTCAGCGTGTGTCAGTGCCCAACCCCCCGATGGGGAGTGTGCACGTTGACTCGGATACCACTAAGCCTATAACTATATAGCTGATTCTGGAGACGCGGGCTAGGATCGCATTACTGACTGAAGGCTGAGGCGTTGAGCATTTCGTTGTTGTTGGAGATGGCGGTGTCAGCCGACCCAGAGCGGATCGCCCTGGTCGACGGGACCAATCGGATCACTACCGCCGAGCTGAGTGATCTGGCCGATGGCGGAGCAGGCGTGATCGCGTCTTCCGGCGCCGAGCACGTCGCGTACGTAGGCACCGGGGGCCTGATGCAGCCGCTGCTGATTTTCGCGGCCGCCCGGGCCGGGCTGCCGTACACGCCGATCAATTACCGGCTCAGTGCCGAGGGCGTCCAAGAGCTGATCGGCCGGTTGCCCAATCCGCTGGTGATCGTCGATGAGCGCTATCGCGATGCAGTCGGGGACGTGGCTACCCACGTCATGGACTCCGCGGAGTTTGTGGCCGCAGCGCGTGTGGTCGAGCCCACAGCGGAGTTCGCGGATGCGGAAGACATTGCGATCGTGCTGTTCACATCAGGTACCACGTCGAAGCCGAAAGCCGTTGAGTTGTCCCACGGTAACCTGACGAGTTACATCACCGGCACTGTCGAATTCGACTCGGCGCAAGCCGCGGATGCCGCGCTGATCTGCGTGCCGCCGTATCACATCGCCGGAGTCAACGCTGCGATGTCGAACCTGTATGCGGGTCGGAAGATGGTGTACCTCAACAGTTTCGACGCCGGCGATTGGGTGCGTCTGGTCGCCCAAGAGGGAGTGACGACGGCGACCGTTGTACCCACTATGCTGGATAGGATCGTCATGGAGCTCGAGCAGCGGCCGACCCAGCTCCCGACGTTGCGCAACTTGGCATACGGCGGATCGAAGGTGGCACTTCCGCTGGTGCGCAAGGCACTCGAGTTGTTGCCAGACGTCGGATTCGTCAACGCGTACGGACTGACCGAGACCAGTTCGACGATTGCCGTATTGACACCCGACGATCACCGCCACTCGCACGGGAACCCCGACGAACTGGTCGCGAAGCGGCTCGCTTCGGTTGGTCAGCCGGTGCCCGGCATCGAGGTGCAGATCCGTGACGAGGATGGCACTGTGCTGGGCCCGGGACAGCCCGGCGAGCTATACGTGCGGGGCGAGCAGGTGTCGGGCAAGTACACCGGAGTCGGCTCCGTGCTGGACGACGAGGGCTGGTTTCCGACCAGGGACATCGCGACGCTCGACGATGCGGGCTATCTCTTCATCACCGGCCGATCCGACGACACCATCATCCGTGGCGGTGAGAACATCGCACCTGCCGAGTTGGAGGACGTCCTCGTCGAGCATCCCCACGTGCGCGAAGTCGCAGTGGTCGGTGTCGAGGATGCCCAGTGGGGCCAGGCCATCGTCGCAGTGGTCGTGCCGGCGCCGGGGATCGAGGCGGACCCCGACGAACTGCGCGAACACGTCCGCAAGGCCCTACGAGGGTCCCGGACTCCCGACCGCGTGGTGTTCCGCGACGAGCTGCCCGTCAACGCCACCGGTAAGGTGCTACGCCGCGAGATCGTTGAAAGCCTTCGCGTCGCTGGTATCGAAAAGTAAAGGAAGACACCATGATCAAGAATGGAAGCCGCCTCCAGAGCCAGGTGTGCGACACGCAGGTGATCGTAGTGAAGGCCGCCGACAGCCTCGACGACTTGCGGTGCGGCGGCCACCCGATGCTTCCGCTGGACGCCGAGCGGCCTGTCACTGCTGCGTTGGACCCCGCCTTCGCCGGGGGGAGCCTGATGGGCAAGCGCTATGTCGACGAGGACGGTGCCGAGGTATTGGTGACCAAGGCCGGAGCAGGGTCGCTGTCCGTCGGCGCGATGGCATTGACCCTCAAAGAAGCCAAGCCGCTGCCGGCCAGTGACTGACGCCCGACGAAGCGGGTTCACTCAATCGCGGTCAGGACTCGTGATCGATTTCGACGACCGTTGACTCGATGTAGCGGTCGACGTCGGTTTTCGGCGGATAGGCGGGCCCGCTGCGTTGGTGAACACTGACCAGAATGTCGACCAGGCCGTCAGCCATACCCTCGAGTCTGTCGCGGGAGCCTTCGATGGCCAGGCTGTGCTGGATGGAAACGAGGCCGTGCAGTCCTGTCCACAGAGTGTGGGTTGCCTGGTAGAGGGGCAGTGACAGCGGGTAGCCCGCATCGGCACACGCGGCGAGAGCGCGGCGCAGCCGGGCCGACACTTGCCGCGCCGGATGCAATCCCATGCGTTCGCGTTCGACGACGGGCTGGCGAATTTCGTACATGAGCCGGTAGTGGCCGGGATTGTCCATCGCAAAGTGGCAGTAGGCGTGCACCTGGGCCCGCAACCGCTCGCGGGGCCCGTCCGCAGCGGCGGCGATATCCGCGGCGGCCATCCGGTCGGCCAGTTGTCGGTACTTGTCGGCCAACGCCGCCCAGACCAACTCGGTCTTGTCAGCGAAGTGCAGATAGATGCTCGCCGGCGTGACGCCGACTTCGTGGGCCACCGCGCGCATGGTGAGCTTCTCGTCGCTGCCCCAGTCGTCAAGCAAACGGTTCACCGCCGCGAGCACTTCGTCTCGCAGTTGGTCGCCCTGGCCACGGCGGCTCCGGCGGCGTGCCGGTTGTTCCTCAGCGCGGTCGGCCATGCCCACCACCTTAGGGCGAGCGCACCCAACCACGGCAGTTGTCACAAGGTCACGAGCATTTTCTTCACGCCGTAGTTCGTCCCGTAGGCGTCCATCTCGACCTCGTCCAGCGGTGTGGCCAACTTCAGGCCGGGGAAGCGCTGAAGCAACTGCGGAAGAATGGTTTTCAACTCCGCCCTGGCAATGTTCTGACCGAGGCACTGATGCACCCCGTAGCCAAAGGCGAGGTGCCGGGTCATCTTCCGGTCGAAGTCCGGCTCATCCGGGTTGTCGAATGCTCGGGGGTCGCGGTTGGCCGCAGGCATGGCGACCACGACGAGGTCGCCTTTGGCAATCGCCTGACCGGCGATTTCTAGGTCCTCCTTGGCGGTGCGGCCGAGGCCGAACTGGACGATGGTCAGGTACCGCAGCAGTTCCTCGACGGCAACTCCGATCTTCTCCGGGTGGTCAGCGAGGTCCTGGCGCTGGACGGGATGGGTGAGCAGGGTCAGGGCCGAGAGGCCGATCATGGCCATGGTCGTGTCGTGCCCGGCGAACAGCAGCAGTACACCGATGCCGATCAGGTCTTCGTCGGACAGAATGGAGCCGTCTTCTTCGCTTTTGCGGATCAGCTCGGCAAGCAATCCCTCGGAATCAGGGTCGGCGCGCTTCTCCGCGACCAGCTTGGTGATGTACTCCACCAGCCAGTGCGCACCCGTATCGCGCTCGGCGCGGCGCTTACTGGTGTCCATCATCACCTCGGTGGCGTGATGGAACTTGTCCCGATCTTCGTAGGGAACGCCCAGCAGCTCGCAGATCACCAGGCACGGGATCGGCAGGGCCAAGTGCTGAATCAGGTCGACCGGCTCACCATCGGCGCCCAGTGCCTCGATGGCATCCAGATGCTCCGTGACGATGGTGTCGATGTAGGGCTGCAGATTGGCCTGCACCGACTTGGGCGTGAACTTGCCCGACAGTAGTCGCCGATACGCGCCGTGGTCGGGAGCGTCCATCGAATTGAAGGTGGGCGGCAGCGCCTCGGCGGATTCGTTGACGTCGGGGTCGACGTCGTCCTCGTCGGCGACGTCGTGACGTGGGCGCTGCGAGCTCAGCCGCGGGTCGGAGAAGACCTGGCTGCCCTCCTCGAAGCGGGTGACGAGCCAGCCGATGCGACCGCTGGGGAACCGGACGCGGGTGACGGGCTGCTCCTCGCGCAGCTGGTCGTAGGCCAGCGGCGGGTCGAGGAGCCGCTCCCGTTCGATGGGCATATCGGGAATCGTGTTTGTCATCTGTTGTGCTCCTTGGCTTCTGGATCGGACTTGGCTTGATGTTCGCTGATGGCTGCCTCGACGCCCTTGTTGACCTGGGTGCCGTTGCCCCAGCCGACGTAGTAGTGCAATTGCAGGACAGCCTCCCGCAGCTCGCCGGGTGACAGCTCATCGTTCTGCAGCGCCCCGCGTGCCTGGATCTCGATCAGGTCGGCACGGCCCAAGGCGGCGGTGGCTCCGATGACCAGGAGGCGGCGGTCGCGGATCGAAAGGCCGGGCCGGCTCCATATCTCACCGAAGAGATGGTCAATCGTGTCTTGCAGCATGGGGTTTGACACGTCGGGCATCGTTTCGGAGAATCCTGGTCCGTAGACCGCATCCATGGTTTTCAGGCCCAGTTCGGTTGTTTCACTCATGAGTGTCCTTCTGCGGGATGGCCAACGTTTCGGCGCCCCTCGCTCGAGCAGCATCGACCAGGGGAACGGCGATGGCGTTTCGCGCCGCGAGTTCCTGTGCTGCAGCGAGGTCCTTGTCCATCAGACGCAGCACCTGCGGTACTAAACCTCGGGTGTCTTCGTCCGCGGAGAGCCGGTTGCGTAACCAGGAGAACAGGGTGGCGCCGAGCGGATCGGCATCCTCGACAACGGTGATGAGATTTCGTGGGTCGACGCCGGTGGACTCGACGAGCGTTGCGGCCTCGTGGACGGCGCGCCAGGTGCCGTAGGTGATGACGTTGCGGGCGATCTTGGTGGCCATTCCGGCGCCCAACGGCCCACAGTGGACCACGTCCTTGGCGAAGTCCGACAGTACCGGCATGGCAGCGGCGACGGTGGTTTCCTCGCCGCCGAGAATTGCGACGAGGCCATCCGGGACCGCTTGCGTGACACCGCAATCCAACAGCGCCACACCCTTCTCGGCGCAGATCTGCGCGAGTTCGTGCACGACCGGAACGGCAACAGTGCACAACAGCACCAGAATCAGACCTGGTCGGGCGGCGACAAGCACACCGTCGTCGGCACACAGAACCTGGCGCGCCTGATCGGCGTCGACCACGGCGATCAGAACCACGTCGCTGTCGCGAGCCACCTCGGCCGGCGACGTGGCGGGCGCAGGCACACCGGGTAGACCATTTGCGGCATCAGGGCGGACGTCGTAGACCACCGGGGTCCGGCCGTTGCGAGCCAGGCTTACCGCCACGCCGCCGCCGATCATGCCAAGTCCTATGACGCCGGCACGCGGCTCCTTACGAGTTGCTTCGGTTGTGCCGTTTACAGTTTGGGTGCTCATGCGGAGGCCTCCTCGTTGATGACGGATGAAAGTTCGGCCTGCTCTGCGACCAGTGCGCGGGCGGCGCGAAGCGAACGGAACATGTTGATGCCGACGGCGGCACGTGCGCGTCCGTTCTTGCCGTAGATCGCGACGAGCTTGCGTTCCCCGATGCTGCCGTCGATGACGGTGAACGAGTCGGCGCCTCTTGGCAGGCCGTACATTTGGATCTTCAGGTCGTACTGGTCCGACCAGATGTAGGGCACCGGCACGAAGGGGGTCGGATCGGGTCCCGCGACGATGTTGCGTGCGACGGCCATGCCCTGTTCGGATGCGTTCGTTCGGTGTTCTATCCGAATGCGTTCGTCGACACCGACATGGTGCCACGATGCCACGTCGCCCGCCGCCCACACACCCGGCGCCGCCCGGCAGTATTCGTCGCAGACCACGCCATTGCCGATCGGAACGCCGCTTCCGGCCAGCCATTCGGTGTTGGGAAGCGAGCCGATCGAAACCAGCACCAGGTCGGCGGGCAGCGCGGTGCCGTCTGCGAGTTGGACGCCGGTGGCCCGGTCGCCGTCGGTCGCGATGCCGACAACCTTGGTGCCGGTGAGAACCCGCACGCCGTGCTCGGCGTGCACCCCGACGAGGAGTTGGCCCAGTTTAGTTCCCAGCACATCGGACAGAGGAGCTTCAGCGTCGGACACCAGGATGACGTGCGCCCCCGCGGCGCAGGCGACCGAAGCCACTTCGGCACCCAAGAATCCGGCGCCGACGATCACCAGACGCCGATGTCCGGCCAACTCCGAACGCAGTCGCCGCGCGTCACCGAGGGTGCGCAACACATGCACACCGGCGATGCCGTCGCTGCCGGGCATGCGCCGGGGGCGCACTCCGGTGGCGATCACCAAGTCCTGGTAACCGACCCGGGATCCATCGGAGAGGGTGACCGCTCGGCTCGCGGTGTCCACCGCCTCCGCCCGCACACCAAGCCGCACATCGAGACCCAGCGCGGTGATCGCAGCGGAGTCGCGGAGGTCGAGGCTGTCCTCGGACCACGTGCCAGACAGAAGCTCCTTCGACAACGGTGGCCGATCGTAGGGGAGCCGATCCTCCTCGCCGACGAGTGTGATCGGTTCCCTGAAGCCGTCGTGGCGCAATGTCTCAGCAACCGATAGGCCGGCCGCCGACGCTCCGACGACCACGACGCCCGCCGCGGTGGTCACTCCTGCACCGCGATCGCTGCCGCCGGGCATACCGCAGCGGCCTGGCGCGTCGCTTCGTACTGGTCCTCGGACGGATCAGCGTCGAGAAGAATGACGATCCCGTCATCTTCTCGCTGGTCAAAGACCTGCGGTGCGATCAGGACACACTGGCCGGCCGCGCAACACTTCGTTTCATCAATCGTGACGTGCATCGTCACCCTCCTTACCACATTAAGTGAACTAAGTTCAGTTATAGGGCGAGGCTATACCCCGAGTGCCGGCGGCGGCCAGCGTTAAGGGCGTGATTCAGCACACACTAACTAGATTCACTAAGTAAATGACCGAGAGCCATGGAGTGGCGCAGGCACCGGGGCAACGCAATACGGGATCGCACCCAGTGCGGGCCCGACGAGGACTGCCGGGCAGGCGTTGTGCCGCCGACTCGGCGGTCATCTCGCCAGGCGCAGGGGTCCGACATGCGCCAACGCCGTCGACCCAGCTACAGTCCTGGATAGGTCTGTAGCCGGGTCGACGGCGTTGGCAGCCGAATCTTGCGCGCGAATGCTATTGCACGCCCGTGGAAGGCGATCAGGCGTTGGCGAACTCAGGTGGCATGACGGCCGCCGGATCGGGATTCGCTAACGGCAGACCCATGAAGCGGCGGGCGTTGTCACCCATGAAGTCGTACGTGCGGCGAACGTCCATGCCTTCGGCGTACTTGAAGTAGCCCTTGGGGGTGGCGAGGCCTTCGGGGTGGGGCCAGTCCGAGCCGAACATGACCTTGTCCCATCCGACAGTCTCGACGACGTCGGCGACCGAGCCCTCCCAGAACGGGCTGACCCAGCAGTTACGGCGGAACACCTCGTGCGGATGCTCTTCGAAGTTCTGCGGCATCTTCTTGTAGGTCATCTCCAGATCGTCGAACAGCGGCTTGATCCAGGCACTTCCGTTCTCCACGCTGGCGATGCGCAGCTTGGGGAATCGGGTCAGGGTGCCGTGGCAGATGAGGCTGGTCAGCATATCGGCGATCTCGCGGTGGCCCAACGCCGTCCACTTGAACGCCGACATCTCAAAGGCGCTCTCGGTGGTCGGCGGCTCCCACTTGTCGATGTACTCCTGCAGCGGAGGTTGGCTGGCATGCAACACGATTGGGAGCCCGGCGTCCTCGACGTCGCGCCAGAACGGATCGAACTCCGGCAGTGCGGGGGAGCGCCAGCCCTTGTACCCCTTGACCGGTGCGGGCTTGATCAGCGCGACCTTGGCACCGTTCTCGAGAATGTATTCGAGTTCGCGGCGGCCCTCCTCGACGATGCCCAGGTTGATCACCGGTGTGGAATAAATGCGGTCGGCGTAGCTGAAGCCCCAGTGTTCGTGCATCCACTGGTTGAGCGAGTGGATGATCGCTGCGGTCAGTTCGGGGTCCTCGGCCGAGGAGTGCTCGACCAGGTTGGCCAGGGTGGGGTAGTTGATGCACGCGGCGACGCCTTGGCCGTTGAGTTCGGCGATGCGGTCCTCAGGGTTGCGCGCCCCTGGCGGGCAGTCGATGCCCCGGCCGGACATCTCGCGCATCGTCAATCCCTCGGGGTTCTGGCCGGAGTAGAACTTCTCGTGTGCACCGGGAGCAGCGACCCGTTCGAACGTCGGGTTCGGCATGTAATCAGTGATCTTGTTCAGGATCGCGATGCGGGTGTGCCTGCCGATCTGGACGAACTGGACGGCCTTCTTGTACTGCTCGGGCAGGTACTTGAGCAGTGCGTCCGGCGTCTCGTACATGTGCTGGTCGGCGTCGAAGATGGGTGCGTCGGTGAACTGGGTCATCGGTGTGCCTCTCGGTGCTGTACATCGGGCTGCGTATAGCTTCGCGCAAGTTGACAGTTGTGTCAAGTAGGATCTGCCTGGGATCTATTAGTTAGCGATGAGCTGCAAGCTATTGCACTTGACGCTACTGTCATATAGAGTGGTCGACGTGACCGTCACCTCGGGTGTCTCCGCTGAGACGCAGCTGGACGCCGGCCGTGGTGAGCGCACCAGGGCGGCCATCCTGGATGCCAGCCGTCGCCTGTTTCTGGAACGTGGCTACGCGGGCACGCCCATCAATGCGATCACCGAGGCGTGTGGCATTTCCCGGGCCGGCTTCTACACCTACTTCAAGGACAAGCGGGAGATCTTCAACGTCCTCGGCAAGGCTGCTTACCGGGAGGTCTTGGCTGTCATCGCCGAGTGGGCTGACGCCGAGGCGCAGTTCGCTCCGGCCGACATCGAGTCGTGGGTCGGCCACTACTTCGACTACATGGACCACCATGGGGCGTTCGTGCTGGCCTCAGTACATTCGGCGCCCGACGACGAGGAGTTCCGGACGTCGCGCAACCGCATGGTGACTCGAGCGTCGTGGCGGTTGGGTCAGGCCATTGGTGGTGACGGTGCGCACTCACCGGAGGTCGTCGGCGTCGCCGTGATGGGCATGTTGGACCGGGCGTGGCACACGGTGGACCGGCAGACTGTCGGCGTCGACCGCGGCGAGATGATCGCCGTGGTCGCCGAGATGATCGCCGGCATGTCGAGACGTTGATCATCGTGGTTGGGGCACAGCCGAATTGGCTACTCGGTCCCCGACAGCGAAGGAGCACAAAATGTCAGGGTTCGATACCAGCCAGCCCACCACCGACGAAGCGGTGATCGAGGGCGAGATTTCACCGGACGACCCAAAGGAGGCGGAGCCGGCCACGCCGCCGACGGATCCGGACGAACTCGGCGACGCCACTCCCGGACCGCGCTGAACGACTAGCCGCGCTCCACCTGGCTGAGCAACGCCTCTGCATCGGCCACGCTGCGAAGCAGGTCGTTGAGATGGGTGCAGGTGCTCGTTCCGGATAGTTCTTGCCTGACCCGGAAGTGCAACTCCGCCAATGCCATTCCGGTGATCCGGGTGGCACTGGCGACCGCCCCGGGGCACTCGCGCCAGGGCAGCACCCGCGGCTCGGCGTGCGCTTCGAGGATTACGCCAGTGGCGGTTACCGCAGCGGTCAGGGTGTACTCGTGGATGATCGTCTCCACGCCGTCGGCCCGCACGTAGGTATCGCGGAACATGGCGTCGATCTGGACCAGACCATCGCCTGCGGGAAGGACATCGATGCGGCGCCTGCGACGCATCCCGTGTACCGCGAGCGGAGTCATTGGGTGCCAGGCCCATTTGTCGTTCCCGCGATCGAGGTCAGGCGCCTGCGGGCCGGTGACCACTACCGGGTCGCCTTCCTCGAACGAAGTCATCAGCAGGCCGCCGGTCGTGAAGCCGGCACACTGGTCGGCGACCGGCAGGTACCCCGACTTCGTGTATTCGCCCAGCGCGCCCGAGGCCGAAAGTGCATGTCCGGAAATAAGTGTCGCGACGGGGACGTCGTCGAGAAGCGTATAGCGAAGGTCGCGAGAGGCTCTCAGTTCGGGTGCCGCCTTATCCGCGGCGGCCCGGAATCCGCTCATCGCCGGCGCCCCGGACAGCTGCGGCAGCCCGGCGCAGGGGGCGTCACGCTGACATGGCGAACCACCCGGGCGACGAGTTCGATGGTCGCCGACAGGGCCGCCTCACCGAGCACGGACACGCTGCCATCGTCGGCGGTCAGCAGGTCGCGGGCCCGGCCCTCGAGATGTACCGGATCCACGGTGCCCTCGGCGCGCGTCATGTCGATCGAACTGGTTCGACGTACCGAACCTGGCCGGCGTGCAGGATTCGCGGTCGTCGGTTCGTGCAGGCCGTGTAGGGGATGAAGCCCGAACGACGGCTTGCCGAGGTCCGTCACCCCGTCGACTCTACGTGACGGGCCGGAAGGCAAACGTCACGAGGGACTTGCCGTCCTCGGTCTCCAATGTGGTCGTCGTGGACACCAGGGCCTGACCGATGGTGAGTTGCTCAGCGGTCGCGCCGACGATCAGTGTCTCCACCAAGACGCCTTCGGGCAGCTCCACGAATCCGACCACGTACGGCGTGAACACCTTGGGGTCCCGGTTGCCCTTGTACGGCAGCGGCGGCGGGAACTCCTGTGTGGTGTAGGTGTAGAGCGTTCCCTCGGTGGACAATTCGATCGGCTCGATGTCGTCCTGGATGTCGGAATCGCCGTCGAAGAGCTCTGGCCGTTCGGCGGGGAACTTCACCACGCCCGACGAACGCCTGCGCGACGCGAACAACACCGTGCGCTCGCCGTCGACCCGGAACAGTCCCTCGGTGATCAGTGTGGTCATGTCAGGCCACCTCGATGACCATCGCGGCGCCCATGCCGCCGCCTGCGCACATGGACAACACGCCGATACCGCCACCGCGCCTGCGGAGTTCGTAGATTGCCGAGGTGACCATCCGGGCTCCCGTTGCGGCGATCGGATGGCCAAGGCTGATGCCGGACCCGTAGACGTTGACGATCTCCTCGTCGAGCCCCAGTTCGCGCGCGCACGCCACCGCCTGGGCGGCGAACGCCTCGTTGATCTCGAACAGCGCCACGTCCTCGAGCTTGCGGCCGGCGAGCTCCAAAGCCTTGGGGATGGCCTTGATCGGCCCGCTTCCGGTACGGGTC
The DNA here is from genome assembly GCF_008329905.1 of Mycobacterium sp. ELW1. Taxonomy (NCBI): domain Bacteria; kingdom Bacillati; phylum Actinomycetota; class Actinomycetes; order Mycobacteriales; family Mycobacteriaceae; genus Mycobacterium; species Mycobacterium sp. ELW1. Next base: position 5,691,955 of record NZ_CP032155.1, on the reverse strand, counting down.
GGGTCGAGTCCGACCTGCGTCCACGACAACACGTGGGCCAGTACGTCTTGACTGGTGTCGGGCACGGTCAATGCGACGACGGCAGCCGCGTCGTTGATGCCCGAGGAGTTGCCCGCCGTCACCGAGAAGCCCTCGATTTCGGGATGCAGCACCTTCAGCCCGGCCAGCGATTCCATGGAACTGCCGCGGCGCGGATGCTCGTCCTCGGCGAAGGTGATTGTGCTGCCGTCGGCCTGGGGCACCTCGATCGGGATGATCTCGTCGACGAACGCCCCGGCGTCGATGGCCTTGATCGCGCGCTGATGGCTACGCAGCGCCCACGCGTCCTGGTCCTCGCGAGTGAGGCCGTACTGGATGTTGCAGTTGTGCGCCACCGTGATCGACATGTCCATCGCTGGGGCCTCTGCGGTCGGCGGATGCGACTCGGGGAACCACTGCTCGTAGTCCTCGGCCGACTTGCCTGGCGTAAAGAGCTTGCGTTTCTGCATGATTGGGCCAGTGGACAGCGACTCCATGCCGCCGGCCAGGATGGCGTTGCTCATCCCGGAGGCGATCTGCCCGGCGCCCACGGCGATCGCCGAGAGGCTGGAAGCGCACTGGCGATTGACCGCCAGGCCTGGGATGTCGACCAGGCCGAGCGCGACCGCGATGTAGCGGGCGCTGTCGCCGCCGCCCTGCATGCTCTCGGCGAGCACGAGGTCGTCGAAGTCCGCGGGGTCCAATCCGGAGCGCTCCACTGCCGCTGCCACGACGGGCTTCGCGAGGTCGATGGCGGGCACATTGGCCAGCGTGCCTCTGCGTGCGGTTCCGATGGCCGTGCGAGCAGCGGCGATGATGGCTGCGCGGGACGTGGTGGTGGCCATAAGTCTCCCTGATCCGTCTGCGGCGGGCTGGTTGCCCGGCGAGCCCGGCCAGTCTATACCGTTAAATAGATAGCGGTATGGCGGGTATCTCTGAGGACGGGAGCGGTCGATGAAGGTGTTCGGGTCAGTGGACGATGCGATGGCGTCGATCGGTGAGGAACTCGGCGTCAGCAGGTGGGTGGAGATCGACCAGGCCCGCATCGACGCGTTCGCCGACGTGACAATGGACCATCAGTGGATCCACGTCGACGTCGAGAAAGCCAAGGCCGAAAGTCCCTACGGCGCGACCATCGCGCACGGCTTCTTGACCTTGTCACTCATCCCTGGAGTGAGCAAGGACAACTACCGCGTCGAGAACGCGAAGATGGGCATCAACTACGGGCTGAACAAAGTTCGCTTCCTGGCACCCGTCACATCGGGCAGTCGGATCCGGGTCCGTTCCGAGCTCGCGGACGCGACGAAGGTCGCCGACGACACCGTCAACCTGACCGTTCGGCACACCGTGGAAATCGACGGGGTGGACAAGCCGGCCGCCGTCGCCGAGCTGATCGCGAGGTTCGTCTGGTGAGCGAAAACGTTAGATGTATACATGGATCAGCGGTGAATAGAGACCAGGCACCCAAGGAGCTCCGATGAACAGGGGTCCGTTCGACGGTAAGGCAGTCCTGACCGGGGCGGGCAAGTCGCAGGTCGGCCGCAGACTGGGCCGGACAGGTCTGGACCTCACGCTGGAAGCGGTCCTGCGGGCCATCGAGGACGCCGGGCTGAGCGTCGATGACATCGACGGCATCGCCAGTTATCCGGGGCCGGGCGTTCCGGACGCCGGTTTCTCAGGAGCCACCGTGCAGGAGGTGCGTAACGCGCTCGGCTTGCGTTCGCGCTGGTACGTCTCGGCGATGGAGACCGCGGGCCAGATCGGTCCCGCGATCGAGGCGTGCATGGCCGTCAGCCTGGGCCTGGCCAACCATGTTGTCGTCTATCGGTCGGTATGGGAGTCCACCGCGGCCCAGCAGGCCGGCGGAGGCCGCGCCTCGGTGCTCTTCGGCGGTGGCGAGTTGCCGCCGCACCTGGAGTGGACGGCGCCGTTCGGGGCCCTGTCCGCGGCGAACTGGTTGGCGATGCCCGCACAACGCTACATGCACGACTTCGGATTGACGCGCGAGCACCTCGGCCGCATCGCCATCAATGCCCGCACGAACGCCGCTCGCAACCCCGACGCCGTTTACCGCGAGCCCATGACGATGGCGGACTACCTCGGGGCCCGGATGATCTCGGAGCCACTGTGCCTCTACGACTGCGACGTGCCGTGTGACGGCGCCACCGCGGTCATCGTGTCGCGCCGCGACGCTGCCAACGGGCTACCACGCCACCCCCTGACGGTGGAATCTGTCGGCCCGGGCATGTACGAACGTGCCACCTGGGACCAGCGGGCGGACATCACCACGATGGCAGCGCACGATTCGGGTGCGACACTGTGGGAGAACACCAGGCTCACGCCTGCCAACGTGGACATGGCACAGCTGTACGACGGATTCTCGTTCCTCACCGTGATGTGGCTTGAGGCGCTTGGGTTTTGCGATCACGGTAAAGTCGGTGAATTCCTCGACGACGGTTCCCGCATCGCACTGGACGGCCCGCTGCCGATCAACACCAGCGGTGGGCAGCTTTCCGGTGGGCGGTTGCACGGCATGGGCTTCCTGCATGAGGCATGCGTGCAGCTGTGGGGTGAAGGTGGCGAGCGCCAGGCCCCCAAGACTCCTGAGGTGGTGGCGGTCGGGGTCGGCGGCGGACCGGTGGCCGGCTCGATGCTGCTGAGCAGTCGGTAGTCGGCGCCGATGGCGTGGACGGCGGCTGACGCACCGACGCTCGGTGACGTCGTCACCGACAACGCCGAGCGATTTCCCGATGTGGTCGCCTATCGACACGGCGATCGCACCCTCACACACGTGCAGTTGCGGGACCGCGCGGTGCGGCTGGTGTCGGCGATGATCGGCGCTGGAGTGCGGCGCCGCGGGCGCATTGCGGTGTTGAGCCGCAACGGAATCGAATTCGGCGAGCTCAACGCGGCATGCCAGCTCAGTGGCATCGTCATGGCGACGGTCAACTTCCGGCTCACGGCCCACGAGATTGGCGACGCACTGCGGCGCGTCGAGCCCTCGATCGTGTTCGTTTCCGCCGAGTTCGCACCGGTGCTGGCCGGGGTTGCGACCTCGTCGATCCGCGCATCGCTGGTCGTGGTCTTCGGCGGGCCGGCGCCAACCGGAATGATCGACTACGAGGAATTCGTCGGCGGAGGTGATGCCGGGAACCTGGCGCTGGTCGCACGTCCGGCAGGTGTGGCCTACCTGTTGTTCACCAGCGGCACCACCGGCGCGTCCAAGTGTTGCGTGCTCGGCCAACGGGAGATGTATCAAGTGGCGTTGACGATGAACGCCGAGATGCGTTGTGGCAGTGCAGATCGGGTGTTGATCAATATGCCTATGTTCCACGTCGGAGCCCTGGCTATCGTCGGTGGATTGCATGCCCGCGGCGGGACCGTGGTGCTGCAGCAGCAGTTCGACGCGGCCGAGGCTGTCCGGTTGATTGCCGCCGAACGGATCAGCGTGCTGCACCTCGCCCCGGTCATGCTCAAGGCCCTACTCGACGAAGCGACAGCCGCGCCGACGATGGAATCCGTTCGCACCGTGGTCTATTCGGCTGCGCCGATGCCGGCAACGACGCTGCGGCGCGCACTCAGTGTCCTTCCCGGTGCGGGGTTCCTGAACCTGTACGGTCAGACCGAGGTCATCGTGTCCGGCCTGCCGCGCGAGCTACACGATCTGACCGAGCCCGGAGCGGAGCGGCGGCTGCGCTCGGTCGGCTTCCCCTTCCCGCCACCCGGGTGCGCGTCGTCGATGAAGCCGGCCGCCCGCCACCCGGGTGCGCGTCGTCGATGAAGCCGGCCGTGACGTGCCTGCCGGGACGGCCGGGGAGATCGTCGTGCGATCCGCCTCGATGTTCCGCGGCTACTGGCAGGACCCGGCGGCCACCGAGGCGACGCTGCGGGACGGCTGGTGTCATACCGGGGACGTGGGCCGGCTGGATGAGCACGGGCTGCTGTACCTCGTCGACCGCATCAAGGACGTCATCATCAGCGGCGGCGAGAACGTCTACTCACCCGAAGTCGAGGACGCGCTGTCCGCGTTGGACGGCGTCGCCGCCTGCGCGGTGATCGGGGTACCCGACGAGAAATGGGGCGAGGCGGTCTGTGCCGTCATCGTGCCCGCCGCGACGGCATCACCGACGCTCGAGGAGTTGCAGGACGGTGTACGCACACAGCTGGCGCGCTACAAGGTGCCGCGGCGGCTGGTGCTGCGCGCCGAACTGCCGGTGCTGCCGAGCGGCAAGGTGGACAAGAAGCGCCTGCGGGCCGAGCTGGCGGGGTGAGCTAAAACTCTCGCAGGAGCGAATGTCGAAGCAGATTCACCATCAGTTCCGCGGCTCGCTCCTCGCTGGTCGGCCCGTCGACTCCGGTGGGCTCGGTCATCCGGCCCAACACCGCGTGGAATACGGCGGCGGCCACCTCGCGATCAATCCCGGCAGGTAAGGCGATGGAGTCGAGCAGCCCAGCGACCGCATGGTGGAGCGCCCCGATGCCGTGGTCGACCGACGCGTCCGAGAGCTGCTCGGCGACGGTGCCGTCGAACCACGCCCGAATGACGCCGCGGTATGCGCGATGAAATCGCACGTACTCCAATATCCATTGGCTCAGCGCCTCCGGTGGCATGCGCTCCAATTCGGCTGCCTGACGCTCGATTTCAGTCACGGCACCGCGGGTGAGCTCGGCGAGGATGTCGGCTTTGGTGCTGAAGTAGCGGTATAGCGTGGCACGGCTGAGCCCGGCGGACGCCGCGATATCCTCCATTCCGACGTCGTAGTAACCGCGTTCGGCGAACAGCGCCGAACTCGCCGCCAGTATGTCTGCGACGATCGGGGAGAGCGCCGCGGCTGCGGGCTCGACCTCCGGTCCGTCTGCCAACGCCACGACAGGCCGCCGCGTCGCCGGCTGCACGATCGTGCGCAGCACGTCGTCCGGGGTGTCCGGAAAGAGCATCAGCTGCAGTGCGACCGTAAGTGACCGGGCCACGACGGCACGATCGGGCAGCGGGAACATCGCGCGGTGCCGATAGAGGTTGACCATGTGAGGGATCCGCCCCAGGACCGCGGCCGCGTCGTCTAGTTCCAGTGCGCGGATGGGGAGGCGCTGAAGGCGGTCGGTCACCGTACGGCGGAATGTCTCGGCGACAGCGCCGGCGTCGATGACGCCCAGCCCCGTCGCGGTGCCGATGCCGGGGAACTCCGCGAACACCATTGCGTGGGTGTCGTAGATGTCGGCCCAGTCGACCAGCCACCGGTGCAGCGCGTCCACGCCTGCGGCCGTCGGGCCAAGTTCGCCGAGCCGCGCGCTGTGTTGCAGCATCGCCCGCTCGGCCGTCGCGCTCAGCTCGCCGAAAATGTCTTCCTTACCCGCGAAGTACTGATAGACGGTGGCGCGGGAGGCATTCGCCGCCTTCGCAATCGTGTCCAGCGAGGTGCCGTGAAAGCCATTGGCCAGGAACACCTCCGCGGCGCAGGCGAGTATCCGCTCACGCGTGTGCAGACCGCGCCGGCCGACCCCGGCGTTCGCGGCGGGCGCGTAACCGGGGCGCCGGGTCTTGTCGGGTGACACCATCACGACAGTATGGGGTTGCCTCCACGACGGCGCGCTGCTCACTGCGGCCCGGGCAGGTTGCGCTTGGCCTTGCCGGGGTAGCCGAAGAATTTCTCGAAATTGGCGTCGTTGATGGGCTGCGCGCTGTTGCGGACGGCCGCCGATCGCAGTGCCTCGAGGCGCGCGCTGGCCTTCTCGAGTTGGTCACTCGGGCCCGTTTGCTGAAGGCGGGTGACCTCCTGCGCCGCCGCGGCGACCTCGAGTCGTAGCCGTTCGCCCGCTTCACCGAAGGTCAGTAGGTCGTGATCGTCCTCGTCGGCCTTCTCGCGGCTGCTGCCGTCGGTGGTTTCCATGTCTACCTCTCAACTGCTGGACGAGTGTGGCGTGCGTCATATAGTCTGTGAGACGAAACGTCAGAAAACAAGACGACTCGTCAGAAAAATCGCCCAATCGCTGGAAGAATAGGAGCGCGTGATGCCGCTTCAGGATGACCACCAAATCGTCTCCGTCGACGACCACCTGGTCGAACACCCCCGGGTGTGGCAAGACCGGCTGCCCCAGAAGTATCTCGAGCAGGGTCCCCGGATCGTCGAAGAAAACGGTATGCACCTGTGGCACTACGACGGGCAGGTCTTCCCGACCATCGGCCTGAACGCGGTAGCCGGCAAGCCGCCGGAGGAATGGGGCATGGACCCCGTCCGCTACGAGGACATGATTCCCGGTTGCTACGACCCGGTCGCCCGGGTCGCCGACATGGACCTCGATGGTGTGCAGTCGGCGTTGTGCTTCCCCTCCTTCCCCGGGTTCGGTGGCGGCACGTTTCAGCGGGCCCAGGACAAGGACCTCGCGCTGCTGTGCACCAAGGCGTGGAACGACTTCTACATCGACGAGTGGTGTGCGGTCGCGCCTGAGCGTTACATTCCGCTCGCGATCCTGCCGACCTGGGATATCGACGCATGTGTGGCCGAGGCAGAGCGCGTCGCCGCAAAGGGTGCACGCACGATCTCCTTCCCGGACAGTCCGGTGCCGCTGGGCCTGCCGTCGTTTCACTCCGATCACTGGGACCGCCTCTGGCAGGTCTGTTCGGACGCCAAAATGCCGGTGTCCCTACACTTCGGGTCCGGATCGTTCGTGCCGGGCTTCTCGTTCTCCACGATCAAGCCGGTCCCCGGTCAGATGGCCGTGATGGACGCACCGTTCGCGGTCGCGACCGCGCTGTTCTCCACGAACCTGATGTGGTCCACGGTTGACCTGCTGTTCTCCGGCAAGTTGCAGCAGTTCCCGGATCTCCAGATCTCACTTGCCGAGGGCGGCATCGGCTGGGTGCCGTACATCCTGGAACGCACCGACTACGTGTGGGAGCGGCATCGCTACTACCAGAAGATCGACTTCGACACCCGGCCGTCGGACTTGTTCAAGAAGCATTTCTGGGGTGCTTCATCGACGACGAGCACGGTCTGACGAATCGCCACGCGATCGGGATCGACCGGATCATGCTCGAGATCGACTTCCCGCACAGCGATTCGAATTGGCCCAACTCGCGCAAGCGGGCCGCCGAGGTACTCGCCGACATACCCGACGAAGAGTGCAAGCTGATCGTCGAGGAGAACGCCCGCCGGATGCTCAACTTCCCGCGGGTGTCCGCCGACAATCCGGTGCTGGCGTCGGTCTAGCGAAAGCGCGGCGGCTTTCGAGGCAATGGCAAGAAGGGCACCCCTCGGGGTGTCCTTCTTGCTTGCTCGGGGCTTTCCCGGCGCGGCCCGATCCTTGGAAACAGTTAATCATTTAGCCCTATACTGCTCGGTGAATCCCGCCGCGCCCCCGCGGCCACGCAGAGGAGGTCCAGTGAAGATTCGTCTCGAACAGTCGAAATGCGTTGGCCATGCGCAGTGCTACGCCGTTGATCCGGAGCTGTTTCCCATCGATGACTCGGGCTACTCGATCCTCGAGGCGCACGACGTGCGCCCCGAGGATGAACAGGCCACCCGTGACGGAGTTGCCGCGTGTCCCGAGCTTGCCCTGATCCTCGAGGACGGTTGACCGCCCTTGCCAATCGGCCGTCGCAACCGGCACACTCTGAACATAGTTAACCAAGTTCACTGTGTGAGGGCGTGATGGAGACCCAGGACTGGCGTTCACGGCTTGAGTCGCTGCTCGGCGATTTCCGCCGGCGTGAGGGCGAAGCCGCCGCATCCGGCGCCAAACCCGACCGCATCGAGGCCGCGCGGGCATGGCATGCCGAACTCGTCGACCACCAGCTGGCGGCTCCCGGCTGGCCCCGCGTCGTCGGCGGCCTCGACCTGTCGCTCGAGGATCAACTGGACTACTACCGGATGACCACCGAGGCCGGCGCGCCTCCGCACCCCTGCCCGCTGTCGTTCATCCTGGCTCCCACCCTGATCGCGCACGGGACTCAAGAGCAGAAGGACCGCTTTCTCACGCCGCTGTTGCGCGCCGACGAGTTCTGGTGCCAAGGATTCTCCGAGCCGGGCGCGGGCAGTGATCTGTCATCGTTGTCCACCCGAGCGGTTCGCCACGGTGACGTGTATCGGGTTACGGGTCAAAAGGTCTGGACCACGATGGCCGATCGGGCGGACTGGATGTTCGCCCTGGTGCGCACCGGCTCTGGCGGAAAGCCAAGCGACGGCATCACGTATCTGCTGATTCCGATGAACAGCCCAGGCATCACGGTGCGGCCGCTACGCGACATCAGCGGCGCGGCGCACTTCGCGGAGGTCTTTCTCGACGACGTCGAGGTTCCGGTCGAGAACGTGGTCGGCGACGAAGGCGCGGGCTGGTCGATCATGCGGACCTCATTAGGTCACGAACGGGCGACCGCCTTTCTGGCGGACGAATTCAAGTACCGGAAGACGGCCGACCGGGTGGTCGAGTTGGTGCTGTCGCAGGGGTTGGCGGGTGATCCCCACGTGCGCCAGGACGTGGCCCGCCTCGAGTCCGGTGTGCAGACCATCGCGGCGAACAGCGCGCGGGCGTTGGCCGCTGTGCTGCGGGGGGAGGATCCCGGTGGAGTGGCGTCGGTCAACCGGCTGGTGAAATCCGAGTTCGAGCAACACCTGCACGCGTTGGCGCTACGAGCGGTCGGACCGTCTGCCGCGCTGGGCAGCCGGGCGCCCGGTGCGGTCGACGGCGGGCGGTGGACGTTCGGTTACCTGATGAGCCGCGCGACCACGATCGGCGCGGGCACGGCCGAGATTCAGCGCAACACCATCGCCGAGAGCGTGCTGGGACTGCCGTCGCACCGCGGTGAAGGCACCAGGGTCGCGGCCGCCAGCCCAGGAGCGCCACTGGCAGTGCCAGACGAAGACGAACGCATGCTGCGCCAGGGACTTTCGAAGACGCTCGAGGCCACCGTGGACGTCGCGACGCTGCTCGACCGGACGCGGCCGATCGACGCTGCCGAACCCGCCGCGTGGTCGGCGCTCGTGGAGTTCGGCCTACCAGGCTTGGCCGTCGCCGAGTCGCTCGGCGGCGGTGACGCGCGGCCGAGGCTGCTCTATGCCGCCATCGAAGAGGTCGCCAAGGCGCTGACTCCGGCGCCTCTCGTTCCGACTGTCACCGCACTCGACATCGCAGTGCAGTGCCGTGCCGGGGATTTGGTCGCGCGCATCACATCGGGTGCCATGGCGGCGTTCGTCGTGCCGCTGCACGACACCGGCTGGGTCGCCGGCGGCGCCGAGCTACCAGAGTGGAATGGTGCCACGGTGAACGGCGCAGTACCACTGGTCGCGGGTGCCCCAGTCGCAGAGGTGCTGATCGTATTGGCGCGCAACGACAATGGTGAAGTGCTGTTAGCGCTCGATGCCCATGCCGACGGCGTGACGGTGGTAGCTCAGCAGGCGCTCGACCTGACCGCCACCGTCGGCGCAGTGATGTTTTCGGGAGTTGAAGCGGACGTACTCGCCGAGGGGCCCGAGGTGGCTTCGGTGCTCCGCGCCGCACGCCGCCAGGCCTTGCTTGCCGTGGCGGCGGACTCTGTGGGAGTGGCATCGAGGGCTCTCGCGATGGCCGTCGGCTGGGCAGGTGAACGGCATCAATTCGGCAGGGCCATCGGGAGCTTCCAGGCCATCTCGCATCGGTGTGCGGACATGTTGGTCGCGGTGGAGGGTGCCCGCAGTCAGGTTTTGGCCGCGGCCGAGATCGAACCCGAGGGATCCGACGTCCTCGTCGAACTCGCTGCCGCGGCCGCGCTCGATGCGGCCGTCGGTGCCGCCGAGGGTGCCCTGCAGATTCACGGCGGCATCGGCTTCACCTGGGAGCATCCGGTTCACCTGTTGTTGCGCCGCGCCCGGCCAACGCCGGCGGCATCGGCTTCACCTGGGAGCATCCGGTTCACCTGTTGTTGCGCCGCGCCCGGGCCAACGCCGTGTTGGTGGGCCGCGCCGATGCGCTGCGCGAGCGCGCCGCAGGCGAACTGTTGCGCGACCGCTGACGTTTCGGACATCGAAGAGAGGGACGACACGTGGAATACGGCATGGGGCCCGAACTGGAGGCCTTCCGCGCCGAGGTGCGGGAGTTCATCGCGGCGCATGCGCCGAAGATCCCTCCGCGGGCGGGCGTGCGCAGCGCGGAGGACGAAGAAGAGCTCACCGCACTTCAGGACTGGCGGGCCAAGCTCTACGCCGCCGGCTACCTCGGTGCGGACTGGCCCGCCGAATTCGGGGGCCGCGACGATCTGTCCGCCGAGCACGCCATCGTGGTGAGCGAGGAGCTTGCCCGCGCCTCAGCGCCGGGAGCGCAGAGCGGCAACGTGCTCGCCTCGCACGCGCTGATCCAATACGGCACCGACGAACAGCGCCGCAGGCACCTACCACAGATCCGGGCAGGCCGGCAATTGTGGTGCCAGCTGTTCAGCGAGCCGAACGCGGGTAGTGATCTGGCGTCGCTGCGCACCCGTGCGGTGCGTACTGGCGACAGCTACATCATCGACGGGCAGAAAGTCTGGACCACGGACGGACATTGGGCCGACTACGGATACCTGTTGGCCCGCACTGACGCCGACGCACCCAAGCACAAGGGCATCAGTACGTTCATCGTCGACATGTCCAGTCCGGGCATCACGGTGCGACCGCTGCGTGAACTGACGGGTACCTCGGACTTCAACGAGGTGTTCCTCGACTCCGTCGAGGTCCCCGCCGACGCGATGATCGGTGCTCCCGGACAGGGCTGGGCCATCGCCAACGTCACGCTCGCGCAGGAGCGAAGTGGTGTCGGCGCAGCGGTGGTCAAGCTGAAGATGGGAATCGAGGGGCTCACCGAACTGGCCCGTCAACTTGTCATCGACGGCCGGCCCGCAATCGAGAGCACGCTGGTGCGTGACCGTATCGGCAAATTCACCGCAGAGGTGGAGGCGCTCTCCGCGTTGACCTACGCCAACGTCACGCGTTGGCTGCGCGGTGGCGAACGCATGCATGACGGCGCGATAGCCAAGCTGATGTTCAGCGAACTGAACCTCGAAATGGCAAGTTATGCTGTCGAACTCGGGGGTGAGGCAGGCATTCTGGTCGAAGATGACCCCGACGCGCTCGCCGGCGGCAGTTGGCAGGACGAGTTCCTCTACGCCCGCGCCTACACGATCGCCGGCGGCAGTTCGGAGATCATGCGCAATCTGATCGCCGAACGTGGATTGGCTCTGCCTCGTGAGCGGCGATGAACGCTTGCGCGAAGAGCAGACGATGTGGAGGCTCAAGCGATGACGAGCGCCGCGCGGTGTTCGGCGACGCTGCCGTCGAAGGCCTCGTCGACCTTGATGCGGCGCAGGAAAAGGTGAAGGTCGTGCTCCCATGTGAACCCGATACCCCCGTGGACCTGCAGCGCCGTGCCCGCCACCTTGGCGGCGGCCGACTTCGCGTACGCGGCTGCGGCGGACGCCGCGCGGGACCGTGCGGCGCCGGAGGCCGTGTCCAGTGCCAGGGCTGCGGCCCACAGCGTGGCTCGGCTGGCTTCGACCGCGACGGCCATATCGGCACAGTGATGTTTGACCGCCTGGAACGAACCGATGGTCGTGCCGAATTGCTCACGCTGGCCCGCATACGACACGGTCATGTCGAGCAGGCGCGCCGCGGCACCCAGCGCGTCGAACGCGCGATGCACGGCGAGCGCGTCTCGCACGAAGGCCAGCGTGCCCGGCGGCAATTCGGTCCATCCGTCGACAGACGCGTCGAATACCACGCGACCCCAGGACCGAGTCAAATCCAGTGTGGTCATGGGGGATTGGCTCGCCGCGGTCAGGAGGGCCAGGTATTCCCGTTCGCCGAATCGGCCGGCCACCGCGACCGCGTCCATATCCCGCGCCATCGGAACCGGCTTGCTGGTGCCCGTCAACCGAAGCTCGTTGCCATCGGCCGTCAGGGTGGGACCGGGCGTGACACCGACGAGGATCTCGCCCGCCGCGGCGGCCTCCGCCCGGAGCATCCCGTTACTCATCAGCAGCCACACGGCAACTGCGAGGTCGGCTATGGGCAGCGAGCTCGCGGCGTATCCGTGTTCTTCGGCGACGACGGCGAGATCGACGTGGGTTCCCCCTATTTCGGGCGTCAGCAGCGCCAACAGCCCAGATGCCGCCGCATGGTCCACCGCAGCGGGATCGATCGTCACTGCGGCCGAATCCAGGGCCGCCCGCACGCGCACAAGGGGATCGTGCCGGGTCAGCCACGCGCGCTCGGCCGAGGCGAGTTGGTCCTGTTCGTCGGTCAAACCGAAGTCCATACGAAGCCCCTTCACAAAGTTGACCTAGTAAACCATGTGGGCTACGTTCTTGGGAACGGTGGTATGCCGGGCGAATCCGAGTCGGAAGTGACGATGACGAGCATCCAAGAGGCGCTGGGCCGACTGTGGAATGCCGACGACGACGACCGGATGCTGCAGTGCGACGGGTACTGGACGTCATGGGGAGCCGTCCGGGCACTCACCGAGCAGATCGACCGGGAACTCACTGCCGCAGGTTGCGGGGCCGGCGGTCGCGTTGCGGTCGTGTTGTCCAACCGAATGCCCTGCGTCGCGGCGTTGATCGCGATCCTGCGCGGCCGCCGCACGTTGGTGACCGTCAGCCCGCTTCAGCCGCCCGGCAGGCTGAGCGCAGATCTCGCCGCGTCCGGTGTCTCCTACGTCCTCGCGCCCTCCGCGCTGTGGTCCGAAGCGCCCTTCACGGCTGCCGTCGCCGAACTCGGGGCCACCGGCTGGAGCCTCGACGACGATCTCGCTCTGCGGGCCTCAGGCGCCAATCATGTTGTAGCGAAAGGCGATCCCATCGTCGCCATCGAGATGCTGACCTCAGGTACCACCGGAGCGCCCAAGCGCATCCCCTTGACCACTGCGCAGTTGGAGGCCTCCCTGGCGTCGGCACTCCAACACAACGATCGGTCGCAGCACGCAACCAAACCACCGCTCACCGGTACCGTCGGATTGGTCACGCTGCCCATCGTGCACATCGGCGGCCTGTGGTCGTTGCTGCAGTCGCTGGTCGCCGCTCGCCCGATTGCGATGCTCGATCGATTCACGGTGGCCGGCTGGCATGCCGTGGTCAAGGAACATCGGCCCGCGGTCGCGGGCCTGCCGCCCGCGGCGATGCGTTCGGTGCTCGACTCCGACATCCCGCGGGAGGATCTGGCGAGCATTCGCGCCATCAACGCCGGCACCAGCGCGGTAGACCCCGACCTTGTGGATGAGTTCTACGAGCGTTACGGAATCCCGATACTGGTCGTCTACGGTGCGACCGAGTTTTCCGGTGCGGTGGCGGGATGGACAGTCAAAGACTTCCACAAGCAGTGGCCGGACAAGCGGGGCAGTGTCGGACGCCCGTTCCCCGGGGTCCGGCTCCAGATCGTCGACGACGACGGGGAAGTGCTCGGCGTGAATGCACCGGGCCGCCTGCAAGTCGCCGCCCCGCAGGCGCGCGCCGGTGGAGGGTGGATCACCACCAGCGATCTCGGGCATCTGGACGCCGACGGCTTCCTCTACATCGACGGCCGCGCCGACGATGTGATCGTGCGTGGTGGGTTCAAGGTAGCGCCGGAGACCGTCGTTCGCGCACTACGGTCGCATTCCTCGGTAGCCGATGCCGCCGTGGCGCCGGTACCTGATCGGCGGCTGGGCCAGATCCCGGTTGCAGCAGTCGAATTGCGGCCCGGAGCCACGGCCGATGGTGAGCAGCTACGTGATCACTGCCGAGCCACCCTCACCCCGTACGAGGTGCCGGCCCGGGTTTTCGTCGTCGACGAACTACCACGAGGTGCGGCGCTCAAAGTTGACCGTCGTCGGCTGCTCGCGATGCTGGTCGAACTCGGGGTCTCCACTGATGACGACGCTGATGTCGTCGTTACCGGCGAGGCTCCCATGGCCTTGGGCGAGAAGCGTCCACCGATTCGGAAGGCACGTTGAAAATGGGACGAGTACAGGACAAAGTGGTTCTGGTCACCGGTGGCGCTCGCGGCCAAGGCCGCAGCCACGCGGTCAAATTGGCCGAGGAGGGTGCCGACGTCATCCTGTTCGACATCTGCCACGACATAGAGACCAACGAGTACCCGCTTGCCACGTCGCGCGATCTCGAGGAGGCCGGGCTCGAGGTGGAGAAGACCGGGCGGAAGGCCTACACCGCCGAGGTCGACGTTCGAGACCGGGCCGCGATTGCGCGCGAACTCGCCAACGCGGTGGCTGAATTCGGCAGGCTCGACGTGGTCGTCGCCAACGCGGGCATCTGCCCGCTCGGCGCGGACCTCCCGGTCCAGGCATTCGCCGATGCCTTCGACGTCGACTTCATCGGAGTCGTCAACACCGTGCACGCCGCCTTGCCCTACCTGAAGGCGGGGGCTTCGATCATCACCACCGGATCAATCGCAGGCCTCATCGCGTCGAAGATGCCACCCGGTGCGGCCGGACCGCAGGGCCCCGGCGGGGCCGGCTACAGCTACGCAAAGCAGCTAGTCGATTCCTACACCCTTCAGCTCGCGGGCCAACTGGCGCCACAGTCCATCCGCGCCAATGTCGTTCACCCCACCAATGTCAATACCGACATGCTCAACAGCGCGCCGATGTACCGGCAGTTCCGGCCGGACCTGGAGTCCCCGACTCGAGATGACGCGGTACTGGCCTTCCCGGCGATGCAGGCAATGCCCACGCCGTATGTCGAAACCTCCGACATCTCGAATGCCGTCTGCTTCCTGGCTTCCGATGAATCCCGTTACGTGACCGGCCTTCAGTTCAAGGTCGACGCCGGCGCCATGCTGAAGTTCTAGGAGGGACAGTGACCACCACGGAGAAATCCAGTGCCGACGTCGCGGCCGAAGAAGGCCGGATCACCGACGAGGACATCGAACGCGCCAAGGCGCAGATCGGCATTCCTGTTTTCCAGCGGGACGAAGCGTGGAACAAATCGCCCTCGGCTGATGCCATCACCCACTTCGCATTCGGATGCGGTGACGACAACCCCCTGTTCTACGATCCGGAGTATGGGCCGGGGACCCGGTGGCACGGACAGATCGCCCCGCCCACCTTCCCGATCACCACCGGCTTGGATCAAACTCCGAAGTTCACCGACCCGGAGCGAAAGAAGCTGTTTCGTGGCCTCTTTCGGGGCACCGGCAAGTACTACTCGGGCGTGAAGTGGACGTGGTACCGCCCAATTTATGCGGGACGGCCGGTACTCGCCGAGAACTACACCCTGGACGTGGTGGTCAAGGAGAGCGAGTTCTCCGGCGGCCGTTCCGTCAAGGAGACCTTCCGCTATCTCTATGTCGATCTCGATGGCAACCCGATTGCCACCCGGGACGAGTCCTACATCAACGCCGAGCGACAGGGGTCCAAGCAATCGGGCAAGCTCAAGGACATCGAGCGCAAACACTGGACGCCCGAGGAGTTCGAACAGGTCGAGGCGGAATACGAGGCCGAGCAGCGGCGCGGAGCCGAACCACAGTGGTGGGAGGACGTGGCCGTCGGTGATCAGATCCCGGGAATCATCAAGGGCCCGTTGACAGTTGTCGACATCATCTCGATGCACATGGGCTGGGGTTGGGGTGGTTACGGGGTCGGGCCGTTGAAGTTCGCCCACCAGTTGCGCAAGCGCATGCCCGCCTTCTACCAGCCCGACGAGTACGGGGTGCCCGACGTCGTTCAGCGGTTGCACTGGGATGCCGCCCGCGCACAGTCCCTCGGCATTCCCGCCCCATACGACTACGGCCAGATGCGCGCGGCGTGGGTGAGTCACCTGCTCACCGATTGGATCGGCGACGACGGCTGGTTGGCCGAGCTTGATCTGCAGATGCGCGGATTCAATTACCACGGGGACGTGCACCGGTGCACCGGAACGGTCACCGCCAAGGGCGACACCGCCGACGACGTGGTATCGCTGGACGTGTCGGCCACCAGTCAGCGCGACGAGACCACGACGCGCGGCACCGCCAAGGTGTTGCTACCGTCCAAGTCTTCGGGTGCGGTGATTCTGCCGATCCCGGATCTCGACCTCAGAAGGCGTGGGGCACAGGTAGCTTCGAGGTCATCAAGCAGAGTCGGCGCGGAGTCGCGCCCCGGGTGAGAGGGTGAGCAACACGATGAAACGATTGGTCATGGAGGCCGAACACGGGGCGTTCCGGGAGACGGTTCGCCAGTTCATCGCCCAAGAACTCGAGCCGAATGCCGAGCAGTGGGAGGCCAATCGGCTGGTGGACCGCTCGGCGTGGATCGCGGCGGGCAAGCACGGCCTGATCGGGTTCAACATGCCCGAGGAGTATGGCGGCGGGGGAGTCGACGACTTCCGGTTCAATGCGGTGATCGACGAGGAGATCGCCCGCTATGGCGGACCAGCGCCGGCCTTGAGCTTGCAGAACGACGTGGTCGGTCCCTACTTCTCGGGACTGGCCAACGACGAACAGAAGAAGCGCTGGCTGCCTGGTATCACCAGCGGTGAACTGATCGTGGCCGTCGCGATGACGGAACCCGGTGCGGGCAGCGATCTGGCGGGCATTCGCACTTCCGCCGTGCGCGACGGCGACGACTGGATCGTCAACGGCGCCAAGACATTCATCTCCTCGGGCATCAATTGCGACCTCGTGGTCGTCGTGTGCCGGACCGACCCCGACGCCGGGCACAAGGGATTTACCCTCCTCGTCGTCGAGGATGGCATGACGGGTTTCACCCGTGGCCGCAAGCTCGACAAGATGGGGCTGCACTACCAGGACACCGCCGAACTTCACTTCGACAACGTGCGGGTGCCGTCAGCCAACCTGCTGGGCAAGGAAGGACGCGGATTCTACCATCTGATGCACAACCTGCCGTCCGAGCGGTTGTCCATCGCGATCTCAGCTATCGCCGGGGCGCGCGAAACCTGGCGGCAGACATTGCAGTACGCCAAGGACCGCAAGGCCTTTGGCCAGCCGATCGGCAGCTTCCAGCACAACCGGTTCCTGCTCGCGGAGATGGACACCGAGCTCGAGATCGGCGAACAGTACATCGATCGGTGTCTGCAGGCGGTCGTGGATGGCGAACTCACGGCGGTCGAGGCGTCCAAGGCCAAGTGGTGGTGCACCGAGACAGCCAAGAAGGTCATCGACGGCTGCGTCCAGTTGCATGGCGGCTACGGCTATATGACCGAATATCGGGTTGCCCGTGACTACATGGACAACCGCATCATGACCATCTTCGGCGGCACCACCGAAATCATGAAAGACATCATCGGCAGGGACCTGGGCCTCTGATCACATGACGACCACCACTGTCCGCGTCGATGGGCTGGACATCGCATACACAGACACCGGTGCCGGACCGACGATCCTTTTCGTGCACGGTGTCTATGTCGCCGGTGCCATCTGGAACGACGTCGTCGCCGAGCTCGGCGACGGCTTTCGTTCCATCGCCCCGACATGGCCGCTGGGTGCGCACAGCACCTCGACGGACGGTGCTGACATCGGCGCCGGGGCCGCCGCCAAGCGCATTGTGCACTTCATCGAAGCTCTCGATCTGACCGACGTCACCGTCGTCGCGAATGACACAGGCGGTGGACTTCTACTGGCGGCCCTGGGCGACGCGACACTCGACAAGTCTCGTATCGGGCGGCTCGTGCTCACCAATTGCGATAGCTACGAACATTTTCCGCCCGGTTCGTTCGCGCAGATCGTGAAGCTGTGCCGATTCAATTCGACCCTGGGCGGCGCTGTCATCCGGCTGCTGGCCACCGGGCCGGGGCGGGCGTTCTTCTTGAAAGCGGTCTGCCGCACGCCGCCGCCGCAGCGCCGCGCGCGCGAGGTCTTCGGGGCCTTCGCCACCAGTTCGGCATCCCGTCGCGATGCGGTCACGGTGACGGCGTCTCTGGACCCCGCGCTGACCTTGCGCGCCGCACCGGCGATCGAAGCATTCGACAAGCCCGTCACCCTGGCGTGGGGCACTGCCGACACGTTGTTTCCACTCGCGCACGCCGAACGCCTGCGTGACGCGTTTCCAATCGCCACGCTGATCGAAATCCCGGACTGCTCAGCCTTCGTCATGCTGGATGCACCCGCGCAGCTTGTCGCCGCAATTCGCAACGCTTGATGTCCGGGCGCCTGCCGGAGCAGCACTTCTGGCATCAGTGTCATATCGATGCGCATGGCGTTCGGCTCTCTGCTCAGGCATTTGTCGAAGAATTGGCACGAGGGCGTTCCCACGCCGGTCCAGCTGCGCTATTCTTCTGACATAAGTGTTCATCTTTGTGACAGTGGGGAGCGTCGACGCCGGCGCCTGTGTGCGGCAGGCGGCGGACTCGCCGAGACCTTAGGCATGAGGACTTGTATCACAACGCTTACCTAGTAAGCTATGTAGCGGGTACCGGGCATGATGAGTGCTTCTGTGTGACGGCAGGAGCCCGGGAGCCGGGACGGATGTGGGTTTAGATGCAGAAGCCGATGACCGGTGTTCGCGTCCTCGAGGTCGCGCATTTCACCTTCGTGCCGTCTGCGGGCGCGGTGCTGGCCGACTGGGGCGCCGACGTCATCAAGATCGAGAATCCGGTGACAGGCGACGCGCAGCGAGGCCTCGTCACCGTGTCCGGGCGCACCACGACGGCGCCGGGAAGTTCGTTCTCGCCCATGGTCGAAGCGCCCAATCGGGGCAAGCGCAGCGTGGGTCTGTCGTTGGCGCTGGACCAGTCCCGGCCGGCGTTCGAGGAACTCGTCAAGCGCAGCGACGTCTTCCTGACGAACCTGTTGCCGCAGGCCCGGGCCAAACTGCGCATCGACCTGGACACGATACGGCGCATCAACCCGTCGATCGTCTACGTTGCGGGCAGCGGATTCGGTAGCGAGGGGCCCGACCGGGAGTCGGGTGCGCACGATGCCACGGCGTTCTGGGCTCGTGCGGGAAGCGCTGACGGTGTCACCCCGACGTGCTCTGACGTGCCGACGGGGATGCCCGCGGGAGCTTTCGGCGACAACATTGGTGGCATCACGATTGCAGGCGCGGTAGCCGCGGCCCTGTATGGCAGATCGGCGACCGGACAAACGTCGGTCATCGACGTCTCCTTGCTGGCAGTTGGGGCTTGGGCCAATCAGTCCAGCATCAACCTGGCCATGCTGTACGGCTGCCCGCTTCCCAAGATCGATCACCGCACGAATGCGCCGGGCAACCCGCTCACGGGTGCCTACCGATGTTCCGATGGCCGCTTCATCCAGTTGTCGATGTTGCAACCCACCCGCTACTGGGGCCCGTTGTGCCGGCTCCTCGGACTTGTCGAGTCTGCTGACGACGAGCGGTTCGCCACCCTGGAGTCGCTGGCTGCCCACGCCGACGAAGCCACCGCTCTGCTCGCCGAAGCGATCGGATCGCGGACGTACGACCAGTGCACGACCCTGCTGAACGTGCTTCGTGGACAATGGGCTCCGGTGCAGGATGCCTGGGAGGCCGCCAACGACGAGGCGTTGATCGCCAACGGGCGGATCGCTGACGTCCGTGATGCGCAGGGCAACCAACAACGACTGGTGGCCAACCCGGTGAAATTCGATGAGGCGCCCGCCCATCTGACGCGAGCGCCGATGTTCGCCGAACATACCGACGAGGTGTTGCGGGAGCTGGGCATGGAGGATCACCAGCTGATCGAGCTGAAGCTCGACGGCGCCATCACCTAGGTGGTGTCGGGCCGCGGACCTGCCTCAGGTCGACACCATCGAGGGTGGCGGGGTGAAGCCGGGATTCGCCAACGCCACTGCCATCCCGCTGCCGATGGGTCCTCGTTCGTCGAACAGCGTCGCCACGCCAGTTGCGATCCCGCCGTGGCCGTAGTGCGTCATCGCCGCCAACCCGATGTATTCGCCCTCGGGTAAGCGGCTCAACGTCACTGTGTAGTCGACGTTGATGAAATGCAATCCATCTGTGCCCCAATGAGTTAATGAACTGGTAACGTCGGCGGCCATCACCACACGGGTGAACGGCGAGAGCGGTTCGTCGTCGACGAGCAGCTTGGTCTCCCGCAACCACGCGAACTTCTGCCCGTCGTGGCGCCATTCGGTGACGCCGACGCCGGGACTACCGGCGACCGGATCCCGACCGTAGGAATGGAGCAGCATCGGCACGCCGTCGTCGAGCACAGCGGGCTCCGCCGGTATCGCGGGCATGGCGATGGGAGTCGACCACACTTCGTGAACGGCGTATTCGCTGGGCCGCAGGAACAATGCGCTGGCTCGTGCCACCACGACCTCATTCTGGGTCATGACCGCGTCGACGACCCGAAGTCGGCGGCCTTCCCGGATGACTGAGGATCGAACCTCGAGGGGTTGCAGAGCCACTGGCCGCAACAGGTCGACGGTCAGCCGGGCAGGGCGTAGGTCGCCGTCGGCGGCTTGGCGCTCGACCGCTCGTGCCAGCAGCCCACCGACGTAGTTGCCACTCAGTGACGGACCCCACGGGCCTCTGGCCAAAGATGTTGGTAGATAACGGCTGCCGTCGGTGACGAAAAAGCTGGTCTTGGTCACTGGCTCTTCACGCCCGCCGGCGGCATCGCTCGAGGAGCACCTGTGCCAGGCGTTCCGGGTGGCTGAACATCACCTCGTGGCACGCGTCGATTGCGATGACTTCCTGCACGCCACCCAGGGCCGCGATGCTGGCATGCTGCGACTTGACCGACAGGGCCCGGTCGCGGGTGGTCAGGATCCAGGTGCGCGGCACGTCGGCGGGCAGGCCACTACGGTCGACGGGTTCTGCCGGAATGCGCGCCGACTCGGCTTGCAACTTCGACATGGCCAACCGGGTTTGCGAACGGGTCATGCCGTTGCAGAACGCCCATCGCGCGGCCGGTCCCGGAATTTTCATCGGCCGGCCGATTCGGGCGGCTCGTCGAGCGAACACCGCCAACGGGCCGCCGAGGGTGTCAGCGATGGCCATGCCCTGGGGAGGGACGAACGCCGAGACGAGGATCATTTCCCTGACCCGCGCCGATCCCAGTTTCGCGACAACACCGGGCACCGTCACTCCGGCCATGGAGTGCCCGACGATCACGACATCGCCGAGTCCTGCCGCGTCGATGTCGGCGATCACCGAATCCACCCATTCGCCGATCGTTGCAGTCGCCAGGTCTCCGGGTTTGCTGCCGCGTCCCGGAAGATCTACCGCCATGATGCGCAAATGGGGTTCCTGGCAACGCAATTCGGCGACCACGAGGTCCCAGCAGTCGCCCGCATGCTCGCCCCCGTGGACCAGCACCAGGTCGGGTAGCGTCACGTCGCGCTCTCCCGAGGTGCGATCAACTGGGATGCGAGCACGCCGATGTCGGTGTGGAAGTCGGTGAAACTCCTGCTGGCCGGCTCGATTGTGATCCACGTGACGCCGGCGGCCGCGTAGGCATCCCTGCGAGACGCCACAGCGGCGCAGAATGCTGAGCAATCACCGCTGGCCAGCAGGTCGGCCTCGAACGGCACGAAGGACACATCAGCGGGGTCACGGCCCAGGTCTGCACGACGCTTGTTCACCGTCGTGACCCAGTCGGCCAGGGTTTCGACGTCCTCGAGTGCACGGGCGCGGGTAATCGCGGCCATCTCACCCGACGCAGCCATGGGCATCCAACCGTCGGCAACCTCGACGACGCGGCGCTGCGCGGCCGCACCGTTGCCGCCGATCCAGATCGGCGGACCGCCATTGCTCAGTGGCGGGGGCAATGCGAGGTGGCCGCGCACTCCGAACGCGGGACCGTCGTGATCGACGCCGTTCCAGGTTGCCTTCCACGCGGCGATGGCTTCGTCGAGCAACTCGCCCCGGCGATTGAAATCGGCTCCCAGTGCTTCGAATTCGGACTTCAGATAGCCGGCACCGGTGCCCAACGTGAAACGGCCGCCGGACAACAGGTCCAGGCTTGCGGCTCCTTTTGCGGTCAGATACGGGCTGCGATAACCCGAGACCAGGATGTAGGTCATCAACCGGATGCGAGTGGTGGCCGCGGCCGCGAAGCTCAGCGACACGAAAGGGTCAAACGCATGGTGACCGCCGTTGGCCAGCCAGTTTCTATCGGGGTACGGATGCTCGGACATCGCGAAGGCGTCGAACCCGGCGTCCTCCACGAGGCGGGCGACGTCGCCGATGGAGGCGCCCTCACACCAACGGTTCCAGTGTTTGACGGCCCGCATCGGGAACATCAGGTTGTAACGCACGTGACTCCCATACCACCGATAATGAGCTAACTGTATAACTATCTCAAGAGCGACCGTGCGACAACTTCCCGCTGCACCTCGGTCGCCCCTTCGCCGAGACGCTTGACCCGCAGGTCGCGGAACCAGCGCTCCAACGGCAACTCGGTCGAGATTCCGAGCGCCCCGTGAATCTGGATGCATCTGTCGAGCACCCGGCACGCGGCCTCGGTGCCGTACATCTTGGCCACCGACGCATCGACGCGAACATCGCGGCCGAGGTCGGCGTTCCAGGCCGCCTGATACATCAACAGCCGCGCGGCGCGCAGTTCGACCTCGCAGTCGACGAGCATCCACTGGATGCCCTGCTTCGCGGCGAGCTTGCCACCGAAGACATCGCGGTCCCTGGACCACTGGCACGTCATCTCGAGCGCATGCTGCGCGATCCCGATGGGCCCAGCGGCGTAGACAATGCGGCCGTGCACCAGGAAGTCACTGGCGAGCGCAAAGCCCTGTCCTTCAGCGCCGATCAACTGGGCAGCGGGAACGCGCACGTCGTCGAAATGCAGCTCATAGGGGGCGAACGATGCCATCACGGGGATGCGGCTGAAGGTGACACCGGGCGTGTCCTTCTCCAGGATGAAGGCCGAAATACCCTGTCGACCTTCGCCAGTGCGGGCGTAGACCACCCCCCAATCAGCATTCGGGGCGTGCGAAATCCACATCTTCGAACCGTTGAGCAGGTAGCCGTCACCGTCACGCACTGCCTTCAGCTTGATCGCCCGTGCGGGATCCGACCCGCCCGAGGCCTCGGTGATCGCGGTGTACGCCTTGGACATGGTGCCATCGATGATCGGCCTGGCGTACTTGTCGAACTGCTCCTGCGACGCCTTGAACATGATGTTCGGCGGATTGCCGCCGAACGCACCGAGTGCCGGAAAGAAGGCTCCCATCCGGCATTTCGCGGCTTCCTCAGCCACCACCAGCTGGCCGAGCACGCTGAGCCCGGCGCCGCCGTACTGCGCCGGGGTCTGCAGCGCCCATAATCCGAGCGCCCGGGCCTTGGCCTGCAACTCGAGGAGCTCTTCGCGGGGCAGTCCGACGGTGTCGTGCTCGAGCTTCTCTTCGGCCGGATGGACATGCACAGTCATGAATTGCCGCACGGTGTTGCGCAGCATCACCAGTTCTTCCGGCAACTCCCAAGCGCCAGAGGTCGTCTCGCTCACTAGGCGCGCGCAGCTGCGGCCGCCCGCAGGTCGCGTGCGCTCTGCAGCTGCGGCTCGTGATTTGCCTCGTACTGTTCGATCCAGCCGTGCGGCAGCTTGCCCCAGGCCTCGCCGATGCGTAGCCGTTGCGCGGAGCTGAACACCTCGGCCGCCACGACGTCGCCGACGAAGATGGTGTTCTCGTCGTTGTCCAGTGAACCGGTGACCCGACATTCCACGTAGCTGTGGGCGTCAAGCAGAATCGGCGCGCCGGTGACGCCCGGCTTGGTGCGCAGTCGGGAGATCTTGTCGCCGTCGCGGCCCGAGCTGCCGCCCAGGGTCATCAAGATGTCCATCGAGGCGTCGATCTCGTCAGGGCCGGCGGAGAGCATGTGCATGACGAAGATCCCAGAGTTGACCAGCATGTCGTGGGTCTTGTTGTACTTGGTCAGGCTGACGGTCGCACGGGGTAGCTCGGGCACGATGCTGGCCGAGCCGGCCGACAGCGACATCAGGCCGTTGGAGAAGCCGCCGTCGATGGTGGTGACCGCCACCGGGAACGGCCGCAGTCCGGCCAGTACTTTGTCGGCAGCCTCGAGGTCGATCGTCATATTCTCTCCTTGGGTGTGCGAATCAGCCGAGGGTGAAGGGGTCGCGGGTGGCTCCGGTGAGTTCCACCCACACCGCCTTGGTCTCGGTGAAGTCCTTGATGGCGTCGATGCCGTTCTCCCGGCCGATGCCGCTGTAGCCGACCCCGCCGAACGGAACATGAGGCGCGACAACGCGATAGGCGTTCACCCACACCGTGCCGGCCCGCAGCCTGGCCGCCACCCGGTGCGCACGGTGGACGTCCTTGGTCCAGACGCCTGCGGCCAGCCCGAATTCGGTGTCATTGGCGGTGCTGACGGCCTCGTCCTCGTCGGTGAAGGTCATCACCGCAAGCACCGGCCCGAAGACCTCCTCGGCGACGGCCCGCATGGCGCGGTTGACCCCGGTGAGCACCGTCGGTTTGACGAAGAATCCGCCGAGCTCATCGACCGGCTCACCGCCGAAGGCCACGGTCGCGCCCTCCTCGCGGGCAGAGGCGAAATGCGACAACACTTTATCGTACTGCGGCTGATTGGACACCGGGCCCATCTCGGTGGTCGGATCCTTCGGGTCGCCGAGTTTGATGGTGGCCGCCCGCGCGACGATCTTTTCGACCAGCGCGTCGGCGACGCTTTCGTGGACCAGGAGCCGCGAGCCTGCGAGGCAGGTCTGTCCGGTGGCGGCGAATACACCGGCGATCACGCCGTTGGCCGCCGCATCGAGGTCGGCGTCGGAGAACACGACCTGTGCTGACTTACCTCCGAGTTCGAGCGAGAACCGGGTCATGTGCTCGATCGCGGCCTTGCCGACGTGGATCCCGGTGGCCGTCGATCCGGTGAACGCGATCTTGTCGACGCCGGGGTGTGCGGCCAGTGCCGCACCGGTTGCCGGGCCCCATCCGGTGACGACATTGACGACACCCGGGGGAAATCCCGCTTCGGCGAACAACTTCGCGAACGCCAGTGTCGAGGTCGGGGTGTGATCGCTGGGCTTGATGACGAACGTGCACCCGGCGGCCAGTCCGGCAGCGAGCTTCCAGGTGAGCAACAGGAGCGGCGAGTTCCACGGCGTGATCGCACCGACGACGCCGACCGGCTCGTGTCGGGTGTAGACGAAGAAATTGGGTTTGTCGACCGGGACGACTTCGCCTTGGAGCTTGTCCGCCAGTCCGGCGTAGTAGAAGTAGTAGTCCGGTAGTGCCTTCATCTGGCCGACCATTTCGCGGACCAGCTTGCCGCCGTCGCGGACTTCGAGTTCGGCCAGTTGCTCCGCGTCCCGGGCGATGAGCTCGCCCAGGCGCCACAGCAGCTTTCCGCGGGCGGTGGCGGTGAGTTCACCCCACGGGCCGTTCAGTGCGCTGCGCGCGGCGGCCACTGCGCGGTCCACATCGGTGGCGTCTCCGTCAGGAACCCGAGCCCATGGTCGGCCAGTGAACGGATCGACGCTGTCGTAGGTCGAACCTGAGGCCGCGCAACACGTCTGACCGGCGATCAGCAGCTCGAACTCGACCAGCCGTTCGGTGGTTGTGTCGGTCATGGCGCGCACCTCATCGAGTTCGCGGTTTCTTGTTGTTGTTGAGCGAGTCTGGAGTGGCGCCGGCATTGCCCAGGTCCGTGTAGAACTTGCCGTGCCGGGCGGCCACGGTGGGAGGCAAATCGCGCGCCTCCCACATGGCGCGCACCGTGCCCTGAATGCCGTTGGGCCGACGAGCGGCGATCTCGCCGGCCAATTCGAGTGCACGCGTGCGCAGTTGGTCGTCGGGCACGATCTCGGTGACGAGACCGACCCGCAGTGCGGTCTGCGCCGTCATTCGCTCTTCACTGCCGAGCAGCGCCCAGCGCATGACTTCTCCGTACGGGAGGCCGAGCGCCAGCATCCCCATGGGTTCCAGTGCCGAGACGATCCCCGCGTTGGGATGTGGGTCGAAGAACGTGGCGTTTGCACTGCAGATCGAGAAGTCACATTCGTTGACGAAGTACATCGCGCCGCCGGCCACGATGCCGTGTAGCGCGGCGATCACCGGCTTCCACACCTTGTGGGCCTTCGGTCCAAGGAGTACGCCGGGATCTTCTTGATTGAAGATGGGCTTGTGCTTCCACCACGTGCCCTCGGTAACGTCGATGCCGGTGCAGAACGCCCGCTCGCCGTTGGCGCACAGCACCGCCGCGCGGATGTCATCATCTTCGCGGATGCGAGCCCACACGGTGGCGAGCTCGTCGGCCATCTGCTCGGTGAAGCTGTTCAGCCGCTCAGGCCGATTCAGCGCGACCGTCGCGACATGATCGGTGACGAGGAACTCGATGGTGGCCAGGTCCAGCTGTTCGGTCATGGGTGCTCCTCATTCGATGCGGTCGATACCGGCATCTTTGCACTCGCGCCCACTACCTGGTTCACCTGGTTAGCTATCTCGCGCTTGAGGATCTTGCCCGCGGGACCCAGCGGGAACTCGCTTTGGTAGACGAAGCTTCTGGGTTGTTTGTAGCCGGCCAACTCCGTGCGGCACAGAGTCACCAGCTCAGCGGTCAGGGCGTCCCGGTCGCTGACGTGGGACTTCGGGATCACGACGGCGACCGGTGTCTCACCCCATTCGGGGTCCGGCACGCCAACAACCGCCACCATGTCCACGCCTGTGTGGCCCGCGATGACCCGTTCGATCTCGGCGGGATAGATGTTGAACCCACCGGAAATGATGAGATCGGTTCGGCGGCCGGTGATGTGTAGGTAGCCGTCTTCGTCCAGGAAGCCAAGGTCACCGCTGCGCAAGCCGTCGGGGCGGAAGGTCTCGGCGGTCTGCTCCGGCAGATTCCAGTATCCGATCGAGTTGGCCGGGCTCACAATGGTAATTTCGCCGACCTCTCCAACAGCAGTGTCGTTGCCGTCCACGTCGACGATGCGGATGGCGCACATCGGTGTCTCCCGCCCGCACGACGTCCCGATCGACGTTCGGCCCGCGACGATGTCGCGATGGTCCTGCGGCGTGAGAATGGTTGCCTGTCCTCCGCATTCGGTAAGACCGTAACGCTGCTGCAGGTCGCAGCCGAGCAGGTCCATCGCCTTGCGGGCCAGACCCGGCGGGACCGGCGCTGAGCCGTAGGAGATTCGCCGCAGGCTCGACATGTCCCGTGGCGGACCCTCTTCCAGGATGGCGAGGGTCCGGTGCAACATCGTCGGGATGAACGTCGTGAAGGTGATCGCGCTGCGTTCGATTTCGTCGATCACCGCTTGCGGGTCGAACCGCTGGTGGATCACCATGGTCTGACCGAGGTACAGCCACGACACCGTGCGCACCATGCCGCCCGCCGTGAAGAACGGCGTGGTGGCCAGCATGACGTCGGAGCGGTTGGCCTCGGTGACCAGGTTGGTGTCCGCAGCCTGGTACAGCAGGGCACGGTGGGTGTGCATGACGCCCTTGGCGCGACCTGTGGTCCCGCTGGTGTAGAGGATCACCGCGACATCGTCGGGGGAGACGTCGGCCTGTGCTGCCTCGACATCCGATGCGGTCAACGCCAATTCGTACTCGGGACCGATCGTCAGTACCAACTCCAGATCGCACAGTTCGCCGGAGAACTTCTCGCGATGATCGGCGTGGACGATTACCGCGCGTGCTCCGCAGTCGTCGCGGACGTGGGCCACTTCGTCGGGGGCCAATCGGATGTTCACCGGTACGGCGATCAGCCCGGCCTTGGCCAGACCGAACGAGATCTCGGGCCATTCGATGCAGTTGCGGGCGATCACCATGACCCGGTCGCCGGGCTTCAGTCCATGTCCGGACAGGAAACCGGCCAACCGCCGCGCTCGCTGGTCGACCTGGGACCAGGTGAGCTCGCGGTCTCCGTCGACCAGGGCGCGCTTGTTGGGGTAGCGGCGCGCGTTGTTGGAGGCGATGTCGCCGATGAGCATCAGTCAGGCCGCTTTCATATCAGGAATGCGAGGGTGTCGACGGGCCCGCTGGAGTCGATCAGGTTCACGATTTTGCGGACCAGCCGGGGTCCGTCCGGCGTACGGCGAACTGTGTGAGACACCCGGCCCGCCCATGTGCGTTGTCGCAGACGGTATTCGAAGAGCGCGAAGTTGGACTCGACAGTGACGGTGTCGGTGTCTTGCGCCACCACCTCGCTGTTGGACAGTATGCGGCGCATCACCGACGGCGGGGTTTGAGAGTGCCGGTTACCGGTGTTGAGCTGAGCCACCCTGCTGGTGATCCGTCGCCGGTTGTCGTTGATGTAGGCCAAGGTGGTCCGCGGGTCGTCGTCGGGATGCATGGGAACGCGATAGACCACCGAATCGCCGTTGTCCCATAGTGACTCCCACTCCGAGTAACGACCTTCGTCCGCCAGACGGGCTTCCAGGTAGAGGAACGAGAGGACCTCAGCGTCCGGCAGAGGTCGCAAGGTAGGCCGTGCCTGGAGTTCAGAGTTGACGGTCATGCCCGCGCCCCTCCGCCGACCACTGCCGCCCACTGCGCGTAGAACCCCCGCTGTGGTGTCTCGGCGCTCTTGTCCCGGTTGATGATTCCTGTTGTGTCGTCGATATCGCTGTCCACGCCGCGGGCCAACACCAACCATTCCGGCAGCTCGGCAGCCAGCCCCGCCTGGTTGCGCATGCCGATCTCGCCATCATCGGCGATGAGGAATCCCGCGGGTCCCATCGCTCCCTCGGAACGCCGCAGCGTGCGCTCGTTCAGTGCATCCTGGCCCGGTATCAGGACAGCGGTGGTGTAGGCGATGGTGCGGTCCGGGGCCTGCGGCTCGACGAACATGACATTCATCTCGGCCAGGAACAGGTTGGGCCAGATCAGTGTGTGCGGCGGACCGACGACCAAAGCGTCATGTGTCTGCTCCGCTCCGTATGCCTCTTCCAGTGCGTCTGCGTAGCCGTCGAGCTTCGCCCGCGGGATCCGGCCGTACCACACGAATTCCTCGTCCAGCTTGCGGTATTCGTCGGTGTAGTCGATCTCCGAATGGCCGTTGCCCAGGTCACGGACAAGCACGTCGACCTTGGTCGGGACATGCGACACCTTCGCGGGCTTGATCGCGTCGTAGACCGATGCGTGCGTGAACAACGCGTGGTAACCGTCGACGTTGTTCTCCACCACCATCTTCCAGTTCGCATGGTGCAGGTGTTTCATCCAGTTGGCCCGGAGATCGATCCTGCGGGTGGGCGACAGGTTGAGCAGCCGGTCGATGGCCCGCGTCGCATTGCCGAGGTGTTCGAGCAGTGAGATGCCATCTGGCGCCAGCGAAGCGAAGACGAAGCCGCCGTAGCTGTCAACCCGGGGGGCCTCGGCAAGCCCGAGCTCGGCGCGCACCGCGTTGAACGACTCCCCGTACCCTTCGCGCATCGGAATGCCCTGCAGCGCACCGGTATTGCTGAACGTCCAACCGTGGTAGGGGCACCGAAACGAGTTGGCATTGCCCTTCTCGGCGTTGCACAGCTTGTTGGCGCGATGTGTGCAGCGGTTCAACACCACGCGCAGCACACCATCCTTGCCGCGGACCACCACGACTGGGTCGTGGCCGATCATCCGGGTGAGATAGTCGCCCGGCTCGGTGACTTCACTCTCGTGCGCCACGTAGACCCAGCCGGTCTTGAAGATGGTGTCCATCTCACGGCGGAAGATATCTGCCGAGGTGTACACCGACCCGTGTACGCGGTCGCTACGGACGATGCTTGTGACGTCGAATTCGTCGATGGCAGAAGCAGATTCCACAGTCGTCACGGGTCCTCCATGGTGTCGATGGCTGGTATCGCGACGTCGCCGAGGCGACGGAAGCCGGTGTGCACGCGCCAGCCGATTGTCGGCGCGCTGTCCGCGGGCTGCGTGGTCGTCATCAGCAGGCGGTGCCCGCTGTCCATCTCGACGTCGACGATCGGGTAGGGCGCCGTGGCGTGCACCAGGCCCGGTTCGCGCCGGTACATCAGCGTCGCAGCATGGACGACGCCGCGGGGTTCGACTGTGCGCCAGACCCTCTCCGTGCTTGCGCAGTGGTCGCAGACGTCCTGATCGAGCTCGAGTGGCCGCGCGCAACCCGAACAGAACGGCAGCGCGAGGTCGTTGCGCACCGCCGCTAGGTACAGCGGTGCCAACGGGTCACCCTCGACCGATGGGGCCAGCATCGCGTCCAGCAACCAGTCCTGTACTGCGGTGGCGTTCATGCGGTCCGCTCCAGCACCAGCGCGGCATGGTGATCCAGGCGGCCGCCGATGCCGCCAACGAGCGCCACTGAGGCACCAGCAACCTGACGTTGTCCGCCGGTTCCACGTAGCTGAATTACGGCTTCGGCGAGCGGAGTCATGCCCTGGAGGTAGAACCCTGAAAGCTGGCCGCCCCGGTGTTGGTCGGCAGCGTGCCGCCGGGCCCGGTCTGCCCCTCGCGGACGAAATCGCCCACCGGCTGCTGACCTGTCAGTCCGTATTCGTCGAGTAGCACCAGAGTCACGATGGAAAACGGGTCGTAGAGTTCGGCGACGTCGATGTCGGATCGTGTCATACCGGCCTGCGAAAGCGCGTCGTCGACAGCTCGGCGACCGCCGCCAAACCACGACTCGGTACCGGCGCGGCGTCGCCGTACAGGATGGTCCCGGCCCGTTCCGCGCACGCTGAGCCGTTGGCTGCCAACGGACTGCAGTCCCGTGAGTACCACAGCCACCGCCCCGTTTACGGGGCGGGCGCAATCCAGCAGGCGCAGCGGCTCGGCGATCATCGGGCTGGCGTCGTAACCGTCCTCATCGAGCGGTTCGCGGTTCACCGCAACGGGATTGCCGCGCGCCCAGCCCCGTGCCGTGGTGGCCACCGAACGTAACGCGTCGGCGCTCGTACCGGTGACGTGTAACCACCGTTGAGCCAAAAGAGCGTAGGTCGGAACGGAACCGAGCAGGCCCGAGGACCGCTCCAGTCCACGCACACCGGCGTTGCCGCCGCTCTGTGCGTAGGTCGAGCCGGCGCCGCGGCCGGCAACCAATGGGGCGTCGGCGAACACGCACAGTACGGTCGTCGCTTCGCCGGCCGCGATCGCATGGCGTGCTCGCTGGATCATGGCGATGGTCGTGGCGCCCTTGATCTCGACGTGTTCCAGTAGGCGCAGATCCGCAAAGCCGCCCGATGCGGCGAACCCGACTCCGAGGCGATCGGGGCGCACGCCCTGCGACGAACCGACCAGCAGCCCGTCGACATCAGCCCGGTCGATGCCGGCGTCGGCCAGTGCCGCGGTCGTGGCTTCAGTGGCCAGTTGTAGCGGCGTCGCGCCAGGCTGGAGCGACATCGCGGTCATGCCGAGCCCGACGAGGTCGACCGCGGAGATGCTCACGATTGCTCCCGTGGCCGGCGCTCGCCGCGATAGTTGCCCACTCGCAGCCAGTCCTCGCGGTCTTCGGGGGTGGCAAGAGTGAAACTCGCCAATTCGAGGGGACATAGGAACACCTGTGTGCCGCCGTCGAGGTTTTCGATGAGCAGGCGGGGGCCGTTGCCGCTGACATCCAACGAGAGCCGCACCGCCGCGAACTCGTTGACGAGTTCGGCGAGCACGCGGCGTCCGGCCGGATTGTCCACTCCCCCGTTTTACCGCATACGACTGTCAGAATCAATCAACATCTGCAGCACGGTGGTTGGAACTGTAGGAATCCCGACTGTTCCATTTGCCCGTCTTTACGTGCGAACATGACGATTGTGCGAGCATGAGATGATGCATGGGGCGGCGTCGTAGAAAGTTGACAGTATTGTCAGAAGAACGGGATGAGGACGGTAAATGACCCACGCAGAGGCACCACACACAGAGGCCGTGATCGATACGTCGAACTACCGCAGCATCTGGCTGTACCTCAAGGAGCTCGAGTTCCGCCAGGGGTTTATCGACGTACCGGTCAACGGGACCGCCGTCCGCACCCGCTACGCGGAGGCGGGGAGCCCGGATAAACCGCACGTCATCCTTCTGCACGGCACCGGTGGTCACTGGGAGACTTTCGCGCCGAACCTCGCCGCGCTGTCCACGCATTTTCATTGCGTGGCCATCGACATGGTCGGAAACGGGTTCTCCGACAAGCCGGACTACGACTACGAAATCGCTGTCTACGTCGAGCATGTGGTGGGGGTGATGGACCACTTCGGCATGACATCGGCCAATTTCGTCGCCATGTCGCTGGGAGCGTTTGTCGCCTCGGCGATGTCCGTTGGTCACCCCGACCGCGTTGACCGGGTGATCCTGATGTCGCCGGCCGGACGGGAGGCCTCGGCGTCGAACATGGCGCGCATCCGCGCGGAACGAACGAAGGCGGTCAATGAGCCGACGTGGGAGTCATTGCATGCGGTCTTCGAGCATCTCATCGCGGACGAGGCCAATCGCTTGCCCGATTTGATTGGTCTCCGGCAGGCGGTGTACCGACGCGAGGACACCCGTAACACCATCGACCGGCTGTTGATTCTGCAGGACGAGAAGGTGCGCGAACGCAACTTGATTCCCGACGACGATTGGCGCGGGATCACCGCGCCGGTGATGATCGTGGCCTCCGGTAAGGACCACGGCGTGTACCAGGACACCGCGCGAACCATCGCGGACCTGATTCCCAACTCCGAGGTGTTCGAGATGGCGTCGGTACGGCATTGGCCACATTTCGAGGACCCTGAGGCGTTCAATGCTGCCGCCGTCGAGTTTCTGACGAGATGAGCCGCCCGGACCCCGACGAGCTCACCGACATCGCGCGTCGGCTGTACGAGGCCGAGCAGACTCGCACTCCCATCCGGCAGCTGTCGCTCGATTATCCCGGCATGACCATCGAGGACGCCTACGCCGTGCAACGGGCCCTGGTCGAC
This sequence comes from Mycobacterium sp. ELW1, assembly GCF_008329905.1. Lineage (NCBI taxonomy): Bacteria > Bacillati > Actinomycetota > Actinomycetes > Mycobacteriales > Mycobacteriaceae > Mycobacterium > Mycobacterium sp. ELW1. The sequence goes on along the minus strand of NZ_CP032155.1, from coordinate 5,659,212 downwards.
CTCAAGCTCGCCGACGGCCGGGAAGTCAAGGGCCGCAAGATCGGATTGACCTCGAAGGTGATGCAACGGGCGGTATCGATCGACGAACCGGACTACGGCGCGTTGTTCGACGACATGTTCGTCGAGGACGGCGGTCGCATTCCGCCCGGTCGGTTCATCCGGCCGCGTGTCGAGGTCGAGCTGGCGTTCGTGCTGGGGGAGTCGCTTCAGGGGCCGGGCGTCACGATCTTCGACGTGCTGCGGGTCACCGAGTTCGTCACGCCTGCACTCGAGATCCTCGACGCCAGGGTGCAGATGTCGGATCCCGACACCGGTCATTTGCGCACGATCGTCGACACGATCGCCGACAACGCCGCCGACGCGGGATTGGTCCTGGGCGGGCGGGTGGTCCGGCCGCTGGACATCGACCTGCGCTGGGTGGCGGCGTTGCTCCTGCGAAACGGGACGGTCGAAGAATCGGGGGTGGCGGCGGCGGTGCTCAACCATCCGGCCAACGGTGTCGCTTGGCTTGCTAATCGGCTTGCGCCACATGGGGTCTCGCTGGAGCGGGGCGAGGTGATCCTGTCCGGGTCGTTCACCAAGCCCGTTTTTGCCGAACCGGGAGACACTTTTGTCGCCGACTACGGTCCGCTGGGCACGGTCTCGGTGACGTTCGACGGACCTACCTCGTGACGAATCGATGGACACAGCGCATCGGCGGCGGGTCGCCCCGGTTTGGCATGTGGCTGGCCTCGGGCAGCAGTTACGTCACCGAGATCTGCGCTGGGTCCGGAATCGACTGGGTGCTGCTGGATCAAGAGCATGCACCCAACGATCTGCGCTCGACGCTCGACCAGCTTCACGTGCTCGCCGGCTACCCGGACGTCGACGTGCTGGTGCGCCCGCCGGCGGCAGACCCCGTGCTCATCAAGCAGCTACTCGACATCGGTGCGCAGAACATCATCGTTCCGATGATCGACGACGCCACGATGGCGACGACGGCCGTCGCGGCCACCCGCTATCCCCCGGAGGGCATCCGGGGGGTCGGCAGCGCGCTGGCCCGCGCCTCTCGGTGGAACCGAATTTCTGACTATCTTGTCACTGCAGATGCAACGGTGTCATTGACCGTTCAGGTAGAGACGATGGCGGCCCTGGCCCAACTGGGGGAGATCGCAGACGTCGACGGAGTGGACGCGGTGTTCATCGGTCCTGCAGACCTCGCGGCATCTATGGGCAAACTCGGCCAGCCCGAACACCCAGATGTAGTGAGCGCCATAGAGACTGCTCTAGGCAAAATATCGGAGCACGGAAAGGCTGCCGGGGTCAACGCGTTCAACCAGCAGATCGCCCACAGGTATGTCGATGCCGGTGCGAGTTTCGTTCTGGTTGGGGCCGACGTGGCCCTCCTTGCCCGCGGGGCCGAAGACCTTGCGACCAAATACCGTCGATCGGAAGAGTGAACATTGTTTCTGACAAGTGTGTCACCTACAATCGGACACCATGGACCTCGACTTCACGCCTGACCAAGTCGAGTTTCGTGACCGGGTCCGGACGTGGCTGGACGAGAACAAGCCGGCCGAACCGCGGCCCCGCGACGATGCGGGCATTCGCGAATTCGACCTTGCCTGGCAGCACACCCAGTGGGAGGGCGGTTGGGCCGGGATCGCGTGGCCTGCCGAATACGGCGGCGGCGGACTTACGCTCTTGCAGCAGCTGATCTGGTACGAGGAGTATGCGGCGCGCGGCTTTCCCGGCATCGATGCCTGCTTCGTCGGCAATTCACATGCCGGCCCCACCCTGATCACCCGTGCGACGGATGAACAGAAGTCCCAACACCTACCCAAAATCCTTCGCGGTGAGGTCATTTGGTGTCAGGGCTTCTCCGAGCCCGACGCTGGATCGGATCTGGCCGCGCTGCGGACCAAGGCGGTCATCGACGGCGAGCACCTTGTCGTGACCGGCCAGAAGCTATGGACCAGCTTCGCCACCGTCGCCGACTACCAGGAACTGTTGGTGCGCACCGACAACACTGGCGGCAAGCACAAGGGCATCACCTGGGTGATCTGCGACATGACCACTCCGGGGATCGACGTGCGGCCGATCGAGACCATCGAGGGCGGCTCGGAATTCTGCGAAGTGTTCTACGACGATGTGCGCATCCCGCTGTCCAACGTGGTCGGCACGGTCGGCGAAGGATGGTCGGTCGCCATGGCGACGCTGTCGTTCGAGCGTGGTACTGCGTTCACCGCCAACCAGGTGCGGCTGGCAAAGATCATCGAGGATCTCATCGATTTCGCCCGCGACCATGTCGGTCCGGACGGTCGCAGACCCGCCATCGCCGACGACGAAATTGCACGGCGACTGGCCAGGGCGCGCGCCTCGGTTGCATCGTTGCGGGCGCTCACCTACACCAACATCTGCGAGGCCATGCAGACCGAAACACCGGGCCCGCGTGGCTCGATCGTCAAACTGATGTACGCCGAGCTGGCCAAAGAGATCGGCAAACTGGCGATGGACATCGTTGGACCGGCAGCGGTGCGGCATACCTCGCGCTGGGACGTCGACGGCTGGGTCGGCTACTACTACTACAGTTTTTCGCAGGCCATCGGGGTCGGCTACTACTACTACAGTTTTTCGCAGGCCATCGGGGCGGCACTTCGGAGATTCAGCGCAACATCGTCGGTGAGCGTGTGTTGGGACTGCCCCGATGAGAAGGAGATGGTCGTGAACCTCTTGCCTGACGCTGAGCAACTCGAAATAACCACGGCGGCAGGAGAATTCCTCGAGGAACGGATGCCCGTTTCGGGTATCCGAGCCAATCGCGATACGGATTCGGCGGTCCCTGCGGCGCTATGGCGTGAAGGGGCTGCGCTGGGTCTGCTCACTCTGGGACTCGACGAGGAAGCAGGCGGGTCGGGCCGTCCCTTCGACGACGAGGTGCTGCTGTTCATCGAACTCGGGAAGCGGTTGGCGCCGGGTCCGTTCCTGGCAGCTACGTTGGCAGCGCGGGTAGCCGTCGGCTGCGGGGATGTCGACCTCGGCGAGCGCATCGGCTCTGGAGCAAGCATGGTCGCACTCGCTGTGCTGCGCGGAGACGGCGATGTCGGGCCCGGACAACCCCTCAAAGGCACCTTCGACGTGTTCGAACCGGTGGGGGCGAGCTATGCGCTGGTGGTGGCGCGCGCCGGTGCCGGACTGGTCGACATCGAGAACCTTGGCCCGTTGGCCCGGATCGCCGCAGCGGACCCCGGAACCCGGATGGCTTCGGCCACAGTGGAGTCCGCCGAGCCGATGCACTGGTTGCCCGCTGAAAATGAGTGGATCTGGGGCCGTGCTGTTGTCCTTGGCGCCGCTTACCTCACCGGTCTTGCCGCGGCAGCCGCGGCGCTGGCGACCGAACACGCCAGGACGCGCGAGCAGTTCGGCAAGCCGATCGGTGTCCACCAGGCCATCAAGCACACCTGCGTGAACATGGAGATCGCCGCCGAAGCGGCGCAGGCACAGACGCTGTTCGCGGCGATCTCGTTGGCGGGGGCCGTGCGGATGCGCTCCTGCAGGTACTGGCTGCCGCCACGGTGGCGGGCACCGCGGCGGTCGACAACGCCGCGGCGGGCATTCAGGTGTTCGGTGGGATGGGTTACACGTTCGAGAACGACATGCACCTATATCTCAAGCGTGCCCATCTCTTTCGTCATCTCTTCGCCGAGCCGGCAGACGTACTGGCAGAGCTGCTCATTCAGGACCGTGCGCAGTGAGCGGAGCAGTCGCCATTGCCGGCGTTGCACTGTCCGATGTGGGCCGCGTCGACGACAAGGGTCCGTACGAGTTGATCGCGCAGGCCAGTCGCCGGGCGCTCGCTGACGCGGGGCTCACGCCCGGTGATGTCGACGGTCTGGCCTCCACCGGTCAGGGCACTCTGCCGCCGGTCGACGTCGGCGAGTATCTCGGGCTGCGGCCACGGTGGATCGACTCCACTGCGGTCGGCGGCGCGTCGTGGGAGGTGATGGCCGCGCACGCGGCCGATGCGATTACGGCCGGCCACGCCGACGTCGTGTTGCTCACCTACGGTTCGACGGCGCGCTCGGATCTGCGAAAGGGGTTGCGCGGCGCCAACATCAACTGGGGTGCTCGCGGACCACTGCAGTGGGAGGCGCCATACGGGCACACGCTGATCTCCAAGTATGCGATGGCAGCGCGTCGGCACATGTTCAGCTACGGCACCACCATCGAACAACTGGCCGAGGTCGCAGTGTCGGCGCGGTTCAATGCGGCCGACAACCCCGAGGCCTACTACCGCGAACCGATCACCATCGACGATGTGCTCGACGGTCCGATGATCGCGGACCCGTTCACCAAACTGCACTGCTGCATCCGCAGTGACGGCGGGGCGGCCGCCGTGCTCGTCAGTGCCGATCGAGCGAAAGATCTCAAGTCCAAGCCGATCTGGGTGCTCGGTGCCGCCGAAACCACCTCGCACATGCTCACCTCGCAGTGGGACGATCTCACTGTCGGCCCCGCTTCGGTCAGCGGACCCTTGGCGTTCGCGCGGGCCGGGGTAACGCCGTCCGATGTCGACGTGGCCGAGATCTATGACGCTTTCACCTACATGCTCCTGCTCACGCTGGAGGACCTCGGCTTCTGCCCGAAGGGCGAGGGCGGCCCGTTCGTGGAGAAGGGATCACTGCGACTTGGCGGTGAACTCCCCACGAACACCGACGGTGGGGGACTCTCCGCGTGCCATCCCGGGCAACGGGGCCTGTTTCTCTTGGTGGAGGCGGTGCGCCAGCTGCGGGGCGAATGCGGGTCGCGCCAGGTGCCCGGTGCGAAGATCGCCTGCGTCAGCGGCACCGGTGGGTGGTTCTGCTCCAGTGGCACCATGATTCTCGGTAACGAGCAGCCATAGATGGGTCGTGCTCCGCTGAGTTTCGCCGTTGCCGACACCCGGGCGATGTTGGAGTCAGCGGCCGCCGTGCACGGCGACATCGAGGCCTACGTCGAACCGGGGGCGCGAATCACGTTCGCGGATTGGATCGGCCGCGCCCGAGCCGTCGCGAATCAGTTCGCCGACCTCGGTATCGGCAAGGGCGACGTGGTGACGCTGTGGCTGCCGTCAGGCATCGACTACGCGACGTGTTACGCGGCCGCGGCCATGATTGGCGCGATCACCACCGGGCTCAACCCCCGGCTTGGCAGGCGTGAGATCGAATCGATTCTGCACCAAGCAGATCCGATGCTGATCGTCGCTGATGATCAGCTCGGCCCGTTACCGGACGTGGGGCGTCGAATTCTGCCCCGCAGTTCGCTGACCAAGGACACCTCGGCGTCGGCGCCACCAGCGGTGGAGCTCACCCGACGAGACCTCGTCGCATTGATATTCACCAGCGGCACGACAGGCACGCCGAAAGGCGCGGCCTATGACGCCGACCGACTGGCCGCGGGTGCCACCGCATCGGGTGTTATGAGTGCGCCATACGACCGGCGCCTCACGTCCACCCCGTTCGCGCACGCCGGGTACATGTTCAAGCTCTGGGACCAATTGGTATGGGGCAGCACGCTCATCGTGCCACCCAGTCCATGGTCGGCCGGCGGCATGTTTAATGTGCTGCGCGATGAGCGGGTCACGGTCGCGGGCGCGGTTCCGACCCAATGGGCCAAGCTCGTCGATCTCGACGAGGTGAGTAAACAGACATTGCCGCACTTGAGAATCGGCGTCGTCGCCACAGCACCGGCGCCGCCCCCACTGGTGCGGCGGGTGGCCGAACGAATCGGCGTCCCCCTTGTGGTGCGATACGCAATGACCGAATGCCCGACCATTTGCGGCACCGAACCCGGCGACACCCCCGATGTGCAATTCCGCACCGTCGGGCGGCCGGCCGAAGGTATGCGCCTTCGCGTCGGATCCGACGGCGTCGTCGAGGTCAACGGCCCCTGCGTTATGCGCGGCTATTGGCGAAACCCGGAACTCACCTCGGAGGTGTTGCAGGACGGCTGGTTGCGCACGGGCGATGTCGGTGTACTCGGTGCCGACGGCAACCTCACCCTGGTCGGGCGCAGTGGTGACATGTACATCCGCGGCGGCTACAACGTGCATCCCGGCGAGGTCGAAAAGACTCTCAGCGGTCACCCTGATGTCAAACAGGCTGCCGTGGTTGGGGTTTCCGCGCCGGTGATCGGGGAGGTGGGTGTTGCCTGCGTGGTCCCCGCGGACGGTGCAAGCCCACCGTCACTGGCCGATTTGCGCGCACATGTTTCGCTTGAGCTGGCCGATTACAAGGCGCCCGACGAACTGCTCATCGTCGACGAGCTGCCGCTGACGCCGATGCTGAAGCCCGATCGTCATGCACTACGTGAGCTGATCGCCCGGCACGACAGTGAGATTCAACGTCGGCGACCGAAGTAACGGCCGCCCGACACGCGCCGTCGCTCAGGGTTGGTCGGGACGCAACTCGATGAACAGCCCCTCCGCTTCGGCGCACAGGGTATCGCCGTGATGGAGTTCGGCGCGCAGCAGGCGCTTGCGTCCGTGTTCGCTGACGAACCAGGCCCGTACCGAAAGCTCCTTGCCTACCGGCGTGATGGATCGAAAGTCGGTGTGCAGATAGGCAGTTCGGGCCGGTGCTCGAGTGCCCGAGCTCGCCAGCCGGCCAAGTACCTCGTCGAAGAGCAGGGGAATGGCTCCGCCGTGTACAGCACCGCCTCCACCAAGGAAGTAACGACCGAACGTGACCGTGCCACGTACGCCCTGGGTGTCGCCCTCGGTCGGAATGAAGTTCGGGGACATGGTCTGTCCGCGCCCGGGTAGGTCGAGCCTGCGCGCGAAGACCTGCTTACGCTCCGGCACTGCCACTTCGACCAGCCGGTCAGCCCATCCGTTCAGGTCCTCGGCCAGGGTGATCGTCGTCGCGGTGTCCGGCGCCGCGGCGGCCACGGCATCGAGGAAACCGCGCAGCGCGTCGATCATCTCGCCGTACTCGGCGCCACCACCCGGACTGCGTACGGCAGGCTCTTCCCAGGTCCGCATCGTCGGAAATCCGCCCCGCGTGGCGGGCTCCTCGGTCATGTGCCAACCCGATCGCTCATCGCAAAAGACTAATGCATTGACATTAATCTTGGCCGCTGCGATGCTGGCGTGGCGTGCGTCACAACACGTAAAACGAGATACACGAGCTCACGCTAGGGAGCGAGTATGCGCGAAGCCAGTTCGGCGTCGGGCGGTCCGCTGGCCGGCCTCGTGGTGGTCGACCTGTCGACGACGTTGCCCGGTGCTCAGGCGACACAGTTCCTCGCCGACTGCGGCGCCGAGGTGATCATTGTCGAGCCGCCAGACGGCAGCCCGCTGCGCGACCTTCCCAGTTGGCCTGCCCTCCTGCGGGGCAAGCGAAGCGTGACCCTCGATCTGCACGACGACGCCGACCTTGGCCGGTTGCGAAAGTTGTTGCGCCGCGCCGACGTCATGGTGAATACCCTGCGGCCGGGCACCGCCGAACGCATCGGACTCACCCATGACACATTGTCGAAGGCCTACCCCCGGCTCGTCGTGGCGACGATCACCGGCTGGGGATCGACGGGCCCGTTCCGCGACTACAAGGGCTGGGAAGCCCTGGTGATGGCCAAGACCGGTGTCATGCACGAGAAGCGCGGACTTGCCGGGCGACCTGGCCCGGCGTTCACGACGTTTCCTTATGCGTCGTGGGGTGCGGCTCACGCCGCCGTTCAAGCTGTCCTGGCCGCGTTACTGGAACGCGATACAAGTGGGCTCGGTCAGACCGTCGAAACCAACTTGGTCACGGGCATGGGTTCGATGGATCCGTACAACTGGTTCTACGAACTGGTGCTCGATCGCTATCCGGGCGCCTTCGAGCCAATGGACGCCGCGTACGACGATCAGGGTCGACCGCAGGCCTACCTGATCTACGCCCTGCTGGTGTGTCCGACAAAGGACGGCCGCTGGCTGCAGTTCGCGCAAGTGTCACCGAAGTTGATCGGAGCGTGGCTCACCGAACTGGACCTGCTCGCTGAGCTCGCCGACCCGAAGTGGCAGGGTTTTCCGATGCTGCCGACACCCGAACTGCGCACGGAATGGTGGGACATGATGATCGAGCGGGTCGGCGCTCGCACCCTTGCCGAGTGGCAGCAGGCCATGGCGGAAAACCTCGACCTCAGCGGTGAATTGTTCCGAAGCCCAGAGCAATCGCTGGAACATCCGCAGACGGTGCACGACGGCCGTGCCGTCACCGTCGTCGATCCCGAACTCGGGCCGGTGCGGCAACCGTCGACGCTCATACACGTGGACGGCAAGCCGCTGACCGAGGTGCGCCCCGCGCCCCGACTTGGCGAACACCACGAGTCGATGATCCTGGCGGAGTCCGTCGAACGTGCGGCGACGACGTCGGGGCCCGTCCCCAGCGATCCGCCGCTCAAGGGCACCACCGTCCTCGAGTTCGGCAGCATGTTCGCCGGGCCGTACGGCGCGACGCTATTGGCCGACCTCGGTGCCCGCGTCATCAAAGTCGAACCGCTCGAGGGTGACAACATCCGCAACCTTGTGGCGTTCCCCGAAGCCGGTGGCGCGAAGGTGTTGCAGGGCAAGGAAAGCGTCGCGATCGACTTCACCAAGCCGGAAGGGCTCCACCTGGTGTACGAGCTGGCCAAGCGGTCCGACATCGTGCTGCAGTGCTTCCGCGGGAAGGCGGCCGAACGATCGAAGATCGACGAGGCCTCGTTGCGTGCGGTGAACCCGGACCTGGCGTTCGTGACGACTTCGGGGTATGGCGTCGACGGGCCGTTTGCACACCGCGCGGCTTACGCGCCGTCCGTCGGTGCGGCATCCGGGTTGGCACTGATCGACAGCCACGACACCGGCGAGGCAGCCGCAGACCTGGACGACCTCCATGCCAGGGCGGTCAAGCTTCACGCCGGCGGCGCCGTCCCCGCGGTTCAGTCCGACGGCATCGCGGCCCACGGTGTCGGTTCGGCGATGTTGGTTGCGCTGTACGCGAAGCGCAGGGGGCGGACGCTGACGAACGCGGTCACCACGATGCTCGGCACCGTGCAGCAGGCAATGATTCCGTACAACGCGAGCTACCCGACCCGGCCTGCGGACGCCGCCGCCGACGACGAATTCTTCGGATTGAACGCGCTGTACCGGATGTACCGGGCCGCCGACGGTTACGTATTTCTCGCCGCACCGCTACCGCGCGAGTGGCCCGCACTGGCAAAGGCCATGTCGCCCTACCTCGATCTACATGCCGACGAGCGCTTTGCCGACGCCGACTCCCGCGCCGCCCACGACGCCGACCTGATCGCCGCACTGACGCCGGTGTTCGCGACCAAGACCAAATCGGAGTGGGAGCAAGAACTTTCGGCACAAGACGTAGGGTGTGTCGAGGTGACCGAGGCGAACTCGGAACTCGTGCTGCAGACCGATTCGTACTATGAAGCAGGGTATGCCGTCGACGCGGTCAGTCCGATCTTCGAAGAACATCGCCGGCTCGCACCATTGTGCCGGTTCTCGCGGTCACAAACGAGGGCCGACGCGGGCTGCACCATTGGCCAGCACACCGATGCCGTGCTGCGGGAGTTGGGGCTCGACGACGACGCCATCGCCGACCTACGCGCCAGGGAGATCGTCGGCGGGAGTTAGTCGCCGTCGGCCATCAGCGCGCGCGTTTCGTAGGACACCGGCGCGGTCAGCATGCCGACCCAGGTATCCACGTAGTTGTGCAACTGCGCCTCACTGATTCCGTGCCCGGACCGGGCGGCGGCGGCCAGCACGTTGATGAGGCTGATGTACAGCTGAAACGTCCGGCCACGTCGAATTCGCTCCGGCAGGTCCTGCAACGCGGCGTCGACCACGTCTTCCAGCTGCTCCTGCGTGAAGTCGTCGTCGACGTGTTCGGGCCAGTAGTCGCTGCGCGCCCGGGGATCCTCGGCGAGCCGCGCCAGGAACGGCGCGAACATCTCGCCGTTCGCGATGCTGTTGGCCAGTGGACGCACCAGCAGCCACACCACGGCTCGCGGATCCGCTTCCTTCCCTTCGTCACGCATGCGCGCGAGCATTGCCTTCCGGTCGGTACCCAACGAGGCTTGGCGGTAGGCGATCAGCGCTCGGATAAGGCCATCGCGAGACCCGAAGTGATAGCGGATCACCGAGGTGTTCGATTGGCCGGCGGCCTCTTGGATCTCCCGCAGCGTCACGGCCTCGATCCCGCGGGTGGCGAACAAGCGTTCGGCCACCTGCATCAGCATCACGCGAGTCGATTCACCCGAGGCATTGCGCCGGCGCACACCCGCGGCCGATTCAGTGTCCAACTCCGTCACGACGTTCCTTCCGGTCCGGACCAGTCTCGCCGACAGCACCCCGTCTGAGGAAATAATAATGCCTTCACATTAAAAAGCGTGGACTTCTGTTTCATCAGCTGGCATCATTCGAGAAGGCAACGGACCCGTGGAGGACCCATGAGCATGATCTGGACTAATTCAGGTGACTCCCACTTCCTGGAGCCCGATGATCTCTGGCAGTCCCGGTTACCGAAGGCCCTTGCCGACTTGACGCCACGCGCGGAGAAAGATCCCGACGGCGAGTACGAAACGGTATCCGTTGACGGGCAGATCTTTCGGCGCAAGCTGCCGTCGTCGGCGATGACCGCCTTCATCGAAGAATCGATGAAGCCGCAGGGCATCCGGGACGCCACGGCCCGGCTCGGCGACCTTGACAAGGAGGGCGTGTGGGGTGAGGTGATCTTCCCGTCGCTCGGCATGTGGGCGTCGACCTTCCGGACCCCCGAACTGCTGAAGGCCTGCATGCGCGCCAGCAACGAGTGGGCACTCGAGGAGATCTGCGCGGTGTCGCCGCGATACGTGGTGACCGCGCAGGTGTCGACACTCGTGGTCGAGGACGCGGTCGACGAATTGCGTTGGGCCGCAGAGCAGGGCTTCAAGGCGGTCTTCCTGCCGACCACCCCGCACCCCAGCGCTCCCGATTGGCATCGCAAAGAGTGGGAGCCGTTGTGGGCTGCCGCCGAAGATGCTCGCATGGTGATCGCATTTCACATCGGCACCGATCCGGTGGATATGACCGTCGGTGGCGCATCGGGCGGAGCGGGGCAGGTCTACCGCGGCCCGGGTGGCGCGATCATGAACTACACCGAGACCACCTTCTCCGGCCAACGCGCAGCGATGAAAATGGTTGCCTCCGGTGCGCTGGACCGTCATCCCGATTTGAAGGTCCTGATCTCTGAGGGCGGCGCGACGTGGGTGCCGTTCCTTGGCGACCGGCTGCTGGAGGGTTATCGCCAGCATCACATGGCGGTGCGTCCGAAGCTGGAACGCAACCCCAAGGAGATCCTCTTCAGCCAGGTCTACGCATCGTTCCAGCATGACGAGAGCGCTGTCGCCGCCTACGAACACATGGGTTACAAGAACGTGATGTTCGGTAGCGACTACCCGCATATGGAAGGGACATTCGGCCATACCCAGGACACCCTGAAGGGACTCTTCGACGGCATCAGCGACGAGACCCGGCTGCGGATCACCCAGGGCACGTTCTACGAACTGTTTCCGGACGTCCCTCCCATTCCGGCCGAGAAGTTCTGACAACATGCCCCATTCGTCTGGATTGCGCGACGTCGCGATCGTCGGCATCGGCGCCACCCCGTATTACAAGCGGGGTGGATCGTTGCCCAGGTCGATCACCGAACTCGCCGGCGACGCCATCTTGTCAGCCTGCGAAGATGCGGGTATCCCGGTGACAGACATCGACGGCTTCGCCTTCTATTCGGGCGCCAGTGCGGGTTACACCGAGAAGATGGATACCGCCGACTTCATGGAGACCCTTGGGATTCCCGAGGTGCGATTCACCGCGGCCTTGACCTCCGGCGGGGGCGGATCGGCAGGGGCAATCGGTCTGGCGCGGGCGGCCATCGTGGCGGGCGACGCGTCGGTGGTCGTCACGGTGATGGCGTTGCAACAAGCCAAACAGCGCCTGGGGTCGGTCTTCTCGGCGTTGGAACCCGACCCGATCAACTCGTTCCTGCAACCGTCCGGATTGTTCGGCCCCGGACACCTGATGTCGGTGATGGCCCGTCGGCACATGCACCTCTACGGCACTCGGCGCGAGGCCTTCGCGGAAATTGCCCTCTCGACACGGGCCAACGCAGCGAACCGGCCAAAGGCCATGCATCCCGAACCGCTTTCGATCGAGGACTACTTCAACGCCAGGATGATCGCGGAGCCGTTGTGCCTCTACGACTTCTGCCAGGAGACCGACGGTGCTGTCGCTGTGATCACCACCAGCATGGACCGAGCCAATGACCTCCGACAGCCGCCCGTGCCGGTGGTCGCTGCCGCGCACGGTGGCGTCCGCGACTGGGGGAGGGCGTTCGCCTGGATGGGCATGCGCGACGAATACTTCGCCTCCTCGGGCAACGCGCCGATCGCCAAGCGGCTCTATGAGCAGGCGGGCATCAGCTCCGCCGACATCGACGTGGCACTGCTCTACGACCACTTTTCGCCCATGGTGCTCATGCAACTGGAGGACTACGGCTTCTGCGAGAAGGGGGAGGGCGGTGCGTTCGTCGAGAGTGGAGCCATCCGGTACGACGGCGGGTCGATTCCGGTCAACACCCACGGTGGTCAACTCTCCGAGGCCTACATCATCGGGATGACGCACATCATGGAAGGGGTGGAGCAGATGCGCGGCACTGCCATCAATCAGGTGCAGAACGCCGAATTGGCTTTGGTCACAGGCGGTCCCGCGAGTATTCCCGTCAGCGGGCTGATCCTGGGGCGCGCGGCGTGAGCACCGCCGCCGCCACGTTGGCCAGCACCATTCCCGGCGAGCATGTCCGAATCGCGGTCAACAAAGACACCGAGCCATTCTGGCAGGCGGCGAAGGAACGTCGTCTGGTGGCGCCGCAGTGCGCCGACTGCCACACCTTCCGCCTCCCCCCGACCGTGTTCTGTCCCAATTGCCGATCAAAGCAAGTGAACTGGGTTGAACTCACTGGCGAGGCAGTCGTCTACAGCTTCGCTGTCGTGCACGGCTTCCCCGGTATGCCGGAGCTGGTCCTGGTGCCCGCCGTGCTGGACCTTCCCGATGCTCCCGGCGCTCGACTGGTGTCCAACATTGTCGACGTCGCCCCCACCGACGTCGCAATCGGAATGTCAGTGCGCGTGGACTTTTCCCCGATTGCCGACGGCTGGCTACTCCCCGTCTTCCGAGTCGAGGAGTAGGTCGGTGTCCGACGACAGCGCACTGCACGAGAAACCGCTCGAGTTCCTCACCAGCATCGCCAACACCGGCGGCTCGTGTGACGGCCAGGCAATCCTGCCCGAGGACGGGCATTACCGCTGCACGTGCTCCTGCGAGAACTGGGACATCGAGGTTGACGATCCGCAGGAAGGCCTGCGGCTGGCCAGGATTCACACCGGAAGTACGTCGAACTAGATACGAGGAGCAGGACCGTGGGAGATCTGAACGGCAAAGTCGCCTTCATCACCGGAGCTGCGCGAGGTCAGGGGCGCGCGCATGCAGTCCGACTCGCGGCGGACGGTGCCGACATCATCGCGTTGGACATCTGCCGCGACATCGCTTCGATCGACTATCCCAACGCCAGGCCCGAGGACCTCGACGAGACCGTCAAGCTCGTCGAGAAAGAGGGTCGGCGCATCGTCGCCCGGCAGGCCGACGTGCGCGACGGTGACGCGGTCGAGCAGGTCGTGGCCGACGGGCTCGCCGAGTTCGGGCGCCTCGACATCGTCATCGCGAACGCCGGCGTCATCCGGCTGGGTGGCGGCGGGGACAGACGCCAGACGTTCCGCGACATCATCGACGTCAATCTGATCGGCGTATGGAACACGGTGGAAGCCGCCACCCCGGCCCTGATCGATGGCGGTCGGGGCGGGTCGATCGTCATGACATCCTCGAGCGCCGGGCTGAAGGCCACCGGCACGGACAGGGCTGGCGGGCAGGCGTACCCCGCCGCCAAGCGTGGCGTGGTCGGGTTGATGCAGGTGTTGGCCAACGAGCTTGCGCAGTACTCCATCCGGGTCAACACGATCCACCCGACGGGCGTTGCGACCGGGATGGTGATGAATGACGCCATGGCCGCAATGGTAGAAGCCAACGACCCCGCGTTGTCGTCCATGCAGAACGCGCTGCCCATACCCGTGCTGATGCCGGAGGACATCGCGAACGCCGTGGCGTTCCTGGTGTCTGACGAAGCGAAGTTCATTACCGGGATCACCTGGCCGCTAGACGCCGGCTTCGCGGTGCGGTGAGAGTTGTCGGCACTATTGCGTTAACCATTTAACATAGTTAACCTAGTGCGCGTCGGCCGGTTGTCGCGTTGATCGGCCAGATTGGGAAGGACGCGATGAGCGAATCTCAGCCCGGCGCAACGTGCCCCGTCAAGGCGATCGAGATGAACACGCCGGACTCGCCCGCGCTGGCGCACTTCCGCCTACTGGACGAATGTCAGGACGAAGCCCGGCCGGCTTTCCGCAACCGGGAGGCCGACGTGGAGTACTGGGTGTTCACCGACAACTCGGTGATCCTGGACGGGCTGCAGCACCCGGAGCTCTGGTCCAGCAGTGTCATCGTGCCGACGGATCCGGAGCCGCCGTACAAGTGGATCCCGATCATGATCGACCCGCCCGATCACGCCAAGTGGCGTCAGGTGCTGGCGGAGTACTTCTCACCCGGCCGGGTCAAGGGTCTGCGCGCCGCACAGCAGAAGCTTGCGGCGCAACTCGTCGACGAGCTCGTCGGCAAGGGTGAGTGCGACTTCGTCGAGCAGATTGCGCGCGTGTTCCCCTCAACGGTGTTCCTGACGATCATGGGCATGCCGGTCGAGGATCTCGAGCAGTTCCTGTCGTGGGAGGACATGATCCTGCATCAAAGTGGCGTGGGCGAAGAGGTCAACGCCAAGCGACTGGAGGGCATGACGCACGTCATGGGCTACTTCGCCAGCCTCATCCAACAGCGACGCGAGAACCGCGACCCAGATGCCGACGACATCGTCAGCAAGGCTATCGACTGGACCGTCGACGGCGAGCCGATCAACGACATGGAGCTGCTCAACTGCCTCTTGTTGTTGTTCATGGCGGGACTGGACACGGTCTCCAACCAGCTGTCGTACGCGATGCTCCATCTGGCTACTCATCCTGCCGACCGCGACAGGGTCGTCGCCGATCCCGCGCTCATTCCCAAGGCAGTCGAGGAATTGCTTCGCGTGTATCCGATCGTCCAGACTGCCCGAAAGGCGACCCAGGACATGGACTTCCATGGTTGCCCGATCAAGGCGGGCGATATGGCGTCGTTCTCACTGGCGTTTGCGGGACGGGACGGGTCGGCCTATCCGGACGCTCGCAAGGTTGACCTCGATCGCGGAGTGACCCGTCACCTGTCCTTCGGGGGCGGACCGCACCGTTGCCTCGGTTCGCACTTGGCCCGTCAGGAGATGGCGGTGGTGTTGGAGGAGTGGCACAAGCGCATTCCCGACTATGAACTGGCCGGCCAGGCGATCGAGCATGGCGGTCAGGTGTTCGGGGTCGACTCGCTGCCCCTGTCGTGGCGCTGACGTAGCCGCGTGGGCACAACAGTCGGATTCCTCGGCGCCGGGCAACTCGGAGAACCGATGGTTGGGCGATTGCTCGACGCCGGCCACGATGTGCGGATATACGTCAGGCGCGAGGACACTCGCCGCAGGCTGGAGACGAAGGGCGCAGTGCCAGTCGATTCCATCGCAGCATTGGCGCGAGACAGTGACGTGTTGATCTCGTGTTTGTTCTCCGATGCACAACTCCGCGAAACAGGGCTTGGGCCAGGTGGATTTGTCGCAAACGCCAAGCCGGGATCAGTGTTCGTCTCGCACACCACTGGCACCGTGTCCACCCTGCAGGAGCTGGCCGACGATTGCGCCAGCGCACCGGTGATCCTCGATGCTCCGGTCAGTGGCACGGCAGACGACATTGCCGCGGGCACGCTCACCGTGCTGATCGGGGGACCGCTCGACGCCGTTACCGCGGTGAAGCCAATCCTGTCCGCATACGCCGACCCGGTGATGGCGACCGGGGCGCTGGGAACCGCCCTCTCCATCAAGCTCGTCAACAACCTGCTGTTCGCGGCGAATGGTCAACTCCTTGCTGCCGCAACCCAATTGGGCGCACAACTCGGTGTCGAACCTGATGTGCTGTTGTCGACGCTGCAGGTGTGTAGCGCCGGAAGCGTCGTCGCCGCGCACGCGCATCGTATCGGGGGAATGGACCGGTTCACCGAGCTGGCTGGGCCGTTTTTGCGTAAAGACATTGCGGCCTGTCGTGAAGCCGCCGCCGAGGCAGGCGTCGAACTCGGGTTATTGGGCACCGCCGTACGCGAGGGTCCGCTGCAACTCGACTGACACGGCCGCGCGCACGCGGTGCGCATGGCAGCGCAAGGCGCTGATGTCATCGCCGCCGACCTCGCCGAAACCGTGCAATTGATGGAGGCCGAAGGCGGCCGAATCATCGTGTTCGTCGCGGACATTCGCGATCCCGCTGCATCGCAGGCTGCGCTGTTCTCCGAGATCGAGGCCAATTCGTCACTCAACAAATGGGAACGCCGTTCCTGCCGCAGTGGGCGTGCGAGCCGGAAGACGTTGCAGCCGCGGTGTGTTGGCTGGCGTCGGACGAGTCTCGTTTCGTCACCGCGACCCGGCTCTCGGTCGACCAGGGCATGGGGCGCAGTTCTAACGCGCGTCACTGCTTCGACGGCGAGGAGTCCCAGAAGTCGCGGTTGGTGGCGACCTTGCCGTTGCGCACGGTGCCGATGGATGCCCCGTGCAGGCCTGCGGGTTGCATCACCCACTCAACGGCGAATCGATCGCCCTCGGACAGCACGCTGATCACCTCGTACGAGGCGCCGGGCGCCATCTTCAGTGCACCGTTCACGAAGCTGCGCGCCTCCTGCGCTCCGCGTGCCACATGGCCGGTGGGGACGTCCTCGAGCACCACATCGTCGGCGAACCACGATGTGATCGCGTCAATGTCGCCGGAGTCCCAGTCCGCGTAGTACTTGCGGAGCCATCCCGAATCCTGTGCGTTCATCCACGTTCTCCTTCGGCTGCTGTCAGCACGCGCCGGATCGCGGCGACCAGGGGTTGGTCGCCGTCGTCCGCCAAGCCCTGCGCGCCCGCGGCAGCGAGCGATGGATGGACTCGGTGGCCTTGGGCGAGATTTCGGGTGGCAAGCCATCCGACGAAAATGAGGTAGGTGGTGGTGAAGGTTTGCACAGCAGCGGTCTCGGAAAACCCCGCCTCGCGCAGGATCTGCGTCGCCGACTTCGTCAGCCGCTCCGCGCCCGGCGACGGGCCCGTAGCGGTAAGCGCCCGCAGCCCGGTGCCGGGGTAGGCGAGGAACGCGCGATCCATCGCGGTGATGAGCGCCAGATATTGATCGACCCACGAGGCTTGCGGGTCGACAGTCACGTCGATCCGCGCGGCGACCGCCTCCACAACTCGGTCGGCGAGTCCCTCACCACCGCGCAGGTGGTAGTGGATAGCCGGCGCCGTGACGTCACACTCGTCGGCCACCGCGCGGACGGTCAGCCGATCCAGCGATGACCGCGCCACCACGCGCAGCGCGGCATCCATCAAGTCCGATGTTGAGAGGGGCTGTCGTTGTGTACCGCCACGGGATCGCGGCATGGGGCTCCTCTCGGCTGGCTTTGAATCCGCCCATTATGTCATAGTAAATGGGATTCTCGGAAGGGGTGATCGTGGACGCCGACGTCATCGTGATCGGAGGCGGCATCGCTGGATGTGCGATGGCCTTCCGCCTGGCCGGAATGGGCGTTGCCGTCACTGTGCTTGAGCGCGAACGTGTCTACCGGGATATCGTGCGAGGGGAAGCGTTGGTGCCGTGGGGATTTCGGGAGGCCACCGAGCTTGGCATAGCCAACACGATCTTGGAGACCGAGGGCGTCTCGCTGATCACGAAGATGGTGCCTTACGACGAATCGCTGAGTGCGGAACAGGCCCAGCGTCGGGCCCGCGATCTGTCCAATGTCGTCGATGACGCTCCGGGAATCATCGGCGTCGGTCACCCCGAACTGCGCGAAGCCCTGGCCGCTGCCGCGACGAAGGCCGGGGCGACGGTCGTCCGCGGTGTGCGCCGCTCGACGGTGCGCGCAGGCGCTGATCCATCGGTGAGCTATGAAGTGGACGGTCGCACCGAGGTCGCCAGATGCCGGCTCGTCGTCGGTGCGGACGGCAAGAAATCCGCCACCCGATCCGGGCTCGGAATATCACTGTCGACGACCAGGGCCAGGGTCAAGCTCACCGGAATGTTGGTCGATGACGGCGGAGTGTGGGATCGAGCCGAGACGGCCATCTCCGTGGATGGACGCAATCAATACATCGTGATCCCGCGCGCCGACAACCGGCTCCGGTTGTACGTCGCTCGAAGCGATAATGACCCGGAGCCGCTGCAGGGTCCGACTGCGGTAGCCAAGTTTCTGAATTCATTTCGTACACCGATCTTTCCGCGATCTGACGCGCTGGCAGAGGCGATCCCGATCGGCCCCTGCGCGACGTTCCCGATGAATGACGCGTGGATCGACGAGCCCGTGGTTCCCGGCGTGGCCCTCGTCGGTGATGCCGCGGGCTGGAGCAATCCCGTGACCGCCCAGGGCTTGGCGATCAGCCTGCGAGATGCGCGGATGCTGTCCGAGTCGCTGCTCGACGGACCCGATTGGTCGCCACATGGGCTGGCCAGGTACTCCGAAGAGCGGCGGACCAGGATGGCCCGGTTGCGGTTCGCGAGTGCGTTGACCGACCTGCTGACCGGGTTCGGCATGCCCGATCGGACCGCGCGGCGCGCGCGGATGCAAGCGGTGTTACGTCGGCGTCCCGAGCTGGGCGCCGCGCTCGACGCAGTGCATGCCGGGCCGTGGGTGGCGCCGGCGCAGGCATATACGCCCGACATCTTGGCAACCCTCGCCCTGGCATGACGAAATCGTCAGAAGAGTGATGGCCGCCGGGGATCGTCGACGCGTCACAGACACCCGAGGTACTGCTCGACCAACGTGACCGACGTTCGCGGGTAGCTCATTGCCGTCGCGTCGTCCAACCCGTCGCGCACCAGCAACCGGGCAAGTCGATTGTTGATCAGTGACAGCACGAAGGCTGCCACCAGTTGGTAGTAGGCGATGTCTCCGGTGAGCGTTCCGCCGAATTCGACGTATCGGCGCACAATTTCGTCGTCGTCCGGGACCCCTGGCATCCGGGTGAAGCCCAGGCCCTCGCACAAGAAGCGCTCGAACATGAGCCACCACCCGACGTCGATGTCGGGCGGGCCGGTGCCTGCGGTTTCCCAATCGAAGAGTGCCACCACCGACAGGTCGTCACCGAAGCACATATTTCCGACCCTCGCGTCTCCCCACACCACCGTCTCGGCGTCGGTGTCGGGTGCGGACTCGACAATGACTTCGAGTGCACGCGCGAGTGTGTCGCGGCCGACGACGACGTCGTCCCGGCACCAGTCATACCAGCTGCTGAGCTTGCCGAGATAGCGCTGCAGCGCGGTGCGGTTCGAGTCGCCCTCCCCGCGGAGGAATCGCAACGTTTCGATGTCATCGACTCGGTGTACGTCCACCAGCGCGCGTAAACCGTTGTTACACAGAAGGTCCCGTTGCGGCGTAGATAACTCGACAGTCCAGCCGCGCTTGTGCCAGCTCGGTACATCTGACGGTGTCCGGCCATGTACTCGTCGCATCAGGTAGAACGGCGCCCCCAGAAGGGTCGCATCGCGCTCAATGGCGACGATGTCCGGCACTCGGAGGCCTTGTGCGCCAAGCCGTTGCATGACTTCGGCCTGACGGGGAGCGTCAGGTGCGGTGAACAGCTGGTGGTTTTCGGCCTGCGCTCGCAGCACCAGCTCCTCGGAATTTCGCTTGCCCGTCGCGTTGGTCCAGCTTGCGGTGAAGAACGCCGTCTTGCCCGAGTAGCCCGCCGACGGCGCACTGAAATCGGTGATCTCGAAGTCCGTCGCTCCGGCCGGCGCCACCCGCGGGGGCAGCCAGGTGTGCAGTACCTCGCCCACCCGATCACCGAGGTCCCCGCGCGCGGAGGTGTATGCCATCGGCATCCTTTCAAAAACTGAACACTACTGTCAGAATAGCGTTCATGGCTGGCAATGGACATAGCGGCATCGCTCTCGGCGCCTACGTATTGCCCGGTCGCGTCACCGACCCCTGTGCGGTGATTTCTCAGGCGCAAGCGGCCGAGCGCTACGGCATGAGCACGGTCTGGCTCAGTGAGCGGTGGGGCACGAAGGATCTCGGCGTGATCGCTGGGGCAGTCGGCCAGGCTACATCGAGCATCAGAATCGGTTCGGGCATAACGCATTTGCAGTCTCGCCATCCCGCCCTGCTGGCGTCGTTGGCAATGACCGCGCAGGCGCTGTCGGGTGGGCGGTTCGTGCTGGGCGTCGGTCGCTCGGTGGACGCAATGTGGAAGGCCGTTGGGCTGCCACGGTCGACAAACGCCTCGATCGTCGATCACGTCGACATCTTCCGTCGGCTTTGCCGAGGTGAGAAGGTCCGGTACGACGGACCAGCCGGCACGTATCCGTCGTTGCGGCTCAACGACGTCCCCGACCAACCGGTCCCGCCGCTGGTCTTTGCGGCGATCGGCCCCAAGGGTCTCGAACTCGCGGGCCACCACTTCGACGGTGTGCTGCTGCACCCGTTCCTGACGCCCGCAGCGGTTCGACGCTCGGTGGGGCGCGTCCGCGATGCCGAACGGGCCGCTCGGCGGCCGCAGGGCAGCGTACGGGTGTATGCGACAGTCGTGACGGCGTGCGAACTTCATGCCGAGGAGGAACTAGCCGTGGTCGGGGCGCGGGCCGTGACTTACTACCAGATTCCAGGTTTCGGGGAGCGTTTGGCGGAAGCCAATGGGTGGGATCTGGAGCCGTTGTCACAGTTGCGATCTCACCCGCTGCTCGCCAACGTCAGGGGCGCGGCCGATTCCGTGCTCACCCGGGCGGAACTCGTCGAGGTGGCGTCGGTATTACCCGCCGCTTGGACTGCCGAAGCGGCGGCGATCGGATCGGCGCGGTCCTGTCGCGAGATGTTCGAGCGCTATCGCGAGGCGGGAGCCGACGAACTAGTGTTGCACGGCAGCACACCCGACCGTATGGGTGCGTTATTCGTCGAGGCTGCTGAATCAACCCCATAGCGCAGCAGGTAGATTCGCGGAGCCCGCTGTCGGCAGGCGTCAGTGCGAGCGGATGCCGAAGTCGATGTCCCCAATGCCGGTGAACGGCACGAAATTGTCTTTGTCCAGCCATGAGGGGGCGGCTTGATGTCCGGGTGCGGGACGCGCCCAGTCGACCCACGAGCCCCAGTTTTCGCGGCGCAGTTGCTGTTCCAATGTCTGCGGATGGTCAACGACGGCTTTGGCATAGCGCCGCGCGAACACCTTCATCTCCGCGAACACCCAGACGTCCTCTTCTGAGCGCCATTTGCCTTCGCCGGCATGCTCGATGAACTGATACGAGGGAAAGTCGATGGGTTCGCCGCCGGGTTCCGGGTTGTCGGCGCGGTTGACGACTTTGTAGG
The DNA here is from genome assembly GCF_008329905.1 of Mycobacterium sp. ELW1. Classification (NCBI taxonomy): domain Bacteria; kingdom Bacillati; phylum Actinomycetota; class Actinomycetes; order Mycobacteriales; family Mycobacteriaceae; genus Mycobacterium; species Mycobacterium sp. ELW1. The sequence continues at coordinate 5,637,632 of NZ_CP032155.1, read as the reverse complement.
CAACACGGGTACCGTCGACGGCGTACCAGACGAGTGGGCTGTAGACCTCTGGCGCCGCGCCCATCGTCCCCTCGAGGAACTTGGTGATTTCGTCGGGACCGGTGAAGGTGCCGTAGAAGTGGTCGAAATACGTTGCATCGTCGGTGAACAGCTTTGCCCAGGCTGCCCAATCTTCGTGCACGGGACCCGTCATGAAGTAGCGCCGGAACTCCCGCTCGACTTCCGCGATGTCTGCCACGTCAGCCGCCCAGCCGCAGGCCGGTGTTTCGGGTGCCGAACACGTCGGTCGCCATGATCGTGCCCAATGTATTCGCATCCCAGCGCTTCTCGCCGTTCGATACCGATGCCACCGGGTGCCAGCCCTTGAGTAGTTGGACGTGTTCACCCATGGCCCTGATCACCTGGCCGCTGACGTGACCAGCCTCCGGGCTGGCCAGCCAGGCGACCACCGGTGAGCCCAGCGACGGGTCCTTGGGATCGAACTCGTCCTCGGCGCGCTCGTCGGGCTCGATCGGTGCGGCCGCCCCTGGCATGGAGGCGGACATCCGGGTGCGGCCGCCCGGGCTGATGGCATTGACCGTGGCGCCGATCGACGCCAGCTCCAGGCTCAAGGTCTGCGTGAGTCCCACGATCGCCGACTTGGCAGCGCTGTAGTTGGTTTGGCCGAAGTGGCCGTGCAGGCCGGCGCCAGACGTGGTGTTGATGATCCGGCCGTACACCTTTCCGCCCGACTCCTTGGACTCGGTCCGCCACTTTCGGGCGACGGCCCGGCTCGTGAGCCAGCTGCCGCGGACGTGAACCCGCATCACCAGATCGAAGTCATCGACGCTCATGTTCCAGATCGCTTTGTCGCGCACGATGCCCGCGTTGTTCACCACGATATCCAGTCGACCCAACTGCGAGTACGCCCGTTCGACAGCGAGGTCGACCTGCTCCTCGTCTCCGACGTCGCTGAAGTCCGAAACTGCTACACCGCCGCGGTTTTCGATGATGGCGACGACCTCGTCGGCGACCTTGCCGCTACCCTCACCCGACAGGCTCGTACCCAGGTCGTTGACGATTACCGTCGCGCCGTGCTTGGCGAGTTCGAGCGCGTGTCCGCGGCCGATGCCGTGGCCCGCCCCGGTCACCAGGGCGACCTTGCCGTCAAGTAGTCCGGTCATGCGTTCTCCTCGTTGGGTATGAACACCGTCAGGTAGGGGCTGTCGGGATCGTCGTCGTTCACGGGTCGAAACACCGCGGTCACCCCCATGCCGACCGCAAGCCGCTCCGGTTCGATGTTCTCGATCGTGGTCATCAATCGCGGGCCCTCGTCCAATTCGACGATGGCTGCCACGTACGGCAATCGCTCCTTGAACGGAGCCAGATCATTCACGTATACAACCGAATACGTATAGAGTATGCCCGCCCCGCTGGCTTGGACCGGGTGCACGTCTTCACTCCAGCAGTGCGGACAGAATGGCCGAGGGTAGTGATGCACCCTGCCGCACGTCGCGCACTGGGCGATCAACAGTCGACCCTGCCGGGCGGCCTCCCAGTAGGGGGCACTGGCGGCATCGATGGTGGGAATATCCGCGCGCGCCATCGTCGTCACCATCCGGTGAACTCGGTCGGACGTTTCTCGACGAACGCCTGCACGCCCTCGGTCGAGTCGTGCGAATAGGACTGGATCTCCTGCGCCATGGCCTCCGCGACGAACGCACCGGACCGATCGGTGTCGGGGGAGTCGTTGAGCAGACGCTTGGTGAACGCGATGGCGCTCGTTGGCGAACCGGCAAGCCTGCCGGCGAAATCCGCCACGACGGTGTCGAATTCCTCCGTGCTGACGACGCGGTTCACCAGTCCGAGCGCCAACGCCTCGGCGGCGGTGAGCCGCTCCCCAAAGAAGGTCAGCTCCTTGGCTTTCTGCATACCGATGCGCCGGGGCAGTAGGTAGCAGCCGCCGCCGTCGACAACCAACCCGCGCTTGACGAACGACTCTGCGAAATAAGCGTTCTCGGTCGCGATCACCAGGTCGGATGCGTACACCATGTGTGCGCCCAACCCGGTGGCGGCGCCATGGACCGCGGCGACCACCGGCTTGTTGCAATCGAGGATGCCGGCCACCAGTTTCTGGGCGCCGTTCATGATGCGGCGCGTGGGCTCCATGACCCGCTTCTGACCCTGTGCCCGGCGCTCGGCCAGCGAGCCCACGTCGGCCCCCGAGCAGAAGTGCTTGCCGTTGGCCCGCAACACCACGACCCGTACCTTCTCGTCGCCGTCTGCGTTGGTCAACAGTCCGATGAGTGCGTCCCGGTCGTCGGGTCGCACCGCGTTGGCGGCCTCGGGTCGGTTCAGCGTGATGGTCATGATGCCGTCCGCCACGACGGACAACACCGGCTCGATCGAAGTCATGGTGTGTAGGTGGCCTTCAAATGTTTGATGCCGTTGACGAAATTCGACCTCAGCATGACGGGTTCCCCAGCCGCAGTGATGTCCGGGTAGCGTTGATAGAGCATCTTGAACGCCACGTTCAACTCGAGCCTGGCCAGGTGCGCCCCAAGACAGTAGTGCGGGCCGGGGCCGCCGAAGGCGATGTGATTGTTGGGCTTTCGTGAGATGTCGAACGCCTCCGGATCGTCGAACACCGCGGGGTCGCGGTTGGCGGCCGGATACCAGACCACGACCTTGTCGCCCGCGTTGAAGACATGGGTGGCGTCACCGTTGGCGTCGGTGAGCGTGACGCCGTCACGAGTGACCGTGCGGCGCATGTGGATCACCGGGCTGGCGCACCGCAGGATCTCCTCGACCGCTGTCGGTGCCAGCCGGTCGTAATCCGCCAGCAGCCGGTCGCGTTGGTCCGGATGAGCACTGAGGATCAGCAAGCCGTGGGTGAGCGCGTTGCGGGTCGTCTCGTTGCCCGCGCCGATCAACAGGATGAAGAACTTCGCCAGCTCCTGGGGCGTGAGGTTCTCCTCGTCCGAGGTGACCAGCTTGCTGATCACGTCGTCGCGGGGATGGGCGATGCGGTCCTCGGCGATGCCCTTCAGCAGTTCGATCAGCTGCTCGCTGATCTCGGTGACGGCCGCCCCGATGCCCTCGACCGTCTGGTCGGGCACGTACTCGGGGTCCGAGGCGCCCAGCACGATATTGGTGGCGCGCAGGATGAACTGCTCGTGCTCGCGGGGCACGCCGAGCATGTTGTCGATGATGCGCAGCGGCAGCAGCGTTGCGAACGAGGAGACGAAGTCGCACTCACCCGAGCGCGGCATCTCATCGAGGATTTCCGCGGTCGTTTCCTCGGCCAGCCCGCGCAACGCGGACAGCATCCGAGGACTGAAGCCGCGGGAGACGATCTTGCGCAGCCGCATGTGTTCGGGATCATCCATATCGATGATCGAGCCACGGTACTCGCGCAGCTCCGCGCTCTGGTCGAAGATCTGCGTGCCCTGACCAGAACTGAAGTCTTCGGGCCTGCGGCTGATGTCGCTGACGTCGCGGTGCGAGCCGACCGCCCAGAATCCGCGCGGCCGGGGCGAGTCGGACCGGTTGGTTCGCACGAATACGGGGGCGCCGGCATCGCGCAGCCGCTGGTAGAGCTCCGCTCGGTCGCCCGGGTGGTCCTGCCACCACTGCAGGTCGATCAGCGGTGCAAACTGCTGCTCGTCGATGTCAATCGCGCTCACAATTCCCGATTCTGGCACTAGTGTCACTTTTAGGCAATGGCGGGGCACCCGACCAAATCGTTGGATGTGGTGCGGTCCGGCTCTTGAGTCCCATAGATATCTAACATTAGTGTCACTAGTTGGAGACCGATTTTGGAACAGATCGAGGAGCGCATATGACGTTGCGGGTCGGCATCATCGGCGTGGGCTGGGGTGCGCACGTGCAGGTGCCAGGTTTTCGGGCGGCGAAGGGCTTCGAACCCGTCGCCCTTTGCGCGCGGACGCCTGAGCGGCTGGAGCGGGTCGCCACCAAACTGGGCATCGAGGCAACCTCGACCGACTGGGAGTCGTTCGTGACCCGCGACGACCTGGACGTCATTTCCGTTGCAACACCCACCGTGCTGCATCACGACATGACGCTCGCCGCCTTGGCGGCCGGTAAGCCGGTGCTGTGCGAGAAGCCGCTTGCCGGGGACCTCGATGCGGCCCGTTCGATGGTGCGTGCTGCGGCCGCGGGGAATGTGCCCACTGCCTGCTGCTTCGAGAACCGCTGGAATCCAGACTGGTTGGCCGTCGCGGACCGGGTGCGTTCGGGCTTCCTCGGCACCCAGTACTTTGCGCGAGTCAGCCGCAGCGCCTCCTACTGGCACCCGGGCCATCCACTTCAGGCGAACTGGATGTACGACCGCGAGCAGGGCGGCGGTTACCTGGCCGGCATGCTGGTGCACGACCTGGACTTCTTGTGCAGCCTGCTCGGGCGCCCGGTCTCCGTCTGTGCGGAGGTTCGCACCAGCGACCCCGTGCGCGTCCTGCCCGACGGAAGCACCCTGCACGTCACCGCCGACGACACCGCCGCGCTGTTGATGCGCATGGAGTCCGGGGTGACCGTTGTCCTCAGCCTCTCGGTGATGGGCGCTCATGCCGATCATTACCGCCTTGAATTGTTCGGAGCTGATGGCACGATCATCGGCGATGGCGATTTGCGCTCGGCGGCATACAGTCTCGGCGCCGCCACCGATGACGGATTGAGCCCACTGACTGTCGATGAACGAGAGCCGGACCATCCTGAGCATCTACCCAAAGGCCTGGCGGGGCACGCCAGCCGGGCGATGGCGCTGATGCTGCAGGACTGGCTGCCTGCCTTCGACGGCGGCCCCAGTGCGGCAGCCACGTTCGAAGACGGGCTGCTGTCGCTGGCCGTGATCGACGCGGCGCACCGCTCGGCGGAAGGTGGCGGTTGGGAAGCGGTGCAAATATGAGGGGCGGACCCTCGATCAAGCATCTCGACGACGTGCCGGCCGAGGAGATGCTCCGCTACGAGTTCGCCGACGGCCACACGGCGTCGATCTGGGAGAAGTGGATTGAGCTGTCGCCCCGCTACTTTGCCTTCTGGAACAAGTGGGATCCAGGCGCGATCTCCCCTCAGCACGGCCACACCGGCGATCACAGCAACTTCATCCTCGCCGGTGAGATCCGCTGCGGTGACGTGGTAGCCGGCGCAGGCACCCACATCATGCTCGAGTGGGGTGACGTGTTCGGCCCCTGGGAGGCCGGCCCGGACGGCTGTGAACTCTACGGTTTCATCGCGGGCGAGGGACAGCCGTTCAGTGGCGACACCGCCGCATACGAAGACCTGCTCGAAGCTCGTGGTGCCCGCCCGGTGCAGCTGCCCATGCCAAAACGCTTGCCGCCCTGGATATTGGCCAAACTGGGCGGCTCGTTCACATCATCGGTCACCCAGTGGGGGCCTACCGCCTGACGGGTGTCGGTGGTGGTGCCCGATCACCCGAGGCGGCGTTACGTCTCGGCGGGCGGATAGATCAGCACGCCGCGAATGTTGGCGCCCGCGTGCATGTCCGCGTAGCCGTCATTGACCTTCTCCAACGGGTAGGTGCGGGTGACCATCGCGTCGAGGTCCACCTGTCCGGCGCTGCTCAGCTCGAGGATCTTGGGGATGTCGGCCCGCGGATTGCCCGAGCCATAAAGGGTTCCGATGATCTGCTTTTCGGTAAGGGTCAGGTCCATCAGATTGGCCCGGATCTCGCGCTCGAGCATCGGGTGGATGTTGGTGACCACCAGCTTGCCGCGCTTGGCCGTCATGGCCAGCGCCTGGCCGACCAGCTGGCCGTCGCCGACTCCCATCGCGCAGATGAACTTGTCGACGCCGCGGTCCCAGGTGGCTTCGGCGACTACTCCTTTCGCTTCCTTCCAGTCGGCCGCGGTGTGAGTGGCGCCCATCTTCACGGCCTCGGCGCGTTTGTACTCCGACGGGTCGATGACGGTGATCGTGCGGGCCCCCGCCAAGCGGGCGCCCTGAACCGCGGCGGCACCGATGCCTCCGACGCCCGCGATCGCCACAGTGTCACCGGGCCGGACGCCGGCGGCATAGACCGCAGACCCCCACCCCGTGATGAATCCACAACCCAGCAGGCACGCGGTTTCCAGCTTGTAGTGCTCCGGGATCTTGACGCAACTCGCCTCGTGCACGACGGTGTGGTGTGCGAAGGAGCCGACACCGCAAGCCAGTGCGATGTCCTCGCCATTGATGTGGTGGCGTGCGGTCTCGTCGTGAATTTGCATGCCGGAGTAGATCTTTGCGCCAAGGTCGCACAGGCTCTGATGACCGGTCGAACACGACGGGCAACGACCGCACGACGGGATGAAGCTGAACACCACATGGTCGCCCGGACTGAGCCAGGACACGTGGTCGCCGACAGCTTTCACGACGCCCGCGCCCTCGTGCCCGCCGATGCAGGGCAGCCGGATCGGCATGTCACCGGTCACCAGGTGGTCGTCGGAGTGGCACATGCCTGACGCGTGCAATTCGACCAGTACCTCAGTGGCCTTCGGCTCGTCGAGTTCGATGGTCTCGATCGACCACGGCGTGTTGCGCTCGAACAGCACCGCTGCTTGGGTTTGCATTGAATTCCCCTCCAGCCCAATGGCTAGCGAATGATGGCTTGATACTCGGTGAAGCCCGCGATGCCCTCAGGGCCGCCCTCGCGGCCAAGGCCGGACTGTTTGAAGCCACCGAACGGGCTCGCGAAGTCGAGCACCGCGGTGGAGTTGACCGCCACCGATCCGACCTGCAGTTGCGCCGCGACCTGTGCGGCCCATGCGTCGTCAGCCGACCACACCGCGCCGACTAACCCGTAACGGGAGTCGTTGGCAAGGGCCACGGCCTCAGCGGCAGGGTCGGGACCCGAGTCATCGTAAGCGATGACGACCGCGACCGGACCGAAGACTTCCTCGCGAGATATCTCCATGTCGTTGCTCGCTTCGACGAGCGCGGGAGCCACGAACCAGCCTGGGCCGCTGAGCGATTCACCGCCGACCAGCACGGTGGCGCCGCTGTCGCGCGCGCGTCGCAGGAAGCCCTCGAATTTGTCGCGCGCGGCCTCGTTGATCAATGGACCGATATCGGTGCCCCGATCGGCGGGATCGCCGACGGTCAGGCCGGCGAAGGCCGCGGTCAGCGCCGCGGCGAATTCGTCGTAGCGACTGCGGGGCAGCAGAATGCGCGTGAGCGCTGCACACAGCTGGCCGTTGTTGCCGACCACGCCACCGACGAGCCCAGGCACCGTCGTCTCCACCGGCGCGTCCGGCAGAACGATGGCCGGTGACTTGCCGCCGAGTTCGAGGCTGCAGCGGCGGATTCGTGATCCGCACGATGCGGCGATCCGTCCGCCGACCGCCGTCGAGCCGGTGAAGCTGACCTTGTCGACATCTGGATGCGCGGTGAGAAATTCGCCGGTGGCGGCTCCGCCGTTGACGATGTTGACGACACCATCGGGAATCCCGGCTTCCTCCATCGCGTCGGTCAGCACGCCGAATTCGAGAGGTGCGTCGGGCGCAGGCTTCAGCACCACAGTGCAACCGGCGGCGAGCGCGGGCCCGAGCTTCAGTGCCGCGATGAACAGCGGCGTGTTCCACGGAACGATGGCCGCGACCACCCCCACGGGAACCTGTCGCACGTCCACGGTGCCCCCCGTCATCGAGGGACGACTGACCGAGAAGGGGTAATCGGGGGTGATGCCGGCGTACGCCTTGAGAACCCCGGTCGCGGTGATCACCTGGCCAAAGGTGCTCCACGACCTGGGCGACCCGATCTCGGCGGTGGTGAGGTCTGCCAGATCACCTTTGCGTGCGGCAAGCGCGTCGGCCAGCCTGCCCAGCGCCGCACCGCGCTCGGCGGGGGAGGCTGCTGCCCAGGTGGGCAGGGCTTCGCGGGCAGCGGCGACGGCCGCGTCCACTTCCGTGGCGCCTGCCACGCCAATCGTGCCCAGCACAGCACCGTCGGTCGGCGACGTCACGGCCAGAGTTTCGGTGGGTCCGTTCACCCATTTGCCTGCGACGTAGCTTGCCGCCAACTCGTTAGCCCACACGCCCATGGCCACTGATTCTGGCACCTCTGTCATCTTTGGACAAGCAGCTCATTCGTGGTGAAGGCCATTTCCAGTTCCCACAGTGCAGATTTTCTGACACTATTGGTCACTATGACTTCATCGCGCGGCAACGACGCCGATCTGGACGTTGGGCGGACCTGGGAGGTCGTGGTCGAGCGTGGGAAGATCGGCGAATTCGCCGATGCCATGCTCACCGATGATCCCGCCTATCGCGGTCCCGACGCCATCATCCCGCCGACATTTCTGACCAGTGCCGCCCGCTGGGCGCCACCGGGGGTACGGGTCAACGTGGGTTTCGAGCGCAAGCGCCTGCTGCACGGCGAACAGGAATACGTCTTCCACGGCGACCTGCCCGCGGCAGGTGACACGCTCACCGCGCAGGAGAAGGTGGTCGATAGGTTCGCCAAGCCGGGCAAGCGCGGAGGCGAGATGCGATTCGCCACAGTGGTGACTGAATATCGGGACGCTGCAGGCACATTGGTGGCTGAGGCCAAAGCCACCTTCATCGAGAGAGCGGCGAAGCAGTGACCGCGACGGCCGCTCTGAGCCCGGGGATGCAGGCACCGGCCCGTGAGTTCGGCCCACTGACCCGCCAGATGTTCGTGCGCTACGCGGGGGCGTCCGGCGACCTCAACCCCATGCATTACGACGACGAACTCGCACGTTCGGCGGGTTACCCCTCGGTCTTCGCCCAAGGCATGTTCTCCGCGGCTCTGCTGGCCGGGTTCGCGACCGACTGGCTCGGCGCGCGCAACGTGCGGCGTTTTGGAGTCCGTTTCCGTGACCAGGTCTGGCCGGGTGATGTGCTGACCTGCGCAGGAACGGTCACATCGGTATCCGAGGAGTCGGCCGGAGAGCGGTTGACCGTTGAGTTGACCGCGACCCGCCAGACGGGCGATGTTGCGCTCACCGGGACCGCGGAGTTCTTTATCCCGCGAAACACCGCCCACCGCGACGCACGGGCTTCGGATCGGCCATAGGCTGAAACGACCATGTCCGAAGCCTCGATCGTCCGCCGGTCCAGTTACGGCCCGTCCAGCCCTGCCATTGGCGCTCGTGGTGCCAGTACCCGGGGCCGGATCACCGAGGTCTCGCTGGAGTTGTTCGGCAGGTTGGGGTATTTCGACACGTCCGTGGACGCGATCGCCAAGGCCGCGGGAGTGTCCCGCGCCACGCTGTACCAATACTTCAAGGGCAAGGACGAGATATTTCTCGAGCTGCTCAACGAGTGCGGCGGTGCCCTGTTCCGCGTGGCGCGGCGTATCGGCCCTCTCGGCCCTGACGAGGTCGGCTTCGACAACCTGAACTGGTGGCTGGGCGAGTGGAGTTGGGTGTTCGAGAAGTACTCGACCATGTTCATCCAGTGGACGGCCATCGCGTCGTCGGACACGAAGGTGCGCCCCGAAATCACCCGCTTCGTGCGCAGCTACAACCACCGGGTCGCCGAACGGCTCGCCGCATCGGGGCTTGAGGGCATCGACCCCGAAGTCGCCGCTATGACGATGACCGCGCTTGTGCACCGCATGAACCTGTTCGTGCACACCAACCGCGCCTACGGGCGCAGCGCGAAGGACACCGTCGACACGCTGTCGGTGTTCCTGCAGCTGGTGTTGTTCCCCGATACCCCGACCGCGGTGTTGACGTCGCTACGGTTGCATGCCAGCAGCGACCCGGCGGGCGATGTGGACGCCGTCGAGTTGCCCGAGGAACCTGACGTCGAGGGGTTGTCCATCGCCGAACGCGTTGCCCCGCTGAGCAAACGGGCCGTCAATACGGTGACGGCGCTTGCCGATGCCGGTGCCGCCCAATTCCGCGCCCGCGGCTACCGCAGTACCAGCGTCGACGACATCGTCGCGGCGGCCAACGTGGCGCGGGGCACGTTTTACAAGTACTTCACCGACAAGCAGGACCTGCTCGCCGCCGTGGCCGCCGAAATCTACGAGGCCGGGATCGCGTTCGCGGAGCGGATCGCGCAGGTCGATCCGTTGTCCGAGGGGGACACGCTGCAGCACTGGCTGGCCACGTACGTCGACTTCTACGACCGGTATTCGGGTTGCATCGATGCCTGGGCGGAGGGCACCACCGACGACCCCACGATTCTCGGCATCGGGGAACATGGCCAGGTGGTGATCGACGTCGGCGCGGCAAGGATGCTGGTGAGCGCTCCGGGGGCGTATCCGTTCGACCCGGTGGTCTCGGCGCTGATTCTGCGCGCGCTCGTCACGCGCGTACCACAGGCGGCACTCGACATGGACGAGCCCATCGGCCACGACGACGTCATCGAGTTGTTGGTGTCGTGCATCAGACGCGGGTTCTACGGCCGCGCTACGTGACGCCCGCGGTGGCGAATTCGTCGATCTCGAGCGGCGAATAGCCCAACTCTGCCAGTATCTTTCGACTGTGTGCGCCAAGTGCGGGCACGTCCCCGAGTCGGGGCTCGACGCCAACCAAGCCAACCGGTGGCACCAGGGCGCCCGCCTGCCCGCCGGGAATCTGGACCTCCTGCCAGCGTCCGCGGTCGGAAAGCACCGGATGCTGCCATAGCTGTTCGACATCGTTCATCCGGGCGTGCGCCACGCCGGCTCGCTCCAGGAGTTCTTCGAGTTGCGCTGCGGTCAATCCAGCGACCGCTTCGGTGATGATCGCATCCAACTCGTCGCGATTGGCCACCCGATCCGGGTTCGTGGCGAACCGCGGGTCCATCACCAGATCGGTTCGGTCCAAGACGATTTCGCAAAGGCGTTGCCACTCTCGCGGATTCTGGACAGCCAGCAGGATCGTCCCTCCGTCTCCGGCGGTGAAGGGTCCGTATGGCGCGATTGTCGGATGCCGGGCACCCGAGCGCGCCGGCGCCGCGCCCCGATAGTGGCCGTAGTAGAGCGGTTGGGACATCCATTCGACCAACGCATCGAACAACGACACGGACACCGGGCGCACCACCCCGGTGGTCGCGCGTGCGTACAGGGCGGTGAGGATCCCGGAATAGGTGAACATGCCCGCAGCGATGTCGGCTATCGAAACACCGGTCCGCGCAACGTGAGTGGGTGAACCCGTCACCGAGAGCAGCCCGGCCTCGGCCTGCACCAATAGGTCGTACGCCTTGCGACTCCGCCAGGGGCCGTCGTCGCCATATCCGCTGATCGTGGCGGTGATGACCTGCGCGTGCTGGTGGGCCACCGACTCGGCATCCAGACCCAGTCGCCCCGCGGCGCCGGGTCCCAGGTTGTGCACGAGCACGTCGGCGCCGTCGAGCAGCTGGTGTATCACGCGGCGGCCGGCGGGCTGTTTGAGGTCGAGGGTCAAAGACTCCTTGCCGCGGTTGAGCCATACGAAGTAGCTTGACTCGCCATTCACGGCACGGTCGTAGCCACGGGCGAAGTCACCGCCATCGGGGCGTTCGACCTTGATCACGCGCGCCCCGAGGTCGGCGAGTTGGCGCGTGGCATACGGCGCGGCCACGGCCTGCTCCAGGCTCACGACGGTGATGCCGTCAAGCGGCGCAGCGGTCATTGCCTTTCCCTCCCGGGGGCTATCGTGACATTAGTGTCAGATGAAAGCTAGCAGAAGGCTCAATGCCCATACCGGACAGCAAATGAAGATGTTCATTACGTCAGATGTTCTATCCTAGTCCCGTGGATGATGGCGGCGCGCCGGTACTGACAGGCCCGCTGGCGGGCGTGACGGTCGTCGAACTGGCCGGCATGGGCCCCGGGCCGCACGCTGCCATGCTGCTCGCCGATCTGGGTGCCGAGGTGATCCGGGTCCAGCGACCCGGGGATGGCACCGGGGGAGCCCAATTGCGAGGGCGCCGAATCGTCTCGGCCGACCTCAAAGACGCCGCGGACCTCGACCGGGTGCGCAAGCTGATCGACGGAGCTGATGTCCTGCTTGAGGGATTCCGTCCCGGGGTCACCGAACGACTCGGTCTTGGTCCCGACGAATGTTGCCGTCGCAACCCGGGATTGGTCTATGCCCGTATCACCGGCTGGGGCCAGACGGGTCCACGTGCTCACCAGGCCGGGCACGATATCAACTACATCGGGCTCACCGGCTTGCTGCACGCCATGGGCGACCCCGACCGGCCGCCCACCCCGCCGCTGAACCTGATCGGCGATTACGGCGGCGGTTCGATGTTCGCCGTGGTCGGCGTGCTCGCCGCATTGTTCGAGCGGCACACCTCCGGGCGTGGCCAGGTGATCGATGCCGCGATCGTGAACGGAGCGCCGGTGCTCGGCCACGTGTTGTGGTCGATGCGTGCCGATGGCAGGTGGTCAGAAGACCGTGGCAACAATGTGTTCGACGGCTCGGCCCCGTTCTACTGCACCTATGAGTGCGCTGACGGCAGGTACATCGCAGTGGGTGCGCTCGAGCCGAAGTTCTTCGCCGAGCTGCTGCGGGTATTGGGGGTGGAAGCGGCTGCGGTGGGCGCACAGCGGGACCAGACCGGCTGGCCGGCGATGCGGGAGCTTTTCGCCGGAATCTTCGGGCGCCACCCGCGCGACCATTGGACGCGCGCATTCGCCGATACCGATGCGTGTGTTACCCCGGTGCTGACCATCGCCGAAGCGATGAACGATCCACATTTGTTGGCGCGCAACGTGTTCCACGATATTGGTGGGGTGCGTCAGCCGGGCCCGGCGCCGCTGTTTTCGAGAACACCCGCACCGGTGCCTGCCGTTGCGCAAATCGGCCCCGTCGTGCCGGGGTCGCAACCGCCAACCCGGTGATCCGCTCTGGCACCGGTGCAGCCGCTTCGGGAGCCAGTGCGATCGGTACTCCGAACCGGTCGGCACCGCGCGCGAAGCTAGGTAATCGACCACATCTCGAGCAATGTCCGAAGCGTGGCCACAAGAGCCAGCGGTTGATCAAGCATGGGGTGGTGGCCGGCCGCAGCGAGCTCCACAAAGGGCCCCCTGAGTTCAAGCATGCTCCGGATCCGATCGGCCATGTCGGGCGACACCAGGCCAGCTTCTGAACGGACATATCCAATACGGCAGGGCATCTCGGCTATTGACCGCTCGAGCTTTTCCTGATTTGCCGGCATTCGGCCGAGGCTGGTGTCAAAGACGGCGGGATCGAATTTCCAAGACCATCCGGTCGGTGTTTTCCGTATCGACTCCTCGGCAATATGGCTCCAAATGTAGGGCAGTACCGTCTCCTGCGTGGGTACGGGCCGGAATCGGGCGAGGATTTCTTCCCTGGACATATCACCGCCCGAGTGGCGTTTTCGATCGCGAAGTCGTGCCTCTTCTGGCGCCTGGTCCCTTAGCGGTGAGTCGATGACGATGATGCTGTCGATCTGCTCGCCGTAGTGAGCGGCCGCCGCGGATGCGACAAAGCCGCCCATGCTGTGACCCACAATGGTTGGCCGACCAGACGGCCCGGCTGCGGCTCCGGCGGCGAGCACTTCACGCGCCCATGTGTAGGGGTTGTACTTGCCGCGAGGCTCACTATCGCCATGTCCGCTGAGGTCCAGGGCTATGACGCGATGGGACTTGCTGAAGAACGGTGCGATGTGATCCCACCATCCGGAATGAGCTGCTCCGCCGTGAACAAAGATCAAAGGCGGTAGGCCGGAATTTCCCCATGCGCGCAGATGTATCCGGCAGCCGTCAACGTCGATGTCGGAGTGTTGGGGCTCCTCGGTCAGTGCGCCGACAAACCAAGCCGGCGCCGTCGAGCTCGGTGAAGGCTCGCCCGCACGGGGCTTCCTTCTAACGATTGGCATCGCGCTCACTTTCTGTCCGATAAGGAGGCGTGCAGTATTTCGCTTCACCCGACATAGCCGTGATGTCCATTGGCCCCCGACAATCTAGCTGTGCAGCCCGATCGTACTAGCGCCCATAATTTATCTGGGTGATCCCGGTTAATATCGGTTGGTGTGCTCTGCGCAGCTGGCGTTGTCCACTGGGCGCGGGTCTTCGCGGGCAGCGGTCGCGTGCGTCACGCCGGTGCTGAGAGCGACCTAGGCGATGGAGGACCCACACAAGAAGTGCCGCACCGTGTTCGACGTCGATGGTCACCCCGAGGTGGCGACCGCCATGCCGGTTATCCACTCCGGCACCGGCTCGTAGACCAGCGGCGTGACGGGGCGGGCTCCCCCCGCGGCGCCGGCCGCGAGCCAGGTCCTGACCTCGTTCGCGCCGGCACCGGCTCGTTCGTGAGCGGTGTCGACGAGTCGGATCAATGCGTCCGCGTCCCAACTGGCCATCGCGTCCAGTACTTCAGTGTCCCAATCCGGCCGAATCTTGTTGCGCGCGTCGGCCATACCCTCGGAGATGATGCGCGCTCGATCCTCGTCGCTGAGATCGTAAGCGTCGACCTCCAAGCTCGGCGGAGCGTGCGACAGCCCGCCCGTGCCGATCACCAGCACCCGCTCGGCGAGCCCGTCGAGGAATCGGCCGACCTCTGCACCGAAGTCCCGGACCCGGCGTCCGGCGGGCAGGGGAGCGGTGGCACAGTTAACGGGCACGGGAATAACCGGCTTGGCCGCCAACTCGCCGACGAGGTCCCGGACAGGTTGGGCGAACGCGTGATCCAGTTCGATGTCGCGGCACGCCGCCACGTCGTAGCCCGCCGACAGGAGGTGTTCGCACAGACCGCGCGCCAGCGCCGAGGGGACGTCGAGGGCACCGGCCGGGTGGCCACCCTCGGCCAGAATCGATGCTGACAATGCCACTCCGAACGCCGGCACGACGTGGCGGAAGGCGCGGCGATGGTCGCCACCGAACAGCACCACCACGTCGGGGTCGAACCGCGCTACGCGTTCGGCCGCCTCAGCCAGCGCGGAACGGAACCGATGTCCGAACGCACGCTCGACATCGCGTTCCTTGCCTGGGCTGTGGCTTGCGCAGACAACCAGTCGCTCTGACGCCATGTCCTCACCTCCTGCAGAAGTGACACTCATGTTAGATGAGCCGGGCGCCTGACCGCGAGGCCTCACCCCTCGACTACGATGCCCTGTGTTAGTGCGACGACGATGCCGAGGATCACGATGAAAGCCACGCAGCCCGCGACGAGCTTGATGGTCTCCTGCCACAGTGCGGAGTTGGTCTGCGGGGGAAGGAAAAACTCAGGTGGAAGATCTTTCATGCCGGCTCCTTGGGTTCAGGGGATGTAGGGGCTCTCGGCACCAGTCGCCCAGCGCATGATCACCAGCGGCAGGACCAGGAACACAAAGAAGCTGATCTGAAAGACGACGAACCAGGCGCCGAGTCGCATCAGCTCGAAACGCCAGCGCGGAATCGTGACCTCGTAATTCAGGTAATCATCGAACTGCTGCTGCTTGGTCTGTCGGGCCTCCATGGTGGCAACGGCACCCACAACTGTGCCAGTGGGATCGCTCAATGAACTCGGCGGCGGCTTGGGCACCGTGAAGCGGTCTAGTCGGCAGAATCGCTCGAAGTGGTTCAGCCCGCGAATCGGGGGCTTGCCTGCCCAGTAGGCGATCAGGTTTGGCCATGTGCACATGATGCCGACGGTCCAGAGCAGCGTGATGCGGCCTCCGTTGCTCCACTCCAGCACCGGCCCGATGCCGGGATCGTAGGTCCACCAGCCCATCGCGGTGGCCGCCCCCTCGACGATGAAGTCCCAGATGTAGTTCACTGGGATCGCAAGTATCACCATCGATTTCAGCATGCTCCAGCCGAACTTCGACGCCACCCACTGGCTTAGCCATAACACCAGCAGGGCATGCACTCCCCAGTACATCGCGTAGGCGAATGGCATGAACAGCGGGTCGTGTGGGGTCTTGAGGGGCAGCCACTCGAGCAGATGATGTTCGGCGAATGTCGGGCTGTAGAAGAGCATTTGCCCCCAGTCGCCGATGGTCTCCATCCAGTACACGGCGAGGCTGTTGAACAAGAAGAGGAAGCCCCAGGTCAAACGACGACGGCGGACAGCGTCGGCGATCGCAAGCACGATGAGGATGCTGCCGCCGATGGGAATGACCCAATTGAAGAACCACACGCCGGACGGATTGAGGGTGGCCGGTGGCACCAAGCCGGTGGCGGTTATCGGCATCTTTGCCTCTCGTCGCACGAAATCAAGAAATGATGACGACCGGAATAACGTAGCGGCTTCGTTATCTACTTGTATAACCTAGTTTACTATAGTTAGTTTGTCACGAATATTGCGACGAAGGCGAATGCCATGGAGAACTCAGGTGTGGCGGCTCGGGCGCGCCGGCGCAGTGCGAGAACCAACGTCAAGGCAGCGGGCTCATTGGTGGCGGCTGTGCTGCCGAAGCTCCCGGGGGCAAGGCCGTCCGCGTCCGCCGAAGTAACGGCCGAATGGCTGACTAAACACGTAGGCGGCGCATCGGGCGCTGTGGCGCAGCGGGTTTCACCACTCGACGGCACAACGGGCACGACCGATCGGCGGCGGCTTGCTGTCGACTGGGATGACGTGGGGGTAGCGGCGGGACTCCCCGCGCAGCTGTTCGCCAAAAGCACCCCACTGTCGGTGAAGAATCGCACGATGGTGGCGACTCTGGGGATGGCCGTCAACGAGGCACGTTTCTACAACCAGGCGGCGGACGACCTGAACGGGGTTGCGCCGCATGCCTGGTACGCCCACGCCGGCGCCGGGGCCCGGTTTCTGATCGTGCTCGACGACATCGTCGCCGCCGGCGGGCGACCGTATGCGTTGGCCGATCGGTGCGACCTGGCGCATGCCCAAGGCCTTGTCGACGCGTTCGCGACTCTGCACGCGCAGTTTTGGGAAAGTCCACGGCTGCTCGGTGACCTGTCGTGGGTCCGAACCTGGAGTACCCGAACGGGATACGGCATGCTCAAACTGTTTTATGCGCGCGGTCGCCGGGGCGCGCTGCGTCGGGATCGGCTCGAGGTGACGCCCGCGGTGCGCGCCGTCTGCGCCGCCCTCGACCGCCATGCCGAGGCGTACTACCGGGAATTCGAGGCTGGGCCGTTGACTTTGTTGCACGGCGACTCTCATCTCGGTAACACGTTCGCGTGGCCGGATGGTCGTTCAGGTCTTCTAGACTGGCAGGTAATCTGGCGCGGTCCGGGGTTGAGAGAGGTGTCCTACTGGATGACCACCGGGCTGGAGCCAGAGCTGCGTCGCACACACGAGCGGGAGTTGATCGCGCGCTACCTCGACGGCCTGCGGGCCGGGGGCGTCGATGCTGTTCCGAGCAACGATGTCGCGTTCGATCAGTATCGGCTCTTCACGGCCGAGGCCTGGGATGCGACGGCGATGACCGTCAACTGGCCTGGCCTTCAGGAGCAGAAGAACACCGACGCCGCGTTTCGCCGGGCATGCGTGGCAGTCGACGACCTGCAGACCGCGGCGTTGATGAACGAACGCTATCGGTAGTCGCGCCGTTGACACTATGACAGTGAACTGCCATCTTATTAGGACATTGCCAGGAAGGCGTTGCAGTGACCGAACTGAAGAGTCCTAACCGCACCAAGTCGACCGCTGTAGTATCCGCATCGCCCAAAACCCTTCGGCCGGTGCTTTTCTGGTCGAGTGTGGGCGCGGTGTGCGTGCTGGTCGCGGCTTACGTGTACATCTCGTGGATCGTGTCGGGAAATGCGTCGCCGGTGAACCCGGGTCCCGATCCGATCCCTGGGGGCACCCGATTCGCGATGACCGCCTTCCAGATTGTCTGCCCGACACTGGCACTGGTCGCGATCGTCTACGTCGTCCGCAAGAGTCTGCGTGAGCGGCAGCTCTGCGTCGAGGCCGCCGTCGTGATCGGGTCGACAATCGCGTGGTGGCACGACCCGCTGATCAACTGGTTTCAACCGGTGCTGTTCTACAACGCCGGCCTGGTCAACTTCGGTAACTGGATGGAGAACGTGCCAGGTTCGCTCAGCCCCGGCAGTCGGTTGATGGCCGAACCGGTGCTGATGATCGGCATGATCTACATCTGGATGCCGCTGGCGATGGGTTCGATCGCGCGATGGGCCATGGGCCGCGCCCGCCGTCAGTGGCCGACGCTAGGGCCGGTCCGCACGTTCTGCTGCGGTTGGTTGGCGGTGTATGTCATCGAATTTCCACTCGAGATCTTCGCGGTGCATCACGGATTGGTTGCCTATCCCGCATCGGTCCCCGGCGTCACGCTGTGGGCCGGGCAGACCGTCCAGCTGCCGGTGTACGGCCCGATTCTGTGGTCCCTGGTGCTCAGCAGCAGCGGTGCCCTGATGTTCTTCCGGAACCGCGCCGGGCAGATCCGGGTCGAGGCGGGTGTGGAGACGCTGGGCTCGGTGGGCAATCGAACCAAAGGACTGCTCCGAGTGCTGGCGGTCACCGGGTTCCTGCACGTGGTGGCGATCGGCGTGTATGACCTGCCGGTGAACCTCGCCGGTCTCTATGCCGGACCCACCGAGACCTACCCGACCTATTTGCGCACGCAGTACTGCGGACCGGACACTCCTCGCGCCTGTCCGGACGGCACCCGGTTCGACGACCGGTAGCTATTTCAGGACCGCAGGCAGCGCGGCGAACTCCTGGCGGATGATGTCGTCGAGGGCGCGGCCCGGCGTCGCCAACCACTGGTTGAGTGCGCGCTCCACGAGCAGCATGCCGACTGATGCGAGCAGTCGGCATTCGCTGTCCGGCGTGGGCAGGCGGCGTCGCTGCGCGATCACCTTCGCCACCGTCTCTGCGTTGGCCTCGTGATTCCTGCGCTCCCTCCCGAGCAACACCAGCGACGACGCCACGGCCTCGTGGTACTGCGCGATCCGCTTGCGGATGCGCTTGAGCCCCGGCGCAAGCAACGCGAATGAGTTCGCCAGCGCCTCGAAGTCGGATGCGCCGTCCGGCTGCGCGAGGTACACGCCGCTGACGGCGTCGATGAAGTCGTATTCACCGAAGAACAGCACCGATTCCTTGGTCGGGAAGTACCGGAAGAACGTCCGGGGCGAGACGCCTGCACTTGCAGCGATCTCGTCCGTCGTCGTCTCGTCATAGCCGTTGGCGCTGAACAGATTCAGTGCTGCCTCCAGCAGTGCCATCCGGGTTCGGTCCGCATGCTCATTTCGTGGCGAACGGTCACCCCGTGCCATCTGCAAACCTCCTGGCCGTGTCCGCTGTTCTGACATTACAACGAGAGCGGGTATCGGCACATCGTTGACACCGCTCGTCGCGACGACGATACTTTCGCACATGTGACAGTGAACTGTCACATATTCTTCTGGATCGTCAGTATGGCCCCACGTGAGAGGATCCTCCACCGATATGACCGAGCTCAGCGTAAACGGCACCCTGAACATCAATGACCTGCCGTTCACCGACGACCGCTCCCGCGCGTGGCGGGAACTGCGCGAAGCGGGCGAAGCCGTCTTGTCCGGCGAGGAGATCGTGCTCACCAGTGCCGAGGCGGTGGAATTCGCGGCCAAGAGGCCGCAGATTTTCTCCTCGGCAAAGGCTTTCGATGTGCTGGGTAGCCCGGTTCCCCTCGTACCCATTGCAATTGATCCGCCCGACCACACGCGGTTTCGCCGGATGCTTGACCCGTTCTTCAGTCCCAAGAAAATGGCCGAGCGTGAGCCCGAGCTGCGTCGGCAAGCGGGTGAACTCATCGACGCGATCGTCGCGAAGGGCGAATGCGAAGTGGTGGCCGATCTCGCCACGCCGTTCCCGTCGCAGGTGTTCCTGACTCTGTTCGGTCTGCCTATGGCAGACCGCGACAGGCTGGTTCATTGGAAGGACGCGATCCTGCAATTCACCGACCCCGGTAGCGGTGAGCCGACCCCCGAGGTCCTCACCTATGCGCTCGAGCTCTTCACCTACCTCAACGAACACATCGCCGAGCGGCGGTTGGACACCTCCGGCAGCGATATGCTCACCCAGTTGATCCACGACACCGACGACGGCGGCATGAACGACAACGAAATTCTCGGCCTGTGCTTCATGTTCGTGCTGGCCGGCCTCGACACCGTCACCTCGGCCGTCGGGTTCGCGTTGGCCAAGCTCGCTTCAGATCCTCAGCTGCGGCAGCGGATTGCCGATGACTTCTCGGTGATACCGGGGTTCATCGAGGACTTGCTGCGGGTCGACGGTCCCGTCCCGTTCGCCCCGCGCGTCACCACCGAGGAGGTCGTGGTGGCCGGCCGAGTAGTGCCGAAGGACACCAGGGTCATGCTGAGCTACGGGAGTGCAGACCGCGATCCCCGGCGCTATGCCGGCGCCGACGAGGTACAACCGGACTCCAAGGCCGTCCACTTCGCGTTCGGACGTGGCCCGCACAGATGCCTGGGCTCCCACCTGGCACGGTTGGAGTTGCGGCTGATTCTCGAGGAGTGGCACACCCGGATTCCCGAGTACACGCTGGCCGGCGACAAGTCACCTGAGATGCCTTGGCCCACGGGCACAATGGGCCTGCGCGCGGTCCCGCTGAACATCAAGCCGGCATAGCCTGTGGTTCAGCCCACCTTGGGGATGATCTCCTCGGCCACCCACTGCATGTGGTCCAGGTAGGCGTTGAAGTCGTTCAGCGGCGGCGGATTCACCCAGGTGTCGGTGACCCGCGTTCGGCCAACATGTTGCAGTTGTCGATGACCTGTTGAGCGCTCTGGCCGAACTGCGCATTCGGGTCGTCGACGATGGTGTGCTCCTGACCGATGGACAGGACGGCCAGACTATAGAAGACCGAGAAGGGCCGGTCGTCGAAACCGGGTTGGGAGCGCAGGTAATCCAGTTTCGCGGGTAACTCGTCCGGCTTGGTCAGCCACGGCGCCCAACCGTCACCGAACCGCGCTGCCCGGCGCAGCACCGCGTCAGCGTCGCCGCCCATCCACACCGTCGGGCGCGGTGCGGAGATGGGTTTGGGTCCGAACGCGATGTCATCGAACTTGACGAATTCACCGTCGTAGCTCGGCGAATCGCTGTGCCACAGCTCGAACATCGCTTCGAGGTATTCGTCGGTCAGCCGGCCGCGTTTGGTGAACGGCACGCCGATCGCATCGAATTCGTCCTTGAGCCAGCCGACGCCAACAGTGATTTGTGCGCGCCCGCCGCTGAACCAATCCAGCGTCGCGATTTGTTTGGCGGCGATGATCGGGTTGTGCAGCGGAAGGATGGTGACCATCGATCCGAGCGTGATTGTTGAGGTGGCGCCAGCGATGAAGGCTTGGGCAGTGGTGGCGTCGAAGTAGTGATTGCCGGAGAGCTCGACGTGCGCTGCAGGTGTGAAGAAGTGTTCGGGCAGAAAGACCATGGAGTAGCCCAGATCTTCGGCCCGTTGCGCCACTTTGGCGATGTCCCGGCCCCCCAGGTCGTGCTCCCACGGCTGGGTGATGGCGGCGACATGCATGCAGTTAGGCAGATAGACAGTGAATCGCATTGTGCACCTCTCGATTTCAGCGCACCGGTGTCACATCCTAGGTGGGCCGACCACACCGGAGCCGTGGGCTGCAACATTATGGCAGTTCACTGTCAAACGTCAACACTGATGCCGTAGGGTGTGAAGGCATCCATGCTGACAGTCGCCTGTCGCCGGCCCCGGGAGGCTCATGAACGGCATCACCACCGTATTGACGGACCCGACCCGAGGGGAGAGCGCACCGAATCGGCTCTGGACGCTGACCAATGCCGGTGAGGCGACCCCTGACATCCTGTCGCCGCTGTGCTGGTCGCTGTGGGGAACCGGTGTCGAATTCGCGTCGAGAGCGGGGATCCATGACTTCGGCGTGCTGCCCGCGTCGGCGCTGGTCGTGCCCGACGACCCGAACCAGTGGAGTACGGCGTGTTTTTTCGGCAGGCAGGCAATGAACGTCGACCGTGCCCGGGAACTGGCGGGCCTGTTGCCCGGCATGACCGGCGACGACTTCGAACGGGACCTGCTGGGTTCGGTCCGCCCCGATGCCACCCCACCAAGAGCAATCCGAAACGACTACCCGTCGTCGCCGTCAAGACCCCGCTGGTGTTGTTGCGAAGCCGGGCAGCCGCGCGCGACGTCCACGCGCGACAAATGGCGTGGTGGCGCAGCACTGTACTGCCCGGTCACCATGACGACGCCAAGACGCTGCTCACCGACTCCGTGCAGCGGTTCACCGCAACGATGCGCGTTCATGTCCGTAGCCGCATGATCCTTAACGCGCTGCGATCCCGAGTGGAGTCGATCGTGACCGAGATGGGGCGCGCCGATCTCGTACCAGTCCTGCTCGCAGGATATGGCGGTGTGATCGAGACCGAACTTGCCGACGACGTTTGGTCGCTCGGCCAGGGTCGACTGAGCATGGATGAGTTCTTGTCGCGGCACGGATTTCACGGTCCCAACGAGGGCAACGTCATAGGCCATTCATGGCGCGAGGACCACGATGCCGTCAAGCGTGCGGCGGCCGCGCACGCCGGGCGGACCGAACAGGAACGCCCGAGCCTGCGCGTGCAGAGGGCGGTCGCCGCACGACAGCGCGCCGAGTCCGAGCTGCTCGCCACCGTCTCTCCGCTCCGACGGGTGATGTTACGGAAGTTGCTGTCCTTCACGGGTTCACATGTCAGAGCGGTCGAGTTGGGCAAGGCCGGTTTCCTGGCCGCCATTGACGGTTGCCGGGCCGCCGCCACCTGCCTGGGGCGTGACCTGGTGGACGCAGGAAAGCTCGATCGCCCGGATGACGCGTTCTACCTGACCGTGGATGAGCTGCTGGCACCGCTTCCGTCGAATGTGCGCGAACTGGTCGAGTTCCGCCGGGCGCGGCGTGAAGAGTACCGGCGCATCGAGGTGCCCACCGTATTCACCGGGATGCCGGATCCAATCGAGGCCGATGACGCGATCACCGGTCAGGATGCGGTGGTGCGCGGAACGCCGGCAGGCACAGGGGTTTTCGAGGGCATGGTGCGTGTGGTGCTCGACGCCGAATCAGAAGACACCCTCGACGACGGTGAAGTGCTGGTCTGCAAGATGGTCGATCCGGGGTGGACGGCGCTAGTATCGCTGGCCGGCGCGCTGGTGACCGACATCGGCAGCCCTGCCAGCCATGGCGCCATCGTCGCCCGCGAGTTGGGCATCGCCTGTGTGGTCGGGACGGGCAACGGCACCCGCGTTCTGCACACCGGCGATGTCGTCCGAGTGGACGGGGTGACCGGCGAGATCGCCGTCCTGTCCCGAGCAGGAAGCTGAGAGCGTATGACATCCGTTCACGTCGATCTGTCGTCCGGACTGCCCGCGCCGCGTGAGGAGACCGTTCACACCTGCCCGGACGTACCGGGGTGGACCGAGAACCTGCTGTTCACTCCGTACGACCCGGTCAACGACATCGGCATGTGGCTGCATCTCGGCACCGTCCCCGACATGTGGGAGATGTGGGAGGACCGAGTCCTCATCGCCCTTCCCGAGGATCAGGGCGTGCTCAGCATGTGGGCCTATCACCGCACCATGCCGGAACGCCGACCCGCAGGCTCGAACCTCGCCTTCCGCTGCGATGAGCCATTCACCAAGTGGCACATCACCTTTGACGGGTTCTGCGTGAGGTCGTCCTACGAGGCGATGCGCACCGGTCTGCTGGCCGACGGTCCCAAGGCCCACGTCCGACTCGACTTGGACGTGCAGGGTTTGACGCCGGTGTGGGACGCCGAGTCGGGGCCTGCCTTCGCCTCCGGAGCCGGCATGGCCGAACAGAGCTGGGCCCGCGAGCACTACGAACAGCTCACCCGGGTGACCGGGGAAGTGCGCATCGACGGTGAACGGATCCGCTTCGACGGCGGCGGCTGGCGCGATCACTCGCGTGGTCCACGGGGTGCGGACACCCTGACCGACTGGGGCGGCCACGTCATCGTCGGGGGAGTGATGCCCAGCGGACGGGCCTTCGGCCTGTGCCGGTACTGGGCGCGTGACGGCCGCATCACACTCGAGGGCGCCTACGTGGTGGAAGACGGGGTGCTACGGCACGTGGATGTGGACGAGATTCCTTCGCACGCGGCGTTGTCCCGCGACGGCGAGCGGTTCAGCGTGGCCTTCGCCGGCGGCGCTCCGTTGAGGGGGACGATTCGTTCGTCGCTGTGGTTGTCGATGGCCGACGGACTGCCGTACGGCGTGCTGGAGCCGGCGCGTGCCTACCACGTGAGTTGGGCGGAGGTGACGTGGGGTGACGAGACCGGTCATGTCTACATCGAGCGGTCGAACCTGTCCAGCCCCTGAGCGTGGGGAGAAATTGTGAAGTTCCGTGACAGAGTTTTCGTGGTCACCGGCGGCGCGAACGGTATGGGCCGACACGTGGCGCTGTTGCTTGTCGACAAGGGGGCACGGGTCGCCGCTGTCGACGTCGACGCAGTCGGGCTGAAAGCGACGGCCGGACTTGCTGATTCACGACATGGGCAGATCTCGACTCATGAGGTCGATGTCACCGATCGGTCGGCTACCGGCGCACTGCCGGATGCTGTCGTGGCGGCTCACGGCGCAGTCGACGGCCTGGTCAACGTGGCTGGCATCATTCATCGGTTCGCCCGAGTCAACGACCTGGAGTTCGACGAGATCGAGCGGCTGCTGAACATCAACTTCTTCGGCGTGCTGAATATGACGAAGGCCTTCCTGCCGCATCTGCTGACGCGTCCGGAGGCGAACATCACGCTCGTGTCGAGCATGGGGTCGTATGCGCCGGTGCCCGGGCAGACCATCTACGGCGCGTCCAAGGCGGCGGTCAAGATGCTGGGCGAGGGCCTCGACTCCGAATTGCGGGATACCAACGTGCGCGTGACTGTGGTGTTCCCCGGAGCCGTGCGGACCGACATTGCGGTCAACTCGGGCGCGATGAGCCGTGACCAGAACGAGGCTACCGCCAATTCGATGCGGATGCTCCCGCCGCGGGTTGCGGCCGCGAAGATCGTGCGTGGCATCGAAAGGGACTCGCACCGGGTTTTCGCCGGCGTCGACGCGCTTCTCCTGGACAAACTCAATCGCATTGCGCCGTCCCAGGCCGCCAAGCTGATCTGGCGCCAGATGCGTGATGTGCTGCCAGCCGCCGGACACGACGCGGGGTAGCGACCCTACTGCGCGTGACCGGCAGCCGCCTCGGCGTCACGAGTCAGGCCCGCGGCGAGGATCAATTCTTCGTGGAGTTCGAACCACACGGTGTGGTAGGAATCGATGACCGGGCGTGTCAGCCACGCCACGTCGCCCTCTTTGAGTCGCGCCCGCGCGTTGTCCAGTCTGGCTGCGTACCTGCGCAATCGGGGTAGAAGGGTGCTGACCGAATGCAGAATCGGCACCACTCGTTCGTGCACGCCGTCGAGGCGCCTGAGGACCGCAGCGTCGTACTCGGAATCGTCATGGGCGTTGGGCTGGCCGTCCTTTATTTGCCAATCCGACACCAGCGCTTTGAATTCGCCGTTGACCGCACGGAACTTCTCGTAAGCTGCGCCGATCGTCGCGGTGTCGATCCCGTCGCGTTCCCCGGCCAACAGCTGGGCGAGGCGGGCCCGACCGTCGGGGCTGATCTTGACGGTCTTGCCCGCGACCAGCAGGCCGGAATCAACCAAGGCATTGACTGTTTGGGCCACGTCGACGGGATCCTGACCGAGCGTTGCGGCCAAATCCGACTGATTGACCCGGCCTTTCAGCCGCACTGCCTGCAACACCGCCAATTCGCTCATCGGCTCAGCCCTCGGTCATTGTCTGCCAGTCGCAGCGCGGTCAGCATGGTGATCAACGGGGTGGGAGATAGCACGTCGGTATGTCCGGCGGCCAATGCCGCACGCACCGCGTCGTCGGAACCGGCATCCAACTCGGGATAATCGCCAGTTGCGTGGGCCCGCAGGGGGCTGACGACCAACGCGATGCGGGTCAGCTCGGCCAGGTCAGATGAGTCGTCCTCGGACCAGGCAGTCAACTCCAGAATGCCTTCTCGCACCTCGCCCTCGGTTCCGTCGACGGTGATCAGCTTTCCTGCAAGTGCATCGGTGACGCCGGCGCCACATCCGACGACGGATGGACGGCCCAGTTCCCGCGACACGATCGCGGCATGCGAAGTGGCGCCGCCGGTTCCGGTGACGACCCCGAGTGCGGCAATCATGCCCTCCACGTCGTCCGGGCTGGTGAAGCTGCGTACCAGGATGACGTCCTGGCCGTCCTCGGCCGCGTCGATCGCCTCGTCGATATCGATATAGGCCCTTCCCGACACCACCCCGGGGCAGGCAGGCAGACCTTTGGCCAATAAGGGTGCAGCCAAACGTGATTCGGGTTGCAGCGAGGGTAGCAGCAGGGTCTCGATGTCGGCGGGAGTCACCCGGCGCAGCGTCGTCATATCGTCGATCAGGCCGTCGCGGCGAAGTCTCAGCGCCAACCGCACCGCCGCCTGAGCCGACCGTTTCGCAGCGCGGGTCTGCAGCAGCCAAAGCCGGCCTTCTTCGACCGTGTACTCGATGTCCTGAATGTCGGAGCCCAGCCGTTCCAACGTCCGTGCTGCGGCGACCAACTCGTCATAGACGTCTGGTTGTTCTTCGGCGAGAGCGCTGACCGGCTGCGCGTCGACCGCCCCCGATACGACGTCTTCACCCTGACCACCCGGTAGCCACTCGCCGAACGGCTCGTCGGCGCCCGTGATCGGGTTGCGGGAGAACAGGACACCGGTGCCGGACTTGGACTCCATGTTGCCGAACACCATGGCCTGCACCACCACTGCCGTGCCACCCAGCTCCTCGTAGCCGTGATGCCTGCGGTAGGCGCCGGCGCGCAGCGAGTTCCATGAGGCGAAGACGGCTTCGATGGTTTCACGCAATTGCAGGAACGGGTCGTCGGGGACAAGCGAGGAGGCGTCCCCACCCAGTACGATTCGTCGGTACATGTCAGCGAATCTTGCCCGGGTGTCCATCGCGAAGTCAGCGGAGATTGCCCGGGCCAGAGCTTGCTCGACGGCGTCGTTCATGCCCAGGTTCAGCACGGTGTCCATCATGCCCGGCATGGACCGCGCTGCACCGCTGCGGACACTCACCAGTAGCGGACGTGGCCCGCGCCCGAATGTGCGCGACGTCAGTTCTTCGAGGTACTGGATCTTCTGATGCAACGTCGGGCTCAAGCCCTCGATGGTGGCGACCGGATCGGCGAACCATTCTGCACAGACTTCGGTACTGATGCAGAACGCAGGTGGCACCGGTAATCCGTTGCGTCGCATCATGTTGATGCCGTAGCCCTTATTGCCGAGGATCTGTCGCGGCAAGTCTGAGGAACCGTCAAGGAGCACTACCGATGAGTGCCCGGTGCGAGTCATGGCGACCTTCTCTGCGGGGTATGAGGCGACACGTGATCGCCCACAGTATGGCAGTGGACTGTCATGGTCAACACGCGCGTGCGACGGCCACCGGCCGTGCGTTGACTGTGACAGTCCACTGCCATACTGTGGGCCGGTGGCCCGAGTTGGGTGGGCTCTGTCAGAAAGGCGTGACGTGGCCGAGAATCGATTCATCGTCCTGAGCAATCCCATCGAGGGCGAGGACGACACCTTCAACAAGTGGTATGACGAGGTCCATGTGCCGGAGGTGCTTGATGTTCCGGGTGTGGTGGCGGCGCAGCGCTACGACCTTGCCGAACTGAAGATCCCCGACGACGAGGATCTGCCCGCGCAGCTGCCTCCACCCACACACCGATACCTGGTGATCTATGAGCTCGATCAGGAACCTGAAGTGGTGATGGCGGCATTCCTCGAGCGGGTGATGTCGGGGAAGTTGTCCCTGGGCGAGACACTCGACCTGTCCACGGTTTCGATGACCGGCTGGACGCCGCGCGGCGACCGACGGCTGGCCGGCTGAGGTGTCTGAACTCCGTGCGGTGATGCAGGCGCAGCGCGCCTGCAGGCGATTCGATCCGGACGGCAAGGTGCTCGACTCCGACATCGAGGAGATGCTTCAGAGTGCAGTGCACGCTCCGAGCGCCGAGAACACCCAGCCGTGGTCGTTCGTGGTGATCCGCGACGAGGACAACCGAAAGCTGTTGGCCGACTGGTGGACGCAGACGTGGAACGCAGGCGGTGGCGACTTCGTCAAACGAAGCCTCGAGGACAAGGTGTTGGTTGCCGATCTCGAACATGGTTTCGCCAGAGGCGGGTTCGCTGCGGCACCGGTCGTGGTGGTTGTCTGCGCGGACACCGACCGGGTCGCCGAGATCTACGCACCGTCATCGATCTACCCGGCCGTGCAGAACCTTCTGCTGACCGCTGCTGACCTCGGATACGGCTCGTGTCTGACCACCGGACTGACCACCTTCGGGGTCGACCGCGTCCGCGAACTGCTGGAACTGCCGCAGAACCTGATCCCGATGGCGGCTGTGTACATCGGACGGCCGGCGCGCCCGCTCTCGCCGCCCCGTCGTCGCCCCGCTACCGAAGTCACCTACCGCGAGAAGTTCGGCGCCCCCTGGTGATCGGACCCTCCCTGACCAATGAGGCCATTACATGACACTGGCAATAACCGAAGACCACCGCGCGCTGGCCGATGTCGCCAGGTCCATGGTGACTGGGCGTGGTGGGGTTGGAAACGCGCGGCGCATCCTGCTCGACCCCGACACCGCCGACCGGTGGTGGACTGACGACGGGCTGTGGAAGGAGATCGTGTCGACCGGGTGGCTCGGTCTGCACGTCGACGAAGAGTTCGGCGGTCAGGGTTACGGACTGCCCGAACTGACCATCGTGGCCGAACAACTCGGCCGCGCCGCGATCGGCGGACCGTTCCTGCCCACGGTCGCCGCGTCGGCCGTGATCGCCGAGGTCGGCTCCGACGAGCAGCGCGAGCGTTGGCTGACCCAGTTGGTGTCCGGTGATGTCGTGGCCGGTATCGGATCGAAGAGCGATGCGTCTGTGCAGGATTCGCGAATTTCGGCTACTGCGGTGCCCGTTCTGGGCGAGGCGGCAGCCGACGTGTTCCTGCTGCCCGTCGGAGACGATCTGGTTCTGATCGAACCCGGTGACGGTCTGAGCACGAGAACCATCGACTCGGTCGACCAACTCCTGCGACCGGTCACCGTGCTGCGCCTCGAGTCCGCTGCGGTGGCCGACGTTTTCCCGGGGGCGAGCGCCACCGCCACCCGGGTGTTGCGACTGCTGGCCACCGCTGAGGCGGTCGGCGGGCTGGCCGCCTGCACCGAGATGGCAACTGCGTATGCCGCCGGCCGAGAGCAGTTCGGGCGGCCGATCGGCTCGTTTCAGGCGATCAAGCATCATTGCGCCAACATGTTGGTGGACACCGAACTCGCGGTGGCGGTGGCATGGGATGCCGCACGCGCGTTCGGCGCGGAGGCCGAGCTGGCGGTGACCATGGCCGCCGGGCACGCGCTTCCCGCCTACCAGCGGGTGGCTCTTCAGAACGTCCAGGTGCACGGCGGCATCGGCTATACCTGGGAACACGACGCCCACCTCTACATCCGGCGAGCCACCGTTTTGCAGGCCTTCGCCGGCGACCAGGACGCGTTGCGGGACAAGGTCGTAGAACTACAGGCCCAGGGTATGCGACGGGGTCATTCGGTGGACCTACCGCCCGAAGCCGACCAGTATCGGCAGGCGGCGCAGGACTTCCGCGCCACACTCGACACGGTCGGTCCCGATGACCGCCACAAGCTCTGGGCGCGAAGCGGCTACTTGCAACCGCACTGGCCGAAGCCCTATGGCCGAGGCGCCGACAGTGTCGAGCAACTGATCATCGAGGACGTGCTCAAGGGTCTGGACAAGCCGAGCCTCGGGCTGGGCGAATGGGTGGTACCCACCCTGCTGCAGCATGGCAGCGACGAACAGATCGAGCGGCTGATGTGGCCGAGCCTGGAGGGCCAGGTGCGCTGGTGTCAGCTGTTCAGTGAGCCCGGCGCCGGCTCGGATGCCGCGGCGGTGGCGACCAGGGCCAAGCGCGTCGACGACGGCTGGGTGGTGTCCGGTCAGAAGGTGTGGACCAGCGACGCGGTGAACTGCCAGCGCGGTCTTGCCACCGTGCGCACCGATCCGAATGTGCCCAAGCACAAGGGCATCACGGCAATGATCATCGACCTCGCCGATCCGGCCGTGCAAATCCGCCCGCTCACCGAGATCACCGGTGAGACGCTGTTCAACGAGGTGTTCTTCGACGACGTCTTCGTGCCTGATCGCGACGTGGTCGGCACGGTGAACGCGGGCTGGACGGTGGCGATGGCCGCGTTCGGCAACGAACGAGTCTCCATCGGCGGCGGTTCGGTCACCATGACTGCCGACGCGCTGATCGACCTGTTGGCACGCCACCGCCCCGGCGATACCGGCCTGGCGCGAGATGTCGGTGCGCTGCTCGTCGAGGCGTATACGCTTGCCGCGTTGAATCTGCGGCAGGCCGCGCGGGCGGTCTTCGATTCCGGGCCTGGCATCGAGGGCAACATCGCCAAGCTCTTCGGCGCCGAGCATGCTCAGCGCGTCGCGGAACTCGCGCTGCGGATTGCCGGTCCGGGCATCCTCGTGGGGTCGGAATCCGACGTCGTGCACGACTACCTGTTCAGCAGGTGTCTGACGATCGCGGGCGGCACCTCGGAAATCGTCAGAAACCTGGTCGCGGAACGCATTCTCGGCCTGCCGCGCGATCCGGCGGCGAAGTAGATCGGAGAACCACATGACCTGTGCCATCGTGGGCATCGGGCGAACCACCTACAGCCGCAACTCCGGCCGCACCACGCGCGGGATGGCGGTGGCGGCCTGCCGGGATGCCATCGAGGATGCCGGGCTCAGCACGGCCGACATCGATGGAATCTGCACCTTCATGGCCAATGACTCCGAGCAACCGATATTCGTCGGTTGGGCACTGGGAATCGACGAATTGTCCTGGGCCAACGCGATGTACGGCGGAGGGAACCTGGTCGCCGATCAGATCGCCACGGCCGCCGCTGTCATCGAGGCCGGGCTCTGTAAAGCCGTGCTGGTGTACCGCTCGCTCAACGGCCGGTCCGGCTATCGCTTCGGCCACATCGAAGGGCCGATGCAGGTGCAGCATCACGACCAGTTCGATACGGCGTCGGGGTTCATGGTGCCGCCGCAGTGGTTCGCCATGTGGGCCCGTCGGCACCAGCACGAATACGGTTCCACGTGTGAGGATCTCGGGCAGATCGCGATTACCCAGCGTGCACATGCAGGTCCCAACGAGCACGCACTGCGTCGTGAACCGCTCACGATGGATGACTATCTGGCCGCCCGATGGATCAACGAACCGTTCCGGGTGCTCGACTGTACGTCCGAGGTGGACGGCGCGGTGGCCGTGCTGATCACCGGCGAGGATATTGCCCGCAATGCCAAGAAGCCGCCGGTGTGGTTGGTTGGTTCGTCGAACTCGCAGGGCGGCTCCGGCTGGACGGAGTGGGACGATCCTACCGAGATGTACTCCCGCACAGCAGGTCCCAAGATCTGGGCGAGAACGGGCCTGAGTCCGGCCGATATGGACCTGGCGTGCATGTACGACTGCTTCACCTACACGGTGATGGCCACCATGGAGGGCTTCGGCTTCTGTGAGAAGGGTGAGGTTGGCAAGTTCTTCTCGACCGGGCGCGCCACCTACGGGGGTGACGTGGTGGTCAACCCGCACGGTGGCCTGCTGTCGGAGGGTTACATCCATGGGCTGAACCACCACTACGAGGCGGTGCTGCAGTTGCGCCGCGACGCAGGAGTGCGTCAGGTCGACGACGCCCAACTGGCTCTCGTCACCGCAGGCGGCGGTCCGTTCGGGGGCGCCAACATCTACAGCAGGGAGCGGCCATGACGACGAACCACGCACTCCTTCCCCCGGTCCCGGTCCCAGATCCCGACACCGCCCGGTACTGGGATGGTCTCAAGGAGGACAAACTGATGCTGTGCCGTTGCGATGACACCGGCAAGTGGATTCATCCACCGCTGGAGCGCAGCCGCTACACCGGCGGTCCCGTGCATTTCGAGGAGGTCAGCGGCGCAGGCACGGTCTACAGCTACATCGTGGTGCGTCAGGCCCTGGTTCCGGGCCGCATACCGCCCTACGTCGTGGGTCTGATCGAGCTCGCGGAGCAGCCGGGGCTGCGCATCAACGCGGTCATCGATGCCGATCCCGCCGACGTGCGGATCGGCCAGGAGGTCGAGCTGCGTATCGTCGACTTGGCCGGAAGCGGCTACCGGATACCGGAATTCCTCATCAAGCCGGCTGGCTCACCGCAGTAGCGCGCCGGTTCCCAGGTCCGAGTATGCCTCGGCGAATCGACCGAGCACCGTTTCGACGATCTCGACGGAGTACATCTGATCCGGGGTGATCGCCCACATGCAGAATCCCCATGCGGGGCTGCGGCGGTAGGCCGTCCACATGTGCTCGCGATCCGGCACCGTGACGCCCGCATCGCGCAGTCGCCCGCGGTACCCGTCGAGCAGCTCACGTTCGTGGGCGCGCCGAAGCTGCGGTGTCAGTGCGCCGATCAGTGCGTAACCGACGTCGTGCGCCCACGATCCGCGCCGCACCAATTGCCAGTCGAGCACACCCATCCGGCCGTCCGGCAAGGTGTAGGTGTTGCGTGGGTGAGGGTCTCCGTGCAGCAGGGTCATCGGGTCTTCGGCCATGTGGGCCTGCAGCTGCCAGAACGCGGCCTCCATCGAGTCAGCGTCCTCTCCGGTGGCGTCGAGCAAGGCACGTTTGTAGGGCAGTTCGAGAAACATTCGGATGATGTCGAACCCGGTGGCGTGCAGGAATTCTGCGAACTTGCCGGTGGTCGGGTGGTTGAGCCAGGACAGGTCACCTTCGTCGCGCAGCCGCGGACTGTTCCAGAACGGCGCGTGGACGTGACTCAGCGTCGTGAGTAGCTCGTCGACCTGCTCGACAGTCAGGCCTGCGACCGCGTCGGGCACCTGCGCGCCGCGTAAGGTGATGTCTTCAGCGACGATGAGGAATTGCGAAGGGCCGTCGAGATGCTCGGCGAAGTAGGTCGTCATGGTTTCGACGTCGAGATCGGCGCGTAGCTCGCGGTAGAACCGAGTCTCGTCGTCGAGTAGCACCGTGCCGCCACCGCCCTGGGACAGTGATGCGTCCACCTCCGCGGGCAGGTCGTGCACGGTGCCGAGTTGGGTTTTGACGAAAAGATGTGTGGGCAACGTGGTTTCCGGGTTGGCGTATGTGACGTCGAGATGCAGATGCGACGTGGTGCCCTGCCAGGTGTGGCCCAGTTCCGCCGTCGTGACGATCACGTCTGGATCGTGTCGACGCAGCAGCGTCGTCAGTATCTCCGGCGTGAGGTCGTCGGCAGAGCGCAGCGCGACCGGCAATGTAGTGGACACGGAATACTCTCCTCGCCGCCTGGACAACTATGACAGTCAACTGTCAATTTAACAGTCAGTCGGCGAAGTCGTTCGCAAATGCCGGGATGACTTCAGGCAAATCCAGCGGGACGGAACAGCGGGATCCAGACCCGGCTGTCCTCGTCGCCCGACAGCGCGGTCCAGTCTTCGAAGAAGACCTCGACGGGCAGTCCGACGCGGAGGTCCTCGACGGCCACCCCCACCACATTGGTGATCAGCCTGACGTCGGGTTCGTCGTCCAACTCGACCATGGCCACCACGTAGGGGGGCTCGAAACCCGGGATCCAGTTTTGCCGGTTGATCGTGAACGCTGCGACGGTGGCCTTCCCGGACACGGGTTCGGGAGCGACGTCGGTGCTTCGGCAGCGCCAGCACGCAGGCCCCGGCGGATGAAAGAAGTGGCCGCAGCTGTGGCAGCGGCTGATCAACAACTCGCCATGTTGTCCGCCGGTCCAGAACGCGTGAGACTCCGCCGTGGGGCTGGGTGCCAGTCTGAGTTGCGGGCGTTGGTATTCCGTGTGGGTCGTCATTTCGTGTCCTCCTGCCACTCACAGCCGGTGAGTTCGGCCGACAGCTCCCACAGCCTGCGTGCGCTTTCCGGATCCGTGGCCTTGGGCTTGAGCTTCGTCGGTTTTGGCCGTCCCCATTGATGCATCAAACCGCGCGGCGAGAGATAGGTTCCGTTCGGCAGCGTCGTCGTGATGGCCTGAATGGTCGAGCGGGCGCCATGCTCCGGACTCTGGGCAACGTAGGGCGAGATGACCCGACCCGCCCATTGCACCGCGCGAGATCCGTCCCGGGTGATCGCGGTGTTCGTCATTCCCGGATCGGAGGCGTAGGCCGTCTTTCCCCTGGCCACCAACTGACGCACCATCAACAGGTTTGCCAGCTTGGATTCGCCATAGGCGGCCCAGGGGTTGTACTTGCGATGGTGGTAGTTCAAATCGTCGAAGTGGATGTGCGCGGTGTTGTAGTTGGTGCTGGCCACCGACACCACGCGGTCGCGGATCCGATCACCGAGCAGGCATGTGAGCGCGAAGTGGCCGAGGTGATTGGTGCCGATGTGCGCCTCGAATCCGTCGACGGTTCGGGTCAGGGGAGTCCGAGTACGCCTGCGTTGTTGACGAGCACGTCGACCGTGTCGACTGACTCCGCGAACCTGCGGACACTCGTGAGATCGGCCAGATCAAGCTCGCGGACTTCGACGTCTCCGGGCATCGCCGTCGCAGCCTCTCGGCCCTTGGCCAGCGTCCGGCATGCGATCACCACTTCGTGGCCGGCCGCTGCCATTGCGGTCGCGGTGGCCTTGCCGACGCCACTGTTGCCGCCCGTGACGATGATTCGCACCGTGCCGTAGCCTCCTGTAGACGCAGTCATCAAACCGTAAACTATTTATCGCTTTTAGGAAACGGAGCTGAGCCCGGAGATGCTGGCATCGTTGGCCGACGTGTTGACCCTGTTCGAACTCGAGTCCCTTGGCGCCGACACTTTTCAAGGCACTCAGCCCGACCCGCCCAACCATCACATCGTTGGTGGGCAAATCGCAGGGCAGGCGTTGATGGCGGCCAGTCGGACCGTGTCGCAGCGGCCGCCGCACAGCCTGCATGTCTACTTCCTGAGGCGAGGTGACGCGCGATACCCGGTGACGTTCGAGGTGACTCGGCTGCACGACGGCGGCACCTTCTCTGCACGCCGGGTTGCTGCGATTCAGGGTGGGCAGGTGCTGATGGAGGCGATGGCGTCGTTCACTGCCGGCATCGAGGGGGCCGACTATCAGGGTGAGATGCCCGACGTGCCGGCGCCCGACTCCCTGGTACCGGTTGAGCAGCAACTTGCGCCCTACGCCGACGAATATGGTGGCTGGTGGATCAGCGAGCGCCCGTTCGACACCCGCTACGTCGACCCACCACCACGCATCGCCATGGACCTCGACGGACCGCCTATGTCGCGGAGCAGGATCTGGCTGCGGGCGAGGGGTGCGGTACCGGCCGACCTCGTCGTCAACAGTTGTGTGCTGACCTACCTCAGCGCGCTGACGCTGCTGGAGTCGGCGCAAGGCCCGATGGGTAAGTCGCCGACGGATGTGTCGGCCCTTCTGGATCACACGGTGTGGTTCCACCGGGCCGCCGATTTCTCCGACTGGCTGTTATTCGAGCAGAAGTCACCGACGGGCGTCAGAGGGCGTGCACTGGCTACCGGGTTGCTGTTCAACCGGAGCGGTGAGCTGGTGTGTACCGCCGCTCAGGAGGGGTATTTTCCGGCCGCCAGAATTATTTAGCATGTATAATCAATGCATGGCGAGAAGCGAAGACGACACGTGGGATATCACCGAGAGTGTGGGGGCGACGGCGCTCGGCGTTGCCGCCGGCCGCGCGGCCGAAACCGACAGTGACAAACCGTTGATTCACGACCCGTTCGCGCGGATGTTTCTCGACGTGGTCGGCGACCGCATCCCCAACCTGTACTCGCGCGGAGAAGACATCCCGCCCGAGCTGGTGGCACTGGACCCCCGAATCGGTGAGCGGATGGAGGCGATGAGGGGTTACATCGCCTCGCGCACCTTGTTCTTCGACGAATTCTTCCTGGCGGCCGCCAAGGATGGAATCCGGCAGTCGGTGATCCTCGCGGCGGGCCTCGATGCCCGCGCGTGGCGTCTGGACTGGCCCTCGGGCAGCGTCGTCTACGAGTTGGACCAACCCAAGGTGCTCGACTTCAAGGTCGCGACGTTGGAGTCGAATGGCGTCACCGCCCGGGCGACATATGTCGGTGTGCCGGTGGATCTGCGCCACGACTGGCCCACGACGTTGCGGGCGTCTGGTTTCGACCCGGCTCTTCCGACCGCCTGGTCGGCCGAGGGACTGCTGCCCTATCTGACGGCCGAGGCGCAGGACGTTCTGCTCGAGCGGATCGCGAGCTTGAGCGCACCGGGCAGCCGACTCGCCATCGAAGACTTCACTCACGAATTTTTCAGCGCGGAGAGCTTCGCGCGGCGCGCGGAACAGATGCAGCGCTATCGCGAGGCCGCCGTGAAGTTGGGCCGCAACGAGATTTCCGAGTCCGGCAACCTGCTCTACGAGGAGAGCCGCACCCAAGTGGTCGACTGGCTGTCGGAGCATGGTTGGGAAGCGAACGGGATCGACGCGCCGGAGTTGATGGCGCGAAACGATCGCCGCGCGCCAACAGATCTCGAGGACGCCACCCCGCAGAGCGTGTTCGTCGATGGCCGGCTACCTGTTCAGCCCAGCACCTAACCCGGCGGCTGTCCCGCGCCCCTCGATTCGGAGTGTGCAGCATCTGCCATTGCTCGCGCCCACGGTGACGAAAGCCCCTATTTGATGGCTGCGGCAACGTCTCCTGACATCGCGGACAGCTGGGCGGCCCAGGTGCCCCAGTCGTGGTTGCCGCCGGCCGGGAAGTCGAAGTGGCCGTTGTGGCCGCCCACCGAGCGGTAGTGCGCATAGAAGGTGCGGTTGCTGCCCTGGGCCTGATCGCAGTAGCCGATCATGGCGGGCACGTCGCTACACGTCAGCGTCTGGGGGCTGAAGACCCACAGCCGGGTGTTGTTGTCCACCAACAGCTGCACGTGCACCTCGGGGTCATGCCACTTCCACCGGCCCAGCTGAGCGGCACCCCACATGGCTTGGGTGTTCACGCCGCCGAATTCGTTCATACCGGCGGTGATCGCGCCGTTGAGAAAGGTATTCGACGGGGTCAGGAAGCCCGACATCGACCCGGCGTAGCGGTAGCGATCGGGATGGAAGGTCGCCTCCATCAAGGCACCGGTGCCGCCCTGGGCGGCGCCGACGATCGCGTGCCCGCCGGGCGCCAGGCCCTTGTTGGCGGCCAGCCAGTTCGGCAGCTCGTCGGACAGGAAGGTCTCCCACTGCCGGGTGCCGTCGGCCTCCCAGTTGGTGTAGAGGGTGAACGCGCCGCTGGCCGGTGCGACCACCGAGATGCCCTTGCCCGCAAGAGTATTCATCGCGTTGCCTGCGGTGACCCAGTTGCTGACGCCCTCGCCGGCGTTGAAGGCGTCCAGCAAGACCACCGCATGCGGGCCGCCACCCTGGAAGGCCACCGGGATGTCGCGGCCCATGGCCGGCGACGGCACCATCAGATACTCGACGTCGGCCGCGTGGCCGGTCGGCGCGGTGGCGGCGAGGCATATACCGAAGGTGAATGCTACTGCGGTACAGATCTGTATTGCGCGGGTAATCATCGGCGTCCGCCAGGGTTTCGGGCTGTCCATTCAAACCAATCCTGCTGCTGCGCCTGTGACGGCTGGGAGTACGCGATCTGGCGAGGCGACGCGATTAGCGCTTAGACCGGCGGGTACGCGGGGGCGGGTAGACCCCGCGCAGTGCCCATGGGAGCCAGCTGAAGAAGTATTCGACCTCATCGCTGGCGTCGTAGTCAGGGTTGGGATCCATCTGCATATCTCCGCTCACGCGACCGCGGCGGCTGTCGACCTGCTGGCTTCCACAGCACGACGGCGCCCTTCCATTAACACCTTAATAGTTAAACATCTAACACAATTATGGACTTCACGCGGTCAATCCGGCAAGGGACCCGATCGACCCGCGTACGCGCAACTGACACGGCAGTCCGGAATGTGCCGAGGTACGGGTCGCGTCCGATCTGCCGAAGTCGGGGAGTGGCTCACGTCCGCAAGGTGGGAGTCAACCCGGTGAGCGCGGAATGAGCCGCCGAGTATCAGGGCGCGGTGTAGCCCGGCGGGTTGGTGGAATCCACCCAAAGATCAAGTCCCAGTTCGGCACCGGGCACGCAGTCGTATATCGACAAGTCGGTGACGCCCGACTCGAGCAGCACGTCCTCGCACAGCAGGCTGTTACCGGTGAAGTCCTTCGCCGGCTTATTGAGCACTGCATAGGCCGCGTCGGCATAGATATCGGGCTTGCGGGCACGGCCCATCGCCTCGTCACCGCCAAGCAAATTCTGCACGGCTGCAGTGGCGACCAGTGTTCTCGGCCACAGGGTGTTCGAGGCAATGCCGTGTTCGCGCATCTCCTCGGCGATGCCGAGGGCGCACAGGGTCATCCCGAATTTGGCCATCATGTAGGCAGTCGGTTTAAGCCACTCGGACTCCAAGCGGATGGGTGGAGAGAGCGTCAAAATGTGCGGATTCTCCCGCCCCAGCATGTGCGGGAGGCACGCTTGCGAGACCGCATAGGTTCCGCGGACCTGAATGCCGTTCATGAGGTCGAAGCGTTTCAGCGGGACCTCGCTTACCGACCCGAGGTCGATCGCTGACGCGTTGTTCACACAGATGTCGATGCCCCCGAACTGGCTCACCGCTCGATTGACCGCCGTCTGAACCGACTCACTGTCTCGAATGTCACCGATGATTGGTAGAGCGTGTCCACCGGCAGCCTCGATCTCTTCGGCCGCGGTGAACACGGTGCCGTGGAGCTTGGGGTGTGGCTCAGCGGTTTTGGCAACGAGTGCGACGTTGGCACCGTCGGCGGCGGCGCGCCTGGCGATGGCGAGCCCGATGCCTCGGCTCGCACCTGAGATGAACATCGTTTTCCCGGAGAGTGACATGTCTTCCTCCCGCCGCCTTTCGAGCGGCTTTGGCATCGTTGGCAAGATATCTATATGTATATACGATTTATCGGTCGAGCCCACGGGCCAGAGTGCGGGTTGCCGCGAAGCATCGAGCGAAGGAGTTGTGCCGTGCATCCGAGCATGACTACGACGCCAGCAAAGAACTTAGTTACTTCCTCGGATTCCTTCAGGGGCTCCGCGCGGTGATAGCCACGCCCGGCGTATCAACCCGTGTAGCATCCACCACCTCACGCCGCGCGCGACGCTCAGAATGGCGGAGCCTCTGCACCTTCATTGGATATCGGCGGTATCAAGCTGGGACGTATTCGTCCGACGGTGATGTTAACACCGTGATTGCGGTGGTGTGGCAAGCCAGGGTTGGTGCATTGGGCGGTTCGATGGTGGTCAGGCCGCGCCCGCCGCCAACCCGTCAGAACGTCGCCGAGGAATGTATCTGGATCCGGGCCCGCAACACCGGCGGGCAGCCCCAGCGAAATTCGCTCCGCGTCAGATCGATTCGTCACCGACGAGCTGCTTGAGTCTGCGATCGGGGACACGGCCGCCAGGATAGAGGCGACCACACGGGCAGCAATCGTGTGATGAGGATGATACCGAGAAGTACTGCCACACAGACAATGCCGCTCAACGAGAGCGTTCGCCCAATAATCGTGCGCTTCATAGCGCTACCTCTTCCTTTGAGTTTCACGGAGTAGTGTCGGACAGCTCGCGGCTCCCTGATGCGGATCTCCTGGAATTCCTGTGTCGGGGCACCCGCGGCACTGCTGCGCGGCAAGCGATGAAGGGACCCGCCGGGGCATCGACGCGCAGAGTGGCCAGCCCGCGTCCACGCCACCAGTGGTGGGCACGGGGCGATCACCGCTTGAAGGCGTTCTCGACTGGCGGTGAACTGGCGTCTGCCAGGTGCGCGGAGGCCACGCGCACAGATTCGGCCGTAGTGCAAAGAACACTCGGCTACGCATTCGGGCTAGCCCTTATCTCGGAGCGAACCGTTGGCCCGCGTCCAAGCGGATGCACTGGCCGTTGAGCATTGGGTTCTCGATAATCGCAAGGACCAGTTTGGCGTATTCGTCAGGTCGCCCTAGGCGTTTCGGAAACGCGGCGTCCTTGGTCAGGCTTTCGGCCATGTCGGCGGGGATGTCTGCGGTGATGCCGGTGGCGAATAGGCTCGGGGCGATGGCCAGGACGCGGATGCCGAGATTACCGAGATCGCGCGCCATAGTCAGGCACATCCCTGCAACGGCGGCCTTAGAGGCCGAATAGGCGATCTGGCCGATCTGACCTTCGAACGCAGCGATCGACGACGTGTTGATGATGACGCCGCGTTCATCATCCTCAGATGCGTTGGTGCTCATATGGAATGCCGCCAGCCGGCTTACGTTGAACGTGGCTACCGTATTGAGGTCCTGTATCTGACGGAAGACTTCAAGATCATGGGGGCCGTTCTTGGTCAAGGTCCGCATGACCGAGCCACCCCCTGCCGTGGTCACCGCGATGTGCACCCCACCTCGGGCTTCGACCACTCGTTGCAGCGCGCGCTCGGTCCCGCTGAAGTCCGTTACATCGGCCTCGTAGAAGCGCCCGTGGAGGCTGTCAGCGACCTCCTGGCCAGCGCTGTCAGGCCGGTCCAGTATGGCGACATTCACACCACGTCGGGCCAGTGCCTGGGCGGTCGCTCGGCCAAAGCCCGACGCGCCTCCAACTACGATCGCATTTTTGCCCTCAAGCTCCATTGTTGCTCGGTTCCTTTCTGTTTCGGTTGGCTGTTTGCGTTGGCCGACAGGCCGGACACCTGACGGTGCCGCCTGATTTTGATCAGGTCACCGCTACGTAGCCGGCGAGAACGCCGGAGAGGACGAAGACGTAGATTTCGAACGCTCCGCGGAGAAGAGCCGGTGCATCGCGCAGTTCCATGAAATAGAGACCGACGAGCCTGATCTTCACCCCGGCGACGATCAGGATGATCACCGCAATGAGTCTTCCGTCCGATGCCTCTTCGGTGGATAGCCACCAGGACAGAAATGTCGCTAGCGCCAACGCAATCCACACGACGATGACGGGGTCTCGGTAAACGCTGCGCACGTCACTTCACCAGATAAAGCAGCGGGAAGATGGCCAGCCACAGCACATCGACCATATGCCAAAAGCATGCGCATCCTTCAGCCAACGATAGCTGCAGCGCGGAGAGGTACGTTGCGCGTCGTGCTAGCCAACGCAGGAAGGTGAGCACGCCAAGGCCGATGATTACGTGGACCAGGTGCAAGCCAGTCAAGAGGTAGTAGAACAAGTAGAACTGATTGGCGCCCGGGGTGATCCCAGCTGCCACCTTCGAGTGGTACTCGGTTACCTTCAGGGCGACAAATGCGAGTCCGCAGCCGATCGTCGCGATGACGAGACGTGACGCGGCGGTCGCTCGGCCCCCTCGTATCCGCCGTAGCGCCAAGACTGCGAACAGTGAACTCGTCAACAGCAACAAGGTGTAGACGACGCCCAAGTCGACATTGAGGTGGTGTTGAGCGGCGGCGAAGCTATCCGGGTTGTCGCTGCGGTAATGAAGGTACGCCACGAAAAGGTAGGCGAACACGACAAGATCTCCGAATATGAAGACCCAAATTCCAGCCTCGCCTGGAATTCTCCGTGTTCGGCTGGACGCGGGCGCCACCTGGGTTGCCGCGCCCTCTCTTTCGGTCAACGCCACAGTTTTCGACCGCTCAACGATTCGATGCCGTGAACTGCGCCTCGTGGGTGGTGATGGCCTGCAATGTCACCACAGTCATCCCGATGAACCACACGAAGAAGGTGATCAGAAGCAACCACCAGGCGATCGCTCCGTTCCACGCCAGCGGGCCGTCGATGAAGAATACGTCGAGACTTGCCGGTGTCATCGCAACTCCTGCCCAGATACTGAAGTAGCCGGCCCAGCGGGGAAAGACCGGTGTCGCGCTGGTGTCGGACAATATGGCGACACCGACCACGATCGCTTGGGCGACGACTGTGTAGACCAGACCGGTGAACGGCAGCCACCCGAGGTCATTCAGCGCTTGGATTACTTCATCCGACCGCCCGGGGCGGTAGGCCGCGGTTTGGAAAAAGTACAGTGGCACAATGAATTCCAGTGGCAGCAACACCCCGAGGCCGATCTGGACATAGGAAAGCGGCGCTAAGCGACCCTCGATCCGCTTCAGCTGAAGCCCGACGGCCATCACCCATGGCACACAGAGGACCCCCGCCCACATCGCGAGCTGGACTCCCACCCGAATCCGGATCGAATGGCCACGGTAGAGGTCCGCAATTTCACCGGCGCTAAGCGCTGGGTGCGGCGGCGGTATGAAGCGGGCGATCACGCCAAAGCCGATGAAGAATACGACAGTCATCACGGGACCGCACCACGCGCACCAGCGTTGAGTTCTCGCGTTCATCGGTTACCGGCCGCCGGCGTCAACAGCGCACTGCATAACACGCGCTACCCACTGTTGGTTGACGCTGACATCACGTCGATTCCGGTCAGCCATTGGGTTCGGTACCGACGAGTGATACGAAGGACACGCATTCTCCGGGCCCACCGCCGAGGTTGTGGGTAAGCCCGATGGTCTTGCCGGAGTCGAGCGTGGTGATCCTGCGGTTTGCCGGGGCCTCGCCGCGTAGCTGCAACCAGCATTCGAAGAGCATGCGCAGCCCGCTGGCTCCGACCGGGTGGCCAAACGCTTTGAGCCCTCCGTCTGGATTCACCGGCAACGAGCCATCGAGGTCGAACACTCCGTCCAGCACTGCTCTCCATGCAGTGCCCCGCTCGGCGAACCCGAGGTCTTCCATGAGGACCAGCTCGGTGACGGTAAAGCAGTCGTGGACTTCTGCCATGGCGATGTCGCGCGACGGGTCGGTGATCCCCGCCTCGGCGTAGGCATTGCGGGCCGACGCTACGACTTCGGGGAACGTTGTGAAGTCATATGCGGGATCGACATTGCCGTCGGCAGCCCCGGCAACCAACGACAGGGCTTTGATGTAGAGCGGCCTGTCGGTGTACTTGTGGGCATCTTCGGCGCGCACGACGATTGCGGCGGCCGCACCATCGGAGACGCCGGAGCAGTCGAACACTCCCAACTGACCGGCAACCAGCGGCGAGCAGGAGATCGTGTCAGCGGACACTTCCTTGCGGAATTGTGCGCGCGGGTTGCGGGCCCCGTTGTGGTGGTTCTTCCAGGCGATGCGAGTGATGACTTCTTTGAGTTCGTCGGCATCAACGCCGTACTTTTGCGCGTAGGCCGGCCCGAGGAGGCTGAAATTAGCTGGGGCGCTGGTGGTTCCGAGGGTGCCCCCGGTGCCGTCGGAGGGTATTGAGGGTCGCAGAAGGCCGGAAAATCCGGAGTCCTTCAACTTCTCGACGCCGACCGCCATGGCGATGTCGTAGGCGCCACTGGCCACGGCATAGGACGCATTGCGCAGTGCCTCTGATCCGGTGACGCACATGTTCTCCACGCGGGTGACCGGCTTGCCGTGCAGCCGCAGCGGCCTGCTCAAGCTCAATCCGGACAAGCCCGATGTGTAAGTACCCAGCCAGAACGCATCAATATCGGCCAGCCGTACCGCGGCGCTGGTGGTGGCGGTGACCGCGTCGATCAGCAGATCGTCGCCCGAGCGATCCCAATGTTCGCCGAAGTCGGTGCACCCCATCGCGACGATCGCGACCCGGTCGCAAATTCCGTGCGCGGCCATCTCAGCTCTCCTCAGTCTGGTGGCGGACTGGGCGCGCTTTCCAGAAGTAGTTGTGTACGCCGGTCTCCGATGTGGTCAACCGCCGAAACGTCATTTCGACTTCGTCGCCGATCGCGACTGCCGGCCCACTGTCGGTGAGTTCGCATCGGAAGCGGCCGCCGCCGTGGAAGTCGACAACGGTGGCGATCATCGGTGGGCTCGGAGTGTAGGCAAGGCGATCGATGGTGTAGGTCGCCACCCGCGCGGGAATATCGGCCATCGGCTGGGCACGCATGCGATCAGCGGAGCCGCAGTGGAAGCAAATCCGCGCGGGCGGCAAGTGCACGGTCTGGCATTCCTCACAGCGGGAGCCGACAAAGCCGTACTTCCAGCCCTCCG
Organism: Mycobacterium sp. ELW1; assembly: GCF_008329905.1. NCBI lineage: Bacteria > Bacillati > Actinomycetota > Actinomycetes > Mycobacteriales > Mycobacteriaceae > Mycobacterium > Mycobacterium sp. ELW1. The sequence continues at coordinate 5,593,712 of NZ_CP032155.1, read as the reverse complement.
ACCGATGACTCGGCGGCCCCGCGGGCGAATCGGGCTCGGGCCGGCGCGGTGGTTCTCGGCGCAGCATTCCGCGCCAGGTCAGAAACGTCGCATAGCTCAACGAGTCGTCCCCGGAACGAATTTGCGCGCGGACAGTGGGACTTTGCGATCGCCGGCGTCCGAGGGCTTCGGTGGTGCGCAGCAGCAGCGTCGATGCGCCATCAGCCAAGACGACCACCGCGATCACCTCGTTCGGCTTGGCACGTTCGAGCACGTCGGCAAGAAGAACGCCGGCTTGGGCGGTTCCTGAGTTACCGATCGCTGAGGTCAGGTCGGAGGCCACGGCATCACGCGGCACACCACTGTTCGCTGCAAATTGGCGGTTGGCCCGCACCGACAACCCGCACACGATGAGGTGATCTATTGAATCGCCAGTCAGGTCGGCTTGCTTGAGTGCAGCGGAAAACGCCTCCATGGCCAACGGAACGTACACATGCTCGCCGAAGCGCTCTTCCCATACCCGCGAGGTCGTAGCGCCCGGAGTGCGCCACCGATCAAGGAATTCGTCAGTAACTGAGGCGGTGGCGACCAGTTCGGCCAGGACAGGTGCGTCCTCGGTTTCGGGACCGAACAGGACCGCCGCGGCTGCGTCCCCGCCTTGCTTCTCGTCGGCGCTGCCGGGCAGTCCGGAACGAATGTCTGCAAACACAGCCAAGACGCCGTCAGTTGAATCAGCGGCTGCCAGCAGTGTGCCGACCGCCGAGCGGGGAGCGCCGCCGAAGTCCACAGCGAGGGCGTCGCGGGGAAGACCGACCGCGGCGTGGATGATCGCCGAATTGGACTTGTCGAGATAGGCGGGCTCGGTGGTGGCGAAATACAGCCGTTTCGGTGTCACCACAGGGCTGAGACCGCGCAGTACCGCCCTCGCCGCCTCCACAGCCATGGACGTGGTGTCCTCATCGTAGGACGCCACCGACCGCGTGCCGGCCGGCTGCGCACCGCCTAAGACGGATCCGATTTCGCTGTGGCGCAGGCGGTAGTGGGGCAGGTAGGCCGCACATCCCACCACGCCCCGGACGGCGCGCCCCGAGAAATTCGACATGCGGTAGAATCTAATCTAATTCTGGTTAGGATTCAACCGCGTGTGCGCCGATGGCGAAGGGAGGAGCAGAGGCCCCGGGCCGGCCCTCAGGGTGGCGGACCCAGGGCGAGTATCGACGGTCCTGCCGAGCTGGTCTGGTGAACCTCAGCGCCGCGCCCGCGCTTCCCCGATCAGGCGTATCGGTTTGGTACTCAACACGATTCGTCGTCGCGTGGCATCGTATGGGCACCTGGCGGGCAGTTGCCCGACGCTGTGAAACATCAGTGCCCCCAGCGACTACCGCGGGCTGGGCGTATCGACCGCACCCTGTGACTGCTGCCAGCGACAGGGCGCCGTCGCGGCAAGCGCCGAAGGGCCGAGGCGACCGACACGCGCATATGTGACCGATAACCACGTCACTACTGAAAGGCACGCTGAATGAAGCGACTGATTTTCGAGTCCGAACACGAGCAGCTGCGCGAAACAACGCGCGTGTACATCGACCAGGTCGTGGCACCTCAGGCCGAGAAGTGGGAACGCGATCGGCTCGTGGACCGTTCGGCCTACACCGAAGCTGGCAAGTACGGTCTCATCGGCTTCAATCTGCCGGAGCAGTATGGCGGCGGCGGCACTGACGACTTCCGCTTCAATGCGGTGATCGTCGAGGAACTTGCCAAGTTCGGCTCCGCGACCCCGGCGCTGAATCTGCAGAACGACATCGTTGCCCCCTACCTCAAATCGCTTGCTAACGAAGAGCAGCGGGCACGCTGGCTGCCCGGCTACGTCACCGGCGAGATCATCGGCGCGATTGCGATGAGCGAGCCGGGCGCTGGCAGCGATTTGGCCGGGATACGAACCACCGCCGTCCGCGACGGCGACGACTGGATTCTGTCTGGTTCGAAGACCTTCATCTCGGCGGGCTTCAATTCTGACTTGGTGATCGTGGTGGCTCGTACCGACCCCGAGGCGGGACATAAGGGATTTTCACTGCTGGTCGTCGAGCGTGATATGCCGGGATTCAGCCGCGGCCGCAAGCTCGACAAGATGGGCCTGCACGCCCAGGACACAGCCGAACTGCATTTCGACAATGTGCGTGTGCCCGGCGAAAACCTCCTGGGCGAGGAGAACAGGGGCTTCTACCATCTCATGCACAACCTGCCCGCTGAGCGGCTGTCCATCGCCTTGGGCGCGGTGGCCGCAGCGCGGGAGACGTGGCGGCAAACGCTGCAATATGCCAAGGACCGCAAGGCCTTCGGGCAGCCCGTCGGAAGTTTTCAGCACAACAGGTTTGTGCTTGCCGAGTTGGACACCGAGTTGGACATAGCCGAGCAGTTTCTCGACCGGTGTCTACGCGGTGTGGTGGACGGCGATTTGGATGCTGTCCAGGCCGCGAAGGCCAAGTGGTGGTGCACCGAGCTGGCCAAGAAGGTTGTCGACGCGTGCGTGCAGCTGCACGGTGGCTACGGCTACATGAACGAATACAAAGTGGCCAAAGATTACGTCGATGTCCGTGTCCAGACCATCTTCGGAGGTACCACCGAAATCATGAAAGACATCATCGGGCGCGACTTGGGGGTCTAGCACCCTATTGGCAGTAAGACGGGGTAACGGGATGACGTTCCTGCGCCGGGATGGTCACGTAGGCGTGATCTCCGTTACCCCGTCGAAAACAAGACTGGCGACCTGTCGAGCCAGGTCCTCGGGCGATAATGCGCCGCTCGGCTGGTACCACTCGACCGCCCAGTTCAATGTGCCGGTGATCAGCATGGTGGTGACCGCAGGGTCAACATCACTTCTGACTTCGCCGGAGGCGATGGCATCCTCGAGCAGCCCGCGAAGATAATCGAGGTAGGCCCGCTGATAGGCGACTGTCTGCTCACGAACACTGTCGGGGATCTGGCCCAGGATGCGGACGAGCGCTGAGGTGTACGTCGTGTTGCGCAACACCGACATCAGGTGGGCTGTCAAAGCGGTGGACAGGCGTGTCAGTGCGGTGGCCCCGGCCGGCAGCGAGGCCACACTCAGGCGGGCCAGATCGTCGGTGCGTTTCCAGGCGACCATAACCATCTGCAGGACCAAATCCTCGCGGGACTTGAAGTAGTAATACATGCTGCCGGTCTGGATGCCGGCGCCCTCCGCGACGTCGACTAAGCGAGTACCGGCGTAACCTTTGTCTCGGAAAACGTCGGCGGCTGCGTCGAGGATCCGTTGGGCCCCTTCGGCCTTCACGTGTTCGCTGCTGCCGTCACGCAGGACTTGTTCCTCGGCCCGCGTGTAGGCGGCGAGATCCTCGTCGATTGAGCGGGTGGCTTGCCGATGCACGGCCAGGCCGTCGAGGAATAAGGAATCCACCTGCTGTTTGAGCTCGGCGGTCGACATCCCGCCGTCTCGGGGGTGAAACCAATCGGGCACCGAGTTGATTGCGCCGAGCAGCAGCAGGCGCAGTGTGGAACCGTCAAGGTCCGAGCGGAACTGCCCCGATTTCCGGGCATTGTCGACGAGTGAGCGCCAGAACTCGCCGTATTCACGCTGCTCATGAATACGGCGTTTGCGAATCTCTTCCGGCACCTGCCCGATAATCCGAATTGTTGCCGCGGTGTAATCACCGATCTCGAGAACCGAGTCGAGGTGCGCGGAGATGGCTTCGCGGAGCCGGTCGAGATCGGGGGCGTCCTCAGGCAGCCCGGCGACGCGTCGCCGGACGAAGCCGCTGGTGCGTTCCTGACCGACGCGAAGCATTTCTTCGACGAGTTGTTCGCGTGACGGGAAATGGTAATAGAGGCTGCCGGTTTGGGTGTTGGCCGCGGCCGCGACATCAGACAACCGGGTGCCCGCGTAACCTTTGTTGCGGAAAATGAGGGCGGCGGAGTCCAGGATGCGGGCCCGGGTCGCGACGGCCTTCTTCCCGGGGCGGGTTCGTCGATTAGCCATCTGTGAACAACACGCTCCTTGGTTCCCATTTGCGGGCCATCGTCATCGCAGACGATTCTATGCGAGTTTTGGCCATTGCAGGAGATTGCGGTGCAGTGATTATCGCCGCATCGTGGGTTTCTTTGCTGTACAGCGAGGGGCTCGCCAGCGTGGCGGGTGTCTGATGCGCGGTTGACTCTAATCTGAATTAGGTTAGAATAACTCTTCGGGCTCGGGTGGAGCCGCTGAAAGGAGCGCTACGCCACATGATCAAGCTGTTGGAAGGTATCCGCGTACTCGAATGCGCGATGCTGCCCACGGGTGACCAGACCAGCAGGCTGCTTGGCGATCTCGGCGCCGACGTCATCAAAATCGAGCGACCGGGGACCGGCGATTACCTGCGCGAGCTGGGTGACCGCATCACCGACCAGAACAGCGTGTTTCACCTGTTCTGTAATCGCAACAAGCGCAGCGTCGAACTGAACCTCCGATGCGATGAGGGACGCGGAGTCTTCTTCGAACTGCTCAAGACCGCCGACATCTTCGTGGATGGATTCGCCGGTGACGCCTGCGACAAACTGGGTATCGGGTACCCCGCGCAGCGAGCGAGCAAGCCCGACATCATCTATTGCCAGGCCAACGGGTTCGGCACCCGCGGCAGCTACAGTCAAATCCCCGTCCACGGCTACATGATGGGCGCGGTCGCCGGACAGTCACAGCTTCGGGTGTCCGATGACGGTGTGGTCACTGAGGTGGTCAATCCCCAGGGACTGTATTTTTCCGGCTCGATCGACGGGCCGTTGTCGACTGCGCTCTACGCCGCCCTCACCGCCGTGGCTGCACTGCGACACCGAGACACGACCGGACAGGGCTGTTACATCGACGCTGCAGGTGCCGACGCGGTGCTGGCCAACCAGAGCCTGGACGCGGTGCTGGCATGGAATCGCGACCGCATCACCGATCGGCGCAACCCCCCACCGCCGGTCGGGCTCGATCCGCGGCGACGCCCGAAGTACACCTACTACCAGACCAAAGACGACAAGATCGTGCTCATCGCTGCTATCGAGCACAAGTTCTGGGAGAACTTCTGCCGGGCGATCGAGCGCGAGGACCTGCTCGACGCCCAGAACAAGACGTTCGCCGTGGACTTCGCGGACGGCGGCAAGGCCGACCTTCTCGACGAGCTGATCCCGGTGTTCCGTTCCCGCACCGCCGCGGAATGGATGGACATCGCCCGGGTGCACGACATCCCGCTGTGTCCGGCGAACTCCAAGACCGACGCGTTGAGCGACCCCCATCTGCTCGTTCGCGAGATCATCCACCACTCCGATCATCCGGTGGCCGGTCCCTACACCAGCACGGGCTGGCCCGCCCCGGTCAGCGGCCAACCCTTCGACATCACACGGCCGGCACCCGCCCTGGGTGAACACACCGAAGGAGTCCTTGCCGAAATCGGTTATAGCGCAGCCGATGTGGCAGCGCTTCACGAGCGTGGCGTCATCTGACCATGGTGATGCGTGCACCCAGCCCCGTGCCGTTAACCGCACTGCCCACCCGGGTGACCATTTACGAGGTCGGGCCGCGAGACGGTCTGCAAAACGAAAAAGCCGTCATCACAGCAGATACCAAGATTGAGTTCATCCAACGATTGGGCGCCGCCGGCCTGCAGACCATCGAGGCGGCCGGGTTCGTGCACCCGGGCCGCGTCCCGCAGCTCGCCGACGCCGAAAAGGTGATTGACGGACTAGATCTGGACGCAGGCCGACGTCACCCGGTGCTGGTTCCAACGGTCAGCGGACTTGATCGAGCGTTAAACCACGGAGTTCGCGACATCGCTGTGTTCGCCAGCGCGACTGAAACGTTCTCCCGCCGCAACTTGGGTCGCAGCATCGACGAGTCGTTGGCGATGTTCGCCCCGGTGGTGCAGCGGGCGCGAGAGGCCGGCGTCAGCGTGCGCGCCTACGTCTCCATGTGTTGTGGGGATCCCTGGGAGGGTCCGGTTGCGGTTGAACAAGTGGTTGATGTCGCGACGCGAATGATGGACCTGGGGTGCGATCAGCTAGCGCTGGGCGACACGATCGGAGTCGGAACACCCGGCCAGGTCCGAACCCTCATCGACGCGGTGGTGGCGGCGGGCATCAACGTTGACGCGATCGCCGTGCACTTTCACGACACCTACGGGCAAGCGCTGGCCAATGTGTTCGCGGCATTGCAGTCAGGCGTCAGCACGGTGGACTCCTCGGCAGGTGGGTTGGGCGGCTGTCCGTTCGCGGACAGCTCGGCAGGCAACCTGGCCACCGAAGACGTGGTGTGGATGTTGGAGGGCCTGGGAATCGCGACAGGCATCGACTTAGCGCAGCTCGTATCGACAAGCCTCTGGATGGCCGAACGTCTCGGAAAGCCATGCGTATCCCGTGCGGTGCGCGCGTTGGCGGGCAATGACCGGCAACAGCAGTCGGCGCCCGCCGCCGAAGGGGTGGCGGTCAGTTGATGGGAAATCTCGACGTGCCCCTCAGCGAGCTACGGAACGCGTTGCGCGGCTGGATCGCCGACAACGCCCCCGCCGGCCTGACGGATTTAATTGATTGGCGGCTGCGCGCCGACCTGCCTGGCTCGGTGAGCAGCCTGCAGAGTGAATCCGACCTCGCCGCGGCACACGCGGACCCCGTCTTTCAGGAGTGGGAACGGCGCTGCGCCGAGGCGCGGCTGATCTGCCCCGCGTGGCCGACCGAATATGGCGGACGTGGTTGGGACACACCGCAGATGACCGTCCTCGACGAGGAGTTCTACCGCGCCGGTGTCCCGCGGGTCGACCGGGTGCAGGGCGAGTCGATGGTCGGACCGTCGATCATTCTGCACGGCACCGAGGAACAAAAAGCCTATTACCTGCCGCGGATCATCTCGGGGGAACACCGCTACTGCCAAGGGTTCTCCGAGCCCGGATCGGGATCGGACCTCGCATCGGTACGCACCCGCGCCGTGGTGCAGGGTGATCGGCTCTTAATCACCGGTCAGAAAGTGTGGACCTCGAGGTTCACCACGGCCAACATGATCTTCGTTCTGTGCCGCACCGATCCCACCGCGGCCAAACACCGCGGGTTGTCCTACGCGATCACCGAGTTCACCCCGGGCCACAACGGTGTCGAGGTCCGCCCGATCCGGCAGTTGACCGGCGCCGAGGAATTCGCGGAAGTGTTCTTCGACAACACCGAGGCACCCCTGTCTGGGGTGATCGGCGGTCTCGGCCGGGGCTGGCAGGTCGTCCAGTCCACCCTCGGATTCGAGCGGGGGGGAGCCGGTCGCGCGACCACGATGGTCCTGCAGGCCCGCGAACGTGAACTCGAACAACTCGTCGACCTGGCGCGACAGCAGGGCCGGGCCCGTGATCCGTGGGTGCGGCGCGAGCTGGCCTGGGCCAAAACCCAGGTCGCGATCATGCGCAGCAGCTGGCAACGGACGGTGGCCGAGGTCGAGGCCGGCGGCCAGCCCGGCCGGCAGATGTCCACCTGGAAATTGGGGTGGAGCGAATATCACCTACGGCTGGGGGCGCTGGCTCTGGCGATCGCCGGCCCGTCAGCCATTCTGCGCCCACCCGGACCCGACTACCGCCTGGGACGATGGCAAGACACCTTTCTGGTCGCTCACTCGGGCACCATCTATGCCGGCACCAGCGAGGTGCAACGCAACATCATCGGCGAGCAGGTACTCGGACTTCCCCGCGAGCCCCGAGTGCAGGAGACCCAGCCGCGATGAGCTCCAAGGGCATGGCACCCAATACCGACGCCTTCCAATTCCCGGTTGAGCGTGGGCACATCCAGATGTTCGCCCGGGCGCTGGGCGACGACAATCCCGTCTACTTCGACGACGACGATGAGCTCACTTGCCGCCGGGGAGGCGTGGTGGCCCCGCCGACGTTCGTCGCAGCAGCCGCGCAGTTCGACCCGGAATGGCCCTACCGCCCCAAGCCCGGTGTCGCCTGGAACGGCTCGGGCCGTGGTCCCGGTTTCGCCCCGCCGTCGTCGGGAGCCGGAACAAGCCTTCACGCCGAGCAGCACTACGAGTTTCACACCTCGGTGCGCCCCGGCGACGTGTTGACCGTCTCCCGCCAAGCGGGCCGGACCTGGGAGAAACACAGCCCGCGCGGTGGAACCCTGTCCTTCTCCGAGGAGATCACCCGCTTCGTCAATCAGCGGGGGGAGATCGCGGTCACCGCCCGCCGGGTACGAGTAATCACCGAAAGAGCGGTGGCACCGTGAAGCTCATCGAATTATCGACCGGCGATCGACATGAGACAGTCGTCGTAGAGCAGCTGTCACGCACCCAAATCGTGATGTACGCCGGTGCATCTGGCGACTACAACCCCTTGCACACCGACGAGGTGTACGCCACCGAAGTGGCCGGCTATCCCAGCGTCATCGCCCACGGTCAACTCACCATGGGCCTGACCGCAAAGGTGATAACGGACTGGATCGAGGACGCCGAGCTGCGTGGTTTCGGGGTGCGGTTCCGGCGACAAGTCTGGCCTGGCGACACCCTGACTTCGATCGCCACGGTCAGTGCCATAACCGACCGTCACGGATCGCGCACCGTTGACCTAGAGCTATCGACGCTCAACCAGCACGGTGAGTCGGTCATGACCGGTTATGCACAACTGCAGGCCCAAGGCCCGCCGGATGGATAGGCCGCTAGCCCTGGTCGCCGGCGGCAGTGGTGGGATCGGATCTGCGATCTGCCACGCCCTGGCCTGCGACGGCTTCGACGTCGCCCTGACCTACCGGCATAACCCCGAAGCCGCGTCCCAGTCCGCCGACGGTGTGCGCTCGGCCGGCGCCGAGGCATCGGTGCACCAGCTCGACCTCACTGACGCCGATGCCACGGCCGCGCTGGTGGAGCGGATGCCGCGGCTAGACACGGTGGTCTATGCCGCGGGCCCCCCAATCCCGATGGGGTATACCGCCCAAATCACGCCGCAGCAGTTCGCTCATCAACTATCGGCCGATGCGGTGGCCTGCTTCAACCTGCTGCGCCCCTCGATCCAACCGTTGCGCGTCAGTCGGGGTTCGATCGTGGCCCTGGTGACGACCGCGTTGCTGCGGTACGCCACCCGAGATCTCCTATCAGCCTGCCCCAAAGCCGCCGTGGAACAGTTGGTCCGGGCCATCGCCGCCGAAGAGGGCAAGAATGGGGTGCGCGCCAACTGCGTAGGGGTGGGCGTCATCGCGGCCGGCATCCTCGACGACCTCATCGCTAGCGGCGACTATCACGAACAGGCACTGGAGGCGGCCCGGCGCGCGATTCCGATGCGGCGATTCGGTTCGGCCGCTGAGTTGGCCGACGTCGTGGCGTTCCTCGCCGGGCCTGGAGCGGCCTACGTCACCGGACAAACCCTTCGGGTCGATGGCGGCTATTCAGTCTGATCGCCGAGTTGTTCTCATTCCCGATCTGTCGGCGGTCGGCCTGGGGTGTGTGACCGGCCGTTTCGGAGCGGGAGAGCCACGATCGGACCGTCCTGCACTCTCTGCCACAGCGACCGGATTCTCTTCGGGGACAGCCACCCCAAGCACCGGCCCGTGGGCACCAGCAGTCACTGACCCCGCTCGAAGCGAAGCTCAGCAGACGGCTCAGATATTCATCGCTGCAGCGATGACCTCACGGTGGTAGCCGACGCCGCCCAGCAAGGCCTCAGATGCTTTGGCTCGCTTCAGATACAGATGCGCGGGGTGTTCCCAGGTATATCCGACGCCGCCATGGATTTGGACCATAGCGCTTGCCGCAGAAGCGAATACCTCTGAACAATGTGCGTAGGCCAGCGACGACGCCAGTGCCTCGTCGTAGCCCTCGATGATCGCGGTCATTGCATAGTAGGCGGCCGAGCGGGCGGATTCCACGTCGACCAACATGTCGGCGCACCGATGCTTGATGGCCTGGAAGCTGCCGATAGGCCGCCCGAACTGTGTGCGCACCTTCGCGTAGTCGACCGAGACGTCCAGGCAATATGCGGCACCGCCGAGCTGTTCGGCAGCCAGACAGACCGCCGCCCGCTGCAAAGTGCGCCCCAGCGCTTCGGTGCTGTCCTCCTCGACGTTGCCCAAGAGTCGGGCCGGTGTGTCGTCGAACGCCACCTCAGCCACCTGGCGGGTCATGTCCAGCGTCGGTATCGCCGTGCGCCGCAGGCCCTCCGCTTCGGTGGCCTCCACGGTGAACAGAGATACCGTGCCGGAATCGGTTCGGCGCGCCGAGGCCACAATCAGTTGGGCGGTATGCCCATCGACAACGAGGGTCTTCGTTCCCCGTAGCCGATAGATCGCACCGTCTGGAGTAGCTTCGGTGTCAGCTTCCCATGGCGTCCACGCGTCGGTTCGTTCGGCGAACGCCAGTGCGGCTCGAACCTCTCCCGACGCGATACCCGGCAGCAGGCGCTCGCAGTCCTCATCGGTACCGCACTCCAGAATCGCGTGCGCTCCCAAGGCAATTGAGGAGAAGAACGGGGCGCACAGCAGCGCGCGGCCCATCTCCTCCATGACCAGGCACAACTCAACCAACGAAAAGCCCGCTCCTCCGAATCGCTCCGGTATGGCGAGCGACGGCAGGCCAAGTTCACTGCCCATCTGGGACCACACCGCGGCGTCGAAGCCGTCGGGGGTGTCCATCAACCGATGGACCTCCGCTATCGGTGACTTGGCCTCACAGAACTTGCGGACGGTCTGCTGCAGTTGCTGCTGTTCGTCGGAGAGCGCGAACGTCAACGGTGTTCTCCCGTCCTCGATGTGGATTCTAAGTTAGCACAGACTATTGCGCCCCGGAATAGCCGCAATATCCCTACTGAGCGTTGACTTATTACCAAAATCTGTGTAGAAAAAAGTGACGGGCACGGGTTGAGCGGGCCACGCGGGGATACGCCAAGAGAGGTGGGCGCAGGTGTCTGACGGAGACGGCGTGGAGCTGGTGCGACGGTTCACCACTTCACTGGCGAGCGGCGACCTCGACGCTTGCATCGCGTTACTCGACGATGCCAACGTATTTTCTGAGTCCGCGAGCTTGCCGTTCGGCGGCGACTACGTGGGCGGCGAAGGCTTCCGGCAGCTGCTGGGCAACGTTGGTCGCGACTTTCGTGTGGAGCTGGATCCGCCAGAGATCGCCGGGGCTAACGATTGGGTCGCGGTGGTTGTGCACGGCACGTTCACCTCGCGGCGAACCGGTCGCAGCATGCCCGTCGAGTGTGTCGACATTTACCGGCTAAGCGGAGACAAGATCGTCCGCGTCGACGTGCACTACAAAGATCCCGGCGCGCTGACGGAGCTGTGCCGCGAGTCCGCCGACCCGAGCGGGGGCTGCCCGCCCTCTGGGCAGTTGTCGTCCAACACATCTCAAACGAATCGAGGTGCGCTCACGTGAGCGAACATCAGCACGGGGAACAACCAGGGCATTGCACGGCGTTGCAGGCACTGGGCCACGAATACGACCACTACGATCCGCATTTCGCCCTCAACCCGCATCCGGACTACGCGGCGCTTCGGGCCAAATGCCCAGTAGCGCATACGGATAACTACGGCGGATTCTACGTGGTGAGCAAGTACGACGACATCTCCACGGTCCTTCATAACGCGCAAGTCTTCTCGTCGTGGCCAGCTGACACTCCTCCCACCCCGGGCCACACCCGGGCGCTGATTCCCCTGGAGGTCGATCCGCCGGAGCATCGCCGCTACCGGACGATCATCGACCCCCTGTTCCGCCCTCGGGCGATCGAGCATATCGCCGACGAAGTTCGCCGATATGCGGCTGAGCTTGTCGACGCCATGGTCGCCAAGCGGGAATTCGATTTCATGAAGGAATTTGCCGAGCCGTATCCGAGCTCGGTGTTCCTGCGCTTGGTGGGATTGGATTCTGATGCGGCTCAACGTGATCAGTTGTGCAGCTGGGCCAGCACCATCCTGCACACCACCACCAATGGTGTTGAGCACGGCGATGTGGAGGCTCAGACCGCCGCGAGACTCGAGGCAGGAAAGGCGCTCAACAATTTTCTGCGTGAGCTCCTCGACGACCGCCTGACCAACCCTGGCGACGACATCATCTCCTTCTTGACGACCGCGGAGATGCCTGGGGCGCGCAAGCTTGACTACCGCGAAATTCTGAACTTCGCCTACGTGATGGTGTTGGCCGGACTCGATACTGTTTCCACCGCAATCGGTTTCAGCTTCCTGCACCTTGCCCGTCGACCCGACTTGCAAGACAGAATCGCCGCTGACCCGTCGTTGATTCCGACCGCGATCGACGAACTCCTGCGCTACGAGCCGATTGTTCACGGCAGCCGTACCGTGACTGAACAGACGGTGCTCGGCGGGGTTGAACTACATCCCGGCGATCGCGTCGTCATACCGCTGGCGTCCGCGCACCGCGACGAAGACGTCTTCCCAGAGGCCGATCAACTGGTGATCGACCGAAACCCCGCCAAATCGATGGTCTTCGGCGCCGGTAACCACCGCTGCGTGGGCTCCCACTTAGCGCGGCTCGAGCTGAACATCGCCTTCGAGGAGATCTTCAAGAAAATGCCAAGGTTCTCCGTTCCCGACGACGCTCGGCTTGCTGCCCACGGTGGCCAGACGCGCAGCCTGATCACGTTGCCCTTCAGGACCGAGCGTGACTGAAACTATGGCTATCCTCGCCCCTCGTGCCGACGTCGCCAAGTTGTTCCTGGAACCGGCCTCGGTTGCCATTGTCGGTGTATCGACCAGTTCCGGCCAGGCCTACAAGGCCGGCGGTCGGGCGGTCCTCGAACACCTGAAGGTCTACGGGTACACCGGTCAGGTCTCGGTGATCCATCCCTCGGCAGACTCAGTTGACGGCGTTCCGGCGTTTGCCGCCCTGCGCGATTTGCCCACGGTGCCTGACGTCGTCGTCATTGCGGTGCCGGCCCATTCGGTCAAAGACGTGTTGGCCGAATGCGCTGACGTGGGTGTGCGGCAGGCCCTGATCCTGACGGCGGGATTCGCCGACATGGGCGAGACCGGCCACGAACTGGAGCGTAGCCTGCTCGACTTCGCCGCCGACAAGGGAATTCGTATCGTCGGGCCTAACAGCACCGGACTTGTCAACGTGCGCACCGGCCTTGCGATGAGCATGACGTCGGTTCTTACCGAAGGTGTTCCCATCGCCGCCGGGGGTATCGCGGTGATCGCTCAGAGCGGCGCGATCGGCAGCACCATCGTGGAGCGAGCTCGCGACGCCGAGGTCGGCATCTCCCATATCGTCAGCACCGGTAACCAGCGCGACATGGACATCCCCGACTTCATCTCCTATTTCGCGGGGCTCCCTGAGGTACACACCGTTGCCCTGTACATGGAATCGATTCGCGACGGCCGCCGCTTTTCGGCAGCGGTGAGCGAATTGCACGCCGCCGGCAAACGGCTGATCACCTATCTGGGTGGCCGTACCGCGGCGGGTGAGCAGGCCGCGGCGAGCCACACCGGCAAGATCATCGGCCGAGGAGGGCTGGAGCTGGCACTGCTGCGGGCGCTCGAGGTGACCGTGGTCGACGACCCCGACGATCTGTGGGTGCTGGGAGCGATGACCCCGCCGCGGCATCGCACGTTCCCGCGGCAATGGGGGATGGTCGCCTACTCCGGCGGTATGGCGGTATTGGCTACCGAACAGCTATCCAGCGCCGGAGTGGTCTTTCCCGCGCTGGGCGAGTCCACCGCTGCGCGGCTCAAAGCCCAGTTACCCAGCTTCGCTGCCATCCCCAATCCGCTCGACGTAGGGCCAGGCTCGATGCCCGTTCACTTCGGCGGGTATTTGATGGCCGTCGCTGAGGATCCCGCCGTGGAGGTGGTCTGCGTTCCGCTGCCGATGGGAGCGCGCGGGTGGAATTCCCAGAGTGTGGCCGACATCCTCGCGGTCGGGACCAAGACGGGCAAACCGTGCGTGGTGCTGTGGTACGGGGGGCGCGCGGTCGACCCCTACATCCACCAGCTGCGCGCGGCCGGCGTCCTGGTGGCCCAGCGCCCCTCGGACCTGGGGCGACTCGTCGGCGCGCTCCTCGGGCCTGGTCAGGTGCTTAACTCCGCGCCCGCGTCCGCCGGGCAGTCGCCATCAGCAGCGGTGACGATCGGCGGTGGGCGAGCGCTTCAACTGCTGGCCGACCATGGTTTGGATATTGCCCCGATGACGGTGTGCGACAGCACGTCTGCACCCCACGCGGCCGAAGCGCTGGGCTTCCCGGTGGTTGTGAAGTCTGCCGCTGAGGACATCACGCACCGCACCGAGCTGGGCTTGGTGGCAGTCAACCTGTCCACTGCCGCTCAAGTCGAGGACGCGGTATCACGGATGTCCACCAGCGATGAGGCCGCAAACCCAACGTGGCTCGTGCAGAAAATGGTGACCGCCGGGGTGGAGCTCATCTTGACCGTACGCGCCGCCGAAGGTCTCGGTGTGTTCGGCACCGTGGGAGTCGGCGGCGCTGCCGTCGAGGTGTACCGCGACGTGGAACACGTCCCGCTGCCGTGCGACCCTGACTCCTTGCATCAGGCCCTGAGCCGGCTGCGGCTCGCCGAATTGCTCTTCGGTTTCCGAGGCGGAAGCGCCGTGAACGAGGCATGGATTGCCGAGACGCTGAATCGGATGGGCGACCTGCTCGACACACGTGAATTCACAGAGATCGAGGTCAATCCTGCAATCGTGAACACTCGGGGCGGCGCGATCGTCGACGCGCTGTGCGTCTGCGCCGAATCATCACCCCTTGTTTCGACACCAAAATCTTAGTAGATTTAGGTGCATACTGCGTGCTTGTGCCTGCGTTGCTCCTTGTGAGCGCATTTTGATGAACGCCGAATTTTGGAGGACCACATGACCGACATCGATCAACTTCCCGTCCTGGACGTCGACCAGCACTACTACGAGCCGCTCGACGCCTTCACCCGGCACTGCCCCAAAGAGTGGCGCGAACGCACGGTGCAAACAGCGGTGATCGGCGGCCGTACCCGCCAGATCGTTGGCGGGAAGATCGACAACACCGTGACCAACCCCACCTTCGACCCCATCGTCAAGCCCGGAGTCATGGCCGAATACTTCCGCGGCAACCCGCACAAGCGCTCACTTCTGGACATCCTCTCCGAACGCGAGCCCATTCCGAGCCACTACCGCAACCGCGACGACCGCTTGGTCAAGATGGATGAGCAAGGTCTACAAGCGATTTGGATGCTGCCCTCGTTGGCGATGGGCTACGAGGAGGGACTACAGTTCGACCCCCCGCCGCCGCGCAAGCATTCAAGGCATTCAACCGCTGGCTGCTCGACGATTGGGGCTACAACTACAGAGACCGCATCTTCAGCTCGCCCTACCTGACCTTCGCCGACATCCCAACCACCATCGGTGAGATCGAACACGGGCTGGCTAACGACGCTCGAATTTTCGTGGTGCGCGCCCAGGCGACCTACACCAATGACGGCTGGCGTTCGCCCGGCGACCCGGCCTTCGACCCAATCTGGGCCCGCCTCGAGGAAGCCGGCGCCGTGGTGGTCGTGCACGTCGGCGAGGTCGGCGGATCAGGCCTAGACAAATACGTCCAGCACCGCACCAACATCATCGGCGACATCGCCTCCCCGCTGCAGATCGCCGTGGGCCACGAGCGTGCGATCGCCAACTATCTGGCAGCCCTGACGTGCGACAAGCTCTTTGAGCGCTTCCCCAACCTCAAGGTCGCCTCGGTGGAGAACGGCGCCGAGTTCCTGCCGCTCTCGGTTGCCGGGCTCAACCGAGCGGGCTTCCAACGGCCAGGCTACTTCGCCTCAGATCCCGTCGAGCAGTTCCGCGAGCACATTTGGGTGGCCCCGTTCTGGGAGGACAACCTGCTCGACGTCGTCGAACACATGGGCATCGATCACGTACTGTTCGGATCGGACTATCCGCACCCTGAAGGATTGGCCGAACCCCGGCAGTACGAGAAGGTCGCCGCCGAACTCAACGACCCGGTCGCCGAGCGCAAAGTCATGTGGGACACCGCGGCGAAACTCACGAAGCTGGCCTAGGCGAGTGGAGCCAGCAGACAAAGTCGTCGTCGTCACCGGCGGTGCTGCGGGCATGGGCGAAGCGATGTGCCGCCGGTTCGCCGCCCTGGGCGCCTCGGTGGTTGTCGCAGACATCGATACGGCCGGCACCGCACGGGTTGCCGACGAAATCGGCGCCCTGGGCGTGGTCACCGATGTTTCAGATGAGACCCAGATCAAGGGCCTCGTCAACGCCACCCTTGCAGAATTCGGCCGCGTGGACGTTTTCGTCTCCAACGCCGGGGTCTTATGGGGCGAACCCCATGACGGAGTCGCGCCGCTGCATGAACGCGGCAACCCATGGGCCTCCAACGAAGCCTGGCAACAGGTGTGGGACATCAATGTCATGCCGCAGGTCTACGCGGCACGCGCGGTATTGCCGCACATGCTTGACCGCGGAACTGGCTACCTCATTCAAAATGCCTCCGCAGCAGGGCTTCTCACGGCGTTGGGTAACGCCCCCTATGCAACCAGCAAGCACGCCGTCTTGGGCCTAACGGAATGGCTGTCAATCCACTACGGCAGCAGCGGAATTCGCGTATCGTGCATCGTCGCCGAAGGCGTCCGAACCGCGATGCTGCGCGGCGCACAGGGAGAGTGGTTCGCGGTGGCCGGCGCAATCTCTGCCGAGGAGGCCGCTGACTGTGTCGTCGAAGGCATGCGGACCGAGCAGTTCCTTATCCTCACCCACCCGCTGGTGGAAAAATACTTCCGCGGCAAAGCGGCCGATTACGACGGATGGATCGCCAAGATGCGCAAACTACATGCAAAAACCCCGGGTCTGACCTCATGACCATTTGCGAGCGCGACGCCGTCTACATTGCGGGGAACTGGAGGCCTTCCCGAGGCGGCCGCATCGACGTACACTGCGCCATCAACGGCGCCGTCCTAGGGCGCATTCCCGATGCGACATCCGACGAGGTCGATGACGCGGTAGCCGCTGCGCGCGGGGCCTTTCCGGCGTGGTCGCAGGCGGCAATGGACACCCGGCTCGGCTACCTCACACGCTTAGCCGCCATCATCGACGAACGCTCTGACGACCTGACCGAACTACTGTGCCGCGAGATCGGCACACCGCTGCGGGTATCGAGGGCGGTGCAGGTAGGACTGCCCCGGCGGGTCCTGGAGAGCTACCGGGACCTCATGACGCGGTTCCAGCTCCAGG
This sequence comes from Mycobacterium sp. ELW1, assembly GCF_008329905.1. Lineage (NCBI taxonomy): Bacteria > Bacillati > Actinomycetota > Actinomycetes > Mycobacteriales > Mycobacteriaceae > Mycobacterium > Mycobacterium sp. ELW1. The sequence goes on along the minus strand of NZ_CP032155.1, from coordinate 5,576,536 downwards.
AGCAACTCGGCGAGTCGTTGATCATCCGTGAACCGATCGGCGTCGTCGCGGCGATCACCGCCTGGAACTATCCCCTGCAGCAGGTGCTGGGCAAGGTCGCTGCAGCGTTAGCGACCGGGTGCACGGTCGTGGTGAAACCCTCCGAGGTGGCGCCACTGAGCGCATTCGTCGTCGCCGACATTCTCGACGAGATTGGTCTGCCGGCCGGAGTCTTCAACCTGGTATCGGGCCGCGGCGCCACCGTGGGAGAACAGCTCGTTGATCACCGCGACGTCGACATGGTCACCTTCACCGGCTCGACCACCGCGGGACGACGAATCGGCGAGGTCGCCGCACGCACCGTCAAACGAGTCGCGCTCGAGCTGGGCGGCAAGTCCGCCAACGTCATCCTGGATGACGCGGACTTGGCTCAAGCCGTCAAAGTCGGAGTGGCGAACTGTTTCACCAACACCGGCCAGACCTGCACCGCGCTCACCCGGATGCTCGTACCCCGATCGCGGCTGGGCGAGGTCGAGGACCTCGTCCGGGCGCGTCTGGCGAGCTACACAATCGGCGACCCGCTCGATCCGGCCACCACGATGGGGCCGCTGGCCTCGGCAGCCCAGCGTGAGAGGGTCCGCGACTACATTCGTCTCGGCCTGGCCGAGGGGGCCGAGCTCATATATGGCGGTCTTGACGAACCGCAGGACGTGCCGCCGGGCTTCTTCGTCACGCCCACCGCATTTTCCAACGTACGACAGGACATGCGTATCGCCCGCGAGGAGATCTTCGGACCGGTGCTCTCGATTCTGCCGTATGACACCGAAGACGACGCCGTCGCAATCGCCAACGATACCGAGTACGGCCTCGCGGGCGCCGTATGGTCAGCCGATCCTGACCGCGCCCTGCGAGTGGCGCGGCGCTTGCGGACCGGCGCCGTCGACATCAACGGTTCCTTTTTCAACTTGCTCGCGCCGTTCGGGGGCTACAAGCAGTCCGGCAACGGCCGCGAGCTCGGCGTGTACGGGCTCAACGAGTTCTACGAACTGAAGTCTGTGCAGAACGCGCCGAACCAACGGTGACCAGAAGGGTGCCAAACAGTGGACTTCTCGGATGACACCGATCTCGACCTGATCCGCGAAGGCGTGCGCGCGGTCTGCTCGAAGTTCGATGACGACTATTGGGCTCGATGCGACCAGCGTCACGAATTTCCCTGGGATTTCTATCGCGCACTCGCCGACGGCGGGTGGATCGGTGTCGCCATACCAGAGGTTTACGGCGGTAGCGGCCGCGGGCTACTCGAGGCGTCGGTCATCTTGCAGGAAGTTGCCGCCTCGGGCGCGGCGATGAACGGATGCAGCGCCATCCACCTGTCGATCTTTGGCATGCATCCGCTTATCTTGCATGGATCCGAGGACATCAAACAGCGTTACCTCCCGCGAGTCGCCGCCGGAGAACTCCATGTCGCCTTCGGGGTCACCGAGCCGGACGCCGGCACCGAGACATTAGCGATTAAAACCCGAGCGGTTCGCGATGGTGACTCGTACGTGATTCGGGGACAGAAGGTTTGGACGTCCAAGGCGCTCGACGCTGACCGAGTGCTGCTGCTGGCGAGAACTACACCCGCCGAGCAGTGCGCCCGCCGCACCGACGGCTTGAGCTTGTTCATGGTCGACTTGCACGACCCGGCCGTAACGATTACCCCCATTCCCAAAGCGGGACGCAACGCTGTTTCCTCCTGCGAAACCGTCTATAACGACGTCGTCGTATCGGTCGCCGACCTGGTCGGGGAACAGGACAAAGGTTTCTACTATCTCCTCGACGGGCTAAACGCTGAGCGGGTGCTCATCGCATCGGAGGCGATCGGCACCGGGCAAGCGGCGCTGCGCCGCGCCATCGGCTACGCCAACCAACGCGTGGTATATGGCAGGCCCATCGGCCAGAACCAAGGTGTGGCGTTTCCCTTGGCCGAGGCGCACGCTCGCTTGGAGGCCGCCGAACTGATCACCCGACGCGCCGGGTGGATGCTCGACCATGGTGTGCCAGCTGGCCCCCAAGCCAATATCGCCAAGCTGCTCGCGGCCGATGCCGGCTTCCAGGCCGCGGACACCGCCATGCAGACACACGGCGGTTTCGGCTATGCCGAGGAATATCACATTGCACGCTACTGGCGCGAGGCGCGGCTGATGAAAATTGCGCCGATCCCACAGGAAATGATCCTGGCCTACGTCAGCCAGCATGTGCTCGGTTTGCCCAAAAGCTACTAGCCACAACGGAATTGATGAGGGGTACCGAGATTGACCAAGACCGGAACAGTCTTCGACTACATCGTCGTAGGCGGAGGATCGGCGGGATCGGTGGTGGCAGCACGGCTTGCCGAGGCAGGCGCTGAGGTTCTGCTGCTGGAAGCCGGTGTCAGCGACCGGCGCATCGACGTGCGGATCCCTGCAGCGGTCGCGCTCGCCTATCAGAAAGTCAACTGGAAGTATCCGGCCGAGCCTGACCCGTCGCGCACCGGACGTCCAGAAGCTTGGATGGCGGGCAAGGTGATGGGTGGCGGCGGCTCGATCAATTCCTGTGTCTACGTTCGGGGAAACCGCGCCGACTACGACGGCTGGGCCAAACAGGGCTGCACGGGCTGGGATTACGACTCGGTCTTACCTGCATTCAAACGAATGGAGACCTGGGCGGGGGGAGCCAGCGAGTTTCGGGGTGGTTCCGGTCCGATCGCCGTCAACGTACAAACCAATCGCGGCCAGGCCAACATGGCGTTTATGGAGGCCTGTCGACAAGCCGGCTACCCGGTAAACCCCGACTACAACGGGCGTGACCAAGACGGGGTCGGACTCGCCCAGGTCAATCATCGCCGCGGTACCCGGTCCCAATCCTCCCGCGAGTACCTGCGTCGCGTGGCCCCCCGAGCCAAACTCACCGTGCGGACCCACAGTTATGTGCATCGCGTCCTGGTCGATGGCGGCGCAGCAGTGGGAGTCGAGTACCGCCATCACGGCACGGTCATGGAGGCCCGGGTCCGAGAAGAAGTCATCCTGAGCGCAGGAGCGATCGGCTCCCCACGCTTGCTGCAGCTCTCGGGTATCGGCCCGAAGGCCGCGCTGTCGTCTGCGGGAGTGGAAACGCTGTTGCATCTGCCCGGCGTGGGCGAAAACCTGCACGAACACCCTTACTTGATGCAGCGTTGGCGGTCGACAATACCCACCATCAATAAGATGCGAGTCGGGACAGCCGCCAAAGGCCTCGCCGATTATCTGCGCGACGGTAGCGGTCTGCTGGCGATGACGATGGTGCAAGTTCAGTGCATGGCGCGCACGGAGCCCAGCTTGCAGACCCCCGACTTGCAGCTGCAATTTGTTCCCTTCGCCATCACCCGCGCCGTGGATGAGAACGGCATGTTTAACGTGCAGCCGGCAAAAGAGGAGGGCTTCTTGGCGTCGTCGACCTTCCTGCGACCGCGCACCCGCGGATCTGTCACGCTGCGCGGGTCAGCGCCTGACGCGACACCGCGCATCTCCTATCAGTTCCTCGCCGACCCGGACGACGTGCGCGACTGCCTGCTCGGGTTGCGTGAGGTGCAGCGGGTGATGGCCCAGCCGGCGATGACAGCGATCACCGACGGGCAACTCGAACCAGAGGCCAACTGTCGCAACGACGCCGATTGGCAGGACTATGTGCGCGCCGCCGTGACCCCGTCCTATCACCCAGTGGGGACCTGCAAGATGGGTGTGGACGACCTTGCCGTCGTCGACCCCGAACTGCGAGTGCACGGCATCAACAACCTGCGTGTGGCCGATGCCAGCATCATGCCCACCATCACTACCGGCAACACCAATGCCCCGTCGATGATGATCGGTGAACGGGCCGCCGAGCTCATCCTGTCTGGCAGCGCAAACCGAAACGGATTCCCTCATGTCTCACGATGAACACCAGGTTGGACGGACCCTTGGCGGGTGGCTGCGCGAGGAAGCGGCGCTCGACCCTGGGCGGCCGTTTGTGCAATGCGACAGCGACTGGGTCACGCTCGGTCAACTCGACACGCAGTCCGATCGCATCGCGGCGGCGCTGCAAGCGTGCGGGGTCGGCAAGGGCGACCGGGTCGCCATCAACCTCCCCAACTGCATCGAGTACATCGTGCTCATCTATGCCTTGGCCAAAGCTGGCGCTATCCAGGTCCCGCTCAACACGTACCTGCGCGGGGATTTTCTGCGTCACCAGCTGCTGCAGACAGACCCGACGGTGTACATCGCTGACAGCCAAGCCCTCGAGCTACTGTCGCCGATTCTCGACTCCCTTCCTCGCCGACCACAACTGATCCTTGTGGGGGATGGCGCCCAGGATGCGACGATTCAGCCCGACACGCACTACGCGCAGCTTCTCAACGCAGATGCGCCGCTGGTCGAACCCGAGATCGAGCCTGCCGACGTGTGCGCCATCATCTACACCTCCGGCACAACCGGGCCCTCGAAGGGCTGCACCATCACCCACGGCTACTACTGCAATCTGGTCAATGTGTTCGTCGAGAACGGGTGGTATGAGAAGGGTGACATTGTCTTCGGAGCAAACCCACTGTTCCACTTCAGCGGTCAAACCTGGCTCGTCACAGCAGCATTGGCCGTTCGCGGATCGGCGATCGTAGAGCCGGCTTTCCATGCCAGCACCTACATGGCACGCATTAGGGAGACGGGCGCCACCGCTGCCCTGGGAATGGGGGCGATGGGTATGGCGATTATGGCCCAGCCACCCCACGAAGACGACCGCAACCACAAGCTGCGCCATATTACGTTTATGCCCTCGACTGCCGATTTCATCGATCGCTTCGAGAAGCGCTTCGGCATCAGCCCCTTCGCGGAAGTGTTCGGCCAATCGGAATGCTGGCCAGTCCTGCTCGGTGATCCGCGAGACCAACGCCACGCCGGCAGCATGGGCAAACTGACGCGAGGACTGCAGGTCAAGATCGTCGACGATCACGACCGCGAGGTGCCCGCTGGCGAGGCCGGCGAGATTGTGGTGCGCCCCGATGAGCCGTTCCGCCTGTTCTCCGGATACTGGAACGATGATGCCGCGACGGTGAGTACCTTTCGGAATCTGTGGCACCACACTGGGGACTGCGCCCGGGTTGGCGCCGACGGATACTTTTGGTTTGCAGACCGAAAGAAGGACTCACTGCGTCGCCGAGGCGAAAACGTATCCTCCATCGAACTCGAGCAGGCCATCGCCGCGCACCCCTCGATCGCTCAAGCGGCCGTGCACGCCGTGCCATCTGATCTCAGCGAGGACGACGTCAAGGTCTGCCTCGTGCTGATCGACGGCTGCGAAATCCAGCCGGAGGAACTGTTCGAATTCTTTCGAAAGTCGATGCCCTACTACGCCATTCCGCGTTACGTCGAGGTACTGGAATCCCTACCGACCAACGCCAATGGCCGTGTGCAAAAGTTCAAACTGCGCGAACGCGGTGTCAGCGAAGCCACCCTCGACTTTGAAGAACTGGGACTGGTCGTCGCCCGCGGTGATCGGCGACGTTCCTAACGGGTATTCCTGACTGGGTCCCGGCAGCCTCCAGCACTCGGCCCGGTGCGCAGGGGAACGGATGCGGCGGTCGCGACGCCGCGAACAATGAAGGTGTTCCAAGTGATCAACTCATCATCCGGATTGTCGCGGCTTGAACTCACGATGAAAGCCGCAATGCCCCGACGAATGTCGGCGAGATTCGTCGGGTCGTTCGGTCGTGGCGGGGCGCGGTTGGAGCGTACTGCGCCGCAGGCCGCCGGCCGCCACGCAAGCGATCTGGCGGTGATCGATATACGCGTAGCCGGGCTAAGGCTCGCCAAGGCGACGCCGACCGCAGACCGCGGGGTAGCAACTACACCGTTGTCTGACCTACGCGAGCCTGGCGTGGCCGGATGACCGTATCGGGCGAGCGCCGCCAGTTTCAACGACTGCTGCACGGTGCTATCGCGTCCGGGCGTGTCCCGGCAGCGACTTCGGGCCTTGGGCCGCAAACGGTCTCAGCGATTGCCGCGGTCGCCGCTGCCCACCCGGAGGCCTCGATCCAGCTCGTTATCGCTGCCTGGGAAGCCTTCGCCGGCGACCAACATTCGATGTTGAGCACCGACCGTCGTCCTCGACAAGCGCGGGTGCGCTGAGCTGATATGCCAACAGCGGCTACTGGGCGGATCCCGTTCGACGGTCCGGTTCGGAGGAGGCTGTTCCCGTCGGTATGAGGTTGCGTTGATCGGTCTCGGATGATCGTCGCCCCTGAGCCCAGGTAAGGCGCACTCAATCACGTTGGGATCAGTAACGCCTCCTGTCCGTTGGGGATCGATGTCGTGGTCGATGTCTCGAGATGGAGTCGCCGGGCTGCAACAGGTGCTGGACCAGCACGGTCTGAACGCGCCAGTGGTTGCGATCGAGGCGATGGGGAGGCACGAGGTGCTGGCGCATGGACTCGAGACGAACGCGCCAGTGGTTGCGATCGAGGCGATGGGGAGGCGGCATCGAATCTGGTCGCTGAGTTCGAACATCGCCGCCCTGCTTCGGTGTGATTGGATGCGCTGTCGGAGACCAAGTCCGGCCGTATGCAGCGGGCTGATCAGTCCCGCGGCTAGGACCGGCCGAGGACCGCGACGCCTCGGTGGGCATCACACGGGGTCGGGCCCAGGCATCGCCGTCGTTCACCGAAACGTCGTGCTCGCTCGCGCGCCACGCGTGCCGCGTGGTCCTACCGACCGTTGCGATCCCAATCCCTTCGACGGAGGGATCGCTAAGGAATACTGAGTGGTGGACCATGAGGGCCGTGAGCGATATGCCGCTCGATGCCGCGGCCTTCGCTTGCCGACCGCTTCGGCTCTCACATGAAGCGCTGCCGGCCACGGCGACTACCTCAGCCTTCCGAAACCACCGCTCTGCCAACCACACTCAACGGCGACAGCTAGCCCCGCGCGGGGGCCCGGTCATCAGTGAGGACCGGCTCGACGGTGGCCTCAGCGAGGTGTGCGCGAAGGTCAACCGTGAGATCGCCCGCTTGATTGGGGGTTAGGGCGACACCAGCCGCTATCAGCTTGCGCGCAGCCATGTGGTCGCCCGGCCGGTTGAGGGACTCGACGCAACGCAGCACGCCGCCTTCGAAACAAAAGACCGAAAACCGGCCACTGGCCGGATCTCCGCGAAAGACGTTGTGGTCTGACGGGCCGCGAAGTCCGGCGATCTGCAGTTTCAGATCGCCCTGGTTGCTCCAGAACCATGGAACGCTCACGTAGGGTTCGGCCCGTCCGACAAGACGCGCGGCCAGAAATCGTGCCTGCGCCGTGGCGTTGTGTACCGACTCCAGTCGCACGTTGCGCCCGCTGGCGAACGGGTTGGGGCAGACCGTACAGTCGCCCACCGCCGAGATCCGCGTGTCTTCAGTGGCGAGGTATTCGTCAACGACAATCCCGTTGTCGACGCGAAGCCCAGCGCCCTCGGCGATCTCGGTGTTGGGAATCGCGCCGACCCCCACCAGCACCAGGTCGGCGGGGAGTTCGTGGCCGTCGCTCGTCACGACAGCGTTGACGCGGCCAGCCACCCCGCTCATCGCGCGGACGCTCGTGCCCAGGGCAACCCGCAATCCGCGAGCACGATGAGCGTCCAGAAGAATGCGGCCCATCTCGGGCGACACGACGCGGCCCATCAGTTGGTCGGAGACCTCGATCACTACGGCATCCACGCCTAGCTTGACCGCTGTCGCGGCGACTTCGAGTCCGATGAAGCCGCCGCCAACTACCACGAGATTGCGGGCGCGACCCAGCCGATCCCGGATGTCGTCGGCCTCATCCAGACTCCGCAGGCCGACAACGCCGTCGAGGTCGGCTCCAGTGAGAGGCAAGGCGCGGTTACGCCCCCCAGGGCGAGCACCAGATGCTCGTAGTCCAGGACCGTCCCACTGGCGAGTTCGACCCGAGCGTTGTTGCGATCAATCCGGCGTACCGAATCGTCGAGCATCAAGTCGATCTCGTGGTGCGCGTAGAAGCCGCTGGGGTGCAGCCAGAGGCTTTCCTGGGCGTTCGTGCCGTTGAGGTGGCCTTTGGATAAGGGCGGCCGCTGATACGGCAAATACGGTTCGTCACCGACAAGCACGATCCGTCCCGGAAATCCGAACTCGCGCAGTGCCGCGGCCGTGCTGGCACCGGCTTGGCCCGCGCCGGCTACGACAATGGTGGCCGGCATGGGCGCCGATGTCATAACTGGGTGGGCGGCACTCGTACGACGAGGCCGTCAAGTTCGGGTCCGACCAGGATCTGACAACTTAACCGGGAATTCGCCATCCGAGGCGAGGCGGTGTAGTCGAGCATTTCCTGTTCGTCTTCGCTGGGTGCGGCCAGCTGCTCTACATAGTCCTCATCGACATAGACGTGGCATGTGGCACACGCCAGAGTGCCTCCGCACTCGGCGACGATCTCCGAGACTTCGTTGCCGATCGCGCCTTGCATGACCGAAGTTCCCTCGGCCACCTCCACGATCACCACGTCGCCGCTGGGGCGGACGTATGTCACTTTCACCACGACTGCTACCTCCTGCACGCTCGTGTCGGCAGTCTAAACTAAAACCGAATATGTTGCACCACGCCCTGCCCACTCGGGGTGCCGGTCCGGTGGGGTGATCGGCACCGCGAGCACAAATTCCAGGCATTTCTTGCCGCAAATGTGACGCGCTTGACAGCTTCATGGCCAGAGTATAGAAACGAAACAGTTCTAAATCTGCGTAGGATTTGATCTCAGGATGCGGATGATCCGGAATCGGGCCGCCGACGTGACCCGCCGGCGGACACGGGGCTGACCCAATGCGCAGGGCGAGACTTCAGACAGGAGCTGCAACATGACCGAGCACGACATCGCCGAACCGGCACCGGTCGGCACATCGCCCGTCGATTTCAATCCGCTCGACCTCGAACTCGCCGACGACTTCTGGCCTCGGGTCAACGCGTTGCGGGAGACATGTCCGGTCGTGTTCAGCACCGCGCACTGGAGTGCGGAGGACACGGGCTTCTGGGTGATCAACAAGTACCAAGACGTGATGGATGCAGCGGTCAACTGGAACGTCTTCAGCAGTGCTGAGGGCGCGGCGCCAGTCCAGTTCGATCTCGACATCCTCCGGATGGTGCCGCTGGAGACCGATCCGCCTCTGCATCGCGGTGTTCGCAAGGCGCTCAACCCGTTGTTCACGCCCGAGGCGCTAGCCGCAGCCGAGCCCAGCATCCGCGCGACCGTCGACCGCCTGATCGACAACTGTGTTCAGCAGAGCCCCGCGGACTTCATTGCCGGCTTCACCTCCCAACTGCCGCCGATCGTCTTTTTCGAAAGCTTCCTGGACCAGAAGTCCGCCGACATCGGCTGGGTTCTGGAGGTCCTCGACGTCCTGTTGACACAACCCGACAGAGCGCTCGAAGTCGCCCCGAAATTGTTCATGTTCTGCATCGAGCTGCTGCAGAAGCGCCGCGACGAGGGGCGAACCGACGACCTGGCGGGGGTGATCGCCCACCTGGGCACCGGCGAATTCGACGACGGGCTCGAACTCGACGACCGGACCAGGATGGAGACGCTGAACATGGCAATCATGGGCGGCATGGAGACCACGATGGGGGCGTTGGCCGGCATCGCCCGCATCCTGAGCACGGACAACGATCTGCGCGAAAGCCTGCGCGGTGCCGACGACAAGGTGCTGGACAAGCATGTCGAGGAATTCCTTCGGCTGGAATCACCGGTTCCCACGGCCGGGCGGACACTGACCGCCGACACCGAAGTTCGCGGCTGCCCGATGCGAAGTGGTGACCGCATCTTGCTGAATTGGGCTGCGGCCAACCATGATCCGGAGAAATTCCCCGATCCGGACACCCTCGATTTCAATCGTCCGAATGGTTCGGCGCACCTGGCCTTCGGCGCCGGCATCCATCGATGCCTTGGCAATCACCTGGCGCGGCGGGAGCTCAAAGCAGCAGTCCGCGCGATTAGTGAGTTGAGCGTGTTTCAGCTCCAACCCGGCTACGAAGTGAAGTATCGACCGGCATTCGCCCGTGGCCCCATTGCACTGCCGGTCTTTCTGGAGCGTTGATCTATGGGACTTATGGAGGGGCGTGTCGCCATCGTCACCGGTGGTGGCCGCGGCATCGGCGGCGCGGTCGCCCGGCTGTTCGCCCGCGAGGGAGCCACGGTCGTCATCAATGACATTGGGGCGTCGCTGAGTGGGCTGGAAAGCGACGGCAATCCAGCACTCGAACTGGCGCATGAGATTGAGCAAAATGGCGGCACCGCGATCACGAACGGGGCCGACATCTCCGACCACGACGCCGCCCGCGATCTCGTCGAGTCAACCATCGAGCGGTTCGGAAAGCTCGATGTACTGGTGAATGTCGCCGGAATCTTGCGTGATCGGATGATCTTCAACATGACCGAAGAGGAGTGGGACGCCGTGATTCGGGTCCACCTCAAAGGGCATTTCAACACCATCAGGCCTGCCGCCGCTTACTGGCGCAAACTCGACAATCCCAACGCCCAACACAGAATCATCAACTACACGTCGAGGGCCGGCCTGCACGGGGCCCCCGGACAGCCGAATTACTCCGCCGCGAAGATGGGGATCGTCGGACTGACCTATTCGTGCGCGGTCGCGCTCAAGAAGTACGGAGTGACGACCAACGCCGTCTCGCCGGCAGCGGCAACGCGGATGACGGCGACCATCAAAGACGACGCCTACAGCACGGGTGGCAACGAACTCTCGCCCGACAGTATCGCCCCCATTGCCGCTTACCTGGGCTCTGAGCAATCCGGATGGCTCAACGGTCACGTGGTGCACGCGCGGGGCTACGAGGTGTCGCTCTACAGCGACCCCGAACCACTGGTGACCCTGCGCTCGGAGGGCCCGTGGGATCTGGAGGAAATGGCCAAAGAGGTGGAGACACAATTCCGTCCCATCACCGAAGCGGCCCCGCCGAACCCGTTCATCTGATGTCCATCAAAGGAAAAGCGTTCATCGCAGGGGCTTTCGAACATCCCGGACGCGAACTGCCCGACAAGTCGATCCCGCAGATTCACGCCGAAGTAGCCCTGGGTGCATTGGCCGACGCCGGCCTTGACCTCGCCGATGTCGACGGCTACTTCTGTGGGGGCGACGCCCCTGGGCTGGGGGGCTGGCGATGGCCGACTACCTCGGCCTCAAATTGCGCTACATGGACAGCTCCGACATGGGTGGCTCGGTGTACATGTCCCACGTGGGGCATGCCGCGGCAGCCGTCGCCGCCGGGAAATGCCGGATCGCGCTCATCACTTTGGGAGGGCGCCCCCGCACGACCTCGCTGCGGGCCCCCGGGCAGCTGATGGGCGATCCGCCGGAAAAATCGTTCGAACCGATTTTCGGAGCTAACGTCAGTGCGCTATACGCCCTTGCGGCGCAACGGCACATGTATCAATACGGGACCACCAGCGAGCAACTCGCCGAAATCAAAGTGGCCGCCTCAACACACGCTCAACACAACCCACACGCCCTGTTGCCGAAGGTCGTCACTGTCGAGGACGTGGTGAATTCCCCGATGGTGTCGACGCCGCTGCATCGCCTTGATTGCTGCGTAGTCACCGACGGTGGGGGAGCCCTCGTGATCGTCGCTGACGACGTCGCCTCCACGCTGGACCGCGACTGCGTGAAAATCCTCGGACACGGAGAGACCGTCGAGCACACCCGCGGCGGCTGGCAAGACATCACCGTGACCGGTGGTGTGCGGTCGGGCAGCGACGCGTTCGCCGAGGCCGGGGTGCGTCCTGCCGACATCGATTACGTCGGGCTGTACGACTCGTTCACCATCACCGTGTTGTTGGCGCTCGAAGACTTGGGCTTCTGCGCCAAGGGCGACGGCGGCACGTTCGTCCTCGACGGTGCGCTGCAGGCTCCCCATGGCCGACTGCCGTTCAACACCGACGGCGGATCCCTATGTAACAACCACCCGGCCAACCGCGGGGGAATGACGAAAATCATCGAGGCAGTCCGTCAGCTGCGCGGCGAAGCCCATCCCGCCGTGCAGATCTCTGACTGCAACCTTGCGCTGGCCCACGGAACCGGGGGCTGGCTGAGCACACGCATGGGCAACGCGACCGTCGTTCTAGGCCGGGAGGACGCATGAGCGCACCCCAATTACCGTCGCCGCCGCCGGGTGTCACACCCGACACCTCGGTGTTCTGGGCCGCGACGCTGGACGGGAAGTTGTTGCTGCAGCGGTGTGCAGACTGTGGACTCGCCGGCTACTACCCCCGATACGTCTGCGCGAATTGCCACCACACCAACCTGGCCTACATCGAGGCCAGCGGCCGGGGCAGCATTTACAGCCACACGGTGACGACCCGCGGAATCCTGGAATACGCAGACGCCGGCTCCTACGTACTCGCCATGGTCGAACTCAATGAGGGTCCCAAGATGCTGACCAACATCATCGGCTGCGATCCCACCGAGTTGTCGATCGGCCAACCTGTGGAGGTGGTGTTCTGCGCCACCGGTGGTGACGGTGCTCTGCCCCGCTTTCGGCCAGTCACTCCGGAGCCGTAATGGGGACTTACACTTTCGAGATCGAGCCGGGTCATGTTCTGGCGTTTGCTCGAGCTGTTGGCGACCAGCGACTCGCTCGCGAAGTGCCGGAAAACGGGACTGTGGTGCCGCTGACCTTCCCCGCCGCGTCAATCCAATTCGATCCCCAACACATGCGGGGCCTACGCCCCACGGGGGCGTTGGCAGTTGGTAGTTCAACGCCGGGCGGCAGCGTGCTTCACGCTGAGCAAGAATTCGAGTACTTCGCTGGCATGCACGTGGGAGATCGCCTTGCGGTCACAGAATACGAAGGCGCCAGCTGGCAAAAGCAAAGTCGGCGGCCCGGGACGCTGAAATTCCGAGAGCTCATCAGGGAGTATCGAAATACTGCGGGCGAGCTGGTTCTGCGTTCGCGAATGGTTCTGGTCGACACCGAGTTCGCCGCTAATGAGGTCGACGCCGGCCATGGGTAGCGATCTCCACACCGACCAGAAATTCGTCATCGGCGCCCGCCGCGAGGCGGTGGTGGACGCCGAAGTGACCCGCACCCAAATCGTCCAGTATGCAGCTGCTTCCGGTGACTACAGCCCGCTGCACACCGACGAACCGTGGGCGCAGCTGTCGGGATACCCCAGCGTCATGGCCCACGGCATGTTGACGATGGCGGCCACCGAAACGCTGCTGGCCGAGTGGGTAGGCCGAAATCGACTGGTGCGATACCGAGCACGTTTCGTGCACCCCGTGTGGCCAGGTGACGCACTACACGCAGTGGCAACGGCAGTCGCCGTACGCAGCAGTGCGCACGGCGATGAGGTCGACTTCGAGATCCGCACAACCAATCATCACGGCGTAGTTGTGCTGTCGGGCGATGCGACGGCCCGCGTCTGACTTTTGTGAGGAAGGAACCGATGACCGAACATCCGAACGCACAGCTCGTGCGCCGCCTCATGGCCGCGCTATCCGGTCAGGACCGGGCGGGGATTGAAGCCGCACTCGACGAGAGCTGCATCTGGCGAGTGCCCGGCGCCAACGCACTCTCGGGCGTCTATGCCGGTCGCAGCGCCATCTTTGCGCTGTTCGGCAAAATGAAGCGGATATTCACCGGCCCAGCACAATTCGAGATCATCGACATCACCACCAGCGCCGAGTACGCCGCCGCATACCAGTACGGCATCGTGAACGTCGGCGGCAAGACGGTGCGCCTGCGGGAGTGCCTGGTGTATCGCATCGCCAACGGCCGGATCGTCGAAGTCGACGAATTCCAGTCCGACGAGCGGGCATTCGACGAGGCATTCTCCAAAACCGCGGTCGAAGCCGCGATGGCGCAGCCGCAATGAGGCGAGCGACTTCGCGCACGATGGAGCCCGCCGACGCGCTGATGCTGGCCGGCGACGGTGCACATCTGGTGGCCGCACCCGGTTGCGGCGCACCAACCACCCTGCTGCAGGCGCTGAGCAAAGAAGCCCACGGTCGGGATTGGACCCTGAGCTCGGGGCTTCTGCTGGGCGACTATCCGTTCCTCGACGCGGTCCGCGCCGGAGACCTCCAGTACTGCACTTGGCATGTCATGGCGCCGATCGCGGATCTGATTGCCGACGGCGTTGCCAAATTCGTGCCGACGCGCGCCTCCCGGATCGCCGCGCTCTTGGAGGCCTGGGGGGTGGACGTCGCACTGGTGCGGATAACCCCCCGGACCGGCACGGCTACTGCTCGCTAGGACCCTCCGCCGGCTATAACCTCGACGCCCTGCGGCTGGCCCGGGTCCGCATTGGCGAGATCGACCCAGACCTGCCATGGACTCTTGGCAATACCACCGTCCATGAATCGTTGTTCGATGCGCTGATCGACACCGCCGAGCAGACACCGCAATACCAATCCGCACAGCCCAGCGAGATCAGTAATCGCATCGCAGAACACATCGTGAACCTGTTGCCCGAGCATCCAACTCTGCAAATCGGCATCGGCTCCATTCCCGAAGCGGTCGTCAACTCCCTGGCGGGCGCGAACCTCGGCACGGTGCGGTTCACCGGAATGGCCACCGACGAGATGGTGAATCTGTTCGATCAGGGTGTCATTCCGGTCGACGGCGACCAACCCGCAATCCTGTCACCGGAACTGATGGGCACTACGCACCTCATGCGCTTCGCCGACCGCAACCCCGCCGTCGCGGTCCATCCCTCTGCAATGTCGCATAATGCCGGGATATTGTCTCGGACAGCACGACTGGTCTCGATCAACACCGCCGTCGAGGTCGATATCACCGGCCAGGTGAACAGCGAGGTGCTGCGGGGAAGGCAGATATCGGGAGTGGGTGGCAGCCTCGACTTCGTCGACGCCGCCAGCCGTTCGTCCGGCGGGTTGCGCATGATCGCGCTGCCCTCGGCCACCCCCAAAGGGTTCTCGCGCATCGTGGGTTCGGTTGCCGCGGTCACCATTCCCCGTTCCATGGTCGATGTGGTGGTGACGGAATACGGCGTGGCGCGCCTCGACGGGCGCAGCCTCGCCGAGCGGCGACAGGCGCTGATCGAGATCGCCCATCCCGACCACCGGCGCGCGTTGACAGCTCTCGCCCAGGGCACGCCGTGACCATCTACCGTCGGCGCGGGAAGTATCTCGAGGAGCTCATCGTCGGCGACGTGTACGAGCATCGGCCCGGGCGCACTGTGACCGAGGCCGACAACGTGCTGTTCACCACGCTGACCATGAACACCCAGAGTCTGCATCTGGACGCGGCGTTCGCCGCGACACAAGAGTTCGGTGAACGCCTCGTCAATAGTCTGTTCACGCTATCGACCGTGGTGGGTCTCAGCGTCGCCGACCTCACCGAAGGAACGACCGTCGCCAACCTCGGATTCTCCGACATCCGGTTTCCCGCGCCAGTCCTGATCGGTGACACCCTGACTGCCGAGACCGAGATCCTCGACAAACGCCCGTCCACCTCGCGGCCAGGACAAGGGGTCGTAACCTTTGAGCACCGCGGCACCAACCAACGCGGAGCAATGGTATGCACCGCGCGACGGGCTGCGCTGGTGATCTGCAGCCCCCCGTCGGCAACCACTGACGGCTGACACGAGTCGTTCACAGCAGAGGAGTCGAAAATGGCTACAGCACAGACTGCTTCCCGGCCCGACGACAGCGATGTCAACGGCGCTCGCGGTGCTGTCATCGAGGTGCGCTGCCCCGCCGATGGACGCCTGATCGCCAGTGTGCCCGACCTCGGACCGGCCGAAGTGGCGAGCGCGGCGACGCGACTGCGCGCCGCCCAGCCGGCATGGGAAGACCTCGGACCAACCGGACGCGCAGCCCACATGCGCAATTTCCTCGACTGGATCCTGGACAACGAAACTCACCTGGTCGGCATCATGCAGGAAGAGACCGGCAAATCGTGGGGGGATGCAGCACTGGAAATCTCCATGGCTGTCGACCTGATCAACTACTACAGCGGACACGCCGCCGAATTCCTCGCCGATCGCAAGGTCGCAGGCTGGGGACCCAACGCCGTCACCAAGAAGCTGCGGGTCTTTACCCGCCCCTATCAACTGGTAGGCATGCTCACGCCCTGGAACGGCCCGTTGGGCGGCCCCATGCTCGACGGTGTGGCAGCGCTAATGGCCGGTGCAGCAGTGCTTTTCAAGCCCTCCGAATTCACGCCCTTGACATGGCAAGAAGCCACCAGAGGTTGGCTCGAGGACATCGGCGCCCCCCCAGTGATGGCCAACGTGACCGGCGGCCCGCAGACCGGTGCGGCCGTCGTCGACGAAGTCGACATGGTGATGTTCACCGGATCCACAAGCACCGGACGCAAGATCGCCGCGCGTGCGGCCGAGCGATTGATTCCGTGCAGCCTTGAGCTGGGCGGTAAGGACCCGATGATCGTCTTGGCAGATGCCGACATCGACCGAGCGGCCGGCGCCGCCGCGTGGGGCTCGATGTGGAACTCGGGACAAATCTGCATTTCCGTCGAGCGGGTCTACGTCGAAACTCCGGTATACGACGAGTTCGTTGCGAAAGTGACCGAGAAGGTCAAGGCGCTCCGCCAGGGCATGGATCCCGACGGCAGCTTCAGCACTGATGTGGGAGCCATGTGCACCCCGGCGCAACTGGACATCGTCGAACATCACGTCCAGGACGCCGTGGCCAAGGGGGCTACCGTCCTGGCCGGCGGAAAACGCGGCCCGCACGGACAATTCTTCGAACCCACCGTTCTCGTGGACGTCGACCACAGCATGCTGTGCATGCGCGACGAAACCTTCGGCCCCACACTGCCGATCATGAAGGTCGCCGACGAAGATGAGGCCATCCGGTTGGCCAACGACTCGCGCTACGGGTTGAGCGCTAGCGTATGGACCCGCGACCCGGACCGTGCCGATCGCATCACCCGCAAGCTCGATGCCGGCGCAGTCAATCAGAACAACGTCATGATGAGCACCTTTCAATTGACCATTCCGATGAGTGGCTGGAAGGAATCAGGTCTGGGCAGCCGCTCGGGCGGCCCCGCCGGGATCCTCAAGTTCTGCCGGCAACAATCAGTGGTCTCAGAGCGCTTCACCCTCAGTTCCGAGCCGCACTGGTATCCCTACATCCCGACGAAGAGCAAACTGCAAGCCAAACTGGTGCGACTGCTCGGCGCCCACGATTGGCGCCGCAGGATGGGTCGCGCGAACAGACGCTGACCCGGTATCACCCGCGAGTTCCTGGTCCGCACGACCAGGTGGGCGTCGTCAGACAACTTTCTGAGTCTATTTTGTTGCGCGTTCACTCCGGCGCGTCGGCGAAAACACTTATCTACAAGCCATACCTGCTAAGTCCTGGATGAGATTGCTGCACTCCCGGCATTCATAATCTAAACTGATTTAGATACAAGTGCCGGGTTGCGCAGGCCGCCCCGGGCGTACCAAGGAGAAGATTCCTATGTCGATGACCCCGCCGGATAGCCCGATCGACGAGCGGCGTTTGGAGCACGCCGTGAATGCTGCCAACCTGCCCACGCTGACCATGGTTCTGTATCAGCTCACCGGCGAGGAACGCTGGCTCAACGATCCGTTCCGTCCCACCCGTTCATCAGGGCTGAGTCCCAACGATTCCGGCGGTTTTGACCCCGATGTGGCCAACGAGATTCGCCGGTGCGCGGTATCGGCCATTTCAGCATGGTCGGCGGGTAAGTCGGCGGCGGTCCCGCTGCCCGATCCCGAGCTGCTGCGCAAGATGCTTAGCATCTGTGTCGATGAGGACGTCCCGCCGGAGTACGAGCGAGTGATGCGCGAGGAGATGGGCCTAGCGCCGACGCCCGACCCCGAACCCCTAGCGGTCGAGGATTTCTCGGTCGTCATCATCGGCGCCGGGATTTCAGGCATCATCGCCGCGGCCCGGCTACGCCAACTCGGGATTCCGTTCGTCATCCTCGAACGCAGCAGCGATGTCGGTGGAGTGTGGCTCACCAACCGCTATCCGGGGGCCGGCGTCGACACGCCGAGCTATCTGTACTCCTTCTCCTTTTTCCCCCGTGATTGGTCAATGCACTTCGGTAAGCGCGACGAAATGGTGGCCTACATCCAAGAAGCCGTGGACCACTTTGACATTCGGCGCGACATCGCCTTCGGCACCCGAGTCGAGCGCGCGGAGTACGATGAGGACACCCAACGCTGGACGGTGTATGCGCGTTCTGAAGACGGCAGCGTCAAGGCCCATTGCGGCAACGTCGTCATCAGCGGTGTCGGGCTGTTCGATAAGCCCAAGACACCAGATATCCCGGGGCTAGACAAATTCCGAGGACCGAAGTTTCACACCGCCGACTGGCCCGAACACCTCGAGATCAGCGGAAAGCGGATTGCCGTCATCGGAAGCGGCGCGAGCGCAATGCAGCTAGTGCCTGCCATCGTCGACCAGGTGGAACAACTGACCATCTTCCAGCGCTCCCCGCAGTGGGTTGCTCCCTGCGCGGAGTACTTCGCTGCGATCCCCGAAGACGTGCACTGGCTGATGAAGCACGTCCCGAATTACCACGCCTGGTACCGATTCCGGCTGGCATGGACGTTCAACGATCGTATCCATCCGTCGCTGACGATCGATCCGGAATGGGGCGATTCGAAGCGATCGCTCAACCCGATCAACGACGGCCACCGCCGCTACTTCACGCGCTATCTGGTCGATCAGCTCGAGGGGCGGCCGGATCTCATCGAGAAGTGCCTCCCGGATTACCCGCCCTTCGGCAAGCGCATGCTCCTCGACAATGGGTGGTTCGCTGCGCTCAAGCGCGACGACGTGACCCTCGTCACGGACGGTATCGCAGAGATCACCGAATCCGGGGTCGTGACCACCGCTGGTGAGCAGTTCGACGCTGACATTCTGGTTTTCTCGACCGGTTTCGAGACGACCAGCTACCTGCAACCGATCGAATTCATTGGGCGCGAGGGCAAACGGATACATGAGGCGTGGGGCGAAGACGATGCCACGGCGCACCTCGGCATAACCGTGCCGGGCTTCCCGAACTTGTTCCTGATGTATGGACCCAATACGAATTCCGGTTCCGGCGGCTCCTACTTCTTCATCGGGGAATCCCAAGCCCGCTACATCATCGATGTCATCACCAAGATGATTGCCGCCGGCCTCGGCGCAGTGGAATGCCGTCCAGAGATACACGACCGCTGGGTAAATGAAGTCGACACGCAACATTCGAAGTTGGTGTGGAGCCACCCGGGCATGACGACCTACTACCGAAACAGCCGCGGTCGAGTCGTCACCAACTCGCCGTACCGAGTCGTCGACTATTGGCTCATGACACACGATGCCGACCTCACGGATTTCGTCACCGAGGACGCGCTGCGCGACAACCTCGAGTCAGCGCACTAACGCCACGCCCGTGGCCCACCACGCCGAATCCGCCACCCCATCGCTGGCTTCGGCGTGGTGGCGCGGCATCCGCACTGCGTGGGTCGCCGGCTCCTCGACTTTCCGTGTCCGGTCAGTCGATGCGGCCGCTTAGACCCATGCAATGCACGTCTTGAAACCGGGTGGCCGGCGGTAGCCCGTCGTGCGCGTACTACCGAATCAGGCTGCGCGGCTGCAGATTCCCTGGGGTGCGGGTCGCCGGCTGCCTTTGGTTCCGCGGCGTGGGAACCGGTGCCTGCATCCTCGTTGCCGCACCGACGCCAGTCGGCAAGACGAATCTCATGACAGGGCTCCAGAGTCATGAGTACGCCACGAGTGCACGCCGCTGATGCGTCGCTGCGGCGTGGGAGGGCGGTGCCGCGTATGGATGAGGCCACACGCGGTGTGGCTGGACTGGCGGGCAGCGAGGTTAGGCGAGCGAAGGCTCACCGCCCACGGACGCTGGCGAATCCGTCGGTTCCGTCTGAGCCTGGTCGCTGAGATGTTGTCTGGTGATGGCCTGCAGCGTGATCACAACGGTCACCACGATCCAGGCGAAGAATGCCACCAACGACAGCCACCAGGAGAACAGTCCGTTCCATGCCAGCGGCCCTGCTTGGAAGAACACATCTAAACTCGCTGGGCAGTACAGCAGCGCCGTCCAGAGGCAAAAGTAGCCATACCACCGCGGGAACACCGGGCTGCCCCGCCGGTCGGATAGCACCGCTATACCGATGACGAGGTTCTGCACGAAAATCGCGTAGACGATTCCGGTGAAGGGGAGCCATCCCATGTCGTTAAGTGTCTGAACCGCCTCCGCGGACCGCTCCGGCCGATAGGCGGCGACCTGGAAATAGTAGAGCGCCGGGAAAAACGCCACCGGCAATGTGCAACCGATTCCGAGCTGTGCATAGGACAGCGGCGTGTGCTGTCCCTCGATTCTCTTCAGCTGCACCGAGATTGCCGCGGTAAAGGGCACAAAGAACACCAGCCCGTACATGCTCAGGATCATCCCGGCCCGGATGGCGTTGGCGTGGTCGCGGTAGAAGGATGCAACGTCAATTGCCGAGCGCGCCGGATCAGGGGGCGGAATGTACCGTGCAATGAGACCGAAACCGACGAAGAATAAGGCAGCGAACAGAACCCCACTCCAAACACAAATCCGCTGTGACCATCTATTAATCAAGCCGATCCCCAATCCCTCGCCTGTGTAAACACCTATTATTCTAGTTAGAATTTGGTTGATGGCAACCATGCTCGGTTCGGCGTGAGCAGCTTCTGCTCGACCGGTTACCCCGCCCGGCGGTCGCCCGAGCGGCCACGGCAACGACGAGCCCGCCCGGGCTGGATGTGCAGTACCTAATTGACGACCGAAAAAGCGATCTTCACGGCAGCAAAACGAAGGCCTCAGTGCGCCATCGTCCCAAGTAACAGCACGGGATGTTGCAATTGGTGTGGGCTAAGTCTAATTTAGTTTTGGTAGTTCGACAGTTGGCTCTGTTGCCCGCGGCGGCTCGTCTCAGGAGGTAAACACGATGGGTGGGTTGCAGTTGGGTGGACCCGCCGTCCCGGCTGCAAGCTCGGAAGTGCCCGACCCGGTATCTCGGCATCGGCCGGGTGGCGCAGGCCGGTTGCGGAGGCGTTACGACACCATCGCGTCCAAACCGGTCCGCGCCTTCGGCGGTTTCGTCGGCATGTCGTTGGACACCTTCGCGGCGATCGTGACGAAGCCGTTTGCCTGGCGAGAATTCTTGCTGCAGGCGTGGTTCGTAGCCCGCGTCTCCCTACTTCCGACCATACTGTTGGCCATCCCGTTCACCGTGTTGCTCGTCTTCACGTTCAACATCTTGCTGGTCGAGCTGGGAGCGGCGGACTTGTCAGGCACAGGCGCCGCCTACGGGGTCGTCTCCCAGCTAGGGCCGGTCGTGACCGTATTGGTAGTTGCCGGCGCCGGTGCAACCGCGATGTGCGCCGACCTGGGGGCGCGGACCATCCGCGAGGAACTCGACGCGCTGAAGGTTATGGGCATCGACCCGATTCAAGCCCTGGTCGTGCCGCGCGTTCTCGCGGCGACCGTCGTCGCGACGCTGCTGTCCTCGATCGTCATCCTGGTCGGTCTGACCGGAAGCTTCTCGTTCGCCGTGTTCATCCAACATGTGACACCAGGAGCGTTCGTCGCAGGACTGACGTTGATCACCGGGGGAGCCGACGTGGTCATCTCCATCATCAAGGCGGCATTGTTCGGCCTCAGTGCCGGCCTCATCGCGTGCTACAAAGGTATGTCGGTCGGCGGCGGACCGGCCGGCGTCGGCAACGCGGTTAACGAGACTGTCGTCTTCACATTCATGGCGCTGTTCGCGATCAACATCATCGCGACGGCTGTCGGCGTTCAGGCAACCATATGAGCGCCGGCGTGCCCAGCACACCGCAGCCAAGGCTTCGCCGGAAAGCAGCCGCGGTCCTAGACGGACTGACCCGCATCGGCGCCCAGGCCCAATTTTTTGCTGACACCATCTGGTCCATCCCGACCGTATTCGCCAAATACAAAACGGAATTGCTGCGGTTGATCGCGACGATGAGCCTGGGCGCGGGAGCGTTGGCGGTGATCGGCGGAACTGTCGTCATCGTCGCTTTCCTGACCTTGTCGACCGGTGCACTGATCGCCGTCCAGGGTTACACCCAATTCTCCAACATCGGAGTAGAGGCCCTAACCGGATTCGCCTCGGCCTACTTCAATGTGCGGCTCATCGCGCCATCGATCGCCGCTATCGGATTGGCAGCCACGATCGGCGCCGGCGCCACCGCGCAACTGGGGGCGATGCGGATCAACGAGGAGATCGACGCTCTCGAGGTTATCGGCATCCGATCGGTGGCCTACCTGGCTGCCAACCGGGTCATCGCCGGGGTCATCGTAGTCGTCCCGCTGTAATGCGTGGCGATGCTGATGTCATTTCTCGCCGCCCGATTCGGGACCACATTCATCTACGGCCAATCAACCGGCGTCTATGACCACTATTTCACCACCTTCCTCAACCCGACCGACATGGTCTGGTCGTTCGTCCAGGTAATCGTCATGGCGGTGGTCATCATGCTGATTCACACCTACTACGGCTTCACCGCCTCAGGCGGACCGGCAGGCGTCGGCGAAGCGGTTGGGCGCGCAGTACGCGCGTCCTTGATCTCCGCGGTGTTCGTCATCCTGCTCATGACACTGGCCATCTACGGCCAGTCCGGCAACTTTCACCTGTCGGGATAGGGCGACTATGAGCGCGGCGCACTCACCTCGACACGTCCACCCGCTGTGGTGGACGGCAATGCTATTCGTGGTTCTCGCAACGATTGTCGCAATCTGTCTCGGCCTGTTCGCCGGCACCTTCACCAACTACGCGCCCGTCACCTTAGCCTCGGACCGAACGGGTTTGGTGTTGGAGTCCGGGGCAAAGGTCAAGCTGCGCGGCGTCGAGGTCGGCCGGGTAGCGGCTGTCACGGGCGGCGCGCAGCCGGTGAGCCTGAAACTCGAGATGTTCCCCGATCAGCTCCGGTTCATCCCGGCCAACGTCGGTGCCGAGATCCGAGCCACCACAGCGTTCGGCGCGAAGTATGTCGACCTGATTTATCCGGACGACCCGAGCCCGCAACGGCTAAGGGCCGGACAGATTCTGCAGGCGCGCAATGTCAGCACCGAAGTCAACACCGTATTCGAAAACCTGGTCGGTGTATTGCATCAAATCGACGTCGCCAAACTCAATGCCACACTGACTGCATTGGCCGACGGGGTCCGGGGCCAGGGACCCCGCATCGGTGAAGCGACAAGCGCCGCCAATGAGGTACTGCTGGCGCTCAATCCCCGAATGGACACAGTCGCTCAAGATTGGCGCTCATTCAAAGGCTTCACCGACGCCTACGGCGCCGCCGCCCAGGACATCCTCGCCACCCTCGACGCCGCCAGCACCACAAGCAGCATGATCACCGGCCATGCCAAGGACCTCGATGCGTTGCTGCTCAACGCAATTGGATTCTCGACCGACGCCACCAACTTGCTGGCCCCCAACAAGGACAACTTGGTACAGGGGATCAATAGGCTGGCGCCGACGACAGATCTCTTGTTGAAGTACAACCCGGAGTACACCTGCTTGCTGCAAGGAGCGAAGTTCTTCCTCGACCACGGCGGCTACGAAGCCATCGGCGGCAACGGCAAGTCCATCATCCTCGACGCTGCGCTGCTGCTGGGGGACGACCCGTATCGCTATCCGCAGAACCTGCCGATCGTCGCGGCTAAAGGTGGTCCTGGCGGCAAACCGAGCTGCGGTTCGCTGCCCGACGTGCGCACGAACTTCCCGGTGCGCAAACTCATCACCAATACCGGGTGGGGCACAGGCCTGGACTGGCGGCCCAACCCCGGCATCGGCCACCCATGGTACGTCGACTATTTCCCTGCCACCCGCGCTGTGCCTGAACCGCCAAGCATGCGTGGGATGGGCCCTCCCGCAATCGGACCGGTGCCCTACCCGGGTGCCCCTCCCTACGGGGCTCCGCTCTACGGCCCCGGCGGCGTGCCCCTTTACCCGGGAGTGCCGCCTGCACCTCAACCAGACACCGCATCGCCAGCAGAACAGCCGCCTGCGCCCCCACCGAACGTCCCCACTACGGCAGGGCCAACACCGTGACGCAGACGAGCGATGAAGGAAACGCAGCCGTGAAAGACAAACTCGTTCCGGCCGCTTGGCGGTTCGCCGTATTCACGGTGGTATGCCTGCTGGGTACATTCGCTGCGCTGGCGATCTTCTCCCAACTGAGGTTCCGACCCGAAAGTACCTACCGCGCCGAGTTCACCAACGTCACCGGGCTGCAGGCCGGCAACCTGGTGCGGATCGCCGGGGTCGAGGTCGGCAAGGTCAAAGAGATTTCACTCCACGACACCGTTGCGGTGGTGGAATTCTCCGCTGACGACACGGTCGTGCTCACCCAGGGCACGCGAGCTGCCATCAGATGGGCCGACCCGATCGGCGGTCGGTACCTGGCGCTGGAACAGGGCGCCGGCAGCGTCGCGCGCCTTAATGCGGGCCAGACCATCGCGGTCGACCGTACCCAGCCTGCTCTGGATCTGGACACCCTGCTGGGTGGGTTCCGACCGCTGTTTCGCGCGCTCAACCCACAGCAGGTCAATGCGTTGTCCGCGCAACTGATTGAAGCCTTCCAGGGAGAGGGCGCGACCATCGGCTCGTTCCTTGATCAAACCGCGGCCGTCACCCACACCCTCGCCGATCGAGACACCTTGATAGAGAGTGTGATCACCAACCTCAACACGGTGCTGGGTTCATTGGGCGATCAGAGTGGCCAGTTCACCAAAGCGGTGGATTCACTCTCGGCACTGGTGCAAGGCCTCGCCGCCCGTCGCAGCGACATCACGAACGCGGTCGCCTACACCAACGCCGCAGCAGGGACCGTCGCCGACCTGCTCGGTCAGGCCCGGCCAGCGATCCGCGACACTGTTCAACAGACCGATCGCACGGCCGGGATCGTGGTCGCAGACCACGACTACGTCGACAATCTGCTCAACACATTGCCCGACACCTACAAGACCCTGACCCGACTGGGCATCTATGGCGACTATTTCACCTTCTACCTGTGCGATCTGCTGCTGAAGGTCAACGGTAAAGGCGGCCAACCGGTCTACGTCAAGTTGGCCGAGCAATCCACCGGGAGGTGCGCGCCAAAATGAAAGCCTTCTCTGAACGCAACCCCGTGGTCCTCGGCGCGATCGGCCTGGTGATGGTCGTGGGCACCGTCACTGTTGCCCTCGAATACAAGCACCTGCCGTTCGTCAACTCGACGCAGACCTTCTCGGCGTACTTCGCCGAAGCCGGCGGCTTACAACCCGGCGCCCCTGTTCACGTCCTCGGACTGCGGGAAGGCGAAGTCAACAGCGTCGAGCTCGACGGAGCTCGGGTGCGGGTCACCTTCGACGTCGGTTCCGATGTGCATTTGGGCGATCGAACCGAGGCCGCGATCAAGACGAAAAGCCTACTGGGCGCGAAGTTTCTCGAGATCACTCCGCGCGGTGAGGGCCCCCTGTCGGCAGCGATCCCCGTCGATCGGACGACGGCTCCCTACCAACTGCCCGACGCCCTGGGCGACCTGTCCGCCACGATCAGCGACCTGAACACCACGCAGGTCTCCGATGCGCTCGACACCCTGTCGCACACGTTTGAGGGCACCCCTGCGAATTTGAGGCTCGCCATCGACGGCGTCGCGCGCTTCTCCAAGACCCTCAACGACCGCGACACGCAATTACGAAACCTGTTGGCTAATGCCAAGAAAACCACAGCAGTCCTGGCCGAGCGCAGCGATCAAGTCGTCAACCTGATCGCCAACACCGATGCGCTGCTCGCCCAGCTGCGCACACAAAGCGTTGCGCTGGAGCAGATCTCGCGCAACATTTCCGCCTTCGCCCGGCAACTGTCGGGATTCATCGCCGACAACCGCGCCCACCTGCATCCCGCCCTCGACAAACTCAACGGAGTCCTTAGTATCGTGGACAACCGCAAAGACCGGGTTCAACAGGCGATCAAGTACCTCAACCAGTACGCCCTATCACTGGGTGAGTCAGTGGCCTCCGGCCCGTTCTTCAAGGCCTACGTCGCCAACCTGCTGCCTGGGCAGTTTGTGCAGCCCTTCGTCGACGCCGCCTTCTCGGACCTAGGTCTCGATCCCAACGTGTTATTGCCGTCCCAACGCAGCGACCCGCAGGTCGGTCAGCCCGGCACCCCGGCGCTGCCGCTGCCCATGCCCCGCACAGGCCAAGGCGGCGAGCCCCACCTCACGCTGCCCGACGCCATCACCGGCAAACCCGACGACCCCCGTTATCCCTACCGCGAACCGCTTCCCGCCCCGCCTCCCGGCGGCCCACCGCCCGGCCCGCCAGCGGTAGCACCGCCACGGCTGGCCTCCACACCCGAACCCACACCGGCACCGGTCTATCAGCCCGCACCGGGGGAGTCGCCAGCCGCCAACCCGCCAGGACCCACCGCGGTATCAGGGGCAGGACAATGATCAACATCCGCCTGGCCAAGATCGGTTTAGCGATCGTCCTCACCGCCTGCCTCGTTGCCGGAGTCATGGTGGCAGTCCGAATACCAGCCGCCGCCGGCAAGACACGCATCGTCGGATATTTCGACAACAGCAACGGCTTGTTCGCCGGGGATGAAGTCCGCATTCTCGGCGTACCGGTCGGCAAAGTCGACACGATCCAACCCCAAGCCCAGCGCGTCAAGATCACTTTCTGGGTGGACAGCAAATACAAGATTCCCGCCGATGCCAGAGCTGCAATCCTCTCACCACAGCTGATCACCTCTCGCGCCATCCAACTCACGCCGCCGTACACGAGTGGGCCGGTGATGGCCAGCGGCACGGTCATCCCGCAGGACCGAACCGCCGTACCCGTGGAATGGGACGACCTCCGCGCCCAACTGCAGAAGCTCACCGACGCGCTTCAGCCCACCCAACCTGGCGGTGTGAGCACCCTGGGCGCCTTCATCAACACCGCAGCAGACAACCTGCGCGGTGAAGGCGCCAACATCCGGGACACCTTGATCAAGGTCTCCCAGGCCTTTTCCATCTTGGGTGATCACAGTGAGGACACTTTCGGCACCGTGAAAAATCTCGCCGTGCTGGTGACAGCACTGCAGGACAGTTCCACTCTGCTCGGGCGGTTGAATCACAACATGGCGGCGGTGACCGCTCTGTTGGCCGACGACCCAAACCAGGTCGGTCAGGCTGTACGCGATCTGAACAGCGCCGTCGGCGATGTGCAACGCTTCATCAGCGACAATCGGGATGCGCTCAGTACAAGCGCTGACAAGCTGTCCTCGATATCCACCGCCGTGGTCGACAGCCTCGACGACATCAAACAAACCCTGCACGTCGCCCCCAACGCGTTCCAGAACTTCCTCAACATCTACCAGCCGTCGCAAGCGGCATTGACCGGGGCGCTTGCCCTCAACAACTTCGCCAACCCAATCACATTCCTGTGCGGCGCGATTCAGGCAGCATCGCGGCTCAACAACGAGCAGTCGGCCAAACTATGCGTGCAATACCTCGCACCCATTATCAAGAACCGCCAGTTCAACTTCCCGCCTCTGGGCGAAAACCTCATTGTCGGGGAAGCGGCGCGTCCCAATGAAATCACCTACAGCGAGCCATGGCTGCGACCGGATTTCGTCCCGCCTGCCGCCCCCGGCGTTCCAGCACCTGCAGCCGCCGATGCCCCACCCCTGCCGGCTGAAGTGCCCACAGCCCCCGCCGAGTCACCCAGCCTTCCGGCCGGCCGCGATGCGGCCGTGGCGACCAATCCGTCAGCAGGCCTGCCGGGGATGATGATGCCCGGGGGTGGGTCGTGACGGATAGTGGTTTTCGCCGGCTCACGCTTTGTGCGCTGGCAGCAGCCATGATCGCGGGAACGTCGGGATGTCAATGGCGGGGCCTGAATTCACTGCCGCTACCGGGGACAGAAGGTGGCGGTCCCGGGTCCTTCGTCGTGACCGCGCAACTGCCCGACGTCGCCTACATGGAACCCAACGCCCGAGTGCGCGTTGGCGACGCGACGGTTGGCAATGTCACCAAGATCGAACGCCAGGATTGGCACGCGCTGGTGACCATGACCCTCAACGGCGATGTACAGCTGCCGGCTAATGCCACCGCCAAGGTCGGCCAGACGAGTCTGCTTGGCTCGTTGCATATCGAGTTGGGGCCACCCAACGATGCCGCGCCCGAAGGCAGGCTGCACAACGGATCGCTGATCCCGCTGTCCAACGGCGCCGCTTATCCCGGGACAGAACAAACCCTTGCGGCTCTGTCGCTGATGCTCAACGGGGGTGGTCTGGGCCAAATTCAGGACATCACCGCGGCGTTCAGCACGGCTTTCGCCGGGCGGGAAAATGACCTGAAAAGCCTGATCACGCAGCTCGACCAATTCATCACCAAGCTCAACCATCAGACCGGCGACATCGTCGCCGCAACCGACAGTCTCAACAGTCTGGCCGGCCAGTTCGCCGACCAGAAACCGGTGCTCGATCGGGCTCTGCACACGATCCCCGATGCCCTTGCCGTCCTCAACGAACAGCGCACCCATCTCGCCGATGCTCTAGACACCTTCGGGAAATTCAGTGCGCTGACCGCTGATTCAATCAATCAAACCAAGGACAACCTCGTCAGAGAACTGCGGGCGATCGCACCTGTGCTGCAGTCGCTAGCTGACGCCGGCCCGGCGCTGACGCGGTCTCTGAGCTTTCTGGGTACCTTCCCGTGGCCGAAGGAAACCCTGACCAATTGGATCCGCGGCGACTACGCAAACCTCACCGCCGTCATCGATCTCACCCTGAGCCGCATCGACTCCTCGCTCTTCACCGGCACCCGCTGGGAAGGAAACCTCACCGAGTTGGAATTGCAGTGGGGCCGCACCATCGGCCAGCTACCCAGCCCCTACACCGCGGGCAACCCGCTCGTCGTCCCCTACCAAACCAATCAGGGACCCTGACATGCATCTGCACCGACGGACCCTGATCCAGCTTGTGATCTTCACCACCGTCGCCATGGTGGCGGGCGCCGTCATGTTCTTCGGCTACTTCAAGGCCCCGGTTACCTGGTTCGGCATCGGGCAGTACACGGTGACGGTTCAACTGCCTCAAGCCGCCGGCCTCTACAAGTCGGGCAACGTGACCTACCGTGGCACCGAAGTGGGACGAGTCAAAGACATCCATCTCACCAATAGCGGCGTGGAGGCCGTGCTGTCGCTGCGCTCCGATGTCCCCATCCCATCAGACCTGCAGGCCGAGGTACACAGCGTTTCGGCAGTCGGAGAGCAGTACATCGCGCTGATTCCACGCAATGATTCAGCACCACTGAAAGACGGCGCCGTCATCACCCTCGACAACACCCGGGTATCACCCGACATCAACACGCTGCTCGATGCCACTAACCGGGGCCTCGCAGCCATACCGAAGGGCAACCTCAAGACCGTAATCGATGAAAGTTACTCAGCGGTACACGGATTGGGGCCCGAGATCTCGCGATTGGTCAGGGGCTCAACGCAACTGGCTATCGACGCGCGCGCCAACCTCGACTCGCTCACCACCCTGATCGATCAGTCCCAACCGGTTCTTGACTCGCAAGCTCAGACATCGGACGAAATCGGTGCATGGGCCGCTCATCTCGCAACGATTACCCGGCAACTGCAACACGACGACGCATCGGTAGCCGGAATCTTGAGCACCGGCCCTCAGGCAGCGCAGCAGGCGCGTGAACTCGTCGATCGGTTTCAACCGACGCTTCCCGTCCTGCTGGCAAATCTGGTCAGTACGAACACGGTGGCAATCGCCTATCAGCCTTCCATCGAACAACTTCTTGTGTTGCTGCCCGCCGGGACCGCTGAATTCCAGGGCATGGCCGTTCCCAACATGAACACCAAACAGGCATACCGAGGCTTGTATCTGGACTTCAACCTCAACATGAACATCCCTCCGCCCTGCAACACCGGGTTCCTGCCTATCCAGCAGCAGCGCGTCCCCACGTTCGAGGATGCACCCGACATCCCCGCCGGAGACATGTACTGCCGCATCCCGCAGGATGCACCGATCACGGCTGTGCGCGGCGCCCGCAACTACCCCTGCATGACCGTGCCTGGCAAGCGCGCGCCCACGGTCAAGATGTGCGAGAGCGACCAGAACTATGTACCGCTCAACGACGGAAACAACTGGAAAGGCGACCCCAACGCCACCCTGTCCGGCCAAGGGGTTCCGCAACAATCACCCCAAATTCCGTCACCGCCCACGGGTCCGCCTGCACCCGAGTCACCGCCGCCGCCGTTGGCGATGGCGCAATACGATCCCGCCACGGGCGCCTACATCGGACCCGACGGGCATGTTTACAGTCAATCTGATCTGGCCAAGTCAGCTCCACAACAGCAGACGTGGCAGACAATGCTGATGCCACAGGCAGCCAACTGACGGTCACATGGCAGCACAGGCTAAAGCCGGACCTGATACGACGGATCACCTGGCCCCAACCCCCAACTCGGACGTCGATATGCACACGTCCCCGCGCAAATCGACGTACGACAATGACGGCAACGGAGCGGGGCTTGAACCGACTCGGCGAGGATCGTCCACGGCGGGGTTCGATTGGGATTGCGGAGGTCCAGGACGCCAGATCGTCAAGCGGGTTGGCCTCGGCGACAACGATACTGACGGTCACTACGAGCACATCGAGCAATGGCGATGTCCCGGGCGTGCCGCTAATTCCGTCAGCGACCGCCACGCCTTCGTGCAGCGTGCAACCGCGCAGCAGGATGATGCATTCTTGACTGCCCCAACGGTCGACAGCATCGAAAGCACGCCGGCGGATGCCCAACGACTTCGGCTGCGTAACGCGGTTTGCGATGCTCGCGTCCTTCCT
The DNA here is from genome assembly GCF_008329905.1 of Mycobacterium sp. ELW1. Lineage (NCBI taxonomy): Bacteria > Bacillati > Actinomycetota > Actinomycetes > Mycobacteriales > Mycobacteriaceae > Mycobacterium > Mycobacterium sp. ELW1. The sequence goes on along the minus strand of NZ_CP032155.1, from coordinate 5,545,684 downwards.
CCGCGTCGAGTCTTGTGGAGAATGGATGACGAGAGTTTGCCTGCCCACCACAGCCAGACGTTCCGGCGCACCTGCATGCAGAAGGCTTGTCGGACCCTATGCGCCACTAGGCAAGGGTTCTCGATCTCTTACCCCTGTGCTAGTCGAGTGGAGTTCGGATCCCGCCGCATCGGTGACGCGCGGCGGGCCTCGGCGGCGATGACGGCGCTCATCGAATGTCCTCAGGTGTGCTCGCCGAAATTCCTCACCTGTGAGCAGCGGTCAGTGTAGTTGTTGGCGGGTTCCGGTGGTGGTTCGGCGCAGGGTTTCCGCGGCGGCGTGGTGGTCGCGTAGTCGGTAGGACTCGCCGTCGAGGTTGATGACCACCGAGCGATGCAGCAGGCGGTCGAGCATGGCGGCGGCCACGGTGGTGTCGCCGAGGATCTCGCCCCATGCAACTGGAGCTGGCACATGTTCGTTGTGACCGTTTTGCCCTGCTAGCTGGGCTTTCGACTGGTCTGCGTGTCTTGCCGATCTTCAAGGCGTGGTCGCGATATATTAGGTGCTGCCTTAACCAGTTAGGTGAGAAGAAGGTGTGCGGCTAGTGGAGGGTCTGCGGCTGATTCCCGGTGGCGCCGCACCGGTCGAGCCTATTTCTGCCGATCCTGTTGTGTTTCAACGTGAATGCGTCGATGCGTTCGTGGCGTCGTGGCATGCTCGAGGATTCAGCCTGGTGACGATCGACAATGATATTGGGTTGTTGGAGCGGACGTTGGCGGCGCTGGGGCGTCCGGCGTGGGAGGTCACCAGTGAGGACATCGATCGGGTGGTCGGCGAGCTGGCGATGGCGGGGCGAGCGGCGTCGACGCGCCGAGAGTACGTGCAGATCTTCAAGGGGTTCCATCGGTTTCTGCAGACCCGCAAGGCTGCTGAGATCGAGGCCATGTTCGGGACGCGGTTGGTATGCCCGGTGGACGAGTTCAACGCCTCCCGGCACGTGGGTGACGACTCGCCGGCAGTCGCGGCGCCGCCGACCCCGGAGCGGGTGAGCGAGTTCTTCGAGTTCCTGAAGTCGAGGATCGCCACCGCCCGCAAGTACGGTCCGGCCGCGCGGGACTACGCGATGTTCCGGACGCTGTATCACGCTGGGTTGCGGTCGGAAGAGTCTGCGCTGCTGGAGATTCCGGACGTGCATTTCGATCGTGGACCGTTCGGTAAGTTGCACGTGCGGTTCGGCAAGGCTGCCCACATGTCCGGTCCCCGGCCGCGGTGGGTACCGATGTTGGACGGGCTGGAGGTGTTGTTGCGCTGGTTTCTGGCCGATGTGCGCCCGAAGTTCCCGGACTCGCCGGTGCTGTTCGCCGACGAGTCCGGCGGCCCATTGCATCGTGGCACGATCCGCAATCGGCTGCGATATCTGATGGAGCTGGAGGGCCGGCCGGCGACCGAGCGGTTCAGCCCGCACGCGCTGCGCCGGGCCTGCGCTACTCACAACTATGAGCGCGGTGTGGATCTGGTTGCGATTCAACAGCTGTTGGGGCATTGGACGGTGAGCTCGACGATGCGGTATGTGCGGCCGTCGGCGACATTCATCGAGGACGCCTACCGGCGTGCGGTCACCTCGACGCTGGCCGAGCTGAGCGGAGAGGACGGGACGGCATGAAGATTCGATGGCGGCTACGGATGGCCGCGGCCCAGCGCGAGGTCTGGACCGGCACCGAGCTGCGGCGGCTACTGGCCGAGCGAGCGGGTCTGGAGTTATCAGCGGCGTCGGTGTCAGCGCTGTTGACCAAAGAGCCCACCCAGATCAAGCTCTCGACGCTGATCGCCTTATGCACCGCGCTGGACTGCACCGCAGATGACTTGTTCGAGATCGACACCACCCCAGTCGAACAGATCGCGCCATCGCCGCGCCCAGTTGTCTCAGAGCCCAAGACCGCCACCGCGCGGGGTCGGTCGATGCCGCCAATGTAGGGCCCCACTCAAGGGTTAGAACGGGTTGCGGCTGATGGGGAAACGGCAACGAGACTGCCTCGACTGCGGCGCACCGGTCGGATACATCGGCCGCGAGCACTGCTGCCGGTGCACCCGCCGGTTACGAGAGCAGGCGGCCAAGGCGCGATGCCCGGGCTGCGGCCAGGGCCGGGTGTTGATTCCGGAGACGGGCCGGTGCGTGCTGTGCTCACGCCGCTGCCGCGAATGCGGCGGACCGATCAAATTCCGCGGTGAGACGGTGTGTCGGCCGTGCCAGAAGCGGGCCGCGCTCGCCGCTGCGAAATCGGCGTGCCCGCGCTGCGCAAAGCCCGGCTATCTCCGCTCGACTGGGTGGTGTGGCCGGTGCTCGCGGCCCGGCCCGCCAAAGGAGCCGCCCCGCATCTGTGTGTCCTGCGGTGAGCTGCGCCGCCACGCCGGGCGCGGTATGTGCGGGCGATGCTGGCAGCGCCACCCCGACCGGCCGTTCGTACGCGGCGAGACCCTGGCCGCTGGGCTCGCCGAACCACCGGACTGGCTCGACGACTTCGTCGCGCATCTGGCCGCCCATCACTGTCCCGCTCGCGCCTGCAGGTTGATCACCACGCTTGCTCGACTTCTCGAAGACGAACACCCCAACCACCCGCAAAGCGTGCTCGAGCGAGCCCGCCGGCCCGGCCGGTCGATGGGATCACTGGCGCGTGCCCTGGAGACGTTCTTCACCGAGCGTGGACTGGCGATGGCCACCGACCAGGACCAGAGGCTCGCCGCTGGACGGCGCAAGAAACGGATCGATGCCACCCCGGCTCCGATGCGCGCCGCTGTCGCGGCCTTCGCCGAATCCATGCTGCACGCCCGCGACCGGGCCCGGCGTGCGGGCACCCGGCCCCGCACCGACCGCACCATCGAGTCAGCGTTGACGATAGTGCGCGACCTCGCCTGTTTCCTCGATACCCACCGCGGCAAACAGGATTGGGCACTCGTTGACGTCACCGATATCGAGGCGTTCCTCGCCGGACTGCCGAACACCCGAGCGCGACGCCTGACTGTATTGGGCCAATTCTTCCGATTCGCACGCAACTACCGTGCGGTGCTCATCGACCCGACGCGCGGCATGTCGGCCAAGCGTCACAGGGGATTTCGCGGCCGCACCGTCGCCATCACCCAGCAACGCACCCTGTTTCGCCGCTGGAGCGCCGACCCTGCCGCGCACCCGCACGAGGCCCTCTTCGGACTCCTTGCCATATTGCACGGTGCCTCCAGCCGTGAGCTGCGGCTGCTGCAGGTCGACCACATCGACACCAGTGATCGCTCGATCCGGCTCGGCAAGCGCCCCCACCCCGTGCCGCTGGACCCGGTCAGCTGGATCGCTCTGCAACGCAGCCTCGATCACCGCGAGACCCTGCGCACCAACAACCCGCACGTGATCGTCACCCGCGGCACCAAAGCCGACCGGCGACCGGCGTCCGAGGCATACATGAGTCACCTGCTCGATCCATGCGGTCTGCCACCCAAGATGCTGCGCAGCACTCGGCTGGCCGATCTGGTCAACACGATCGACCCGAAACTCGTCGCGGCAGCATTCGGGATGAGACCCGAAGGAGCGATGATCTACCTCGCCGATCACCTCGACGATGGCCGATTGCCCGAGCAGCTCGCTGAACCCTGACAGGTGCGAACGTGTCACATTACGACGCCACTTCCGCACAGGTTCGCGTGAACAAGTGCGCTTTTCCCACTCCGCGGTTGGTGGTGATGACGATGCTGGTCTTCAAATATCGTTGTGAGACCACCTGAAACAACGCTGAAGCGGCTTCGGCGGGCAGTGGTAGGTACCCCAGTTCGTCGATCACCAGCAGTGTCGGGCCGGCGTAGAACCGCATGGTGGTGGCCCAGCGTCCCTCGATCGCGGCGCGGTGACACCGGGCGGCCAGATCGGCCGCGGTGGTGAAGTAGGTCCGGTAGCCGGCATGTGCTGCAGCTCGTGCTAATCCGACGGACAGATGCGTCTTTCCGGTACCGGGTGGTCCAATGAGCAGAATGTTGGTCGCGCTTTCCAGGTAGCGGCAGGTGCCCAGTTCGTCGATGAGCTTGCGGTCGATGCCGGCGGCGGCATCGACATCAAAGTCGGCCAGGGTGGCCGGGGTGGGCAGGCAGGCGAACCGCAACCGGCCAGCCAGTCGGCGTGCGGTGCTGGCCTCGACCTCGACGGCCAGCAGCCGCTCCAACGCGACGGTCACCGACAGGCCTTCGGCGGTGGCCTGGTCGAGCACCGCGGGCAGCGCCTCGGCGGCCGCAGTGAGTTTGAGTTCGGCCAGGTGCGAGCGCAGCTGCTGATAGCGGCTCGCCGCCGCCGACGGCGACTCCTGCGTGGCGGTCATGGCGTTGGGTGGCGTGGGGGTCATTGGATGGTCCTGTTCTGGGCGGCCCGCTCGTAAACGGACAGATCGATCACGGTGGAATCGGTTGACGGAGTGGAAGATCCAATAGTTGTGACGGATGGCTGTTTGAGGTGAAGTAGTTGTGCGGCAGCGGCTTTGGCAGCCGGCCCGGGTGGGATGCGTTCCTTGCGGCGGTGTGGCCGCCCGGTCGCCGCGGTGGCCATTGCCACGGCATCCAGGGCGATCACATGCCCGCTGTCACGCACCATCACCCCGAGCCCGTCAGCGGCCATGCGGTGGTGGGCGATCACGATCCCGCTCGTGGTGGCGATGTCGCAGAACTGCCCGCCGACCGGATGTGACACCACCACATTGGCGGCGGCCAGTTCCGGGGGCACCGAGTAGCGGTTGCCGCGGTAGGACACCATCGCCTGGCGCGATGCGGTGCGGGCCTCGGCCACGATCACCGGATACGCCTGCGCCGGCACGGGGTGCAGGGGCTCCGTTGTGGCGACCACGGCGACCGCGGTCGGCCCATCTGCGGTGGCCCGCAGTCGGGTGTCACCACGGACCCGGACGAAACGATCCAGGCTTGCCTGGGCCTGCTCAGGGGTGGCCTCGTCGGCCAGGGTGCGCCACCAGCGTTGGGCGGCGGTGTGATTAACCTTTTCCACCACACCCTTGCGGTTGCCGCGCCGAGCCGGGCAGATCGCCACCGAGACGCCGTAGTGCTTGGCCACCCCGGCGAACGACGCGGTCACCCGCCCGCTACCGGGGTCACACACCGTGGCCATCCGGTCAAACCGCCACACCCGAGTGCACCCGCCCAGACCACGGCTGATGCGGTCCAGGCCGGCGACCAGGTGTGGCTGATCCTCACTCGGCGCCAAATAGCCGCGCCACTTCCCGGAATGCGCCAGCGATCCGACCAGCAGGTGCGCGGTCTTGCCCCACCCCCACGATGCCGGTGGATCGGGCAATTCCAGCCAATCCCATTGGGTTTCCTCACCCGGCGGGTGTGGGATCACCGCGTTCGGACGCTGCGTGGCGGTCCGGCACGCCTCACAGACAGGCCGCAGATCCCGGGCGCGGATGTTGCGGGTCAGGCTCTGATACGACAGGCCGAACCCCAGCTCCTCAAGTTCGTCGTAGAGGGTGCGGGCCCACAGATGAGGGTCCTCGGTCAGCCTCGCGACCATCCGGGTCGGGCCGGGCGCGGACCCCCGGGGTGCCGTCGCCGGCCAGATACTTGCGGACCGTCTTGCGGTCGAAGCCAGTGTGACGGGCGATCGCCGAGATCGTCCAACCACGCTTGGCCAGGGCATGTACTTCCACATCGTCCTCCCATGTGAGCATGAGAAAGCGGGCCTCCTTCGACGAAGCAACTGGCGTCAGACACCAGCAGCATCGAAGGAGGCCCGCCCTTCTCGGCGGAGCCACACGGGTGGGGAATTTCAGTGAGCGTCAGTGGGGAATTTCAGTGAGCGCGGTCAATTCGCGGCAAATCCGGCCTGACGAAGGTGGCGCACCCACCTCGCGTGACCTGGAGCGTCAATCACAGCAATGGAGATCGCGGCGGAAGCATCCAGCGTTGAGCGGCCAAGAGCATGTTCAGTGAGGCGGTCGAGTGCCGTCCGCCAACGCTTGAAGCGTGCTTGCCAGTCTTCGGGGTCTCCGTTCTCCAACTCACTTTGGATCTGGGGGGTCATGAGGCCCTGGTCTTGCAGGATCTGCACACCGATGCCCATCAGCGCGGTCTTCGGATATTTGGACTTCTCCTCTGCGAGCGCGTGCATGCAAAATGAGTGAAGTTCATCCGTCGTATCAAGAGCCGCCTGCGCTTCCTTAGATGTAGGTGAATAGCCTGCATGAATTGTTCTATTTCTGCCGTAGGCGATTGACTCTTGCCACGCACGCAAGACAGGCTGCGTGGAGGGGTTCCAATCGCCCCCTATGAGATCGCCTAAGTGCCTGCGTACACGCGATAACACGGGTGACATCCTCTGTCGGTCTACGAAGAATTTCACGCAGTCTTCAGGTCTGGCAGCACTTTCCCACAGCAAGTGCTTGAAGAAATCATCTAAGAGAACTTCGCACGCGGTTGCGCTAGCAAGCAGGCTAGATCGCGCATCGCCCCTATGGATAAGTGCCGATCTGGCGTCACTGCTAGACGACAGGAACCCGCTGAATACTCCCGAGTCGCGAAACACAAATGATTGAAATTTCCGAAGCTGGAGCTCATCAAAATCTGTATGCGTACCATACTGCCAGATATTCTGCTCTAGCAGGTACAAATTGATTCCTCCATCGGTGCGGAGTCCCGATGTGCCGACAGAGCCTGTTGCCATCGGTATCTGTGGGGGAAGCGTTTGAATGCTGATCGGGCGGACGGGGTGGCCAGTTACGTAGCCTTGAGCCCGCTGCAACCGTTGAATGTGCGCAACACCATCCTCAAATAATTCTGCTAGTTGAGAAGTCGGGACGTTTTCGGAATAAACAGAAACGCTCACCTCAACCACTGATGTTTCGATATCAACAGATAACTCACCAGGGTCTAGATCGGCAGCCTCGTCGGGGAAGTAGGACGGGAAGGCTTTCCGGCATGCATTAAATGCTGCGGCGGTGCGCTCTTGGATACCGGCTACTCCGGACGGTATATGCCAGACCTTAAGCGAAATCATTGCCTCATAGTTTCGGAACTGTGGATGCCAGTCCGTGTGATGCCAACCCGCGTCGAGAGACGAACGAGCCTTGGGGAAGCTTGCTATGTATCCCTGCGGCACGTTGAGTGCGTCCTCTAACGGCACAAACCACACGTACAGACCGAAACGTTGGCCTTCTTCGCCGGTCGGTTCAGAATTGATATTAAATCCTCTCTATTCTTTCTGACTTCGCTCGAACCCTAAATGCTGCGCGCGTGTGCCAATAGCCATCCCGACCTTAGCTGCGCCGTTGACGGAAGGGGTGGTTGGAATCGCTAGAGCGAAGCCGCGTGCGACCGCCTGTCAGGAGCCCGTGCCCCGGTACACGTTTCCGGAAAATAATGCTCCCGCTGAGAAGGTTCAACGGTTCGGAGATTTCGGGTTGACATGAGCTTGGTAGATAGTCATAGAGGGCGCTTGAAAAGCCACAGTTCAGAGGCGGTTTCGATTCACCTTGAGGGTGAACTCGCTTCATCCCCAATGTGAAGTTCCGCCGACCGCGAGTAGCCGAACGGCCAACGTTCAGGCTGGCGCGGCGGGCGCGCCGGTCAAGCTGCGTCCTTGTGACTGATTGCAGCTTCGACGAACCTATGAGTATTGGGAGAAGCAGTTCGGCGTGAACATTCGGCAGTGGCGGCATGAGCGCAACTGGTCACAAGAAGAGGTCGCCGACCAACTCCGCTTGCAGGGTTTCGACATGCACCAGACGACGGTGGCGAAGATCGAGCGCGGAACCAGACCGCTTCGAGTCGCAGAGACAGTCGCTATTGCAACGATATTCCGGGTGCCCCCGTTGGCTGTTTTTCTCGGACCCCCGCCAACAGAGATGCCGTGGGCACTCCGTGAACTTCACGACATGATCGCGTCGGCACAGAACCTGCTGGATCAGATGAAGGACGAGATGTCCCGCAGCGCAGGGCGATACGTCGACCAGGAGGCCCACGTCCTTGCGCTCGCACGGATGCTCAACCAGACCGCGCTGGAAGCCGAGCGGAGCCAGGATGGCCATACAGGATCCAACGAAGATGATTGAAAAGATGCCACAGAAGCGTAATCGCCAGTCGCGTGTGGAGGACCGCTGGAAGCGTGGTGATGGTCTACCGACGGTCCGCGCGGGCAGCGGCAAACGCTGGTTGGCGCGCTATGTCGATGAGCAAGGACGTGAGAACGCGAAGTCATTCGACACACGGACAACGGCGAAGGCTTGGCTGGACGAAATCACCGCCGCACAGGTGACCGGAAGCTACGTTGCACCGAAGGCGGGACGTGTGTCTGTAGGGGAGTTGCACGCGAAGTGGCTTGGCGCACAAGGCCATTTGAAAGAAACCACAGTCGCCACGCGGGCATATACGTGGACATCGCATGTGGAACCGCGCTGGGCGCACGTCGCCGTGGCCGACGTGCAGACGTCGGCCGTGCGATCTTGGGTGCAAGACATGGTGACCGCGGGCGCTGGACCTGCAACCATCGAGAACGCCCTAAGCGTTCTCCGCCAGATCCTGGCTTTGGCAGTCGAGGACAGGCGTTTATCGCGCAATCCGTGTGCTGAGGTTAAGGCACCTCGCCGCCGACACCGCCAACGTGGCTATCTCTCCCATGAGCAGGTCGAGCTACTCGCTCGCGAGATCAGCTCTCATGGCTCTGTGGTGAGGTTCCTGGCCTATACCGGTCTGCGGTGGGGTGAGATGGCCGCTCTTCGCGTCGACTCATTCGAGATGCTCCGCCGCAGAGTTAATATCCACGATGCAGTCGCAGAGGTGAAGGGCCACCTCGTGTGGTCAACCCCGAAGTCGCATGAGCGTCGATCTGTCCCGTTCCCTCAGTTTCTCAGTGAGGAACTGGCAGCGTTGATGGTCGGGAAGTCTCGTGAGGACTTGGTATTCGCCGCGCCTGATGGCGGCGTCCTCCGCGTGTCGACGTTTCGTCCGCGAACCTTCGCGCCTGCCATGCGTCGTCTGATGGCGACAGTTCCTGGCTTCCCGAAGGTGACACCGCACGACCTGCGGCACACGGCGGCTTCCCTTGCGATCAGTGGCGGCGCAAATCCCAAGGCTGTGCAAACGATGATGGGGCATGCGTCGGCGGTGCTCACAATGGACACCTATGCCGACCTCTTTCAAGACGACTTAGAGCGGGTTTCGGATGCGCTGGATAAAGCCCGCCAGGCCGCGCTGGGCTGCGCTACTGCGGACTGGGGCAGAAAAAAGCCCCGACCAGAATCACCAGTCAGGGCCTCTTGCTTGCATAAACGCGAGTCGGGGTGGCGGGATTCGAACCCACGACCTCTTCGTCCCGAACGAAGCGCGCTACCAAGCTGCGCCACACCCCGCGTGAAGCCTCGACAGCGTATCGCACGCGACGGGTGAGAAGCCAAACGGCTTGTCGGGCCCTCGGCGAAGTTCACGGCGTGTCGCGGGATGGATCTGACTTGTCGGTGGCGTTATGGAAACTGACGGCGACACAAATGCGCCGAGCAGCGAAAGGTGGGGCGGATGATGACCGCTTTGGGGGCCGTGGTGTACGGGGGTTTCTTCCTGCTCGCAGCACTGTGGCTGGTGGTGACCGGTGACTACGACGTCGTCGACGAGCCGGACCAGACCCAGCCGCAGGAACGTTCGAACTCGGCCAACGCGTCCGCGTACTCGCCGGGGTTGAGGTTGTGACCGGCTAACCAGTCGGCGTCGTAGTAGGTGTCGGCATAGCGGTCGCCGCTGTCGGCGATCAGCGTGACCACCGAACCACCGACACCGGCCGCGACCATCTCGGCCAGCAGACCGAACGCGCCCCAGACGTTGGTTCCCGTCGACGGCCCGACGCGGCGTCCCAACACCCGCGAGACGTGATGGGCCGCCGCGATCGACGCGGCATCGGGAACACTGACCATGCGGTCGACGATCTCCGGCAGGAATGACGGCTCGACCCGCGGACGGCCGATGCCCTCGATTCGCGATGGCGCTCCGGTGACGACGTCGCGGCCGTGTGCGTAGGACGGGAAGAACGCCGAGTTCTCCGGGTCCACCACGCACAATTTCGTTTCATGGCGCCGATACCGGACGTAGCGCCCGATCGTGGCGCTGGTGCCCCCGGTGCCCGCGCCGACCACGATCCACGTCGGGATCGGATGGCGTTCGGCGCTCATCTGGTGGTAGATCGACTCGGCGATGTTGTTGTTGCCCCGCCAGTCGGTAGCCCGTTCGGCGTTGGTGAACTGGTCCAGATAGTGGCCGCCGGTCTGGTCGGCGATCTGCTGGGCCGCGGTGTACACCTCGCCGGGTTCGTCGACGAAATGACACCGCCCGCCCTGCGCCTCGATCAGCTTCACCTTCGACGCGCTCGTCGAGGCGGTCATCACGGCGACGAACGGCAGCCCCAACAGGGCGGCGAAGTAGGCCTCGGACACCGCCGTCGATCCTGAGGAGGCCTCGACCACGGTGGTGTTCTCGCCGATCCAGCCATTGCACAGCCCGTACAGGAACAGCGACCGCGCCAGCCGGTGTTTGAGGCTGCCGGTGATGTGTGTCGACTCGTCTTTGAGATACAGCGCGATGTCCACACCACCGCTCCACGACGCCGGCAGCGGGTAACGCAGCAGATGGGTGTCGGCGCTGCGCCGGCTGTCGGCCTCGATGAGCCGGATAGCGTTGTCCACCCAGTCACGCGGACGGGTGTGGGCGGCGATCGACGTCATCGCCGGCGGGGACAGCAGGCGGCGGAGCTCACCGCACCGAGGCGGTGGGGCTGGACCGCACCACGCTTCGCGTCTGGTCATGCCCGCCGGTCGGCGCGGCCACCAAGGTCAGCAGCGTGGCCTCGGGACGGCAGCAGAACCGGAACGGCGCGAACGGCGACGTGCCGATGCCCGCCGACACGTGCAGAGCGGTATCGGCGCCCCACCTCGAGGCACCCTTGACGCGGGACCGGTCCAGATCGCAGTTGGTGACCAGGGCGCCGTAGAACGGCACGCACAACTGCCCGCCGTGGGTATGTCCGGCCATGATCAGCTGATAACCGTCGGCGGCGAAGCGGTCCAACACCCGGGTGTAGGGGGCGTGCGCGATGCCCAGAGAAAGGTTGGCCGTGGGCGTTGGCGGCCCGGCGATGGTCTCGTAGCGGTCCCGGTTCAGGTGCGGATCGTCGACCCCGGCTGCCGCGATCGTCAGCCCGGCCACCTCGAAGTCCCGCCGGTTATGGGTCAGATCCAGCCAGCCCCGCTCGCTGAACGCCGCCCGCAGGTCCTGCCACGGCAGCGGCTTGCCATGCGCGCGGTAGTCACTGTCATACAGATACTTGGCGGGGTTCTTCAGCTTCGGGGCGAAGTAGTCGTTGCTGCCGAACACGAAGACACCGGGCACCGACAGCAGGTCCCCGACCGCCTGCACCACCGCCGGCACCGCCTTGGGGTGCGACAGGTTGTCGCCGGTGTTGACCACCAGGTCGGGCTCCCAGCGGGCCAGCTCACGCAGCCAGGCCTGCTTGTGCCGCTGTGTCGGGCGCATGTGGATATCGCTGAGGTGCAGCACCCGCAAGGGGGTGGAGCCGGGCGAGAGCACCGGCATGGTCACCTCGCGGACCACGAACGCGTTGCGTTCGATCACCGTGGCATAGCTGACCGCAAGCGCGGCCGAGCCGGCGGCCACGAGGGCGGACGACTTCACAGCGGACGGCACAGCCATACGCGCAAGAATACTGCCCCCGTCCGCCCTTCACCCGATCATGGTGGTGGCGGCGGAGCCAGCAGCGGAACGGTGATCGGCGGGAGTCCCGGGATCTCGACGACGGTCTGCCCGAACGGCGCACCGTCGAGCCCCGGTATCGGCGGTGCCCCCGGCGGAGGCGGCGGCGGAGCAGGCGGTATGCCGTTACTGATCTGGATCGTGATGATCGAGCCAGGAATCGTCTGCCCGCCGGGCGACGTGCCGACCACCGTGCCGGCCGGCGACGTGCTGTTGACCGGGGTGGCCTGGTCGGCCACCTGGAAGCCGGATTCCTTCAGGCGGGTGCGTGCCGCGTCCTGGGTCAGGCCCGACAAGGTAGGCACCCGGGAGCCCGGGCCGCCGTCGACGTAGCGCGGATCGGTGGGCGGCAGCGCGACGTCGCCGAAGTTCGTCGCGATCGGCTTCATCGCCGTGAACCAGGTCCTGGCGGGTTCGTTACCGCCGTAGAGGTTGCCGTCGCCGCACTGCCGCAGCGGGAAAGAACAGAGATCGGACGGGGTGGTGGAGTCGTCATAGATGTAGGCGGCCGCCGCGTAGCGGTTGGTGTAGCCGAGGAAACCCGAGGACCGGTGCGCTTCGGTCGTGCCGGTCTTGCCGGAGCTCGGCAGGTCCCAGCCCACCGAGCGGGCCGACCCGGCCGCGGTACCGCTGACGTCGTCCTTGCTCAGCGCATTGGACAGCGTGTTGGCCAACCCTTCCGGCACCACCTGATCGCAGGTCTCGGTGGTGACCGAGACCTCGTGGCCGTTGCGGTCGTAGAGCTTGTCGACCGGGTTCGGCGGGCACCAGGTGCCGCCGGAGGCCAGCGTGGCCGCGACGTTGGACAGCTCGAGCGCGTTGACCTGAATGGGGCCCAGCGTGAACGATCCGAGGTTCTGCCGCTTGATGAAGTCGGCGAGGCTCTCGTTGCTCTCCGGATCGTACGGACGCGCGGTGCCGGGCTCGGCGTAGGAACGCAAGCCCAGCTTGACGGCCATGTCGACCGTGCGCTGCACGCCCACCTGGGAAATCAGCTTGGCGAACGCGGTGTTGGGCGACTGAGCCAACGCATCGGTGACGCTCATCGATCCGCGATAGTTGCCGTCGTTCTGCACGCACCAGGTGTCGCGCGGGCAGCCTTTGGCGCCGCCACTGCCGAGGCCCTTGGCCTCGAAGCGGGCGGGCGCGTCGAGGTTGGCGTTGATGCCCATGCCCATGTCCAGCGCGGCGGCCGTGGTGAAGATCTTGAAGATCGAGCCGGCGCCGTCACCCGCGAGCGAAAAGGGTTGCGGCTGCATGGTTTCCCCGACCGCGGAATTCAGGCCGTAGGTCCGGTTACTGACCATCGCGACCACCGGGTGCGCGTTCTTGCCGGGCAGCACGACGCTCATGACGCTGGCGATGCCGTTGATGTCCGGCGCGGCAAGCGAGTCGACGGCGCCCTTGACCGAATTCTGGACGTCGGGATCCAGCGTGGTCTTGATCAGGTAGCCGCCCCTGGCGAGCTGGTCCTTGCTGATGCCGGCCCGCGCGAGATACTCCTGCACGTAATCGCAGAAGAACGCGCGGTCGCCGGCGGCGATGCAGCCCCGCGGCAGCTCATTCGGCTGCGGCAGGATGCCCAGCGGTTCCTGCTTGGCGGCCCGCAGCTCATCGGCCTTGCCCGGGACGTTGTCGATCATCGTGTCGAGCACGAGGTTGCGCCGCGCCAGCGCGCCGTCGGGGTTGGTGTACGGGTTCAGCGTGCTGGTCGACTGCACCATCCCGGCCAGCAGCGCGGCCTGCTGCCAGTTCAGTTGTGAGGCGTCGACCCCGAAGTACGTCTGGGCGGCGTCCTGAATGCCGAAGGCGCCGTTGCCGAAGCTGACGAGGTTCAGGTAGCGGGTCAGGATCTCGGGCTTGGTGAACGTCTTGTCCAGCGTGAGTGCCATCCGGATCTCCCGCAGCTTGCGGGCCGGCGTGGTCTCCACGGCCGCGCGCTTCTCGGCGTCGGTCTGGGCGATCACCAGCAGTTGGTAGTTCTTGACGTACTGCTGCTCGAGCGTGGACCCGCCGCGGGTGTCGAGGTCGCCGGAGGCGTAGCCGGCCAGGCCGGTCAGCGTGCCTTTCCAGTCGACACCGTTATGTTCGGCAAATCTCTTGTCCTCGATGGACACGATTGCCAGCTTCATGGTGTCGGCGATTTTGTCGCTCGGAACCTCGAAGCGGCGTTGTGAGTACAGCCAGGCGATGGGGTTGCCCTTGGCATCCACCATCGTGGTCACCGCGGGCACTTCGCCCTCGACCAGTTGGGCCGAGCCGTTGGCCACCACATCGGAGGCACGGTTGGAAATCAGGCCTACGCCGCCGACCACGGGAAATAGGAGCGCCGCCAGTATCACGCTGGCCAGCAGGCAGCACCAGGCCAGCTTGATGATCGTGGCCCCGGCTGGCGGGCGTTCCGACATGAGCTACAGAGTAACGAGAGACCGGGACGGCTCTTGCGCAGCGTCCCTTCGCCTACGAGGATATCGACGGTATTTACGCGGGAGTCAGAAAATGCCAGTTCATGATCGGTCTGGACGGTCGTCCCAAAAAACCTGTGATGTAACTGTTGCGCAAAAGATACCTGACCACCTAACTTAAACAGACAGTGCGATACAGGTAACACTCCAAGTCGCAATGTGGCGTAGATCGCATACGCGGCCTACACCAGAAGATTGTCAGCCGCAGACCGCGGCCGGACGAAGGGGATCGTCGGTGTCAGGTATTCGGACCGCTGTTCGCAAGCCAAGCGCAGCGCTTTTGCACGGATCCATCCCAGGTGCGGACGGGGAAGCCCGGATTGCCTGGGTTTCGCGAGCTCTGTGTCGCTCAACCGACCCTGACGAGCTATTTGTCCGCGGCGCCGCCCAGCGCAAAGCCGCGGTCATCTGCCGTCACTGTCCGGTCATGGCCGAGTGTGGCGCGGATGCGCTCGACAATCGTGTGGAATTCGGTGTGTGGGGCGGCATGACGGAACGCCAGCGCCGCGCACTGCTCAAGCAGCACCCCGAAGTGGTGTCCTGGTCGGAATTCTTCGCCGCGCAGCGCAAGCACCGCAGCGTCAGCTAATTTTCGCGAGGAGTCCCGGCCGATCGGCCGGGACTCTCTTTACGCGGTCTCTCTCGTGATCTGATCGGCGATCGCCTGCAGGGCGTCGAGATCTGACACATCGAACGGCAACGACGGCACGCCAACCACTGGAACATGCGGATTGGCGCCCGTGAACCGCGACAACAACCGCACCTCCCGCTTGGCGGTCTGCGCCCGGTCGGCATGGATCTGCAGCACCGCCGCCGCAAGTTGATTCCCGTTGTTGTCGGAGCCGGCGGCTTCCAACTCCTCGATGCCGTCGATGGCCCGCTCCACAGTGAGCGAGGACAACGTCGGGTGGGTGCGGTTGAGGATCAGCCCCGCCAACGGCATGCCCTCCGCGGAAAGCCGGTCGACGAAGAAGGATGCCTCGCGAAGCGCATCCGGCTCGGCTGCCGACACCACCACGAACTGAGTGCCGCGCCGCTTGAGCAACTCGTAGGTGCGGTCGGCCTTCTCACGGAAACCGCCGAACGTCGAATCCAGTGATTGCACGAACGCCGAAGCGTCCGAAAGCATCTGCGAACCGAGGATGGTCGACATGGCCTTCATCGCCAGGCCGACGACACCGGTCACCAGCTTGCCGAAGCCGCGACCGGGCGCCAGGAGTAACCGCCAGAGGCGGCCGTCCATGAAGCTACCGAGCCGCTTCGGCGCGTCCAGGAAGTCCAGGGCGTTGCGCGACGGCGGGGTGTCCACCACCACCAGATCCCAGCGGTCCTGTCCGAGCAGCTGGCCGAGCTTCTCCATGGCCATGTATTCCTGCGTGCCGGCCAGCGATGTGGCTACGGTCTGATAGAACTGGTTGTCCAGAATCGACTGTGCGCGTTCGGATCCCGAGTATTCGACCACCATCTCGTCGAACGTCCGGCGCATGTCGAGCATCATCGCGTACAGCTCACCGGTCACCTCCGGAGCCAGCGGTACCCGCTGCGGGGTGTTGCCGAGCTCCTCGATTCCCAACGCCTGTGCCAGCCGCTTGGCGGGGTCGATGGTCAACACCACGACGGTGCGGCCGTATTCGGCGGCGCGCAACGCCATCGACGCCGCGGTGGTGGTCTTGCCGACGCCGCCGGCGCCGCAACACACCACGACCCGGTTTGACCTGTCGGCCAGGATCGACTTCATGTCGAGTACTGGGGGAGCGGTGCTCATCTATCGACTTCCTCCCATTGTCCTCTTCGCTTCCGCCCGATCTGTCCTCTTCGCTTCGCTCATCGGACGGCTCATCGGACGCCTTGCTGCGCAAGCGTTTCCGCCAACTCGTACAAACTTCCCAGATCCACCCCGTCGGCGATCGTCGGTAGCTCCAGTCGCGGAACCTCGAGGCGGTCGAGTTGCTCGGCGCTCTCGGAGCGGGCCTTGATCCGGCTGGCGTGCTCGATGGTCTCCGTCAGCAACCCGGCGAAGTCGTCGTCGGCCAGATTGATGCCCACCTTGTCGAGCCCGGCGCGGACCGCGTCGGCATCGATGTCACCCTCGGCGGCCTTCGCGAGGTCGTCGGGTGGCAGGAACGGCGGGATGTTGCGGTTCACGATCACGCTGCCGATGGGCAGGCCGAGTTCCTTGAGTTCATCGATGGCCTCGATGGTCTCCTGGATCGGCAGCGCCTCGAGCAGGGTGACCAAGTGGATCGCGGTCTGCTCGGAGTGCAGCAGCTTGACCACGCCGTCGGCCTGCGAGTGCACCGGGCCACCCTTGGCTAGGTCCGAGACGGCCTTGGTGACGTCGAGGAACCGGGCGATCCGGCCGGTCGGGGGAGAGTCGACGACGATCGCGTCGTACGCCGGGCGCTTGTTGCGGTCCAGTCGCACCACCGACTCCTTGATCTTGCCGGTGAGCAGGACGTCCCGCAGGCCCGGTGCGATCGTCGTCGCGAACTCGATGGCACCGATCCGGCGCATCGCCCGGCCGGCCAGACCCAGGTTGTAGAACATGTCGAGGTATTCCAGGAACGCCGCCTCGATGTCGACAGCCAGCGCGTTGACGTGGCCGCCGCCCTCGGCGGTGGCGATCTTCAGCTCCTCGTAGGGCAGCGGCGGAACGTCGAACAGCTGCGCAATGCCTTGCCGCCCTTCGACTTCCACCAGGAGCACCCGGCGGCCGCCTGCAGCCAGGGTCAGTGCGAGCGCCGCCGCGACCGTGGTCTTGCCGGTGCCGCCCTTGCCGGTCACGAAGTGCAGCCGCGCCTTGGTCAGGCGGGAGGGCCAGGCCAGGGCGCTTCCGTCGCTCGATGTGGTCGCCATCAGTGCATGCTAGCCAAGCCCCCGCGAACCCCTGTGGGATTGGTGTCGGCGTTAAGCTTCGGCCATGAGCCAACCGACCACATGGGAATACGCCACGGTGCCCCTGCTGACCCACGCCACCAAGCAAATCCTCGACCAGTGGGGCGCTGACGGCTGGGAACTGGTCGCGGTCCTTCCCGGTCCCACCGGTGAACAGCACGTCGCCTACCTGAAGCGCCCTAAGTGACTGCACTCCAGCGGCTCGCCGAGCTCGGGCTGACCCTGCCGGACGTGGTCAAGCCACTGGCGGCCTATGTGCCCGCGGTTCGGACCGGCAATCTCGTTTACACCGCCGGGCAGCTTCCGATGGAGGCCGGCAGCCTGAGCCAGACCGGCAAGGTTGGCGCCGAGGTGACCGCCGAACAGGCCAAACAGGCCGCCCGGCTGTGCGCGCTGAACGCACTGGCCGCGATCGACGCGCTGGTGGGCCTCGACAACGTCACGCGGGTGGTGAAGGTGGTCGGGTTCGTCGCGTCGGCGCCGGGATTCACCGGTCAGCCCGGCGTCATCAACGGGGCCTCGGACCTTTTGGGTGAGGTCTTCGGCGAGGCCGGAGCGCACGCCCGCTCCGCAGTCGGAGTGTCCGAGCTGCCGCTGAACGCGCCGGTGGAGGTCGAGCTCATCGTCGAGGTGGAATGAGCCATCCGGCGTACGGGATTCTGCGGCCGGTAACCGACACGGCCTCAGTACTCCTGTGCAACAACCCGGGGATCATGACGCTGGACGGCACCAACACCTGGGTGCTGCGCGGTCCGGGCAGCACGGAGATGGTGATCGTCGACCCGGGTCCTGACGACGACGAGCACATCGGCAGGCTCGCCGAACTCGGCACCATTTCGCTGGTGCTGATCAGTCACAAGCACGAGGACCACACCGGCGGCATCGACAAAATCGTCGACCGCACGGGTGCGGTGGTGCGGTCGGTGGGCAGCGGATTCCTGCGCGGGCTCGGCGGTCCGCTGAGCGACGGCGAAGTCATCGACGCCGCCGGCCTGCGGATCACGGTGATGGCCACACCTGGCCATACCGCGGACTCGTTGTCGTTCCTGGTCGACGGTGCGGTGCTGACCGCCGATACCGTGCTGGGCCGGGGCACCACCGTCATCGATGACGAGGACGGCAGCCTGACTCAGTACCTGGATTCCCTGCGCCGGCTGCAGGGGCTCGGACGTCGCACTGTGCTGCCGGGCCACGGTCCCGACCTCGACGACCTCGAAGCCGTCACCGCGATGTATCTCGCGCATCGCGAGGAACGGCTCGATCAGGTGCGCCAGGCCCTGCGGGCGCTGGGTGAGGACGCCAGTGCGCGCCAAGTCGTCGAGCACGTCTACACCGACGTGAACGAGGAATTATGGGACGCCGCCGAGAAATCGGTGCGGGCCCAGCTGGACTACCTGCGCGCATAGCGCGCGCCGGGCTTACCGTGCCCGGCGGGCCAGCCGCTCGGAGTCGCTGATCAGCACGCTCTTGCCCTCCAGGCGTATCCATCCGCGGTGGGCGAAATCGGCCAGCGCCTTGTTGACCGTCTCGCGCGAGGCGCCCACCAGCTGGGCGATCTCCTCCTGCGTGAGGTCGTGCGTGACCCGCAGCGCGCCGCCCTCCTGGGTGCCGAATCGCTGTGCCAGCTGCAGCAGCTGCTTGGCGACCCGCCCCGGGACGTCGGTGAAGATGAGGTCGGCGAGGTTGTTGTTGGTGCGGCGCAGGCGGCGGGCCAACACCCGCAGCAGCTGCTCGGCGATCTCCGGCCGGTCGGCGATCCACGCCCGCAGCGCGTCGCGGTCCATGGAGACCGCGCGCACCTCGGTGATCGTGGTGGCGCTGGACGTCCGCGGGCCCGGGTCGAAGATGGACAGTTCACCGAACATGTCCGACGGACCCATGATGGTCAGCAGGTTTTCCCGGCCGTCCGGCGAACGGCGGCCGATCTTCACCTTCCCGGAGATGATGATGTACAGCCGGTCGCCGGGCTCGCCCTCGGCAAAGACCGTATGTCCCCGCGGGAAGTCAACCGGCTGAAGCTGTTTCGTCAGCGCGGAAACAGCGCTGGGTTCAACTCCCTGGAAGATTCCGGCCCTCGCCAGGATCTCGTCCACGTCGCCCCTCTTAAACTCTTCGGTGATATGAAATGCGCAGGCCAGCTGTGTGGCCGGGCACTGTCAGTCTAGTGGTTGCCGGACTTTCGACGTGCCAACGCTACACACGATTGGCGTATTGAGTCCGGTGAAATTGCGGATTGGGACGTGCGTAGGCGTGTGAGCGCGTGGGCAAACCGGGCTCGTCATCGCTCAGTCGGGACGGTGTTTCGGCCCGGCTTGGCGCGGCTTCGGCGCGCGGCGCAACGTGCGCGGCCGGTGTCGTGGCGGCCCGTTCCAGATATTCGGTGACCTCGTCGGCGGCCTTGCGATCGACGTGCAAGGCCTCCTCGAGTCTTTGCAACCCGAACGTCGACAGCATCAAAAGCCCGGGGACACATACCGCGAGCAACCAGGTCACGGGGGAAAGTAAACACGGGCAAGGTCTCAGCGGGATCACGAATTGTCACCGGTCGGTCCGCAGCTCGCCGGACCGGAGTCAGTACCCTTGCATCGTGACCACGAACAGCCCGTCAACCAGGCGCAAGACCGCTGGCGGCGCTGCCACCCCGCCGGCCGCGAGCAAGGCGGGAGCAACGAAGTGGGACTCCGAAACCCATCTTGGCCTGGTCCGGCGCGCCAGGCGGATGAACCGCACCTTGGCCACAGCGTTTCCGCATGTGTACTGCGAGCTCGACTTCACCAACCCGCTGGAACTGACCGTCGCCACCATCCTGTCGGCGCAGTCCACCGATAAGGGCGTCAACCGCACCACGCCGGCGCTGTTCAAGAAGTACCGCACCGCCCGCGACTACGCGCAGGCCGATCGCACCGAACTCGAGGAGCTGGTCCGGCCCACCGGCTTCTACCGAAACAAAGCCAACTCGCTGATCCGGCTGGGTCAGGAACTCGTCGAGCGGTTCGACGGCGAAGTGCCGCACACTCTGGACGAACTGGTGACGCTGCCGGGCGTGGGCCGCAAAACCGCCAACGTCATCCTGGGCAACGCCTTCGACATCCCCGGCATCACCGTCGACACCCACTTCGGTCGGCTCGTGCGTCGGTGGCGGTGGACCGCCGAGGAAGACCCGGTCAAGGTCGAACACATCGTGGGCGAGCTGATCGAGCGTCGCGAGTGGACATTACTGAGCCATCGGGTGATTTTTCACGGCCGCCGGGTCTGCCATGCCCGAAAGCCGGCCTGCGGAGTGTGCGTGCTGGCCAAGGACTGCCCGTCCTTCGGGCTCGGGCCCACCGATCCGTTGATCGCCGCGCCACTGGTCAAGGGTCCCGAGACCGAGCATCTGCTGGCCCTGGCCGGCCTCTGACCTTTCGGCCCGAACTGCACTGATGACGACGTCGACCCGCTGGACGCTGGCAGTACTCGCTGTGGCGGCAGCCCTGATCACCGCGTTTGCCCTCGAACTCGGCGACACCCCGTCGGGGTCGGGCGGTTCGCCGGGCACCCAGGTGTCGCGGACCCACCGCGACGCCGACACGCCCGAAGCGCTGGCCGAGCCGCGCCGGCGCGCCGACCTGCCGCCCTGCCCGGCCGCGGCCGACAACCCCGGCCCGAAGGAGTTGCGCGGCATCGTCGTCGAGTGTGCCGCCGACGGTGCACAGGTGGATGTGGCCCGCGCGCTGGCCGGTCGCACGGTGGTGCTCAACCTCTGGGCCTACTGGTGCGGGCCGTGCGCGGAGGAGCTGCCCGCGATGGCGGACTACCAGCGCCGAGTCGGGCCGGACGTTGCCGTGGTGACCGTGCATCAGGACGAGAACGAGACGGCCGGCCTGTTGCGACTGGCCGAGCTCGGAGTGCGGCTACCCACGCTGCAGGACGGTCAGCGCCGGATCGCCGCGGCGTTGGGAGTGCCCAACGTGATGCCCGCGACCGTGATACTGCGTGCGGACGGTAGCGTTGCCAAAATCCTGCCGCAGGCGTTCACCAGTGCCGACGAGATCGCCGCCGCGGTGAAGAATGCAGTGCAGTGACGACAGACGAGAGAGACGCGCCGGTGACCCAGGGTTCTCCCCGCTCGGCAGGCTCGGGCGCGCTCACCCCGGAGTACCGGCCGCCTTGGCTGGCACCGTTGGTCGACAACGTCGACCGCGTTCCGCATGCCTATCGCCGCAAGGTTCCGCCTGAGTTGTTGGCTGCGGTTGTCGAAGCGCGCGAGGCCGGTACCAATGCGCGCGACGCCGCTGTGCTCGTGCTGTTCTCGGGGCCGAGCTCCGGTTACGCCGACGGGCGATTGCCCGACGACGCGGATCTGTTGCTGACGGTGCGGGCCGGCTCGCTGCGCCACCATGCCGGCCAGGCCGCGTTCCCCGGTGGGGCTGCGGACCCGGGAGACGACGGGCCGGTGGGCACCGCGCTGCGAGAAGCGCAGGAGGAGACCGGCATTGACCCGGACCGCCTGCATCCGCTTGCCGTTCTCGAGCGAATGTTCATCCCTCCCTCGGGTTTCCACGTCGTACCGGTGCTGGCGTACTCACCGGATCCGGGACCGGTGGCCGTCGTCGACAGCGGTGAAACCGCGCTCGTCGCGCGAGTTCCGGTGCGGGCGTTCATCAATCCTGAGAACCGGCTGATGGTTTACCGCACGGGGGCTGGACGCGGGCTGGCCGGGCCGGCATTTCTGCTCAACCAGATGTTGGTATGGGGGTTCACCGGACACGTAATCTCAGCGATGCTCGATGTGGCCGGTTGGTCGCAACCGTGGAACAGCGAAGACGTCCGGGAGTTGGACGAGGCCATGGCACTCGTCAGAAGCAGTGAGGAGCCCCTGTGACGAGTTCGCAATGGCTGGACATCGCCGTGGTGGCGGTGGCGTTGGTGGCAGCCGTCTCGGGCTGGCGGTCCGGCGCGCTGGGCTCGCTGATGTCGTTCGTCGGCGTCATCCTCGGCGCCATCGCCGGAGTGATGCTCGCTCCCCACATCGTCAGCCACATCAGTTCGCCGCGGGCCAAGCTGTTCGCCGCACTCTTCTTGATTCTGGCGCTGGTGGTCGTCGGCGAGGTGGCCGGTGTGGTGCTCGGCCGGGCGGTACGCGGTGCGATCCGCAACCGCGCGGTCCGCACCGTCGACTCGGTGATCGGCGTGGCGGTCCAGCTGCTGGTGGTGATGGTCGCCGCCTGGCTGCTCGCCAGCCCGTTGACCTCGTCGGATCAACCGAACCTGGCCGCCGCCACGCGCGGTTCGAAAGTGCTTGCCGAAGTGGACAAGTACGCACCGGAGTGGCTCAAGGCGGTGCCCAAGCGGATGTCGGCGTTGTTGCGCACTTCCGGTCTGCCGGATGTCTTGCAGCCCTTCGGCCGCACTCCTATTCAGGCAGTGGACGCCCCCGACGCATCGCTGGCCGACAGCCTGGTTGTCGGCAATGCGCGCGCGAGCGTGGTGAAGATCCGCGGTGTCGCCCCCGGATGTCAAAAGGTGCTGGAGGGCACGGGTTTCGTGATCGCCCCGAACCGGGTGATGTCCAACGCGCACGTGGTGGCCGGATCGGAAAGTGTCACCGTGGAAGCCGAAGGGCAGACCTACGACGCGACCGTGGTGTCCTACGACCCGAACGAGGACATCTCGATCCTGGACGTCCCGAATCTGCCGCAGCGCCCCTTGGTGTTCGCCGACCAGCCGGCCAAATCCGGCACCGACGCGGTGGTGCTGGGTTATCCCGGTGGCGGCGAGTTCGCGGCGACTCCGGCGCGGGTGCGCGAGACCATCGAGCTCAACGGACCGGATATCTACCGCACCACGACGGTCAACCGCGAGGTCTACACGATCAGAGGGACTGTGCGCCAAGGCAACTCGGGCGGACCGATGATCAACCGGGCGGGCCAGGTGCTCGGGGTGGTGTTCGGCGCCGCGGTGGACGACAACGACACCGGGTTCGTGCTGACGGCCAACGAGGTGTCGCGCCAGCTGGCCAAGATCGGCAACACCGCCAAGGTGCCCACCGGGGCCTGCGTCACCTAGCGGTGTCGTAGACCTGCCCGAGGAACCGCCGCAGGTGATCGTTGACCTCGTCGGGGGCCTCCTCGTGGGCGTAGTGCCCGACGCCGGAGACCGACACGAACCTGCCGCGCGGCGCATAACGCTGGGTTCGGTCCACCGGATCGGCCAGCACATACGGGTCTGCGTCGCCGCGCAGGTGTAACAGCGGAACCACGAGCGGACGGTTCATCAGCTTCATGAATCGCCAACCCTCGCTGCGCAATTGGCTGCGCACCGCCCAGCGTTGGTACTCCAGTGCGGAGTGCGCGGCTGACGGTATCTGGATGGCCCGGCGCATGTGTGCGATGGTTTCCGAAAAGTCCTCGGAAGCAAGCCATTTGCCCGATGCGCGACTGCGCACCAGGTGCTCGAGAAGGTCGGCGTTGTGCCGGGTGAGGGCGTGCTCGGGCCAGATCGGCAGCTGATAGCGCAGCAGCGTTGGCAGCAGGGCGCGGCCCTGATCGCGCCGGCCGAGCGCTGAGGCCCGCAGCGCGGCGGGATGCGGCGAGCTCACCAGTGCGATCGCCCGCACCGCCCGCGGGTGCAACACGGCCGTCGCCCAGCACACCAACCCGCCGTCGGCGTGCCCCACGAGCGTGGCCGAGCTGTGGCCGAGCGCGCGAATCAACCCGGCGGTGTCGCCGGCGAGCGTCCAGCCGTCGTAGCCGCGCGGCGGCTTGTCGCTGCCGCCGTAACCGCGCAGATCGACGGCGACCACCCGGGCTCCGGACAGACCGCGCAGCTGGTGGCGCCACGACCACCAGAACGAGCCGAAACCGTGCAGCAGGATCACCAGCGGCCGCGACGCACCCGCGACCGACTCGGCGCGCGGACCGCCGCCGTCGTTCGATTCGACACAGTGGAACCGGATTCCGTTGGCGTGAACGTCGAAATGCCGCCACGGCCCCGCGATGCGGGTGACCGAGGGATCCGGTTGAGCCATCACCAGCCGGAGGGGTCAGTGGGCGGCGGGGTGCCCGTCGTGGCGACCTTGGCCGGCGACCTGTCGTGGCCGGGGGTGAATGCTTGGCGTGCTTCCTTGACCGATTCGATGGTCTTCTGCGGCCCGCGGATCCGGCGCACCTTGAGATACCCGAAGAGAGCGAACACCGCGGTGGTGACCACCATCAGCAGGAAGACGATCAGGAAGGCCACCCAGCGCCACAGCCAGGTGTCGAGGAGTTCGGCGAGGAAGAAGAAGAGGAAGAACGTCGAGTAGAACAGCACCACCAGCGCGAGGATGAAGAAGACGCTGCCGGTGAGGCCCTTCTTCACATCGCGGGTGATCTCCGCCTTGGCGAGCTCGACCTCGGCGCGCACGAGGGTGGACATCTGTGCGGTGGCGTCCTTGACCAGATCGCCGACGGAGGGATTGGCCGGTAGCGCGTTCGGATCCACCAGCGGGATCGAGGTGACGGTGGTGGGTACACCGGTCTTGCGATCGCCATTGCTCACGGCTGTCCTCCAACTTTCTGTCGTCGCGGTTCATGTTGCCATGCCGCGCCCGCAGCGGGGATACCCACTGAAGCTGTTACGCAAGGTGCGGGTGTGATCAAGCTAGACTCGCCCTGTCGGGGCGGACGGTAAATGGAGGTTGCCAGTGACGACCGCGCAGCGTGTAGGCCTGATCGCGAGGGCCATCGCGAGGGCCATCGCGAGTGCCGTTGTGATGGCCCTTGTCGTCCTGATCTCCGGCGTGGCACCGGTTGCGACGGCCGACGGCAAGGTGCCGATGGGCGGTGGGGCGGGCATCGTCGTCAACGGCGACACCTACTGCACACTGACGTCCATCGGCAACGACAACACCGGTGCGCTCATCGGCTTCACCTCCGCGCATTGTGGCGGCCCGGGCGCCCAGGTCGCCTCCGAGGACCGGCCCGCCGACGGCGTGATCGGCACCATGGTCGCCGGCAACGACGGTCTCGACTACGCGGTAATCCGGTTCGACCCCGCCAAGGTGCAGCCCATCTCGAACTACAAGGGCTTCGTCATCGACGGCATCGGGCCCGACCCGACGTTCGGTGAGGTCGCCTGCAAGCTCGGGCGCACCACCGGTTACTCGTGCGGCGTCACCTGGGGACCCGGCCAGGACCCGGGCACGATCGTCAACCAGGTGTGCGGCCAGCCCGGCGATTCCGGTGCACCGGTCACGGTGAACAACAAGCTGGTCGGAATGATCCACGGCGCGTTCAGCGAAGACCTGCCCACCTGCGTCGTCAAGTTCATCCCGCTGCACACGCCCGCGGTGACGATGTCGATCAACGCGATCCTGGGCGACGTCGCGGGCAAGAACCGTCCCGGCACCGGGTTCGTCCCGACAGCCGACGTCGGCTGAATCAGGTCTTGCTGGCCCGGATCGCTTCGAACACCGTCGGATCGACCAGGGTAGACGTGTCGCCCAGTTCGCGGCCCTCGGCGACATCGCGCAGCAACCGTCGCATGATCTTGCCGCTGCGGGTCTTGGGAAGCTCTGGGACAACGTGGATTTCGCGCGGCTTCGCGATCGGGGAGATCTCCTTGGCCACCTCGGCGCGCAACTCCTCGACCATCTGATCGCTGGGCATCTCGGCGTGGTGGGCCTTGAGGATGACGAACGCGCAGATCGCCTGTCCGGTGTGGTCGTCGGTGGCGCCGACAACGGCGGCCTCGGCCACTCCGGCGTGCCCGACGAGTGCGGACTCCACCTCAGCGGTCGAAATCCGGTGCCCTGACACGTTCATCACGTCATCGATACGGCCGAGCACCCACACCTCGCCGTCGCTGCCGTACCGGGCGCCGTCACCGGCGAAGTACCAGCCCTGCTCGCCGAAGCGCGCCCAGTACGTCTCCTTGAAGCGCTCCGGATCGCCCCAGATGCCGCGCAGCATCGACGGCCACGGCTTGTCCAGCACGAGATACCCGGTGACGTGTTCACCGCCATCGACGCTGGGGGCCAACTCATTTCCGTCGTCGTCGACGATCTTGGCCGAGATGCCGGGCAACGCCCGCATCGCCGAACCCGGCTTGCAGTCCGTCACACCCGGCAGCGGCGAGATCATGATCGCGCCGGTCTCGGTCTGCCACCAGGTGTCGACGATCGGCGTCTTGTCGGCACCGAAAACCAGGCGGTACCAACGCCATGCCTCCGGGTTGATCGGCTCGCCGACCGATCCGAGCAACCGCAGGCTGGACAGATCGTGTTCGAATGCGAGTTCACGACCCCACTTCATGAACGTGCGGATCAACGTAGGCGCGGTGTAATAGATTGTCACACCGTATTTTTCGATCACCTGGAAGTGACGGTGCTCATCGGGGGAGGCCGGGGTTCCTTCGTACACGACCTGCGTCGCGCCGTTGGAGAGCGGCCCGTAGACGATGTAGGTGTGACCGGTGACCCAGCCGATATCGGCGGTGCACCAATACACGTCGGTCTGCGGCTTGATGTCGAACACGTTGTAGTGGGTGTACGACGCCTGGGTCAGATAGCCACCCGAGGTGTGCATGATCCCCTTCGGCTTACCCGTGGTGCCGGAGGTGTACAGCAGGAACAGCGGATGCTCGGAGTCGAACGCTGCGGGGGTGTGCTCGGTCGACGCCGAGTCCACGACCTCGTGCCACCACTGGTCGCGGTTCTCGGTCCAGCCGATGTCGATGCCGGTGCGGCGCACCACCAGAACGTGCTGAACAGGGCCATTTTCGGCATCCGTGAGCCCTCGTACCGCCTCGTCGACGGCTTCCTTGAGCGACACCGCCTTTCCGCGCCGGTACTGGCCGTCGGTGGTGATGACGACCTTGGCCTCGGCGTCCTCGACGCGGGCCCGCAGCGCGGCCGCCGAGAAGCCGGCGAAGACCACGCTGTGCATCACACCCAGCCGCGCGCAGGCCAACATCGCCACGATGGCCTCCGGGACCATCGGCATGTAGATGGCCACCCGGTCGCCCGCAGCCAACCCGAGATCGGTCAGCGCGTTGGCGGCCTTGCACACCTCGTCCTTGAGCTGGGCATAGGTCAGCACCCGCGAGTCACCGACCGGTTCACCCTCCCAGTGGATGGCCACCCGGTCGCCGTTACCGGCCTCCACATGCCGGTCGACACAGTTGTAGGCGACGTTGAGCTTGCCGCCGACGAACCATTTCGCGAACGGCGCGTCGGACCAGTCCAGCACCTCGGTGAAGGGTGTCTCCCACGACAGCCGGTTGGCCTGCTCTGCCCAGAACGCCAACCGGTCTGCCTCGGCCTGGTCGTAGAGGGCGGCGGTGGCGTTGGCGGCGGCGGCGAAATCGTCCGACGCCGGGAAACTTGACTGAACTTCGGTGTGCGCCTCGGTCATGTCTGTGAGCGTAGTCACCGAAGGTTGCATCGGAGTTGGCACGTCACAATCGTCGGCGGGCGGTTACTGCCGCGCGCCGAACGGCAGCTGGGGATCGGATAGCGTGACCGAACGTGAGTGATGTCCTGGCCCCGCTGATGACTCTGCCCGGGGTGGCCGACGCCGCCGAGGCCGCCCGGGAAGCGTTGGCGAAGGCGCACCGGCATCGCACCAATCTGCGCAACTGGCCGGTGACCGCGGCCGAGTCGGCCATCCGCGGAGCGCGCTCGTCGTCGGCCCTGGACGGCGGCGCCGTGCAACTGGATGCCTCCGGTACCGAGCCCAACGATCCTGTGTTGGCCGGTGCGCTCCGCGTCGGGCAGGCATTGGAGGGTGGAACCACCAACCTGGTCGGGGTCTGGCAGCGCGCCCCTCTGCAAGCACTGGCGCGGCTGCACGCGCTGGCCGCGGCCGACTTGGTCGACGGGGACCTTCTGGGCCGCCCGCGCCAGAATCCGGAGGTGGCCGCACGGCTGGATCTGGTCACCCGGCTGACGACCGGCGGCAGCTCTGCGCCTGCGCCGGTGCTGGCAGCCGTCGCGCACGGCGAGATGCTCGCGCTGGCGCCGTTCGGGCCGGGGGACGGGGTGGTGGCGCGCGCGGTGTCGCGGCTCGTCACGATGGCCACCGGTCTGGACCCGCACGGGCTGGGGGTGCCCGAGGTGTACTGGATGCGCCGCGCCGATGAGTATCGAGACCGCGCGCGGGCGTTCGCGACGGGCGACCCCTCGGCCGTCGGGGCTTGGCTGCTGATGTCCTGCCAGGCGCTGGAAGACGGTGCGCGAGAGGCGATATCGATCGCGGACGCGGCGGTCAAGTAGACCTGGACAGCGAAGCGGGCGACGATCCGAATCTCTTCGGCTCGCCGCCCGCTAGCACGGTTTCTCGGTTACCAAGCGTGCCAGGTGGGCTGCGTGGGTTGGCCTCGGCGGTCTTGCGATGCGGTTCGTTTACAACCCCACCCAAGGGGTCGTTCTGTACGTCCGCTCTTCGCAATTACGCAGGCCCGCAACACTTCTGCCATATCGCGGCGTGCTCCGCGTGGGTGCCGGGAACCGTGCTGGGCCGCTTGGCTCGGGAGATAGTGCCTTCTCTTCCGGCGCTATCTTGGCCTTGCCAGGCGTCCGTGCCTTCCTTTGTACTCCGTGACCACCGTCACAGCAAGGGGCTAGTCGGCAACGAATTGGACGCGTTTAGAACGACAACCGGCGTAGCACGGAGTACGTCAGTGCGCCGGCGGCCAGCGCGCTGATTCCCAACGCGGCCGTCGTCGCCACCGCCGCGCCCGACGGAGCTGGGATCCTGTCGCGCAACGGCACCGGGCGCAGGAACGTCAGCACCGGCCAGCCCTGCGCGGTGGCTTCCTTGCGCAGCGCGCGGTCGGGATTGACGACGTGCGGGTGACCGACCGACCTCAGCATCGGTAGGTCGGTGATCGAATCGGAGTAGGCGTAGCAGTGCTCGAGGGAGTAACCCTCCAACGCGGCCAGTTCGCGGACGGCCGCGGCTTTTCCCTCGCCGTAACAGTAGAAGGCAACCTCGCCGGTGTACTTCCCGTCCTCGATGACCATCCGGGTGCCCATCGCGTGGGTGGCACCGAGCGCACGCGCGATCGGGGCGACGATCTCCTCACCCGAGGCCGAGACGATCACGACATCGCGCCCGCACAGCCGGTGGTCCGCGATCAGTTCGGCAGCTTCCGCAAAGACCAGGGGGTCGACGATGTCATGAAGCGTCTCGGTGACGATGGCCCGCACCTGTTCGACATCCCAGCCTGCGCTCATCGCGGTGACGTAGGAGCGCATCCGGTCCATCTGGTCGTGATCGGCGCCGGACATCAGGAAGAGGAACTGCGCATAACTCGACTTCAGGACCGCTCGTCGGTTGAGCAGACCCTGATCGAAGAAGGGTTTGCTGAAAGCCAGCGTGCTTGACTTGGCAATCACGGTCTTGTCGAGGTCGAAGAACGCCGCCGTCCGAGAGTTGAGCCCAGTCGCGGGCTCGGGCCGAACGTGGATTAGCTGGTCGGCGGCCGAGGCAGGGTCGGTCACGCTCCTCAGGATAGGCGTGGCTGACGTCCCGGTTCGGGGGCGAGGACAAAGTGGCAGGCCAAGCCACGTGTCGCACCCTGCATTTTCACAGCGAATACATGGTTTCGAAGTGGTAGCAACACTTGCGCGACTCCACATTGTCGTGTGTATAGTGAGTATTACTCGGCTTATGCCGGGTGTGCATCAGCCCGACCCCCCGGGGCTGATACACGACGACCTCCGCCTCCTCCCCCCCTGGCGGGGGTCGTCCCTTTTTCCGACAAAGAATCTCCGGCGATCCCGGCAAACTTGAGAAACGTTGCCGGGATCACTTCTGTGCTGTCTTGGTGCCGGTAGTCACTCCCCAGATCTGCGTTCATCCACAGATCCCTCCATGGCGACTGGCGTCGGCTCCTCGAGCCGCCGACTCTTGCGTGATGAGCAGCAGTCCGGGTGTAGTCCTCGTCCACGTCGGCGACACCGAGTTACGCGAACAGGCCGAGCGGGTCGCGGCCGCGGTGGGTCTGCGCCCGGTGGCGGTTTCTGCGCCGCTCACCCGCAAGGCGTGGTCGGCCGCCGTCGCTGTGATCCTCGACGAGAATGCGGCCAGAGCCTGCGAGCTGGACGGTCTTCCCAGGCGAGACGGGGTGATCCTGGTCTGCCTGACCGACCCGAACGGGCCCGCGTGGGCGGCGGCGATGGCCGTTGGCGCTCAGCGGGTTTGCACACTTCCCGCCCAGGACGCCGAGCTCGTGCGGCATCTCGCTGACGCCGCCGAGGCGGTTCGCGACGGCCCGCGCACGGGGCGGGTGATCGCCGTTACCGGCGGCCGGGGCGGTGCGGGCGCTTCGACGTTCGCGACGGCCCTGGCACAGGCGGCGTCGTCGTCGTTGTTGGTCGATCTCGATCCGTGGGGCGGTGGCATCGACCTCGTGGTCGGAAGCGAGGCGGTGCCAGGGCTGCGCTGGCCCGATCTGAGCCTGCAGGGTGGCCGCTTGGCCTGGTCGGCGGTGCGCGATGCGCTCCCGCGGCACCACGGTGTCAGCGTGTTGTCCGGCGATCGGCAGGGCCGGGAGATGGAGCCCGGGGCGGTCGAGGCGGTAGTCGATGCCGGGCGACGCGGCGGAATTCTGGTGATCTGCGATCTGCCGCGGCGAATGACCGCGGCGGTCACCTGCGCACTGGACAGTGCCGACCTGGTGGTGATGATCACCAGCTGCGATGTCCGGGGCGTCGCGGCGGCCGCGGCCCTGGCGCCGGTGCTGCGCGGGGTCAATCCGAACGTCGGCCTTGTGGTGCGCGGTCCGGCACCGAGTGGATTGCGCGCCGCCGAGGCCGCACAGGTCGCGGATCTGCCACTTCTGGCGGCCATGCGTCCCGAGCCGATGCTGGCCGAGCGCCTGGAGCGGGGTGGCCTGCGGCTGCGACGGCGCTCTCCGCTCGGTGCGGCCGCCCGCTCGGTCCTCGAGATTCTGACGGCCGGTGGGCAGGTGCGGGCGGCATGAACGCGTCGTTGGTCGAACGGGTCCGCGAGCGGCTGGCGGCCGAGTCGTCGTCTTTGCGGCCGGCGGCGGTCGCGGCGGCCATCCGTGCCGAGTCTGGGGGAGTCCTCGGGGACACCGAGGTCCTGACGAACCTGCGGGTCCTGCAGACCGAACTGACCGGCGCCGGGCCCTTGGAGCCGTTGCTGCGCGCACCGGGAACGACCGACGTTCTGGTCACCGCCCCTGACGCGGTGTGGATCGACGACGGCAACGGCCTGCGCCCCGCCTCGGTCCGGTTCACCGACGAAGCCGCAGTGCGCCGGCTGGCGCAGCGGCTCGCCGTGGCCGCCGGGCGACGACTGGACGACGCGCAGCCGTGGGTCGACGGGCAGCTGACCGGCGTTGGCACCGGAGAGTTCTCGGTACGTCTGCACGCCGTGCTGCCCCCGATCGCCGTCGCAGGCACCTGCTTGTCGCTGCGGGTCTTGCGGCCCGCGACCCAGGATCTCGCTGCCCTGATCGCTGCTGGGGCGATCGCGCCGGACGCTGCGGACGTGCTCGCCGGCATCATCGACGCCCGGTTGGCTTTCCTCATCTCCGGGGGGACCGGGGCAGGCAAGACAACGTTATTGGCCGCTGCGCTCGGCGCGGTGGACGGCGGCGAGCGGATAGTGTGCGTCGAGGACGCCCCCGAACTCGCGCCCCGCCACCCCCATCTGGTGCGGCTGGTGGCGCGGGCCGCCAACGTGGAGGGCGCCGGCGAGGTCACGATGCGGCAGCTGGTTCGTCAGGCCCTGCGAATGCGGCCGGACCGGATCGTCGTCGGGGAGGTGCGCGGCGCAGAGGTCGTCGACCTGCTGACCGCTCTGAACACCGGCCACGACGGCGGTGCCGGGACCGTGCATGCCAACAGCCCGGCCGAGGTGCCGGCCCGGCTGGAAGCACTCGCGGCCCTGGGCGGTCTGGGCCGCGCGGCGTTGCACAGCCAACTGGCCGCGGCGGTCCAGGCGGTGGTGCATGTGGGTCGTCGTCGTGACGGCACACGCCGGCTCACCGAGATCGCGGTGCTGTGCCGCGCGGACGGTGGCGGTGTGCATGCGATGACGGCGTGGCATGCCGACCGGGGCTGGCAGGACGGGCGACAACAACTGCAGACACTCATCGACGGGCGGCGATCGTGACCGGAATGCCCTTCGCTGCTGTGCTTTTGGGGCTGGCGGTGCTGGCCGCACCGCCACCTCCGCGGTCCCGGCTGGGACTGACGCCGCAGCGGGCAGGGGTGCGGGTGCCCGCGCTGGTGACGTCTCTTGCGGTCGTCGCGGTGGCGCTGCCGCCGGCGGTGCTGATGGCCTCGGTGGTGCTGGGCGGCACGCTGATCTCCCGCCGGCGCCGTCGACGACGGCGGCGGGACCGCGACGAGGCCGGCCATACGTTGGCGGCGGCGCTGGAGACGCTGGCCGGTGAGTTGCGGGTGGGTGCGCATCCGGTGCGCGCGTTCGCCGTCGCCGCTGGGGAATCCGACGGTGCTGTCGGCACAGCGTTGCGGTCTGTCGCGGCCCGTGCCGGGCTGGGCGCTGACGTCGGAGCCGGACTGCGGGCGCTCGCCGGCTCGACATCCGTTCCCGCGCAATGGGAGCGGCTTGCGGTGTGCTGGCAGCTGGCGGCCGATCACGGACTGGCGATGGCGGCGCTGATCCGAACCGCCCACCGCGACATCGTGGAGCGGCAACGGTTCACCGCGCGGGTCGACGCCGGCCTGGCCGGGGCACGCGCGACCGCGGTGATCCTGGCCGGACTGCCGCTGCTCGGAATCCTGCTCGGCGAGCTGATCGGCGCGCATCCGATCCGCTTTCTCCTCGGCGGCGGTGCGGGCAGCGGGCTGTTGGTCGTGGGTGCGGCGCTGGTCTGCGCGGGGCTGGCGTGGAGTGATCGCATCACCGATCGGCTGCTGGCGTGACCGCGGCCGCAGTGTTGTTGGCCGCCGCCGTGCTACTCGCGCCGGGCCCGCTGCTGGTGCGTCACCGAATAGGGTTGGCCGCCAATGTTTCTGCACCGAACCACCGCAGCATGGTGCGCACTGACCCGTTGGCGACCGCGTCGGCCCTCGACGTGTTCGCGGTATGCCTCGCGGGCGGCATGTCGGTGTCCGCTGCGGCTGCGGCGACGGCACCCTCGGCGCCGGACCGGCTCGGTGCGGTGTTGCGCCGCGCGGCGGATCTGTTGGCGCTGGGCGCGGACCCGGACACCGCCTGGTGCGCGCAGCCCGGCGAGGACGGCGATGCCCTGGCCAGGTTGGCGCGCCGGTCGGCGTCGTCGGGAAGCGCACTGGCACAGGGTGTGGCCGAACTCGCCGAGCAGTCGCGACAAGACGCCGGCCACACCGCGGCGGCGGCCGCCGAACGAGCCTCGGTGCTGATCGCCGGACCGCTGGGACTGTGTTTTCTGCCGGCATTCGTGTGCCTGGGCATCGTGCCGGTGGTGGCCGGCTTGGCCGGTGACGTGTTCGCATCGGGAATTCTGTGACAGTGGCAAGGGAGGAAAACAATTGAGCAACAATGTGTTTCGAGAGCTGAAGTCGCGCATGGTAATGGTGGCGGTCGACGATGCCGGGATGTCGACGGTCGAGTACGCGATCGGCACGATCGCCGCCGCGGCATTCGGCGCGATCCTCTACAGCGTGGTCACCGGCGACTCGATCGTCGGCGCGTTGACCAACATCATCAATCGCGCGCTGAACACGAAGGTCTAACCGGTGACCGCGGTTTCGCCACCGTCGAGGCAGCCCTGGCCATCGCCGCGCTGGTGGTGGTCCTGGTTGTCTGCGCCAGTGGCATCACCGCGGTCGCGATGCAGGTGCGCTGCATCGACGCCGCCCGCGAGGCGGCCCGGTTGGCGGCCCGCGGTGATGAGGCGGGCGCGGACACCGCTGCCCGTTGGGTCGGACCCGCCGGCGCCACAGTGCGAATCCGGCGTGACGGTGGCTTCGTCGTCGCGACGGTCACCGGCAGGTCCCGGCTGCTGCCCGGTGTCGTCATCACCGCCGATGCGGTCGCGGCCAGCGAGCCTGGCGCGTGACGAGCATGGTGTGGCGACCGTGCTGGCGGCGGTGCTCATCGCCACCGTGGCGGCGATCACCGTGGCGGGTGTCCAGGTCGGAAGCGCCGTGGTGGCACGGCATCGCGCTCAGGCCGGCGCGGACATGGCGGCGCTGGCCGCTGCCATGTGGCTGCCCCAGGGACCCGAGACGGCGTGCCGGCAGGCCGCCGCGGTCAGCCGCGCGATGGGCACGGCGCTGAGTGGGTGCGACGTCGACGAACTCGACATCGTCATCCATGTCGATGTCGCGACGGGCCGGCTTCTCGGGAGCCGTGCGCACGCCGCGGCGCGGGCGGGTCCCATCGATGTGGGGTAGCCGCGCACCAGACACGGGCTAGCCGGTGGAGGTGCCCTTGGCGGTGAGCCGGGCGGCGGAGAGTTCCGCCGCGGTGGGCAGACGCAGGGTGATCAGCCCCGCGAAGATGTTCTTGTCCACCTCGACGCGGTTGACGGTGACGTGCATCGGCACCCAGCCGCCGTCCACCCCGGGCAGCCGCAACACCCTGCTGGCGTTACCGGTCGCAAAGTCGTCCGCCATCGGGATGAGCAAGTCGCGGTCGTCGGGGTGGAATTGGACGCTCTGGCGCCAGTCGTAGTGCGGGCACGGATCGTCGAGCCACTTCAACAGCTTCCACGTGTTGAGGTCGACGAGGGCCCGGTGGACGCCCGGCTGCGACAGCCCGTCGAGAATGCGTTGCGCCAGATGGTCGGGTGGCAGCGCGGCCTCGTCGAGGTCGCAGCGCAGGTTCATCGCCCGGGCGACGAGGTGCTCGGTGCCGTCGTCGGCCATCTCCGAAGCGGTGCGTGCCACGAAGCCCGCCCGAATCGTCTCGCCCTGACTATCGGTGAAAGTCCAAGTGGTGCAGTATGTCCGGCCGGGCGCGGCATCGATCGCCAAGGCCAGCACCTTGGCCTCGTCGCGGTTGAAGCTGCGCGACGGCAGATCCTCGGCGAAGGCCCGGCCGTGAGTGGGCTCCTTGGTGGGATCCAGCCCGGCGTTCACCAGTGATTCGACGGTGTCGGTGGCGATCCCGAGAGTCATGTCCCATTTCAGCGGCCCCGGTATCGGCCGCTCCGGCGGCTCCGCGTCAGCGGGACCGATCCAGACATGCACCCCGTGCATCCGACCGTCGGACATCTGGACGGGCTCGGTGCGGATCACCCGGTCGCTCTTCGGGGTGATGCTGGCCAGGGTGTTGCCGGTCGCCACGGTTTCGGCGATGGCGGTCTGGATCGCGGCCAGATGCGGGTTGCGCCGCAAATAAATGGCCAGGGGCACCAAATTCTTCATCTGACGGCCCTGCGCGACGACCACCGGTTCGGTGCCGAGTGTTTCCACCAGCAGCCAGTCGGGCGTCATGAAGGCAGTTTAACGAGAGCAGCTGGGGACCAGCTTGGGGCGGACGGCCGGTATCCGCTGGTGGAAAACAATGAGTTGGTCCGGCAAACCACCGCGATGCCGATTATCTTGCGGCCGCAATCGTGGTTCGGTATTTTTTGGCTACCCGACCTGTCGGGATGGGAACGGATCGCGTTGTCCGGCCGTTCGCCGCGGGCAGTGATGTCAGGCTGTCGCAACTCCTCCACAAGGGTGGGCTGCAGCGCCATCACCGTGGCGCGTGCTTGCATCGTGGGTGTCGACTGTTCGAGGGGTCAGTCGGCACGCCGGTCAGGCACCGCCTGCATTTACCTGTGCCAGAACGAGCTTGAGGACGGCAACAGCACCGGACTTGTCCAGCGGGTCATTCCCGTTGCCGCACTTGGGCGACTGCACGCATGACGGACAGCCCTGCGGGCATTCGCACGCCTCGATCGCGGCCGCGGTGGCACCCAGCCACGTGCCGGCCAGACGATAGCCGCGCTCGGCGAAACCGGCCCCACCCGGATGCCCGTCGTAGACGAAAACCGTGGGCAGGCCGTCGGCGCCGATGGCGGTGGAGACGCCGCCGATATCGCCGCGGTCGCAACTGGCCACCAGCGGCAGCAGCCCGATCGCGGCGTGCTCGGCGGCGTGCAACGAACCCGGTATCCGCAGCTGTTCAATCCCGTTTTCCGCCAGCGCTTCCGGCGTGATCGTGTACATCACCGCGGTGGTCGGCAGACAGTGCTCGGGCATGTCCAGCTCGACGAAGTCGATCACCTCGCCGGACAACCGTCGGCGCAGATAGCCGATCACCCGGTGTGTGACCGACACCGGCACCAGACCCAGTGTCACCGGGCCGTAGTGCACTCGTTCGCCCGTCCCGGTCACCGCGATGTCGGTGATCTCCCTGGCGAATGTGGTGTAGCCGGGATCCTCGGCGTGCACGAACGCCACTCCGTCGGAGAAGCTCAACGAGTCGACGAGGTAGCTCTCACCCTGATGGAGATACACCGCACCGGGGTGAACGGCCGCCGGCGCCTGGCCGGCGTCCGCGCTGCCGAGCATCCGCCCTGTCCCGGCCTCGACGATCGCGATGCTGCCACCGGCCGAACCGCGGATGTCCACCGCCGGATGGGGATCCAGCCCCGCGGCGGGGAAGTACTTGCCGCCGCGCCGGCGCAGCAACCCGTCGTCGACCAGTTCGGCTGCCACCGGCTCGGCCTCCCACTGCCGCACCTCGGCATCTTCCAAGGGCATCTCCGTCGCCGCGCACAGCAGCTGCGGACCGACCACGTAGGGGTTCGTCGGGTCGATGACCACCCGCTCAACCGGCTTGTCCAGCAACGCCTCCGGATGGTGCACCAGGTAGGTGTCCAACGGGTCGTCACGCGCAACGAGCACCACAAGTGCACCCTGGCCGCGCCGTCCCGAACGGCCGGCCTGCTGCCAGAATGACGCCACCGTACCCGGAAAACCCGCCAGCAGAACGGCATCCAGCCCGGCGATATCGATACCCAGCTCGAGTGCATTCGTGGTGGCCACCCCGCGTAATTCGCCATCGGCGAGGGCGCGCTCCAATTCCCGGCGGTCCTCGGCGAGGTACCCGGCCCGATAAGACGCGACGGTGTCGAGCAGCTGCGGGGCGATGTCCTCCAGCCGGGCCCTGGCGCCGAGCGCGATCAGCTCCGCCCCGCGCCGCGACCTGACGAACGTCAACGTCCGGGCCCCCTCAGCAACGAGATCGGCCATCATGCGAGCCGCCTCGGCGCCGGCCGAACGGCGCACCGGCGCACCGTTTTCGCCCGTCATATCGGTACGCAGTTCGGGCTCCCACAGCGCCACCGTGCGCGCGCCGTGCGGTGACCCGTCCTCGGTCACCGCCGTCACGGTCTGCCCGATCAACTCGGCGGCGGTCTCACCGGGGGCTGCGGTGGTCGCGCTGGCGAAGATGACCGTCGGCCCCGGCCCGGACGCCGGGGCATAGCGCTGACACAGCCGCAGCAGGCGTCGTAACACCATGGCCACGTTCGACCCGAAAATGCCCCGGTAGTAATGGCATTCGTCGACGACGATATAACGCAACCCGCGTAGGTAGACCGCCCACCGGGCATGGTTGCGCAGCAACGACAGATGGATCATGTCGGGGTTGGAGAACAACCAGCGCGACCTCTCGCGGGCGAATCTGCGCACCTCGACCGGTGTGTCGCCGTCGTAGGAAGTCGGTGCGACGTCGGCCAGCGCGGCCACCGCGGTGGTCAAAGAATGGGCGGAGCGTAATTGGTCGTGGCCGAGCGCTTTGGTGGGTGACAAATAAAGTGCCCTGGCCCGCGGATCACGCGCCAGCGCATCCATGATCGGTAATTGGAACGCCAGCGACTTGCCCGATGCGGTGCCCGTGCTGATGACGACATGGCGGCCGGCGTGCGCCAGCTCGGCGGCCTGCACCTGATGCGACCACGGCTCGGCGATTCCGTGATCATGGAACGCGCGGAGCACATCTGGATCAGCCCAGGCAGGCCACTTTGCGCCGTTCGCCTGGCGGGCGGGAAGCTCGGCGACGTGAAGCAGCGCAGCCGGCGATGATTCGGCACCTGCGACCGCCGCGTTAAGCAGCTCGCTGCCGAAACTCACCATTTGAAATCAGCCCTTTCTAAAAGCGATCTGCACCCCTGTATCGAATTGTTCATCAGTTAGTAGCACTGAGACTGTCGCAACAGCTCTGGACGTGATTGGATAAGGGCGGTCGCAGCTTCTGTGTTCGTGTGTCAACACTCGCAGGATCGACGTTGCGATCGCGGTTCCTGCGAGGGTTGTAGGTCGGGTGAGTTCCGGCGACTCCACGAAGGATGGCGGTCGGAACGGGCCCGGTCTGCCGAAAACTCGGTCGGCCGCTCCCGGTTGGAAGAGAAGGAAAGTACGAAAGATGCCACAGGGAACTGTGAAGTGGTTCAACGCCGAGAAGGGTTTCGGGTTCATTGCACCCGAGGACGGCTCTGCCGACGTGTTCGTCCACTACACGGAAATTCAGGGGTCGGGCTTCCGCACCCTTGAGGAGAACCAACGGGTCGAGTTCGAGGTCGGTCAGAGCCCCAAGGGCCCACAGGCCACAGGCGTTCGCGCCGTCTGATCAACAACGACATCACGAAACACCCCCGAGTGTCCCGGTGACGGGCATCGGGGGTGCTTTCGTTGGTGGGTGTCCCGCGCCGGGCTCGCCACGCCCGCCGCCAGTGGTACCGCTCTGCTACGTCCCGCTCGTCTCCCACTGCCTTACTGTCGACTCGTGAGCCAGCTGTCCTTCTTCTCGGCTGAGTCGGTGCCGCCCGCGGTCGCCGATCTCACCGGGCTGCTCGCCACCACCGGACAGGTGGTGGTCGTGGGCGGTGGGGCACGGTTGTCTGTGGTGGTCGACGACCTGTGGCGGGCCGACGCGCTGGCCGAGATGATCACCGAAACCGGCCTCGCGGCCGAAATCACCCGCACTGACGAGAACAATCCGCTGGTACGTACCGCCGTGGACGCCCGGCTGGCCGGAATCGCCGCCGAATGGACCAGAGGGGCCGTCAAGACGGTGCCGCCGCAATGGCTGCCCGGAGCGCGGGAGCTGCGCGCCTGGACGCTGGCAGCCGGCATTCCCGAAGCCGACCGCTATCTACTGGGACTCGACCCACACGCCCCCGACACTCATTCACCACTGGCGTCGGCGTTGATGCGGGTGGGGATCGCACCCACGCTGATCGGCACTCGAGGCGCCCGGCCGGCACTGCGAATCAGTGGCCGTCGACGGCTATCACGCCTGGTAGAGAACGTAGGGGAACCCCCGAATCAGAGCGAGGCGTTGTCAGCGTGGCCTCGAGTCTGAGAGATTCCCCTGCGAGGGTCGGTTTGCGTTGACCGGTCCAGAGTGCGAAATTGTCAGGTGCCCGCGGGTTTGGGGGTACCTGAGGGACATAGAGAAGTGGAGCGTAAGGGCAGTTGGCTGACGACGGAAACCGCCGGAGCGGCGGTGACGGACGGGGCAATGGCGCCGTTCGGCGGCTCGTCATCGTCGAGTCGCCCACCAAGGCGCGCAAAATCGCCGGTTATCTGGGCTCCAACTACATCGTGGAGTCGTCCCGCGGGCACATCCGTGACCTGCCGCGCAACGCTGCCGACGTGCCCGCCAAGTACAAAGCCGAGCCCTGGGCGCGGCTAGGCGTCAACGTCGAGGACAACTTCGAGCCGCTCTACATCATCAGCCCGGAGAAGAAGAGCACGGTCACCGAGCTCAAGGGCCTGCTCAAGGACGTCGACGAGCTCTATCTGGCCACCGACGGTGACCGCGAGGGCGAGGCCATCGCCTGGCACCTGCTGGAGACGCTGAAGCCCCGCGTCCCGGTCAAGCGGATGGTCTTCCACGAGATCACCGAGCCCGCCATCCGCGCGGCCGCCGAAAACCCCCGCGACCTCGACAACGATCTGGTCGACGCGCAGGAGACCCGGCGCATCCTCGACCGGCTCTACGGCTACGAAGTCAGCCCGGTGCTGTGGAAGAAGGTCGCCCCGAAGCTGTCCGCGGGCCGGGTGCAGTCCGTGGCCACCCGCATCATCGTGCAGCGCGAACGCGACCGGATGGCCTTCCGCAGCGCCTCCTACTGGGATGTCATCGCTGAGCTCGACGCCAGCGTCTCGGACCCAAACGCGGCGCCGCCGCGGTTCACCGCCCGGTTGGTCAACGTCGACAGCAAGCGGGTGGCCACCGGCCGCGACTTCGACTCCCTCGGCGTCATCCGCAAGCCCGATGAGGTGGTCGTGCTCGACGAGGCGGCGGCCGGTTCGCTGGCCACCGGTTTGCGGGGCGCCAGCCTGTCGGTGGCCTCGGTGGAGGAGAAGCCGTACACCCGCAAGCCGTACCCGCCGTTCATGACCTCGACGTTGCAGCAGGAGGCGGGCCGCAAGCTGCGGTTCTCTGCCGAGCGCACGATGAGCATCGCGCAGCGGCTGTACGAGAACGGCTACATCACCTATATGCGTACCGACTCGACGACACTGTCGCAGTCGGCGATCGATGCCGCGCGTAATCAGGCGCGCCAGCTCTACGGCGACGAGTACGTTCATCCCTCGCCGCGGCAGTACACCCGCAAGGTCAAGAACGCGCAGGAGGCGCACGAGGCGATCCGCCCCGCCGGTGATGTCTTCGCCACCCCCGGGGCCCTTCATCGCGAACTCGATACCGACGAGTTCCGGCTCTATGAGCTGATCTGGCAACGCACGGTCGCCTCGCAGATGGCCGATGCCCGCGGCACCACGTTGAGCCTGCGTATCGGCGGAACATCTTCGGACGGACGGGAAGTCACGTTCGCCGCCAGCGGCCGCACCATCACGTTCGCCGGCTTCCTGAAGGCCTATGTCGAGACCGTCGACGAGCAGGCCGGCGGTGAGGCGGACGACGCCGAGAGCCGCCTGCCGCAGCTGCGCCAGGGTCAGCGGGTGGACGCGACCGGCCTGACCGCCGATGGGCACACCACCAACCCGCCGGCGCGCTACACCGAGGCGTCGCTGATCAAGGCGCTCGAGGAACTCGGAATCGGCCGTCCCTCAACGTATTCCTCGATCATCAAGACGATCCAGGACCGCGGCTATGTGCACAAGAAGGGCAGCGCGCTGGTGCCGTCCTGGGTGGCGTTCGCGGTGACCGGTCTGCTCGAACAGCACTTCGGCCGCCTGGTGGATTACGACTTCACCGCCGCCATGGAGGACGAACTCGACGAGATCGCCACCGGCCAGGAGCGGCGCACCAACTGGCTGTCGAACTTCTACTTCGGCGGTGAGCACGGCGTGGCGGATTCGATCGCCCGTGCCGGTGGCCTCAAGAAGCTGGTGGGCGTCAACCTCGAAGGTATCGATGCCCGAGAAGTCAACTCCATCAAGCTCTTTGATGACGAAGAGGGCCGTCCGATCGTGGTCCGGGTGGGCAAGAACGGCCCATACCTGGAGCGGATGATCACCGGCGAGGACGGCGAGCCCAAACCGCAACGGGCCAACCTCAACGACGAGATCACCCCCGACGAGCTGACCCTCGAGATGGCCGAAACCCTTTTCGCCACACCGCAAGAGGGTCGATCACTCGGCGTGGACCCGGAATCCGGCCACGAGATCGTGGCCAAAGACGGGCGGTACGGCCCGTATGTCACCGAGGTGCTGCCCCCGCCGCCGGACGATGATCCCGGCGTGGGTGCCAAGAAGGGTAAGAAGCCGACCGGCCCCAAGCCGCGCACCGGTTCCCTGCTGCGCTCGATGGATCTGCAGACCATCACCCTCGAGGACGCTCTGAAGCTGCTCTCGCTGCCGCGGGTGGTCGGCGTGGATCCCGCCAACGGCGAGGAGATCACCGCGCAGAACGGCCGCTACGGGCCATACCTCAAGCGCGGCACCGACTCTCGCTCGCTGGCCACCGAGGATCAGATCTTCGAGATCACCCTCGAAGAGGCGTTGAAGATCTACTCCGAGCCCAAACGCCGTGGCCGCCAGGGCGCCGCGGCGCCGCCGCTGCGTGAGCTCGGTGTCGATCAGGCGTCGGGTCAGCCGATGGTGATCAAGGACGGGCGCTTCGGTCCGTACGTCACCGACGGCGAGACCAACGCGAGCCTGCGCAAGGGCGACGACGTCCTGTCGATCACCGACGAGCGGGCTTCGGAGCTGCTCGCCGATCGCCGGGCTCGTGGCCCGGTCAAGAAGAAGGCTGCCGCGAAGAAGACGACGCGCAAGGCGCCGGCCAAAAAGGCTGCGAAGAAGGCCTAACCGCTTGAGCCAGTGGCGATTTCGCCGCGGGTTTCGCTGGGCAGCAGAAGGTTCATCGGGCGAGCCAGCTGTGTGGGTGCACGCCGGCCGCGCAGCTCGACGATCTCGCCGACGTTCCAGCACAGCGCCTCGGCATCCAGGGCGCCGCTGACCGCGATCGCCGATGCCAGCACGTGGCCATTCTCCAATTTGGCCAGCTCCGTCAGTCGGGCGGCTTCGTTGACCGGGTCGCCGATCACGGTGTATTCGAACCGGGCCTGCGCGCCGATATGCCCGGCGATCGCCCGCCCGGCCGAGACGCCGATACCGAACTCGGTCTGGCCCAGCACGCCGACCAGCTCGTCGTGCAATTCGCGGGAGGCGGCCAGCGCCGCACCGGAGGCATCGGGGTGTTCGATCGGGGCGCCGAAGATGCACAGCGCCGCGTCGCCCTGGAACTTGTTGACGAAGCCGCCGTGCTTCTTGACGGTGTCGACGACCACCCGGAAGAACTCGTTGAGCATGCTCACGACCTCGCTGGGCGGACGTGAGGCGGCCAGCTGGGTCGAGCCGACCAGGTCGACGAACAGCACCGCGACATCGCGCTCCTGGCCGCCGAGCTCGGTGCCGCGCTCCAGGGCGCGCCTGGCGACGTCCTCACCGACGTAGCGGCCGAACAGGTCGCGCAGTCGCTGCCGTTCGCTCAGATCGCGGACCATGTCGTTGAAGCCGGCCTGCAGCAGGCCCAGCTCGCTGGCGTCGTAGATCTGCATGTGCGCGTTGTAATTGCCGCGCTGGACCTCCCCGAGCGCCCAGCGCAACTGGCGCAGCGGATCGGCGATCGACATGGCCGCCAGCACGTTGCCGGCCATCCCGACCACCAGCGCGGCGACGGCCATCAGCAGGATCGGGGTGAACAGAGCGTCGGCCGACGCGGCCAGCAGCGAGAACTTGCTGGCCACGACCGACAGCACGATCGCCAGCAGCGGCACCCCGGTGGACAGCAGCCAGGTCAGCACCAGCCGCTGGACGACGCCCGGCCGGTGGAACTTCTCCGGCACGCCGCCGCGCAGCGCGGCGACCGCCACCGGGCGCAGCACGCGCTCGGACTGCAGGTAGCCGATGATCGTGGTGGCCGTGGCGCCCAGCAGGGTGGACACCGCCAGCACCGGCGCGGCATGGCTGGCCACCGGCCAGCTCGCGGCGATGAACACGACCGCGCCCAGCACCCAGTTGGTCATGCTGATCACCGAGCGGTAGATGGGCATCCGCAGCGCCCGTAGCCGGGCCGTCTCGGTGGCGGCCGGATCGTCCTCGGCCAGCAGGGCGTCGCGGCGTTGCCAGCGGAACACCGGAACGAGCAGCTTGAGGCTGACGAAGGCACCCACCGCGAACGAAATGAACAGGTAGCTCAGGAAGATGACCAGGTTCAG
This sequence comes from Mycobacterium sp. ELW1, assembly GCF_008329905.1. Classification (NCBI taxonomy): domain Bacteria; kingdom Bacillati; phylum Actinomycetota; class Actinomycetes; order Mycobacteriales; family Mycobacteriaceae; genus Mycobacterium; species Mycobacterium sp. ELW1. The sequence goes on along the minus strand of NZ_CP032155.1, from coordinate 5,501,978 downwards.
CGTCGGCAGGTCCTGCAGCATGACCCGGTCCGACGGCGGCAACCCGAACCGCAGGAAGCCCAGCACCAGCAGGGCGCCGATGATGTCGGCCTGCAGCATGCCCAGGGTGAACACCGGCCACGGTGTACGCGCAACCCACCGGACGAATCCATTGATCCGCTCCGGGCTGAGTTGCGCGGTGGTCACGAACCCACCGTATCGGTACAGAGCGACCGATCAGCACCTCTAGAACCCGGTGGGCGGCGATTGTGTCGTTGCTGCGCACTAGTGTTTGAGGCGATGTCCGGAGTTTTCACGCGGTTGGTGGGCCAAAGCGCCGTGGAAGCGGAGCTGGTCGGTGCCGCTCGGGCCGCCCGGGGTGATTCCGCTCACGATGTGGCCGCCATCGGCACCATGACACACGCCTGGCTGATCACCGGTCCGCCCGGATCAGGGCGCTCGGTGGCGGCGCAGTGCTTCGCGGCGGCCCTTCAGTGCACTGCCGACGGCACACCCGGTTGCGGGGAGTGCCGGGCGTGCACGACGACGATGGCCGGTACCCATGGCGATGTCCGGCGGATCATCCCCGAGGGGCTGTCCATCGGGGTCCACGAGATGCGAGCCATCGTCCAGATCGCTTCCCGGCGGCCCAGCACCGGCCGCTGGCAGATCGTCGTGGTGGAGGACGCCGACCGGCTCACCGAGGGTGCGGCCAACGCATTGCTCAAGGTGGTGGAGGAACCACCGCCGTCGACGGTGTTCCTGCTGTGTGCGCCGTCGGTGGACCCCGAGGACATCGCGATCACCCTGCGGTCGCGCTGCCGGCATGTGGCGCTGGTGACGCCGCCGGCCGGGGCGATCGCACAGGTGCTGATCGACCGCGACGGCCTGTCCGCCGAGGAAGCGCAGTGGGCGGCGTCGATCAGTGGAGGGCATGTCGGTCGGGCCCGACGGCTGGCCACCGATCCCGACGCCCGCGAGCGCCGGTCCCGTGCGCTGAGCCTGGCCCGCGACGCCGCCACGCCGTCGCGCGCCTATGCGGCCGCCGAAGAGCTGGTGGCCACCGCGGAGGCCGAGGCCAAGGCCCTGAATGTGGGCCGTGACGAGGCCGAGGCGGACGAACTGCGCACGGCGCTGGGTGCCGGCGGGACCGGGAAGGGGACGGCGGGAACCCTGCGCGGGTCGGCGGGTGCGATCAAGGACCTCGAGCGGCGGCAGAAGTCCCGGCAGACTCGCGCCTCGCGCGATGCCCTCGACCGTGCGCTGATCGATCTGGCGACGTACTTCCGGGACGCCCTGCTGGTGGCGAACGGCGCGGGCTCGGTGGCGCCGAATCACCCCGACATGGCCGAGCGGGTGGCGGCTCTGGCGGCGCATGCGTCGCCGGAGCGGCTGCTGCGCTGCATCGAAGCGGTGCTCGAGTGTCGTGAGGCGCTGGCGATCAACGTCAAGCCCAAATTCGCCGTCGATGCGATGGTGGCCACCGTGGGTCAGGCACTGCGTTCGGACCTGTAGACTCACTGCTCGGTCGAGGCCGCGCCACCTTAGCTCAGTCGGTAGAGCAATTCACTCGTAATGAATAGGTCAGGAGTTCGATTCTCCTAGGTGGCTCCACTCTTATCCGCACGACTGTGCGGTTTCGTACGGGACTCGCCGGGTTGTGCGGATGAGTCCGCACAGTCGGCGAAGTCCCTCACCGCGTGAGTCCTCAATCGCGCGATAGCGCTTTGGCGGCGACAGTGCGGGCCGTGGCCGCCGCCGGGAAACCGGCGTAGCCGCTGGCGTGGTAGATCACCTCGGCCAGTTCCTCCTCGGACAGGCCGTTCTGCCGGGCGATCCGGAAGTGTGCGTCCATCTCCTCGGTGGCCCGCAGTGCGATCAGGATGCCCAGCGTCACCAGGCTTCGGTCGCGGCGGCTGAGCCCCTCGCGGGTCCACAGCCGGCCGAACACGCTCTCGACACCGATATCCATCAGTTCGGGGCGAACCCGCCGCCGAAGTCGACGTCGCCGTCGGGCAGCGTTCCGGGCAGCATCTCCCGGAAAACACGTAGGCCATCCTCGCGCAAGTTAGACATGCCCCCCCCCCCCCCCCCCGCCCGCACGCGCCCGCCCCGGCCGCGCGGGGGCGAACCCGCCGCCGAAGTCGACGTCGCCGTCGGGCAGCGTTCCGGGCAGCATCTCCCGGAAAACACGTAGGCCATCCTCGCGCAAGTTAGACATGCAAACTACTTTGGCACATGGCCGCGATCAGCGCGGTGCCAGATACCCGACCGGGCCCGACGCCAGGCACAACGACAACGCGGCGGTCGAGGCCCGCACCGTGATCGCGTCTCCGGCCCCCGGCAGTCGGACGAAGACCCGGTTCAGCCCCGGGTGCACGGGAACCTTGGTCTCGGGCCCCTCGTTCAGCGACATGACCATCGAGCCGTCGCTGTTGGCAAGATAGTTGATCTCGGCCGTCCAGTCCGCGGGCAGCAGCGGTCCGTCCAGGGGCATCCGGACCGGCGCGTCGGGCTGGACGAAGTAGCCGCAGCCCGGCTGCGGGCCCGCGACGATCGTGCGGGTCCAGGTGACGATCGCATCCACCAGCCGACCGCTGCTGTTGAGCATGCGCAACTGCGTTGTGGAACTGCCGAATTCGGGCCGATCGTCAATGAGTGCGAACATGTGACTGGCCAGGTTCTCCGGATACGCGACGCGCTGCAGCACCAGTGGGTCGACCTCCTGGTCGAGCAGTGGAGCCGACGACGACGCCCGCGCCTGCGCCAGCGCACGGATCGCGTTCTGCAGGTACGGCTGTGCGGGATTGTCGCGCCAGCTCGTCAGGAACGTCGACGTCGAGTACAGGCTGCTGGCCACGAAAGCCACCGCGACCGCCGAGACCACCGCGGTGCGGGCGCGCGAGGCATCCAGCCATCCGATGTCGCGGTTGGGTGCACAGAACGCCACTGCCGCAAGCAATGTCAGCACCACCACCAGATCGGGGAAGTACCGCAGGGTCTGGGCCAGTTCCAGGGCGGTGAACTTCGAGGAGCGCAGTAGATAGATCGGGATCTGGCAGGCCACCGCATAACCGACCGCCACCAACCAGACCACGCCGACGCGCCGCTTGCGCAGCAGTGACACCACCGCGACCGCGACCAGCACCAGCCAGCCCAGGATCATCACCGACACCGGCGGCACCGCCCACGGCGAGGCCGGCGCCCACCGCTGCCACTCCCACGGGCCGCCGGCCAGGCCCGGCACGATCCCGTGAGTGACCGAGCGGGACAACAGATCCCACGTCATCGCCAGGTCCGAGCTCCAGCGGCGGTGATCGACGACGGTCAGATAGACGGCCACCCACACCGCCGTCAACGCCAGCGCGGGCGCCCACAGCGCGATGCCACGCTGCCACACCGTGCGCAGTGCGGCGGTGCCACCCGTGACATGACACAGCAGCGCGGCGACCGCAAACGCGACGAACGGGATGACGGCCGCCTTCTCGAAGAACAGCAGCCCACCGAAGAAGACCAGCAGCGCGGTGATCGCATACCGCCGATTCCCGGTACGCACCAGCAGGATTGCGTCGGCACACACCCAGGCCATCGCGGCCAGCATCGGTAACGAGTTCAGCGCCGCCGCCCACCACGCGAATCCCGGCACACCCAGCGGGGTGAACAAGGCAAAGGTCAACGGAATCAACAGCACCGGTCGCCAGCCGAGAATCACGTGCAACGCGCGCAGCAACGACAGCGACACCAGTAGCTGCAACACCACCAGACTGGCCGCCGGCCACGCCCACACCAGCGGGGCCAGCCGGGTGATCACCCCGGCCACCAAGAACGCGCCCGGCATGACGTGCCCGTCGTGATCGTCGAACAGATACGACGTCGACAGCAGGTTCTGAGTGCCGGCCCGGCCCACCAGGATCAGGTCATCCCAGTAGAAGTAGCCGCCGAAAGCCAGGATCGCGCGGACCACCAGTTGGACGGCGATGAGAGCGACGGCCGCGGCAGCCACCGGTGGCATGCGCGCCACCCGGGTCGGAACTGCCATCGCGTCGACTGTACTCACCTGTCGGTAGGGTGACCGACATGCAGGTACTGGTCACGGGGGCCGCTGGCTTCATCGGGTCGACGCTGGTGGATCGCCTGCTCGCCGACGGGCACACCGTCGTCGGGCTCGACGACCTGAGCCGGGGTCGCACCGCGAACCTGGCGGCCGCGGGCACCAGCGAGCGGTTCGAGTTCGTCGAGGCCGACATCGCCGGCGCAGACCTGATCGGGCTGTTCGACAAGCACAAGCCCGAGGTCGTCCACCACCTGGCCGCCCAGATCGATGTGCGCCGCTCGGTGGAGGAGCCGGAGTTCGACGCGGCGGTCAACGTCGTCGGCACCGTGCGGCTGGCCGAGGCGGCCAGGCGGTCCGGCGTCCGCAAGATCGTCCACACCTCCTCGGGCGGATCGATCTACGGCGTGCCGACGAACTTTCCCACCAACGAGACCACCCCGGTCGACCCCGCTTCGCCCTATGCGGCCAGCAAGGTGGCCGGCGAGCTCTACCTCAACACCTTTCGTCACCTCTACGGCATGGACTGCTCGTTCATCGCGCCGTCGAATGTCTATGGCCCGCGCCAGGACCCGCACGGCGAGGCCGGGGTGGTCGCGATCTTCGCCAACGCGTTGCTGGCCGGCCGACCCACCCGGGTCTACGGTGACGGCTCCAACACCCGCGACTACGTCTTCGTCGACGACGTCGTCGACGCCTTCGTCCGGGCCTCCGGAACCGGCGGGTGCGGGCAGCGGTTCAATATCGGCACTGGCGTGGAGACCAGCGACCGGCAACTGCATTCGGTGGTGGCCAAGGTGATCGGGGTGGCCGACGACCCGGAGTTCGCCCCGGCGCGGCTCGGCGATCTGAAGCGGTCCTGCCTGGACGTCCGCAAAGCCGAGATGGTGTTGGGCTGGCATCCGCGGGTGCGCCTCGAAGAAGGCATCGCCCGCACCGTGGACTACTTCCGGGGCTAGCGCTCCGGGGTGCGCGCACTCTCGAGGGCGACCGCGCGGGCCAGGCGGGCGTACTTCAGTTCGAGTTCCTTGAACCGGAGATACGTGCTCAGTGTGGTGAACACGAACGCGATGATCAGCGCATAGGTGATCAGGTCGGCGCCGCGGCGGACACCGAGGAAGTTGGCCAGCACCGTGGTGTCATCCGGGCGAAGGATGGCGTAGACCGCCAGCACGACGAACAGCACATAGCCGACCTTGACCCAGGCCTTGGCCTTGGCGTTGGTGCGGGACCGCAGCAGGTACACCAGCAGTGCGATCACCGCCGCGATCAGCAGGACCTGGATCCAGTTCATCGGCGCATCCTTCCGCGCAGGAACCCGTCGAAGACGATGTTCACCCCGTTCAGCAGCGGCTGACCCTTGGACATCGAGTACTCGGTGTAGAGGATTTCGACGGGCTCTTCGGTTACCCGCCAATGGTTTTCGACGATCAGGGTGATGAATTCCCCGGCGTGGCTCATCCCGTTCATCGTCAGGTTGAGGTTGTCGGCGACGGTCTTGTTGAACACCCGAAGCCCGTTGTGCGAGTCGGTCAGGTGCAGCCGGTGGCTGCTGGGGCTCAGGACGGCCGCCGCGCGCAGGATCAGCCGCTTCAACGGCGGGGTGTGGCTGACGGTGGTGCCGGCGAAGCGGGTGCCGATCACGATGTCGACATCGCCCTTGGCCAGCCGCTCCATCATGACGAGGACGTCCTTGACGCGGTGCTGCCCGTCGGCGTCGAAGGTGACGAACACCGCCGCGCCGGGCTGGCGGCGGGCATATTCCACGCCGGTCTGGATGGCCGCGCCCTGCCCGAGATTGACGGGGTGGCGGACCACGTGGGCGCCCGCCCGCCAGGCGATGTCGGCGGTGTCGTCCTTGCTGCCGTCGTCGACGCAGACCACGTGGTCGAAGACTTGGCGCAGGTCCGCGATGACGTCGGCGATGACCTGCGCCTCGTTGAACGCCGGCACGATGATCCAGGCGTCGGGGTAGGACGTGTCGATGTCCACAAGGTACACGTCGAGAACCGTGGCTTCAGCGTGCGGCGCGGCCCAGCGCGGCCAGGTGCACGACGATGCCGACCAGCGGTCCGCACAGCAGGGCCACCACGGTGCGATCGGTCAGGTCCATCGGCAGGCTCAGCAGGGCCGCGGAGACGACCGTGGCCCCGACCCAGCCAATCGAGTAGGCCCGGTGCAGGCCGGCGGCGACCGTCGCGGCCCCAGTCACGGTCAACAGTGCGATCGCCACGGCGCCAGCGGTCAGCCAGGCCAGCAGCAGTCCGCCCGGGCCGTACTCGTCACCGAACGCCACCCGGATCAGCCACGGACCGAGCAGTCCGGCGGCCACCACCCCGACGGCGCCGAGCACCAGCACCACCGCCGCCGGGGCGATCAGCGCCTTGAGTCGGTGGCCGCGGTGGTCGACGAAGTGTGCGATCAGGTTGCCCTGCATCGCGGTGAGCGGAACCAGCAGCGGCGCACGAGTCAGTGTCACCGCCAGGATCACCACGCCGCCGGCCGCCCCGAGGTCACCGCCGGAGGTCGCTTTCAGCAGCACCGGGAAGCCCATCACAAGGATGGCGCTGGCGCCGGCGGCTGCGATCGAGTGTCCGGCCCCGCGCAGGAAGGTCGCGGTACTGCCGGGGGTGCGCAACTTCGCCGCGGTCCGCGCACCCGGTGACACCGACAGCAGCAGCAGCCATCCGATCGCACCGGCGACCGTCGCCCACAAGAAGCCGTCCAGCCCCCAGCCCACCGCGAACGCCGCCACCGCGACGACCACCCGCATGATGGCGTCGGTGACCATCAGCGCCCCGTAGCCACCCCATCGGCCTGTGCCGGCGAGCAGACCCAAAAGTGTTGCGTGAATGCAGAATCCGGCCAAGCCCACGCTCAGCAGCACCACCGACAGCGGCCGGGACACGCTGAACACGTGCGGTGCCCACAAGACCGAGGTGCCCGCCATGACAAGGGCGGAGACCACCCCGACCGCCGTCGCGATCCGCATCGGGTGCGTGCGGGGTCCCTCCGCGATCTCGACATAACCCGCGGTGCGGACTTCGCGGGTGGCCTCCTGCAGCAGCCCGTACGCGGCGCCGCCGACCAATCCGAACGCGCCCCAGAACACCCCGAACACCGAGAAGCCGGCCGGGTCCAGGGCGCGGGCGGCCAGGTAGAGGACCGCGTATCCGCATACCGCCGAGATCGCCGTGGCCGCACCGACTCTGGCCACACTGCTGCGGGAGATCGCCCCGGTGCCGCTGATCTGGTCGGCACCGGTGGCGCTCAGCGCCTCGAATGAGGCACCCGCGTCGGTCACAGCCGCGGCACCTCGGTGGAATACAGCCAGGCATCCCACAACGGACGCAGCGAGACGTCGGCGTAGTTGGCGGCAAGGCCGGTGAAGTCGTCGGTCACCACCGTGCTGTGCTGGTGCCGGTTGGTCCAATCACGCAGCAGCGCAAAGAACTTCTCGTCGCCGAGGGTGCCGCGCAGCACGTGCAGGGTGAGCGCACCGCGCTTGTAGACCCGGTCGTCGAACATGTCGCGCGGCCCGGGATCGGCGAGCAACAGATTCTGCGGCGACGACGCCAACTTGGCGTGATAGTGGTGGGCCCACTGGTCGGCGGAGCGTCCGCCGGAGTTCTCCGACCACAACCATTCGGCGTAGCAGGCGAATCCCTCGTGCAACCAGATGTCGCGCCAGCGCCGGGCGGTCACGCTGTTGCCGAACCACTGGTGGGCCAGTTCGTGGGCGATCAGCCGTTCGGCGCCGCGCTTACCGTCGCAGTGGTTGGCGCCGAAGATCGAGATACCTTGTGCTTCAAGCGGTATCTCCAGATCGTCATCGGTCACCACAACGGTGTAGCCGTTGCTCAGCGGGTACGGGCCGAACAGCTTGACGAACAACTTCATCATCTGCGGCTGACGGCCGAAGTCCTGATCGAACTCGTGACGCAGCCGGTCGGGCAGCACCGCCTGCATCGGCACCTGCGCCTTGGACAGTTTGTGGGCGCCGTACATGCCGATCTGCAGGGTGATCAGATAGGTCGACGTCGGCTCCGGCTGCTCGTAGGTCCACACCGTGTGTGCGGCCCGAACCCGCCGCGAGACCAGTTCACCGTTGGCCACCGCGCGGTAGGGGCTGTCGGTGCTGATCTGGATCCGGTAGCTGGCCTTGGCGCTCGGGTGGTCGTCGCACGGGAACCACGACGCCGCGCCGTTCGGCTGTCCGGCCACCAGCGCACCGTTGGACAACTCCTCGAAACCGACTTCACCCCAATAACTTCGGATCGGCCGGGGATTGCCGCCGTAGCGCACGCCGATCGTCATCGCCGCACCGGCAGGCAACGGCGTGGACAGGGTGATGTGCAGCTTGCCGTTGGAGGCGGAGAAATTGGATGGGCGACGGCCGTTGACCGTCACCTTCGACACCGACAGCGCGGCGGACAGATCCAGTGTGAACGTCTTCAGTGACGCCAGCGTCGCCGCTGTGATGGTGGCGGTACCGGTCAGGCGGTTGATCGCGACCTTGTACTCGAGGTCCAGCTCGTAGCGCGACACTCGGTAGCCGAAGTTGCCGTTGTTCGGCAGGTACGGATCGATGACGGGCGGGCCGCCTTTCTTGGCGGCCTTCTTGGCGGGCTGTTTCACGCGGCGCTGTCCTCGGATTTGCGCGAGGGAGCGTCGTCGCGCGTCTTCTTCCTCGAAATGAGCCACGGCGCAATCGGATTGCCCTGCCAGCGGGTCGACGGCGGTACCTCGTCGCCGCGCATCACCAGTGAGGCCGGGCCGACGGTGGCGCCGGCGCCGAGCTTGGCGGCGGGCAACGCCACGCAGTGCGGTCCGAGCGTGGCACCCTCGTCGAGCACGACGGTGTCCATGCGCATGATCCGATCATGGAACAGATGCGTCTGCACCACGCAGCCGCGGTTGACCGTGCTGGCGCGGTGCAGCGTCACCAGGTCGGCTTCCGGCAGCCAGTACGTTTCGCACCACACGCCTCGGCCGATCTTGGCGCCCAGCGCCCGCAGCCAGAGGTTCATCACGGGGGTGCCGCTGGCGGCGCGGGCGAACCACGGCGCGGCCACCGTTTCCACGAACGTGTCCGACACCTCATTGCGCCACACGAACGACGACCAGAGCGGCTGCTCACCGGCCGGGATATGACCCACCACAAGCCATTTGGCGGCCACCGCTATTCCACCTGCGACAGCCCCCGCGATCAGCAGCACGATCCCGCCGGCCAGCGCGGCGACGGCGTAGCCGAATTCGAGCGCCAAGGCCTGCAGCGCGGCCAGAACCGCCACACCGATCGCGAAGGTGACGATCACCGGGAACAGTCGGCAGGTCTCGACCGCGGCGCGCATCACCTTCAACCGCATCGGCGGGCTGAACGTCAGTGAGGCGTCGGCTTCGTCGGCGCGGCGGCGCAACCGGATCGGGGGACTGCCCAGCCACGACGACCCGGCCTTCGCCTTGTGCGGGGCGGCCGAAAGCACCGCGACGAGACCGTCGTCGGGCACACGCCGGCCCGGTTGGGTGATACCGGAGTTGCCCAGGAACGCGCGCTTCCCGACGGTGGCCTTGGCAACATGGATCCAGCCGCCGCCCAGTTCGTAGGAGGCCACCATGGTGTCGTCGGCCAGAAATGCGCCGTCCTCCACGACGGTGAACTTCGGGGTCAGCAGCGCGGTCGAAATCTCGGTGTTGCGGCCGACTTTCGCGCCGAGCGCCCGCAGCCACCACGGGGTGAGCAGGCTGGCGTAGACGGGGAACAGGTAGTTGCGGGCGGCGTCCATCAGCCGTTCGGTGGTCCACAGCTGCCAGCCCACCCGGCTGCGCACCGGGTGATAACCCTCGCGCAGCCCGATCGCGAGAATCCGCACCGCCACGACCGTGAACACCGCGTAGACCACCAGGGCGACCAGCGCGGCCACCGGAATCCACGGCGCAGCCGCGGCCATCGCCGAACCCAGCGTCGCACTGTGCCGGGCCGGCCAGACCAGCACACCCAATCCGATCGCCAGCGCCAGCAGCGGGACCGCGCCGAGGAGCATGGACGTCACCCCGTAGACGGCCACCCACAGGGCGGCGCGCGGCGGCCGGTGCTCCGGCCACGGATGACGGGCCTTGCCGGATTTCACCGCCGGGGAGCCCTTCCAGTACTGCCCGTTCTTCACCTTGCCGACCACGCCCGAGCCGGGCGCCACGTCGGCGTTCTTTCCCACGACGGCACCCGGGAACAGCGTGGTGCGTGCCCCGATGCTGGCGTCGTTGCCGACGGTGATCGGGCCGACGTGGAAGAGGTCGCCGTCGATCCAGTGCCCGGTCAGGTCGACCTCCGGTTCGATGGAAACCCGATGGCCGAGCGTGAGCATGCCGGTCACCGGAGGCGCCGAATGCAGATCTACGCCTTTGCCGATCTTGTTACCCAGCGCTCGTGCGTAGTACACCAGCCACGGCGCACCCGCGAGGTTCTCCGCGCCGCTGGCGTCGGCCAGCCGTTCGGCCAGCCACACCCGCAGGTGTTCTGATCCGCCCCGCCGATAGGTGCCCGGCTCCAGCCCGGACAGCAGGGTCCGGGCGCCCAGCACAGCGATGCCCATCCGGCCGATCGGGGTGATGAACAGGATGAAGGCCACCACCACCAGCCACCAGTTGACCGGCGTCAGCCAGGGCAGCGGATGCACCGCGGCGGCCACGTTGTTGATCAGCGCCAGCCACGTCACCCACTGCAGCCCGGTCAGGGTGGCCAGCGGCACCGACAACAACACCTGGGCCGCCTGCGTCGACACCGGCGTCGGCGTGACGTGGCGCGGGGTGACCGCTGCCGGGGGCTTCTGCTCTTCGAGGAATTCGGCCAGCGACCCCAGCCGGGGATGGTCGTAGAGCTGGGCGACGGTCAGCTGGGGGTAGCGCTCGCGCAGCGCGGCCACCAGCTGGGCCGCTGACAGCGAGCCGCCGCCGAGGGCGAAGAAGTCCGCCTCCGGGCCGTCCACCACGGCGCCCAGGACGTCGCGCCACAGCCCGGCCAGCCAGCCCATGGTGCCGCCCAGGTCGGGTTCGGAGTCCTGATAGCCCGGCGGCGGCCACGGCAGCGCGTTGCGGTCGACCTTGCCCGAGGTTCGGGTCGGCAGCTCTTCGAGCAGCACCAGCCGCGGCACGAGCGCGGCGGGCAGGGCCTCGGCCAGGTGGGTACGGGCCGCCGCGAGGTCGAAATCGGGGTTGGCGCTGGCGATGTAGCCGACGAGCATCGGAGTGCCGCTGGCGGTGCGGCGCACCGCCGCGGCGGCGCCGCTGACGCCGGGCAGGTTCACCAGTGCCGAGTCGACCTCGCCGAGTTCGATGCGGCGTCCGCCGACCTTGACCTGATCGTCGGCGCGACCCTGGAAGTACAGTCCGTCCGCTTCCAGCCGGACGAGGTCGCCGCTGCGGTAGGCCCGCGCCCACTGCAGCGACGGCATCGGCGCGTACTTCTCGGCGTCCTTCTCCGGATCCAGGTAGCGGGCCAGGCCGACTCCGCCGATCACCAGCTCGCCCACCTCACCGAGAGCGACGGGGAGGCCGTTGGGGTCGACCACCGCCAGGTCCCAGCCCGGCAGCGGCCGCCCGATGCTGACCGGACTGCGCCCGTCGAGGCGGGCGGCGCTGGCCACCACGGTTGCTTCGGTCGGTCCGTAGGTGTTCCACACCTCGCGGCCTTCGACCGCGAGCCGTTCGGCCAGCTCGGGCGGGCATGCCTCGCCGCCGAAGATCAGCAGCCGCACCGCTTCCAGCGCCTCGGCCGGCCACAGCGACGCCAGCGTGGGCACCGTCGACACCACGGTGATGTCCCGCGCCACCAGCCACGGCCCGAGGTCCATGCCGCTGCGCACCAGGGCGCGGGGCGCAGGCACCAGACACGCGCCGTACCGCCAGGCCAGCCACATCTCTTCGCAGGAGGCGTCGAACGCCACCGACAAACCGGCCAGCACCCGGTCAGCGGGTCCGATCGGGTTGCTCTGCAGGAACATTCGCGCCTCGGCGTCGACAAATGCCGCCGCGTTGCGATGGGTGACGGCGACCCCTTTGGGGGTTCCGGTGGATCCCGAGGTGAAGATGATCCACGCGTCGTCGCGACCCAGTGGCGCCGTCGCCCGCCATCCGCGCGACGAACCCGGCCCGCGGGTCAGTCCGGCCTCGGTGATGATGGCGACCACGCCGGCCTCGTTGAACACCAGCTCGGCGCGCTCGTCGGGATCGTCGGCGTCGACCGGGACGTAGGCCGCCCCGGCGGCCAGCGTGGAGAGGATGGCCACGTAGAGGGCGTAACTTCCGGACGGCATCCGGATGCCGATCCGGTCGCCGCGGCCGATGCCGCGGGCGGCCAGCCACTCGACGCTCTCCTCGATGTCGGCGATCAGCTCGGCGTAGGTCAGCTGCACCGTGCCGTCGTCTATGGCGGCGGCGTCGGGGTACCGATTGGCGGTGTCGTAGAGGATGTCGATGAGGGTGCGGGGGGCCGGTGCCTGCTCCGACAGCAGATATTGCGGGGGAATTTCCGGCGTCGCCACGACGAGGATCCTAGGCCGCCTCGTCGACATCGCGGTGCCGGACGCGGCCGGTGGCCGAGGCGATCGTTCGTTCGGTTTGCTGCTGGGTGCGCCGACCTGACACACTGCTGGCAGAGGGGAGTATTCCTTCGTCGCGGTGTCGTCACCACGGCGGCCAACGTTGGTCGTCCGGTGCCGCGGGCCGAGCTTTGCTCGGCGGAAGAGACCTCGGACGTTTTGTGACGCCCGGAGGTCGTTTTTATGAATGTGACACCGCTCGAATGGTTCATCACCATCGGCGTGACGGTCGCGGTGCTCCTGTTCGACGTGATCTTCATCGCGCGTCGCCCGCACGAACCCACGATGCGTGAGTGCGGCATCTATCTGTCGTTCTACATCGGCCTGGCCATCGCTTTCGGCCTGTGGGTGTGGAACTTCCACGGCGGTCAGTTCGGCCTGGAGTTCTACGCGGGCTGGCTCACCGAGTACAGCCTGTCGGTGGACAACCTGTTCATCTTCATCATCATCATGGCCAGCTTCAAAGTGCCGAAGATCTATCAGCAAGAGGCACTTCTGATCGGCATCGTCCTGGCATTGATCTTCCGCGGCATCTTCATTGCGCTGGGTGCCGTTGCCATTCAACAGTTTTCGTGGATCTTCTATATTTTCGGCGCATTCCTGCTGTACACCGCGATCCGGCTGGTCCGCGACACCGAGCACGACGACGATGCCGAGAACACCGTGGTGCGCCTGGCCCGCAAATACGTGCCGAGCACCGACAAATGGGACGGCCTGAAGCTGTACGTCAAAGAGGGCGGCAAGCGCCTGATGACGCCGATGTTTCTGGTCATCGTCGCGTTGGGCACCACCGATCTGCTGTTCGCCCTGGATTCCATCCCGGCGATCTATGGCCTGACCCGCGAGCCCTACATCGTGTTCACCGCAAACCTGTTCGCGCTGATGGGACTACGCCAGCTCTACTTCCTGCTGGGTGATCTGCTCAACCGCCTGGTGTACCTGTCGCAGGGCCTGGCCTTCATCCTGTTCTTCATCGGCGTCAAGCTGGTGCTGCACGCCCTGCACGAAAACGAGCTGCCATTCATCAACGGGGGCGAACACGTCGCCGTCCCGCAGATCCCGACACTGCTGAGTCTGGCGGTGATCATCCTGACGCTGTTCCTGACCATGGTCGCCAGCCTGATCAAGACCCGGGTGGTCGACAAACGCTGACAAAGGCCGCCGGCACCGGAGTTCGGGTCCGGCTGAATGGAACCATTGCCGGTGCTCCCTGGTGTCTTTAGCGTGGCCGACATGCCGGAGTTACGGGTGTTCCTCGCCGAGACCGACGGTGCCTGGACGGAATTGACCGAGGTCGCCGCGGGCCAGCGTCCGGTCATCCGGCTGAGCGCCCCGGACCTGCAAGAAGCGGCACGACGGCGGCGCAGACTGCCCACCGACGTCGCCGTGGTGCTCGATCTGGCGGTGTCGGTTGCCGACGACCCGCGCACCGCGATGGCCGCGATTGCCGACCACGGCGGCGCCGACGGGGTTCGCTACGCCGGGACCGTCGACGGGCTGGCCGGGCTGGTTGCCGACCTGTACGTGGCCGGGGTCGCCGACGGGGTCACGCTCATCCCGGTCGGAACCGCCGACGATCTGCGTCCCCGGGCGCGGGCCGCCCTGAGCAGCATCCAGGATCGGTTGCGAATCTCGGCCGCCTGAGCGGGCGCGGTTCTACGCTGAACCGATGATCGAAGTCCTTTCCGATATGCCTGAGGGTGTGACGGGCCTTCGGGTGTCCGGCCGGGTGAGCGGCGAAGACCTCAAGGCGTTCAAGCCGGCGATGGACGACCTGATGAAGCCCGATGGCGACATCCGGATCGTCGAAGTCATCGACTCCGACTATGAAGGGTTCGGGCCCGGCGGTCTGGTCGAAGACCTCAAACTCGGGTTGGGCACGCTGTTCACTCGGCACGGCGCCTTCAAGCGCATCGCGGTGGTCAGCGACAAGGAGTGGGTGGTCCACACCATTCACGCGGTGGGCTGGCTGATGCCCGGTGACGTCGCGGTGTTCGGCCTCGACGAGCTCGAGCAGGCCAAGCAGTGGGCGGCCGGCTAGCACCAGATTCAGGGCAGCAATACCGGCGAAACAAAAGCCCCCTACCGTGACACGATGCTGCGACGACGTTCGGCATTGGTCGAGAAGTTGGTGGTGGATCAGCCCGGCAGCCCGCAGCAGGCCATCCTCGACGAGCTTCGCCGTGTGATCCTCGACGGCGCCACCCCACCGGGCACACCGATCCCGCTGGCCGACGTGGCGGACCTGTTCGGCGTCAGCCAGATCCCGGTACGTGAATCGCTGAAGACGCTGATCGGTGAGGGGTTGGTCGCACACCGGTCCAACTCGGGGTACACCGTCGCCGCGTTGACACCGCAGGAACTGCGCGAAATGTACATCGTGCGTGAGACTTTGGAGGCGGCGTCGCTGGCGTCGGCCGTCGCCAACGCAACAGATGCCGATCGGGCGGCCATCGTGGCCGCCAATGAGCTTCTGCAGCAGGCGATCGACAATGACGATCCACTCACCTATCACCGTCAGAGCCGACATTTCCATCTCGCGCTCACCCGTCCGTCGCGGATGTTTCGTCTGCTGCGGATGCTCGAATCGGCATGGAACATGACCGAACCCGTGCAATCGATGGTGCATGTCACGCCGTCGGCGCGAGCGGCGCTGCACGCCGACCATCGACGGATGGTGGACGCGTTCCTCGCCGACGATGTCGAACAGCTGCTGACCGTTGCCGAGACCCACGCCCAGCGCCTCAACTCGGTGATCGCCACATTGCCCACCGACACCGGCTTGCTGGCGGCCGATATATCTTCGGCGCAATGACCGGGTAGTTCAGCGGCAATACAGGGGAAACGCGTCGCCGATAGCGTCCGGCCATGACCGACATCGACATATCCCAGGCCGCGAAGGAACTGCCGCCCGGCGCCGTGGTCGGCGCGGGCGACATCGTCGAGGCCGCCGGCCATCCGGTCGGCGGCGGACTGATCAAGCCGGGTTACGACCCACGCCTCACCAACGAAGACCTGGCGCCGCTGCGCAAGCAGAGTTGGTCGTCCTACAACATTTTCGCGTTCTGGATGTCCGACGTTCACAGCGTGGGCGGCTACGTGACGGCGGGCAGCCTGTTCGCGCTGGGGCTCGCGAGCTGGCAGGTGCTCATCGCGCTTCTGATCGGCATCGTGATCGTCAACATCTTCTGCAACCTGGTGGCCAAGCCCAGCCAGGCCACCGGGGTGCCCTATCCGGTGATCTGCCGCAGCGTGTTCGGCGTGCTGGGCGCGAACATCCCGGCCATCATTCGCGGCTTGATCGCGGTGGCGTGGTACGGCATCCAGACCTATCTGGCGTCGGCGGCACTGGATGTGGTGCTACTCAAGTTGTTTCCGTCGCTCACACCCTACGCCGACGTCACCGCACACGGCTTCGCGGGACTTCCGCTCCTCGGCTGGGGCAGCTTTCTGGTGCTGTGGGTGCTGCAGGCGTGTGTGTTCTGGCGCGGTATGGAGTCGATCCGCAGGTTCATCGATTTCTGCGGTCCGGCCGTCTATGTGGTGATGTTCCTGCTCTGTGGCTACCTGATCTACAAGGCCGGCTGGGGCGCAATCGATCTCACCTTGGGTGACGTCAAGTACACCGGCATGGAGTCGATTCCGGTCATGCTCGGTGCGATCGCCCTGGTGGTCTCCTACTTCTCCGGCCCGATGCTGAACTTCGGTGACTTCGCCCGGTACGGCAAGTCTTTCGACGCGGTCAAGCGAGGCAACTTCCTGGGTCTGCCGGTGAACTTTCTGGTCTTCTCCATCCTGGTGGTCGTCACGGCGTCGCTGACGGTCCCGGTGTTCGGCGAGCTGATCACCGATCCGGTCGCAACGGTGGCCAAGATCGACTCGACGTTCGCAATCGTGCTGGGAGCGTTGACTTTCACCATCGCGACCATCGGAATCAACATCGTCGCGAACTTCATCTCACCCGCTTTCGATTTCTCCAATGTGAGCCCGCAGCGCATCAGCTGGCGCGCGGGCGGCATGATCGCGGCGGTCGGATCGGTGTTGATCACACCGTGGAACCTGTACAACAACCCAGAGGTGATCCACTACACGCTGGAGATCCTGGGCGCGTTCATCGGCCCGCTGTTCGGCGTGCTCATCGGCCACTACTACCTGGTGCACAAGCAGAAGGTGGTGGTGGATGACCTGTTCACCCTCGATGAGGACGGAACCTATTGGTACAAGAAAGGTTACAACCCCGCGGCGGTCATCGCGACGGTGATCTCGGCCCTGGTCGCCGTCATCCCGGTTCTGGCCGGTGACATGCCCGGTATGCACACCGCCGCGCAGTACAGCTGGTTCATCGGGTGCGGGCTGGGGTTGGCGATCTACTACGTGCTTGCGACGCGCACCAAGCTGGCTGTCGCCCCGATTTCGTGACACGGATCTGGGTGATCAATCCCAACACCACCCAGGCCATGACCGACACGATCGCGAAATGCGCTGCGGCGGTTGCCGGGCCCGAGGTGATCGTCACCGGGGTCACCTCGGAGATCGGACCGGAGTCGATCGAAAGTCATTACGACGAGGCGCTGTCGGTACCGGGTGTGTTGGCTGCAATCGAGCGCGGTGAGCGACACGGCGTCGACGGCTATGTGATCGCCTGCTTCGGCGATCCCGGTCTGGACGCTGCCCGCGAGATCGCGACCGGCCCGGTCATCGGCATCGCCGAGGCCGCCATGCAGGCCGCCAGTCACCTGGGCACCGGATTCAGCATTGTCACGACATTGAGCCGGACCATCGGGCAATCGGCACACCTCGCGCAACGCTATGGCATGCAGCGGTTCTGCCGCGGCATCCATGCGTGCGAGATACCGGTACTGGATCTCGACACGGATCCCAACGCGCGCAAGGTCATCACCGAGGCGTGCCGCGAGGCGATCGAGGCCGACCATTCCGATGCCGTTGTGCTGGGTTGTGCGGGGATGGCGGACATGTGCGCGGAGATCTCTGCCGAACTGGGTGTGCCGGTGGTGGACGGGGTGAGTGCCGCGACGCTGGCGGTGCAATCACTGGTGACGATGGGTTTGCGTACGTCGAAACGAGGGGAGTACGCGTCGCCGCCGGCCAAGCGCTATTCGCCGGGTGTCAGCCCGGCAGGGTGAAGTTGGCGCCAGTGCTCGGCGACCTCTATGCGGCGGGCCAGCCAGACGCCGT
Organism: Mycobacterium sp. ELW1; assembly: GCF_008329905.1. Classification (NCBI taxonomy): domain Bacteria; kingdom Bacillati; phylum Actinomycetota; class Actinomycetes; order Mycobacteriales; family Mycobacteriaceae; genus Mycobacterium; species Mycobacterium sp. ELW1. The sequence continues at coordinate 5,484,155 of NZ_CP032155.1, read as the reverse complement.
CGTGGGACTGGACGTGGTCACAGAACCTCTCGAGCGCCGCGGTGCGTCCCGGACGCCCGACCACCCGGCAGTGCAACCCGACCGAGAGCATCTTCGGGGCGCCTGCCCTGCCTTCGGCATACAGGACATCGAATGCGTCGCGCAGATGCGCAAAGAACTCGTCGCCGTTGGAAAAGCCTGCGGCAGAGGTGAAACGCATGTCGTTGGTGTCCAGGGCGTAGGGCACGACGAGGTGGTTCCGGCCGTGCACCTGAACCCAGTACGGCAGGTCGTCGGCGTAGGAGTCGGAGTCGTAGACGAATCCGCCGTGTTCGACGACGAGCTCGCGGGTGTGGGGTGAGTCGCGGCCGGTGTACCAACCCAGCGGTGTGGCACCGGTGAGGTCGCGCAGGATCTGCACAGCCTGCGCCATGTGGGCGCGCTCGGTCTCCCGATCGATGTGTTGGTAGGACTTCCACCGCAGCCCGTGGCAGGCGATCTCATGTCCCAGTTCGGCGAATGCCGCCACCGCCTCGGGATTTCGCTGCATGGCCACCGCGACCGCGAAGATGGTCAGCGGAATGCCGCGCCGTTCGAACACCCGCAGCACCCGCCACAATCCGGCTCGCGATCCGTACTCGTAGAGCGACTCCATGCTCATATGCCGATCAGGAAAGGCTTCGGCCGGTGTCATCTCGGACAAGAACGTCTCTGAGGCCGGGTCGCCGTCGAGGACCGAATTCTCGGCCCCCTCTTCGTAATTCAGCACGAACTGCACCGCAATGGCCGCATCGCCCGGCCAGTGCGGATCGGGTGGCGTCCGGCCGTAGCCGACCATGTCGCGGGGATAGCTCATGGCGCGTCGTCGGAGCCGGTGATCCACCGCTGCCGAATCCGGCGCAACCCCTCATCGGTGAGCCGTCCGAACAACCGCAGGCGTGCCATGCCCCCGTCGGGATGGACGTCCAGGCGCGCATCGGTGACCGGCCGCGGGTCGGCCAGGACGAAGCGGTGTCTGGTATCAGGTTGCAACGCAGTGTTTTCGAGCAATTCGAACCATTCCCCGTCGCCGTCGCGGCCCATCAGCCGGGCTGCCCCGGGGGCGTTGCCGATGAAGTACGACGTGTCCAATTCCACTGCGCCCGGCACGCCCTGACCAGCCAGCCGGACCTGCACCCAGTCGTTGCCGTCGTCTCGGCGGCGCGAGGTCTCCCATCCATCACCCATGGTGCGGGCAGTGCCCGGGAGCAGCAGATTGTTGGGAGAGGAATAGAACATGTTGGAACATGCGGTCACTCGGCCCCCGCTCTCCAGCGCGGCCAGATCCAGCGGGGTGCGGTCGACCAGACGCGGGTCGAGCAGGCCTTCGCCGTGCACCCGCAGCCGCGCCACGCCGCCGTCGGGGTAGATCGACAGCCGGACGTGGGTCCAGCGGCGCGTCGAGGAAACCTCGAACGAGTTGCGGGTGTCACCGTTGACGTCGGCCCGGTCGACAATGGTGGTCCAGTCAGCGTGGTGCACAAGGTCTTCGACGTTCGGGTAACCCTCGACGCAGGCCGCCTCGACCGAGACCTGCGGTGGATAGTTGCCCGTGAACCACGCGGTGTCGACCACGACACCGCGCACGATGGCCGGGGTTGCCAGCCGAACGATCGCGGTGTCGCAGTCCCCGGGCTTCGTGCCGCGCCTGCGCCGGGTCTCCCAGCCGTCGTAGATCTGGCCCCTGTGCCCGAAGGTGGCCGGACGGAACTCCGCCGGTCGAGGGTTGATGAGGTTCTCTCGCTCGGCGAACAAGTCGTCGTTGGCCCACACCACGGCTCCGCCTGCCGGCCGGGCCGCCAGATCGGGGAGGGACAGGAAGTGTGACTGCGTCCGAGTGGAGTCCTGCCCGCCGCCGATCACCTTCTGAGCCTAAGTGACCGGCCACATCGGGGCGCGCCGAGCAGCGGCCGCCGGGTTCGTCTCAGGCTTCGATCTCGCCGGCCACGCGCCGCTCGATCGCCTCTCGAGCAGCGGCGGGCAGCACGATCAGTCCGTCGAGTTCGCGCCGCGCCCTGTCGTAGGCGATGCGCCGCTCCTGTGGGGTGGCGGCCGTGTCCTCGGCGAGGTGCAGAAGGTGCTGAGCACGGCTCAGGCGCTGCTGATCGTCGACCGAGAAATCACTGCGGCGCCGGCGGATCGCCTCGGCCTCGGCGACGTCGAAGGCAGCGGCGTACTCGCCGACGGCATCGCGATACTCCAGCTGGGCATCGCGATCGCCGATGACGTCGTCGATGTTCTCCGGCCGCAACAGCTCGGCGCGCTGGCGGGCTTTGTGAAACGACACGGTCAGGGGATCGCGCATGTCGGTCATCATCGGGAAGTCGAGGAGCTTGGCGACGTCGGTCTCGTAGGAGAACCAACGTTCGTCGGTCCGGTTGTGCGCAGCGGTGATTCGCTTCAGCTCCCGCCGGTATGCCGACTCGGTGCCGCGGTTTCGGCCGGCCGCCTCGGCGACGGCGATCTTGGCCTGCTGTTTGAGGCGATAACGCTCCATGCGCCGCTCGGCTCGCCGCTCATTGGCAGCGGCCACAGACCGGACCGCACCGCCGATCACCCCGCCGAGCGGGAAGATCAGCCACCAGAAGTGCCACAGCGAATCCACCGCTTCCAGCATGCCACCGCAGTCGGTGTGCGTGCTCGAAGGTCAGGGCCGGCCGGCGAGCATCCCGTTGACGATGCCGTGCAGCGCGCTACGCACCTCGGTGCCGGTGCGCTGCGGGTCGTCGGCGTGGGCGATGGTCAGCGCCGCGGCGTCCAGCGCCCCGATCAGGATGTGCGCCAGCGGACGCACCGGGGCGGAAGCGAGTTCACCGGAGTCCATCGCGGCTTGCAGCAACTGCTCGGTCATGCCCAGGCTGTATCGTTCGGCGATGTCGCGGAAACCATTCCAGCCCAATACATTCGGTGCATCAAGCAGGATCAGTTGACGGATCTCGCGCTCTGAGCTGATGTCCAGCCAGGCGTCTACCGCGGCGTGCAGGGTGGCGGCCGGGGTCGGCGGTTCCTGAGCGAGAACTGCCGCGGCCAGCCGGTTCATCACGTCGGCTTCGACCGCTTCGACCACGTCGAGGAACAGTGCCGACTTATCGGCGTACTGGTGGTACATCGCGCCCCTGGTGACGCCGGCGCGCTGGGCGATCTCCGGGGTCCCGACGTCGGCATAACCGCGTTCACCCCAGAGTTCGCGCGCGGCCGCGCGCAGCGCGTCCTGGGTGGCCGCGGAGCGCTGCGCCTGGGTTCGTCTGGTGGTCATGTCTTGTTTTTCCGTACATCCTGTCGGTATCTTACATGCAGACTGTCTGTTTGTTTGTTCCTATCGAGGGAGATCGTCATGCACACCGTAGAGCTCAGCGGCGGAACCATCCATTACGAAACGGCCGGACCGCCCACCGGCAGACCGCTGGTCTTCATTCACGGCTACGCGATGGGCGGGTCGCTGTGGCGCCCGTTGAGCGCCAGGCTGGCTCGGCATGGCCTGCGGTGCATCGTGCCGACCTGGCCGCTCGGCGCGCACCAGACCGCGATGCGGGCGTCGGCCGACATGACCATGCGCGGCGTCGCCGCGATGGTCGCCGAGTTCCTCGACAAGTCCGGGCTCGACGACGTCGTCCTGGTCGGGAACGACACCGGGGAGCCGTCGCCCAGGTGGTCGCAACCGAATTCCCCGACCGTCTCGGCGCGCTGGTGCTCACCAGTTGTGATGCGTTCGAACACTTTCCGCCACCGATCCTGGCGCCATTCATCACCGCGGCGAAGGTTCCGCTGCTGTGGCGCATCGCGGTGCAGGGCATGCGTTCTCGTACTGTTCGCCGTCGCGCATATGGCGCGCTGGCCCACACCAACCTCGACGCGCTGACCGCCGATTGGACCCGCAAGGCCGTCCGCGACCGCGCGATCGCCGAAGACCTGCGCCGCTTCACCGGATCGCTCACCCGGCAGACCACACTCGATGCCGCCGCCAAGCTGCCGCAGTTCACCAAACCGGCGTTGATCGCCTGGTCGGCTGATGACGCGTTCTTCCCGCAAGCCGACGGCCGCAGGCTCGCCGAAGCCCTGCCGGACTCCCGGTTGGAGATCATCCACGGCGCCCGGACGTTCTCGATGCTCGACGAGCCCGATGCCCTGGCGGGTCTGATCGCCGAGTTCGCGACGGCCACAAGCACTGTCGGACGTTAGACGGCGCGCAGCCTGCGGATCCGGTCGGCCACCGCGCGCTCCGACACCGGCGCGGTGGGCGCCAACGCCTCCCAGGCGTGCGGGCAGCCGGGATGCACGTGCAGTTCGGTGGGCACGCCCGCAGCGGAAAGCCGTGCGGCATAAGCGATGTTCTCGTCGCGGAAAATGTCCAGATCGCCGACGTCGAGGTAGGTCGGCGGCAGTCCGGTCAGGACCTGCGCGCGGGCCGGCGCGGCATAGATCGACACGTCATCGCCCCCGGCGCGATCGCCCAGGAGCGCACCCCAGCCGGTGATGTTGTCGTCGTAGTTCCACGTCAGCAGTTCCGGGTCCAATTCCGGATCCGGGATGGTGGTGCGGTCGTCGAGCATCGGATAGATCAGCACCTGCGCGGCCAGCGCGGGGCCGCCGCGGTCACGGGCCAGCAGGCTCACCCCGGCCGCCAGGCCGCCGCCGGCGCTGTCACCGGCCACCGCGATGCGGGCCGGGTCGACGCCCAGGTCGGCGGCGTGCTCGGCCAGCCAGCACAGCGCCGCGTAGCAGTCCTCAACCGGCGTCGGATCCGGAAACTCCGGTGCCACACGGTAATCCACCAGCAGCATCGGGGCGCCGGTGGCCGCGACGTAGCCGCGCATCGCCGTGTCGTAGGCCGGTGCGGTTTCGGCCAGGCTGTAGATCATGCCGCCGCCGTGCAGGTAGAGCACGGCACTGCCGGGCATCCCCGAGGTGGGGAAATACCACGCCAGATCAAGCTCCGCGCCGTCGGTGGTGGGCAACGTGTGCCGCGACACCTCCACGCCGTCCACCGGGGCGCGGGAGGCGCCGAGCGTCTGGAACAACGGGATCGCCCGCTCACGGCGAGTGGCCACATCCCCGATCGGGGGCGGCTCGACAGCGGCGGCCGCGTCCATCAATGGTTGCAGCAGGGTCAGTACTTCCGGATCCATCGGCAGGGCCACGGTTGCACCCTAGCCCCAGTTGTCGTAGCCGCCCTCGGGGCCGAGCATCCGTTCGAGCCTGCTGCGATTGATCCGGGCCAACTCGTTGCACACGACCTTGCGTTCGGTTTCGGGGTCGTGGTGCATCCGGTCGTGGACCGCCGCGATCACCGACTTGGCGCAGACCTCGCGGGGCAACCCGCCGATGTGCATGACGAAGCCGAAGCCGAAATGCGCGTTGTACTCGGCGACCGCCGCGTTCAGTTCGGCCATCACCTCGGGGGAGGAATCCCACACCGAGCACTGCTCGGCCTGCGACTTGGTGCTGCCCGGGCGGCGACCGACATGCGGGTAGGCCTGGAGGATGTCGTCGATCGAGGACTCCGACAGCGAGAACAGCAAGTCGTCGGCCCGTCGGAACAGTTCGGCCCGGTCGGCGTACGGGCGGCCCCTGGTCAGGTCCCTCGCGAGGGTGACACTGTTGCAGCACTCGTAGAGCGCATGGACAGCCTTGCTGTCCGGCAGCTCATTGAAGGCCTCGAGACCGATGCCCTGGTGCAACAACACCAGCCCATCATCGAAAAGCCAAAGGACAACCGGGTTACCGATTGTTACGGCCAGGCAAACTTTCTCACCAGGGCGGTCAGCCCTCAGTGACCTTCCTTGGCGAACCGCTCGCGGGAGCGCTCCACCTCGGCCTCGGCCTCGGCCCGTCCGACCCAGTCCGAGCCCTTCACGAACTTGCCCGGCTCGAGGTCCTTGTAGTGGGTGAAGAAGTGCTGGATCGAATCGAGTTCGTCCTTGGGCACGTCACCGATGTCCTGGATGTGATCCCAACGGTTGTCCCCGGCAGGCACACACAGCACCTTGTCGTCGCCGCCGGCCTCGTCGACCATCTTGAACATGCCGACCGGGCGCACCTCGATCAGCACACCGGGGAACACCGACAGCGGCAGCAGCACCAGCGCGTCCAGCGGGTCGCCGTCCTCGCCGAGGGTGTCCTCGATGAAGCCGTAGTCGGCGGGGTACGCCATCGGGGTGTACAGGTAGCGGTCGAGGCGGACCCGTCCGGTTTCGTGGTCCACCTCGTACTTGTTGCGCTGGCCCTTGGGGATCTCGATGGTGACGTCGAACTCCACCGTGCGACTCCTTATTTCCGCTGACACCTGCCCGGTGGAATATATCCCCGGGTCGCTTCGCTCCTGCCCGCCGAACCGGCGACGCGGCCTACCCTAACGCCCGCGCTGGCCTGCACTACAGGGTGGTTCGGCACAATGAGACGAAACGAAAAGTCAGGAGAGCGATGAGGCCGACTCAGTGGCGGCGCTCCACCCACGTGGTGCTCGCCGTGGCGGTGATCGCGCTGGTTGCGGCCGTCGTCGCGGTGGCCGCCGTCCTGACGCACGGTGACACCAGCAGCGCGCAGGCCCCGCCCGGCCACGCACTGGTGACCGCGAGCTCGGGCGTGGTCCCGGTGTCCGACAGCGCACCGGTGCCCACCGCCGCCGGTCTGACCGCCGCGCTGGCCCTGCCCGTCGCCGATCCCAATCTCGGCAACGTCAGCGGCCGGGTCACCGACGCGCAGACCGGCACCCAACTCTGGGAGTACCGCGCGGACGTGCCGCTGCTGCCGGCCTCGACCAACAAGACCCTCACCACAGGTGCTGCGCTGCTGGCGCTGAAGCGCGACGAGCGCGTCACCACGACCGTCGTCGCGGCCGATCAGACCACCCAGCCCGGGGTGGTGGTGCTCGTCGGCGGCGGCGATCCGATCCTGTCGGCCGCCCCGGCCGGCCAGGAGACCTGGTATCGCGGCGCCGCCCGGATCAGCGACCTCGCCGACCAGGTGCGCAAGAGCGGAATCACCGCGACGGCGGTTCAGGTCGACGATTCCCTGTACAGCGGGCCGGATTTCGCGCCCGGCTGGGATCCCGCCGACATCGACGGCGGCGACATCGCCCCGATGCAGTCGGTGATGATCGACGCCGGTCGCATCCAGCCGACCACGGTCGATTCGGCCCGGTCCCGAACCCCGGCGTTGGACGCCGGCCGGGCGCTGGCCACCGCGCTGGGCGTCGACCCGGCCAAGGTGACGATGGCGCCCGGGCCGCCGACGGGCAGGCAGCTCGCGGCGGTGCAGGGCGCCCCGCTGATCGAGCGGCTGCGGCAGATGATGAACGCCTCCGACAACGTGATGGCCGAGTCGATCGCCCGTGAGGTGGCCAGGGCCGGCGGCCGTCCGATGAGCTTCGCCGGAGCGGTCGACGCCATCACCACCAAGCTCGCCGGTGCCGGCGTCGACATGACCGGCGCCACGTTGTTCGACTCCAGCGGGTTGTCGGTGCTGGACCGGCTCACGGCGAAAACCCTCGACGAGGTGGTCCAGGCCGCCGCGGGCCCCGACCAGCCCGACATGCGCCCGCTGCTCGACGTCCTGCCCATCGCCGGCGGCAGCGGAACGTTGTCGGACCGCTTCCTCGGCGGTGACTCCAAGGGGGCGTCGGCGGGCTGGCTGCGGGCCAAGACCGGGTCGCTGACGGCGATCAACTCCCTGGCCGGGGTGGTCACCGATGCCGGCGGCCGGGTGCTGACGTTCGCGTTCATCTCCAACGACGCCGGGCCGATGGGTCGGGTGGCCCTCGACGCACTGGCCAGCGTCCTGCGGACATGCGGGTGCGGCTCATGAGCTCGCAGGTGACCGTCGGGCGGGCCGTGGACTGGTCCTTCGCCGGGAATGTCGGCGCCCGGCTGGCCCGGCCGGGGCCGGCCGCCACCGACTACACCCGCAGCCAGGCCGTCGACGAACTGTCTGTCGCGGCGCGCAAGGCCGAAGGCCCGGTCCGCGAGGTCACCCGGATGGGCGGCGACGCCCCGGTCGCCGAGGCACGCATCGTCGACCGCCAGGGCTGGATCCGGGCGGCGTCGGATTCCATGCGGGTGATGACCGGCGGCACCGACACACCCAGCAACCCGGTCACCGGACGGGTGACCGGCGCGCAGACCGGCGCCGTGCTGGCGTTCATCTCGTCGGGGATCCTCGGCCAGTACGACCCGTTCGCCGACACCGGCACCGACGACGGTCTGCTGCTGCTGGTCTACCCGAACGTCATCGCCGTCGAGCGCCAACTGCGGGTCTCCCCGGCCGACTTCCGGTTGTGGGTATGCCTGCACGAGGTCACCCACCGGGTGCAGTTCTCCGCCAATCCTTGGTTGGCACAACACATGTCGCAGGCGCTCGGGGTGCTGACCTCCGACGCGGCCGACGACGTGACGCAGGTGGTGGGGCGGCTGGCGGAGTTCGCGAAGAAGCGGCGGAGCGGCGACCTGGGCCCCAACGACGCGGGCATCCTCGGCTTCATGCGGGCGGTGCAGTCCGAGCCGCAGCAGGTGGCGCTGGATCAGCTGCTGGTGCTCGGCACCCTGCTCGAAGGCCACGCCGACCATGTCATGGACGCGGTCGGTCCGGCCGTCGTGCCGTCGGTGCAGACCATTCGCAACCGGTTCGATCAACGCCGGCAACGCAAGCAGCCGCCGCTGCAGCGGCTGCTGCGGGCGCTGCTCGGGGTGGACGCCAAGCTCAGCCAGTACACCCGCGGGAAGGCGTTCGTCGACCATGTGGTGGACCGGGTCGGGATGGACCGGTTCAACACGGTGTGGACGAGTGCGGCCACTCTGCCGCTGCCCGACGAGATCGAAGATCCGCAGCGGTGGATCGACCGGGTGCTGTAGCCGCGCTGCGGGCCGGCGTGGCCGGCTTCGTGACCGAGCACCTGCCCGGCGCGACGTCGTGGTGTGTCGCGCTGTCCGGCGGGCCGGACTCGCTGGCCCTGGCCGCGGCGGCCGCCGCCGCGCTGCCGACCACCGCCCTGATCGTCGACCACGGTCTGCAGCCCGGCTCCGAGCAGATCGCCGAGACCGCCCGCAGGCAGGCGCACGACCTCGGCTGCGTGGACGCCCGGGTGCTGCGGGTGCAGGTGGGCGGCGACGGCGGTCCGGAGGCCGCCGCGCGCGCCGCGCGCTACACCGCGCTGGACGCCGCGCGCGCCGATGCGCCGGTTCTGCTGGCGCACACCCTCGACGACCAGGCCGAGACCGTGCTGCTGGGGCTGGGCCGCGGCTCGGGACCGCGATCGATCGCCGGTATGCGGGCCTGCGACCCGCCCTGGTACCGGCCGCTGCTGGGGGTGCGCCGCGCCGTCACCCACGCCGCGTGCGCCGAGCTCGGGTTGACCCCGTGGGACGACCCGCACAATCACGACGCCCGTTTCACCCGGGTTCGGCTGCGCACCGAAGTGCTGCCGCTGCTCGAAGACGTGCTCGGCGGTGGTGTTGCCGAGGCGCTGGCCCGGACCGCGGCCGCGCTGCGCGAGGACACCGACGCTTTGGACGAATGGGCCGCCCTGGCGCGGAAGAACACAGCCGCCCTCGGCGACACCGGCGACACCGTCGCGGTCACCGCGCTGGCCGCCCTGCCCACCGCGGTGCGCCGCCGGGTGATCCGCGGCTGGCTGCTGGGCGGCGGCGCGGCCAACCTCACCGACAAGCAGATCCGCGCGGTGGACGCCCTGGTCACCGCCTGGCACGGGCAGGGCGGAGTGGCAGTCGGCTCGGAGCTTCGGCAGCAAAGATTGTTCGCCGCGCGCCGCGACGGCAGGCTGATGATGTACACGCAACCGGTGTGAGATTGGTCGTCAGGCCTTGCTCGTGGCACAGTGTGGACGTGTCGGCGCACGAGCTGTACCCCGGGGACATCAAATCGGTCTTGTTGTCACAAGAGCAGATTCACACCCGGACCGCTGAGCTGGCGACGTCGGTCGCCCGCGACTACGCCGATTCGCTGAACGGTCAGGATCTGCTGCTGCTGACCGTCCTCAAGGGTGCGGTGATGTTCGTCACCGACCTCGCCCGCGCGATCCCGCTGCCCACGCAGTTGGAGTTCATGGCGGTCAGCTCCTACGGATCGTCGACGTCGTCGTCGGGGGTGGTCCGGATCCTCAAGGATCTCGATCGCGACATCCATGACCGCGACGTGCTGATCGTCGAGGACATCGTGGACTCCGGGCTGACGTTGTCGTGGCTGCTGCGCAACCTGGCCACCCGGCATCCCAAATCGCTGCGGGTGTGCACGCTGCTGCGCAAGCCCGACGCGGTACGCGCCGACGTCGACATCGAATACGTCGGCTTCGACATTCCCAACGAGTTCGTGGTCGGCTACGGCCTGGACTACGCCGAGCGCTACCGCGATCTGCCCTTCATCGGCACACTCGAGCCGAAGGTGTATCAGGGCTAGTCAGTTCCACCGCGCCCAAACCGACGTTTGGCCGCCGAAGTTCGAGTGGATCACGCCATTTCGTCGATCTCGGCGATCGCTAGCTGTACTGACCACGGACGTTAGGGACGGCGTGGCGTGGTGACATGACGAAGACCTCCGAGTTCGCGGCGCGCGCGCGGGACGGCGTTGCGCGTCGGGCGGGGGGGGACGGGGTGACATGACGAAGACCTCCGAGTGAAGTGCGAGCTGTCTAGGAACGCACCAACTCATCTCGGAGGTCTTCGTGTCCCACCGTAACGCCCCGTTGTCTGAAACCGGACGCCTGCGACTGGCCCGTTGCGTCGTCGAGGACGGTTGGAGTCTTCGACGCGCTGCTGACCGATTCCAGGTAGCAGTGACTACCGCCAGTCGCTGGGCGAGCCGCTACCGCGAATATGGTCCGGCCGGCATGGTCGACCGCAGCTCACGGCCTCACCGCTGCCCCAATCAGACTCCAACACGTACCGAGCGGCGCATCATCAAGGTGCGTGTCATTCGCCGTTGGGGACCGGCGCGCATCGGTTATCTGCTGGGCCTGCACCCCTCGACGGTGCACCGGGTCCTCACTCGTTACGGCATGGCCAAACTGCGCTGGCTGGACCGCGGCACTGGCTGCGTGATCCGACGCATGCAACCCGCCGAGTGCGGCGAAATGGTCCACATCGACGTCAAGAAGCTGGGCAAAATTCCTGCCGGCGGCGGCTGGCGGATGCTGGGTCGCTCGGTGGGTAACCGCAATCACCAAGCCGACAAAAGCAGTGGACAGACCAACAAACGTCGACAACCGGTACGCGGCTATCACTTCCTGCACACCGCAATCGACGGCTATTCCCGGCTGGCCTACAGCGAGATACTCAGCGATGAACGCAAAGACACGGCCGCCGCCTTCTGGCTACGAGCCAACACCTGGTTCGCCCAACATGGCATCAACGTTCGAAAAGTGTTGACCGACAATGGATCATGCTATCGATCACATCCCTTCCGGGACGCACTGGGCACCATCGAGCATCGCCGAACCCGGCCCTATCGGCCACAGACAAATGGCAAAGTAGAGCGGTTCCACCGCACGCTGGCCGAAGAATGGGCCTACGCCCGGCTCTACCGCAGCGACACCGAACGCTGCGACGAGTTCATCACCTGGCTGCACACCTACAATTACCACCGCGGCCACACCGCACTCGGCGGCCAACCACCCGCCGCCCGCGTACCTAACCTCTCAGGTCAGTACAGCTAGCCGAGCTCCCAGACCGCCGTCACCGAAAAGCTCACCGTCTGTTGGCCGGGGGACAGCGGAACCGAACTGGCCATCTCGCCGCGCATCGGCATCGGCATCGGCGTGGGCGGCGGGGGTGTGCCACCGGGTGCCTCGGAGATGGAGATGATCTTGCCCAGCGACAGCCCGGACAGGTCGGCGTACTGCTGCGCCCGCTGCTTGGCGTCGTTGAACGCGCGGGCCCTGGCGTCGCCGACCAGCTTGGAGTCGTCCTCGATCGAGTAGCTCACCGAGTTGATTCGGGTGGCGGCGCCACCGGCGCTGACGATATTGGCCAGCACCTGCGAGGCGGTGTCCAGCTTGCGGATCTTGATCTGGATCGAGTTGTTCGCCCGGTAGCCGGTGATCACCGAGTTGTCGCCGTACTGGGGCTGCAGGCTGACCCCGGTGGTGCTGATGTCCTTGGTGTCGACGCCGCTGGCGTTGAGCGCGTTGAGTACCGCGTTCTGGCGGTCGTTGGCCTGGTTCATCGCCGTGGTGACGTCGGCTGCGGTCGCCTCGACGCTCACGTCGGCGGTCAGGGTGTCTGGCACGCCCTTCACCTCGCCGGAGCCGATGACGGTGACCTGTCGCGGATTGGCGGGCACCGCGGGAGCGGAGTCGCAGCCCGTGAGGATGGCGGCGGCCGTGGCCGCCGAGGCCAGCGCAATAACGACACGACGTCCGGCGATGGGCATGGGAGACACCGTAGCGTGGCGCGCTAGGTTTTTGGGATGGCCAAGCTGGCTCTCACTCACCTCGGCGGCCCCACCACGCTGATCGAGGTCGACGGCTGGCGGATCCTGACCGACCCGACCTTCGACTCACCCGGGCGCCGATACACGTTCGGTTGGGGCACGTCCTCGCGCAAGGTCGCGGGCCCGGCCCGACCGCGCGACGCCGTCGCACCCGTCGATGCGGTGTTGCTCAGCCACGATCAGCACGCCGACAACCTCGACGACTCCGGCCGTGCCCTGCTCGCTCAGGCCGGCACCGTCGTCACCACCGTACCCGCCGCGCGGCGGCTGGCCGCGCCGAATGTTCGTGGCCTGGCGGACTGGGAGTCGACGACGCTGACGGCCGAGGGCCGGCCGCCGCTGACGGTGACTGCCACCCCGGCCCGGCACGGCCCCAGGTTCAGCGGCCCGATCACCGGGAAGGTCAACGGGTTCGCGCTGCACCGCGACGGCGAGGATGCCGCCGCGCTGTGGATGTCGGGGGACACCGTGCTCTACGACGGTCTGCGTGAAGTCGCTCGGCGGATGCCGGTCGATGTGGCGCTGCTGCATCTCGGCGGGGTGCGGTTCGGGTTCACCGGGCCGGTGCGCTTCACCATGACCGCCCGCGAGGGCCTCGAGTTGACCCGCCTGATGCGGCCACGCGTGGTGGTGCCGGTGCATTACGAGGGCTGGACGCACTTCCGCGAGCCGGAAGATGTTGCACGCCAGACACTGTCGGAGCTCGCGAATGTCCACTGGCTCACGCCGGGAACGCCGGCTGAAATCTAGGGCGGCACGGGTGTTGCAACGAGAGTGCAGCTGACCGAGGCCTAAGTCTGCTCGCCGGCGTGCTCGCCGATGGCCTTCATGATCGCCTCACCGGCGCGGCCGAACAGATCGTTGCGTTTGCGCTGCGCCCAGTCGTGTGACGCTCTCGGGGCCTGAAGCTGTCCCTTGAAGTGCGGCATGACTTTTCGCGCGAACAACTCGTACGAGTGATAGGTGGCCTGCGGGTCGGCCCAGTCGTGCCCGAGCATGAGGAACGTGCCGAAACCGCCCGAGCGGTCCAGCAAATCGGTGATGTAGGCGATGGCATCATCGGGTGTGCCGATACAGCAGTTGCCCCCGGCGGCATAGTCGGCGACGAACTGCCGCGGGGACTGCTCTGCGGCCTCGACGTCATTGGCCAGCGGCACGAATCCGGCGGCGCCGAAATAGTTTGCGAAGTCCTGCAATCCGTACGTGCAGTCCTCGATCGCCTGCTCCCGGGTATCGGCGAGGTGCATGATCCCCAGCACCCGCCACGACGAGCGATCCGGCTCGGGCCGGCCCACCTTGGCGGCCTGCTCGACGACGACACCCCAGGCGTCCTCCAGCGCCGCATACCCGCCGGGCACCGACATCGACAACGACAGCAGTGAGGTGCCCAGCTGCCCGGCCAGCCGCGGACCCGATGGCGAAACCATTGCCGCCGTGGAGATTTCCGGGTACGGCCAGGTGTAGGGCCGGATGTGCAGCTGCGCGTCGCGCAAGGTGAACCAGTCCGAATGCCGGTCGACCCGCTCGTCGGGCCCGGCGCGGAACAGCGCCAGGATCGCCTCCAGCGACTCCTGCATCATCCGCCGCTGCTCCACCGGATCGATGCCCATCATGTACGCGTCCGACGGCAGCGCGCCGGGCCCGGTGCCGAAGATCACCCGGCCCCGGGTCAGGTGGTCGAGCAGCACCCAGCGGTCGGCCACCATCAGCGGGTGATGGTAGGGCAGCGACACCACGCCGGTGCCCAGCCGGATGTGCTTGGTGCGCTCGGCGGCCGCGGCGATGAACACCTCCGGGCAGGCGATCAATTCGTACCCGCCGGAGTGGTGTTCGCCGAACCACGCCTCGTCGAACCCGAGCCGATCCAGGGCGACCGTCCGCTCCAGGTCGTATTCCAGTGCGACGGTGGGGGATTGGCCTACCGGATGAAACGGCGTGATGAACACTCCGAAGTTCAGCGGCTTTTGCGTCACGACGACTCCACTTCGCGTAGGAATTCCAACAGGATCCGGTTCACGTCCTCGGGGCGCTCCTGCTGCACCCAATGCCCGGCGCCGTCGATCCACCGCTCGGTGTACGGCCCGGCCACCACCTCGCGGGCGCGGGCCGGGTTCATCGTCGGCGCGATCGGGTCGGCGGTACCGCCGACGAACAGCGCGGGAACGGTGACGTGCGCCTCCGCGAGCTGGGGTGTCGACTCCCAGTTGCGGTCGTAGTTGCGGTACCAGTTCAGCGCGCCGGTGAATCCCGTCCTGCCGAACTCGGCGACATAGTGGTCGAATTCGTCGTCGCCGATCCACCCGGGCGGTGCCGACGGGGAGAGGTCGGCGAACATCGAACGCATGGTGGCCGCCACGTCGGCGGCCATTTCGGCGTCGGCCTTCCCCGGCTCCTGAAACCGCAACATATAGAAGTCCTCGCCGAACTTCTCCCGCCACCGCTCGGTGGGCCGGCTCCGCGCCCGCGGGATCGGCGGCACGCTCAGCCCGGCGACCGCCCGGACCCGGTCCGGGTGCAGCAGCGCGGTGTGCCACACCACCATCGCGCCCCAGTCGTGACCGATGAACACGGCCTGGGCGGCGCCGCCGCCGACTTCGGAGTCGAGCAGTGCGACCAAGTCGCCGGTGAGGTGGTGGATGTCGTAGGCCTCGACCGCCTCGGGTGCCGACGATCCGCCGTAGCCGCGCTGGTCGGGTGCCAGCACGTGGTAGCCGGCTTCGGCGAGGACGGGAATCTGATGTCGCCACGAGTACGCCAGCTCCGGGAAGCCATGCGCCAACACCACCACGGGCGCGCCCCGGTCACCGGCTTCGAGCACCCGCAACCGGACCTCGGCGACGTCGACTAACCGTTCGGTCGAAGCGAGCACGGTGCCAGCCAAGCACAGCTCCGGGCAGCCCGGAAGAGCCGGTTCGGCGCACAGCGAACAGCTACCAAAGCCTGACGGAAACCCTGTGGGCACTTGCCCACGTTGTCCTAGCGGTAGCCTGAACTATCCCAGCTGCGCATATCGGAAGGACCGGGCCGTAACGGCCGATGCTTGATGAACCGCAAAAACGTGATCCGCACACTCACGGTCGTTGCCGTTGTGCTGCTGCTCGGCTGGTCGTTCTTCTATTTCAGTGACGACACCCGGGGTTACAAACCCGTCGACACGTCGGTGGCGATGTCGCAGATCACCAGCGACAACGTCAAGAGCGCGCAGATCGACGACCGCGAGCAACAGCTGCGCCTCGAGCTGAAGAACGGCAACGGCGACACCGAGAACTCCAACAAGGTCATCACCAAGTACCCGACCGGGTACGGAGTCGACCTGTTCAACGCCCTGAGCGCCAAGAGCATCAAGACCAACACCGTGGTCAACCAGGGCAGCATCCTGGGCTCGCTACTGGTCTACATGCTTCCTCTGCTCCTGCTGGTCGGCCTGTTCGTGCTGTTCTCCCGCATGCAGACCGGCGGCCGGATGGGCTTCGGCTTCGGTAAGTCCAAGGCCAAGCAGCTGGGCAAGGACATGCCCAAAACGACCTTCGCCGACGTCGCGGGTGTGGACGAAGCGGTCGAAGAGCTCTACGAGATCAAAGACTTCCTGCAGAACCCGTCGCGCTATCAGGCGCTCGGCGCCAAGATCCCCAGGGGCGTGCTGCTCTACGGTCCGCCCGGGACAGGCAAGACGCTGCTGGCCCGCGCGGTCGCCGGTGAGGCCGGGGTTCCGTTCTTCACGATTTCTGGCTCGGACTTCGTCGAAATGTTCGTCGGCGTCGGCGCCTCCCGGGTGCGGGACATGTTCGAGCAGGCCAAGCAAAACAGCCCGTGCATCATCTTCGTCGACGAGATCGACGCTGTGGGCCGCCAGCGCGGCGCCGGGATGGGCGGCGGCCATGACGAGCGCGAGCAGACGCTGAACCAGTTGCTCGTCGAGATGGACGGCTTCGGCGACCGGCAAGGCGTCATCCTGATCGCGGCCACCAACCGGCCCGACATCCTCGACCCCGCGCTGCTGCGCCCGGGCCGTTTCGACCGCCAGATTCCGGTGACCAGCCCGGACCTGGCCGGCCGCAAGGCCGTGCTGCGGGTGCACTCGCAGGGCAAGCCGATGGCCCCCGACGCCGACCTCGACGGACTGGCCAAGCGCACCGTCGGCATGTCCGGCGCCGACCTGGCCAACGTCATCAACGAAGCCGCCCTGCTCACCGCCCGCGAGAACGGCACCATCATCACCGCCGCCGCGCTGGAGGAAGCGGTCGACCGGGTGATCGGCGGTCCGCGCCGCAAGGGCCGCGTGATCAGCGAGCTGGAGAAGAAGATCACCGCCTACCACGAGGGCGGTCACACGTTGGCGGCCTGGGCGATGCCCGACATCGAGCCGATCTACAAGGTCACAATTTTGGCCCGCGGCCGTACCGGCGGCCACGCCGTGTCGGTGCCCGAGGACGACAAGGGTCTGATGACCCGGTCGGAGATGATCGCCCGGCTGGTGTTCGCGATGGGTGGCCGCGCCGCTGAGGAACTGGTGTTCCGCGAGCCGACCACCGGCGCCGTGTCCGATATCGACCAGGCCACCAAGATCGCCCGCGCGATGGTCACTGAGTACGGCATGAGCGCCAAGCTGGGTGCGGTCAAGTACGGCACCGAGCACGGCGACCCGTTCCTCGGCCGCACCATGGGCACCCAGTCTGATTACTCGCACGAGGTCGCCCGCGATATCGACGACGAGGTCCGCAAGCTCATCGAGGCCGCTCACACCGAGGCGTGGACGATCCTCACCGAGTACCGCGACATCCTCGACATCTTGGCCGGCGAGCTCCTGGAGAAGGAGACGCTGCACCGCAAGGAGCTGGAAGCGATCTTCGGTGACGTGAAGAAGCGACCGCGCCTGACGGTGTTCGACGATTTCGGCGGACGCATCCCGTCCGACAAGCCGCCGATCAAGACTCCTGGTGAGCTGGCGATCGAACGCGGCGAGCCGTGGCCGAGGCCGATGCCGGAGCCGGCTTTCAAGAAGGCGATCGCTCAGGCCAGTGCGCAGGCTCAGGCCCAGCAGCCGCGCGGCGGGAACGGTAACGGCGCGCACGCCGGTCAGCAGCCGCAGCCTGGCTCGTCGCAGCCCGACTATGGCGCACCGGCCGGCTGGCATGCCCCCGGCTGGCCGCCGCAGGGGGGTCCGCAGCAGGGCCAGCAAGGCCAGCCGCACGGTCAGCAGGGTGGATATTGGTACCCGCCGCAGCCCGGCTGGGGCCAGCCCCATCCGCAACAGGGCCAGCAATACCCGCCCTACCAGCCGTATCCTTCCCCCAGTCACACGGGTCAGCATGCGAAGCCGCAGGACGATTCGGGTGACGACGGGGACCGGTCGAATCCACCGTCCCACGGCTGATGACGAACGGAGCTTCGATGCCGCAGCCCAACGTGAGCACGTGGGAGACCCCGGTGTTCGATCAGAGCCGGGCCGAGGCCGCTGTTCGTGAACTGCTGCTGGCAGTAGGGGAGGACCCCGACCGGCACGGTCTGCAGGACACCCCGGCGCGGGTCGCGCGGGCCTTCCGAGAGATGTTCGCCGGGCTGTACACCGATCCGGACGCGGTGTTGAACACCACCTTCGACGAGCAACACGACGAGCTCGTGCTCGTCAAGGACATCCCGATGTACTCGACCTGCGAACACCACCTGGTGGCGTTCCACGGTGTCGCGCACGTCGGCTACATCCCCGGCGAGGACGGGCGGGTGACCGGACTGTCGAAGCTGGCCCGGGTGGTCGACCTCTACGCCAAGCGCCCGCAGGTGCAGGAACGGCTGACCACCCAGATCGCCGACGCCGTGATGCGCAAGCTGAAGCCCCGCGGGGTGATCGTCGTGGTCGAGGCCGAGCACCTGTGCATGGCGATGCGCGGGGTGCGCAAGCCGGGTGCCAGCACGACGACATCGGCGGTCCGCGGGCAGTTCAAGACCGACAATGCATCGCGATCCGAGGCGCTGGATCTCATCTTGCGTAAATGACGCAATCACACGGACCGCGCACCCTGGTGATGGGAGTTGTCAACGTCACCGACGACTCCTTCTCCGACGGCGGACGCTATCTCGACCCGGCCCGCGCCGTCGAACAGGGATTGGCCCTGGCCGCCCAAGGTGCGTCCATCATCGACGTCGGCGGTGAGTCCACCCGTCCCGGCGCGGTGCGCGTGGACGCCGCGGTGGAATCCGCCCGCGTCATACCCGTCATCAAAGAGCTTGCCGCCCAAGGGATCACGGTGAGCATCGACACCATGCACGCAGCTGTCGCGGCCGCGGCCCTGGACAACGGCGCGAGCATCGTCAACGACGTCTCCGGCGGCAAGGCCGATCCGGTGATGGCGCCGCTGGTGGCCGAGGCCAAGGTGCCCTGGGTGTTGATGCACTGGCGCTCGGTGCGGGCCGAGCATCCCCACGATGTGCCGGACTACGGCGACGTGGTGGCCGAGGTGCGCGACGATCTGCTGGCCGGTGTCGATGCTGCCGTCGCCGCGGGCGTGGACCAGGCGAACCTGATCATCGACCCGGGTCTGGGATTCGCCAAGACTGCCCAGCACAACTGGGCGCTGCTGCACGCGTTGCCGGAGTTCGTCGCGACCGGGATCCCAGTGCTGGTCGGCGCGTCCCGCAAGCGGTTCCTCGGCGCGCTGCTCGCCGACGCCGACGGCACCGTCCGACCGCCGGACGGGCGCGAGACCGCCACCGCGGTGATCTCGGCGCTGGCCGCAGTCCACGGCGCCTGGGGTGTCCGGGTGCATGACGTGCGCGCCAGTGTGGACGCGCTCAAAGTGGTTGGAGCATGGGCAGGCGGGCGGGAACAAGCAGGTGCAGATGGCTGACCGGATCGAGCTGCGGGGCCTGACGGTCCGCGGTAACCACGGCGTCTTCGATCACGAGCGCCGGGATGGACAGGACTTCATCGTCGACATCACCGTATGGATCGACCTGGCCGACGCGGCCGCCAGCGACGACCTGGCCGACACCTTCGACTACGGAACGCTGGCCCAGCGTGCGGCGGAGATCGTCGGCGGCCCGGCGCGCAATCTGATCGAGACGGTGGCCGGCGAGATCGCCGACGACGTGATGAACGACCGGCGGGTGCATGCCGTCGAGGTGGTGGTGCACAAGCCGAACGCGCCGATCCCGTTGACGTTCACCGACGTTGCGGTGGTCGCGCGGCGGTCCCGTCGCAGCGGACGCGGCCAGATCGTTCCCCTCGGCGGTGAGCTGTGACGCGCGTCGTGCTGTCGATCGGCTCCAATCTCGGTGACCGGGTGGCGCGGCTGCAGGCCGCCGTCGACGGGCTCGGCGACATGGTGCGCGCGCTGTCACCGGTCTACGAAACCGATGCCTGGGGTGGGGTCGAGCAGGGACCGTTCCTCAACGCGGTGGTGGTCGCCGACGACCCCGAGGCCGACGGTCACGAATGGTTGCGGCGCGCACAGGCTTTGGAGAACGCCAACGACCGCGTCCGCGAGCAGAAGTGGGGACCGCGCACCCTCGACGTGGACCTGGTCACCTGTCATGACGGCGACACCGAGGTCTTCTCCCGCGACGAGGGCCTGACGCTGCCGCATCCGCTCGCCCACCTGCGGGCCTTCGTGATGGTGCCGTGGCTGGCCGTCGACCCCGATGCCGAACTCACCGTGGCCGGCGAGAGCCAGCGGGTCGACCGGCTGCTGGCCGAGCTCGACGCGGTCGACCGCGACGGAGTGCGCCTGACCCCTCTCGTGCTTCGGCTGGGTGCTTGATGGGGCCGACACGTAAACGCGATCTGGCGGTCGCGGCCGTCGGGGTCGCGATCCTGGCGTACCTGCTGGTGCACATCCTGTACCGCTACTTTCCGCCGATTACGCTGTTCACCGGGCTCTCGCTGCTGGCCGTCGCCGCGATCGAGGGTGCCTGGGCCGTGTCGGTGCGGGCCAAGATCCGCGACGGGCAAATCGGGGTCGGCGGTGGCCGGGTGCACCCGCTCACCGTGGCGCGCAGCGTGGTGGTGGCCAAGGCGTCGACGTGGGTCGGTGCGGTGATGTTGGGGTGGTGGGTCGGGGTGCTGGCCTACCTGCTGCCCCGCCGGACCGAGCTGCGGGTGGCCGGTGCGGACACCCCGGGTGCGGTGGTGGCCGCGTTCAGTGCGCTGGCGCTCGTCGTCGCGGCGTTGTGGCTGCAACATTGCTGCCGATCGCCCGGCGACCCGACCGACGATCCGGACGCCGCCCGGGAGTAGTGGTCAAACGGCGAATCGCCGCAGCTCGACGACACGCGCACGGACATCGCGCGGGTACAGTCAGCCCATGACCGTTCTGTCCCGCGGCGCCAAGAATCGGCGCGGCGGCCGCAGGCCGGGTTGGCTGCTCTTGACGGTGTTGCTGGTCCTTGCCATTGCGGCCAGTTCCGCGTTGGTGTTCACCACCCGCGTCGAGCTGCTGAAGCTGGCGGTCATTCTGTCGTTGTGGGCGGCGGTGATCGGGGCATTCGTCTCCGTGATGTATCGCAGGCAGAGCGATATCGATGCCGCCAGGGCGCGCGACCTGAAGCTGGTCTACGACCTGCAACTCGACCGGGAGATCTCGGCCCGGCGCGAATACGAACTCAGCGTCGAATCGCATCTGCGCCGGGAGCTGGCCTCCGAGCTGCGGGCGCAGGCCGCCGACGAGGTCGCCGCGCTGCGCGCGGAACTGGCGGCGCTGCGGGCAAACCTGGAGATGATGTTCGACGCCGACCTCGGTGACCAGCCGGCGCTCGAGGGTGATCGGGCCGCCGACTGGACCCGCGACACGACGACCATGCCGCCGGTGCCCGGGCGTGTCGAGAGCAGCCGGATCACCCCGGTCCGGCCGGAGGACACCGCCGGCCGTACCGCCGAGAACCCGATCATCGACGTTCCCGAAGAGCCGCTGGTCTCGTCGCCGCCGGAGCAGCCGGAGCCATCTGCGCCGCCGTCGCCGCGGCGCCGTCGCCGGGCCGAGCCGGAGCCCGAGCCGGTTGGTTCGCACCGGCGGCCGTGGGAAAACGGCGGGCAGAACGCCGGGCCTGCCGAGCCGGAGCGACCGTTTGCGCCACCCCCGCCGCTACCCGACCCCGATGTGGCCGCTGCGGCAGCCGCACTGGCTCCGGAGCCGGCCCAGTCCGAGCCGCCGCGCCGGGCGCCCGAGGGCGCGGAGTGGCGACCGGTGGAAGCCGACGGTCGCTGGCTGCCGCCAGGCTCGCCGGGCAGTAACTGGGTTGCCAACGCCGACAACGGTTTCGTCGTACCCTCGGGCGCGGCGCAGGGCTCACCCGTCGACGGGCCGCGCGGTCGGCACTGGACCCCGCCTCAGGAGTCGGCGCCCAGCGAGCAGCCCCGGCCGGAACCGCAGCCGGAGCAACGGCCCGAACCCGTGATGCAGCCGCCGCCGGAACCCGCCGCTCCGCGGTCGCGCCATTCCGTCGAAAGCCCCGGCCAGCCCGCCATGACGACTCCACCCCCGCCCGCCCGGCACCGCGGGACCGAGGAGGAGCCGCGCCGCAGGGCTCGGGACGCCGAGCAGACCGGTGGCCAGTCGGTCGCCGACCTGCTGGCTCGGCTGCAGGCCAACGCCGCGCCCGGGGAGGGCGGCCGGCGGCGTCGACGCGACGATTAGGTCGCGAATCGGGGCGAGTTAGAGTTGTGTCGACCGTCCGGTACCTGGCATAGGACTGGAACGAACAACTCATTGACGTCAGCGAGGTCGTCTACGTGGGGACCCCCAGCGGCTTGCGCCCGGCCCGGCTCAAGGTCGGCATCGTGTCGGCCGGCCGTGTCGGCACCGCCCTCGGCGTCGCGCTCGAGCGTGCCGAGCATGTGGTGGTCGCCTGCAGCGCGATCTCGACGGCGTCGCGTCGGCTTGCCGAACGGCGCCTGCCCGACACCGAGATCCTGCCGGTGCCGGACGTCGCAGACCGGGCCGAGTTGCTGCTGCTGACGGTCCCGGATTCCGAGCTGCCCGGCCTGGTGCGGGGGCTGGCGGCGACGGGTGCGGTACGCCGCGGCACCATCGTCGTGCACACCTCGGGCGCGAACGGCGTCGCCATACTGGCGCCGCTGGCCGAACAGGGTTGCGTCGCGCTGGCGATTCACCCGGCGATGACGTTCACCGGTGCCGACGAGGACATCGCCCGCCTTTCCGACAGCTGCTTCGGCGTCACCGCCGCCGACGAGATCGGCTTTGCCATCGCCCAGTCGCTGGTGCTGGAGATCGGCGGTGAGCCGTTCGGGGTGCGCGAGGATGCCCGCACGCTCTATCACGCCGCCCTGGCTCACGCCAGCAATCACCTGGTCACGGTGGTCGCCGATGCGCTGGACGCGTTGCGAGCGGCGGTATCCGGCCAGGAGCTGCTCGGACAGGAACTGGTCGGCGACGCGCCGGGTGGGCTGGCGGAGCGGATCGTCGGCCCGCTGGCCCGTGCGGCGCTGGAGAACACGTTGCAACGTGGGCAGGCGGCACTGACGGGGCCGGTTGCCCGCGGTGACGCGGCAGCCGTCGCCGGTCACCTGGCTGCCCTCGACGCGGTGAATCCCGACCTGGCCCAGTCATATTGCGCGAATTCACTGCGCACCGCCCAGCGCGCGCACGCCCCCGAGGAGGTTGTTGAGGTGTTGGCCAACTGGTCAGATCAAGGGCGGCGGCCATGACGGCGCCGAAATTCGCTGCGGGGCAACTCAACCTGTACCAGACGCCCCAGGCCGTATCCGATGTCACGCGTGCGCTGCGCCACACCGGCCGCCGGGTGATGTTGGTGCCGACGATGGGCGCGCTGCACGACGGCCATCTGTCGCTGGTGCGCGCAGCCAAGAAAGTGCCGGGCGCGGTTGTCGTGGTGTCGATCTTCGTCAACCCCTTGCAGTTCGGCGCCGGCGAAGATCTCGACGCCTATCCGCGCACGCTGGATTCCGATCTCGAGCTGTTGCGTGGCGAAGATGTCGAGGTGGTGTTCGCTCCGAGCGCGTCGGCGATGTATCCCGACGGCCCGCGGACCACGGTGCATCCCGGTCCGTTGGGCGGCGAGCTCGAAGGCGCCTCTCGGCCAGGGCATTTCGCCGGAATGTTGACGGTGGTGTTGAAGTTGCTGCAGATCGTGCGGCCGGACCGGGCGTTCTTCGGTGAGAAGGATTACCAGCAGCTCGTCTTGATCCGCCAGATGGTCGACGACCTCAACGTCGATGTCCGGGTGGTCGGTGTACCCATCGTCCGCGAGGCCGACGGACTGGCCATGTCCTCGCGCAATCGTTACCTCGATTCCGAGGAGCGCGAACAGGCTTGCGCACTGTCCTCGGCCCTGTTGGCCGGCATGTGGGCCGCGGCCGGCGGCGCCGATGCCGCGCTGGACGCCGCCCGGGCGGTGCTCGACGAGGTGCCTGCCATCAAGGTCGACTACCTGGAACTGCGGGGGCCGTGGCTGGATCCGGCGCCGCCGTACGGCCCCGCGCGGCTGCTGGTCGCCGCCCGCCTGGGCAGCACCCGGCTGCTGGACAACATCGCCGTAGACCTGTCCACCGACACCGCCCCGCCCGGCGTCGGCGGCAACGGCGATCACCCCGAAATCACCTGGAGAAATTGATGTTCCGCACGATGCTGAAGTCGAAGATCCACCGCGCGACCGTCACCCACGCCGACCTCCACTACGTCGGTTCGGTGACCGTCGACGCCGATCTGATGGACGCCGCCGACCTGCTCGAAGGTGAACAGGTGACCATCGTCGACATCGACAACGGTGCGCGGCTGGAGACCTACGTCATCACCGGGCAGCGCGGCACCGGGGTGATCGGAATCAACGGTGCCGCAGCGCATCTGGTACATCCCGGCGATCTGGTGATCCTGATCG
The DNA here is from genome assembly GCF_008329905.1 of Mycobacterium sp. ELW1. Lineage (NCBI taxonomy): Bacteria > Bacillati > Actinomycetota > Actinomycetes > Mycobacteriales > Mycobacteriaceae > Mycobacterium > Mycobacterium sp. ELW1. The sequence goes on along the minus strand of NZ_CP032155.1, from coordinate 5,459,849 downwards.
CCTACGGCGTGATGAGCGACGCCGAGGCGCGGGAGTGCCGGCCTCGAGTCGTGTTCGTCGACGCCGACAACCGGCAGATCGATCTCGGTGACGACCCGGCCCGCGTGCCGGACGACGTCACCGGCCTGCTGTCGCCACGGACGGTGAGCTGACCGTGCTGCTGGCGATCGACGTCCGCAACACCCACACCGTCGTCGGGTTGATGTCCGGATCCGGCGATCATGCGAAAGTCGTGCAGCACTGGCGAATTCGCACCGAGCCGGAAGTGACCGCCGACGAACTCGCACTCACCATCGAGGGATTGATCGGCGACGACTCCGAACGCCTGACCGGTGCAACCGGCCTGTCCACCGTGCCCTCGGTGATGTACGAGGTGCGGCTCATGCTCGAGCAGTACTGGTCCGCCGTGCCGCATGTGCTGATCGAACCTGGCGTGCGCACCGGCATTCCGCTGCTGGTGGACAACCCCAAAGAGGTCGGCGCCGACCGGATCGTGAACTGCCTGGCCGCCTACGCCAAGTTCTCCTCCGCCGCGATCGTGGTGGACTTCGGATCCTCGATCTGTGTGGACGTCGTCTCGGCCAAGGGCGAATTCCTGGGTGGCGCAATCGCTCCCGGTGTCCAGGTGTCCTCGGACGCGGCGGCTGCACGGTCTGCGGCGTTGCGTCGCGTCGAGCTCACCAGGCCGCGGTCGGTGGTCGGCAAGAACACCGTGGAATGCATGCAGGCCGGCGCGATGTTCGGCTTCGCGGGCCTGGTCGACGGCCTGGTGAACCGGATCCGCGAGGATGTCGACGGCTTCGCCGGCTCCGACGTGGCGGTTGTCGCGACCGGTCACACCGCCCCGTTGATGCTGCCCGACCTGCACACCGTGCAGCACTACGATCAGCACCTCACCCTCGACGGCCTGCGGATGGTCTACGAACGCAACCGCGACAATCAGCGCCGGATCAAATCGGCCCGCTAGAAGAACGTTCGCACCAGATCGACCACCCGGCCGTGCTCGTCGAGCACCGGGATCAGCTGCCATTTGTCGAACACCGTGCACGGGTGTGACACCCCGAACTCGATCCAGCTGCCCACCTCGACGACGTCCTCGGCGGCCGGCGACAGCCGCAGGAACGCGTGCTGGTCGTTGAGCGCAACGACCTCACAGCCGGTCAAGGAGGACCAGTGGCCATCGAGTCGAAGTCGTTGCGGCACAGGAAGATCTGCGTCGAACGACACGTCGCGACGGCCCATCGTCAACAACGCCAGGCCCGGCTCGGGCCGTGAACACACCTGAGCCCACATGTGCATCGCCGGTACGAACCCGCCCGGCTCCGCACCCGGCCTGGTCAGCGGTGAGGTCCGCAGATAGAGCCCGTCGTCGTTGGTCAGATACACCCCGCTGCGCAGGATCGTGCGCCACGGGCCGGTCAGCGTCTCGGCGACCAGGTCGAAATGCGTACTGCCGCCGGCAGTCACGATGACGTCGGGCCCCGAGCACATGGGTGCCAGCCGGGTCGACACCGCACGAACCCAGTCGAGGTAGGCCCGGACCCGGCCCACACCGGCGGCGGACACGTCGTGGCCCAGGGCGGCCTCGTAACCGGCCACCCCGACCAGTCGAAGCCGCGGACTGGCGACCGCCGCGGCGGCCACCGCATCTGCGGTCGCGTCGTCGCGGCAGCCGGTGCGAGTGCCCGTCGCGCCCAGCTCGACACAGACATCGACCGGGCGCCGCGTGCCCGCCGCCTGCAACGCCGCTGTCATCAGCGCCACCCCACGCGTGGAATCGACCCAGCAGATCAGCCGGAACTCGGGATCGGCGTCGAGCTCGGCGGCCAGCCACGCCAGGGCTGCGGCGTCCACCAGTTCGTTGGCCAGCACCACCTCGCGCACTCCGAACGCGCGGTAGGTCCGCACCTGGCTGATCGTCGCGGCGGTCACCGCGCAGGCGCCGGCTGCGAACTGCCGGGCCAGCAGCTGCGGCGCCATGTGGGTTTTCCCGTGCGGTGCCAGCTCGGCCCCGTGCCTTGCACACCAGCCCGCCATCGTGGCCAGGTTGTGTCGCAGTGCCTCCTCGGAGAGCGCGCACACCGGGCCCAGCGGTCCGGCGTCGGCAAGATCGGGCGCCTCGGCACAGATCTGCGCCACGGTCCGCCCCGACCAGGTGGCCGGCAGCCCCTTGAACCGCCAGTCCACGCGTTCGCCCGCCAGGGCTGCCACCGCGGCCGCGTTTATGAGGGACCCCATGACCTCATTTAAGCTGGCACGTCGTGAGCTCTGCTGATACTCCGGATACCGACCACGCGGACTCCGACGTCCCCGAGCAGTTCCGGATTCGCCAGGGCAAGCGCGAGGCCCTGTTGGCCGAAGGGAAAGATCCCTACCCCGTCTCGGTGCCGCGAACTCATTCGCTGGCCCAGATCAGGGCCGCGTATCCCGACCTGGAAGCCGACTCCGCCACCGGCGACATCGTCGGCGTCACCGGTCGGGTCGTGTTCGCCAGGAACTCGGGCAAGTTGTGCTTCGCCACCCTGCAGGAAGGCGACGGCACCCAACTGCAGGCCATGATCAGCCTGGCCGGCGTCGGTGCGGACGCGCTCGAAGCCTGGAAGACCGAGGTGGATCTCGGCGACATCGTGTTCGTGCACGGCGAGGTGATCAGTTCCCGCCGCGGCGAACTCTCGGTGCTGGCCGATGCCTGGCAGATGGCCAGCAAGGCATTGCGTCCGCTGCCCGTCGCCCATAAAGAGATGAGCGAGGAGTCGCGCGTTCGGCAGCGGTACGTCGACCTGATCGTGCGCCCGCAGGCCCGAACCGTGGCCCGGCAACGCATCGCCGTGGTCCGTGCGCTGCGCAATGCGCTGGATCGTCGTGGGTTCCTCGAAGTCGAGACACCGATGCTGCAGACGCTGGCCGGTGGTGCGGCGGCGCGGCCGTTCGTCACCCACTCGAACGCGCTCGACGCCGACCTGTATCTGCGGATCGCGCCGGAGTTGTTCCTCAAGCGATGCGTGGTCGGCGGTCTGGAGAAGGTTTTCGAGCTCAATCGGAACTTCCGAAACGAAGGCGCGGATTCGACGCATTCGCCGGAATTCTCGATGCTCGAGACTTATCAAGCATGGGGTACGTATGACGATTCGGCGATCGTCACCCGTGAAGTTATTCAGGAAGTTGCGGATGAGGCGATCGGCACGCGGCAAGTGCCATTGCCGGACGGCACAATCTATGACCTCGACGGTGAATGGCCGTCGCTGGAAATGTACCCGTCGTTGTCTGAAGCCCTCGGTGAAGAGATCACCCCGGACACTTCGCTGGAATATCTCCTCACTATTGCCGACCGGCTCGAGGTGGAGATCCCGCGGGATCGCGGCTACGGGCACGGCAAGGTGATCGAAGAACTGTGGGAGCACACCGTCGGGGACACATTGTGGGCCCCGACATTCGTCAAGGATTTCCCGGTCGAGACCACACCGTTGACGCGTCAGCACCGCAGCATCCCCGGCGTCACGGAGAAGTGGGATCTGTACGTGCGCGGGTTCGAGTTGGCCACCGGCTATTCCGAGCTGGTCGACCCGATCGTGCAGCGCGAGCGCTTTGAGGCCCAAGCCAGGGCGGCGGCAGCGGGCGACGACGAGGCGATGGCACTCGACGAGGATTTCCTGGCGGCAATGGAGTATGCGATGCCCCCGACCACGGGAACCGGAATGGGCGTCGATCGTCTGCTGATGGCGCTCACCGGCTTGTCAATTCGGGAAACTGTTTTGTTCCCGATTGTTCGCCGACATGGCTGAGGTGCGCTTATCCGAGCTACGTTGAATGATGTGGGCCGCTGTGGCACATTGGTTCACATGGGGAAGACGCTCGACTATGGGTTGTTGAGCGCAGGCAGAAGGATTCAGTGAGGCAATGGCCAAAAAGGTGACCGTGACGCTCGTCGACGATTTCGACGGTGCGGGCGCAGCCGATGAAACGGTCGAATTCGCGCTCGATGGCGTGAGCTATGAGATCGATCTTTCTTCAAAAAATGCTCAGAAACTGCGTAACGATCTCAAGCAGTGGGTCGAGGCCAGCCGTCGGGTGGGCGGCCGTCGCCGCGGGCGTTCGGGCCCGGCCGGCCGTGGCCGCGCGAGCATCGATCGGGAGCAGAGCGCCGCGATCCGGGAATGGGCGCGCCGCAATGGCCACAAGGTGTCGACGCGGGGACGCATCCCGGCCGACATCATCGACGCCTTCCACGCCGCAACCTAGGGATCAGCTAACCCGCTCGTCCCTCGCCGCGACGGAGGTGCCGGTTGGCGTTCGCTCGCGGCGAAGCGGATGCCGGTGATTGCCGGAAACGATTCGCAGCTCCGCCGCGTTGGTGTGCTAGGTCCGCACCGCTAGGGACGCGGTAAGGGTGACAAGGGAGGACGCCTCCCCGAACCGCCCATTAGAGTGGACGACAGGTACGTGGTGACTACCGCTGTACCTAATCGTGATGGAGAGCAGGTAACCGAGGATGTTCGAGAGATTCACCGACCGTGCCCGCAGGGTCGTCGTCCTGGCTCAAGAAGAAGCCCGGATGCTCAACCACAACTACATCGGCACCGAGCACATCCTGCTGGGACTTATTCATGAGGGTGAAGGCGTAGCCGCCAAGTCACTGGAGTCGCTGGGCATCTCGCTCGAAGGTGTCCGCAGCCAGGTCGAGGAGATCATCGGTCAGGGCCAGCAGGCCCCGTCCGGGCACATCCCCTTCACCCCGCGCGCCAAGAAGGTTCTCGAGCTGAGCCTGCGTGAGGCGCTGCAACTCGGCCACAACTACATCGGCACCGAGCACATTCTGCTCGGCCTGATCCGTGAGGGCGAGGGCGTCGCAGCCCAGGTGCTCGTGAAGCTCGGCGCCGAACTGACCCGGGTGCGCCAGCAGGTCATTCAGCTGCTGAGCGGCTACCAGGGCAAGGAGACCGCGGAAGCGGGCACCGGCGGCCGTGGCGGCGAGTCCGGCAACCCGTCGACGTCGCTGGTCCTCGACCAGTTCGGCCGCAACCTCACCGCGGCCGCGATGGAGGGCAAGCTCGACCCGGTCATCGGCCGCGAGAAGGAAATCGAGCGGGTGATGCAGGTGCTGAGCCGGCGCACCAAGAACAACCCGGTGCTGATCGGCGAGCCCGGCGTCGGCAAGACCGCGGTGGTCGAGGGTCTGGCCCAGGCGATCGTGCACGGCGAGGTTCCCGAGACGCTCAAGGACAAGCAGCTTTACACCCTCGACCTCGGGTCGCTGGTGGCCGGCAGCCGTTACCGCGGTGATTTCGAGGAGCGCCTCAAGAAGGTGCTCAAGGAGATCAACACCCGCGGCGACATCATCCTGTTCATCGACGAGCTGCACACGCTGGTCGGTGCGGGTGCCGCCGAAGGTGCCATCGACGCGGCGTCGATCCTCAAGCCGAAGCTGGCTCGAGGCGAGCTGCAGACGATCGGTGCGACCACGCTCGACGAGTACCGCAAGTACATCGAGAAGGACGCCGCCCTGGAGCGCCGGTTCCAGCCGGTCCAGGTGGGTGAGCCGACGGTGGCGCACACCATCGAGATCCTGAAGGGTCTGCGCGACCGGTACGAGGCCCACCACCGGGTGTCGATCACCGACGCCGCAATGGTCGCGGCGGCCACCCTGGCCGACCGCTACATCAACGACCGGTTCCTGCCGGACAAGGCGATCGACCTGATCGACGAGGCCGGCGCGCGCATGCGCATCCGCCGGATGACCGCGCCGCCAGACCTGCGTGAGTTCGACGAGAAGATCGCCGACGCCCGCCGGGAGAAGGAATCCGCGATCGACGCGCAGGACTTCGAGAAGGCCGCGAATCTGCGGGACCGCGAGAAGCAGCTGGTCGCTCAGCGCGCCGAGCGTGAAAAGCAGTGGCGCTCAGGCGATCTCGATGTTGTCGCCGAGGTCGACGATGAGCAGATCGCCGAGGTGCTGGGTAACTGGACCGGCATCCCGGTGTTCAAGCTGACCGAGGAGGAGACCACTCGGCTGCTGCGCATGGAGGACGAGCTGCACAAGCGGATCATCGGCCAGGAGGACGCGGTCCGCGCGGTCAGCAAGGCCATCCGGCGTACCCGCGCCGGCCTGAAGGATCCCAAGCGCCCGTCCGGCTCGTTCATCTTCGCCGGCCCGTCCGGTGTCGGTAAGACCGAGCTGTCCAAGGCGCTGGCGGAGTTCCTGTTCGGCGACGACGACGCACTCATCCAGATCGACATGGGCGAGTTCCACGACCGCTTCACCGCGTCGCGGTTGTTCGGTGCCCCGCCCGGATACGTCGGTTACGAGGAGGGTGGCCAGCTCACCGAGAAGGTGCGGCGCAAGCCGTTCTCGGTGGTGCTGTTCGACGAGATCGAGAAGGCCCACCAGGAGATCTACAACACCCTGTTGCAGGTCCTCGAGGACGGACGTCTCACCGACGGCCAGGGCCGCACGGTCGACTTCAAGAACACCGTGCTGATCTTCACCTCGAACCTGGGCACCTCCGACATCAGCAAGGCGGTCGGCCTCGGCTTCACGCAGGGTGGCGGTGAGAACAACTACGAGCGGATGAAGCAGAAGGTCAACGACGAGCTGAAGAAGCACTTCCGTCCGGAGTTCCTCAACCGCATCGACGACATCATCGTCTTCCACCAGCTGACGCAGGACGAGATCATCGAGATGGTCGACCTGATGGTGGGCCGGGTGTCCAAGCAGCTCAAGACCAAGGACATGACGATGGAGCTGACCGACAAGGCCAAGTCCTTGTTGGCCAAGCGCGGCTTCGACCCGGTCCTGGGTGCCCGGCCGCTGCGCCGGACCATCCAGCGCGAGATCGAGGACGCCCTCTCGGAGAAGATCCTCTTCGAAGAGGTCGGCCCCGGTCAGATGGTCACCGTCGACGTGGAGAACTGGGACGGCGAAGGCGCCGGCGAGGACGCGAAGTTCACCTTCGTCGGTGGACCCAAGCGCACCGAGGCCGAGCCCGATCTGGCCAGCGCAGGCACCGCCAGCGAATAAGCACCAGCGAATAAGGCCCCCGACAGTCTCGGGGGCCTTTTTCGTATCCGCGATGAATTGTTTTCGTCCGCATCGATTCGCCCACGTGCGACCGCTACCCTCTGCTCATGCTTGTGGTTACCACCAACGACATCCCCGGCTGGGAGATCCAGCGGGTGTGCGGCGAGGTCTTCGGTCTCACCGTGCGATCGCGCAACGCCTTCTCCCAGATGGGCGCGGGCTTCAAGAGCATGTTCGGCGGTGAGCTGCAGGGCATGACCAAGAATCTCGCCGAGAGCCGCAACGAGGCTATGAATCGCCTGATGACCGAGGCCCGGACTCGCGGCGGCAACGCGATCATCGGAATGCGTTTCGACACCACCGAACTCGGCGATGTCTGGACCGAAATCTGCGCCTACGGCACCGCGGTGCAGGCGGTCCCGGTCACCGATGCCGCCAAGTACACCGCGCAGCAGCTGGGTTACGGCGCCAGCTGAACCCACGGCGGTATAGCATCCTCGGTGTAAGAGACGAGTCGAGGAATCTGGTGAAATTCCAGAACGGTCGCGCCACTGTTGAAAGTCAGACCCGAGGCCCGTCATGGTTCGCATTGGGACGCGTAGCTCCCTGGAAGGACACCGAATGACTACTCCGCAGACAACGGGCCGCTCGCGCGCCGTCGATCTCTCGGCCGCCAAAGCTGTCGTCTGGCTGTCGCTGACCGCCTTCTTCGCGCTGGTGGTGTTGTACTTCGTCGGTGTCGACCAAGGCGCCACCTCGGTGTTCGGCGACAACATGTACATCCACGAATTCGTGCATGACGCCCGCCACCTGCTCGGCTTCCCCTGCCACTGAGCCGGCGGGAATCACTGTAAAAACAATGGAAAAGTCAATAATCTGGCGCGGCATTCTGGCCGGCGCCCTCGCAGGCGTGTTCGGATTCGTCTGGTCCAAGATCTTCATCGAGCCGATCGTCGGCCGGGCCATCGAATTCGAGGACGGCACCACCGCGGCGCATGAAGCCATGGAGGCGGCGTCCGCGCACGGGCATGGGCACAGCCATGAGGGCGGCGAGCTGTTCACCCGGACGGTGCAGTCCAACATCGGCATGGGGCTGGGCGTGCTGCTCTTCAGCGTGGCGCTAGGTGCGTTGTTCGCCGTCGTGTTCTGCGTGGCCTACAGCCGCATCGACGCCGTGTCGGCCCGCAAGCTGGCGGTGCTGACCGCGGGCGCGATGCTCATCTCGCTGTGGGTGGTGCCGGCACTGAAGTATCCGCCCAGCCCGCCGGCCACCAGCCTCGACGAGACCATCAAGCAGCGCGCGCTGCTCTACGTGTTGATGGTGGCGCTGTCCGCGCTGTTCATGGTCGCCGCGGTCTACCTGGCCTTCCAGCTCACCCCGAAGCTGGGTGCCTGGAACGCCACGCTGGCCGCGGGCGGGGCGTACATCGTCGCGGTCGCAATCCTGATGCTCGTGCTGCCGACCATCGACGAGATACCCGGCCCGATGGTGAACGAGGCCGGGACGATTGTGTTTCCGGGCTTCCCGGCGACGGATCTGTATGAGTTCCGGCTGTACGCGCTGGGCACCCAGGTGATTGTCTGGACGACGATCGGTCTGGCCGGTGCGGCGATGCTGCACCGGCTGCTCGACAGCAAGCAGCAGGAACCCATTACGGCGTGAGCGACGCTTGCGGAGCGAACCATAGGCGGACACGCCGCTACCTCGCTTGCGAGGGAGCGGCGTGAGCGAGGTCGTCCGGCTGACCCTGGTGTCACACGCCATGACCGATGCCATGGCAGCCGGACGATTTCCGCTCGACGAAGAGCTCAACGCCATCGGCCGACGGCAGCTGGCCGGGGTTGATGTCGGTGCCGCCGATCTGGTGCTCTCCGGGCCGGAACTTCGTGCGCTCCAGAGCGCGGAAGCGCTCGGCCTGACACCTGCGGTTGATCCGCGGCTGGCCGACCTGGGGTGCGGTTCCTGGGGCGGCCGCAGCCTCGAACAGGTGCAGCCGGGTGAGCTCACGCAGTGGCTGACCGACCCTGAAAGCCGCCCGCACAACGGCGAATCGGTCGTCGAGCTGATCGAGCGGGTGCGCGGCTGGCTGGTCGACATCGCCCGCACACCGGGTCGCGTTGTCGCGTTCACCCACCCCGCAGTGGTTCGCGCGGCGATCCTCAGCGTGCTCGACGCACCGCCAAAGTCGTTCTGGCGCATCGATATCGCGCCGGCCAGCAGCACCGCCCTGCATCACCGAGGATCGGTGTGGACGCTGCGCTCAGCGGTAGCGGGGCAGTAACCCGAACACCTGCTTGATGATCATCATCGCCCAGCCGCCCGCGTTCGCGCTGTGGAAACGGGGCCAGTTGAACTGGAAGCTGACCACCCAGGCCTGGCCCGTTCGGTCCACCGCATACCAGCTGAATGTCATCTCGCCGGGCAGGTTTCCGGCCTTGGCGGCGATGTAGGGCCACTCGGCGGGGTCGAGGTCGATGCCCGCGGCTTCGGACATCACGTCCTTGACCGGAGCCGCGCGACCGACGGCATTGTGCTGCAGGGCGGCGTGCACGCGGCAGATGTCCTCGGCGTTGCCGTACCACTCCACGCCGTAGGTCGAGGCCGGCGTGTGGGAGCGCATCGGATCAGGCTCGTACGGGCGGGAATCCGCGTCGTGCAACAGGTTTCCCCGATTCGCCGGCACGGTTGTCTTCCACTGCTCACGCACATCGGGATTGCCCCAGCCGATCGCGAACAGTTCCCGCATGGTCGGGAACGGCGTCATGCTCGCGGGGTCGTGGTGCCCTGCGGCGACCAGGGCCTCTTCGATGGCACGGGTGCCCACCCGTGCGATCAGCAGATCGGTGGCCATGTTGTCGCTCGTCGAGATCATCTTGCCCGCGGCCTCGCGGACGGTGATCTGCGATCCGGGCGGAAGCTTGTCGAAGCCCGATGAACCGAGCTTCTTCACTTCAGCGGTGATCGTCAGCTTGTCGTCCCAGTTCACCGTGCCTGTAGCGACGGCAGTTTCGACCGCGTACAACACGTATGTCTTGAAAATCGAAGCCAGCGGCAGGGATTCAGAGGTGTTGGTGCCCGCGACCTTCTCGCAGCGGCCGTCGTCGACCTTGGACACCTGCCACGAGTAGCGGGCGCCGGTGCGGCTCAGTGCGGTGTCGACGTCCTGCCACGAGTCGATCTTCGGTTTCTCGGTGGTGACGACGAACCGGCTGACGAAGGTGTCGTCGCCGATGCGCAGGTCGATGTCCTGGCGGGCGCCGTAGGAGGTCAGCATGTGCAGGGTGGCGACGTTGGCGCCGACCTCGACGCCGGCCAGGGTGTAGGGCCGGTCCCACCACAGCGAGTCCATGGTGTGGGCGACCGGGTCCACCAGCTCCGGGGTGGCCAGCGTCTTGACGCTCTCATTGCCGATCGGCCAGTCCGAGTTCAGCATGTCCATGACCTGCTTGGCTCGCACTCCTTGCGGGGTGTTGAGGTCGATGCGAACGCCCGCGCCGGCATTGGCGGACGGCGCGGGTGGCGATGTGCAGCTGGTTGCCAGGGCGGCCGCGGACGCGATCACGGTGGCGACTGCCACCGCGCGCCGGCACCCCCGGCGTGCGCTACGCCTTCGAGCCGGTCCCGGCAACGTCCAACACAACCTCGAACTCGAGCAGATGGGCACCCTTGGCCACCGGGTTGGCGCGCTCGCCGGCATGCGCGTGGATCGCCGGCCCGCTCGCCCAGGCCTGGAACGCCTCCTCGGACTCCCATGTGGTCACCACGAAGTAGCGGTCCTCACCCTTGACGGGTCGCAGCAATTGGAACCCGAGGAAGCCCGGCTGGTTGTCCACGGCGTGAGCGCGGTTGGCGAAACGCTTCTCCAGCTCTGGACCGGCACCCGGCGGAATCTCGATTGCGTTGATCTTCACAACGGACATGGCGCAAGGCTACCGCGCCCGCCCGGGCCGGTGACCGACCGCGCAAGATGAACCGGTGAGCACTGAGCTGCTGACCTATCGGGGTGGAAACGGGCGGCCCGTGGTGTTGGTGCACGGCTTGATGGGCCGGGGCACCACGTGGTCGCGGCAGGTGCCGTGGCTGGCCCGGTTCGGGTCGGTACACACCTACGACGCACCGTGGCACCGCGGCCGTGAGGTCGAGGATGGCGAACCGGTCAGCACCGAACGGTTCGTGACCGACCTCGGTGACGCGCTGGCAAGCCTCGACGGCCCCGCGGTACTCGTCGGGCACTCGATGGGTGGTCTGCATTCCTGGTGCTTGGCCGCGCAGCGTCCCGATCTGGTGCGCGCGCTGGTGGTCGAGGACATGGCGCCGGACTTCGTCGGCCGCACCACCGGCCCGTGGGAGCCGTGGGTGCATGCCTTGCCGGTTGAGTACTCCACGGAGCAGCAGGTCTTCGACGAGTTCGGGCCGGTCGCCGGGCGCTACTTCCTCGAAGCCTTCGACCGAACGGCGACCGGCTGGCGGCTGCACGGCCAGCCGGCTCGCTGGATCGAGATTGCGGCGGAGTGGGGGACTCGGGACTACTGGCGGCAGTGGCAGGCGGTCCGGGCGCCGGTGTTGCTGATCGAGGCGGGTGACTCGGTGGCGCCGCCCGGGCAGATGCGGCGAATGGCCGAGCTGGCCGGGCCGTCGGCTCGCTACGTCCACGTCGACGGGGCAGGCCACCTCGTTCACGACGACGCCCCGGACCGGTACCGGGACGCCGTCGAGTCGTTCCTAGCGGCGCTCCCCGAGGACACCTGACGACGGCCAGGTCGGATGGTGTTCGAACCGGGTCCGCACGGCGTCGAGGTCGTGGCTGATCCGGCGCAGGTCGGCATCGTCGGCGAACAGCGGACCGACCATCGGTGCCCACACCCGGAATTGATCGGCGTGCAGATGAAGTTTCTTGAGGATGGCGGCGAAAATGTTCATGGCAGTAATGCTTCGGGGAAAAAGATCCCGCCAACAGTGGCAGTACTGACCCGGTGAGATAAAATTCTGCCATGCCTTTGAAGAGTGTCTCGGCGCTGGTCTTGGACAACGTCGCCGTCTTCGAGTTCGGCGTGGTGTGCGAGGTCTTCGGCATCGACCGGGCGGCAGACGGTGTGCCCAACTTCGATTTCAAGGTGTGCGGCCCGCAAGCGGGCAAGCCACTGCGCACCAGTGTCGGCGCGGCGCTGGTGCCCGACCACGGCCTCGATGCCCTGATAGGCGCCGACGTGGTGGCGGTGTCGGCGGTCACCGGCCCGGTCGAGGCGTACCCGCCGGAAGCGCTAGAAGCCCTGCGGGCCGCCCACGCGGCCGGGTCGACGATCCTGACCGTCTGTTCCGGCGCATTCGTGGCGGGTGAGGCGGGCCTGCTCGACGGGCGGCACTGCACCACGCACTGGATGCACGCCGACGACCTCGCGCAGCGCTATCCCACCGCGATCATCGACCGCAACGTGCTGTTCGTCGACGACGGCGACCTGGTGACCAGTGCCGGCACCGCCGCCGGTATCGACGCGTGCCTGCACCTGGTCCGCCGCGAACTCGGCAGCGCGGTCACCAACATCATCGCCCGGCGAATGGTGGTGCCACCGCAGCGCGATGGCGGACAGCGTCAGTACATCGAGCAACCCATTCCCGCGCGATGTTCGGAAGGGTTTGCGCCGCAATTGGATTGGATCCTGTCCAATCTCGACAAGCCGCACACGGTCACGAGCATGGCTCGCCGGGCCAACATGTCGGCGCGAACGTTCGCGCGGCGCTTCGTCGAGGAGGCCGGCACCACGCCCATGCAGTGGGTCACCGATCAGCGGGTGCTCTACGCCCGCCGGATGCTGGAGGAGACCGATCTGGACATCGACCGCATCGCCGAGCGGGCGGGATTCGGCAATGCCACGCTGCTACGCCACCACTTCCGCCGAATCGTCGGCGTCACCCCGTCGGACTACCGTCGCCGGTTCGCCCGCTCGGCCTAGTCCGCCTCGCCGCACAACGCGAAGCGGCCGTCGGCGGTCTGCTCCACCAGGCCGTCCACCAGAAGCGAGTCCAGTGCGCGGTCGCGCTGTGCGGTATCGGTCAGCCACACCACGTCAAGCTGATCGCGCGATACCGGAGAAGTGCTGGCGCGCAACACATCCAGCAACTTGCCGCGCACCTGCCGGTCGGTCCCGGCAAACCGCTGGGCAGGCCGTGGTGCGGTGGCTGCCGGCGGGTGCCCGGCGGCCCGCCAGGCGCACACGCTCAGCGGACACACCCCGCATTTGGGCGAGCGCGCCGTGCACACCGTCGCACCGAGTTCCATCAGCGCCGCCGAGAACACCGGAGCCGTCTCGTCATCGGGCATCAGCGCCAGGACGTCGCCCATATCTCTTGTGGTGGAGGGGTTTCCGGCATCGGCAAGACCGTGGATCGCTCGCGCTACGACCCGTCGCACGTTGGTGTCCACCACCGGCACGCTCTGTTGGTAGGCGAAACAGGCCACCGCGCGGGCGGTGTATGAGCCGACACCGGGCAGGGTCAACAACACCTCGACGTCGTCGGGCACCCGGTCATCGTGTTCGGTGGCGATCACGGTCGCGCATTCGTGCAGGCGCTTGGCTCGCCGCGGATATCCGAGCTTGCCCCAGGCGCGAAGCACGTCCGCGGCGCTGGCTGCCGCCGTCGCCGAGGGGGTCGGCCAGCGCGCCACCCAGTCGAGCCAGATCGGTGCCACCCGCGCGACCGGAGTCTGCTGCAGCATGAATTCGCTGACCAGGATTTGCCATGCCGTCACATCGGGATTGCGCCACGGCAGATCGCGCCGGGCGTGCCCGTACCAGACGACGAGCTCGTCACAAATGGAACTCATATCGTTTCGAGGTGAGAGACAAGGCAGAATGGTCGCCATGCCGAACACCAGCCCGATAACCGCTTGGAAGGCACTCAAAGAGGGTAACGAGCGATTCGTTGCCGGCCAGCCACAGCATCCCAGCCAGAGCATCGAGGATCGCGCGCGGTTGGCCGGGGGACAAACCCCGACCGCAGTCATCTTCGGCTGCGCTGACAGCCGGGTCGCCGCCGAGATCATCTTCGACCAGGGTCTCGGCGACATGTTCGTGGTGCGCACCGCGGGACACGTCATCGACTCTGCGGTGCTGGGCTCCATCGAGTACGCGGTCGGCGTGCTCAACGTGCCGCTGATCACCGTTCTCGGGCACGACAGCTGCGGCGCGGTCAAGGCCACGCTGTCCGCGCTCGACGACGGTGCGGTACCGGGCGGATACATCCGCGATCTCGTCGAACGGGTGACCCCGTCGATCCTGGTGGGTCGCCGCGAGGGCTTGACCCGCGTCGACGAGTTCGAGGCCCGCCATGTCATCGAGACCGGTACGCAGCTGCTGGCCCGGTCCGCCCTCATCGCCGAGCGGGTCGCCGCAGGCGCGCTGGCCATCGTGGGACTGACTTATCAACTCGCCGACGGCAAAGTTGTGCTGCGCGAACACCTCGGCGATATCGGCGAATAACCACTTTTCCAGCTAGCTAACAAGGCGACACGCCGAGCGGGGTCGGACAACTCGCAGTGACCTGGCCTTACCGTGGAAACGTGCTGGATCTGGATCTGGAACCGCGTGGACCCCTACCCTCGCAAATTTATTGGCGACGCCGTGCTCTGGCAATCGGCATCGTCGCGGTGGTTACCGCAATCGTCGTCGGGGTGGCCTTCATCGTGTTCAGCGGTGGCTCGGATTCGAAGAGCGCCGTGAAGACCACGCCCGCGGCTCAACCGCAGAACCCCCAGCCGGACAACAAGACTCCCGTCGTCGCGCCGCCACCACCGGCGGAGACCCCCGCGGGACCCGTCGCGGTCGCACCAACGCCCACCGAGGCCGTCATGCCGCCGCCGGTGCTCAAAGAGGGCGACGACTGCCCGGATTCCAACCTGGCGGTCAAGGGCATCACCAACCAGCCGCAGTACGCGATCGGTGATCAGCCCAAGTTCACCATGGTCGTCACCAACATCGGCCTGGTGGCGTGCAAGCGTGACGTCGGCGCTGCCGTGCTCGCCGCCTACGTGTACTCGATGGATGGCAAGCGGCTGTGGTCGAACCTGGACTGCGCGCCGTCGAACGAGACGCTGGTCAAGACGTTCAATCCGGGTGAGCAGGTCACCACCGAGGTGACCTGGACCGGCATGGGCTCAGCACCGCAGTGCCCGCTGCCGCGCCAGCCGATCGGACCCGGCACCTACAACCTGGTCGTTCAGCTGGGCAACCTGCGTTCGGCGACGGTGCCGTTCATCCTGGCCGACGCTCCGCCGCCGGGCGCCGCGCCCGCCGCCGGGCAGCAGCTGCCCGCCGGTGCCCCGGGTGAGGCTCCGCCGCCGGCGCCCGCCCCCGCGGGGTAGGCATTCAGATAGCACTGAGGGCGAAGAATCGACCGATTCTTCGCCCTCAGTGCTATCTCGACGCGCTAGACCAGCCGGTCGGCGATGGTCGACTCGGCCAGCTGCGACAAACCCTCGCGAACGTGCCGGGCCCACATCGCGCCGATGCCTTCGACGGACTGCAGGTCGGTGGCACTGGCTGCCAGCAGTCCCTGCAGGGAACCGAAGCGGCGTACCAGGAGGTCGACGTGAGCGAACTGCAGGCGGGGGATACCGGCCATCGCCCGATAGCCACGGGCACTGAGCGCTGAATCCTGCGCCTCGGCCGTCGAGGGGTATCCGAACACGCGCGACAGCGCGGTGAAGTCCAGCAGTTCGGTGTCCGACAGCGAGTCCAGTTCGGCCAGCGTCGAGGCGACCTGAGCCTTCGACGGCGGGTCGGGGTTGGCGTGATAGTCACGCATGATCAGCTCGCGTGCGGTGTCGTTGCCGCCCAGCAGTTCCTCGAGCTGAAGCCGCAGCTGCCGGCCGTCCGTGCCCAGTTCCACTGCGTCATAATCGATTTCGAGCCCGATGCGGCGAACCATCTCGAGCCGCTGCACCACCGTCATGACGTCGCGCAGGGTGACGAAGTCTTCGATCTCGGCGGTGGACAGCTGTCGGGACACCTCGTCGAGGCGAGCCTTGTAGCGTTCCAGGGTCGCGATCGCCTGGTTGGCCCGCGACAAGATGGTGGCCGAGTCGGCCACCACGTGGCGTTCCCCGGACACGTACACCGTGACGATGTTCATCGAATGGCTCACCGAGACGACCGGATAGCCGGTCTGGATCGCGGTGCGCTCGGCAGAACGGTGCCGGGTTCCGGACTCGTCGGTGGGGATCGTCGGATCCGGCACCAGTTGGACATTGGCCCGCACGATCCGGTTGCCGTCGGTGGACAGCACGACGGCACCGTCCATCTTCGAGAGCTCGCGCAGCCGGGTGGGGGCGAACCGCACATCCAGCGAGAAGCCGCCGTCGCAGATCGTCTCGACCCGCTCGTCGTAGCCCAGCACGATCAGCGCACCCGTGCGACCACGCAGAATGCGCTCCAGTCCGTCGCGAAGGGCAGTGCCGGGCGCCAGTCGCCCGATGGTCTCGCGCAGCGTGACCGCCGATGGCTGGGCGGAGCCGCTGGCTCCGTTGACGGTGCTCACAGCCACTTATTGTCCACTGCGTCGAGGTCGTTACTCGACCCCTCCCGCCGAAGCTGCGTAACGACCTTGTCGTAGGGCCGTTTCGCGATCGCCAGCATCGAGCGCAAGGCGTCGCCGATGGTGGCCGATTCGATGGCTTTGAAGCCCTTGGGGACGGTGCCGCACCCCACCGGGACGAGCGCCTCGGTGAAGCCCAGCCGAGCCGCTTCGGCCAGTCTGCGGTCCATCCCGGTGACGCGGCGCAGATCGCCGGCCAGGCCCACTTCGCCGATCACCACGGTCGTGCTGGGCAGCGGCAGGTCCGCGTAGGCCGATGCCATCGCCATCGCGACGGCCAGGTCCGACGAGGGATCCACTAGCCGCATCCCGCCGACGGTGGACAGATAGATGTCGGTGGCGCTGACCTTGAGGCCGGCCCGCCGCTCGAGCACCGCGGCGATCATCGCCGCCCGCGAACTGTCCACCCCGCTGACCGCGCGGCGTTGCGGCGCGTTCTCGGGCCGGTAGGCCAGCAGCGCTTGGACCTCGCCGATCAGCGGGCGTTTACCGTCGAGCGTCACGGTGACCGCGGTGCCGGGTACCGGATTGGGCCGGTTGTCGAGAAACAATCCGGACGGATCGGAAATCCCCTGAATGCCGTTGTCCTGCAACACGAAACAGCCAACCTCATCGGAGGCGCCGAAGCGGTTCTTCACTCCGCGGACCATCCGGAGGGTGGAGTTGCGGTCACCCTCGAAGTGCAGGACCACATCCACCAGATGCTCCAGCGAGCGTGGTCCCGCGATGGCGCCGTCCTTGGTGACGTGGCCGACCAGCACCAGGGCTATGCCGCTCGACTTGGCCGCCGCGGTCAGCGCAGTCGTCACCGCACGTACCTGGGTCACCCCGCCGACCACACCGTCGGTGTCACCCGCCGTCATCGTCTGCACCGAGTCGACCACCACCAGACTCGGCTGCACCGCCTCGATATGGCCGAGCACGGTGTTGATATCGGTTTCCGCGGCCAGGAACACCTCGTCGTGTGTGCAGCCGGTCCGCTCCCCGCGCATGCGGATCTGGCCCGCCGACTCTTCGCCGGACACATAGAGAGCGCGCCGGCCCGAACTCGCCCACCGGTGCACCACGTCGAGCAGCAGCGTGGACTTGCCGACCCCGGGATCACCGGCCAGCAGGCTGACCGAGCCGGGCACCACACCGCCGCCGAGCACCCGGTCGAGTTCGTCGACGCCGGTGGGGAAGTGGCGGGTGCGGTCCGGGTTGATGGAGCTGATGGGCACCGCAGGGGTGGACGGCACGACCGCGCGCTGTGCAGTGGTGCCGGCTGCGCTCGCCCCGGCCACCTCGTCGACCGTGCCCCAGGTTCCGCACTCCGGGCACCGGCCGACCCACTTGGCCATCACATGGCGGCATTCCGAACAGCGATATTGCGAACGCGCCTTGGCCACGGCCGTGACGCTATCGGGTGGGTCCGACAGAACCGCGGATTAGCGGTCCGTGTCAGCTCACTCCTGGCCTGCGGGTGCCCCTTGCCGCTCTGCGCCGCCCGCCGAGATGGGCACCTGGACCTCTGCCTGGCCGGCCTTCTCGAAGGTGAAGGTGAAGCCGTAGGTCAGCCCGTTGGAGATCGGCTGGCTGAGAGTGACCTCCGCCTTGGCCGGCTGGGCACTGCCCATCGGCGCCGCTTCGGACTGGCCGTCGGCACTGCCGACGATCAAGGAGGATCCGGCCGGAATCGAGGTGTTCCCGGTGAGCTCGACCGAGCCCACGTCGGAGCTCACGCTGACCAGCTTGTCGTTGGTGTCCGGGGAGATGTTTGCCGCGGCGAAGATGAGCTCGACGGTGCGGCCCGGCTTCAGGGCGTCGCCGGACTGCACTGCCTGGATGTGCACGTTGCGCAGAGCGATGTTGGCGACATTCGCAGTGGCGCCGTTGACAGCCGACTGCTGGTCGGCGGTCTGCGAGATCTGGCCGGTGCCGCACCCCGTCAGGATCAGAGCGCTGGCCGCCAGGCCAGCGGATGCGGCGACGAGGCGATTCGTCAAGCGGTTCACAACAGCCTCCTGCTCGGCCCGTGTGGACGGCATGGTCGCGCCGCCGCGGTTCGACTATGCACAGTAGTAGGTAGCGTCGCGCGGCGGTAGCTGAGGGTTCGCGGGGCGGTGAGAGAAGTCGTCGGCCGCGACCCGGCGGGGGTGTGCTGAGCAGTGGGTACAAGTGCCCGCGTTGCACGGTTTCGGCACCCTGTCAACCCCCTTTCTTCACCTGCGGTGCCCCTGACCTGCATCGTTGTTCCGCACGCTGTCGGCCCCCGTGCTAACATTGAGATGTGAAAGGGGCTCGAAACTGATGATTTTTAAGGTCGGAGACACCGTTGTCTATCCACACCACGGTGCTGCATTGATCGAGGCGATCGAAACCCGGACCATCAAAGGCGAGCAGAGGGAATACCTCGTCCTGAAGGTTTCCCAGGGCGACCTCACCGTTCGCGTTCCCGCTGACAACGCCGAGTACGTCGGCGTTCGTGACGTGGTGGGCCAGGAAGGCCTGGACAAGGTGTTTCAGGTGCTGCGCGCCCCGCACACCGAAGAGCCGACCAACTGGTCGCGCCGCTACAAGGCCAATCTCGAGAAGCTGGCGTCCGGTGACGTCAACAAGGTCGCTGAAGTTGTTCGCGACCTGTGGCGCCGGGACCAAGAGCGCGGTCTGTCGGCGGGCGAGAAGCGCATGCTGGCCAAGGCCCGGCAGATTCTCGTCGGCGAACTCGCACTTGCGGAGAACACCGACGACGAGAAGGCCAACATCATTCTCGACGAAGCGCTGGCCACCGCGTCCTGACTGCCCTGAGGGGTTTGGTGTCGGAGACGGTCGCGGTCGTCACGGCCGCCGGTTCCGGTGAACGGCTGGGTGCGGGTATCCCGAAGGCTTTCGTGGATCTCGGTGGCCGAACCATGCTCGAACGCGCCGTGGACGGTCTGTTGGCTTCTGGGGTGATCGACCGGGTCGTCGTTGCCGCACCTGCCGCGCGGGTCGACGAAACAAAGCTGCTGCTCGACGGACGTGCCACGGTCGTCGCCGGGGGTCCGGAGCGTCCCGAAACCGTGCGACGAGCGCTGGCCTCCGTCGGCGAACCCGAGTTCGTTCTCGTACACGACGCCGCTCGGCCGCTGACGCCGGCCGAGCAGATACAGCGGGTCGTCTCCGCCCTGCGGGACGGCCTGCGTGCGGTCATCCCGGTGTTGCCGGTCACCGACACCATCAAAGCCGTCGACGCCAATGGCGTCGTTCTCGGTACTCCTGAACGGTCCGGACTGAGGGCCGTGCAGACTCCCCAGGGCTTCGAGACCGCGCTGCTGCGCCGCGCCTACGAGCGGGCCGGCGGCGCCTCCGTCACCGACGACGCCTCGCTTGTCGAATACCTGGGCACCCCGGTGCACACCGTCGCCGGCGACCCACTGGCGTTCAAGGTCACCACGCCGCTGGATCTCCAGCTGGCCCGAGCCCTGCTGGCCGCATGACGATTCCCCGCGTCGGGCTGGGTAGCGACGTCCATCCGATCGAGACCGGCCGGCCCTGCTGGCTGCTGGGCCTGTTGTTCGACGATGCCGACGGCTGCTCCGGACACTCCGATGGAGACGTCGCCGTCCACGCGCTCTGCGATGCTCTGCTCTCGGCGGCGGGCCTCGGCGATCTCGGGTCGGTGTTCGGCGTGGACCAGCCGCAGTGGCGCGGTGTCACCGGTGCTCGCATGCTCGAACACGTCCGCGAGATGCTCACCGCTGCGGGGTTCACTGTCGGCAACGCCGTCGTCCAGGTGATCGCCAACCGCCCCAAGATCGGCCCGCGCCGAGAGGAAGCTCAACGCCTGCTGAGCGGCCTGCTGGGCGCCCCGGTGTCGGTCTCGGCCACCACTACCGACGGACTCGGGCTGACCGGCCGCGGGGAGGGTATGGCGGCCATCGCCACCGCTTTGGTGGTGGCCGGGTCTGCCTCGATGCCTGACTGAGCCGTTCAGGCCGGTAAGCTGGCGCGTCGTGACCGGCACCCTGCGACTCCACGACACCTATAGCGGTGCCGTGCGCGATTTCGAGCCGATCCGTTCCGGTCACGCCTCGATCTATCTCTGTGGCGCCACTGTGCAGGGCTTGCCGCACATCGGCCATGTCCGCAGCGGGGTCGCCTTCGACGTGCTGCGACGCTGGCTGATGGCCAAGGGTTTCGACGTCGCGTTCATCCGCAACGTCACCGACATCGACGACAAAATCCTCACCAAGGCCGCCGATGCAGGCCGGCCGTGGTGGGAGTGGGCGGCCACCCACGAGCGCGCGTTCTCGGCGGCCTACGACGCGCTGGGCGTGCTGCCGCCGTCGGCGGAGCCGCGGGCGACGGGGCACATCACCCAGATCGTCGAGCTCATCGAGCGACTGGTCGACACCGGCCACGCCTACACCGGCGCCGGCGACGTCTACTTCGACGTCCAGAGCTTTCCGGAGTACGGCAAGCTCTCCGGGCACAAGGTCGACGACGTGCACCAGGGCGAGGGTGTGGCGACCGGTAAGCGCGACCAGCGCGACTTCACCCTGTGGAAGGGCGCCAAACCCGGTGAGCCGTCCTGGCCGACGCCGTGGGGAGCGGGCCGCCCGGGCTGGCACTCCGAATGCGTGGCGATGGCCCACGAATACCTCGGCGCTGAATTTGATATTCACTGCGGCGGAATGGATTTGGTCTTCCCGCACCACGAGAACGAGATCGCGCAGGCGCGTGCCGCCGGCGACGGCTTCGCCCGGTACTGGCTGCACAACGGCTGGGTCACCATGGGCGGGGAGAAGATGAGCAAGTCGCTGGGCAATGTCCTGTCGATTCCGGCTGTGCTGCAACGGGTTCGGCCTGCCGAGCTGCGCTACTACCTGGGCAGCGCGCATTACCGGTCGATGCTGGAATTCTCCGAGAACGCCCTGCAGGATGCGGTCAAGGCCTACACCGGAATCGAAGAGTTCCTACACCGGGTGCGGACTCGCGTCGGCATCGTGGTGCCCAGCACCTGGACCGAGAAGTTCGGCGCAGCACTCGACGACGACCTCGCCGTGCCCGCCGCCCTGGCCGAGGTGCATGCCGCCCGCGCCGACGGCAACCGGGCGCTGGAATCCGGCGATCATGAGACCGCGCTGGTGAAGGCGCGTGAAATCCGTTCGATGATGGGGATTCTCGGGTGCGACCCGCTCGACGAGCGCTGGGAGACCCGCGACGAGACGTCGGCGGCCCTGGCTGCGGTCGACGTGTTGGTGCGCGCCGAGCTGAACCGCCGGGACGGGGCCCGCCAGACCCGCGATTGGGCTCTGGCTGATGAGATTCGAGATCGGCTCAAGGAAGCCGGCATCGAGGTGACCGATACTGCCGACGGACCGCAGTGGGCGCTACGCGACGAAGGCGGCAAGTAGATGGCGGGAAACTCCAAGCGGCGCGGTGCGATTCGCAAGGAAGGCACCAAGAAGGGTCCGACCGTGGGTTCCGGCGGTCAGCGCCGCCGTGGCCTGGAAGGGCGCGGTGCGACTCCGCCGGCGAGTGCTCGGACCGGGCATCCGGCGGCCCGACGCGCCGCCACCGCCGACAAGCGGGCGCGCCAGTATTCGAAACCCACCGACGAGACCGAGATGGTGCTGGGTCGCAACCCGGTGCTGGAGTGTCTGCGTGCGCACGCGCCGGCGACAGCTCTGTATGTGGCGCTGGGTGCCGAAGCCGACGAGCGGCTGACGGAGTCGGTCACGCTGGCCGCGGACCGCGGTATCGCGATTCTCGAAGTGCCGCGCCACGATCTGGACCGGATGAGCTCCAACGGATTGCACCAGGGCATCGCCCTGCAGGTGCCGCCCTACAATTACGCCCACCCCGACGATCTGCTGGCCGCCGCCACGTCTGATGTCGAACCGGCGCTTCTGGTCGCGTTGGACAACATCTCCGACCCGCGCAACCTCGGCGCGATCGTGCGATCGGTGGCGGCATTCGCGGGCCACGGTGTGCTGATCCCGCAGCGGCGCTCCGCATCGGTGACCGCGGTCGCGTGGCGCACGAGCGCCGGAGCGGCCGCCCGCGTGCGGGTGGCGCGGGCCACGAATCTCACTCGCACGCTCAAAGATTGGGCCGACGCCGGTGTTCAGGTGATCGGGCTCGACGCCGAGGGAGACACCACGCTCGACGAGCTCGACGGCTCTGGCCCGCTGGTGCTCGTCGTCGGCTCGGAGGGCAAGGGGCTGTCACGGCTGGTACGCCAGAATTGCGATGCGGTGGTGTCGATTCCGATGGCCGGCCCGACCGAATCGTTGAACGCATCGGTGGCTGCCGGTGTGGTGCTGGCCGAGATCGCCCGTCAGCGTCGCCGGTAGCGCTATACCCCGATCAGCTGCACCCCGGCCCACAACGTCAGCACCGCCACCACAAGGCAGGCTGGCACCGTCGCCACACCCAGCCAGGTGAACTCGCGCACGCTGGTCGGCTCGCCGTTCTGGTGCAGTACCCTGCGCCACAGCAGATTGGCCAGCGACCCGGCGTAGGTCAGGTTGGGTCCGATGTTCACCCCGATCAGCACGGCGAGCACTGCGGCCGGACCGCTGCCCGCAGCCAGCGGCAGCAACACCAGTACTGCGGGCAGGTTGTTGACGACATTGGACAGCAGCGCCGCTACCGTCGCGATCCCGAGCAGCGCCGGCAGGCTGCCGCCCGACGGCAGCAGGTCGGCGGCGGCGGTGTCGAGACCGTTGACCATCACCGCTTTGACGACCACCGCCAGCGCCAGTACGAACAGCAGGAACGGCAGATTCAGCGAGTGCACGATCCCGCCAATTGTGCTGCGCCGCTGCGCTAGTGATCGCACGCCGAGGACCA
The DNA here is from genome assembly GCF_008329905.1 of Mycobacterium sp. ELW1. Lineage (NCBI taxonomy): Bacteria > Bacillati > Actinomycetota > Actinomycetes > Mycobacteriales > Mycobacteriaceae > Mycobacterium > Mycobacterium sp. ELW1. The sequence continues at coordinate 5,436,423 of NZ_CP032155.1, read as the reverse complement.
CCGCGCCTGCCAGCGCCGCCCAGGCCGGTGACAGACCGGCGAACGACGTGACCGCGAATCCGACCAGCGTCAGGGCCAGCACGACGAGGACGAACACCGGCCGGTCCGGCTGCGGGGGCGGGCTCTCGGGCGGCACGTCGGCGAGATCACGCCGGAACGCCAGTCGCAGCACCAGGTATTCGACGGCGATCGCCGCGAGCCACGGTGCGGCCATCAGCGCGCTGAACCGGGTGAACGACAGCCCGGCGGCGCTGAACGCGAGCAGGTTGGTCAGGTTGGACACCGGCAGCAACAGCGATGCCGAATTGGACAGGTGCGCAGTCGCATACAGGTGCGGGCGCGGCGGAACCCGCAGCGTGCGCGCCGTGGCCAGCACCACCGGGGTCAGCAGCACGACGGTGGCGTCCAGGCTGAGTACCGCCGTGGTGGCCGCCGCGATCAGGAACACCTGACCCAGCAGCCGCCGCGGTTTCCCTGCGGTGCCGCGTGCCATCCAGGTGCCCGCCGCCTGGAACAGCCCCTCGTCGTCGCACAACTTGGCCAGCACCAGGATCGCGGCCAGGAAGGCGACCACCGGAAGCATCCGGCTCGCCTCGTCGGCGGCATCGTGGGTCGACACCGCGCCGATCGCGATGACCAGGGCTGCGGCGGGCACCGCTGCCACTGACTCGGACCAGCCCCGAGGGCGCGCGATGGCGAAGACGAGGACGACCACCAGGGCCAGCAGGGCGACGATCAGCACGGCGCGATCAGGCCCACGGGTCTTCGCGTTGCCAGACGGTCGGCAGGTGCAGAGCGACGCCGTCACGCTCGGCCAGGCCCGACAGCACCCGCATCGTCACGTTCAGGTCGTCGCCGGCATACGGCAACGCGATCAGCGGCGCGGTGAGCGGGCGGAAGAAGTCGTCCCAGTGGATCAGCACGACGCGGCGGGCGCCGACCGCCCGGACCGTCTGCTCCCAGTACTGCTCGATGTAGGCCCGGGGTTGCACACCGAGTTGGCCGACACCCAGGTAGACGATGTCGGCGCGACGGCCGTCGAGAGCGCCGGGCAGGAAGCCGGCGCTGCCTTGAATGAGCAGCCGTCGATCGCTGGGTGTGTGGTGGATCAGGGTCGACCACGCCTCGCCGCAGCGGAACGCCGAGGCCTTCACCGGCGGCACGACGGGTGCGGTGATCGTGCCGGGGAAGCGGTCCGGCGGGCAGTGGTGCGATTCGATGAGAGTCACGGCGAACGGGCCGAGTGTCAGCTCGTCCCCGGACACCGCGACGACGATCTGATCGTCCGAAAGACGGTATCCCCGAGCGATATTCGCGGCCGACTCACCTCCGATCAGCCGGGCGCCGGTGCGGGCCGCGACGACGGCGGAGTCCATGGCGTGATCGTAGTGAGTGTGCACGGGCAACACCGCGGCCAGCCGATTGATGTTGGCCCGGTTCAGGCAGTAGTCGATCCGCGATGCCGACGGCGCCAACCGGCGCAGGCCGACATCCAGCATCGGCGGGCGGGAGAAGAAGCCGTCGGTCAGCAGCGACGAGGTGCCGTCGTCGACCAGGAGCGTCGACACCCCCAGCCAGGTGACCGACAACGCGGTGTCCGGGTCGGCTTCGGGGACGTCGAAGCGGTCGCGGTACTGGCCGATATCGGGCCTGCCGAGTTTGAGCCGCATCAGATGAACGCCACCACATCGACTCCGTCGCGCAGCAGGCGATCGCGGACGGCGGTGGCGATCTGCACCGCCCCCGGCGAATCACCATGCACGCAAATGGATTCCACACGTATGTCGATCGTCGATCCGTCGACGGCGGATACTCGGCCGCTGTGCACCATCCGCGACACCCGCTCGGCGATCTGCTCCGGATCGTGCAGCACCGCGCCGTCCTCCCGGCGGGAAACCAGCGCACCGTCGGGGCGGTAGGCGCGGTCGGCGAACGCCTCGGCGACGGTACGCAATCCGAGTCGTTCGGCTTCCTCGAAGAACACCGAACCGGCCAGGCTCAGAACCGGCAGGCCGGGGTCGACGGCGTGCACCGCCTCGGCGACCGCGCGTGCCTGCTCTCGATGGGTGACGATCGTGTTGTACAGCGCGCCATGGGGTTTGACGTAGCCGACATCCGTTCCTGCGGAACGGGCGAGTGCCTGCAAGGCGCCGATCTGGTAGATCACCTCCGCGGTGAGCTCGGCGGGTTCGACGTCGATGAAGCGGCGGCCGAACCCGGCCAGGTCGAGGTAGCTCACCTGGGCGCCGATCCGCACCCCGCGCTCTGCGGCGGCACGGCTGGTGCGCGCCAGCCCGGCCGGGTTGCCGGCGTGGAAGCCGCACGCCACGTTGGCGCTCGTGACGACGTCGAGCATGGCCGCGTCGTCACCGAGTTCCCACACCCCGAAGCCTTCGCCGAGGTCGGCGTTCAGGTCGACGGATGTCACCGGACCAGACTAACCAGCCAGCGGATGGTTCACGCCGCGGCGGGATCCACCTGGCGCCGGCTGATGGCCCAACACACCAGATAGATCACGAACGAGATCGTCGTGACGAACACCGACACCGGAACTCCGGGCGCCAGCGACAGGACGATGCCGACCACCGCGGACAGTTCGGCGAAGATCACCGACGCCGCGATCACCGCCGCCGGTGAACTGAACACCCGAGCCGCTGCGGCTGCCGGCGTGATGAGCAGTGACATCACCAGCAGCGCTCCGACGATCTGCACGCCCTGGGCAGCCACCACACCGACCAGGGCGGCGAACACGATGCCCAGCATGCGCACCGGAACACCGCGCGCCGCAGCCACTTCGGGGTCGGCGGTGGCGAACAGCAGGGGCCGGTAACTGACGGCCAGTACGCCGACCACCAGTACGGTCACCGCGATCAGCAGCGTCAAACCCGAGTAGCCGACGCCGACGATCTGACCGGTCAGCAGCGCGAAGCTGGTGCCGGCCCGGCCCGGGTACAGATGGATGAACAGCACAGCAAGGCCCAGCCCGAAGGCCAGCACCACACCGATCGCCGAGTCACGCTCGCGGGCCCGCTGCCCGAGGATGCCGAACAGGATCGCGGCCAGCGCGCTGCCCACCAGGGCCCCCAACCCGACGTTGAATCCGACCAGCAACGCGAAGGCCGCGCCGGTCAGCGACAGCTCGCTGGACCCGTGCACGGCGAACGACATCTGGCGCATGACGATGAACGGCCCGATCAACCCGGCCACCAATGCCAGCAGCGCGGCCGCGACCAAGGCCTGCTGGACGAACCCGCGGCCGAGCAGGTCGGCGGTGATGTCGAAGGCGAACAGGTGATCAAGCAGGTGTGCGAAGCGGTCATTCATGGGTGTGCCCGTGGGTGTGCCCGGAGTGGTCGAGGTGTTCGCCGACCACCACGTAGCGATCGCCGACCTGCACCACCTGGATGTCGGCCTGATACAGCTCCGAGAGCGTCTCCGAGGTCATCACCTCGGCGACCGTGCCGATCCGGAATCGGCCGTTGACCAGGTAGAGCACCCGGTCGACGTAGGGGACGACCGGGTTGATCTCGTGCGTCACGAACATCACCGCGGTACCGGACCTGCGGCGCCGGTCGATGAGTTGGGCGACCAGCCGGGCGCTGGCCGGATCCAGGTTGAGCAGGGGCTCGTCGCAGAGCAGCAGCACCGGATCACTGGCCAATGCCTGCGCGATGCGCACCCGCTGCAGTTCGCCGCCCGACATCACGCCGACCGGAACCTTGGCCAACTTCAGCGCCTGGACCTCTGTCAAGGCCCGCTCGACGACGGAGTTCCGGTGCTGGCGCTCCTTCGGTGACAGCGGCCCGATGCCCCAGTGGTGGCCGTCCACCCCGAGGCGGACCAGGTCGCGGCCGCGCAGGCTCAGGCCCCGGTCGACCGAGCGGTGCTGAGGCACGTATCCGATCCGCTCGCTGCCCGCCTCGATCGGCCCGCCCTCGATGGTGGCCGTGCCCGCGCTGAGCTCCAGCTGGCCCAGCAGCACTTTGAACAGCGACGTTTTCCCGGTGCCGTTGGGGCCGAGGATGGCGATGAACTCACCGGGGGCCACCTTCAGATCGAGGTGGTCCCAGAGCACCCGGTCCCCGAAAGCCAGCCGAGCACCGGACAGGCAGACGACCTCGGTACTCACAAGCAGTGATTATCGGTTCTGCTGCAACGCGGCGGTCAACCGGTCGGCGGTATCGCGCTGCCAGGTCAGGTAGTCCTTGCCGTCGGGCAGCGTCTCGGTGACGCTGACAATGGGCACGCCGGCGCTCTGAGCTGCCGCCTGGACCTGTTTGGTGACCTCGGTGATGGTTTGTTCGTTGAACACCACAGCGGCGATCTGGCGGGACTTGATGAGGTCCAGCATGGCCGCGACGTCGACGGGGGCGGGATCGGTGTCCTGCTCGACGGCGCTGGCGAATCCGGCGGGTGTCTTGTCGGTCAGGCCGGCGGCCACCAGGAGATAGTGCGCGACGGGTTCGGTCGCGACCACCGCGGCGCCCGGGTGGGTGGTGCGGATGGCGTTCTCGGTCTGCGCTATCGCGTCGGCCTTGCGGTTGAAGGTCTCGGCGTTGGACTTGTAGTCGGCGGCGTGCTGCGGATCGTCCTGTGCGAGCTTGTCGGCGATCGAGCTGGCCACGGCCCGCGCGGTGGCCAGGTCATAGAAGACGTGCTCGTTGGCCGGCTCGGGCTCGCCGGCGGGCGGCTTCAGCAGCGAGTACGCGTTGACCGACGCCACGCCCTTGTGACCGGCCAGGACGTCGTCGACCCAGTGGTCGTAGCCGCCGCCGTTGTAGACCACCAGCGACGCGTCCGCGATGTCGGCTGCATTCGAGGGGCTGGCCTCGAACGAGTGCGGGTCTGCCGAGGCGCTGGTGATGATCGAGGTGACCTTGGCGTGGTCGCCTGCGACCGCCTGCGCGACGCTGCCCCATACGTCGGTGGAGGCCACCACGGTGGGTGTCTGTGCTGCCGGAGCGCCGCCCGGGGACTTGTCGCCGCCACATGCGGTGAGACCGGCCGCCAGCGCCAACGCCGACAAACCCATGACCGCGCGGATCGCAGTACTGCGCACGAGCACTCCTCTGACTGAGTCAACCTAATACAAATGAAAACCGTTTCCAATAACCATAGGGCATCGGTACCGGTCGTGCGCAACTCAATGCGCTAGCCTCACGGAGCATGTCCCGAAGTCCCGCGCCGCGGCGGCGGGCAACCCTGGCCTCATTGGCCGCCGAACTCAAGGTTTCGCGGACCACGATCTCGAATGCGTACAACCGGCCCGATCAGTTGTCGGCCGATCTGCGGGAGCGGGTACTGGCCACCGCGAAGCGGCTAGGATACGCCGGCCCGGACCCGGTGGCCCGGTCGCTGCGAACCCGAAAGGCCGGCGCGGTCGGTCTGGTGATCGCCGAGCCGTTGACCTATGCCTTCAGTGATCCCGCCGCATTGAATTTCGTTGCCGGACTCGCCGAATCGTGCGAAGAGGCCGGACAGGGCCTGCTGCTGGTCGCGGTCGGACCGGACCGCAGCGTTTCGGAAGGCACGAATTCCGTTCTGGCAGCAGGGGTCGACGGATTCGTCGTCTACGCCGCGGCCGACGACGACCCCTACCTGCAGACCGTGCTGCAGCGCCACGTGCCGATCGTGGTCGTCGACCAGCCCGCGAATGTCCCGGGCGCATCCCGGGTCTGCATCGACGACCGGGCTGCCATGCGGGAACTGGCCGACTATGTCGTAGGCCTCGGGCATCGCGAAATCGGTTTGCTGACAATGCGATTGGGCAACGAGCGGCGCATCGGCGATCAGGCTGCGGGTGTCGTGAGTGCAGATCGCCTCAGGGACTCTCGCTTTCACGTCCAGACCGAAAGAATCGGCGGGGTGTGCGATGCGATGGCCGGTGCGGGGCTCGACCCGGCCGCACTGACCATCGTGGAGAGTTGCGAGCACCGGCCGGCGTCCGGGGCGGCGGCCGCCGAGTTGGCGCTGCAGACGAACCCGCGGATCACCGCCTTGATGTGCACCGCCGACGTACTGGCCATCTCGGCGATGGATTATCTACGCGCCAAAGGCATTTACGTTCCCGGCCAGATGACGGTCACCGGGTTCGATGGCATCCCCGAGGCCTTGAGCCGGGGGTTGACCACGGTGTCGCAGCCCAGCCTGGAGAAGGGCAAGCGGGCCGGCCGGCTGCTGCACAGCCCGCCGCGCGACGGCTTGCCGGTGATCGATGTGCTGCCCACCGAACTGGTGCGGGGGCGGACCGCGGGGCCGCCGGTCTAACCGCGCCGGGCGCGAACCAGGTACTCCAGTGCGGTCGCGACGTCGTCGGGGGAGTCGACGCGATAGCGGGCCAGGGTCTGCCCCGGACCGACCTTCACCCCGACGTCGCCGTCGGTGAGCCGCCTGAACCCCTTTTCGTCGGTGACGTCGTCGCCGAAGAACACCACCGCGGTTGCGTCGAGCTGTTCGCGCAGCTGCTCGAGCGCCGCGCCCTTGTCGGTGTCGATGACTGCGAACTCGCGAACCGCTTTGCCTTCGGTGACGTGAATGTCCCAGTCCCGCACCGCGTTCAGCGCCTCATCGAGCGCCCTCTGGGCGTCCTCGGGAACCGCGTTGCGCACGTGGAACGCCACGCTGACCGGCTTGGTTTCGATGGTCGCGCCGGGATAGCGCTGCGCCAGGGCGGCCATCGTCTGCTCGAGTTCGGCCAGCCGCGCCCTGGCGGCCTCGTCGATCGCGTCGAGGAAGTCGGCGTCGAACTCCGCGCCGTGGCTGCCCACCAGATGCACATCGCCGGGCGCACCGGACAGTATTTTCAGGTCGCGAAGCGCACGTCCGGAGATCAGCGCCGCACTGGTGGATCGCAATGCCGCCAGCGCGGCAAGGGCGTCGGCGGCGGCCGGCAGGGGACGGGCGTCGGCCGGGTTGGACACGATCGGCGCGACGGTGCCGTCAAAGTCGGACGCCACCAACAACTGTGGGACTCGCGCGACCTCGCTCAGCGCGCGATGCAGATCCTCGGGGAGATCGGGCACAGGGTCCTCGGGCACGGGGTCCTAGGACTCGCCGTCGTCGCCGATCAGCAGCCGCACCGCGAGATCGAGACGTTTGCTGACGTCGGTGGCCGATGCTCGCCGGGTCAGCCAGGCCAACAGGTTCGACAGCCACACATCGGAGATCACGCGGGCGATGTGGTACTGGTCTTCGGTCGGTTCGCCGTCGCTCATGGCGCGCGCGAACATGCTGTCGATGATCTTCTCGACGTGATCAACTTCACCTGCGGCGGAGGCGTCGGCGAACACGTATGCCCGCGTCATCGCCTCCGTGAGAAGCGGGTTGCGCTGCATGGCCCGGTTCAGCTTGCTCACCATGAAGTTGAGCCGCTGGAACGGTGAGCCGCCGGCCACCGCGGTCCGGTCGGTCTTGGCGTCGATGCGCTCGAACTCGCGGGCCAGCGCCGACACCAGCAGGTGCACCTTCGACGGGAAGTAGCGGTACAGCGTGCCGACCGCCACGTCGGCGCGGTCGGCCACCGCGCGCATCTGCACGGCCTCGTATCCGCCCTTGGAGGCGATCGCCATCGTTGCGTCGAGGATGCGCTTGCGGCGTTCGCGCTGAGCCTCGGATCCGAGCTCTGATTCGGCGAGTACAGACACCGGTATCACCTCACGTGGCTGCGAACCCGCACCGCCGGCCGTCGATTTCTGCGCTGGCGATGACATGGGTCGGCTAGCTCCTTCCAAGGCTGTTCTGGGAGAAACGATACGCATCGCTACACTGCGTCGCGCACTTCTGTCTCCCCCAGGACAGCCGCGTGTCCTGCTGCGATGCCGGTCGACTTGACTGTTGATCGCTGGCACTATTAGAACACGTTCTAGTGGGCCGAGAAGTTTTTCAGCGCCCGTTCTTTGTGACCTTTAGGAGCCGCGGGTGTCTGCGACCATCACCGACGAACAGTTTGCCGCCCGCGAGTTGGTCCGCAGCTGGGCGGCCTCCTCCGGTGCACTTGCCGCTGTTCGCGACGTCGACCATGGCACACCCGACGCGTGGCGCCCGGTGTACCGAGCGCTCGCCGAGCTGGGGCTGTTCGGAGTCGCGGTGGCCGAAGACGCCGGCGGCGCCGGCGGTTCCATCCAGGATTTGTGCGCCATGGTCGAGGAGGCGGCGCGGGCGCTGATCCCCGGACCGGTTGCGACGACCGCGGTCGCCACGCTGGTGATCTCCGATCCCGAGCTGCTCGACGCGCTCGCTTCCGGTGAGACCTCCGCGGGCCTGGCCCTGGCTGCCGACCTGCGCAAAGACGGTGATCAGGTGTCCGGCACCGCCGACTATGTGCTCGGCGCCGACACCTCGGGCGTGCTGCTGCTCCCGGTGGGTGACGAGGTCGTCGTCGTCGACGCGAGCGCCGACGGGGTCTCGGTGGAGCTGCTGGCGGCCACCGACTTCTCCCGGCCCCTGGGCCGGGTGACCCTGAACTCGGTGCCCGCCACCACGCTGGCTGTCACGCGGCGCCGGTTCGAGGACCTGGCCGCCACCGTGCTGGCGGCCGAGACCGCGGGCATCGCCCGCTGGACGCTGGACACCGCCGTGGACTACGCCAAGGTGCGTGAGCAGTTCGGCAAGCCGATCGGCAGCTTCCAAGCGATCAAGCACATGTGCGCCGAGATGCTGTTGCGCTCCCAGCAGGCTGCGGTCGCGGCGGCCGACGCCGCCGTCGCAGCTGCCGGCGAGGATGCCCAGCAGCTGTCCATCGCCGCCGCCATCGCCGCCGCCATCGGTATCGAAGCCGCTACAGCCAACGCCAAGGACTGCATCCAGGTGCTCGGCGGCATCGGCATCACCTGGGAGCATGACGCCCACCTCTACCTGCGTCGCGCCTACAGCATCGGCCAGATCCTCGGTGGCCGGCCGGCGTGGCTGCGCCGGGTCGCCGCGCTGACGCTGGACGGGGTGCGCCGCGAGTTGCACATCGACCTGGACTCCGTCGCGCACCTGCAGCCCGAGATCGCCGCTGCGGTGGCCGAGGTGGCCAAGCTCCCGGCGGACCAGCGTCAGCCCGCGCTGGCCGACACCGGTCTGCTCGCCCCGCACTGGCCCAAGCCGTACGGCCGGGAGGCGTCGCCGGCCGAGCAGCTGCTCATCGACTCCGAAATGGCCAAGGCCGATGTGCAGCGCCCTGATCTGGTGATCGGCTGGTGGGCGGTGCCGACGATTCTGGAGGGCGGCACGCCCGAGCAGATCGAGCGGTTCGTGCCGGCCACTCTGCGCGGCGAGATCATCTGGTGCCAGCTGTTCAGTGAGCCCGGCGCCGGGTCGGACCTGGCTGCCCTGCGCACCAAAGCTGTTCGCGCCGAGGGTGGTTGGAAGCTCACCGGCCAGAAGGTGTGGACCTCTGCGGCGCAGAAGGCGCACTGGGGTGTCTGCCTGGCCCGCACCGACCCCGACGCGCCGAAGCACAAGGGCATCACGTACTTCCTGATCGACATGCGCTCGCCCGGCATCGTGGTGCGGCCGCTGCGGGAGATCACCGGCGACGAGCTCTTCAACGAGGTCTTCTTCGACGACGTTTTCGTGCCCGACGACATGGTGGTCGGCACCGTCAACGACGGCTGGCGGCTGGCCCGCACCACGCTGGCCAACGAGCGGGTCGCGATGGCGCAGGGCACCGCGCTGGGCAATCCGGTGGAGGAGATGCTGCGCTCGGTCGCCGCGCGTGAACTGGACACCGCGCTGCAGGACCAGACGGCCAAGCTGATCCTGTCGGCACAGGCGGGCTCGCTGCTCGATCAGCGCATCGCGCAGCTGGCGGTCGGCGGACAGGACACCAGCGCAGAAGCCAGCGCACGCAAGCTGATTGGGGTTCGGCACCGTCAGGCGCTGGCCGAGTTCCGCCAGGAGCTGTCCGATTCGGGCGGCCTCACCGTCGACGGATTCGTGCACGACTTCCTCAACACCCGGTGCCTGACGATCGCCGGGGGCACCGAGCAGATCCTGCTCACCATGGCCGGGGAACGGCTGCTGGGCCTGCCCCGCTAGCGCACATCTCGCGAGTGTGCGGTTTCATCCGCAACACGCCGCCCTCGGCGGATGAGGACGCACACTCGCGCGTGACGAGCGGGCCGCGCTATTCGTCGTAAGTGACTTCGACGGAATCGGAGGTCGGCCGCGCCTGGCAGGCCAGGATGAGACCCTCGTCGATGTCGCTGGGCTCCAGGACGTCGTTGATGTCCATCTCCACGCCACCGCTGCGCTTGACCACCGCGCACGCCCCGCAGTGCCCCTCACGGCAGGAGAACGGTACGTCGAGTCCCTTGTCGAGAAGGACGTCGAGCAGTTTGGCGCTGCGCGGCCACGACACGGTGTGGGTCTGCCCGTCGAGTTCGACGACGGCTTCCGCCGGCGGTTCGTCGCCGTCGTCAGTGATCGTCACCGCGGCGAAGGGATCGGTGTCCAGTGAGCGGAACACCTCGATGTGCACCTGCTTGGCCGGCACCTGCAACGAGTCCAGCGCTTGTTCGGCGGCCTGCATGAACGGCCCCGGCCCGCAGATGAACGCCTGGCGGTCGGTGTAGGGCGCCATCACGTTGCTCAACGCCGCGGTGCTGGGCAGTCCCTGCACCGACTCCAGCCAGTGCACGACCGTCAGCCGGTCGGGGTACTTGGCGGCCAGGTCACGCAGGGTGCCGGCGAAGATGACGGAACGCTCGTCTCGGTTGGCGTAGATCAGCGTCACCTTGCCGCTGCCCTCCGAGAGTGCCGACTTGCAGATGGCCAGCATCGGGGTGATCCCGCTGCCCGCCGCGATCAGCAGGAAATCGGTGTCCAGGGTTTTGGGCACGAAGGTTCCCGATGGCGCGAGCACGTGGATCTTCATGCCCCGGTGCGCGTGGTCGCACAGCCAGTTCGACGCGTAGCCGTCGGCGGTGCGCTTGACGGTGACGGTCAGGGCGTCGTCGGTGAACGGCGAGCTGCACAGCGAGTAGCAGCGCGCCACCGAACCCGTCCGGTCGCTGGGGATGCGCAGGGTCAGGAACTGGCCGGGCGCGTAGCGCAGCCGATCTGCCGGGATGTCGGCACCGGCGGGCACGCCGAACACCAGCGATCGCGAGTCGTCGGTTTCGTCGACCACATCGGTCACTTCCAACTCGAGCACGTGGCTGCCCAGCGGCTCGTTGGGTGGAACCTGCGTCACGGTGTTCAGCCTTCCCTCCGCCTAACTAGAACAGGTTACAGAAATCGCTTTCCATATCGCTACCAGCCGCAGGCTCGCCCTGCTCGACACAAATCGTAACGTGTTCTAGTCTTGGGTCCAGAACCACACTCTGGGAGGCATGCAGTGACGTCCATTCAACAGCGTGACGCGAACGCAGTTCTCACCGGCATCGATGAACTGTTGCCCAAGCTTCGCGATCGTGCACAGGAGACCGAGGACCTGCGTCGGATTCCCGAGGCCACGATTGCCGAGCTGGACGAGGTCGGATTCTTCAAGCTGCTGCAGCCCGAGCAGTGGGGCGGTCTGCAGAGCGACCCGACGATGTTCTACGAGGCGGTGCGACGGCTGGCCAGCGCCTGCGGGTCCACCGGCTGGGTGGCCGGAATCCTCGGCGTACACAACTGGCATCTGGCGCACTTCGATCAGCAGGCCCAGGAAGACGTCTGGAGTGCCGATCCCACGGTCCGGATCTCGTCGTCGTACGCCCCTATGGGTGCCGGCGTGGTGACAGAGGCCGGCGACGGGTACATCGTCAACGGCGCCTGGCACTGGTCGTCGGGGTGCGATCACGCCACCTGGACGTTCGTCGGTGGTCCCGTGATCAAGGACGGCAGGCCGGTCGACTTCGGCAGCTTCCTGGTCCCGATCAGCGACTACCGCATCGAGGACGACTGGCATGTGGTGGGCCTCAAGGGAACCGGTAGCAACACCCTGGTGATGAAGGACGTCTTCGTTCCGCGCCACCGGTTCACCTCGTTCAAGGCGATGGGCGATCTGTCGTCGCCGGGACTGCAGACCAATACCGCACCGGTGTACAAAATGCCGTGGGGCACCATGCATCCCACGACCATTTCCACCCCGATCGTGGGAATGGCCTATGGCGCCTACGACGCGCACGTCGAGCACCAGGGCAAGCGGGTGCGCGCGGCCTACGCCGGCGAGAAGGCCAAGGACGACCCGTTCGCCAAGGTCCGCATCGCCGAGGCGTCCAGTGATATCGACGCAGCGTGGACCCAGCTGTCGGGCAACCTCGCCGCCGAGTACAAGCTGCTGCTCGACGGTCAGGACATCCCGCTTGAGTTGCGGGCCAAGGCTCGTCGTGACCAGGTGCGCGCCACCCAGCGTGCGATCGCATCGGTCGACCGGCTGTTCGAGAGTGCCGGCGCCACCGCGTTGGGCACTGACACTGCGCTGCAACGGTTCTGGCGTGACGCCCACGCCGGGCGGGTGCACGCCGCCAACGACGCAGAGCGCGCCTACGTGATGTTCGGCAACCAGGCATTCGGGCTGCCGCTCGGCGACACAATGGTGTAACCGGTTCACACAACCTGACGATCGACCATCTCGGAGGTGGGGTATGACGCTGAAAGCCCTCGGCTATATGCGGATCGAGGCCACCGACGTGGCGGCCTGGCGGGACTTCGGAACCAAAGTGCTCGGCATGGTGGAAGGTGACGGGGCCATCCCCGACGCGCTCTACCTCCGCATGGACGAGTTCGCCGCCCGGCTGGTGATCGTGCCCGGCGACCGGGACCGGCTGCTGGTCTCCGGTTGGGAGGTCGCCGATGCGCCCGCACTGCAGAGTCTGCGCGAGACCCTGGCCAAGGCGGGCGTCGATTTCGTCGAAGGCACCCGCGAGGAGAAGTCCGAGCGACGTGTCGAGGGGCTGATCCGATTCTCCGATCCCGCGGGCAACACCCTCGAGGCGTTCCACGGTGCGCAGTACCTCGGTCGTCGCTTCGTCAGCCCGTACGGCCACAAGTTCGTGACCGCCGAACAGGGTCTCGGCCATGTGGTGCTGACCTGTGACGACGACGTCGCCGCGCAGGCGTTCTATCAGGATGTGCTCGGCTTCAAGCTGCGGGATTCGATGAGCCTGCCGCCGGAGATCGCGGGCCGCCCCGCTGACGGGGACCCGATCTGGTTGCGGTTCTACGGCTGCAACCCGCGCCACCACGCGCTGGCGTTCATGCCGATGCCCAACCCGACCGGCATCGTGCACCTGATGGTCGAGGTGGAGAACTCCGATGACGTCGGCCTGTGCCTGGACCGTGCGTTGCGCCGCAAGGTGAAGATGTCGGCCACACTCGGCAGGCACACCAACGACAAGATGCTCTCCTTCTACATGAAGACCCCCGGTGGCTTCGACGTCGAATTCGGTTGTGAGGGGCTCGAAGTCGACGATCACGACTGGATCGCCCGGGAGAGCACAGCCGTCAGCCTGTGGGGCCACGACTTCTCCGTCGGGTTCAAGTAGCCGATGGCATCCCCGGAGATCGACCCTCGCACATTCCGGCATGTGCTCGGGCAGTTCTGTACCGGCATCACGATCATCACCACAGTGCACGAGGACACGCCGGTCGGCTTCGCCTGCCAGTCGTTCGCGGCGCTGTCGCTCGAGCCGCCGCTGGTGCTGTTCTGCCCGACCAAACTGTCCCGGTCCTGGGCGGCCATCGAGGCCAGCGGAAAGTTCTGCGTCAACATCCTGCATGAGAACCAGAAGGACGTGTCCGCCCGGTTCGGGTCCAGGGAACCGGACAAGTTCGGCGGGATCGACTGGAGCCCAAGCAAGCTCGGCTCACCGGTGATCGAAGGCACGCTCGCCCACATCGACTGCACCGTGCATTCGGTGCACGACGGCGGCGACCACTTCGTGGTGTTCGGTGCCGTGCACTCGCTGTCCGAAGTGCCGAAGAAGAAGCCGCGCCCGCTGCTGTTCTATCGCGGCGAGTACACCGGTATCGAGCCGGACAAGAACAGCCCGGCCCAGTGGCGCGACGACCTCGACGCGTTCCTCACCACCACGACGACCGACACCTGGCTCTAGCGCTGTTCGTCGATGAAGCCGACGATCGCCGCGGCCACCTCGCGGTGCACCGTCTCGTTCAGGATGTCGTGATGTGCACCCGGGAACTCGTGCAGCCTCAAGGGCTCGATCTGCTCGGCGTAGGCGCGCAGCGCGCTCACCGGAGCGATCGGATCGAGTTCGCCGTGGATGGCCAGCGTCGGGACAGCCAGCTTCGGCAGCTCCGCGCCGAAATGGTCCCAGGCCCGGTCAAGTTCACGCGCCAGGGTGCCGCCGTCGGCGTCGACGAATGCCAACGGGTCGTTCTCCAGCGAGTCCAGGTAGAACGGGTCGCCCGACAGCCAGCCCGGGTCGAGTTCGACCGCGTCACCGCCGAGCAGTTCGGGGACCGGCACCAGGGGAGAACCTGAAATAACTGCTGCCGCATACTGTTTCGGATCTTTCAGAAGCCGGAACAGCGTGACCACCGAGCCGAATGAATGCCCTTGTGCGATCAGCGGGATTCCGGGCGTCTGCTGACGGGCCAGTTCGGTCAGCGAATCGGCCAGCGCCGAGCTGTCCTCGATCGACCCGAAATCGCCGCGTTCGCCCGGTGAGAGCCCGTGGCCGAACTGGTCGACGGCCCACAAGTCGATGCCGGCGGCGTTGAGGGCGAAGCCCAGGCGGTGATAGACGCCGGTGTGCTCGCCGAAACCGTGCAGGAAGATGACCGCCGCGTGCGGCTGGTCGGCGGCCCAGTGCCGGTAGTAGGCGCGGCCGCGGTCGTGGTCGATGAAGGGCATGCGATGAGCCCACCAGCTCCGGTGTTGTCACGCAACACTTTCACTCAGCGCGCGCCGGTTCCGGCCAGCGCGCCGGCCATCTCGCGCACGCGAACCGTGATCGCCTCGACCAGCGCCCCAACCTCCGGCCGGCGCAGGGTCTCCTCCCGCGCCACCAGCCAGTAGCTCAGGTCGACGGCCACCTCATCGGGCAACACCCGAACCAGGTCGTCATGGCGGTCGGCCATGAAGCAGGGCAGCAGTCCCAGGCCGGCGGCCGCCCGGGTCGCCTCGACGTGGACGAAGACGTTGGTCGACGTCACCGATTCCTGCATCGCCGGAACGAAACTCGACGCCAGATCCAGATCGTCGACCTGCAGCATGGAATCGATGAAGTACACCAGCCGGTGGCGCGCCAGTTCGGCGACGGTGGCGGGGGAGCCGTGCTGGGACAGATAGCCGTGTGATCCATAAAGCCCGAGCCGGTAGTCGCCGAGTCGCGTGGCGACGGCGCGGCGTACCCGCGGCTCGCCGACCACCACCTCGATGTCGAGGCCGGATCGCTGTTGTGACGCGCGCCGTGTCGCGGTGACGATCTCGACGGTGACGCGGGGGTGCCGGCGTTGCATCTGGGCGGCGGCCGGGGCAGCGATGTAGGCACTGAACCCGTCGGTCGCCGAGAGCCGAACCACCCCTTCCAGAGAGCGGTGTCCGTCGGCGCCCGTGGCCAGTGCGCGTACCGCCGACTCGATGCTCTCGGCGGCAACCAGGGCGTCACGGCCCAGGTCGGTCAACTCCCACCCACCGGCGCCGCGCCCCAGTACCCGTCCGCCCAGGGTCTGTTCCAGGGCGGCTATCCGCCGCGAGATCGTGGTGTGGTTGAGGCCCAGTTCTTCGGCGGCCGTCACGAACCGACCGGAGCGCCCGACAGCCAGCAACACCAGCAGATCGTCGGCGCTCGGCCTCGGCGCGGAGGAACCGGACATATCTGCATAATTGCAGACGGATCCTGCGTATTTCGGCATTGCGCGGCATATGGCGTGCGCGAATACTCATCAACGTGTGGCTGCCGTCACATATGGGCATGGGGTGACCGAGGAGGGACAGATGAGCGTGACCACTGTGACGAGCGGCCTTCGCAAGGTGGTCGCCGCCTCGATGGCGGGCACCGTCGTCGAGTGGTACGAGTTCTTCCTCTACGGCACCGCGGCCACCCTGGTCTTCAACAAGATCTTTTTCGCCAAGGGAACCAGCGACCTCGACGCGATCCTTGCGGCCTTCATCACCTATGCCGTCGGCTTCGCCGCGCGACCGCTCGGTGGAATCGTGTTCGGTCACTTCGGTGACAAGTACGGGCGCAAGAAACTCCTGCAGTTCAGCCTGGTGCTCGTCGGTGCGTCGACATTTCTGATGGGATGCCTGCCGACCTTCGGGCAGATCGGTTACTGGGCACCGGCGCTTCTGGTGGTGCTGCGCTTCCTTCAGGGATTCGCCGTGGGCGGTGAGTGGGGCGGCGCGGTGCTGTTGGTTGCCGAACACAGTCCCAGCCGGGAGCGCGGATTCTGGGCCAGCTGGCCGCAAGCCGGTGTCCCGGTGGGCAATATCCTCGCCACGGTGGTGCTGCTGACGTTGACCACCACGCTGTCCGAAACCGCGTTCCTGTCCTGGGGCTGGCGGGTCGGGTTCTGGCTGTCGGCGGTGGTGGTGCTGATCGGCTACTACATCCGGACCAAGGTCACCGACGCCCCGATCTTCGTGGCGGCCCAGCAGGAGGCCGAGCAGATCAAGGCAAGCTCCTACGGCGTCGTCGAGGTTCTCAAGCGTTATCCGCGTGGGGTTTTCACCGCCATGGGGCTCCGCGTCGCGGAGAACATCATGTACTACCTGGTGGTCACCTTCTCGATCACCTACCTCAAGGTGCAGGTGCACGCCGACACCAGCGACATCCTGTGGTGGCTATTGGCCGCGCACGCCGTGCATTTCGTGGTGATCCCGTACGCCGGCCGGCTGTCGGACCGCTTCGGACGCCGACCGGTGTATCTGCTCGGTGCGCTCGGCGCCGGCGCGTGGGGCTTCTTCGCCTTCCCGATGATGAACAGCGGCCACTACCTGCTGATCATGAGTTCGATCATTCTCGGTCTGGTCATCCACGCGCTGATGTACGCGCCGCAACCGGCGCTGATGGCCGAGATGTTCCCGACCCGGATGCGGTATTCCGGTGTCTCCCTGGGGTATCAGGTCACCGCCATCTTCGCGGGGTCGCTGGCGCCGATCATCGCGGTGAAGCTGTTGGAGACCTACAAGTCGGCGGTGCCGATCGCGATCTATCTGGCCGGCGCCGCGGTGATAACCCTTGTCGCGCTGGCGTTCACCCGAGAGACCAAGGGTATCGACCTGGCCGATATCGACAACGCCGACGCCCAGCGCGATGGCAGGCCGGCGTCCGCGACGGCGCTGACATGACGGCGCTCGACGGGCGTTCTGCTCTGGTCACCGGGGCAGCCAGTGGCATCGGTGCGGCCTGCGCCCGCGAGCTGGCCGCCCGCGGGGCGAAAGTCACCGTCGCCGACATCGACGGTGCCGGGGCCGCTGCGCTGGCCGGTGAGATCGGCGGAAAAGCCTGGGAGGTAGACCTTCTCGACGTCACCGCGTTGGAAGAGCTGCACCTGGACTTCGACATCCTGGTCAACAACGCCGGAATGCAGGTCATCGATGCGATCGTGGACTATCCGCCGGAGAAGTTCAGGACGCTGCTCGCGCTGATGGTGGAGGCGCCGTTCCTGCTCGTGCGTGCCGTGTTGCCGGTGATGTACGAGCGCGGGTTCGGCCGGATCATCAACATCTCCTCCATCCACGGGCTGCGCGCCTCGGAGTTCAAGGTCGCCTACGTGACGGCCAAACACGCGCTGGAGGGCTTGTCCAAGGTGACCGCACTGGAGGGCGGCCCGCACGGCGTGACCAGCAACTGCGTCAACCCGGGCTATGTGCGAACGCCGTTGGTCACCAAGCAGATTGCCGACCAGGCCCGCACCCACGGCATCGACGAGCAGGAAGTGCTCGAGACGATCCTGCTCAGCGAGAGTGCGATCAAGCGGCTGGTGGAACCCGACGAGGTTGCAGACCTGGTCGGCTGGCTGGCATCGCCTGCCGCGGCGATGGTGACCGGCGCGTCCTACACGATGGACGGCGGTTGGAGCGCCCGTTGAGCTACTGGCTGCTCAGCCACGGTCCCAACCGGCGCAGTGCCTCGTCGATGTCACTTGACGGCCCGGCGAACGACAACCGTACGTAGGACCCGCCACGGACAGTGTCGAAATCGACGCCCGGCGCGATCGCCAATCCGGTATCAGCCAAGAGCTTTTCGCAGAACCGCAACGAGTCCGAGGTGTAGTCCGAGACGTCGGCGTACACGTAGAACGCCCCGTCGGTGGGCGCCAGCCGGTTCAGGCCGATGTCGCGCAGGCCCGTCAGCAGCTTCTCCCGGTTGGCGCCGTAGTGGTGCAGATGGCCTTCCGCTTCGGTGATGGCCTCCGGCGTGAACGCGGCCACCGCCGCATACTGCGGGAGCACCGGCGGGCAGATCGTGAAGTTCCCGGTGAGGCAATCCACCGCGCGACGCAGCGCCTGCGGCACCAGCAGCCAGCCCAGCCGCCAGCCCGTCATCGCGAAGTACTTCGAAAAGCTGTTCGCCACAACTGCATTGCGCGAGGTCTGCCACGCACATGACGTCTCCGGAGCGCCGGGGTAGATCAGCCCGTGGTACACCTCATCGCTGATCAGCCGGGCCCCGGTCTGGTCGCACCAGGTGGCGATCGCCGCGAGCTCCTCGGGCGCGATCACTGTCCCGGTGGGGTTGGCCGGGCTGGCCACGATCACACCCTGCACCGGCGGATCCAGCTCGGCCAACATCTGCACCGTCGGCTGGAAGCGCGTCTGGGGCCCACACGGGATCTCCACCACCTCACAGCCCAGCGCGGACAGAATGTTGCGGTAGCAGGGATATCCCGGGCTGGCGATGGCGACCCGGTCGCCGGCGTCGAAACACGCCAGGAATGCCAGTAGGAAGCCGCCGGAGGATCCGGTGGTCACCACCACGTCGTCGGCGATGACGTCCAGGCCGTAGCGGTCGGCATAGGACCCGGCGATCGCCTGCCGTAGCTCCGGGATGCCCAGGGCAACGGTGTAGCCCAGCTGATCGGCCTCCAGAGCGGCTGCCGCGGCAGCTCGCACCGGCTTGGGAGCGCCGACGCTGGGTTGGCCCGCCGACAGGTTCACCAGATCACCGTGGGTGCGCTGCCGCTCCGCGGCGGCCAGCCACACGTCCATGACGTAGAACGGCGGAATACCGGCCCGCAACGCCACGCGATCGTTCACCGGACTCACGCTAGAGCACCTTTCTCCGGCGGGCGCTGACGGTACAGCCCGGGTCCGTCGACGTGGAGTTCGTCGAGGAACTGTCGCGCCGCGAGGTACGCGTCCTCGATCAGCTCGGCCGTGTGGGTGAAGTCCAGCGGCGAGACCAGCCGCGGCGCGGGTCCGGGCAGGTACACCACCGGGATGTTCTCGGCCACCAGCGTCGCCTCGGATACCGACTGCGAATGCATGGTCACCAGTGCGGTGTACAGCAGGATGTCGGCGATGGTGTCGGTGGAGCGCGGGAGCTGACCGGGGAAGAAGCAGTCCAGCACCACGAGCGAGCGCGCGCCCATCGCGACGGCCTGGCGCATCGGGACGTTGGCCACCACGCCGCCGTCGTACAGCCGCAGCCCGTCGTGGTCGACGGGCGGATAGATGCCGGGTATGGCGGAGCTGGCCAGCAGCGCGGGCAGCAGCGGGCCCTGCCGAAGCACATGGGGCTGCGCGGTCGCGACATCGACGGCGACGGCCGCGAACGGCAGGACGAGATCGGCGAAATCCGTGGTAGGGCCGAGAAAGTCGGCGATGACGGCTGCCAGCCCGGTGTTGGGGAACAGGTGGGTCTTGACCCGTTGCAACAGCAACGCCTGGGCGATCAGGCCGCCGGGAAACACTTCCTCCCGGGTCATCCGCGCCCACGCGTGGGACAACCGGTTGGCGGCCCCGACCGGGTCGGACGCCAGCACCGCCCCGTTGATCGATCCGACGGAGGTGCCGGCTACCAGGTCGGGACCCAGGTCTCGCTCGCTCAGTGCCTGCAGCATGCCGACCTGGACCGCACCCAGGCTGCCGCCCCCGCCGAGGACGTAGCCGATCGGATGGGGCAGGTTGACCGCGGTGAGCTTCACCGAAGTCAGGCTAGAACACCTGTGATTCGAGCTGGCGCAGTTGGTCCGACACCGAACCGAGCAGCTGGGCGCTGCCGTGTGC
This sequence comes from Mycobacterium sp. ELW1, assembly GCF_008329905.1. Taxonomy (NCBI): domain Bacteria; kingdom Bacillati; phylum Actinomycetota; class Actinomycetes; order Mycobacteriales; family Mycobacteriaceae; genus Mycobacterium; species Mycobacterium sp. ELW1. Next base: position 5,416,310 of record NZ_CP032155.1, on the reverse strand, counting down.
GCGCTTGAAGTACAGCTGGATGTCGTGTTCCCAGGTGATCGCGATTCCGCCGTGCAGCTGGATCGCTTCGCCCGCGACCTTGGTGAACGCCTCCGTGGCGGCCAGCCGGGCCAGCGCTGCCGATGTCGGTGACGGTGCGGCGATGGCATCGTCGACGACGGCACGGGCCGACTGGACCGCGACGTACAGGTCGGCCATCCGGTGTTTGAGCGCCTGGAAGCTGCCGATCGGTCGGCCGAACTGCACGCGTTCCTTGGTGTAGTCGACAGTGAGTTCCAGGCAGCGGGTGGCCGCGCCGATCTGCTCGGCTGCCAGCAGGATGGCCGCAGTGTCGGCCAGGCCGGGATCGGTGCCGATGACATCGGTGGATCCCGCGGACAGGCGCGCCAGCCGGCGGGTCGGGTCCATGGTCTGGACCGTCTCGGCGCTGACGTCGTTCCAGCGAACGAGCGAGTCACCATCGACACCGACCACCACATCGGCGATGTCACCGTTGACCACGTAGCCGGGATCGAACACCACCGCGCCGATGGACTCTCCCGCGGCGAGTTGCTCGAGTGTGTCGGTGTCGGGTTCGCCTGCGGCGAGCAGGGCCAGCTCGGCCAGCGTCGTTCCCAGCAGCGGTGTCGGGACCAGGCCGCGGCCGAGTTCCTCGAGAACCGCTGCGGCATCGGCCAATTCCCCGCCGGCACCGCCGAGTTCCTCGGGCACCACCAGTGCGGCGACGCCGACCTGTTCGCACAGCTTCGACCACAACGATGCGTCGTAGCCGCGATCGGACTCCATGGCTTCGCGGACCGCGGCGGGCGATGCGTGCTTGTCGATCAGCGCCGCGACGGTCTCGCGCAGCATCTGCCGTTCTTCGGTGGATGTCATGTCAGCGCCTCCAGCACTCGACGACGATGGCTGGTCGGATCCCCCCACGCCGAGTGCAGCGCCTGCACCCGCAGCAGCCACAGCGACAGGTCGTGCTCAGACGTGAAGCCGATGGCGCCGTGAGTCTGCAGCGAGGACCGCGCCGCCAGCAGCGCGGCGTCCGAGGCGGCCGCCTTGGCGGCGCTGACATCGCGTGCGGTGTCGGGGGATCCGTCGGCCAGCGACAAGGCCGCGCCGTAGATCAGGGGCCGGGCCAACTCCACTGCGATGTGGACATCGGCGAGCTTGTGCTTGATCGCCTGGTAGCTGCCGATGATCCGGCCGAACTGGCTGCGCTGCTTGGCGTATTCGACCGACATGTCCAGCATCGCCTGCGCGGCGCCGACCAGTTGCGCGGCGGTCGCCAGCGCGCCGTACTCAAATGCCAGTGCCACGTCGGCGTCGCGGGTGTCCGCGGCGGTGACGTCGAAGAGGGTGCGGCTGGGGTCGACGGACTCGTGCCCGTCGCCGACGGTGGCGTCACCGACCCGGCCGTCCTGCGCCAGCAGGGTCAGTCCGGCGAAATCGGCGTTGACCGCGCGGGGCACCGACGGCGGCAAGGCCACCGTGGCGATCAGTTCGCCGGCCGCGAGCGCGGCCGACCGGTCGCCCCAATCATCGTGGCCGGCCAGCAGAACCGGGGCCACCGCAATGGATTCCGTGACCGGCCCGGGGACGTTCCAGCGGCCGAGCCGCTCCAGAGCGACCACCAGGTCGACGGGATGCGCTTCGATGCCGTCGTACTTCTCGGCAACGGCCAGGGCGGTCACACCGAGGTCGGTCAGCGCCGACCACACCTTGCGTGCGGGTGCGGTGTCGCCCTGTGCCCACGCCCGGACCGCGCCGGGGACATCGGCGGCGCCCAGTGCGGCGTCGATACTGGCGGCGAAGTCCCGCTGCTGTTCGTCGAGTGCGAATTTCATTTCTTCGCTCCTGCGTTCGCTGAGCTTTCCCGGGGCAGCCCGAGCAGGCGCTCGGCGATGATGTTGCGCTGAATCTCGTTGGTCCCGGCGTAAATCGGACCGCCCAACGCGAACAGCAGGCCCTCGGTCCAGGAGTCCGTCAGCTCGGCGTCGGCGCCGCGGAGCTCCAACGCCGTCTGGTGCAGCGCGACGTCCAGGTCCGACCAGAACACCTTGGTCACCGACGACTCGGCACCCAGTTCGCCGCCGCCGGCGATCCGGGTGACGGTACCGAACGTGTGCAGGCGGTAGGCCTGCGCCTTGATCCAGGCGTCGGCAACCCGGTCGGCGAACGCCGGATCGGCACCGCGATCGTGCCACTGCGACACCAGCCGTTCGGCCGGCGCGAGGAACCGCGCGGGGCTGCGCAGGGACATGCCACGCTCGTTGCTCGTGGTGCTCATCGCGGCGCGCCAGCCGTCGTGCACCCCGCCGATGACATCGGCGTCGGGCACGAATACGTTGTCCAAGAACACTTCTCCGAAGCCGGTATCACCGCCCAGCTGCGCGATCGGGCGCACCGTCACACCCTCAGCCTTGAGGTCGAACATGAAGTACGTCAGACCGCGGTGGCGCTCGGCGCTCGGGTCAGAACGGAACAATCCGAATGCGCGGTCGCCGAACACCGCCCGGCTGCTCCAGATCTTCTGGCCGTTGAGCAACCAGCCACCGTCGGTCTGGGTGGCCGTGGATCGTAGCGAGGCAAGGTCGCTGCCCGACTCGGGCTCCGACCAGGCCTGCGCCCAGATCTCTTCGCCGCTGGCCATTTTCGGCAGGACGCGGTCCAGCTGCTCCTCGGTGCCGTGTGCGAAGAGCGTCGGTGCCAACATGGAGGTGCCGTTGGCGCTGGCGCGTCCCGGCGCTCCGGCCCGGAAGTACTCCTCCTCGTAGACCACCCACTGCAACAGCGATGCGTCACGCCCGCCGTACTTTTCCGGCCAGGTGATCACCGACAGACCGGCGTCGAACAGGATTCGATCCCAGCGGCGGTGCTGTTCGAACCCCTCGGCCGTGTCGTAGGACTTCGTCGGGAACGAGTCTTTATTGGCCGCCAGGAAGTCCCGCACTTCGGTGCGGAACTCTTCGGTCGCGTCGTCGTAGCGCAGATCCATCAAACCATCTCTCGCAGTGTGGGTTTAACCACTTTTCCGCCGGGGTTTCGTGGCAGTTCCGCCACGAAGACCACCGAGCGCGGGGTCTTGAAATTGGCCAGGTGCTTACGGGTGTAGTCGATCACGGTCTGCTCGTCGAGATCGCTGTCGGGCCTGCGCACGATGAACGCCCGCCCGACCTCACCGAGACGTTCGTCGGGCACGCCGATCACGGCGGCATCGGCGACTCCCTCGAGCCGGGCCAGAACCTGCTCGATCTCGGCGGGGTAGACGTTGAAACCGCCGCAGATGTACATGTCCTTGAGTCGGTCGGTGATGCGCAGATTCCCTGCCGCATCGACGGTGCCGACATCGCCCGTGTGCAGCCAGCCATCACTGTCGATCGCGGCCGCCGTCGCCGCCGGGTCGTCGAGGTAGCCGAGCATCACGTTGGGTCCGCGCAGCAGCACCTCACCGGCTCCGGTCTCGGAATCCGGCGAGTCGATACGCAGTTCGAAATCCGCGATCGGCCGTCCGCACGTGGTCGCGACTGTGACGGCGTCGTCATCGGCACGGCACATGGTGCCGAAACCGTTGGCCTCGGTCAGCCCGTATGCGGTGAGCACGATGTCGAAGTCGAGCTCGGCCTGCATGCGCTCGATGAGCACGACCGGCACGGTCGCCGCGCCGGTCACCGCGAACCGCAGCGAGCTCAGGTCGTACTGCGTGCGATTCGGGTGATCCAGCAGTGTCTGGAAGATCGTCGGCGGCCCGGGCACCACGGTGATGCGTTTGTCGGCGATCACCCGCATGGCCTGCTCGGGGTCGAACGTGAGCTGAGGGATCAGGGTGGCCCCGGTCTGCAGGCAGGCCAGGATGCCGGCCTTGTAGCCGAAGTTGTGGAAGAACGGGTTGATGCACAGGTAGCGGTCGGCGCTGGTGAGCTGGCCGCACTCCGCCCATGCCGCCGGGGCTGCGAGCGATTGCCGGTGCGCGCAGAGCACACCTTTGCTGCGGCCGGTGGTGCCCGAGGTGAACAGCACGTCGGACGGATCATCGGGGCGCACCGCGGCGGCGCGCGCGTCGACCTCGGACAGCGGTGCCTGCGGGCCGGCCAGGAACTCGTCCCACGAACCGTCGGCCTCGTCGATCGGGATGCGCACGATATGCCGGAGATCGGGCAGTGCGGCCCGGTCGAGATCGCCGACCCGGTCGGCGCCCAGGAACCGGCCCATGCCGAACAGCAGCGGCGCGTGCGTCCTGGCCAGAATGTCGGAGGCCTCGTCGGCGGTATAACGCGTGTTCAGCGGCACCATCACCGCACCGGCGTACTGGGTGGCCAGGCAGGCGATCACCCAGTGCCAGGTGTTCGGCGACCAGATCGCGATCTTGTCGCCGGGCTGCACGCCCAGCCCGATGATCGCGGCGGCCGCCCGGCGAACCTCCTCACGCAATTCGGCGAAGGTGAACGAGCGGTCGTCGGTGATCAGTGCATCGTGGTTGGCGAAATCGAGTGCCATCCGGTCCAGCACCGCGGGTGTGGTGCGCGGGGCGCTCGTCATCGAGACTCCTCAAGGCCTGATACCCGGTGCATCGGTCCCGGGCTAACAAAGCAAGTGCTTGGTAGGTTAGCCTACAAGGGTGATCACGGTCGAGGAGTTCCGGGCGGAGGTCCGCGAGTGGCTGGCCGACAATCTCGTCGGCGAATACGCCGCGCTCAAGGGCCTTGGCGGCCCGGGACGCGAGCACGAGGCCTACGAAGAACGGCTGGCCTGGAATCGGCATCTGGCTGCGGCAGGCCTGACCTGCCTGGGCTGGCCGGTCGAGCACGGCGGTCGCGGCTTGTCGGTGGCCCATCGGGTGGCGTTCTACGAGGAGTACGCGAAGGCCGACGCCCCGGACAAGGTCAACCACCTCGGTGAGGAACTGCTCGGGCCGACGCTGATCGCCTTCGGTACGCCCGAACAGCAGAAGCGTTTCCTGCCCAAGATTCTCGACGTCACCGAACTGTGGTCGCAGGGCTACTCCGAACCGGGCGCGGGCAGCGACCTGGCCAACGTGGCCGCCACTGCCGTCTTGGACGGGGATGAGTGGATCATCAACGGCCAGAAGGTGTGGACGTCGCTGGCGCACTGGGCGCAGTGGTGCTTCGTGGTCGTTCGCACGGAGAAGGGTTCCAAGCGGCACGCCGGCCTGTCCTTCCTGCTGGTGCCGCTGGATCAGCCGGGCGTGGAGATCCGCCCGATCATTCAGCTGACCGGCGACTCGGAGTTCAACGAGGTCTTCTTCACCGATGCCCGCGCCGCCGCGGACCTGGTGGTGGGCGAGCCGGGCGACGGCTGGCGGGTGGCGATGGGGTTGCTGACGTTCGAGCGCGGCGTGTCCACTCTCGGTCAGCAGATCCGTTATGCCCGTGAGCTTTCCGGTGTCGCCGAGCTGGCCAAGTCCAACGGTGCGATCGACGATCCGCTGATCCGCGAGCGGCTCACCCGGGCCTGGGCGGGGCTGCAGACCATGCGGTCCTACGCGCTGGCCACGATGGACGTGGAGCAGAGCGCGGCCACAGCCGCCGGCAAGGACTCAGTCTCGAAGCTGTTGTGGGCGAACTGGCATCGCGATCTCGGTGAGCTGGCGATGGACATCAAGGGCCGCTCCGGCCTGCTGCTGGACGGCGGCGAGTTCGACGAGTGGCAGCGGCTGTTCCTGTTCTCCAGGGCTGACACAATCTACGGCGGGTCCAACGAGATCCAGCGCAACATCATCGCCGAGCGGGTGCTCGGCCTTCCTCGAGAGGTGAAGGGCTAGTGGCGCCACTGTCGGACGTGCCCAAGGAAATCGAGGGCCACGGCCTGCTGACCGGCAAGGTCGTCGTCGTGACCGCGGCGGCGGGTACCGGTATCGGATCGTCGACGGCTCGGCGCGCGCTGCTCGAAGGTGCCGACGTCGTCGTCTCCGATCACCACGAACGCCGGCTCGGCGAAACCCGGGACCAGTTGGCCGAATTGGGACTGGGCCGGGTCGAAGCGGTGGTGTGCGACGTCACGTCGACGGCTCAGGTCGACGCGCTGATCGCCTCCACCACCGCGCGGCTGGGCCGCCTTGACGTGCTGGTGAACAACGCCGGCCTCGGTGGCACCACCCCTGTCATCGACGTGACGGACGAGGAATGGGACCGGGTTCTCAACGTGACGTTGACCTCGACGATGCGGGCGACCCGCGCGGCGCTGCGGTACTTCCGCGACGCCGGCCATGGCGGCGTGATCGTCAACAACGCCAGCGTCCTCGGGTGGCGGGCGCAGCACTCGCAGTCGCACTACGCGGCCGCCAAGGCCGGTGTGATGGCGCTGACCCGCTGCAGCGCAATCGAAGCCGTCGAGTACGGGGTGCGCATCAACGCCGTCTCGCCGAGCATCGCGCGGCACAAGTTCCTGGAGAAGACCAGCTCCTCCGACCTGCTCGACCGGCTCTCGGAGGGCGAAGCCTTCGGCCGCGCCGCCGAGCCGTGGGAGGTCGCGGCCACCATCGCATTCCTGGCCAGTGACTACTCGAGTTACCTGACCGGCGAAGTCATTTCGGTATCGAGCCAACGCGCGTGACTGAGCAGCCGGTCAGCCGTCGCGACGAGCTTCTGGTGCTCGCCGCGACGATGTTCGCCGAGCGTGGTCTGCGTGCGACCACCGTGCGCGACATCGCCGACTCGGCGGGCATCCTGTCCGGCAGCCTCTATCACCACTTCAAGAGCAAGGAGCAGATGGTCGAGGAGGTCCTGCGCGACTTCCTGGACTGGCTGTTCGACCGCTACCAGCAGATCATCACCACCGAGCCCAATCCGCTGGAACGGCTCAAGGGTCTGTTCATGACGTCCTTCGAGGCGATCGAGGACCGGCACGCGCAGGTGGTCATCTACCAGGACGAGGCCAAACGGCTGACGTCCCTGCCGCAGTTCGATTTCGTCGAGGCTCGCAACAAAGAGCAGCGCAAGATGTGGCTCGATCTGCTCAACTCCGGCGTCGAACAGGGCTACTTCCGGCCCGACATCGACGTCGACGTGGTCTACCGGTTCATCCGGGACACCACGTGGGTTTCCGTGCGTTGGTATCAGCCGGGTGGCCCGCTGACGGCCGAAGAAGTTGGCCGCCAATACCTTTCCATCGTCCTCGGCGGAATAGCCGCCGCAAAGTAAGGAGATCGACATGGCCCCCGCTTCACAGGCATACGTCATCGACGCCGTACGCACCGCGGTCGGCAAGCGCAACGGTTCGCTGGCCCACGTCCATCCCATCGACCTCGGCGTGGTGGCGTTCCGTGGCATCTTCGACCGGGTCGACGTCGACCCCGGCGCCGTGGAGGACGCGATCGTCGGCTGCCTGGACACCATCGGCCCGCAGGCCGGCAACATCGGCCGCAACACCTGGCTGGCGGCCGGGTTCCCCGAAGAGGTGCCCGGCGTTACCGTCGACCGCCAGTGCGGCTCCAGCCAGCAGGCGATTTCCTTTGGCGCTCAAGCGATCATGGCGGGCACCGCAGACCTCATCCTGGCCGGCGGTATGCAGAACATGAGCCGCATCCCGATCTCGTCGGCGATGCTCGTCGCCGAGCAGTTCGGCTTCACCTCACCGACCAACGAGTCGGAGAACTGGCTGCACCGCTACGGCGATCAGGAGATCTCACAGTTCCGCGGTGCCGAGATGATCGCCGAGAAGTGGGGCCTGTCCCGGGAGGAGATGGAGGAGTTCTCCCTTAACAGCCACAACAAGGCGTTCGCCGCCATCCGTAACGGCAACTTCGAGAACGAGATCGTCCCGGTCGGCGAGTTCCGCACCGACGAGGGCCCGCGCGAGTCCAGCCTGGAGAAGATGGCCGGACTCAAGACGTTGCGTGAGGGCGGCCGGCTGACCGCGGCCATGGCCAGCCAGATCTCCGACGGCGCCAGCGCGGTGCTCCTTGCCAGCGAGCAGGCCGTCAAGGACCACAAGCTGACCCCGCGGGCCCGCATCCACCACATCAGCGCCCGCGGCGCCGACCCGGTGTTCATGCTCACCGGCCCGATCCCGGCGACCAAGTACGCACTGGACAAGGCCGGCCTGACGATCGACGACATCGATGTCGTCGAGATCAACGAGGCGTTCGCGCCGGTGGTCATGGCCTGGCTCAAGGAGACCAAGGCCGACCCGGAGAAGGTCAACCCCAACGGCGGCGCGATCGCACTGGGCCACCCGCTCGGCGCCACCGGCGCGAAGCTGTTCACCACCATGCTCAACGAGCTCGAACGCCGCGGCGGCCGCTACGGCCTGCAGACGATGTGCGAGGGCGGCGGCACCGCCAACGTCACCATCATCGAACGGCTCTAACGACTTTCGTCGATTGTGCGGTTTCATACCCGGCTCGCCGTCGCCGGCGTATGACACCGCACAATCGGCGGTCGTCAGTGGTCGTGGAGAACCACGCCGCGAATGTTGCGGCCGGCGAGCATGTCGTCGTAGGCGTTGTTGATCTCGCCCAGCTTGTACTCGTGGGTGACTGTCTCGTCGAGCAGGAGCTTGCCCTGGCGGTAGAGGCTGAGCAGCTTGGGGATGTCGGCGCGCGGGTTGGCCTGCCCGTAGAGGCTGCCGAGTAACCGCTTCTGGAACAGCGTGAACATCGTCATCGGCAGTACCGGCGTCACGTCGGACATCGGCGCCAACGCGGTGAGCACTACGGCGCCGCCCTTGCTGACGAGTTCCAGTGCGTCGTTGATCATCTGGCCTTCGACCAGCCCGACCGTCAGCAGCGCGGAATCGGCCATCACGCCTTTGGTCAGCTCGCGGACCAACTCGGTGCCTTCCGCGATCGACGTCGCGAAGTGGGTGGCGCCGAACAGAAATGCCTTGTCCCGCTTGCTCTCCACGATGTCGATCACGACGATCTTCTCGGCGCCCGCCAGCCGGGCGCCCTGGATGGCACCGCTGCCGATGCCGCCGCAACCGATCACCACAACGGTGTCACCCGGCGCCACGTCGGCGGTGTTGACGGCCGAACCCCACCCGGTGGTGACACCGCAGCCCAGCAGGCAGGCCCGGCTCAGCGGGATGTCGTCGTCGATCTTGACCAGCGACGCCTCCGGAACGGTGCCATAGGGAGCGAAGGTGCCCAAACCGATTGCCGCGTAGATGTCTTGGCCGCGCGCGTGCCGGCGGAAGGTGCCGTCGGGCTGCAGGCCCATCAGGATCTCGGCGCCCATGTCGCACAGGTTCGACTTTCCGGTCGCGCACCAGCGGCAGCGTCCGCATGCGGGCAGGAATGCGGCCACGATGTGATCGCCGACCTTCAGGTCGCGAACTCCCGGACCGACCTCCTGCACGATGCCCGCGCCTTCATGGCCGCCGATCAACGGAATGGGCGCGACCAGATCGCCGTCGCGGATGTGGTGGTCGGAGTGACACAACCCGGTGGCCTCGAATGAGACCAGAACTTCGCCGTCCTTCGGCGGATCGAGCTCGACTTCTTCGACGCTCCAGTCTTGCCCGTAATCCCACAAGATGGCGGCATTCATTTTCATGGTGGACAACGTATGACGCCGACGCCGTCCCGCGGCGGCGATTGGCGCTAACCGAGCGCGATCAGGGCGAGGCCGCCGAGTGAGACGATCCAGCTGGCGAAGCTGCCCACCAGGAAGTACTCGGTGACGTCATCGATACCTATACCCCCGTTCTCCCGGGCCTTTTGGGCGTTGATCTCCGGGAAACGGATGATGCTCTTGGCTGCCACCACCGCCGTCGCGACGGCCAGCTGCCCGGCCAGGGCCAGCCCGACGATCAACAACCGTTCCATCGGCCCGAGTAGCCGCCCGCCCTTCAGCTTGTCGGACGGCTGCGGCTCGCCGGCAGGCTTGACCGAGCCCACTGACCCCAGCAGAAGACGGACCAGTTGGTTGCCTGTCGCGATCTGCAGCAGAATCACCCCGGCCACCAACACGATTCGGGTCGGATCGGCCGATGCCAGCCCGGTCACCGAGGCCCAGCCCACCCAGGCCTTGACCAGTCCGGTCACTGGCGAGCCGACGCCGGACAGCACGATCAGCACCGCCAGCGCGGCGATGAACAAGACCAGCGGCGCGGCCTGTCGCCGGCCCCCGAGCCGTTCGGCGTGGCTGCACGACAGCTCCCACGCCACGGCGGTTACCGCGGCGATGCCGACCAGAAGCAGATCACCGAGATGCCAGAGTCCGCACAGCACGGCGGCCGCCACCGCGGCCACCGGACCGGTGACCGCAGCAGCCCACAGCCGGGTGGTCAAGCGGCGCACGATGTCAGCGCAGCCGACGGCGATCAGGAACACAGCGACACCACTCACTGGACGGCCCTCAGCTGTTCGGACGCCAGCACCAGCAGATCCAGTCCGTCGCGCGCGGTCCGCTGGGACACCGCCGATGCGCTGATCCCTTCCATGGCCGCCAGTTCCTTCTTCGTCTTGTGGTCGAGCAGTCCCCGCAGTAGCCGAAGGGACCGGGCATCCATCGATCCAAGCAGGTGGTCCCGACACAACAGGGCGGCGTTGACGGCGTCGGGGTCCGGCCCCGTATCGCCGTGCCGTCGGTAGGCGGTGCGCACCGTCGCGAGGGCGGGCTGCTGCTGGGCGGCCGCCGTCCACTCGATGGCTTCCCGCGCCGACCACCAGCCGGGGCCGTCCTGAATGCCGGTGTCGGAGTCGAGCACGGTCATCTCGCCCCAGCCGATGCCGAAGCGCACGTCGATGTCTGGATCGAGCGCCAAGCGCACGGTCAACGCCGCGTCGATCGCGGCGCCGACGGTCGGATAGCTGCCCTGGAACTCGTCACCGACCGTGAAAGCGGGAGTGTCCGCGGCGACTTCGCCGAGCGCGCGGGTGACGCGACGGTGCAGCTCCGCGCGGTCTGCGGCGTGGCGGGAGTCGACGATGTCGCCGATCAGAGCCGCACGCCATGATGAAGCGATAACCTTCACTTCAGCCATATGAAGATTATAGCTTCATTTCGCCAAAATGAAGCAGATAGCTTTACGCGATGTAGGAGCTGGCCGACTGCAGGTGCTTGACGGCGTCGGCGACGATGGTGTCGATCAGCTCGGCGCAGGACGGCAAATTGTCGATGATCCCGGCGACCTGCCCGGACGCCAGCACACCCGCCTCGGTGTTGCCGTCAACCAGACCGGCCTTCAGCAGCATCGGGGTGTTGGCGGCCATCAGCACCTGCGACCAGGTGAGGTCCTTGCCGTGGCGCATCGCCAGGCCGTCGCGGACCATGCCGATCCAGGTCATCTGTGACATCTTCTTGAACTTGCCCGCGTTGCGCACCGCGGCGGTGAAACCGCGGATGGGTGAGCCGCTCTCGAGTTTCTCGACGAGTTCGGTGCGCAGCACCCGGTGCGGCATGCCGTCGACCCGGGTGGACACCACGGTGCCGTCGAGGGCAGCGCCAAGGTAACGCTGCTTGACCTCTTCGGGCACCGTCGAATCCGAGGTCAGCAGGAACCGGGTTCCCATCGCCACCCCCGCCGCGCCGTAGGACAGTGCTGCGGCCAGGCCGCGTCCGTCGAAGAAACCGCCGGCGGCGATCACCGGGATGTCGACGGCGTCGAGCACCGACGGCAGCAGCAGGGTGGTCGCGACCGGGCCCGTGTGGCCGCCGCCCTCGCCGCCCTGCACGATCACCGCGTCGGCGCCCCAGCCGGCCACCTTACGAGCATGCTTGGCCGCGCCGACCGACGGAATCACCACGGAGCCGGCCTCTTTGAGCTTCGCGATCAGCTCCTGCTTGGGTGCCAGGGCAAACGACGCGACCTTGACACCCTCGCGGATCATCAGGTCGACCCGGTCGCCGGCATCGGCGCCGTCGGCCCGGATGTTGACGCCAAAGGGTTTGTCCGTGGTGGCCTTGACCTTGCGGATGGCCGTCGCCAGCTCGTCGATCGTCATCGTCGCCGAAGCCAGGATCCCGAGGCCCCCGGCATTGGACGTGGCCGAGACCAGTCGGGCGCCGGCCACCCAGCCCATGCCGGTCTGTACCACCGGGTGTTCGATGCCGATCAGTTCGGTCAGCGGAGTCTTGAGCTTACTCATCGGACTTCTTTGTCCCTGAGACCTTTTGGATCGATCACTTCTTGCAGCAGCTTCTGCTCCTCGCCGGACGGCAGGCGGGAGGTCTCGGCCTCGCCGAGACCGTGCACCTCGAATGAGGTGTTCTCGGCCACGTCTTCAGGGCTCACGCCCGGATGCAGTGACACCGCCCGCATCTGGTGGTCGGGTCCGTTGAAGTCGAACACGCCGAGGTTGGTCACCACCCGGTAGACGTTCATGAAGCGGTAGGCGGGATTGTCCGGATCAACCTTGTCCCAGCCGATTCCGGAGACGATATCGACCGAGTCGCCGAACACTCGCTTGGAGTGGTTGCCGACCCAGTAGCTGGTGGCGTGGTTGATGGTGTTGCCCGGTGCGCCGCGCACGCCGAACATCTGCCGGGTCGGATGCTGCAGCGGGCCGAACGCCGACAGGTTCTGGTTGCCGTAGCGGTCGATCTGGTTGGCGCCCATCACCACGTGGCGGCGGCCCCATGACAGCGTCTCGAAGACGCGGCCGAACGGCATCCAGCCCTCGATCGCGCCGGTGGCGCCCATTGCCGGGGTGTCGGCGAAGATGCGAGCCTCGCCGTCGGTCAGCAGGATGTCGGGGGAGAACGTCAACCGGGCCAACCGGGCGCCGATCGACACCATGTTGGCCATTGGGCTGACCATGATTTCGCCTGCGTCGCGGAACAATTCGGCGCAGGCGACGGCGCACACCTCGGCGCGGGTTGCGGATATCATGCCTGATCCTCCTTGAACTTCCGCACGGCAGCTTGGTAATCGGCCTCGCTACCGGACAGGTAGGTCTTCACGAACTCGGCCCAGGTCTCCTCGGACGCCGCCGCTTCGGCGTAGTGGCGCTGGAACTTCTCGTCGCGGCGGTAGTCGGGTTCGGCCGTGGTGAAGTGCGCGCCGTTCGGAGCCTCGACGACTTTGTCGACCATCATCCGGTTGATCAGCAAGGCTTGCACCGGAACGGATTTCACCAGCTCTTCGGTGGACACCACCTTCTCGACCGACAACAGCCGCTTCTGTGCCGACATCAGGAACAGGTCGTCGAAGTAGGGGTCGATGCCGGTGTAGGCGGCGTTGCCCTGTTCGTCACCGAGATTCAGGTGCGCGAACGCCACATCGAGGTTGAGTGCAGGCATGGCGACGAGTTCCTCGTAGCCGTCGCCTTCCGGCGGGCAGGAGCGGAGCGACTCGGGATTTCGGACGGGGTAGGGCGATTTGACGGTCTTGAGCTCGTCGCCCCAGAACGCCCGCACGTCGCTGCCCAGGCCCGCGCGGATCGGCAGGAACGGCAGCCGCTGTGCGGCGGCCTGCAGACCGCAGCGCAGCATGCCCTCGTCCATCTCGCGCGACTCGATCGCGCCCGTTGTCCGCGCCTTCGCGAACCAGGGGTCGTAGAACGGGGGCGAATCCAGCGATACGAAGCCGTAGTAGACGCGCTTGACCTTGCCTGCCGAGCACAGCAGGCCGAGATCAGGACCGCCGTAGGTGACGACGGTGAGGTCGGTGACGTCGGTGCGCAGCAGCGTGCGGATGAAGGCCATCGGCTTGCGCCGAGATCCCCAGCCACCGATGCCGATCGTCATTCCGCTTTCGACGACCGAGACGGCCTCGTCGAGGGTCGTTCTCTTGTCGCTCATTTGGAGGCCCCCTTGTCCGTTCCCGCGAACGCGTCGCGGTGCTCATCGGAGACGCCGGCCAGGTTCAGCTCGAACGTGAAGCCCTGTTCCATGCGGTATCTCGCGTTGACCGGCTGGATGTCGATGAAGTTCAGCGCCTCTTTGGCGGCGCGGATGACCCGGGTGTCCTTGGACGCGATGTCGCGTGCGACGCGCAGCGCCGCCTCGTCGAGATCGGCGCGCGGAACCACCTCGTGCACTGAACCGAAGTGATGCAGTGTCTCGGCGCTCACGGTCGCGGCGGTGAAGAACAGCCGGCGCATCATGTGCTGGGGGACCAGTCGGGACAGGTGGGTGGCGGCACCGAGCGCTCCACGCTCGACTTCGGGGAGGCCGAACTTGGCGTCGTCGGACGCGACGATCACGTCGGAGTTGCCGACCAGTCCGATGCCGCCGCCGACACAGAATCCGTTGACGGCCGCGACCACCGGCACCTCGCACTCGTACACCGCGCGGAACGCGTGGAAGCACCCGCGGTTGGCGTCGATCAGCGCGGTGAAGCCCTCGGTGTTCTGCATCTCCTTGATGTCGACACCGGCGTTGAAGCCACGGCCTTCGGCGCGCAGGATCACCACGTGGGTGCTCCTGTCGCGGCCCGCCGCGGTGATGGCGTCACCGAGCTCGAACCAGCCGCGGGAGGGGATCGCGTTGACGGGCGGATAGTTCACCGTGACGGCGACGATGCCCGGTTCAACGGTGCTGGTGGTGATGGTCATCGGGATACCTGGGCCACTTCCTGACGGGGTGAATACCTAAGCAAGCACTTGCTTGGTACGCTAGCACAGTGACCGAAGCGGCTGACAGCGGTATCAACCTGCAACTGAACGCCTCTGTCGTCCTGGTGACGGGGGGTGTGCGAGGTGTCGGCGCCGGAATCAGCGCCGTCTTCGCCGCGCAGGGTGCGACCGTCATCACCTGCGCCCGACGGCCGGTCGAAGGGTCGCCGTACGAGTTCAGGGCCTGCGACATCCGCGACGACGAGGCCGTCAAAGCTCTCATCGACGGGATCGTCGCCGACCACGGGCGCCTCGACGTCGTCGTCAACAACGCGGGCGGCTCACCCTATGTACTCGCGGCCGACGCCTCGGCGAAATTCAGCACCAAGATCGTGGAGCTCAATCTCCTTGGTGCGCTGTCGGTCTCGCAGCATGCCAACGCGGTGATGCAGGCCCAGGACTCCGGTGGCTCGATCATCAACATCACCAGCGTGAGCGGCCGACGGCCCACGCCGGGCACCGTCGCCTACGGGGCGGCGAAGGCCGGCATGGAAAGCATGACGACCACGCTCGCCGTGGAATGGGCGCCGAAGGTTCGCGTCAACTCCGTCGTCGTCGGCATGGTCGAAACCGAACAGTCCGAACTCTTCTACGGTGACGCCGAATCCATCGCGGCGATTTCCAAGAACGTGCCGCTGGGCAGGCTGGCCAAACCCGAGGACATCGGTTGGGCCACAGCGTTTCTCGCCTCTCCCGCGGCGTCCTACATCAGTGGTGCGTCGCTGGAGGTACATGGCGGCGGGGAACCGCCGCACTACCTGTCGACCACCACTGCCGACATCAAATAAGGAGACAACGTCAATGGGACTTCTCGACGGTCGTGTCGTCATCGTGACAGGAGCGGGCGGTGGCCTCGGCCGCGCGCACGCGCTGGCGTTCGCCGCTGAAGGCGCGCGCGTGGTGGTCAACGACATCGGGGTCGGGCTCGACGGTTCGCCGGCCGGTGGCGGTAGTGCCGCACAGGGTGTGGTCGACGAAATCGTTGCCGCCGGTGGAGAAGCCGTCGCCAACGGTTCCAACGTCGCCGACTGGGCGCAGGCCGAGGCGCTGATCCAGACCGCCATTGACTCTTTCGGCGGACTCGACGTGCTGGTGAACAACGCCGGCATCGTGCGGGACCGGATGTTCGTCAACGCCACCGAAGATGAGTTCGACGCCGTCACCGCCGTGCACCTCAAGGGGCACTTCGCCACCATGAAGCACGCCGGAGCGTACTGGCGCGCGCAGTCCAAGGCCGGCAATGCCGTCGATGCCCGCATCATCAACACCAGCTCGGGTGCCGGCCTGCAGGGCAGTGTCGGGCAGGCGACCTACAGCGCGTCCAAGGCGGGTATCGCCGCGCTGACCTTGGTGGCCGCCGCCGAGATGGGGCGCTTCGGCGTCACCGTCAATGCCATCGCGCCCTCGGCCCGGACCCGGATGACCGAGACCGTGTTCGCCGACATGATGGCCACCCAGGACAGCGACTTCGACGCGATGGCGCCGGAAAACGTCTCCCCGCTGGTGGTGTGGCTCGGCAGCGTCGAGTCGAAAGACGTCACCGGTCAGGTGTTCGAGGTCGAAGGCGGCATCATCCGGGTGGCCGAGGGCTGGAACCGCGGCGGCACCATCGACAAGGGCGCCCGCTGGGATCCCGCCGAGCTCGGCCCGGTCGTGAGCGACCTGATCGCCAACTCGCGCACTCCGCTGCCGGTCTTCGGCGCCTGACTCAGAGCGGCTCGCACACCACCAACGGGATGCGCCGATCCGCGGCGTCCTGATACCCCTTGTACGGCGGATAGATTCGCGTCAGCTGGCGCCAGTACACCCGGCGCTCGTCGTCGGTGGCGTCCCGCGCGGTCATGTCTCGAACCGAGTCGCGCACCTGAACCTCGACCTTCGGATCGGCCTTCAAATTCAGGTACCACGCGGGATTCGAGTTGCGCCCGCCGTAGGACGCGGGCAGCACGATGCGCTCCCCGTCCTGCAGATACAGGGTGGCGGTGGTGCGCGGCTGCCCCGACTTGCGGCCGGTGGTCGTCACCAGCGCGGCGGGAAACCACAGCAGCTTTGCGCCCAGCTTGCCGTTGGTGCGGCGATACACCGCGATGTGGGCGCGGGCGAAGTACTTCATGGCTTTCGCCAACACGCTCGAGTTGCGGATGGGGTGGGACTCTTGGCTCACGCCAATGAATTGCCCAGCTTTACGGATCGCAAATCACGATGGGGATGACCCGGTCGGTCCAGGACTTGTAGTCCTCGAAGCCGGTGTAGAAAGCGGTCATCTTGGGCCAGTACTCGGCGCGCTCGGCTTCGGTGGCATCGCGCGCCGTCAACTCGAGCACCTCGTCCTTGATCTGGACCTTCACCTTCGGGTTCGCCTTCAGGTTGAGGTACCACAGGGGGTGCTTGTCGCTGCCGCCCTGGGATGCCACCAGCACCACCCGATTGCCCTCACGGAGGAAGAGCAGAGGGGCCACCCGCGGCTCACCGCTCTTGCGCCCGATTGTCGTCAGCAGCGCCACCGGCGCACCTTCGAGGAAGCTGCCGCCGATCTTGCCGTTGCTCACCTTGTACAAGGCGGTCTGCCCCTTGGACATCCACTTGATGATGAACTTCGTCATCGGGGTGTCGAGGGCTTTGGGGCGCGGCTTGGGCAAGAAGAACTCCTCGGGCTAGCTCTTGATGAATGGGCGAACGATCGCCCGAATGTGATGAATCTTGCCGTCGGCGGCCGGGATCAGAAACGTCTCGTCGATACGTGCGGCGACTCGCCGTCCCGCGAGCGTCGGTTTGGTGAGGAGTTCGAATCGGGCGTGGACCTCATCGCCGTTCACGGTGAACTCCGGCTCGCTGACCGACTTGATGACGAGGTACTGCGGGCCACGATTGAGGCTGCGGCGCAATTGATCTCCGGAGAACCCGGTTTTGACCCCGAATTCGATGCGGGTGCAGTCCGGCGCGAACGGCACCTCGTCAGCCTTGTGGCTGGCGAGGGCCTCGATGTACGCGCGGGCCGCCGCGATCCGATCTGCGTCGCTGACCGAACCCTTCCCCGGGTCGCTTCGCTCCTGCCCGCCGGCCACTTAGATCCGCTCGATGATGGTGCCGGTCGACAGCGCACCGCCGGCACACATGGTGATCAGGGCCGTGCTCTGATCGGTGCGCTCCAGCTCGTGCAGCGCGGTGGTGATCAACCGGCTGCCGGTGCTACCGACGGGGTGCCCCAATGCGATCGCGCCACCGTTGACGTTCACCTTGTCCATGTCGGCCTCGTGGACCTGCGCCCAACTGAGCACCACCGACGCAAACGCCTCGTTGATCTCCACCAGGTCGATGTCGCCGAGTTTCATTCCGGCCTTCTCCAGCACCCGCGCGGTGGACTGCACCGGGCCGTCGAGGTGGTAGTAGGTCTCGGAACCGACGAGCGCCTGGCTGACGATGCGCGCCCGCGGCTTCAGTCCCAACGCACGGGCCTTGTCTTCGTCCATCCACAACACCGCGGCGGCGCCGTCGGAGATCTGCGACGAGGTGCCCGCGGTGTGCATGGCGCCTTCCATCACCGGCTTGAGCCCGGCCAGGCCCTCCATGGTGGTGTCGCGCAGGCCCTGATCACGGCTGACCATATGGCGCTCGTCGGTGGGTCGCTTGTTCTCGTCGAGAACCGGCGCCTCGATCGGGGAGATCTCGCGGTCGAAGCGGTGCTCGTCCCAGGCCCGCTTGGCTCGTTGCTGAGACAGGAACCCGAGGTGGTCGAGGTCCTGGCGAGTGATCCCGCGGCGCTTGGCGATCCGCTCGGCCGCGGTGAACTGATCCGGCATGTCGATGTCCCACGATGCGGCGCGGATCAGCGAGCGGTCCGGGCCGGCGTTGGCGCCGAGGCCCACGCGGCTCATGGCTTCGATACCGCAGGCGATGCCGACGTCGATCGCGCCGCTCGCAATCAGGCCGGCGATCAGATGGTTGGCCTGCTGGGCGCTGCCGCACTGGCAGTCGACGGTGGTGGCACCGATCTGCTCGGGCAGTCCCGCGGTCAGCCACGCCACCCGGGTGATGTTGTTGGACTGCTCGCCGTACTGGGTGACGCAACCGCCGATGGCCTGCTCAACCTCGTTGGCGTCGATACCGGCCTTTTCGATCACGGCCTTCTGGACGGCCCCCAACAATTCGGTCGCATGCAGACCGGACAGCCAGCCGCCCCGCTTTCCGATGGGACTGCGGGTGGCTTCGACGATGACAGGATTACCCATGAGGTCAGGCTAGAACACGTTTCATTAGTCTGACAAGCGAGGATGCCACGGTGCCTTTTGTCTGCGGTGAAGGCATGTTTTACTGGCACTAGAACACGTCATATTGAGGAGCGCATGATCATGCCAACCCCCAACATCCCGGCCGGCTTCGACTTCCTGGATCCGGATCTGCATGTGCAGCGGCTGCCGGTCGAGGAGCTCGCCGAACTGCGCCGGGTCGCGCCCGTCTGGTGGTGCGAACAGGCTATCGGTAAGGGCGGCTTCAACGACGGCGGTTATTGGGTCGTCACCAAGCACAAAGACGTCAAAGAGGTCTCGCGCCGCAACGACGTCTTCCTCAGCTCGCCGAACACCGCAATCCCGCAGTTCCCCGACGAGATGGCGCGCGAGGACATCGACCTGCAGAAGGTCGTCATGCTCAACATGGACGGCGAGTACCACGACCGGTTGCGCCGGATCATCTCCAAGGGGTTCACCCCGCGCGCCATCGGCGCACTGCGTGACGAGCTCGACCGGCGGGCCCAGATCATCGCGAAAGAGGCTGCCGCGCACGGAAACGGCGACTTCGTCGAGCAGGTGGCGTGTGAGCTGCCGCTTCAGGCGATCGCGGATTTGCTGGGTGTGCCCCAGGAGGATCGCGCCAAACTGTTCCGCTGGTCGAACGAGATGACCGGCAACGGCGACGAGGAGTTCGACGTCGACCCCAAGCAGTCGTCGATGGAGGTGCTGGCCTACGCCATGCACATGGCCGAGGTGAAGGGTAAGAACCCCGGCAACGACATCGTCACCGCGCTGATCAACGCCGACATCGACGGCGAGAAGCTCTCCGACGACGAGTTCGGCTTCTTCGTGATGATGCTGGCCGTGGCCGGCAACGAGACCACCCGCAACTCGATCACCCACGGCATGATCGCGTTCGCGAACAACCCCGACCAGTGGGAGCTCTACAAGAAGGAGCGCCCGGAGACCGCGGCCGACGAAATCGTCCGCTGGGCCACCCCGGTCACCGCGTTCCAGCGCACCGCCGCCGAAGATGTCGAGCTGTCCGGTGTGCAGATCAAGAAGGACCAGCGGGTGGTGATGTTCTACCGCTCGGCCAACTTCGATGAAGAGGTCTTCGAGGACCCGTACAGCTTCAACATCCTGCGCAACCCGAACCCGCATGTGGGCTTCGGGGGCACCGGGGTGCACTACTGCGTGGGCGCCAACCTGGCCAGGATGACGATCAACCTGATCTTCAACGCCGTTGCTGACCACATGCCCGATCTCACCTCGGCGGGCACGCCGGAGCGGCTACGTTCGGGGTGGCTCAATGCCATCAAGCACTGGCAAGTGGACTACACCGGAGCATCGGCCTAACACGCGTATCGCCTGAGAATCAAGGAGGATTCTTCGTGGACTTCAGTCCGGACGAAGGGCAGCAGGCAGTCACCGACGTGGTGACGTCCGCACTCGAGCGGGACAACAGCTGGGACGCGCTGGTTTCTGGTGGCGTCGTGGCGTTCGGCGTCCCGGAGCGGCTCGGCGGTGACGGCCTCGGCTTGGCCGAGATCACCGCGGCGCTCACCCAGATCGGCAGATTCGGCAACATCAGTCCCGCGTTCGCGACCCTCGGTCTGGGACTGCTGCCGCTGCTGGACCTGGCGTCCGACTCTCAGCAGGATCGCTACCTGGCCGGAGTCGCCAAGGGTGCGGTGCTGACCGCGGCGCTCAACGAGCCGGGTCGTTCGTTGCCCGAGCGGCCCGAGACGCGGCTGACGGGCGGCAAGCTCAACGGCACCAAGATCGGCGTTCCCTTTGCCGAGCAGGCGGATTGGATCGTCGTGAGCACCGACAGCGGTGTGGTGGTCGTGTCGCCGACGGCGTCCGGCGTCAGCCTGGCGAAGACCCCGTCGGCGACGCACGCCGACGAATACGTCGTCACCTTCGCCGACACCCCGTCGACAGCGCAGACGTGTTGGGCGGCAGCGATTCCGTGCGGCGGATCAATCAGCTGGTGGTGGCCGCCGTCGGCGCCTACGCGTCCGGCTTGGTGGCAGGCGCGCTGCGGCTCACCGCCGACTACGTCGCCAACCGGCACCAGTTCGGCAAGCCGCTGTCGACCTTCCAGACCGTCGCCGCGCAGCTCGCCGAGATCTACATCGCCTCGCGAACCATCACGTTGGCGTCGACGGCGGTGTCCTGGGCACTGTCCGAGGGTCGCGATGCGACCGAAGACATTGACATCCTTGGCTACTGGGTGACTTCGCAGGCGCCACCGGTCATGCAACTGTGCCACCATCTGCACGGCGGCATGGGTATGGACATCACCTACCCGATGCACCGCTACTACTCGTCGATCAAAGATCTCACCCGGTTGTTGGGTGGCAAGGCACACCGTCTCGAACTGGTGGGAGCGTAAATGTTCATCGAGCTGACCCCCGAGCAGAAGCAGCTGCAAGCTGAACTGCGGGAATACTTTTCGAACCTCATCTCGCCTGAGGAAGCCCAGGCGATGGAGTCCGACCGGCACAACGAGGCCTACCGCGCGATCATCAAGCGGATGGGTTCCGACGGCAAGCTGGGTGTCGGCTGGCCCAAGGAGTACGGCGGCCTGGGCTACGGCCCCATCGAGCAGTCGATCTTCGTCAACGAGGCCCAGCGTGCCGACGTGCCGCTGCCCGCGGTGACGCTGCAGACCGTCGGACCGACCCTGCAGCAGTACGGGACCGACGCGCAGAAGAAGAAGTTCCTGCCGGCGATCCTGGCCGGTGAGGTGCACTTCGCGATCGGCTACAGCGAACCGGAGGCCGGTACCGATCTGGCCTCGCTGCGGACGTCGGCGGTCAAGCAGGGTGACGAGTACATCGTCAACGGCCAGAAGATGTGGACCACCGGCGGGCACGATGCCGACTACGTCTGGCTGGCCTGCCGCACCGATCCGGAAGCCGTGAAACACAAGGGCATCTCGATCCTGATCGTGGACACCAAAGATCCGGGCTACTCCTGGACGCCGGTCATCCTGTCCGACGGCGCCCACCACACCAACGCCACGTACTACAACGACGTGCGGGTGCCCGCCGACATGCTTGTCGGTGAAGAGAATGGCGGGTGGCGACTGATCACCACCCAGCTCAACAACGAGCGGGTCATGCTCGGACCGGCCGGCCGGTTCGCGGTGCTCTACGACAAGGTCCATTCGTGGGCGTCAAAGCCCGGTAGCAACGGGGACACCCCGCTTGACCATGCGGACGTCAAGCGCTCGCTGGGCGAGCTCAAGGCCATGTGGCGCATCAACGAACTGCTCAACTGGCAGGTCGCGGCGTCGGGCGAGGAGATCGACATCGCGGATGCGGCCGCCACCAAGGTCTTCGGTACCGAGCGCATCCAGTACGCGGGCCGACTCGCCGAGGAAATCGTTGCTGCACATGGCAATCCAGCCGATCCGGAGACCTCGGAGCTGATGGACTGGCTGGACAGCCAGACCAAGCGCAATCTGGTGATCACATTCGGTGGCGGAGTGAACGAGGTCATGCGAGAGATGATCGCGGCTGCCGGCCTGAAGGTGCCGAGGGTTCCGCGGTGAGCGCGGTCGACGACATCAAGGCAGCGGCCGAGCGGGTCAAGGCCGAAGGCAAGAGCAAGCCGCGGGTCGGCCGGCATCCGGTCAACCAGCCGATGATCGACCACTGGCTCGACGCGATCGGCGACAAGAACCCGATCTACGTCGACTCCGATGCCGCCAAGGCGGCCGGGCATCCCGGCCTGGTTGCCCCGCCGGCGATGATCCAGGTCTGGACGATGATGGGTCTGGGCGGTGTTCGCCCCGATGACGATCCGCTGGGCAAGATCCTCGAATTGTTCGACGAGGCAGGCTATATCGGCGTCGTCGCGACCAACTGCGAGCAGACTTACCACCGCTATCTGCGCCCCGGCGAAGAAGTCAGTGTCGCCGCCGAGCTGACCGACGTCGTCGGCCCCAAGCGCACCGCGTTGGGCGAGGCGTTCTTCATCACCCAGACCATCACCTGGTCGGTCGGTGACGAGGATGTCGCCGAGATGATGTGGCGCATCATGAAGTTCATCCCTGCTGATAAGTCCGAGGCAGCCCCCTCGTCGGTGCCGGATGACCTCGATGCCGATTCCGCCATGCGCCCGGCGTCATCGAAGGACACCAAGTTCTTCTGGGACGGCGTCAACGCGCACGAACTGCGCATCCAGAAGCGCGGCGACGGCACGCTGGTTCATCCGCCGGTGCCGGCGCTGTGGCTCGACAAGGAGCAGGAGACCGACTACGTCGTCGCCAGCGGCAACGGCACCGTCTTCAGCTTCGTGGTGCACCATGCACCGAAGGTGCCCGGCCGGACCCTGCCGTTCGTGATCGCGCTTGTCGAACTCTCCGAAGGCGTGCGGATGCTCGGTGAGCTGCGCAACGTCGATCCCTCTACCGTGAAGATCGGAATGCCCGTCCGCGCAATGTATATCGACTTCCCGGCCAACGACGTCGGCCCGGCCTGGACCAACTACGCGTGGGAGCCGGCCAAATGAGCGCGCCTGCAATCGAAGTCGGCACCAAGCTGCCGGAGCTGAAGTTCTACGGAGACCCGACGTTCATCGTCTCGACGGCGATCGCCACCCGGGACTACCAGGATGTCCACCACGACCGGGACAAGGCGCAGGCCAAGGGTTCCAAGGACATCTTCGTCAACATCCTCACCGACACCGGTCTGGTGCAGCGGTTCATCACCGACTGGGCCGGCCCGACCGCCGTGATCAAGTCGATCGGTCTGCGCCTGGGCGTGCCCTGGTACGCCTATGACACGGTGACGTTCTCGGGTGAGGTCACGGCAGTGGAGGACGGTTTGATCACGCTGAAGATCGTGGGCAGCAACAGTCTTGGTGATCACGTGATCGCCACCGCCACGCTGACGATCGGTGCCGCGTGATGCCGGGCGAGTTGAGCGGCAAGGCCGCGATCGTCGGCATCGGCGCCACCGACTTCTCGAAGAACTCCGGCCGCAGTGAGTTGCGGCTGGCGTCGGAGGCGGTGCTCGACGCCCTCGACGATGCGGGCCTGACGCCCGCCGACGTCGACGGCATGACCACGTTCACGATGGACTCGAACACCGAGGTCGCCATCGCGCGGGCCACCGGTATCGGCGATCTGAAGTTCTTCTCCAAGATCCACCACGGCGGCGGTGCGGCCTGTGCGACCGTGCAGCAGGCGGCGATCGCGGTGGCCACCGGTGTCGCGGATTGTGTTGTGGCATACCGGGCTTTCAACGAACGCTCCGGCATGCGCTTCGGTCAGGTGCAGATGCGACTGGTCGAGAACGCGGACTCCACCGGCGTGGACAACTCGTTCTCGTACCCGCACGGGCTGTCGACGCCGGCCGCGCAGGTCGCGATGATCGCCCAGCGCTACATGCACTACTCCGGTGCGACCAGCCGTGATTTCGGCGCGGTGTCGGTCGCGGATCGTAAGCACGCCGCCAACAACCCGAAGGCGTACTTCTACGAGAAGCCGATCACCATCGAGGACCATCAGAACTCGCGGTGGATCGCCGAGCCGCTGCGGCTGCTGGACTGCTGCCAGGAGACCGATGGTGGTGTGGCCCTGGTGATCGTCTCGGCTGAGCGTGCCAAGGACCTCAAGCACCGGCCCGCCATCATCGAGGCGGCGGCGCAGGGATCGAGCCCGAACCAGTACTCGATGACGAGCTACTACCGGCCTGAACTCGGGTTGCCCGAAATGGGCTTGGTGGGCAAGCAGATGTGGGCGCAGTCGGGTCTGACGCCGGCCGACATCCAGACCGCCATCCTCTACGACCACTTCACCCCCTTCACGCTGATTCAGTTGGAGGAGTTGGGTTTCTGCGAGCCGGGTGATGCGAAGGACTTCGTCAAGGACGGTGCGCTGGAGATCGGCGGACGGCTGCCGATCAACACTCACGGCGGTCAGCTCGGCGAGGCCTACATCCATGGGATGAACGGCATTGCCGAAGGGGTGCGCCAGCTGCGCGGCACTTCGGTGAACCAGGTGGACAACGTTGAGCACGTGCTCGTCACCGCCGGCACGGGCGTCCCGACGTCCGGCATCATCCTGGGCTGAGGCCTTTGACGCCGAGCGTAACGCCAGGGTGGAGAATCAACCGATTTCCCGCCGTGGCGTTACTGTCGGCGGCTTGTCGGTGGACGGCGGCACACTCCGGTCATGGAGGACGAGCCGTTCATCGGAAGCGAAGCGCTCAATGCCGGCCTGCTGACACGGCACCAGTTGCGAACACGATTCCGCGCGATCCATCAGGACGTCTACATCCCGGCCGGGGCTGAGCTCACTCCAGTACTAAGGGCCACGGCGTGCTGGTTGCGATCACGCCGGCGCGGCGTACTCGTCGGCTTTTCGGCGTCAGCTGTCCACGGCGCGAGGTGGATCGACAGCCGTCGCGCCGCAGAGATCAGCGATTCCAATCGTCGGCCGACACCGGGCGTGATCGCCCGTGCCTGCGGTATTGACGCCGACGAGATGTGCCGTAAGGCCGGGATGGCCGGCACCACTCCCGCGCGTACCGCGCTCGATCTTCTGTGCTGGTATCCGACGGATGTGGCGATCACGGCAGTGGATGCGTTGGCGCGCGCGACGCGCTTGAAGGTTGCCGACGTCGAGCTGTTGGCTGAACGGCATCAAGGCCGGCGAGGGATCGTCCGAGCGCGGGCCGCGCTTGATCTTGTCGACCCGGGCTCGGAGTCACCGAAGGAGACATGGCTGCGGTTGGTGATCGTCCGGGCGGGTTTCCCGCGACCGCAGACACAGATTCCGGTTCGCAACGAGTACGGCGTTCTGGTCGCCGAACTCGACATGGGTTACGAAGACCTGAAGATCGCATTCGAATACGAAGGCGCCCACCACCGCGTTGATCGTCGTCAGCGCGACCGGGACATTCGTCGCTTCGAAGACCTCGCCGAACTCGGTTGGCGGGTCATCCGTTTCACATCCGAGGACACACCTGGGACGGTCAGGCGCCGAGTGGCTGCGGCTGTGTCGCACCGACAGTAACGCCACGGCGGAAAATCCGGGGATTCCGCGCCGTGGCGTTACTGTCGAGCGGCCAAACTTTAGGACAGGTTGTTCTTGACCTGGGTGTCCTGCATCTTGGCGATGGCCAGCGCGGTTTCGTCCTGCACCGGATCGTTGGGTGCACTGGAGAATTCGATGTTCACCAGCGACTTGCCCTGGGTGAAGTACACCTCGGTGATGGCCTTCGTGCCGTCAGGCGACTTGCCCGCGGCGATGATGCCGTTGCCGCCGTCGCCGACGTCGGCGGGCTTCGGTGCGGCGTCAACTTCCTTGGGCAGCTCGGCCTTGGCGGAGTCCAGGGCCTTGAGCGCGCCTGCGGCGTCCTCGCTCACGACGATCGCGAAGACGATGGTTTCGTTCTTGCCAGGGTTCGTCATCGACTGGACGACGCCGTTCACACCATTGGGATTGATCTGCGGATCGCTGGCCACGAAGCTCGGATCGATATCGGAGGCCTTCAGCAGCAGTTTGCTGTAGTCACCGGCTGGGGCGGCGGCCGCGCTGGACGTCTCCGAAGCGGCGGACGATGAGCTCGAGGCGGCCGATGACGACGATGACGACGATGACGACGACGATTCGGACCCCTTGTCGTCGCTGCCGCAACCGACTGCGGCGGCACCCACGAGCAGGGCGGCGCCGACGAGGCCGACGGTCTTGGCGGGGGCAAGCTTCATAGGAAAGTCCTTTCGCGAAAGCACCAAAGTTTGCTTTGCCTAAGTTCCTACCCTGAAGCGCGCTGAAAATTTGACCTATCGACAAATTTGACGACGAGATCACACGACTTCGGAATCTGGCGGATGGGAAGACCCGGACCGAAACTCAGACCGGGATGAACTCCACGTCGGAGAGGATGACGGCATCGTCGCGGCCCGGAGCGGTGACGACGCCGACGTAGCCGCCGCCTTCCTTCCATGCGCTGACCTTGATGGTCTCACCCGGATAGCAGACCCCGGCGAACCGCGCGCCGTAGGTCTTCACAGCCGAAGCGTCGGAATCGAGCAGCGTGTCGACCAGCGCCTTGCAGGTCATCCCGTACGTGCACAGCCCGTGCAGGATCGGCTTGGGAAAGCCTGCCGCCGCGGCGAATTCGGGATCGGAGTGCAGCGGGTTGCGGTCTCCGCAGAGCCGGTACAACAGCGCCTGCTGTGGCAGCACCGGAACCGAGATCTCGAAGTCCGGTGCGCGGTCCGGGGCGGCCACCGATGTCGACGGGCCGCGCTCGCCGCCGAAGCCACCCTCGCCGCGGGCGAAGATCGACCGCTTGGTGGTCCACAGCAGTGCGCCGTCCGGGTCGGTCACCGTGGTCTCGCTGACGATGACGGCGGCCTTGCCCTTGTCCCAGATCTCGGTGAACCGCTGCACCGAGCGTGCGGTGCCGCTGGGCGGCAGCGGAGCGGGCACCGTCACCGCCTCGCTGGCGTGCAGCACCTTGCTCAGCTCGATCTCGATGCCGGGGAACTTCACCTCCGGCGGCTCGGTCATGTGGAAGCTGGCGGCCACGTTGCCGAAGGTGGGCAGCACCTGCGGGGTGCGGTCGACCAGGTAGCGCAACTCCTTGGGATCCATCGGATCCGCGCCCGCGCCGAGGCCCAGCTGATAGAGCTGCACATCGCTGCTCGTCCACGAGAACTCAACCGGCTCCAGCTCGGCACCGAGTGCGACGGACAGATCGATCGGCATGTCAGCCCTTCCCTGCAATGTGCAATGCCGCCAGGTAGCCGAACGCCATCGCGGGACCGATGGTGCCGCCCGGGCCGGGATAGGTGTGGCCCATCACCGGCGAGCTGACATTACCGGCCGCGTACAGGCCTTCGATCACCGAACCGTCGTCGCGCAGAGCCCGTCCGTTGACATCGGTGCGGACGCCGCCCTTGGTGCCGAGATCGCCGGGCACCAGCTTGGCGGCGTAGAACGGCCCGTGTTTGATCTCGCCGAGGTTGGGGTTGGGCTTGTTGGTCGGATCGCCGTAGTAGCGGTCGTAGGCGCTTTCGCCGCGGCGGAAGTCCTCGTCCTTACCGGAGCGAGCGAACCCGTTGAATCGCTGGACCGTCGCCAGGAATGCATCGGCGGGCAGTCCGGCGACCTTCGCCAGCTCCTCGAGGGTGTCGGCCTTGACGATGACGCCGGACTCCATCCACTTCTTCGGAATGCGTTGTCCTGGTTGCAGTCCGGCGAAGATGTACCGGTCCCGGTACTGCTGGTCGAAGACAAGCCAGGCCGGGACGTTCTCGCCGGGACCGGCGCCCTGCCCGTACTGGCCGCCGTACATGTGGTGGCAGGCCTCGACGTAGGGCATCGACTCGTTCATGAAGCGCTTGCCGGCCAGATTGACGATGATCGATCCGGGAGAGTTGCGCTCCGACAATGCGAACCACGGCGCGCCGACCAGCGGGACGGTGGGACCCCACCAGGCATCTTCCATCAGTTCCAGTGCCGCGCCCAGCTTTTCGGCGGCGACGATGCCGTCACCGGTGTTGGCCGCGGCCCCCACCGTCCACTCGGTGGTGATGGGTGCGCGCTGGTACTTGACCCGCATCTGCTCGTTGTGCTCGAACCCGCCGCTACCCAGGATGACGCCCCGGCGCGCGCGGATCAGTTGAGGGTCAGCGGCTTCCGGGCCGGTGGTGTCTCGGACGTAGATACCGCGGACCACGCCGTCCTCGACGTACAGATCGGTCAGCGCGGTGTTGAGCAGCACCGGAACACCGGCCTCGCGTAGGCCGATTCGCATCGGGGCGATCAACGCGCGGCCCATGCCCACCAGATTCTTGCCACGAGCGTTGGCCCACACTGTTCGGGCACCGACCTTCACGCTCCTCAACACACCGCGAGGATGGCGCTTGAGCTGATTGAGACGCATGTAATCCTGCTGCATCACAACGACATTGAGCGGGACCTTGCCGTATGCCGGCTCGAGGAACTTCTCGTCGGGCCCGAGCTTCTTGGCGTCGAACGGCTTGGGCTCGACCGAGCGTCCGCCTGGACGGCCCCCCGGCGCCTCCGGGTAGTAGTCGGAGTACCCGGGCACCCAGCACAACTTCAGCGGTGTGTGCTTGAGCACGAACGACAGCATCTCCGGCCCGCGTTCGAGGTAGGTGTCGATGCGCTCGGGCTCCACCACGTCGCCGATGATCGCGTGTAGATACGTACGCGCGGCTTCCTTGGTGTCGGTGACCCCGTCACGCTTGAGGATCTCGTTGTTGGGGATCCACACGCCGCCACCCGAGCGGGCGGTCGAGCCGCCGAAGTGCGCGGCCTTCTCGACGACGACTGTCGATAGTCCCTGGTGAGCGGCGGTAAGTGCGGCGACCATGCCGGCAGCACCGCTTCCGACGACGACGACGTCGAACTCCTGAGCTGTCATACTAGAACACGTTATAGAATTGCCCCGTCCGGGCGCTACTGACCCCTCCTTTCCGATCAGCGGAACGCTTACCCCACGGCGCTGCGGACGGCACTAGAATTGCCCGCACCGGGCGCCGTTCGCCCCGGTCACACCGACGATGGGACTCCCGGGAATGCTGAGCGTTTCGACGCGCGAAGAGCTTGCCGCCGACCTTGCCGAGGCGGAGCGCAGTCGCGTCCCGATGACGCCGTTGACGGCCAAATACCCCGATATCGACGTGGTCGACGCCTACGAAATCCAGCTGATCAACATTCGGCAGCGCATCGCCGAAGGCGCCCGGGTGGTCGGTCACAAGGTCGGCCTGTCGTCGGAGGCCATGCAGAAGATGATGGGCGTCGACGAGCCCGACTACGGCCATCTGCTGGCCGACATGGAGGTGTTCGAGGACCAGCCGGTTCCCGCGGGTCGCTTCCTGTTCCCGCGCGTCGAGGTCGAGGTCGGATTCATCCTCGCCGACGACCTGCCCGGTGCCGGGTGCACCGAGGACGACGTGCTGGCGGCCACCGCGGCGTTCGCCCCGGCGATCGAACTCATCGACACCCGGATCACGGACTGGAAGATCGCGCTGTGCGACACCATCGCCGACAACGCGTCGTCGGCGGGCTATGTACTCGGCAAGGAGCGCGTCTCGCCCAAAGACGTTGATATCAAGGGTATCGACGCGGTGCTCACCCGCAACGGTGAAGTGGTGGCCGAAGGCCGCAGCGACGCCGTGCTGGGCAATCCGGTCACCGCGGTCGCGTGGCTGGCCCGCAAGGTCGAGAGCTTCGGGGTGCGGCTGAAGGCAGGCGACATCGTCCTGCCGGGCTCGTGCACCCGGGCCATCGATTGCCGCCCCGGCGATCAGTTCGTCGCCGACTTCGCCGGGCTGGGTTCAGTCCGGCTGTCCTTCGAGTAACAGGAGGCTCTATATGGCCCAGAAGAGTTCGGTTGCCATTGTCGGGTCGGGCAACATCAGCACCGATCTGTTGTACAAGCTCCTTCGTTCGGAGTGGCTCGAGCCGCGCTGGATGATCGGCATCGATCCCGAGAGTGAGGGTCTGGCCCGGGCGCGCAAGCTCGGACTGGAGACCAGCCACGAGGGCGTGGACTGGCTGCTGGCGCAGTCGGAGAAGCCGGACCTGGTCTTCGAGGCCACCAGCGCCTATGTGCATCGGGCCGCCGCGCCCCGCTACGAAGAAGCCGGTATCCGCGCGATCGATCTGACCCCGGCCGCTGTCGGCCCCGGCGTGATCCCGCCGGCCAACCTGCGTGCGCACCTGGACGCCCCCAACGTCAACATGGTCACCTGCGGTGGCCAGGCCACGATCCCGATGGTCTACGCCGTCTCGCGTGTCGTGGACGTGCCCTACGCCGAGATCGTCGCGTCGGTGTCGTCGGCGTCGGCCGGCCCCGGTACCCGGGCCAACATCGACGAGTTCACCAAGACCACCAGTGCCGGTGTGGAGGTGATCGGCGGCGCGAAGCGCGGCAAGGCGATCATCATCCTGAATCCGGCTGATCCGCCAATGATCATGCGCGACACCATCTTCTGCGCGATCCCCGAGGACGCCGACCACGACGCGATCACCCAGTCCATCAAGGATGTGGTGGCCGAGGTGCAGACCTACGTGCCGGGCTACCGCTTGCTCAACGAGCCGCAGTTCGACGAGCCGTCGGTGGTCAACGGCGGCAACTTCGTCGTCACGACGTTCGTCGAAGTCGAGGGTGCGGGTGACTACCTGCCGCCGTACGCGGGAAACCTGGACATCATGACCGCCGCGGCCACCAAGGTCGGCGAGGAAATCGCGAAGGAACGGGCGTCGGCAGGAACGGGAGCGCAAGCATGAGTCGCGACATCGACGATGCAGAGCGAGGAACGAGCGATGAGGAGGAGTGGCGCCATGAGCTCTGAAGTTTGGTTCGACGCGAGCTGGGACGTCCGGATGACGGACACCTCGCTGCGCGACGGCAGCCACCACAAGCGCCATCAGTTCACTCTCGCCGAGGTCGGTGCCATCGTCGCCGCGCTCGATAACGCAGGCGTCCCGGTCATCGAGGTGACCCACGGTGACGGGCTGGGCGGCTCGAGCTTCAACTACGGGTTCTCCAAGACCCCCGAGCAGGAGCTGATCAAGCTCGCCGCCGAGACGGCCAAGGAAGCCAAGATCGCCTTCCTCATGCTGCCCGGTGTGGGCACCAAGGAAGACATCAAGGAGGCGCAGAACAACGGCGGCTCGATCTGCCGGATCGCCACCCACTGCACCGAGGCCGACGTGTCGATCCAGCACTTCGGGCTGGCCCGCGAGCTGGGGCTGGAGACCGTCGGGTTCCTGATGATGAGCCACACCATCTCTCCGGAGAAGCTTGCCGCGCAGGCGCGCATCATGGCCGATGCCGGCTGCCAGTGCGTCTATGTGGTGGATTCCGCCGGCGCGCTGGTGCTCGAAGGCGTGGCCGACCGGGTGGCCGCGCTGGTCGCCGAGCTCGGTGACGACGCTCAAGTCGGTTTTCATGGCCACGAGAATCTCGGCCTCGGCGTGGCCAACTCGGTCGAAGCCGTCCGCGCGGGCGCCAAGCAGATCGACGGGTCCTGCCGACGCTTCGGCGCCGGTGCCGGCAACGCGCCGGTCGAGGCGCTGGTCGGGGTGTTCGACAAGATCGGCGTCAAGACCGGTATCGACTTCTTCGAGATCGCCGACGCCGCCGAAGAGGTCGTCGCGCCCGCCATGCCGGCAGAGTGCCTGCTGGACCGCAACGCGCTGGTGATGGGTTACGCCGGGGTGTACTCCAGCTTCCTCAAGCACGCGGTTCGTCAGGGCGAGCGCTACGGCGTGCCCGCCCATGAGCTGTTGCTCCGCGTCGGCCAGCGCAAGCTGATCGGCGGCCAGGAGGATCAGCTGATCGACATCGCGCTGGAGATCAAGCGCGAGCAGGAAGCCGCCTCCTCTTCGTAAGGTGTCGTCGTCTCCGGGCACGATGGGGTCCATGACCGCGACCCGCGCTGACGCCCAGAAGATCCTCGAGCAGTTGGCCGGCCCGCAGGCGGTGCTGCGCGATGACCAGTGGACGGCCATCGAGGCTCTGGTGGTGCACCGGCGGCGGGCTCTGGTCGTGCAACGCACCGGCTGGGGCAAGTCGGCTGTCTACTTCGTCGCCGCCAAGTTGCTGCGTGAAGACGGCCGCGGGCCGACGGTGATCGTGTCACCACTGCTGGCTCTCATGCGTAACCAGGTGAGCGCCGCGCAGCGCGCGGGCGTTCGGGCGGCGACCATCAACTCCGGCAACGTCACCGAGTGGGACGACATCCACCGCCAAGTCGCCGACGGTGATCTCGACGTGCTGCTGGTCAGCCCGGAGCGGTTGAACAATCCGGAATTCCGCGTCCAGGTGCTGCCCTCGTTGGCCGCCGACGCAGGCTTGGTGGTGGTGGACGAGGCGCACTGCGTCTCCGACTGGGGACATGATTTCCGGCCGGACTACCGCCGTATCAGAACGTTGATCGCCGAATTGGGTTCCGGCGTACCGGTGTTGGCCACCACGGCGACGGCCAACGACCGGGTGGTCGGCGATGTGGCGGCCCAGCTGGGCGTCGGTGGCGGTGACACGCTGGTGCTGCGTGGCGGCCTGGACCGCGAGTCGCTTCATCTGTCGGTCGTGAAAATCCCCACCGCTGCCGGGCGCGCGGCCTGGATTGCGGCGCAGCTCAGTTCGCTGGAGGGGTCCGGCATCATCTACACCCTGACCGTCGCCGCCGCTCGCGATCTGGCGGTGGTCCTGCGGGAGCAGGGTCATCAGGTTGCCGCCTACACCGGCGCCTCCGACCCCGCTGAGCGGGAGCAGATGGAGGTCGACCTCCTCGATAACCGGGTCAAGGCCCTGGTGGCCACCTCCGCGCTCGGCATGGGATTCGACAAACCCGATCTGGGTTTCGTCATCCACCTCGGGGCACCGCAGTCACCGATCGCGTACTACCAGCAGGTGGGGCGCGCCGGCCGCGCCACCGCCCGCGCCGAGGTGATCCTGCTTCCCGGGCGTGAGGACGCCGAGATATGGAGCTATTTCGCCTCTGTCGCATTCCCGCCGGAAGCATTGGTGCGCAAGGTGATCAGCGCACTGGAGCCGGATCGTCCGCTGTCGACACCCGCGCTGGAACCGCTCGTCGACCTGGGCCGCAACCGGCTCGAGATGGTGCTCAAGGTGCTCGATGTCGACGGCGCGGTGCAACGGGTGAAGGGCGGCTGGATCGGTACCGGCCAGCAGTGGACCTATGACGAAGAGCGTTATCGGACGCTGGACGCGGCCCGGCGCCGCGAACAGCAGGCCATGCTCGACTATCAGAACTCGACGAGCTGCCGGATGGCTTTCCTCCGTGCGCAATTGGACGATCCGGAACTGTCAGCACAGGATCGCTGCGGCCGGTGCGACAACTGCGCCGGATCCCGGTTCATCGCCGATGTCGACGAGAGTGCGCTCGTCGCGGCCAACGACCGGCTGCAGCAGTGCGGTGTCGAGCTGGCGCCGCGGCGGATATGGCCCACCGGCATGGCCAAACTCGGGGTCGACGTGAGCGGTCGTATCGACGACGGGCCGCTGGAGGGCCGCGCGATCGGGCGGCTCACAGATCTGGGCTGGGGCACCCGGTTGCGCCGGCTGCTGGATGCGCCGGACGGTCCGGTCCCCGACGAGTTCGTCCGCGCCGCGTTCGCCGTATTGGCGGACTGGCCGTGGGATACCCGACCCGAGGCCGTCATGGGACTCGACTCGTCGAGTCATCCGATCCTGATCCGTTCCGTCGTCGAACGTCTGGGGCAAGCGGGGCGGCTGACGGATCTGGGAACACTTCACTACCGCCCGACGCGGCGGCCGGTTACGGCCGTGAACTCGGCCTACCGGGTCGCGGCGTTGCACGACGCCTGGCAGGAGCCCGACTTCACTGCACTGCAGCAGGTTCCGCGGGCGGTGCTTCTGGTCGACGACCTCACCGACACCGGCTGGACGTTCACCACCGCGGCGCGCTGCCTGCGTCGGGCCGGTGTGTCGGAAGTACTGCCGTTCGCGCTCGCAGGCGTCAGTTAAACACTGCTCGGCGTCTTGTCGAAATACACCGTGTAGGTGGAATCGCCTCCCGGCGTGGAGATCTCGTGCTGCTGACTCAGGCCGTCCGACCACCGGTTGAAGATCAATTGCCCGTCGACGACTGTCTGCGGAGAGCCCGCGTCGAGGTGTCGCACGACGCCGACGACTGCCTGCTGGCTGAACGTACCCGTGTGCGGAATGCCGTCGATGGTGTACACCGCGGCCGGGTCGTTGCTGGTGAACGTCAATGTCACGAGGTTGGGTTTGATGTTCACCGTCTTCGTCGTCGACAGTCCACTGCTGTCGGTGACGGTGAGGCTGATCTCGTACCACGTGGTGGCCACGTTGTGTTCGTTGGTGGCGAGCGACACGGTGCCGCTGGGTCCGACGACGCTGTCCACGTAGGGGTGGATGTGGTCGGCGTGGTGGAAGATCACCCGCCAGTTGTAGGCGCTGTCAGGCAGGGCGCCGTCCTCCGCGTCGGTGGCCGTGGCGCTGAAGCTGATGACGTCACCGGCGTTGTAGTGCGAGTCGTTGATCGGGGTCAGGATCTGCACATCCGGCGGTGTGCTGCCGACGACGACCTTCTGGCTCGCGGTGTTGGTCCGCTGCCCGTCACTGACTGTGAGCGTGACGGTGTAACTGCCGTCGGTGTTGTAGGTGCGCACCGGGTTCGCGGCCGCTGACGTGCCGCCGTCCCCGAAGTCCCAGTTGTAGCTCAGTGTGGTCCCCGGATCTGGATCGCTGGAGCCTGCGGAGGAGAACTGCACGCTCAACGGGGAGTACCCGTTGGTCGGGGTCGCGGTCAGAACGGCTGTGGGAGCGCGGTTTCCGCCGGACGCCGCGATCCGGTACAGCTCTCCGGGATAGATGTTGAGCTGATACAGATTGCCGTCCGGACCCTGCCGCATCTGCACAGTCGTGCCTGCGTCGGTGTCCAGGAGCTGTTCGCCGATCACATTGGTGTAGGTGGAGTCGAAGGTCAGCGCCTTGAGCCAGTGCAGCGTGTAGTCGGCGACGAATACTTTGTTCTGGTACTCGGCCGGTAGCGCGGTGCCGGTGTACACGATCACCGAGGTGATCGAACCCGCGCGGCCCGGCGGGGGAGTGTGCGGGTAGGCGTAGACCGGATTGTCGTAGGCGCAACTCGTACAGGGCCCCTCCTGAACCGGCCAGCCGTAGTTGCCGCCCGCGACGACGTTGTTGAGCTCTTCCCAGGATTCGTCGCCGACGTCGCCCACCAGCAGCTGGCCGGTGGGGGTGAACGTCATCCGGAACGGGTTGCGCATGCCCAGCGCGTAGATCTCCTGGCGCGCGCCGGGGGTGTTGTAGAACGGATTGTCCTGCGGGATGGTGCCGTCCGGATTGATCCGAAGAATTTTGCCGAAGATGTTCGACAAGTCCTGGCCGTTGGTGTTCAGGCTGTCATCGCCCATCGCGAAATAGATCTTGCCGTCGGGCCCGAACGCCATGGTGTTGCCCTGATGCATCGATCCGGTTTGCACCGAATCGATCAGCACCTTCTCGGATTTCGGATCAACGGTGTCGTTGACCATGGTGAATCGTGACAGTCGGGCGTGGGAGTCGGTCGAGTTGTAGGTGGTATAGAGGTAGCCGTTGTGCACGAAATCCGGGTCCAGTTCGAACGCGTCCGACGGCTGGATCTGACCGACTTTGACGGCGGTCGCGCCGTCGGTGTTGGGGGCGATCTTGAGCGAGCCGTCGCGCTGCAGAATCAGGATGCGGCCGTCCGGAAGGAACTGGAAGTCAGTCGGCTGATCCAGCCCGGAGGTGATCGTGGTGCGGTCCAGGTCGGCTGGAAGTGGCTGGGATTGAACGGGGTTGGCGCACCGAATCAGGTCTTGCGAGGCGAAGGTGAGCCGGTCGAGCACGAGTGCGAGCTGTTTGTTGACGACCGCAACGGCATGGGCGATCGGCGGGATGGCAAGGATCTGGTTGATGCCACGGCGCGCGAACTCGGCAACGGCCGCCAACACCGGATTATCGACTGGTGGCAAGGCGGGACCGCCACCACTCTGCTCGCCGCCGACGGCCTTGCCAATGGTCTCGAGCACTCGCATGACGAGCTTGCACGCGCAAACCTTCACCGGCTGAAGCAGATTGGCCAAAGGGTTGCCCGGTGACGGTGCCGTCGACGTCGGCTTTCCGCTGTGCCCGGTGTCATCGAGGCCGGGCCCGAACGCCAACGAGGCCGTGCCGGGTTCCCCGGTCTGCGCGGCCGCCGGCACCGTGCGGGCTGACATCCGCCCTGGAGTGGTTGCCGCCGAGGCTGTTTGGCCGGTGCGCACGCGCGGCGGCACCACGCCGGCGGGCGTGGCGGGGTGCCCTTGCCCGCGGCGGGCCGAGCCGGTGCCGTGGGAGCGCGCGCTGCCGGCGCTGTGCCCTGTTCCGCTGTCAGCTCGTGGTGGTGAACTCGACGTGGAGTCGTCGGCCCAGGCGGTGGGCGTGCCGTAGCCCAATCCCATGCCGATCCCCAGGGCCACGGCCAAAGTCCCCACCCTGCCGACATACTGCGCGTATCCGTGCGATCCCATACAACTGCCCCCCCAGGCTTGCTGTGTAGGGGAATCGTCGGTCGCGCAGCGCTGGGCGAATGCAGTAGCGCGC
The DNA here is from genome assembly GCF_008329905.1 of Mycobacterium sp. ELW1. Taxonomy (NCBI): domain Bacteria; kingdom Bacillati; phylum Actinomycetota; class Actinomycetes; order Mycobacteriales; family Mycobacteriaceae; genus Mycobacterium; species Mycobacterium sp. ELW1. The sequence continues at coordinate 5,379,420 of NZ_CP032155.1, read as the reverse complement.
TACTGAATTTTTGCGCTCGCCGACACCGGCCTACGCAACGCCGCCGGTAACGCGGTGCGGTACCGGCGCGACGTTCCTTTCAGTGGCTGTGCGGCCGTACTGCTGCGCGCCGTGAAGGGAGAACCCAATGTCCATACGTCGTGCCGTTATGGCAGTGCTGGCCGCGGGTGCGGCCGGCGCGGTTGTGTCGATGCCGTCCGCTGTTGCCGATCCCGCGCCCGCGCCTGCCCCTGCGGCGGCAACCGACTGCTCGGCAGCGGGTCTGTCGGCCACGATCAGCTCGGTGACCAAGAATCTCTCCGACTACTTCGCCGTACATCCGGACGCCAATGAGGCGCTGCTCGACGCCACCCGGCAGTCGGCTTTCAGCGCGGTCGGGGCGTTCAACACCTACTTCAACGACCACCCGGACCAGGCCAATGACATCCGGGCCATCAAGGCGCCGCTGGTGGACTTCAAGGACCGGTGCGGCCTGCAGGTGGAGCCCGCCGAAGCGCTGGTCGTCATCGGCGAGCTGTAGTCGCTGCCGTCGGGGCTGGGGCCCGCGAGATCACCACTGCGGTTTGGTGCCGCCCAGTTGCATGGTGAGCGCGTCTGCGGTTGCCACCAAACCTTTTGCATGCTTGGCGATTTCGAAATCGGTGAGCGCCCGCCCGATCTGAAGTGACACCACCATCGCCTGCCGGTGGTGGTGGTCGTAGACGGGTGCGGAGATGACGCTGACGTCGTGCCGCTGGCGTGACCCCGGCCCCTCGGCTTCGCTTCGCAGGTACACCCGCTCACCGATATCGGAGATCAATTCGCCCAGCAGGGCTCGCAGTTCGTCGGGCATCGAGCTGGACATGCCCGCCATCAGCGCGTACAGCCGCCGGCCACCGGGGGTGAGTCGTTCGACGAGGTATCCCGCGGTCCGGCATTCGGCGATGACGCGGTCCAGCCGCTCCGTCTCCGTCCGCAGCGGAATGGTCGGCGCGCGGCCGAGCCAGCCGCGCAGTGCTTCGTCGTCCCACAGCACGAACATCAGGCCCACCGGCGGGGCGAATGGGTAGCTCTGCCCGACCCGCACTCCGACATCGGAACCGGGTGGTCCGACCAACTCGAGCAGCGTGATCCGGTCGTCCACGACGCCGGCCAGCGCCGCTGTGGTCTCGAAAGTCTTCGACAGCCTGCTGAGTTCGGCGCGCGCCGCCGGATTGACCCGCAACGACTCCTGAGCGAGGTGGCCGAGCGTGATCAGGCTGGGCCCCAGCCGGTAGGTCTTGTCGGCCGCGTCCCGCACGAGGTAGCCCGACTCGGTCAGCGTCGTGACGATGCCGAGGCAGGTCGGCTTGGCAAGCTGCAATCTCCGGGAGAGTTCCGACAGGCCGAACTTGTCCTGCGGGTGCTTGGCCAGGAAGTCCAGGATCGCCACCACGCGTTGCGTGGGGGGCGATGATCGACCAGATATGGAACCGTCCGGCATTGCAAAATCCTACCTCTGCGTTCCATATATGGAACACCATGTTGGTTGACGGAGATTAGAACACGTTCTAGTCTCAGTCCCAACAACGTACCAGTGCGGTCCAATTTTGAAACGCGAGGCGGTCATGTACACACAGCCCTTGGTGGACGCCATTGCCGAGTCCGAACGTCTGGTGAAGGAAGCCGACTTCATCGAGAGCGAGGCGGATCTGCTCGAGGGCCTGCAGTATCTGGCCGGCTGTGTCGCGGCCTGCACGCACGTCGCCTTCGACTACGACCGCGACCATCCCTTCCTGCACTCCGGCACCGGCCCGTTCACCAAGATGGGCTTGGACAATCCGGACACCATGTACTTCGGCACCAGGGTGGTGGCCGGCAACGAGTACGTCGTCACAGGTAAGCGCGGGACCACCACCGACGTCAGCTTCCAGTTGCTCGGGGGCGAATACACCGACGAAGTGGTTCCGGACAGCGAAACCGCGTTCGACGACCGCAAGCTCGACATCGCCGCCGACGGCACCTTCGAGTGGCGATTCACCCCGGATAGCAACGCGCAGCTCGTCATTCGTGAGGTGTACAACGACTGGTCGGCAGAGCGAGGCAGCTTCGCGATCGCGCGGACGGACACCGCGGGCACCGCGCCGCCGGCGCTGACCAAAGAGCTGATCGAAAGGCGCTGGGCGACAGCGGGAAAGCAGCTCGTGCAACGCGTCAAGACGTGGCTGCAGTTCCCCAAATGGTTCTACGACAACCTGCCGGTCAACACGCTGACCGCACCGCGGCTCACCCCGGGCGGCTTGGCCACCCAGTACTCATCGGTCGGGCACTACGACATCACTGCCGATCAGGCGATCATCATCACGCTGCCGGTCACCGACGCCCCGTACCTCGGCTTCCAGCTCGGCAGCCTCTGGTACATCTCGCTGGATTACATCAACCACCAGACCTCGCTCAATGGGACTCAGGCGCAGGCTGATCCGGATGGCAAGATCCGTATCGTCGTCGCCGACAAGAGCCCCGGGGTGACCAACTGGGTCGAGACGCTCGGGCATGGCAAGGGCTACCTGCAGTTCCGCTGGCAGCGAGTGTCGCGCGCATTGACCGAGGCAGACGGCCCGACGATGGAGATCGTCGATCTCGGCGAAGTCGCGGGAAAGCTGCCCTACTACGAGCAGAACAAGATCTCCGAAGACGACTGGCGTGAGCGAATCGCACTGCGTCAGAAACTAATTGGCAACAGGATGGTGGGGTAAACACATGGCCGGCTTGCTCGAGAACAAGGTCGTCGTGATCAGTGGCGTCGGCCCCGCGCTGGGCACCACACTGGCGCGCCGATGTGCCGAGGAAGGCGCCGACCTGGTGTTGGCGGCACGTACGGTCGGGCGTCTGGACGATGTGGCCAAGCAGGTCACCGACCTCGGCCGCCGCGCGCTGTCGGTGGGCACCGACATCACCGACGAGGCTCAGGTCGACAACCTGGTCAAGGAGACCCTGGCGGCCTACGGCAAGGTCGACGTGTTGATCAACAATGCGTTCAAGGTGCCGTCGATGAAGCCCTTCGCCAACACCTCGTTCGACCACATCCGCGAGACGGTGGAGCTCACGGTGCTCGGCGCGCTGCGGCTGATCCAGAGCTTCACCCCGGCATTGGTCGAGGCCAAGGGCTCGGTGGTCAACGTCAACTCGATGGTGCTCCGGCACTCCGACCCCAAGCAGGGCGCCTACAAGCTGGCCAAAGCGGCGTTGCTGTCGATGTCTCAGTCGCTGGCAAGTGAACTCGGGCCCCAGGGCATCCGCGTGAATTCGGTTCTGCCCGGCTACATCTGGGGTGGCACATTGCAGGGCTATTTCGAGCATCAGGCCGGGAAGTACGGCACGACCGTCGACGAGATCTACAAGGCCGCCGCGGTCAACAGCGATCTCAAGCGGCTACCCACCGAGGACGAGGTCGCCTCGGCGATCCTGTTCATGGCCAGCGATCTGTCCAACGGCATCACCGGCCAGACCCTGGACGTCAATTGCGGGGAGTATCACAACTGATGGTGGGAGTGAGTGAGGATCGCAGCGAGGCACGAGCGAGGACCGGAGCGAACGAGGTGAAGAACCGATGAGCGACTTTCTCACCGTCGAGAGTCTGAAGGCCTCGGCGGTCAAAGCCACCGGCATGGACGACTTCGGCGTCGATGACGACAACTATCAAGAAGCGCTGAGCGTGCTGCTCGAGTCGTTTCGCAACGAGGCGGACCTGACCGAACTCGGCAGCAAGATGCACCGGTTCTTCGTGCGGAATGCGTTGGTGGCCAGGCTCGTTTCCGAGGCTGCCTTCAAGCAGTACCCGGAGCACGTCGACGTGCCGATCGAGCGCCCGATCTTCGTCACCGGACTGCCGCGCACCGGTACCACCGCGTTGCACCGACTGCTGTGCGGAGATCCGCGGCACCAGGGCCTGGAGCTGTGGCTCGCAGAGTTCCCGCAGCCCCGCCCGCCGCGGGAATCCTGGAAGGACAACCCGGTCTTCCAGCAGATCGATGCACAGTTCACCAAGGCCCATGAGGAGAACCCGGATTACACGGGCCTGCATTACATGACCGCCGACGAGGTGGAGGAGTGCTGGCAGCTGCTGCGCCAGTCCGTGCACTCGGTGTCCTATGAGACGCTCGCGCACGTGCCCACGTACGCGCAATGGCTTGCGCGACAGGACTGGACCAAGTCGTACGCGCGGCATCGCAAGAACCTGCAGCTGATCGGACTCAACGATCCCGAGAAGCGTTGGGTTCTCAAGAATCCCAGCCATCTGTTCGCCCTCGACGCGGTGTTCGCCGTCTATCCGGATGCGCTGATCCTGCAGTGCCACCGGCCGGCGGAGACGATCATGGCCTCGATGTGCTCGCTGGCCCAGCACACCACCGAGGGCTGGTCGAACACGTTCAAAGACGAGGTCATCGGTGCCGACTCGTTGGAGACCTGGTCACGCGGACTGGAACTGTTCAACACCGAACGCGCCAAGCACAATCCGGCGCAGTTCTACGATGTCGACTACTTCGAGCTCATCCGCGAACCGATCAGCACCGTGGAAAAGATCTACTCGCACTTCGGTATCGAGCTGACCGATGAGGCGCGAGCGGCGATCCAGCGGACGGACGAGGAAAGCAAGCAGGGCCCGCGGGCGCCCAAGCACACCTACTCGCTGGCCGACTACGGTCTGACCGAGGAGCAGGTCAAGGAGCGCTTCAAGGGGCTGTAGCGGCCCCGCTCGCGCAGGAAAACTCAGCCGTCACCGGGTGCGGGTGCGCTGGAGTACTCTTCCAGACATCCTTCTGCCACAGCATGTCTGATGCTGTCGGACAACTTCGGGCAGGATCGGGTACGGGCGCTGCTGCCGCCCGCTTCCCGGATCTCGGCGAAGTAGGCGCAGCGCTGTTGCGCTTCGCTGCTCCACTGCACCGCGGTGTGGGCGGCTCCGAGCTTCTTGACCTTCACCGCGATGTGGCAGAACCGGCAGTCGATCTCGACCAGGCCGGCCGACAGGTACCGTTCCCGGTCTTGGCGGGTCGCCTCCTGGACAGCAGCCAACCGCTGCGGGTCCGCGGCGAAACCCGGTGCCTTGGACCATGATCCGGACGCATCGTCGCTGTGCTCGTGCGGCTCGTCGTGCTCGTGCACGCCGAGAAGCTCGAGCATGGACCGCGCCAGATCGTCGACGTCGGGCGGTGGATCCTCGGGGGTCATAGTCACACCTGAGTCGGCTGTCCTTCAGAATCGGCTTCGGCCTGCTTCTTGAGGTTCTCCTGAACCTCGACCTGCCACTTTTCGTTGGCCGGGGCGGTATCCACTTCGAGCTCGAAGCGGTCGGTCATGTCGGGCGTCACGTCGGCGACGTCGACGTAGAACTGCTGATACCAGCGGCGCATCTGGTAGACGGCGCCGTCCTCTTCGACGAGCAGCGGATTGTCGATGCGGGTCTTGTGCTTCCAGATTTCGACGTCCTGGAGGAAGCCCTTGCTGACGCCGACGACCATGGCATCCGACAGCTTGTCGCTCATGGACTCGTCCATGCCCTTGGGCTTCTCGACGATCACACCCACTGCAGAAAAAAAAAAAAAAAAAAAAAAAAAAAAAAAAAAAAAAAAAAAAAAAAAAAAAAATAAGAGAAGAGAAAGAAGAAAGAGAGAAAAGAAAGAAAAGAAGGGAGAAAGAACGAAAAAAGAAGAGAAGGAAGAGAGGAAGAGAGGAGAGAGAGGCCCCACACACCCGACGACCGACGACCCGACGCGACCCCGACCGACCACCCTGACTTTGAGGAGGGGAAGGACGGGCCCACTGCAGCATGAACGAGTCCTGCGTCACCGGGTAGTGGCAGTTGATCAGGATCGACTCGGCTTTGAAACCGCCGTAGTTGTTGTGCAGCCAGTTGATCATGAACGACGGGCCGAAGTACGACGCCTCTGAATCCAGGTGTGACTCGGTGTAGGCGGAGCCGCCGAGCGTGACGTCGGGCCGGCCGACGTTGTGCAGGTACTGCGACGCGATGTGGCCCTCGAAGACGTTCTTGAAGTACGTCGGCAAACCGAAGTGGATGTAGAAGAAGTGCGCCATGTCGGTGACGTTGTCGACGATCTCGCGGCAGTTGGAGCCCTCGATCAGCATCGAGTTCCACTTCCACTCGGTCCACTCGCCGCCCGCGTACTCAGGGATCTCCGGGATCCGCACCTCGGGCTGCGGCGGGTTGCCCTCGTGGTCATGCCAGACGAACAACAGCCCGCTGCGCACGTCGGTCTCCCAGGACCGGGTGCGGGCCAATCGCGGGGTCCGCTTGGCGTAGGGGACCAGGCGGCAACGACCGTCGCCGCCCCAGCGCCAGTCGTGGAACGGGCAGGCCAGGGCGTCGTCCTTGATGGTGCCCTGCGACAGGTCACCGCCGAGGTGCCGGCAGTAGGCGTCCAGGACGTGCACATCGTTGTTGGAATCGGCGAAAACCACCAGTTTGGTCCCGAACGCGTTGATCGGGTGGGGCTTGCCGTCGGTGTAGTCAGTGACCGGGCCCAGGCAGTGCCAGCCCCGGGCGTACCGGTCCGGCAGGGTTCCAGTGTCGATCTCGCGAATGCCGCTTGTCACCCTCGCGCCCCTCCAACTCGTAGGTTCTAACTAGAACACGTTACAGTTTTTCAGACTCATCGCGCAATGAGAGCAGAACTAGCTGCGGATTACCCATCTGAAGTGCGGTATATCTGGACGATGCCGATGTATTCGTTCGAAGGGCGTTCACCGCGGGTGGATCCGACTGCATTCGTCGCGCCCACCGCGGTGCTCATCGGGGACGTGACCGTGGAGGCCGGCGCATCGGTGTGGTTCAACACGGTTCTGCGGGGGGACTACGCGCCGATCGTGATCCGGGAGGGCGCCAACGTGCAGGACGGCTCGGTGCTGCACGCCCCACCGGGCATCCCGGTGGACATCGGTCCCGGGGCGACGGTTGCGCACATGTGCACCATCCACGGAGTGCACGTCGGGGCCGAGGCGCTGATCGCCAATCACTGCACGGTCCTCGACGGTGCGGTGATCGGGGCCCGCAGCATGATCGCTGCGCATTCACTGGTGGTCGGCGGCACCCACATCCCGGACGAGGTACTGGTCACCGGATCACCGGCGAAGGTCAAGGGTCCGATCGCCGGAACTAGGGCCGAGGTCTGGGTGAACATCAACCCCAAGGCGTACCAGGATCTGGCGCAGCGCTATCTGACGGGCTTCCACGAAGTCTGAGACCTCCGTCTCGCGGGAGTTTGGCCGATTTCGCCGCAGGGTATGTCCCGGCTACTGACAAGGCGTAGCGCGTGGAGGACTGAGGATGGCACTCGATATCTGCCCGGCGTGTGGCTATCCCACCATCGGAGCCGCGGTGTGCGCGGCCTGCTCGTTGGCCGCACCGGCACCGGCTGAATGGCCGCTGGTCTATGCCGAGGCGACCGCCCCCGCCGCGTAGGCCTCGAGTGTTGAACGCCTAGATCTTCTGGGCGCTGGCGGCCGCTTTGTCCAGCTCCCAATATGCCCGCAGCGCGACGATCTTGCCGTCGTCGTCGACGCGATAGGTGAAGACGCCCTCGGCGATCACCCGGTACCCGCTGGACTCGATCACGATGTGGCCGACGTTGGCTTCCTCGTTGCCGCACTGATACGTCTTCTCGAAATTGAACGTCAGCGTGCTGGGGGCGATCGCCATGTCGTAGAACTTCGCGATCGCTTCCTTGCCGCGGTGTCCCTTGCCCTCGGGGTCGAAATGCGATGGTCCGATCGGATCTTCGACGATCGCATCGTCGGCGAACACCGCAAGCCACGCCTGCTTGTCATGAGCCATGGCCGCCTCACGGGATCGCCGTCCCGCCTGGTGAACCGCCGCGTTCGGATCCGTGACCGTCACGGCTCAGTCCTGCCAGCCGGAGTGGATGTACGTCTCGGCGAACCGCTTCATCGAGTCGATCTTCTTATCGACCGGCGCGTCGAAGGGCAACCCCTCGAACACCCATGGAATCCCGATGTAGTCGGTGACGCCGGCCTTGACCAGATCGCGGTGACCATCGACGCCGAACTTGTCGATGCAGACCGCCTGGTACTCGAAGGGGTCGTCGGCGCGACCGGCCTCGGCCAGCAGTTTCTTGAGCGTGGAGATCGTCTCGGCCAGCTCGTCGCAGGTCATCATCGCGCTGGTCCAGCCGTCGCCGATCCGGACCGCACGCTTGAGCGCCACGTCGGTGTGGCCGCCCACGTAGAACGGCACCGGCACCGACGGCGCCGGGCTCATCTGCAGCCGGTCGAAGTCGTAGAACTCGCCGTGGTGCTCGACCATGCCGCCGGCGAGTACCAGCTTGATGACGTCGATCATCTCGTCGACGCGCTTGCCTCGCTTGGCGTACGGTACCCCGCACCACTCGAATTCCTCAGGCGCCCAACCGATCCCCACGCCGAAGCCGAATCGGTTGTTGGTCAGGTTCGCCACGGAACCGACCTGGCGGGCCAGCAGCAGCGGGTTTCGCGAACCGAGCTTCATCACGTTGGTGTAGAAGCGCAGCTTCGAGGTCACCGCACCCAATGCGCCCGCGAGGATCAGCGGATCGACCCAGGGCGAGTTCTCGTCGAACATCCGCTTGCCGTCGGCGGTGTAGGGATAGTCGACGGACTGCTTCTCGAAATAGAAGATCGAGTCCGGCAGCGCGATGTTGTCGAAGCCGAGATCTTCTGCCGCCTTGGCGATTTCGATGAGCTGGTCCAGCGGGCTGAACGCGATGCTGACCGTGTACTGCATGCGGGTCATTTCGCGGCTGGCTTATCCGAGCTGACCACCCACATCGAGTAGTACTGCGCGCCGCCGCCGTACGCATGGCCCAACGCCTTGCGTGCACCTTCGACCTGGTGCGCGCCGGCCTTGCCCATCACCTGGATCGCCGACTCGGCGAACCGGATCATGCCTGACGCACCAATGGGATTGGAGCTCAGCACGCCGCCGGAGGGGTTGAACGGGATCTTGCCGCCGATCGCCGTCTCGCCGGCCTCGGTCAGCTTCCAGCCGCCGCCCTCCGGCGCGAAGCCCAGGCTCTCCAGCCACATCGGCTCGTACCAGGAGAAGGGCACGTAGACCTCGGCCACGTCGATCTCGTCGATCGGGCTGGTGATCCCCGCCGCCTTCCACAGTGCGGCCGCCGCATCACGGCTGGCCTGCGGATTGACCTGGTCGCGGCCGGCGTAAGCCAGCGGCTCGGTGCGCAGCGCCGTCGCATGCACCCAGGCGACGGGATGTCCGTCGGCGACCCGGGCGTCGGCGGCCTCCTCGTCACCGATCACCATGGCCGCCGCGCCGTCCGAGGACGGGCAGGTCTCGTCGTAGCGGATGGGATCCCACAGCATCGGGGACTCCATCACCTTCTCGACGGTGATGTCGGGCTGGTGCAGATGCGCCAGTGGGTTTTTGGCGCCGTTGTGCCGGTCTTTGACCGCGACTATCGCGCCGATGTTCAGGGGCGCGCCGGAGCGACGGATGTAGGCGCGCACGTGCGGTGCGAAGTAGCCGCCCGCGCCGGCGCCCACCGGCTTGGTGAACGGCACCGGAATGCTCAACGCCCACATGGCATTCGACTCGGACTGCTTCTCCCACGCCATGGTGAGCACGCGCTTGTACTTGCCCGATTGCACCAAGCTGGCGGCGACGATGGCCGTCGACCCGCCCACCGAACCCGCGGTGTGCACCCGGATCAGCGGCTTGCCGGTGGCGCCCACGGCGTCGGCCATGAACAGCTCGGGCATCATCACGCCCTCGAAGAAGTCGGGTGCCTTGCCCACGACGACGGCGTCGATGTCGTCGAAGGTCGACCCCGAGTCCTCCAGCGCCCGGTCGATCGCCTCGCGCACCAGACCGTTCATCGACACGTCTTTGCGCTTGGCGACGTACTTCGTCTGTCCCGTTCCGAGAACTGCGGCGAGCTTCTTGGCCATGACTACTTCCCCTCCAGCACGGCGACCAGATTCTGTTGCAGCGCAGGGCCGCTGGTGGCATGGGCCAGGACGCGACCCGCCGAGCCATCGAAGATGTGCTGGGCGGCGAACCCGATCCGCTCGAGGCCGGCCGAGAACATCGGGTTGGCAGCCAGGGCGCCGCCCGACGGGTTGACCTTCGTCGACTCCGGAAGGCCGATCGCTTCGGTCAGGATCAGCTGCTGGTGGCTGAACGGGGCGTAGATCTCCGCGATCTCGATGGAGCTGGTGTCTCCGCCGGTGGCCGCCTTGGCCGACGCGGCGGTTGACGGCGACGTGGTCAGGTCGCGCGCGCCGAGCACCGGCGTTTCGATGCGATGCTCGAAACCGGTGATCCAGGCCGGGTTTTCCCGCAGCTCGCGGGCCCGATCGCCGGCCGCCAGCACGATGGCCGACGCTCCGTCGGTGATCGGAGCGATGTCATGGCGCCGCAACGGATCTGCGAAGTACGGCCGGGACAGCAGCTCATCGATGCTAGCGGCCGGCTTCTCGGAATCGGTACGTCCGACTGCCAGCGCGTCCAGCGCGACCTGAGCCATCTGCTCTTCGGTCCACTTGCCGGAGTCCAGGCCGAACCGGGCCTGCAGGCCGGCCATCGACACCGAATCGGGCCACAGTGGCGCGACGGTGTACGGGTCGGTCTGCAGAGCCAGGACTCGGCGCAGCGTGCCCGCCGAGGACTTGCCGAAGCCGTACACCAGCGCGGTCTCGACCTCGCCGGTCAGGATCTTGATGTACGCCTCGTACAGCGCCCAGGCCGCGTCCATCTCGACGTGTGATTCGTTGATCGGCGGCACGGCGCCGATCGAGTCGATCGCCGAGATGAACGAAAACGCGCGGCCGGCAAGGTAATCCGAGGAACCGGAGCACCAGAAGCCGATGTCGGTCTGCTTCAAGCCCAGCTCGCCGTAGAGCGATTTGAAGCACGGCATCAGCATCTCGACGCCGTTGGTGGTGCCGTTGGTACGCCGGACATGCGGAGCATGCGCGAAGCCGACGACCGCTACATCGCGAAAAGTCATGTGGCGATTCCCTTTAGAGGTGGTGCTTGTAGGTGTCGTATTCGGCGTCGGGTTCGCCGGTCGGTTTGAAGTACTCGATGTTGTCGATGCCCAGACCCCACTCCTCGCGGGGCTTCCACACCGCCTGAACCCGCATGCCCATCCGCACGTCAGCGACCTCGATCTCCTGAATCAGGTGCAGGAACGGGATGTCGGCGCCGTCGAGCAACACGTAGGCCGCGACATACGGCGGCTTGATGCGCTGCCCGGCGAACGGGATGTTGATGATGGCGAACGTCGTCACCGTGCCCTTGTCCGGCAGCTCAACGAAGTTGTCCAGCTCGAGGCCGGTGGCCGGATCGGCTTCCTTCGGCGGGAAGTACACCTTGCCGTCGCTGCCGGTACGGGCGCCCAGCAGCTTGCCGTCTTCCAGTCCGCGCAGAAAGGCGCTCTCCGGAAGCGATGCGGTGTGCTGGATTTCGATGCTGCTCGGCGACACCAGGATGGTCACCGGCTCGCGGTCGTCCGAGGACGGCTCCACGGATTCTTCGGTGTCACCGAGCGCGAAGTACGCGATATCGGTGATCGCGCCGACGGGCTCGTCGATCCAGTGCGCATGCACCCGCGCGCCCGTGCTGATCGCGTCGGGCGAATCCGCGGCGACCGCGTGCAGCAGGGCGGTGTCCGCGCCGTCGAGCTTGATCAGCGCCCAGGCGAACGGCTTGTCCAGCGGCTGGCCCTCCAGCGGGTGGGACTGCCAGGTCCACGACTCGACGGTCCCGACACTGGCGACCGGTACCACCTCCGTCAACGGCGCGTAGGTCACGGGGTCATACTCAGCGGGTGGTACGAGCACTCGCCCGTCCGAACCGCGGACACCGAGGATGCGTCGCTCACGCAAAGCGGTGAAGAACTGGCCGAGGAGTGGTCCGACTGAACGGGTGTAGTCGAATGACAGCTTCAGCGGTGCCGAAAGGGGCTTCTGATGCGCGTCGATCTGCACCGGGCTGCTTTGGCTGGTGGTCACATCATCGAGTAGAACAGGTTCTAAGAATCGTGGCAAGGACCGTGTCCCGGCCAGAAAGGCGGCACCGATGAAGCTGGGTCTGCAACTCGGATACTGGAGCGCACAACCCCCGACGAACCATGCGGAGTTGGTGGCCGTGGCGGAGGAGGCCGGGTTCGACACCGTATTCACCGCGGAGGCGTGGGGCTCGGATGCGTTCACCCCGCTGGCGTGGTGGGGACGCGAAACCACCCGGATGCGGTTGGGCACCTCGGTGGTGCAACTGTCGGCGCGTACCCCGACCGCGTGTGCGATGGCGTCGCTGACGCTGGACCATCTTTCCGGGGGTCGCCACATCCTGGGGCTGGGTGTCTCCGGACCCCAGGTCGTCGAGGGCTGGTACGGGCAGAAGTTCCCGAAGCCGTTGGCGCGCACCCGTGAGTACATCGACATCATCCGGCAGGTCTGGGCGCGCGAAGCCCCGGTCACCAGCGCCGGCCCGCATTACCCGCTGCCGCTGTCCGGGGAGGGCACCACCGGGTTGGGTAAGCCGCTCAAGCCGATCGTGCATCCGCTGCGGGCCGACATCCCGATCATGCTCGGCGCCGAGGGCCCGAAGAACGTCGCGCTGGCCGCCGAGATCTGCGACGGGTGGCTGCCGATCTTCTACTCGCCGCGGCTGGCGCCGATGTACAACGAGTGGCTCGACGAAGGCTTCGCCCGTCCGGGCGCGCGCCGCAGCCGCGAGGACTTCGAGATCTGCGCGACCGCGCAGGTGGTCGTCACCGACGACCGGGCCTCGATCATGGACCTGATCAAGCCGCACCTGGCGCTCTACATGGGCGGAATGGGCGCGGAAGACACCAACTTCCACGCCGACGTCTACCGGCGGATGGGCTACTCCGAGGTCGTCGACGAGGTCACCCGACTGTTCCGTAGCGACCGCAAGGACGACGCGGCCAAGGCGGTTCCCGACGAACTCGTCGACGACTCGGCGATCGTCGGCGACATCGACTACGTGCGCAAACAGATCGTCGCGTGGGAGGCCGCCGGGGTGACGATGATGGTCATCGGCGCCCGGACTCCCGAGCAGATCCACGAGGCCGCAGCCCTGTTGTAGACACTTCTTGCGAGTTGTCTAGTCGGGGCTCTAGATTGACCGGATGACGCTCGGCTCAGCGCAGCACGTGGGCGTCGCCGAACGTCATGTCGACGTGGGCGACCGATCCCGACACCATCGCGCGCTTCGGCAGGCCCAGCGTGGCCAGCTCTTTGGCGTACGGGTGGTCGCCGAGCCGCAGTGTGGCACCGCCCGGGCGGAAGCGGACGCCGGAATTCTTCATCTCCCAGGGCACCTCGCGAGTGGTGCCGTCGGCGAACGTGTACGTCTTGAGCACCTGGGTGCGCGGGCGCAGCGACGGGATCGGCAGGCCGCGGTGGAACTCGATTCCGGCGATCAGCGATCCGTTCTCACTGACGTCGAAAGTGAACGGATTGGCCTCGCGCACGTTGAAGTCGGCCATGATCTTGGGGAAGCCCCAGATGGTGCGGCCGGCCTCGAGAGTGAAGGACTGGTCCACCGGCAGGTGGTGGATGAACGCCGCGGCGTCGCCGAGTGCCTTGAGCCCGCGGGCATTCGAGCCCGGCGGATTGACCATCACGCAAGTTCCGAACTCGTTGTACTTGCCCAGGTCTCCGTCGATGTAGCGGGCCAGCATCAGGTTGACCACCGCGCGGCCCGGGCGGAATTCGCAGACCTTCAGGCCGCTGTAATCGACAAGTCGCTGCGCGGCATCGGCCGGAACCGAGAACATTGCCGTGTGGACGTCGGCCTTGCGAACCCGCACCGGCATGGTGAGCACCGTGCCGGCGATCGTGTGCTGCGAATCAGACATGCGGTCACTGTAAACCGCTTTGACACCAAGCGTGAACGAAAAGTAGTGGAGGAAACGAGATGACAGGCACTCTGGCGCCGGCCAAGCCGAATGTTGATCTGACTGACGGCAATTTCTACGCCGACGGAGGGGCGCGCGACGCGTATCGCTGGATGCGGGCCAACGAGCCGGTGTTTCGCGACCGCAACGGTCTTGCCGCCGCGACGAGCTACCAGGCCGTCATCGACGCCGAACGCGATCCCGAGACCTTCTCCAACACCGGCGGCATCCGGCCCGACAACCCGGGCATGCCCTACATGATCGACATGGACGATCCCGGACATCTGTTGCGGCGCAAGCTCGTCAACGCGGGCTTCACCCGTAAGCGGGTGATGGACAAGGTCGCCGGGATCGATAACCTGTGCGACACGCTGATCGATGCGGTATGTGAGCGGGGAGAGTGCGACTTCGTCCGCGACATCGCCGCGCCGCTGCCGATGGCCGTCATCGGCGACATGCTCGGTGTGCTGCCAGAGGAACGCTCGACGCTGTTGAAGTGGTCCGATGACCTGGTGTGCGGCTTGAACTCCGCCGCTGACGCCGAGACCTTGCAAGCGGTCATGGATGCGTTCGCCGGGTACTCCGCATACGCCACCGAGACGATCGCCAAGCGCCGGGCCGAACCGACCGACGACCTGTTCTCGATCCTGGTCAATTCCGAGGTCGAAGGCCAGCGGATGGATGATCAGGAGATCATCATGGAGACCCTGCTGATTCTCATCGGCGGGGAGACACTCGCGCACGTTGTCGCGGTACCGAACGCGAGCTCGGCTGCCAGGGATCAGGCAATGATGCGCGGATCAGCTGGATCGGACCACTCGATGATCTCATCGGCGCGGGGACGAGACCACTCGGCACACGTTGTCGGGCGGTACCGAACAGCTTGTGCGCCATCGGGATCAGTGGCAGAGCCTGGTCGCGGATCCGAGCCTGATACCCGGCGCCATCGAAGAGATGTTGCGCTGGACCTCGCCGGTGAAGAACATGGCCCGAACCGCCATGCGCGATGTGGACTTCCACGGCACCCAGTTGCGCGAGGGCGAGAAGATGCTCTTGATGTTCGAGGCCGCCAACTTCGACGAGTCGGTGTTCGGCGATCCGGAGAACTTCCGTATCGACCGGAACCCGAACAGCCACTTGGCCTTCGGCTTCGGAACTCACTTCTGCCTCGGCAATCAGCTGGCCCGGCTGGAATTGAGCACCATGGTGCGCAAGGTTCTCGAGCGTCTGCCGGACCTGCGGCTCGCCGACGAGTCCGCGCTGCCGTTGCGGCCGGCCAACTTCGTCAGCGGCCTCGAGGAGATGCCGGTGGTGTTCACGCCGTCGCGACCGGTGCTGGCGTAGGCGCGACTCGCGCGACCGTCACACCTGAGCCACGGCCGGCGCCCAGCGTGACGCTGGTGCGACGCTCGGTGCGTTCTCAGGTGTTTGAGTACTCCCGATTTTGGGAAAATGACCCCATCCCGGCGTGAATGGTGTTGCTTGCCGACCGGGGCGACATCGTGACTAGTTGTGGGGCGACATGAGTGTGACCGAATCTGACCAGGCCCATTACCTGCGGCGGTTCTTTCTCGCCGCGATGCTGACCACCGCGACGCTGGTGACGGCGCCGACGGGCAGCCCAGTCGCCTCGGCCGACGAAGGTTGTGCCGACGTCGAGGTGGTCTTCGCCCGTGGCACCTTCGAACCGCCTGGTGTCGGCGGTATCGGGCAGGCGTTCGTCGACGAGTTGCGAGCTCAGCCGCAATTGGCGGGTAAGTCCGTCGACGTGTACGCGGTGAATTACCCTGCTTCAGTGCAGTTCTCGACTGCGGCCGATGGCGTGATCGACGCCAGTAACCGGGTCCGGGACATGGCGAGCAGGTGCCCGAACACCAAGATGGTGCTGGGCGGCTACTCGCAGGGTGCGGCGGTGGCCGGCTACGTCACCGCCGACAAGATCCCGGATGGCTACATCCCGCCCGACGGCATCACCGGACCGATGGCGCCGGAGATCGCCAAGCACGTCTCCGCCGTGGCACTGTTCGGCAAGCCGTCCAACGGGTTCTTGAACAGCATCGACAGGACCGCGCCGCCCATCACGGTGGGCAGCCTCTACGCCGCCAAGACCATCGACCAGTGCGTCCCCGAGGACCCCATCTGCTCGCCGACCGGCGGCGACAACGGGGCCCACCAGGCATACGCCGCCAACGGTATGACGGCGCAGGCAGCCGGTTTCGCGGCGGACAAGATCGCCGCGTCAATGGCGACGGCCCCGAAGGCGCCTAGCGCATCTTGAACTGCGGGGCCCGCTTCTCCTTGAACGCCAGCGGGCCTTCCTTGGCGTCGTCGGACAGGAATACCGGGATGCCGTTGGCGGTGTCGGGCTTGAAGGCATCGAGTTCGTGCATGCCTTCGGCCTCGCGGATGGTCTTGAGGATCGCCTGCACGGCGAGCGGGCCGTTGTTGTTGATGACTTCGGCGATCTCGAGCGCCTTGTCCAGCGCCGTGCCGTCGGGCACCACGTACCCGATCAGCCCGTAGGACAGCGCCTCCGCTGCAGTGATGTGCCTGCCGGTCAACAGCAGGTCGCAGGCGATGGTGTACGGGATCTGCCGCGGCAGGCGCACGGCCGAGCCACCCATCGGGTACAGGCTCCACTTGGCCTCGGAGATACCGAACTTCGCACTCTCGCCGGCCACCCGGATGTCGGTGCCCTGCAGGATCTCGGTGCCGCCCGCGATGGCTGGGCCTTCGACGGCCGCGATCAGCGGCTTGGTGAGCCTGCGCCCCTTCAGCAGACCCTCGATCTTCGTCGGATCGAAGGCGCCGCTCTTGAACGAGTCGCCGGGAGGCGCCTTGGTCGCGCCCTTGAGGTCCATGCCCGCGCAGAAGTAGCCGCCGGCGCCCGTCAGGATGCAGGTGCGGATCTCCGGATCGTTGTCGACGCGGTCCCAAGCCTCCACCATGATCGAGAGCATCTCGGTGGAAAGTGCGTTGCGGGCCTCGGGCCGGTTCAGCGTGACGATGAGAGTGTGTCCGCGCTGCTCAATGAGGGCGTCGGGGCTTTTTTCGGACTCGCTCACGGGTACCTGCCTTCCAGCGTCACTGCCACAGACTTGTCAGGAAATGTAACACGTTCTAATTTGGGTCCGTGGCCCTGAACATAGCTGATCTAGCCGAGCACGCCATCGACGCCGTGCCAGACCGCGTCGCCTTCATTTGTGGTGACGACAAAATCACCTTCGCCGAGTTGGAGGAGAAGGCGAACCGCTTCGCGCACTACCTCCTCGACCATGGCGTCAAGAAAGACGACAAGGTCGGGTTGTACTGCCGCAACCGCATCGAGATCGTGATCGCGATGCTGGGCACCATCAAGGCGGGCGCAATCCTGGTCAACGTCAACTTCCGCTACGTCGAGGGCGAACTGCGGTATCTGTTCGAGAACTCCGACATGGTCGCGTTGGTGCACGAACGCCAGTACGCCGACCGGGTCGCCAACGTGCTGCCCGAGACGCCGAACGTCAAGACGATCCTCGTGGTCGAGGACGGTACCGACCTCGACTACCAGCGCTATGGCGGCGTCGAGTTCTACGAGGCCATCGCCGAGAGCTCGCCGGAGCGGGACTTCGGTGAGCGCAGCGAGGACGACATCTACCTGCTCTACACCGGTGGGACCACCGGCTTCCCCAAGGGCGTGATGTGGCGCCACGAGGACATCTACCGGGTTCTGTTCGGCGGCACCGACTTTGCCACCGGCGAGTTCGTCAAGGATGAATACGACCTGTCGCGGGCGGCCGCGGAGAACCCGCCGATGGTGCGCTATGCGATCCCGCCGATGATCCACGGTGCCACCCAGTCGGCGACCTGGATGTCCATCTTCTCGGGCCAAACCACCGTGCTGTCACCGGAATTCGATGCAGACGAAGTCTGGCGCACCATCCACGAGCACAAGGTGAACCTGCTGTTCTTCACCGGTGACGCCATGGCGCGGCCGCTGCTCGATGCGCTGCAGGCCGCCCTGGACGACGGCCGCGAATACGACCTGTCGTCGCTGTTCCTGCTGGCCAGCACCGCGGCGCTGTTCTCCACCAGCCTCAAGGAGAAGCTGCTCGAACTGCTGCCCAACCGGGTCATCACCGACTCGATCGGTTCGTCGGAGACCGGCTTCGGTGGCACCAGCATCGTGGCCAAGGGCGAGCACCACAACGGTGGTCCGCGGGTGACCATCGACCATCGGACCGTCGTGCTCGACGAGGACGGCAACGAGGTCAAGCCCGGATCCGGCGTGCGGGGCGTGATCGCCAAGAAAGGCAACATCCCGGTCGGGTACTACAAGGACGAGAAGAAGACCGCCGAGACGTTCAAGACCTACAACGGCGTGCGCTACGCCATCCCCGGTGACTATGCCGAGGTCGAGGCGGACGGCTCGGTGACGATGCTGGGCCGCGGCTCGGTGTCGATCAACAGCGGTGGCGAGAAGATCTACCCCGAAGAGGTGGAGGCCGCGCTCAAGGGCCATCCGGACGTCTTCGACGCGCTGGTGGTCGGTGTGCCCGACCCGCGCTTCGGCAACCACGTCGCCGCTGTCGTCGCTCCACGCAAGGGAGCTCGCCCCTCGCTGGCCGATCTGGATGTGTTCGTGCGCAAGGAGATTGCCGGTTACAAGGTGCCGCGCAGCCTCTGGATCGTCGACGAGGTGAAGCGCTCACCGGCCGGCAAGCCCGACTACAAGTGGGCCAAGGACCAGACTGAGCTTCGCCCGGCCGACGAGGTGCACGCCAAGCACGCGGGAGCCGCTAGCTGATGCGTACCGAGCTCTGCGATCGCTTCGGCATCGAATACCCGATCTTCGTCTTCACCCCGTCGGAGAAGGTGGCCGCCGCGGTCACCCGCGCCGGCGGCATGGGTGTCCTCGGGTGTGTGCGGTTCAACGACCCCGACGACCTGGAAGCCGTCCTGCAGTGGATGGACGCCAACACCGACGGCAAGCCGTACGGCGTCGACGTGGTGATGCCGGCGAAGGTCCCCACCGAGGGCTCGTCGATCGACATCAACAAGCTGATCCCGCAAACACATCGGGACTTCGTCGCCAAGACGCTCGCCGACCTCGGAGTGCCACCGCTGCCCGAGGACGAGGCGAAGTCCGAAGGTGTGCTCGGGTGGCTGCACTCGGTGGCCCGCAGCCACGTCGAGGTTGCGCTGCGGCATCCCATCAAGCTCATCGCGAACGCGCTCGGATCACCGCCCAAGGACGTCATCGATCAGGTGCACGAGGCCGGGGTTCCGGTGGCCGCGCTGGCCGGCAGCGCCAAGCATGCGCAGCGGCACGCGGAGAACGGTGTCGACATCGTGATCGCCCAGGGCCACGAGGCCGGCGGGCATACCGGCGAGATCGCCTCGATGGTGCTCGTGCCTGAAGTCGTCGATGGACTGGCCGGCAAGACCGCAGTGCTCGCGGCGGGTGGTATCGGCTCCGGCCGCCAGGTGGCTGCCGCGCTCGCGCTTGGCGCACAGGGTGTTTGGATGGGGTCGGCGTTCCTGACCGCTGCCGAGTACGACCTGGGTGTTCGCACCGAAGGTGGAGCATCGGTGATCCAGGAGGCGCTGCTGGCCGCGACCTCGAGTGACACGGTGCGCCGCCGCATCTACACCGGCAAGCCGGCCCGCCTGCTCAAGAGCCGGTGGACCGAGGCGTGGGACGCCGAGGGTGCACCCGAGCCGCTGCCGATGCCGCTGCAGAACATCCTGGTCTCCGAGGCGCATCAGCGGATGAGCGCCTCCGAGGACCCGTCCACCGTCGCGATGCCGGTCGGTCAGATCGTGGGCCGGATGAACGAGATCCGCCCGGTCGCCGACATCATCGCCGAACTGGTCAGCGGCTTCGAAGCCGCCACGCGACGTTTGGACTCGATCCGCGAGAGCTAGGTGCGCCGCGCGTCTACAGTCGAATGCGATGACCATCGACGTGTGGATGCAGCACCCCACCCGGCGGTTTCTGGCCAGCGATTTCCTCGCGTCGCTGCGTCGGTGGACCGGCGGGCGGATCCCCGAGGGTGACCTGCCGATCGATGTCACCGTTTCCGCGATGGATGCCGCCGGCGTCGGGGTCGGCCTGCTCAGTGCCTGGCGTGGTCCACACGGTGCGGACCTGGTGTCCAACGACGAAGTAGCCGAATGGGTTCGCCAACACCCGACGAGGTTCGCGGGGTTGGCCGCAGTGGATCTCGACCGCCCGATGGACGCGGTCCGGGAACTGCGCAGGCGGGTCCGTGATGACGGCTTCGTCGGGCTACGAGTGGTGCCATGGCTGTGGGGTGCACCCCCGACCGATCGTCGTTACTACCCGCTGTTCGCCGAATGCGTCGAACTCGGGGTGCCGTTCTGCACGCAGGTTGGCCACACGGGTCCGTTGCGACCGTCGGAGACCGGTCGGCCGATTCCCTACATCGACGAGATCGCCCTGGACTTCCCCGAACTGACGATCGTCTGCGGTCATGTCGGCTATCCCTGGACCGAAGAGATGGTCGCCGTGTCCCGCAAACACGAGAACGTCTACATCGACACCTCGGCCTACACCTCCCGGCGGCTACCGAAGGAGCTCGTGAGCTTTATGAAGACCGGCACCGGTGCGCGGAAAGTGTTGTTCGGCACCAACTATCCGATGATCGGACACACGCACGCGCTGGACGGCCTCGCCGAACTCGGGTTGTCCGAGTCGGCTCGTTCGGCGTATCTGCACGACAATGCGACGCGGGTGTTCGCCAAACTCGGGGCTGTGGCCGCGTGAACGGCGCACAGGCACTGATCTCGACCCTGGTCGACCACGGTGTGCGGGTGTGCTTCGCCAACCCCGGAACCTCGGAGATGCACTTCGTCGCCGCGCTAGACACCGTGCCGCAGATGCGTGGTGTGCTCACCCTTTTCGAGGGCGTCGCCACCGGGGCTGCCGACGGTTACGCCCGCATCGCGGACGAGCCCGCCGCGGTCCTGCTGCACCTGGGCCCGGGACTGGGTAACGGCCTGGCCAACCTGCACAACGCGCGGCGGGCACATGTGCCTGCGGTCGTGGTCGTCGGCGACCACGCCACCTATCACAAGAAGTACGACGCGCCGCTGGAGTCCGATATCGACTCGGTGGCTCAGACCGTGTCGGGCTGGCTCCGCCGCACCATGGCGGTCGCCGACGTGGCTGCCGATACCGCCGAGGCCATCGCGTCCGCCCGCGCCCACCGGCACATCGCCACGCTGATCCTGCCCGCAAATGTCTCGTGGGATGAGGGCGCCTCCGGGGTGAAAGAGGTTGCGGCACAGCCGGCAGCAATCCTTCACGATGCCGAACAGATCGAGTCGGCGCTGCGGTCGGGCGAGCCGACGGTCATCATGGTCGGCGGTGACGCCACCGGTGCGGACGGCTTGTCCGCGGCGGTCAGGCTCGCGCAGACGTGCGGGGCTCAGGTGTTGTGCGAGACCTTCCCGGCGCGCCTGGAGCGCGGGGCCGGCTTGCCGGCCGTCGAGCGACTGGCCTACTTCGCCGAAGCGGCGACCGCCCAGCTCGCCGGGGCCCGACATCTGGTGCTGGCCGGTGCGCCGCACCCGGTGTCGTTCTTCGCGTATCCCGGCAAGCCGAGCGATCTGGTGCCCGAGGGCTGTGTGGTTCACACGCTGGCCGGGCCGGTCGGCGCCAGGGCCGCACTGAGCGTGCTGGCCGACCGGATGGCGCCGACCGAGACCGCTGCCACCGCGGCGCCGTCGCGGCCGTCATTGCCGAGCGGTCCGCTCAACGTGGTGACCTCCGCCGACGTGATCGGTGCGCTGCTGCCCGAACATGCCATCGTCGTCGACGAGTCGAACACGTCGGGAGTCCTTCTGGCCCAAGCCACGGCAGGCGCCCCGGCGCATGACTGGCTCACCTTGACCGGCGGCGCGATCGGGTATGCGCTGCCGGTGTCGGTCGGTGCCGCGATCGCCGCGCCGGAGCGCCCGGTGCTGTGTCTGGAGTCCGACGGTTCGGCGATGTACACGATCTCGGCGCTGTGGACGCAGGCCCGCGAACAGCTCGACGTCACCACGGTCGTCTACGCCAACCGCGCCTACGACATCCTGCGCATCGAACTGCAGCGGGTGGGCGCCGAGGCGGTGGGGGAGCGGCCGGGTCCGAAAGCCGAGTCACTGCTCGACTTGACCAGTCCCACTATCGATTTCGTTCGCATATCGAAAGGTATGGGCGTTCCGGCCCGAAGGGTGGGCACTGCCGAGGAGCTTGCCGACGCGCTACGGTGGGCCTTCGAGGAACCGGGACCGCACCTCATCGAGGCGGTCATGCCCTCGATCACCGGCTAGAGCCGCGCACCATCTCATCGCCATCTGAACGCGATGGGTCAGCGCGGTATCTCGAACACCGGGTCGGCGCACTCCAGTGCCTCGGCGGACAGCCTGCGCTTGATGATCTTGAACGTCTCGGTGCGCGGCAAAGCCGTGCTGACCCGCACGAACGCCGGCCACTGTTTGGGCCCGAGGTCGCTTTGGGCGGTCAAGAACGTCCGGAAGTCGGTCACGTCGAACGTCGTGCCCTCGGGCATGACCAGCGCGGCCATCACCCGATCCCCGACCGTCGGATCGGGGATGGCGTAGACGGCCGCCTCGGTCACGTCGGGGTAGCGCATCAGCACCCGCTCTATCGGTGCGGTGCCCAGGTTCTCACCGTCGACCCGCATCCAGTCGCCCAGCCGGCCGGCGAAGTGCACATAGCCGTCGTCGTCGCGGTAGGCCAGATCGCCACTGTGGTAGACGCCGCCGGTCATGCGCTCCGACTCGGCGTCCGAGGCGTTGTAGTACCCGCGGAAGTTGCCGGGCCCGGTGAGGTTGACCAGTTCACCGATGACCCCGGGCGGGCACGGTTCGCCGGTCTCGACGTCGACGATCTCGAGACCCTCGGGCAACGGCCCCAGCGCACCCT
The DNA here is from genome assembly GCF_008329905.1 of Mycobacterium sp. ELW1. Taxonomy (NCBI): domain Bacteria; kingdom Bacillati; phylum Actinomycetota; class Actinomycetes; order Mycobacteriales; family Mycobacteriaceae; genus Mycobacterium; species Mycobacterium sp. ELW1. The sequence goes on along the minus strand of NZ_CP032155.1, from coordinate 5,356,560 downwards.
CGGGGGTGTCCGGGGTGCGGGCGATGTTGACGCCGCCCTCGGTGGATCCGAACCCGTCGACCACCGTCACGCCGAAACGCTTGGCGAACCGGTCGATGTCGCGCGGCGCGGCTTCGTTGCCGTAGACCACCCGCAGCGGGTTGTCGGCATCGTCCGGACGCGCCGGGGTGGCCAGGATGTAGGACATCGGCTTGCCCACGTAATTGGCGTAGGTGGCGTTGAACCGACGGGCATCAGCGATGAACTGGGAGGCGGAGAACTTGCGGCGCAACGCAATCGAGGCCCCTGCCGCCACCGCGACCGCCCAGCCCGCCATCACCGCATTGGAGTGGAACAACGGCATCGACAGGTAACAGGTGTCGGCCGGTCCGAGACCGAATCTTTCGGCCAGCATCACTCCGGGAAACGCCACTTTCTCGTGCGTGCAGCGCACCGCCTTCGGTCACCGCTGGTGCCGGAGGTGAAGATCAGCATGAACAGGTCGTCGGACGTGCTGGGCGCGAACGAGATCGGCGACCCCCGTGACTGGGAGGCGGAGAACTTGCGGCGCAACGCAATCGAGGCCCCTGCCGCCACCGCGACCGCCCCCCGCCATCACCGCATTGGAGTGGAACAACGGCATCGACGGACAGGGTCGCGGTCGAGATAGGTGTCGGCCGGTCCGAGCCGAATCTTCGGCCAGCATCACTCCGGGAAACGCCACTTTCTCGTGCGTGCAGCGCACCGCCTTCGGGTCACCGCTGGTGCCGGAGGTGAAGATCAGCATGAACAGGTCGTCGGACGTGCTGGGCGCGAACGAGATCGGCGCCCCCGGTACTGGCCGAGCTCGTCGGCCCATGCGGCCGAACCGACATCGATGACGGCCATGCCCTCGGGGACGAAACCGGCGCCGTAGGTCTGCGGTCCGACGTCGTCGCCATCGGCAAGCACCAGCTGGCAGTCGGCGGTCGCGATGTCACGCGCCAGCGCCTCGCCGCGGCGGGTCGGATTCAGCCCGACCGGAACCAGCCCGGCCATCGCGGCCGCCACCAGCAGCGACGAGAAGAACGGCGTGTTGCCCAGCAGCACGCCGACATGCGGGGCGCAGTGGGCGCGCGCTCTGGCCGGCACGACGCCGAGGCTCGGCGGCGTGCATGCAGGCGCCCGCGCATCGGGCGGGCGTCACTGAATCGCGCTATGGCGGCCGGTCGATCGAGCCAGCCGACGGCGCTCGGCGTGATGCCCGCACGCCTGCGCTCGCACGGCGGCGGTCGACGGTCGGCCAGCCGCGCGCAGCAGCCAGGATGTCCGGGTCGGGGCTTGGCCGGATCGAGCCGAGCCCTGCATGCCGCCGCCAGGTCGGCGGCGTCCTGAATGTGTTGGCGCCAGGTCGAATACGAGCCATCGTCGGCGTGGATGCCGCGATCCTCGACGTCGGCCAGCCGCGCCAGCAGGCCGGTGACGGTCGGCTGGTTCACCGATCCGGTCAAGCCGGCGTGTCGGCCAGCTCACGGCCGATCTGCCGCAGCTGTGCGGTGGCGCCGCCCAACGCGAACTCGATCTGCTTGGCGGTGAGGAAGTATCGGTGCACCTGGTGGTCGACGTCGATTCCGACACCGCCGTGGACATGCACGGTGGTGTGGGCGACGCGGTGTCCCGCCTCGGCTGCCCAGAACGCGGCGGTGGCCACTTCGGGGTCGGCGGGCAAGTCCTCCGACAGTCGCCAGGAGGCTTGGACCAACGCCAGCCCCAGACCCTTGACGTCGATGTAGTCGTCGGCAAGTCGGGCGGAGACCGCCTGGAAGCTGCCGATCGGCCGGTCGAACTGCTCGCGGGTGCGGGCGTACTCGGCGGTCAACTCGAGCGCACGCTCCAGCACGCCGAGCTGGAAGGCGGTGTACCCCAACGTCTTGTGTGTGGTCAACCACGCCAGCACCTCGGCGTCACCGACCACCCGATCGGCCCCGACCTCGACGCCGGCGAGATCGAGCTCACCCGAGCTGTTCAGTCCGGTGGTCAGCAACGGCGTCACCGATACTCCGGCGTCATCCTTCGCGACCAGGAAGACCTTTGTGCCGGAATCGGTTTCGGCGGGAACCAGGAACGCGTCCGCGACCGGACCGAACGGAACCTGGGTGCGGGTGCCCGTCAGCCGGAACCCGTCACCGGAGGCGGCGGCCTGCACCGGTCCCTGGCCGAATTCGCCGTCGAGGGCAACAGTCAGGATCTTCTCGCCGGCCACCGCGGGGGCCGCCCACTGCTCGCGCAGTTCCGGCGTGCCGACCCGGCCCAGCGCTCCGGCCCCGAGGACGACCGACTCCAGGTAGGGCACCGCGGCCAGCTGGCGGCCCAGCGCCGCCAGGATCGCCGTCTGCTCCAGGACGCCGAACCCGGCGCCGCCCACCGATTCCGGTGCGGCGGTGGACAAGATGTCGGCGTCGATCAGCTTGCGCCACAGTTCGGTGTCGAAGCGCTGCTCGAGGCCGTCGAGCTCACGCTGATGCTGTGGGGTGCAGACGGCATCGACGATGGTGCCGACGAGCCCCGAAAGATCCTGTGCCGCTTCTGTTCTGGTGAAATCCATGGTGGTCCTAAATCTTCTCGGGTCGTTTAGCGGTTGACTCGGGGCAGGCCGAGGGCGACCATGCCGATGATGTCGCGCTGGATCTCGTTGGTGCCGCCACCGAAGGTGAGGATCAGTGCCGCGCGGTGCATGCGCTCGATCCGCCCGCGGAGCAGAGCGCTCGGCGAATCCTGACGCAGAGTTGCTGAGGGTCCGAGGATCTCCATCAACAACCGGTAGGCCTCGGTGGCCAGCTCGGTGCCGAAGACCTTGGCCGCAGAGGCATCGGCGGGGCTCAGCGTGCCACTCTTGGCCGACGCCAGCTCCCAGTTGATCAGCTTGAGGTATTCGCCCTTGGCCAGCACACGCGCGAGGTTGAGTTGCACCCATTCGGAGTCGATGAGGCGGTTGCCGTGGGCGTCCTTGGTGTTCTGCGCCCACTCCCGAACCTGGTTGAGTGCCAGGAAGATCGGCTGGGCCGACACCAGCGCGACCCGTTCGTGGTTGAGCTGGTTGGTGACGAGTTTCCAGCCACCGTTCTCCTCGCCCACCCGGCTGCTCACCGGAACGCGGACATCCTGGTAGTAGGTGGCGCTGGTGCCGACGCCGGCCATCGTGTGCACCGGAGTCCAGGAGAAACCGTCGGCGGTGGTCGGGACGATCAGCACCGAGATGCCGCGGTGCTTCTTCGCCTCCGGGTTGGTGCGCACCGCCAGCCAGACGTAGTCGGCGTACTGGATCAGGCTGGTCCACATCTTCTGACCGTTGACCACGTAGTCGTCGCCGTCCTGCACCGCGGTCGTGCGCAACGCCGCCAGGTCGGTGCCCGCGCCGGGTTCGGAGTAGCCGATCGCGAAGTGCAGATCACCCGAGGCGATCTTGGGCAGGTAGAACTTCTTCTGCTCTTCGGTGCCGAACGCCATGATCGTCGGCGCGACGCTGTTGATCGTCAGGAAGGGAACCGGTGCGCCGGCGATGGCTGCCTCGTCGGTGAAGATCAGCGAATCCATCGGGTCGCGGTTCTGGCCGCCGTACTCCTCGGGCCAGTTCAGCGTGAGCCAGCCGTCCTTGCCCATCTGGGAGACGGTCTCGCGGTAGATGTTGCCGGTGCCGATCTCGCCGCCCGAGGTCGACGTGAGTGCTTCCAGGCGTTCCGGCGTCATCAGCTTGCCGAAGTACGAGCGCAGCTCGCGGCGCAGCTCCTCTTGTTCGGGGGTGTAACTGATCCGCATCGACTCGATCCTTCGCTGAAAGTTGCTTGCTGTCGACGACCCGCCGACACTCCTGGTTGTAACACGTTCTAGTCTTGTGGTCCAGCGCCCGTTAGGCCGGGATATGGATCGATCTGGTCGTATCGTGGTGCTGCGAACGCCCGGCCGTCGGGGTCTGTAAGCCAAGGAGGTTGTCATGCGAGTCGAAGTCGACCGTGATCGTTGTGAAGGTAACGCTGTCTGTGTGGGAATCGCGCCGGACCTGTTCGAACTGGACGACGAGGACTACGTGATCGTGACCAAAGATCCGATCCCCGCCGACCAGGAGGCGCTGGCCGAGCAGTCCATCGCCGAATGCCCTCGCGCAGCATTGACCCGCAAAGACTAGAGGTATTAGTAAGTTGACTGCAGAAGTGACCGGCGACGCCACCGATCTGACCGGACGCGTCGCCGTGGTGACGGGTGCCGCCTCGGGCCTCGGTCGTGCCGAGGCGATCGGGTTGGCCCGCTCCGGCGCAACCGTCGTCGTCAATGACATGGCCAAGGCGCTGGATTCCTCCGACGTGCTCGACGAGATCAGCGCCGCCGGCTCCAAGGGTGTCGCGGTGGCCGGCGACATCAGCCAGCGCTCAACGGCCGATGAGCTGGTGTCCTGCGCCGACTCGCTCGGTGGGCTGAGCATCGTCGTGAACAACGCCGGCATCACCCGGGACCGCATGCTGTTCAACATGTCCGACGAGGACTGGGACGCGGTCATCGCCGTGCACCTGCGCGGACACTTCCTGCTGACCCGCAACGCCGCGACGTACTGGCGAAACCAGGCCAAGGACAACGGTGGCTCGGTCTACGGCCGGATCATCAACACCACGTCGGAAGCCGGGCTGTCGGGACCGATCGGCCAGGCCAACTACGGTGCCGCCAAGGCCGGCATCACGGCGCTGACGCTGACGGCCTCCCGCGCACTCGGGCGGTACGGTGTGCGGGCCAACGCGATCGCCCCTCGGGCCCGCACCGCGATGACCGCCGACGTATTCGGCGATGCTCCCGATCTCGCCGACGGTGAGGTCGACCCACTGTCGCCCGAACACGTGGTGACACTCGTGCGCTTCTTGGCCTCGCCCGCCTCGGACAAGGTCAACGGACAGGTGTTCGTCGTCTACGGGCCATCGGTCGCGTTGGTGGCCGCACCGACCACCGAGCATCAGTTCGATGCCGACGGCGCCGCCTGGGATCCGACGACGCTGGGCACCGCCATGGGGGCCTACTTCGCCGACCGCGACCCGGAGCGCACCTTCGGTGTGATGGGCCTGCTGCGCGACTGATCGGCCCGAGGGACTACTCGGCCTCGCCGGTGACTGGCTTACCGGCCAGCGCGTCGAGGAAGGACCGCGCCCAGCGATCGACGTCGTGGGCCAGCACCTGCCGCCGTAGCGCCCGCATCCGACGCCGGCCCTCCTCGGCGGTCTGGTTGAGGGCGGCTTCGATGGTGTCCTTGACGCCCTCGAGATCGTGCGGGTTGGTCAGGTAAGCCTGGCGGAGTTCCGCTGCGGCGCCGGTGAATTCACTGAGGACCAGCGCTCCGCCGAGATCGCTGCGGCAGGCGACGTACTCCTTGGCGACCAGGTTCATGCCGTCGCGCAGCGGCGTCACCAACATGACATCGGACGCCACGAAGAACGCGATCAATTCCTCGCGCGGCACCGGGCGGTGGATGTAGTGGACGACCGGATGGCCGACCTCACCGTATTCGCCGTTGATGTGGCCGACCTGCTGCTCTATCTCGTTGCGCAGCACCCGATAACTCTCCACCCGCTCGCGGCTGGGCGTGGCGAGCTGCACCAGAACCGTGTCGTCGCGCTTCGCGCGGCCCTCCGCGAGCAGCTCCGAAAACGCTTTGAGCCGAACGTCGATGCCCTTGGTGTAGTCGAGCCGATCCACACCGAGCAGGATCTTGCGCGGATTGCCGAGCTCGGCGCGCAGTTCCTTCGCCCGCTTGCGGACGTCGCGGTTACGGGCCTTGCTGTCCAAGTCGGCGGAATCGATCGAGATGGGAAACGCGCCGACCTTCACCGTGCGGAAGCCCAGCTGCACTTCGCCGAAGCGGGAGCGCACGCCAACCGATGCGCGAGAGGTGTTGGCGCCGACCAGCCTTCGGGACAGAAACAGGAAGTTCTGGGCGCCACCGGGGAGATGGAAGCCGACGAGGTCGGCCCCGAGCAGACCTTCGATGATCTCGGTGCGCCACGGCATCTGCATGAACAGTTCCACCGGCGGGAACGGAATGTGCAGGAAGAACCCGATGGTCAGATCGGGGCGCAGCGTCCGCAGCATCTTGGGGACGAGCTGAAGCTGGTAGTCCTGAACCCACACCGTGGCGCCTTCGGCGGCGGCGCGCGAGGTGGCTTCGGCGAAGCGCCGGTTGACCTCGACATAGCGATCCCACCATTCGCGGTGGTAGATCGGCTTGACGATCACATCGTGATACAGCGGCCACAGGGTGGCGTTGGAGAAACCCTCGTAGTACTCGGCGACATCCTCGGCAGACAGGCGCACCGGCACGAGCTGCATGTCGTCCTCGACAATGGGCTCCTCGGGCCCGTCGACGATGCCCGGCCAGCCGATCCACGCGCCACGCCGGCGACGCAGCAGCGGCTCCAGCGCGGTGACCAGACCGCCCGGGCTGCGCTTCCACGTCACGCTGCCGTCGGGCAGCCGCTCCATGTCGATCGGCAGCCGGTTGGCGACCACCACGAAATCAGAATCTCCGGAGCGGGCGGCTTTCTTGCCCCCGGACACCGGTTACGCCTCGAGCTTTGAGGGCCCAATGCCGAGCATCGACAGGAAGACCCGGCACTCGTCGGCATCATTCGCGTAGGCCGCGACGACGCGACGGGCTTGGCGCGCCGTGCTGTCGGCCAGGGGCTCGACATCGTCGATATCCGTGGGATTTGTTTTTGCAGGCATTGCTCAACCTTAGCGAAGGAGCTTTGAGCCGCTACGGGCTCGAGGAAATGGTCGACCTTGGCTGGACTGCCACTTCGTCCTGGCTGGTCTCGTAGCACGCCGCCGACTCCCAGTAGCCGGTGCACGGGGTGCCGTTGATGTTGGGAACGAGGTCGGCGCCGACGCCGGTGTCGGAGGTCGACGTCACGTCCTGGGTGGTCCGCGGCTGGAGATCGTCGAACGCCTGATCGCCGTTGGTGGTGGCGACCGGGGTCATGGTGGGCACGCAGTTCCCGGTCGACGGGTCCAGCGACTCACCCGATTGGCAACCCGCCGACCCGCCCGGCTGGGTATCCACCGGCTGGGGGACCGGCACCGGCTGGGGCCCGGGAATCCCGCCCTCGCCTTCGGCGTGCGCCAGCGGAGCTGTGGCCACCGCGAGCGTGAACACGCCCGCGGTGAGCAGCTTCGTCACCCAGGTGAAACGGATCGGCATCGTTGCCCTTTCTAATCTGCTCCCGGACTAGGGGCTGGACGAAATGCTCGAGTGCGGAGACACGGCCGGAACCTGGTTCTCCTGCAGACCGATGCACTGGCCGGTGTTGGCGCCGGTGCACGGGATCCCCTCAACCTCGGGGAGGCTGCTGGTATCGCCCGGGGTCGAGTACGTGACGTTACCGCCGCCGCTGGAGGTCGTGGGGTAATTGCCGCCCGGCTGGTTGGGCACCAACTCCGGGATGCACTGATCGGTGTAGAGATCCTCGGACTCGCCGGCGGGGCACGCCATGACCGGACCCATCGAAGCGCCCGACGGCGCAGCGAGGAACGCAACTGCGGGTGCAGCCGCGATGGTGAGGCTGAATCCGCCGGCGAGGAGGATGCGGCGGCCGACTGAGGAGGAAATCGCCATACTTCACGCTTTCTTGAGAAGTTGACGGAGTTCCGAAGTCGGCCCTCCGTTTTTACGGACTGACGGTCGAGCGGGGTTGAACCGCAGGAGCCTGCTGCTCTTGCTGCAATCCTATGCACTGACCGGTGTTTGCGCCTGTGCAAGGGATGCCCTGGACCTCGGGAAGGCCGCCCTGCGGACCGGTGTTGGGCTGGACCTCACATCCGCCGGTCGCCGGATTGACGGCCTGGCCGGTGGGACACGCGGCCAGCGGTGCGATGGACGGAACGGCGACGACGGCCAGCGCGGGGGCTGCCGTCACCGCGAGCGCGAAGCCGCCTGCGAGGGCAAGGCGCCGTGTCGCATTCTTCAAGTTAGCCATGATTGTGCCTTCTGTTCGGTTTGCTGAGTGACTGTGTGAGGCAGTGTATGGCTGCCTTCGGGGTCCCGCAGTTGTTCGGCCGTTTTATCGATACCCAGAGCCAGGCTGTTACACCGGGGTCAATATTCTGAGCCGATAAATTCTGCTCCAACTCAAGCGCTGATCACGGCGTACAACAGCGGTCGGCGACAATGCGACTGCCGAAATTGCGGAAGGCCGGGGAACGGGCCCGAATTGGCGCTCCGGGGTGTATCGGCCGGGGATTTCCCCCCGGTTTGTCGCGTCCCGCGGAAGGCCCGACCGCCTGCGCGCGGATGTTCGCTGGGGGCGGTGGTGGGACGGGCCCTTTGCCCCGGCGTGCCGCCGTGGTTCTATACGTAGAACCTGTTTCAGTTTTGCGTGAGGAGTCGGCGTGCAGCTCTCGTTCGAGGATCGGACGTACCTGGTCACCGGTGGTGGCAGCGGTATCGGCAAGGGCGTGGCGGAAGGGCTGGCCAAGGCCGGCGCCAACGTCATGATCATTGGCCGCGGTGCCGACCGGCTGGCTGCCACCGCCGAGGAGATCAACGCCGCCGCACCCAACGGCAACGTCCGCTACGAGCCGGCCGACGTCACCAACGAGGACCAGATCGCCGCGGTGGTGGATGCCGCCACGGCCTGGAACGGAAGGCTGCACGGCGTGGTGCACTGCGCCGGCGGGTCGCAGACCATCGGCCCCATCACCCAGATGGACTCCGAAGGCTGGCGCGCCACGGTCGACCTCAACATCAACGGTTCGATGTACGTGCTCAAGCATTCGGCCCGGCAGATGGTGCGCGGCGGCGGCGGATCGTTCGTCGGGATCTCGTCGATCGCGTCCAGTAACACCCATCGGTGGTTCGGGCCGTACGGCGTCACCAAGTCGGGTCTGGACCATTTGATCCAGCTGGCCGCAGACGAACTCGGGGCGTCCTGGGTGCGCGTCAACGGCATCCGGCCCGGCCTGATCCGCACCGAGCTGGTGCAGATGGTTCTCGACTCGCCCGAGATCAGCGGCGACTACGCCGAATGCACGCCGCTGCCGCGCCCCGGTGAGGTCGAAGACGTCGCGAACGCGGCGCTGTTCCTGCTCAGCGATGCCGCCCAGTGGATCACCGGACAGATCATCGGCGTCGACGGCGGCCAGAACCTGCGCCGCGGGCCGGACTACTCGGCGATGCTCGAGCCGGCCTTCGGCGCCGACGGGCTACGCGGAGTGGTCTGAGGCTGCCGCGTCGCGAGCCGCAAGACTGCCGACCGCAGACCAATCCAGGTGGTCGCCACCGGCGGCCAGCAGGCGCAGGAACCGGTCGCGCAGCAGGCTGGCGATCGGCAACGGCACCCGTAGCTCCTCGGCGGCGGCCAGGACCAATCCAATGTCCTTGTGTCCCAAGGGTGCAGCGAATCCGGCCGGCTCGAACTGCTCGCTGGCGATGAGCCCGCCGTAGGTCTTGTACACCGGCGCTGAGAACAACGTGGACGTCAGGATGTCCAGATACTGGTGCTTGTCGACCCCGCCTCGGTCCACCAGCGCCATTGCCTCGCCGAGGGACTCGATCACCGAGCCGATCAGGAAATTGCCGCTCAGCTTCACCAGGTTGGCGGCCGACGCATCCTCCGACACCACGAAGGTGCGCTGGCCGATCGCGTCGAAGACGGGCGTCACCGCAGTCACGGTCTCGGATGGGCCTGCGGTGACGACGAACAGGGCCGCGGCCGCGGCGGCCTCCGGGCGGCCGAAGACGGGTGCTGACACGAACTTCTGGCCGGCGGCAGCGTGCGCTTCGGCGAGGCGTTTCGACAGAGCGACGCTGATCGTGCTGGAGGAGATGTGGACGGTGCCCGGTCCGGCCGAGGCGATGATGCCGCCGTCGCCGAACGTCACCGCCGTCACCGCGTCGTCATTGGCGAGCATCGTCAGCACGACCTCACCCCGGCACGCGCCGGACACGCTGTCGGCGGGCCGGGCCCCGACCGACGCCAACTCGTCCACCTTCGCCCGGGATCGGTTGTAGACGGTCACGTCGTGACCGGCCTTGATCAGATTCGCGGCCATGCCCGCGCCCATGTTGCCCAGCCCGATGACTCCGATGCGCATGACACCCAAGCTAGTTGACGCGGCACCGCGCCGTAGTTGACCGGGCACCAGCCCTAGTTGACACAGGGCACCTTGCCGCCGTCGATCGGGGCGCCCTGGTCCGGCGTGGGCGTGATCGTCATCTCCGACCAGCTGTGGGTGGTCGAGGTCGTGACGCTGTCCTCGGTCTGCGGCTGCTCCAGCGGGAGGTCGTAGCCCTGGCCGAGAACCACCCGGATGTGGTCGGCGGCCACCGAGCCGGTGGCCTGCGGGGCATTGTCGACTCCGAGCAGTGTGGCCACCGACTGGGCATCGGTCTGCGCCCCGGCGCCGTAGGTGATCACCGTATCGATCGGCTCACCTGACTCGCGGTCACGGACCTCGCTGATCGTGAACTCGTGCTTGCCCAGCAGGCTTGCCGCCTGCGAGGCCAACCCCGAGGTGTCGCTCGCGTTGACGATGCTGACGACGGTGTGCGGATTCGGCGGCGGAACTGGTTGTGGCACAGCGGTAGTGGTCACCGACGCGGAGTCGCCGCCGATAGCCCGGGCGATCTCGGCGCGGATCTTCGCCGGATCGACGATGTTGACGTCTTGGCCGTTGATGTTGTCGTAACGCACCACCGGCAGAGTTCGGAACTCGACGTCGCCGCCGGCCAGCGCGGCCATTCTGCGGAACTGATCCTCGCCCCACCCCTGCGACAACACGATGTCTTGGCGGGCGACGTCCATCAGGCGCTTGAACTTGTCCAGATCGGTGAACGAGCCCGACTGCTGCAGCTCGCGCGAGACCGACAGGAGGAACGCCTGCTGGCGATGGGTGCGGTCGAGATCGCCGTTTTCCAGCCCGTGTCGCTGCCGCACGAACGCCAGCGCCTGCTCGGCATTGAGTCGCTGCGGGCCGGCCGGGAAATTGGCGCCCGAGTAGTCGTCGTGCACGGCGTGGTTGAGGCAGACGTCCACACCGCCGAGGCTCTCGGCGAGGTGATAGAAGCTCGCGAGGTTGACCTCGGCGAAGTAGTCGATGGGCTGGCCGGTGAGATTGCGGACCGCACGGATGGTCGCTTTGCGGCCGGCCTCCCGTCCCGCGCGCTCGAGTTCCTTGCGGTCGCCGATGCCGTCGTCGACCAGCTTCTGCTCGGTCTGCGCCTTGGTGAGTCCGTACGCTTCCTTGATCTTGATGTGGCTGTAGCCCTTGATGCCGCTGACGGCTACATAGTCATCGCGCGGGATGGAGAAGGCGACGACGCGGTCGTCGGCGCTGATGTGCACCAGGATCAGGGTGTTGGTGTTGTAGCCGCCCGAGTCGGAGTCGCCGGCGTGAAGTTTGTCGAGCACCTCGTCGGGCAGCTCGTTGCCGTCCTGGTCTTTTCGGGAGTCCAACCCGATCAGCAGGATGTTCATCGCGCCACCGCTGGACCGCGGCTCGTCGGAGCCGAGCGCCTGCGACACCGTGATCCCGCTGAGCAGCCCGTGTGCTTGCGAGTACGCCAGCCCGGTCAGCGTCACCACGATCACCGAGACCAGTCCGATCACGGTCTGGGTGATGATGCGCAGCGTCCGCCGCCCGGTGTTGGACCGCTCTCGATGCCGGCCGCGGCGGTTGCCCGCGGCGACCGCTCGTGAGGGCGGCGACGGATCCATGCTCGACAGTATGCGGGCAATTGCTGGCGCGGCCCCAGCTAGGCCGGGTGGCCCAGCGGGACGCGGACGGTTCCGTCCACTGCGATTACGGCGCGCGAACCGTCGCTGAGCGAACGGCGCCGCGCCGAAATCGCAGGCCTTGCGCCGCCCGCTATGCTGAGCACATGCTTAGCATGACCAGCCGCGGCGGCCGCCGATGAAGCCGGCGCCCTTCGACTATCACCGGCCCGACAGCGTCGCCGCGGCGACGCAGATGCTCAGCGAATTCGGCGACGACGCCAAGCTCCTCGGTGGCGGACAGAGCCTGGTTCCGATGCTGTCGATGCGCTTGGCGTTCTTCGACAACCTGATCGACATCTCGCGCCTCGAGGAGATGAAGGGCATCAAGGCCCACGGCGATTCCCTGTGGATCGGCGGTGGCACCACCCACGCGGTGGTCGGCGCCGACGAGCGGGTGCGCGCGAGCGTGCCGCTGTTGACCAGGGCCACGCCGCTGATCGGGCACTTCCAGATTCGCAGCCGAGGCACCATCGGCGGGTCGATCGCCCATGCCGATCCGGCCGCCGAATACGGCGCAGTGGCCCTGGCGCTCGACGCCACGATCGAGGTGGTGTCGGCATCCGGGCGACGCGAGATCCCGGCCGGCGAATTCTTCGCCGGGGTGTGGGAGACCGCGATGGAAGCCGACGAGGTGCTGGTGGGTCTGCGCTTCCCGGTCTGGTCCGGCCGGTGCGGCTTCGCGGTGGAGGAGTTCGCCCGTCGCCATGGCGATTTCGCGATCGCCGGCGCTGTTGCCGCCGTCGAACTCGACGACGACGACAAGGTCCGGCGCAGCGCCATCGGACTGCTGGGACTGTCCGCAACACCGAGGCGCGCCTCGGTCGCCGAGGCGGCGATCGCCGGACGCCCGGTCGGCGACATCACCGCCGAAGAGATCGGTGAGCTCGCGATGAGTGGACTCGACGACATTCCGGCCGACCTGCAGGGCTCGGCCGACTACCGGCGAAAGGTCGGCGCGGCCATGGCCGCGCAGGCCTGGCGTGCTGCGGTAAAGGAGGCTTTCGATGCATGAACGTCCGATTCGGTTGTCCGTCAACGGAACTAACTACGAGGCCACCGTCGAACCGCGGCTGACCCTGGCTGACTTCCTGCGCGAGCGGTGCGGCCTGACCGGGACCCACCTGGGATGCGAGCACGGCTCGTGCGGCGCCTGCACGGTCTTGCTCGACGGGGCCGCGGTTCGATCGTGTCTGGTGTTCGCGGTGCAGGCCGAGGATGCCGAGGTCGCCACGGTCGAAGGGGTGGCCTCGGCCGACGGTGAGCTGTCACCGGTGCAGGCCGCCCTGCGTGACTGTCACGGCCTGCAATGTGGTTTCTGCACACCGGGATTCGTCATGTCGATCACCGCGCTGCTGCGCGACAACCCTCATCCCACCGATGAGGAGATCCGCGAGGGCCTGTCGGGCAACTTCTGCCGGTGCACCGGCTATCAGGGCATCGTCAACGCGGTGCACCAAGCCGCTGAAAGCGGCGCGGCCGCAACCTAAGCGGTCGCGGCCGCGTCGATCAACGCCACGATCTGCGAGGGCGTGGCCGGCAACGTAGTGACCGTCACCCCGAGCGGGGCAAGGGCGTCATTGATCGCGTTGATCACGGCGGGGGTCGAGCCGATGGCGCCGCCCTCGCCGCATCCCTTGTAGCCGCCGACGCCGGGGCCGGGCACCTCGACGTGGCCGTACTCGATCGGCGGTACCTCGGTCGCGGTGGGCAGCAGGTAGTCGACGAACGTGGTGGACAACGGGTTTCCCTCGTCGTCGTACACCAGGTTCTCCAACAGTGCGCCGCCGATGCCCTGCACGGTTCCCCCGGCGATCTGCCCCTCGACGATATTGGGGTTGATCATCGGGCCGACATCTTCGCTGACGATGTAGCGGGTCAGTGTGACCCGGCCGGTGGTGACGTCCACCTCGCAGGTGCAGGCGTGAGTTGCGTTGGCCCAGTGGATCATCGTCTGCGAGGTGAATCGCGCGGTGGCCTCCAGCGTGGCCGCCATCCCCGGCGCGAGCTGTTGGGGCTCGTAGTAGGAGCGGTAAGCCAGATCGGCGAAACTGACACTCTTCGAATGGTCTTCCTTGACACTGGCCCGGGAGTTCGCGAGTTCGACGTCGGACTCGTCGACGCCGAGCACATGCGCTGCCATCGCCACGAGCTGGCCACGCAGGATCGAGCCCGCCTCGCTGACCGCGCCTGCGGTCATCGGTCCGCTGCGGCTGCCCTGGGTGCCTGCGCCGTATGGCGTCACCGCGGTATCACCCTGAATGGTCGACACATCGGCGATGTCGGCGCCCAGCGCGTCGGCTGTCAGTTGCACGACGGTGGTCTCGATGCTGTTGCCGCTCGAGCCGCCGTTGACGTACACGTTGATCTTGCCGGTCGGCTCCATCCGGACGGTGCAGCCCTCGGTGGCCAGGTGTCCCGTCGCCGCGCCGGTCGGCTCGATGTAGGCGGAGAATCCGAGACCGAGGTAGCGGCCCTGGGCCAATGCCTCGGCCTGCTCCTTGCGGAAGCCTTCGTGGTCGAGGATCTTGACGGCCTGCTCGAAGGTCTCCATCGGCGCGACGTGGTCGTACGGCATGCCGTTGGGGTTGAAGAACGGCATCTCATCGCGGCGCAGCAGGTTTTTGCGGCGCAGCTCGACCGGATCGATGCCCATCTTGCGGGCCGCGATGTCGAGAAGTATTTCCCGCGTGAGGGTTTCGTATTGCCAGGGTCCGCGGTAAGCGGCCAGGCCGCTGGTGTTGGTGAACACCGTCTTGTAATTGAAGCTCGACTTCGGCACCCGGTAGGGTCCGGGGAAGAACATCCCGATCGCGGCGGTCGTCAGCACCGGGTACGGGGTGGGGTAGGCCCCGATGTCCTGGAGGAAATCGATGTCGACGGCGGTGATCGCCCCGTCGGCGTCGAATGCCATCCGCGCGCGGCCGTCGACGTGGCGGGCCTGCCCGGCGGACATCAGGTTCTCCCGGCGATCCTCGATCCATTTCAGCGGTGCGGACACCTTGCGCGCAGCCAGCAGAATGCACATGTCCTCGCGCATCGGGACGACCTTCTGGCCGAAGCCGCCGCCGGTGTCCCGCGCGATCACCCGCACGCCCTGAGCCGGGATGCCGAGCAGTCGTGCGGCGAAGGCGCGCAATTCGTGCGGCGTCTGGGTGGAGGCCCACACGGTGAGTTCCTGTGTCGCGGCGATCCATTCGACGACCAGGCCGCGGGTCTCGATCGGCACCGGCACATGGGTCTGCTGATAGATCCGTTCGTCGGCGACATAGGCGGCCGCGGCGAACGCCTCTTCGTCGGGCGGCGCGCCGGCCAGTCCGCCGGCGACGTTGTCGGGGTAGGCCTCGTGAACCACCGCCTCGTGACCCACGGCCTTGGTGAAATCGGCGATCGCGGGCAGCGGCTCGTAGTCGACGTCGATCAGTTCGAGGGCATCTTCGGCGAGGTAGCGGTTCTCGGCGATGACGATCGCGATGGGGTCTCCGACGAACTTCACCTCACCCTCGGCCAGCGGCGGGCGCGGGGTGTCCGCGACGTCCTTGCCCGCCACCGCATGCCAGGCCTCGTGGACGTCGTGGTTGAGATCGGCGGCCGTGAGCACCGCGTGCACACCGGGCATGGCCACGGCCGCCGAGGTGTCGATGTGGTTGATCCGGGCGTGCGCGAACGGGCTGCGGACGAAGCAGGCGTGCAACATGCCCGGCCGGACGACGTCGTCGACATAGGTGCCGTGCCCGGTGAGCAGGCGAGTGTCCTCGACTCGCGGGACACGGGTTCCCGCGTAACGGGTGGCTGGTGCGGCCATGGCGTTCGCTCCAATGCGTCGTCGGCGAGCCGGATCACGACAGCCGCTAAGCAGTCGCTCAGCAGAGCGTACCCAAGGAGGTCGCGATCGTCACCGAGGGATGGTCAAACCGGGTCGGGCAACCGGCACACGCGGCGCAGCGCGGCCAGACCGTCGGGCGTCCCCGGCCAGTGCCGCGCCAGCGCCCCGGGCCCCGCGGCGCGGGTGACCCAACGCAGGGCGAGGGCGGTGATGATCACGTCGTCGGCGTAGCCGAGCACCGGAATGAAGTCGGGAATCAGGTCGATGGGCGAGGCCAGAAATATCAGCACGCCGGCGAGAACGACCCGGATGCGGCGCGGCAGCTGCCGGTCGGCGGCCAGGCGTTTGAGCAACCGCACCGTGTCGGGCAGCAGGCGAAGCAGGTCGGTGATGCCGACCTGGTCGGGTTTGGCCACCCACAGCGTGATCGCCAGGACCACCCACGCCACGACCAGGGCGGTGGCGAGCGAGACCGGGATCAGCCACCAGTCGCCCATCACGCCGTCCATCTTCGTATCGTCGAGGTATGAACCCATGGCCGACACCGGAACAACCAGGCCCCGGCCAGGAATCAGTCTGGGATTACCCGCGTCCACCCCGCCTGGAGCCGTTCACCGGCGCGATCACCGTCGAACTCGGCGGCCGAGTGATCGCATCCACCACCCGCAGCTGGCGAGTGCTCGAGACCAGTCACCCACCGACCTATTACCTGCCTCGCGAGGCCTTCGCGGACGGTGTGCTGCGCGATGCACCGGGAGCGTCGATGTGTGAGTGGAAAGGCCAGGCGCGCTACTACGACCTGGTGGCCGGCGATGCGGTGGCGCCCAGGGCGGCGTGGACCTATCCCCGGCCGACCCCTCCGTTCGCCGAGATCGCGGGCGCCATCGCGGTGATGGCCAGCATGGTCGACCGGTGCACCGTCGACGGCGAAACGGTATTGCCTCAACCGGGCGGGTTCTACGGCGGCTGGATCACCAGCCGGGTGGTCGGTCCGTTCAAAGGAATCCCCGGCTCCATGGGGTGGTGAGGTTCGCGCGCCGTCGAAACACGCCCGAAACATGATCGCCGCACCGCCGAAACTTCGCGCCGACATTCTCGTCGGGACCGTCGAAGGAGCCGGACTTTGCAAGCGATCGATCCTGCCGCCACCGCGTGGCTGCTGGCCAGCACAGCGCTCGTCCTGTTGATGACACCGGGACTGGCCATCTTTTACGGCGGCATGGTCCGCACCACCGGTGTGCTCAACATGATCATGATGAGCTTCATCGCGATCCCCCTCGTCACCGTGGCCTGGCTGCTGTTCGGCTACACGCTGGCGTTCTCCGGAACCAACCTCGGCGGAGTGATCGGCGACCTGTCCCACATCGGGATGGCCGGAATCGACCCGGGCACCGTGCACGGCCAGGTTCCCGAACTGCTCTTCTCCACATTCCAGCTCAGCTTCGCGATCATCACCGCAGCGCTGATCAGCGGCGCGATCGCCGACCGGGCCAAGTTCGCCGCCTGGATGATCTTCGTTCCGGTCTGGTCCATCGTGGTGTATGCCGTTGTCGCGCACTGGGTCTGGGCCCCCGGCGGTTGGCTGTTCAAGCTCGGGGTACTCGACTACGCCGGCGGCCTGGTCGTCGAGATCGTCTCCGGGTCCTCCGCGCTGGCGCTGGCGCTGGTGTTGGGTCCGCGCATCGGATTCAAGGTCGACGCGATGCGTCCGCACAACCTGCCCTTCGTACTGCTGGGCGTCGGACTGCTGTGGTTCGGCTGGTTCGGTTTCAACGCCGGATCCGCGCTGGCCGCCAACGGCACGGCGGCGGCCATCTTCCTCAACACGCTGGTGGCCGGCTGCCTGGGCATGCTCGGCTGGTTGTCGGTCGAGCAGATCCGTGACGGCAGGCCGACGACGTTCGGCGCGGCCTCCGGCGTCGTCGCAGGGCTGGTCGCGATCACACCCTCGTGCGGCACCGTGAACACCCTCGGCGCCGCGATCGTCGGGGTGGCGGCGGGCGTCGTGTGTTCATTCGCGATCGGTCTGAAGTTCCGGTTCGGCTACGACGACTCGCTCGACGTGGTCGGTGTGCACTTCGTCGGCGGCGTGGTCGGGGTGCTGCTGATCGGATTCCTGGCCACCGCGGTGATGACCGGCGGCCCGCAGGGCCTCTTCTATGGCGGCGGGCTGGCTCAATTGGGCAAGCAGGCGGTCGCGATGGTCGTGGTGGCGGCCTACGCGTTCATCATGTCGTTCGCCCTGGCCAAGCTCATCGACCGGACCATCGGCTTCCGGCTCAGCCCCGAAGACGAGACCGCGGGCGTGGACTTCACCCAGCACGCCGAAACCGCGTACGCCGAGGGCGTTCACGGGCATCAGCCACTGCGGCGCCCGCTGTTCGGCGACCCGAGGCCGCGATCCGACGCCGCCGACGAGGACTGACCGCTCTCGAATTACGCTGCGCGCAAGGCTGTCGCCGGCGGCCCGGACTGCGTAACTTGGCGCTGCTGACCGGAGGTGATGGGTGTCGGGTGACTGGGGTGCGGTGTCCGCCGAGCTGATTCCACTGGCTCTGGTGGTGGCGCTCTCACCGATCTCGATACTGCCGGCTCTGCTGCTGGTGCTGTACTCGGCGCGGCCCCGCGCCGCCGGACTGGCGTTCGCGGTCGGCTGGGTGAGCGGGCTGACGGTACTGACGGTGCTGTTCTTGAATGTCCCCCGACTCCTGGGCGGCTCGGCCGAGACATCGTCGGTCTGGCAGTTGCGGCTACGGCTCATCGGCGGCGCCGTGCTGATCGTGACCGGCGGGTGGCTGTGGTTGCGGCGGAAGAAGGCGGTGCGATCGTCGCATTGGCTCGACGCCATCGGCAGGTGGTCCCCGGCCCGCACCGCGGCGATCGGACTGGCGTTCGGAGTTCTCAACCCGAAGATCATCGTCGCTTGTGCCGCAGCGGGTTTGGCGATCGACGCGGCCACGCTCGGAGTGGCCGGTCAGGCTGTGGCGGTGGGGTACTTCGTGGTGGTGGCGGGTTCGGGAACGCTGCTGCCGGTGCTGGCCCATGCCGTGGCGGCGACGCGGTTCGACCGATCGCTGGAGCGCTTGCGGGCGTGGATACAGCGCCGCCAAGCCGAGATCAGCGCGGTTGCGCTGGTGGTCATCGGCGCGGTGCTGCTGCTCACCGGACTTGCCGGCCGCTGACCCTCGACAAAGTCGGCGTATACATCTTGGTCAAACGAGCCACCTGTGCGCTTCCTGTCGTTAACCTGTAGTTCACCTTTCGTTCAGGTTTCGTTAAGGGGGCTAACGATGGTTCTCACAGCAGTAGCGCTGAAGGTATGTCTGGCCGGCACCGGGGTCGCGGCTGCCGTACTGGGATCTCACGTCGCGCAGGCCGACAGCCCCAGCTTCGGGCCGTACGCCGGCGATACGATCGGTCAGTTGCAGGCGTGGGGCTACATCGTCGTACTCAACGGGGTCGGAAAGGATGCCGGCTACCTCGACGAGCGCGAGAAGTCGGCGTGCCAGGTGACCGGAATCCACCCAACTGTGTCGGGGCCTTCGCCGTCTGGACAATTCCAGTCGGTCTACGTCGACATGTCGTGCCCGCCGAGCAACAACAGCCCGACGGACTAGCCGCCGGACGTCACCGCGGCGGGTCGCCCTGCCAGGAAAAACTGTTGACGTACTTGTCCAGGTCCATCGCCAATTCCAGGTTCGCGCTGGCCGGCCGGCCAGGGCCGAACGTCGGGCCGAACTCGCGGTAGGGGCCGATAGCGCCGGCCACCAGCGCCAGGTCGTGCTTGACCGCGACCAGGATCACCAACCGCAGATGCCGGTAACTGGCATCGCCGTCCTGCGGCCAAATGTCGGCGACCTCGCCGTAGCCGAACTGGTAGCCGACCATCGCGTTCGGGATCTCGTAGGCCGTTCGGGCGTCCGGATAGCGCGCCGCCAGGAACTCCTCGGCGACCTCTCTGGCCGACTTTCCGCCGGCCGGTATGGCCCACAGCTTCATCGTGCCGCCGTCGCCGCCGGTGAAGCGTGCCGTCACACCGTTGTCGGCGAAGGAGAGGTCATAGGCCGAGCCGGGTGCCGGGTAGGACACCGAGAACCGGCCGTCGGGAGCGGTGAATCTGGGCAGCGCCGCGACCGGCGTTCCGGTGGGCGGCCGACCACAATCCGGCGGGCAGTTGTAGACGACAGCCGGCTCGGAGATGCTCGCGGACAGTGCGATCAGCGGCGTGGTGATCACGACGACCACCAGCAGCCACGAGCCCAACACGCGGGCGCTCGACGTGCGAGGCAACGGCGGTGACGTGTATGTCTGCGCATCCACCGAGTAGCCCGGCCAGACGTCGGCCGCCGGGTCCTCCCGCGCTCCTGCCTGCGGGGTGACTGCGCGCCGGTCGGCTCGGGACTTGGCCGACGATGCGTGGTTGGCCGCGCCGCATGACGGACAGAACGTCATCTCGGGCACCACGTTTCGGCAGTGCAGACACAGCAGCGGCGCACTGTGGACCGGATCGGGCTGCTCGTGCAGCAGGGTGAGCTGCAGGCCGAGTCGCAGTGCGAGCAGCGCGACCAGCGCCATCGCGATATGCAGGGCGAGCATCTTCTCCTGCGCAAGGCCCGCGACGTCGGTGATCCCGACGATCGCATAGACCCCCAACACGATGAGCCCGAAGACCGTCAACGCGGCAACCACCAGCGACCGCCGCAACCTGACGGCACCGGCGGGGCGCTTGAACCACAGTGCGGCACCGATCAATCCGCCGGCGCAGGCCGCAGTGAGCGGTATGGCCAGCCCGCGGATACCGGCTTCCACCAGCAGCCACTCCACCGGCCGGTTCTTGGCGACGGTGGCAGCCGCGAATTGTGGTGCAAGCCGGGTGAATGTCGCCGCCGCGGTGAAGCTCAGGGCTGAGAGAACGCCTATCACGAAGCCGTTCAACGATTCCCGAGCTCCCGGCCGCAGCAGCCGCACCACAACGGCGGGAATCATCATCAGCAGGGCGCCACCCTCGGCGACCCCGAGGCCGTCGCGCAGCACTCGGTGCCCGGCGATGCCGGCATCGAATGGTGCACCGGTTTCCCGGATCACCAGATCGCCGGTCAGAAACACCCAGCCGACACCCATCGCGATGCCCATCACGACGGTGATCGCCAGCGAACTGCGCGGAATGTCGCGGTAGATCCCCGACTGGTGCCGGTAGATCGCGAACAGCAGTGGCAGGCCGAGCGCCGAGACCGTCACGAGCGCGCCGGGCAGAGCCAACTGGACGGCGACCGCCATCGCCACAACGATGAGGACCAGTCCCAGATTGAACGGTGTGCGGGAGAATTGGGACAGGTGCGGAAACAACGAACTGGCGATCGCGGGCCGCAACACGTGCTCGTCGGGCGCGGCGCAGAACGCGCGCGGCCGTAACCACTGCGGGCCATCTCCCGGCTGCGGATTCAGGTGTGCGCCGCAGGAGCCGCAGAACACCCCGGCGGGGACCTCGGTGCCGCACGCCGGGCACGCCATGCTCACCCGCATCCGACACCGCACTTCTGCAGCGCCAGGATGTCGCATGCCAAATGGTCGAGATCCGGAGTTCCGAGGCCCGTCACGAGGTCGTAGCCGGGGCCGGCGTCGTCGACGGCATTGCCGCCCA
The DNA here is from genome assembly GCF_008329905.1 of Mycobacterium sp. ELW1. NCBI lineage: Bacteria > Bacillati > Actinomycetota > Actinomycetes > Mycobacteriales > Mycobacteriaceae > Mycobacterium > Mycobacterium sp. ELW1. Next base: position 5,335,331 of record NZ_CP032155.1, on the reverse strand, counting down.
GAGTGACATCGCGGAAAGCGGGAAGCCTTGCGCCCTGGGCGATTTCGTATAGCAGCGGGTTCAGCTCGCCGATGGGGCCGCCTCCGTTGCGCCGTAGATAGTCGTTCATCAGCGCGGTCATCCCGGCCCAGATCGGCGCGGCGAGGGAGGTGCCGCCACCCATGACGTGCTGGCGTCGAAAGACGATGCGGACACCGGTGTACGGGTCGGCGACCGCCGCGATGTCCGGGGTGAGCCGCCGCCCGGGCGGGGCTGCCACGCGTAGCTCCGTCTGCCACGGTGGGCGCTCGAACAGGTTGGACACTCCGCCGCCCGTGCCGTGGGAGATCGCGGGTGCGAACCACGACTGCTCGGCCAGCCAGCGCCCGTCGGCGTCGGTGGACAGCGTGGTACCGCCGACATCGGTCATCTCCGGCAGGGAGGCCACCGAATCCAGGCCGACGTCGTCGGGCGACGGTGGCGAGGCCCAGTTGTGGCCGCCCTTGCACTCCAGCCCGGCGAGGTCGCCGCTGGCGTTGAACGCGGTGGTGCCGCGCCGCAGTGCGGCGCGCAGTGCCGAACGGGCCGGGATCAGATCGGCTGCCGTCGCGATCTTGTCGCATCCCCAGCCGATCGAAAAGCTCCATATCGCACCGGGATACCGACGGTCCGCTTCCTCCATCAAGGCGCCGATCTTCTGATAGGTGGCGTCGCCGGACACCGTGCCTCGGGCGTTGACCAGCACCTTCTTGGCGCCGGGGGCCACGGCGTGGATGGCTTCCAGGTCCATGGTTGCTTCGCCGCTGCGCTGAGATGGCATGTCGCCCAGCAGCTCTGGGGTGAACTTGGGCAAGTCGAAAGCGGACGCGAACATGTCGAGGTCTTCTTGGTCGAACCCGTCGAAGGCGAACACCAGAACCGTCGAGCCCTGGCCGCTGTAGCCGCTTTCGTGCAGCGGCGCAGCGTTGTAGGTCCGGAGCAACCCGGCCGGTCCCAGGCCCTGATCGGGTACGTCCAGCGGCACGATGACGGGTACCGATTCGTTGTGCGGGACGTATCCGAGGATCCGGCCGAGCTCGGTTACGTCGCCGAGGATGGGCGCGGGGACGGTCGGCTGCTGCGGCGAGGCGTAGAAGACCTGGCCGGTCCGGCCGCGAAAGTCGTGCACGGCGACGGCGAACGCGCGGCCGACCGCGGTGGCCGCACCGGTCAGCGTGGCCCAGCGGTCACCGGGGCGCCAGCGCACCGACAATCCCTGTTGCTGCGCCCAGCCGATCAGCGCTGCGGGTCGGGAATCGTCTCGAAGCCCGGCAACCAGCTGGACCAGACTGGCGCCGGATGGACCCAGGTCGGTGGATGCCGACAGTAGCGACGCGTACGGACCGCTGATGGTGCCGGGCGGTGCTGGTGTCCGGTCGGGCGGGGTGAGCGAATACTCAAGGGCGACAAGGGTCGCGGCGACAGCGACGAGCGAGATCCACTTCGCCCGACTGGCGCTTCGTATCCGGATTGACCCAATGGGCATCGTCGCCGCACCCCCGATTCGTCGGAGACTATCAGCGGCGGCGCGATCGGATGGTGATGTCGGGAAGGTTGCGTGCGGACGAACATCTCCTGACGCGGCCGCGGGAATGGGCTGATCGGGTTGGCCGGTTCTGCGCAGGCCGATAAGTTTTGCGGCATGGTCAAGCACGGCATTAATGGGTCGGTCACGATGTCTCGCCAGCTCACGCTGGCCGGCGGCTTTCTGGCAGTCATTGCGGTAGCGGGTCTTTCAGCGGGCTGCGGCCAGTCGTCCAAGGAGAGCCCGTCGTCCACCACCTCGAGCAGCGCCTCGACCAGCAAGCCGGCACCGTCTCCCACCGAGAAGGGTGTCCTCCCGATGCCGCCGCGGGCGTTCAATCAGAACCAGAACGCTGCGGACGGCATTCTGGCGCTGCAGAGCCAGGGGTACCTGGTTCAGGTCAACATCGGCGACGGCGACAAGAACAGCACGCTGTCGGCATGCAAGATCATCGGTGTCGACGGGCTGCGTGGCGACCACCCGCCGGCCAACACCACTGTCTTCCTGACGCTGTCCTGCCCGAGCAGCAATAACTAGACGGTGCTGCTGGCCGTCCGCTGCCTGCGGCGGCGGACGAGCATCAGGCCGACGAACAGCACCGCGACGGTCGGGGACGACGACACCATCGTGTAGCCGAGATCCTTCATGATGCCGATCTCGATGGTGCTCAAAGTCCGCACGCCCAGCCCGGTGTCGGATGACGCGTTCATCAGCTTCTCGTTGGCGCCGGTGTAGAAGTCGTCGTTCAGGTGCGACATCGAGCTGCCGGACTCCCACGGGTTCGGGCTGTACAGCGGCACCGGGTTCCCGCCGTTGGCCGCCATCGCGTTGGCGCCGCCGAAGTACATGCCGTTGCTGACGCCGCCGGTCAGGTTCGGGTTGTAGGCGGTGTTGAACGTGGTGCCGTTGAAGACCGAATTCCCGTTCTTGTCGACCATGTGGCTGTCGAAGACCGTCCAGTTCTCGACAGTGTTGTTGCCGGCCTTGTCCACGACCGACAGGAAGCCGTAGGTGTGCAGCAGTTCGTGCATCGCCGTGGACTGGAAGTCGTAGCTTCCCGCGGGCACCGTGGCGAAGTAGCCCCAGCCGTAGCCGAAGTTCCAGTCGATCGTGCCGTCAGCGGCCGAGCCGTTCGAGTCCACGCCGGTGAGGATCTTGTTCTGCACCACGGTCGAGGCGAAGCCGCTGTCACTGATCAGGTCGCTGCCCGCCGATGCCAGCGTCGCGCCCGCCAGCGAGTACTGGCCGGTGACCGCATACGTGACCGTGACGTTGTGCTGCGGCTCGAAATAGCTCGACAGGTAGATGGCGGTCGCCGCCAACTCGGCGCGCGCCGCGCTCGACCAGAACTGCGAGCCGTTCCCGTAGGTGAAGGTGTACGTGATCCTCGGGGTGCCGGCAGGCTCCTGGTAGATCGAGCCGGCCGCATAGGTGCTGGAGGTCCGGAACCAGTTGAGCAGGTTGATGTGCGGCCCGGTGTCGGTGGCCGAGACCACGAACGAGTCGACGATGTTGGCGCCTGGGTCGTTCGGGGTGTAGGTGTAGTTGCCCGCGGCGTCGACGGCGACTGTGCCGTAGTGGCCTTGCTGGGTCACCTTGTAGACGAGGCGGTCGCCTTCAGGATCGGCTGCGCCGACCTTGCCGGTGATCGCCCCGGTGACTTCACCGGTTAGCTGAACCGGGGTGACCTTCGGTGCCTCGTTGAAGAACGTGCGGCGCACCAACAGGGCCGCGCCCTCGAAGAGTCCCTGCACCGAGCCGACCAGACCGGTCAACACATCGGTGGGGGAGGCGTTGGCCGTGGGCACCCGGAAGGCGGTGATCGTCGACGTCGTCGTGGCGGTCACGGCCGGGGTGGCGGTCACGGCTTGGGCGGCGGAGCTCGTGGCCGGCTGTTGGTTGTCGGTCGTCTGCGCCGGGGTGCTCTCGGTGCTCGCGACGGATGTGGCATCGGAGACCGAGCGGCTGGACTGCGCCTTGGGCTTCTCGACGGTGGTCGCGGCGGGGGTGCTGGCGTGAACGCGGGCCGCTGACGTGGGCTTGCGAGTGCTGCCGGCGGCGGCAGACGACGTCTTCGTCGACGACGATGCGGCGCTGTCCTGGCTGGGCTTGGCCGTGCGGGCCGATTTCGCAGTTCCGCTACTGGCCTTTGCCGGGCCGGCCGATACCGAGGATGAATCCTGGTCGTGGCTGTCGGCGCTGGCAATGGCGACGGTCGGCCACGCCAGAGACAGGCCCAATGCGACGGCGGCCGCACCAGCTCGTGCGCCACGCTGGACATTTGCCATGGAAGTACCGCCTTCGTGTCATCTGTTGCCGGTGAAGTCGGCGGACTTCAGGCAAACCCCCCGATGTGGGTGCCAAACCGCAGGTGCGGCCGTGTACCCGTTTGCTTTCTCAGCGAATATTAAGCTAAGTCGGCGCCTTTGGGGAGCGGTTGGGCGCGAAGTTCGCTCCGATCGTGACAGCCCCAGGTAGTTGACATGGTGAAGCGACATGATGGATCGGTGGCGACATCGAAGGAGCAGCGCGCGGCTGCGAACTCACCCCGCGGTATGAACCGCTGGGAACTGTTCACCTGCGCGCGGCGGGGGCACGTCACCTACGCACCTGACGACGCCGCCCTCGCCGAGCGGTTGAGTGGGACGACCGGACTCGGCGAAGTGTGGCGATGCCTGCGGTGCGGGGAGTTCGTCGTCGGACCTCCCCATGGCCGCGGCCCCGCCGACCACGCCCCGCTGATCCTTCGCGGCAGCGCGCTGCGGCAGGCGATCATCGTGCGGGCCCTGGCGGTGGAGCGGTGGGTCCGGGCGCTGCTGATCGTGCTTGCCGCGTGGGCGGTGTGGCAGTTCCGTGGCGCGCGGGGCTCGATCCAAGCCGCCGTCGAACGCGACCTGCCGTTGCTCCGGGCGTCGGGGATCAGAGTCGACCAGATGACCGCCGTGCACGAGTTGGAGAAGGCGCTGGCCACCAAGCCCAGCACGCTGATGCTGGTATTCGTTGCGCTGCTCGTCTACGCGCTGCTGGAGCTGATCGAGGGCGTCGGTTTGTGGCTGCTGTCGCGCTGGGGTGAGTACTTCGCCGTGGTCGCGACGTCGATCTTCCTGCCGCTGGAGGTCTACGACCTCCTGGTCAAGGGGGTCACGTTCACCCGTGGGGGAGCATTCGTCATCAACGTGGCCGCGGTCATCTATCTGCTGGTGTCCAAGCGCCTGTTCGGCCTGCGCGGTGGCCGCGAAGCCTATGACGAGGAACGGCGTGGCGAGCAGTTGCTCGACGTCGAACGGGCTGCCGTGGCCTGACCGCTGTGCTCACAGGGTGAGGACGCACTTGCCCGGCTGGCCACGGTCGGCAACGCGCGCGAGCGCTGCGGGAGCGTCGTCGAAAGCCCACCGCGTGCCGACGGTGTCGCCGATGGCGCCGCGGTCGAGGAGTCCGGTGAGGCAGCGCAGCACGTACTCGGTGTGCTCGCGCGACTCCGGGGCGGCGAGAACACCCACCAATGTGGTGTTGGTGACCGCCATCATCTGCACGTCAACCGTCGGCCAGCTACCGCTGGCGAAACCGACGGCGAGGTGCCGGCCGTGGCGGGCCAGAGCGCCCATCGCGTTGCTGCCCTGAGCCCCGCCGACCGGGTCGAAAATCATGTCGACGCCAAGCCAGTCGCTGATTTCGCGCAGGGCCTGGGCCAGGGGACGCCCGTCGTCGGCGGCGTCGTCTCTGGCCACCACGACGTGGTCGGCGCCGAACGACCGGCAGAACTCGGCACGGCTCTGGTCGCCGACCACCGCAATCACGGTGGCTCCCAACGCCTTACCGAGTTGGACGGCGGCGATGCCGCTGCCGCCGGCTGCGCCGAGCACCGCCAGACGCTGCCCGGCACGCAGCTGCCCGCGATCGACCAGGCCGGTCCACGCGGTGACATTGGGGATCCAGAAGCCGGCGGCGGCGCAATCGTCGAGTGCCGCGGGTGCCGGGACGATCGACGTCGCCGGCGCCAGCGCTTCCTCGGCGAACGAGCCGTTGCCGTTCATGAAATCGCTGACGCCCATGACGCGGGTGCCGATCGGGACGTCGACTCCAGGACCGACCGCGGTGACCGTGCCCGCCAGCTCCTGCCCGGGGGTGAAGGGCACGGCAGGGGTGAGCGGGTAGGTGCCGCGGCACATCAGGACGTCGGGCAGGCCGATTCCGGCCGCCGCGACGCGGACCCGAACCTGACCAGGCCCGGGGGCGGGCACCTCGCGCTCCACCAACCGTAAGACGGCCTCGGGCTCGCCGGGGCCGTGCACCTGCCACGCTCTCATCGGTCCGACCTCCGCGGCGTTGCGCTCGACGATCACACCATGATTACACTGTGATCCGACTCGGCGGAAGGGCTGTCATGGCGTGGGATTTCGAAACCGACCCCGAGTTCGCCGAGCAGCTGGCGTGGATGCGCGAGTTCATCGATGCCGACGTGATCCCGCTGGAGCCGATCCTGTCCGAGCTGCCGGCCGAGGAATGGCAGGCGGTCAAGCGTCATCTGCAGGAGCGGGTCAAAGCCCAGGGACTCTGGGGCATGTTCCTCGATCCCGCTCTTGGCGGTACCGGCGGCGGACAACTCAAACTGGCGCTGATGTCGGAGATCATCGGCCGCTGCATGATGTCGATGGAGCTGTTCGGTGTGCAGGCCCCGGACAGCGGCAATATGGAGCTGCTTGCCCACGGCGCCGACGAGGCGCAGAAACAACGCTGGCTGTTCCCGAATCTGCGTGGTGAGATCTCGAGTGCCTTCGCCCTGACGGAGCCGTTCCTGGCCGGCGCCGATCCGACCGTCATCGCCACGACGGCAGTGGCCGACGGCGACAGTTGGATCATCAACGGCCACAAGTGGTTCACCACCAACGCGTCGTGCGCCGACATCATCCTGGTGGTGGCCGAGACCGACCCCGACAAACGGCCGCACCGGCACGCGTCGATCTTCGTGGTGCCGACCGATACGCCCGGACTCGAGATCGTCCGGGAGATTCCCACGATGGCGCACTCCGACCCGGAGTACGGCCGGCGCGGTAACCATGCCGAGGTGATGTTCCGGGACTGCCGGGTACCGGGGGATCATCTGATCGGGCAGCGGGGCGCGGGTTTCCTGCTGGCCCAGCAGCGCCTCGGTGGTGGACGGATTCACCACGCAATGCGTTGGCTCGGGCAGGCGCAACGCGCACTGGACATCATGGGGGAGCGTGCCGTATCGCGGCAGTCGCACGGGCGCCTCCTCGGTGAGCACCAGATGGTTCAGGACTACATCGCGTTGTCGCACACCGAAATTCAGGCCGCGCGGTTGTTGACGTTCCATACCGCCTGGAAGATGGATCGGCTGGGGGCCAGTGCGGTGCGCGCCGACCTGGGCATGGTCAAGGCGCACGTGTCGAAGGTCGTACTCGCGGTGCTCGACCGCACGATTCAGGTGTGCGGAGCGCTGGGGTACTCCGGTGATCTGCCCGTCGAGCAGTGGTACCGGATCACCCGGTTCGGGTCGATCGGCGACGGCCCTGACGAGCTGCACAAGTCGGTGCTGGCCCGGCATGTGCTGAAGAAGTACCAACCCGTCGACGGGTGGCCGAGGGAACATCTGCCGTCGCGTCGCCCTGCGGCGCAACAGAAGTGGCAACAGTTGAGGCAGGAAGCGGGAATCGCATGAGCACCTACACGGCGATGGTGATGGCGGCGCAAGGGGCGGCGCCGGAACCGGAGCAGCGGCCGGTGCCACATCCCGGCGCGGGTGAAGTACTGGTGAAGGTCAGCGCGTCGAGCGTCAACTATCACGACATGGTGAATCTGGCCGGTCTGATCTGGGGTGAGTGGCCTCGTGTCCCGATGAGCGACGGAGCGGGCGAGGTCGTGGCGATCGGGCCTGACGTCACCGACTTCTCGGTGGGCGACCGCGTGATGAGCGTCTTCCACCCGGGCTGGCAGGACGGTCCGCCTACTCCGCAGGCCAAGGCCGAGCTGCCCGGCGACAGCGGCGACGGCTGGTTGCAGCAGTACCGCATCGCGGCAAGCGACGGGCTGGTCGCGACGCCAACGCATTTGAGTGACATCGAAGCGGCGACCCTGCCATGCGCGGGAGTCACCGCGTGGAATGCGTTGCTGGAGGCCGGTATTGGTCCCGGCGACGTCGTCGTCACGCAGGGCACCGGCGGCGTGTCGTTGTTCGCCGTCCAGTTCGCGCACGCGCTCGGTGCGGAGGTCATCGTGACCTCATCGTCTGACGAGAAGCTCCAGATCGGATCTGCCCTGGGCGCGGCGCACCTCATCAACTACCGCGCCACGCCGGACTGGGAGAACGAGGTCAAGCGCATCACCGGAGGACGCGGCGCGGATCTGGTGGTCGACCTCGGCGGCCCGGAGACGCTGGCCCACTCGGTGCGGGCCGCTCGGATGGGTGGCACCGTCGCGGTGATCGGTGTGCTCACGGGGTTCGACGCCGCACCCATACCGGTCGCCGAGGTGATGCTCAACAACATTCGCGTCATCGGCATCACCGTCGGGAGCGTGTTGAGTTTCGTCGAACTCTGTGAACTCATCACGACCGCCAGGATCACGCCCCACATCAGCCATGTCTTCGACTGGACCGAGGTGGGCGAGGCCGTCCGCGTGCTACAGGCCGGTGAACATGTCGGCAAGATCGCGCTGAGGATCTCATGACCGGTGAAATCGACTTGCGGCCAGAACAAATCGTGGCGGCCGCGGTCGACATCCTCCGCGAGGGTGGGCTCGACGCGGTCAGCATGCGCAGTGTGGCCGGCCGGCTCGGGGTGACGCCGCCGCCGGTGTATGCCCGTATCGGCAACAAGAACGCCCTGCTGGCTGCCGTGGCGGACCACTTCCTGGCTGACCTGGCGCCGGAGGTGTTCGATGAGGAGTTGTGGCCGGATTATGCGCGGCGCTGGACTTCGCAATTGCGGCAGCGGCTCACCGAAGCCGCCGACAGCAGGCTCTTCCTCCAGGTGAAGCGACCGGCATATCTGGAAGCGTCCCGGCCGCTGCTGAAGTGCATGCGCCGCAACGGGATGTCGCGCGACCACGCGGTACGGGCCTGCCGACTGCTGACCTGGGCGACGGTGGGCTTCGTCGCGATGGACCATCCACCCCTGGACGTGCCGGTGGGTCGTCATCGGTTGGCCGGCAGCCATCCCGATGGCGTGACGGCCGGTGAGATCGACGAATTGTTTTCGCTGCACATCGATTACCTCATCGAGGGTATCCGCCGCGACAGCTGACTATCCGGCTACGCCACCGTCGATCGTCATCAACGAGCCGGTCGTGTAGCTGGACGCATCGGACAGCAGGTAGACCACGGCGCCGACGATCTCTTCGGGTCGGCCGACCCGCCCCAGTGCGATCGGCCTCACGACGTCGGGCAGCGTGTCGGGGTTGCGGACGAAGCCCGATGCGGCGTCGGTGTCGAATGTTCCGCAGATGATGCAGTTGACCCGCACCCCGGCGGAGGCGAACTCGAGCGCTGTCGCTTTGGTGAGTGCGTTGAGGCCGGATTTGGCGGCGCCGTAGATCGGCGCGACGGGGGTGGGTTTCACCGACGCGAGCGAGCTGATGTTGACGATCGAGCCGCCACCGGTGTCGGCCATGGCGTTGGCGGCCAGGGCGGTGAGGCGGGTCGGGCCTTTGAGATTGACACCAATCACCTTGTCGAACAACGTTTCCGACGTCTGGAGCAATGACGGGGCCAGCGGACTCATCCCGGCGTTGTTGACCAAGCCGTCCAAACGGCCCCAGCGCGCGGTGGCTGCGTCGACGACGGCGTCGAGGGTTTCCCAGTCGCCGACGTGGCATTGCAGCGGGAACGCTTCGCCGCCGTGGCTGGTGATGCGATCGGCCAGATCTTCGCAGGAGGCCAGTTTGCGGCTGGCGATGACGACTCTGGCGCCGCGCTCGGCGAGGCCGACGCTCATGGCGGCGCCGAGCCCACGGCTACCCCCGGTGATCAGCACGACGCGGCCGGATACGTCGAAGAGCGGATCGGTCATCGGGCGAACCTCCGAGCGCGGATGAGCAGGTTGTCGGCGATCGCACCGAAGACCTCGTGGACCGGGTTGCGGGATTGGCCGCGAACATGTTTGGCGTAGGAGCCCTCCAAGACGATGGCGAGCTTCCACGCGCTGAACACCTGGTACCAGGTGAAATCGGACAGATCGCGGCCGGTCGACTGTGCGTAACGCTGCACGAGCTGTTCCGGTGTTTGGCAGTGGTCGGGATGGATGCCGTTCGGGGTGCCGGGGGCGGCCAGTGCGATGGGGTTGCCCTCTTCCGGCCAGAAGATCATCGCCCAGGCGAGGTCGATCAGCGGATCGCCGACGGTGGTCATCTCGAAGTCCACGACGCAGGCGATGCGCGGTGGTGCGTCAGGGGCCCAGATGACGTTGTCCACCTTGTAATCACCGTGCATGACCGTCAGATCGCCGTGTTTCGGCACGTTGGTGCGCAACCAGGTGGCGAGGTCGTCGACGTCGGGCAGATCGCGGACCCGGTAGGTATCGAGTTGGCCGAGCCAGCGATCCACCTGCCGGTCGAGGAAGCCGTCCGGGTGAGACATCTCGGCCAGTGCGGTTGATGCCCAATCGACGGCATGCAACTGCGCCAGGGTGTCGACGAGTTGCTCACCGATCCTGTCCTGAGACCTCGGGTCTCGTCGTAGCGCCTCGGGCAGCCCGTCGCGGCGGATGACGTCACCGTCGACAAAGGACATCACGAAGAAGGGTGCGCCGAGTACGGCGGGGTCTTCGGTGTGCGCCAATACTCTTGGCACTGGAATGCCCTGTGATTCCAGGATCTCCATGATGCGTGCTTCGCGGATGACCTGATGGGCGGTGGCGGACACCGCGGCGACGGGGGCGCGGCGCACCACCCACGGTTCGCCGAGCCGGTCGACGCGGAACATCTCGCAACTGCCGCCGCCGCGGATCGGCGTCACCTCTACGTCGGCTGGTCGGCCCGTGACCTCGGCCAGCCACGCGCTGAAGCGCGGGACGTCGAAGTCGGTCACCACCTATGGGTTGTACACCGTGGGTAGTGGCGTTGTCACCGACTACGTTCCACTATCGAGTTAGGATCCTGCTGGCGGGGGTAGCTGTGCGAAATCAGTGACTGGCGTCAAGAAGCTATGGGGGAGCACATGTCAGAGGCCGCTTTTCCGATACCAGCCAACGAGCGCGAGCGACTGAATGTCCTTGCGGATTACAACATCATGGACTCGCTGCCGGAACAGGCCTACGACGACTTCGTCAAGTTGGCGTCGGCCATCTGCGGCACGCCCATCGCGCTCATCTCGTTGTTGGACGAGGATCGGCAATGGTTCAAAGCCGACTTCGGTCTCGGGGTCAGCGAAACTCCGCGTTCGCAGGCGTTCTGCGCCCACGCGATCATGAATCCCGATGACGTGATGACCGTGGAGGATGCCACCGCCGACGAACGCTTCGCGACCAATCCCTTGGTCACCGGCGACCCGCACATCCGCTTCTACGCCGGCGCGCCGCTGGTGGCGCCGACCGGTGAGGCGCTGGGCACGATTTGCGTGATCGACCGTCAGCCGCGAACTCTCAGCGAGACACAGCGGGAGGCGCTGGCGATTCTGTCCCGCGAGATCATCGTGCAGCTTGAGCTACGCCGCAGCATCGAAACTCTGGAGCAGGCGGTGCTGGACCAGGAGAAGTACGTGGAACTGCTGCAGGAGTATCAGCGCGACATCGAGAAGGTGCGGGTGCACCTGGAGTCTCAATCGGTAACCGATGTGTTGACCGGAGTGAAGAACCGCCGCTCGTTCGACATGACTCTCGACGAGGAGTGCATGCGGGCGCAAACCCGCGGCACCACGTTGTCACTGATCATGATTGACGTCGACCTGTTCAAGGCATTCAACGACATCCACGGACACCCGGCCGGTGACGAGGTGCTGCGTGGGGTTGCCCGTCTGCTGCAATCCGAACTACGGGTCTCCGATTCGCTGTTCCGCTACGGCGGCGAGGAGTTCGCGGTCGTGCTCCCCGAAACCACCTGCAAGGGTGCGTTCGTGCTCGGCGAGCGGTTCCGCCGCGCCGTGCAGCGTGCGCCGTGGCCCAAGCGCCCGATCTCGATCAGCATCGGCGTCGCGGCCACCGACGCCAACATCACTTCACCGCAAGATCTCCTACAGGCCGCGGATGGCGCGCTCTACCAAGCCAAGCAGAGCGGGCGGAATCGGGTCGTCATGGCGTCGGGCGACGGCTAGTACGCCTGGCCGTTGGCATACCGCTGCCGACGGTAGTGGCGCGCGGCAGAGGGCGTTACTACCGGCGACAACGCTACGCCAACGGCCAGTCGTACTAGCAAATGTTTGCTAGCAATCTCACTGGGGGCGCCGTGGGATACTGTCCGGAACGGTTGCTCAAGCGCCCAAAACAGTCCATTACCAGCATGTATGACTCCGCCGCGAGAGCCCCCTATCGGGATTGAACCGATGACCTACATATTACAAGTATGTTGCTCTACCACTGAGCTAAGGAGGCGTGGCCGACCCGGGACGGCCCGAACCGTCTAACAGACTAGCGAACTCACTGCTCGTCGTCGTCGATGACCAACCGCTCGCTGCGCACCCGCTCGGTGCTGACCGGGCGCGGCGGTGTGTAGCTGCGGCGGCGGCCGGGGATCGGGATGCGGTCGGCGATATTGCTGAGCGGGTTGACCACGAGGCTCAGTGTGGTGACCGCCTCGCGCAGCGTCTCGATCGTCGGCGCCAGCGCTTCCAGCCCGGGCGCCAGCCGGTTCAGGGTGTCGGCGACGTCGGCCAGCTGCTCCAGGGGGCCGTTGCGCGCGGTCAGCTTCTCCACCAGGCCGCCCTCGGCCATCAGCCGATCGGCCAGACCTTCCTCGCCGAGGATCCGCTCGATCAGGCCGTCCTCGTCGAGCAGCTGGTCAACCAGCCCGCCCGGCGCCAGCGACCGGTCAAGTCCACCCCCCTCGGCGGTCAGCCGATCCAAAACACCGTCCGGCGCGGTCATCCGGTCGATCAGACCGCCAGGCCGCATGAGACGGTCCAGCGGGCCGTCGGGTGCCAGCGCCCGCCCCAGCGGGGCGTCGTCGTCGAGCAATTGGGCGAGTTTGTTCGCCCGCGAGATGGTGTCCTCCAAGCCGAACATCTGCGCCATCGAACTCGGCGACGCTGCCACCCCGCCCTCGCCCAGCGCTTGTTTGGTGAGGTCAAGGCCCACTTTGGCCACGTCCAGCCCGACCTCGGCTGCGGCCAGTCCCACCCGTACCGGTGCGCTCGCGATGCCAACGAGCGTCTTCGCCAGGTCCATTTCACAAGTGTAGGAGCGGACAAAGTTTGTAACCGGAGGTATCGGCTAACCGACGAGAAAACCAACTCACAGGAATCTCACAGCGCCTAGGCAGCGTCAGTTCACCAATGTGAGAGGAAATTGTCAGCATGGCCGCACCTGTTACACCCGAAACCAAACCCGAGGCACGTGTCCTCGTCGTGGACGACGAGACCAACATCGTGGAACTGCTGTCGGTGAGTCTGAAGTTCCAGGGCTTCGAGGTCCACACCGCATCCAGCGGCCCGGCGGCCCTCGACCGCGCTCGGGAGGTCCGGCCAGACGCCGTGATCCTCGACGTCATGATGCCCGGCATGGACGGCTTCGGTGTGTTGCGCAGGCTGCGCGCCGACGGCATCGACGCGCCCGCGCTGTTCCTCACCGCGCGCGACAGCCTCCAGGACAAGATCGCCGGGCTCACGCTGGGTGGCGATGACTACGTCACCAAGCCGTTCAGCCTCGAAGAGGTGGTGGCGCGGTTGCGGGTGATCCTGCGCCGGGCAGGCAAGGGTGTGGAGGAGCCGCGCAATTCGCGGCTGAGCTTCGCCGACATCGAGCTCGACGAGGACACCCACGAGGTGTGGAAGGCCGGCGAGCCGGTCTCGCTCTCGCCGACCGAGTTCACCCTGCTGCGCTACTTCGTCATCAACGCCGGCACCGTGCTCAGCAAGCCCAAGATCCTCGACCACGTCTGGCGCTACGACTTCGGCGGCGACGTCAATGTCGTCGAGTCCTACGTCTCCTACCTGCGCCGCAAGATCGACACCGGCGAAAAGCGCCTCCTGCACACCCTGCGCGGTGTCGGATACGTGCTGCGGGAGCCGCGGTAATCCAGCGCGTCGCGCCGATCGGCGCGAACAATAGAGAGATGCCCACGCCCTACCATCGAGCGTTGCCGCTGAGAGTCGGCCTGGTGGCCGCCATGCTGCTGCTCGTGGGATGCGGCCTGCTGGCCTCCGGGATCGCCGTCACCTCGACGCTGCAGCACGACCTCATCAACCGCGCCGACCAGACCCTGCTGGACGCCTCCCGGGGCTGGGCGCAGGCGCCGCGCCGGATGCCCCCGCCCGACGAGGGCCCCAACCCGGCTCGTCCGCCGTCGAACTTCTACGTCCGCGGCGTCGACGCCGACGGTCACATCTGGATGGCGGTCAACGACCGGGAGGCCGAACCGGCGCTGCCCGACGACAACGACGTCGGGCCGGTGCCGGTGACCGTCGGCTCGCTGGACCACTCGCCGGTCGAGTGGCGTGCGGTGTCGGTGCGCGGGCCCAGCGGCGAGCTGACCACGGTGGCCATCGACATGTCGGACATCCAGTCCACCGTGCGCAGTCTGGCGTGGTCACAGTTCGCGATCGGCACGGCTGTGCTGATCATCCTCGGTGTCGCCGGTTACTGGGTGGTGCACCGCAGCCTTCGGCCGCTCGTCGAAGTCGAGAAGACCGCCGCTGCGATCGCCGCCGGACAGCTGGATCGTCGTGTGCCCGAACGTGATCCACGCACCGAAGTCGGCCGGCTGTCGTTGGCGCTCAACGGCATGCTCGCCCAGATCCAGACCGCGATGGCGTCGTCGGAGGACTCCGCCGAGCAGGCCCGTACCTCCGAAGAACGCATGCGGCGCTTCATCACCGACGCCAGCCACGAATTGCGCACCCCGCTGACCACCATCCGCGGCTTCGCCGAGCTCTACCGGCAGGGCGCGGCCCGCGACGTCGAGATGCTGATGTCCCGGATCGAAAGCGAGTCGCGCCGGATGGGCCTCCTGGTCGACGATCTGCTGCTGCTGGCCCGCCTTGACGCGCAGCGCCCGCTCGAACAGCGTCGCGTCGACCTGCTCACGCTGGCCACCGACGCCGTGCACGACGCCCAGTCGATCGCCCCCAAGCGCACCATCACCATGGAGGTCTTCGACGGTCCCGGCACCCCCGAGGTCATCGGCGATGAGGCCCGGCTGCGTCAGGTGCTGGGCAATCTGGTGGCCAACGCCTTACAGCACACCCCGGAGACCGCCCGAATCAGTGTGCGCGTGGGCACGTTGTCGGACGACGCGGTGCTCGAGGTCGCCGACGAAGGCCCGGGCATGACGCCCGAGGACGCCCGGCGGGTGTTCGAGCGGTTCTATCGCACCGACTCCTCCCGCGCCCGCGCCAGTGGCGGCACCGGACTGGGGTTGTCGATCGTCGACTCGCTGGTCTACGCCCACGGTGGCCGCGTCACGGTGTTAACCGCCCCAGGACAGGGCTGCTGCTTCCGGGTCAGCCTGCCGCGCATCGCCGACGTCGCGACCCCGGTGGCCCCAGGGATCTAAACGAGTTCGGCCAGCGCGGCGGTGATCTTTGCCTGCGCCTCGTCGAGCGATGCGGGAGAGGGATTGCGGTCGACGTTGGCGAAGCCGAAGTCGGACAGGTTGCGCGCGGGGAACACGTGCACGTGCAGGTGCGGCACTTCGAGACCGGCGATGATCAGCCCGGACCGCTCGGCGCCGAACGCCACACACACCGCCTTGCCGATCCGCTGGGACACCGCCATCACCTTGTTGAACACGGCCGGCTCGACGTCCTGCCAGTTGTCGACCTCGGCACGCGGAACCACCAGTGTGTGTCCCGGGGTCATCGGCTCGATGGTCAGGAACGCGACGACCTCGTCGTCTTCGTAGACGAATCGTCCCGGCAGTTCGCGGTTGATGATCTTGGTGAAGACGGAGGCCATGAGCCCAAGCATATGAGTAGCCGCCCGGCGCCGATCATGAAGCTGGCTCACAGCAACCCCTCAGATCCGGCCCAGTGCCACGGCAGCTTGGGACGCGAACATCATCGGTATGACCGACACCCTGCCGGCCGAGCAGCGCACTGCCGCGATCGGCGTCGGGGGTCGCTACATTCTCGACATCGTCATCCCCGTGTACAACGAGGAGCGCGACGTCGCGGCCTGCGTGCGACGGCTCCACCAGTTCCTGCTCGACGAGGTGCCGTATCGGGCGCGAATCGTGGTGGCCGACAACGCGAGTACCGACGGCACGCTGTCGGTGGCGCGAGAGCTCGCCGGGGAACTAGCCGATGTCGAGGTGATCCACCTCGACGCCAAGGGCCGCGGCGGCGCGCTGGCCACCGCATGGGCGTCGTCACCGGCCGACGTCGTCGCGTATATGGATGTCGACCTCTCCACCCACCTTTCGGCGTTGATGCCGTTGGTGGCGCCGCTGGTATCCGGGCACTCCGACATCGCGATCGGATCGCGGCTGGCCGCCTCGTCGCGGGTGGTGCGTGGCATCAAGCGGGAAGTGGTGTCCCGCGGCTACAACCTGCTGCTGCGCGGCCTGCTCGGTGCGCGATTCTCCGACGCCCAGTGCGGCTTCAAGGCCTTGCGCGCCGACGTCGCCCGCCAGCTGCTGCCGCTGGTCGCCGACACCGGATGGTTCTTCGACACCGAACTGCTGGTGCTGGCCGAGAAGGCCGGCCTGCGCATCCACGAGGTGCCGGTCGACTGGATCGACGACCCGGACTCCCGCGTCGACATCCTCGCCACCGCGATCGATGACCTCAAAGGCTGCTGGCGGGTCGGCCGCGCGCTGACCACCGGTGCGCTGCCGCTGCGCGACCTGCAGGCCGCCCTCGGCCGTGAGCCGCTGGTGCCGGGCGTGCCCCGCGGCATGGTCGGCCAGATGGTGCGCTTCGGGCTGATCGGCATCGCCAGCACCATTGCCTTTGCGCTGCTGTATCTTTCGTTGCATCCCGCGCTCGGCGCGCAGGCCGCCAACCTGACCGCCCTGCTGCTCACCGCACTGGCCAATACCGCCGCCAACCGGGCGTTCACCTTCGGCATCCGCGGCCGCGCCGGTGTCGCCCGCCACCACGTCCACGGCTTGCTGATCTTCGCGTTCGGGCTGGCCATCACCAGCGGCTCGCTGTATCTGCTGCACCGCTACGAGCCGACGGTCGGCAAGGGCGTCGAACTGTCCGTTCTGGTCGCGGCCAACCTGGTCGCCACCCTCGTGCGATTCGTGGCGTTGCGACGGGTGTTCGGCGCCTCCACCCGCTGACATGACGATCACCGTCGAGTCGCCGGAAGTCGGCGTCGCACAAACCATTACCCGACGCATCCGGATACGCCCGCAGCGCTGCGCGCTGGTCGTGCTGTTGACCGCGACCGCCGTGCTCTACCTGTGGGCTCTGGACTGCTCGGGATGGGCCAACGCGTTCTATTCCGCCGCCGAACAGGCGGGGTCGCAGTCATGGAAGGCGATGCTGTTCGGATCGTCCGACGCCGCCAACTCGATCACCGTCGACAAACCGCCGCTGTCGCTGTGGCTCCCGGCGCTGGCCATCCGCCTGTTCGGGCTCAACTCGTGGAGCATCCTGGCGCCCCAGGCGATCATCGGGGTGGTCTCCGTCGCCTTGCTCTGGGATGCCGTCCGCCGCCCGTTCGGTGAAGCAGCCGCACTGATCGCGGGCACGGTCCTGGCGCTGACCCCGGTGGCCGTGACGATCTTCCGCTACAACAACCCCGATGCACTTCTGGTCCTGTTGATGATCGCCGCGGTGTGGGCGCTGCTGCGGGCGATCGACGACGGGCGACTGCGCTGGTTGCTGGTGGCGGGATGCTGTGTGGGACTGGGCTATCTGACGAAGCAGCTCGAGGTGGCCTTGGTGCTGCCTGCTCTGGCGATCCCGTATCTGGTGGCCGGTCCGCGATCGCTGCCCGCCCGGCTGGGGCAACTCGTGGCGGCGCTGGCCGCCACCGTGGCCGCGGCGGGGTGGTGGGTGCTGCTGGTGCAGCTGTGGCCGCCTAGCGCGCGGCCGTGGATCGGCGGGACGCAAACCAATTCGATCCTCGAACTGACGCTGCTTTACAACGGCTTCGGAAGGCTCAACGGTGACGAGCCGGGCAGCATCGCCTCACCCGGATTCATCTCGCCGGTGCACCCCGGTGGCCGGACATCGGCGCACCCCTGGGGTCAGCCGGGCATCGGCAGATTGTTCGAGCCGGAGCAGATCGGTGGCATCGGCTGGCTACTGCCCGCCGCACTGGTCTTCGCGGTCGTCCTGCTGGTGTGGCGGGGCCGCGCCCCGCGGCGGGATCTGCGCCGCGCCGCCGTTCTGGTGTGGGTGCTCTGGCTGCTGGTGACGGCGTGGGTGTTCAGCTATATGGCCGGGATCTTCCACCCGTACTACACCGTCGCTCTCGCACCGCCGATCGCCGCGCTGACCGGAATCGGCATTGCGGTGAGTTGGCAAGAGCGACAACGGCTGTGGGTCAAAGCGGCACTGGCGCTCGCGGTGGCGCTGACGGCCACCACCGCGGTGGTCGTGCTGCGCCACAATCCCGGCTTCCACCCGTGGTTGCGGTGGGCCATCCCGTTGGCCGCGGTGCTGGTGCTGGCCGGCATGATCGTTGCTGTCATCCCGATGCCGCTGATCGTCGCGGCAGGCGCACTGGTCGCGCTCGGCGGGCCGGTGGCCTACAGCGTCGCGACCGTCGAGCGAGGCAATTCCGGTGCAATGCCGATCGCCGGACCTGTCCCGCGCATCGTCACCGCGATGACCAAGGGTGTCGCTCCGGTCCAGCGCGCCGAGATCACGTCGGCCACCGGTCCCGGATTCCTGCTGCCCCCGGGATCGTCCACCGCGGGACCACATCTGGTCGGCTGCAGCCTGCTGGACTCCGGTGTGCCGGACCGGCAATTGGTCGGTCTGCTCGACGCCGATGCGCAGCGGTACACCTGGGTGGCCGCGACGATCGGATCGATGTGCGCGGCGGGTTATCAGTTGGCCAGCGGTCACCCGGTGATGCCGGTCGGTGGATTCAACGGCACCGATCCGTCCCCGGCGCCCGATGAGTTCCTGCGGATGGCGCTGTCCAAGCGGATCCACTACTTCATCGTCACCAACCCGGTCCACGAGGACAAGTGGGGTCATCTGGACACCAATGCGCTGATCCAGCAATGGGTTCAGCGCAACTTCACCCCGATGCGGGTCGGCAGGGTACTGATCTACGACCTCACGGCGTAGGTCAGGCCAGCATCGCCGCGATCTCGCCGACCGTCCACGGCGGCGAGTCGTGATGATCCCGGTAATTGATGAACCCGGGGGAGGGCTTGTCGAACCGCCCGACGAAACCGCCTGCGGCGATGAAGATCTGGCCGGTGATCTTGCTGGCAAGGTCGCTGACCAGGTAGGCGTACATCGGGGCGACGTACTCCGGCGGAGCGGCATCCAGCGCACCCTGCGCGCTGACGTCATCGAGGATGCCGCGTCGCCGCAACGATTCGATCTGTTCCTCGAAGTCCGACCCACTGGACAGCCGGGTCTTGGCACCGGGGCACACCACGTTGGCGCGCACACCGTGCTCGGCCAGCTCGGCGGCGATCGCCATCGTCAAGCCATTGACCGCACCTTTGCCTGCCGGATAGCCGGTGCCGCCGTAATCGCCAAGGAAGGCAAAGGAACTGGTGTTGACGATCGCGCCCCTGCCGCGGGCCACCATTCTGGGGGCGGCCGCCCGGCAGGTCGCGAAGGTGGTCCCGACGTGGATGTCGAGGAGCGCGCGGAACTCCGCAGCTGTGACCGTGAGTATCGACGAACCCGGCGGCTCGGGTGCGCCGGCGCAGTTCACCAGGGCGTCGACAGCGCCGAATTCGCTCTCGCACAGCGCGATCAAGTCCTCGGCGACCGCATCGTCGGCGGCCGAGCCGGCGTGTGCGACGGCGCGGCCGCCGGCGTCGTTGATGGTGGCGACCGCTGCCTCAGCGGCCGCCGCATCGCGGCCGTTGACCACAACGCCCGCCCCGCACTCGGCCAGCAGCGCCGAGACGGCGGCCCCGATACCTCGTGAGCCGCCGACGACGACCGCGCCGAACCCGTCGAGCGGCCGGTCACTCACCTTCGGCAGGCGCCTGAGTAGATGAGGCGGTCCCGTTTCGCCTAACCTCCGCCGGCGCTGGCGCGCCAACTGCGGCCAGCCTCACTGAACCGCCTGGCCGAACTGCATGCCGTCCATGTTCCAGTAGCCGCGCATATTGGTGATCAGGCCGGCGTCGTTGACGGAGTAGGTGAACACACCCCGTACCGTGCTGGTCATTCCGCCCTCGAACTGGCTGCGCAACACCAGGATGTGCGCAACCTCGTTCGCAGAGCTCGATGGGAACGTCTCCTCGCAGGTGACACGAAGGTTGTTGACCGAGATGTTCGCGTCGTAGAAGTCGGCGACAGCCGCCTTGCCCCGCACGCCGTTGCCATCGGGGTTGGTGATGGCCTGCCCGATCGGATCCTCGATCACGACATCGTCGGCCATCAGGGCCAGCCAGCCCTCGCGGTCGTGTGACATCACGCAGCGCCAGGATGCCTGCGATGCGGCCAGTGCGGGAGTTTGTTCGGTGGTCGTGGACATCAGTTTCTCCTTATGTTGTCAGATACTGCAGGCGGCGCGAGCGCCATCGTCGGTGGCTTTGCGGATCAGTCCCACACCGGTGCAGTCGCCCACGGCATGCACCTTGGCGCCGGGCAACCGGTCGGTGAGGTCGTCGAACAGGGCGGTGTCCGCCTCGAGGCTTCCGGTGATGATCACGCTATCTGCCGAGAGCTGTCGGCGGGTGCCGCCGTGCGGAGTGAACACCACGCTGTCGCCGGTGATCTCATGCACCTCGGCGCGCACGTGCAGCGGCACTCCCAGGCGGTCGAGCCGGTCCATGTGTTCGGTGCGGCGCTTGAGCCCCACCTCGGCGGCGACGGTGCGGCCGGATTCCAGCACGGTGACGAATCGGTCTTGGGCGCAGAGATATTCGGCGAGCTGGATCGCGGCGAGGCTGCCGCCGACGATCACTACTCGGCGACCGGCCGGGAGCGCGGCGGGGTTCACCAGCAGGTCACGCACCCCATGACCGCTGATCACCCGGGGGTGGCGGGCACCGTCGATGTCGGGTACCACGATCTCCGCGCCGGTCGCGACGATCACCGCATCAGGCTCCAGTGCGGCGATCTCGTCGACGCCGACCGGGTGTGACATCTCCAGCGTTACGGTGCTGGCGGCGATCTCACCGCGCAGGTACCGCAGGAACGGTTCGTTCTCCGGATGCACGATCGACGCCCACACCAGAGCGCCGCCCAGTTCGGCGTTGCGCTCGAACAGCGTGACACGGTGACCGCGTTCGGCCGCCACCCGGGCAGCCTCCAGACCGCCTGGCCCGCCACCGACGACCACGACGTGCTTGGGCTGCACGACCGGGTGCACCGCCAGCTCACGTTCCCTGCCGGTGCGGGGGTTCACCGCACAGTCGACCGAGAATCGCTGCTCCATGGCGTCGATGCAGTTCTCGCACGAGATGCATCGGCGCACCCGATCCGCTTGGCCGGCATGAAGTTTGGCGGCCATATCCGGATCGGCCAGCATCGGCCGGCCCATGGCGACGAAGTCCGCGAGGCCGTCGGCGAGGATCTGCTCGGCGCGCGCGGGATCGTGGATGCGTCCCACCGCGATCACCGGCACGTCGACCACCTGCTTCACCGCGGCCGCGGCGCCCACGTTGAGTGCGTCGCCGTCGTCGGCGGCATTCACCATCCCGGTGACCAGGCGATCGATCACCCCACCGCTGACGTGGAAGGCGTCGACGCCGGCCGCCACCAGTTGCGGTGCCATCTGCGCCGTCTCGTAGCTCGGGCGGCCGCCGGCCACCCGCTCGTAGCCGGAGATCCGCAGCGTGATGGGGAGGGCGTCCCCGATCTCGGATCGGATGGCCGCCAACGTCTGCAACACCACCCGGATGCGACCACCGGCCGTGTCGCCGCGGTAGTCGTCGGTGCGCCGGTTACGTTGGGGTGCAAGGAAAGAGCCCAGGAACATGTATCCGTGGGCAGCGTGGAGTTCGATGCCGTCATAGCCGGCCTCGGCCGCGCGGCGCACGGCGGCTTTGAACAAGTCGATGATCCCGGTCAGCTGGGCCTCGGTCACCTCGGCCGAGGGCCGCCCGGTCAGATAGGACGGGATCACCGACGGGCCCAGCGATGTGACGCCGTGCATCTCGGGCCCGAGCCCGTCGGGGCCGGCGTGCACGATTTGCGGCTGGATCTTCGCGCCGTGCTCATGCACGGCCTCGACCAGTGCACGGTGGGCGCTCACCGCGTCGTCGGTGCCGAGGTGAAGACCACCCGGAGTCTCGGGCTGCAGGTGGTCGATGCCGGTGGCGCCCACGGTGATCAACCCGACGCCGCCTTTGGCGCGGGCGGCGAAGTAGTCGCGGGTGCGCTGCGACGGCAGACCGTCGGGCGTGCCGTACATGGTCTCCATCGGAGACATCACGAGCCTGTTGCGCACCGTCATCGAGCCGATGCGGCCTTCACACAACAGGTTCGGGAAGGTGCTCATGGGCGCTGCGCCATGAATTCCGGGCCGTGCCCGCGCCTTTCGGCAAGGCGGGCACGGCCCGGAAGGTCCATCAGGGACACGCGCAGGTCAGCGGTCCTCGTCGGTGTAGCGGATGACGCCGCGGATGTTGCGACCCTCCAGCATGTCCGCGTAGCCCTCGTTGACCTGCTCGAGGCGGTACTGCCTGGTCACCATGTCGTCGAGGTTCAGCCGGCCCGCCTTGTACATCGACAGCAGCTGCGGGATGTCGTAGTGCGGGTTGCCGCCACCGAAGATGGTGCCCTGCAAGCGCTTCTGCATCAGGGTCAGCATCGCCAGGTTCAGCGTGACATTGCTGTCGGCCATGTTCGCAACGGCGGTGGCCACCACGGTGCCGCCCTTGGCGGTGATGTTCATGTAGTGGTCGATGTCCTCGCCCTTGAGCTCGCCCACGGTGACGATGGTCTTGTGCGCCATCCGTCCCTGGGTGACCTCGGCAACGCCGGCCATCGCGCTGAAGATGTCGGGGTAGGCGTGGGTGGCACCGAACTTCAGTGCGTTGTCCCGCTTGAACTCGACCGGGTCGACAGCGAAGATGTTGCGCGCACCGGCGTTCAGCGCGCCCTGCAGGGCACCGGTGCCGACGCCGCCGACGCCGACGATCACCACGTCGTCACCGGGGCGGATGTCACCGCTGCGGACGGCCGAGCCGTAGCCGGTGGTCACGCCGCAGCCGACCAGGCAGGCCACCTCGAACGGGATGGTCGGGTCGATCTTCACCACCGAGCTCTTGTGCACCACCATGTACGGGCTGAAGGTGCCCAGCAGCGTCATCGGGATGACGGGCTGGCCGTTCTTCACGGCGTGGATGCGGTGGGTGCCGTCGGACACGGCGGTGCCGGCCAGCAAGCCAGCGCCCAGGTCGCACAGGTTGCGCAGCCCTTCCTGGCAGGCCGGACACTCACCACACGACGGGATGAACGAGAGCACCACGTGATCGCCGGGGGCCAGGTGCTCGACGCCCGGGCCTACCTCGGTGACGATGCCGGCGCCCTCGTGACCGCCGAGAACCGGGAAACCGGCCATCGGGATGTCGCCGGTGACCAGATGGTGGTCGCTGTGGCACATGCCCGAAGCTTCCATCTGGATTTTGACTTCATCTTTAACCGGATCGCCGATCTCGATTTCCTCGATCGACCACGGTTGGTTGAACTCCCAGATGAGAGCACCTTTTGTCTTCACAGCGAACCTCCACTCGCAAAACCCGACCCCGGGGTTTTCCAGGGCGGCCGGCCGTGCCGGATGGTCAATCTAGGCAAGAATTAGAACGTGTTCCTGTCCTGCTGACCATTATGACCTCCGTCACTTTCCAAGTCACTGCCGGGGGCCGATTACTTGACGCCTGTCGAGTATTCACCAGATCGGTACCGGAGCCTCACCGAGGGGGTAGTAACCGGGCAGCTTCTCACCGGCGACGCTGCGCTCGATGCGCTTCTGCATGGTGGGGGTCAGATCGCCCGACGAGATCAGCTTCACGAAGGCCTTCTGCACGTGGCCGAAGTCGAAGAAATCGCGCTGCCACTCGATCAGCAGATCGTCGTTGAGCCGGAACCAGCTGCCGCCGATGCCGTAGATCTCGTCGCGGGTGCCGTCGGACTTGTTGGCGATCTGCTTCCAGAACCCGACGATCTCGTTCTGCTTCTCGTCGACAAGGACCTTCTGGTACTCGTAGACCCAGTTCTCCAGGCCTTCCATCTCCATGCCGAGTGCGACGTCGCGGATCTCGTCTTTGCCGACGCACATCACGTCTTCCTTGGGCCCGATGTTCCAGCCGTAGGTGGCGTCGTCGGTGTAGAACTCCGCGAGGTTCTTCCAGTCGCCGGCCGCCTCGGAGTCTTTGTTGGCCTGCAGCCAGCGCTGGACCCAGTCGTCGAGTTGTTCACGTGACGCCATTGTCATTCCTTACTTGTCGATGATGGATAGAGCTCGGGTGGGACACATCTCTACGGCGCGCTCAACGTCGTCGCGCATCTCGTCGGGGGGTTCGTTGTCGAGAATCTCGACGGCACCGCGTTTGGGAACCCGGAAGACGTCGGGCGCCTCCAGTTCGCACATGGCGTGCCCCTGGCATAGGTCCTCGTCGAGTTCGATGCGGTAGCAGCCCATTTCAGGCCCTCACGCCTTCACTCGCTTGCGGTAGCGGACCTTTGCAGGCCGGGCCAACTGCACCACCATCTTGGAGTGGTCGTTCTGATAGCTCTCCGGTGGCTGTGCCATCTCGAACTCGTACTCCCGCAACAGAACCGAGAAGATCGCCTTGATCTGCATCTGGGCGAACGCGGCACCGACGCACCGGTGTCGCCCGGCGCCGAAGGGGATCCAGGTCCAGCGGTTGACGATGTCTTCCTGCCGGGGCTTCTCGTAGCGATCCGGGTCGAAGGCATCCGGGTTGGGGAAGTCCTCGGGAATGCGGTTGGAGATCGCCGGTGAGGCGGCCACCATCTGTCCCTTGTGGATCGGATAACCCTGCACCTCGAACTCGTCCTGGGCCACCCGCATCAGGATGATCAGCGGCGGGTGCAGTCGCAGCGTCTCCTTCAGCGCGTTGTCGATGTTCGGGATCTGGCGCAGCGCATGGAAACTCACCTCCTGGCCGTCGGCGTAGAGGTCGTCGAGCTCCTGCTGCACTTTGGCGTAGTAGTCGGGGTTGCGCAGCAGCTCGATCAGCGTCCACGACGAGGTGCCTGAGCTGGTGTGGTGCCCGGCGAACATCAGTGAGATGAACATGCCGGTGACCTCGTTGGCCGAGAAGCGCGGATTGCCCTCGTCGTCCTTGATGGACACCAGGACGTCGAGCAGGTCGCGATCGCTCTTGTCGGTGGGCGGGTTGGCGATTCGGCCGGTCATGACCTCCTGCACCAGCTCCACCAGGCTGGCCCTGGCTTCGTCGCGGATCCGGAAGCTCTCGATCGGAAGGTAGGGGTCGACGTAGCAGAGCGGGTCGGTGCCGCGCTCGAGCAGGTGGTAGTAGTTCGCGAATCGCGAGTCGAGCTGGTTGCGGAACTTCAGTCCGATCAGGCATGCGGTCGAGGTGTAGATGGTGAGCTCGGCGAAGAACTCCAGCAGATCGATTTCGCCTTCGTCGCCCCAGTTTTCGATCATCCGGCGCACTTCGTTCTCGATGGTCGCCGCGTGGCCCTTCATCTGCTCACCGCGCAGCGCGGTGTTGTGCAGCATCTCGGCCCGACGCTCCGGGTCCGCGTCGAACACCACGCCCTCGCCGAAGATCGGCGTCATGAACGGGTAGGCCTCGGCTTGGTTGAGGTCGGCGTCGGGGGAGCGGAAGAAGAACTCGTTGGCCTCGGAGCCGGTCAGCAGGATGACCTGCTTGTCGGCGAGCTGGAACCAGCCGAGGTCACCACACTCCTCGCGGATGCGCTGCATCAGCCCGATCGGGTCGGTACGGAACTCCTCGAGGTGGCCGTGCTCTTCCTCGCCACCCGAAACACGTTGTACCTCTTTAGTTATGGTCACGATGGCATCCCTTCTTCACCGAGGGCGAGCTTCTGGCGGTCTTTGTTGTCGGCCAACGGCGCTTCGGGCTGGAGCTCCATATTGGCGATGAAGCTGCCGCGGGGGGTCTCCGCGACGAACGTGATGGCGCGGGCGAGGTCGGCGGCGCGCATGAAGTAGTCGTGTCGGGCCTGTCCCCACTTGGCCCAGTCCTCCAGTGCAGGGCCGATGAGTTCGGCCGGCAGGCTCCAGCCCATCGAGGTCTTGGTCGGGCCGGGATGGACGATCGAGGCGCGCACCCCGGTGCCTTCCAGTTCCATCTGGTAGTTGGTCACCATCGATACCAGGGCGGCCTTGGCCGCACCGTAGGCGCCCATGTGGGGCCGTGGCCGCAGCGACACATCAGATCCCACGAAGATCAGGTCGCCCCGCTGCCGTTCGAGCATGCCCGGCAGGACTGCGGAGGCGACCCGGTAGGCGCCGACCAGATGGATCTGGATCTGGGACTCGAACTCGTCGATGCTGATCGAGTCGAGCTTGCCGAAGTAGGTGTCACCCGCACCGGCCACCAGTACCTCGATCTCGCCGAGTTCGGCGGTGGTCTGCTCCACGGCGGCCTTTACCGAATCGGGGTCGGTGACGTCCAAGTGCACTGCGATGGCCTCGCCACCGTCGGCACGGATCTTGTCCACGATCTCCTGCAACTTGTCCACCCGACGGGCACCCAGAGCGACGGGAAAACCGTTGGCGGCCAGCTTGATCGCGGTGGCTTCACCGATACCGGACGAGGCACCGGCGACCAGCGAGGGCCTGCGGTCGGGAAGGGGGTCGAAACGGGGCATTCGGGAACCTTTCGGGCGTCCTTTAGCGGGGCTGCACTGTGATGGGCAGATGGGCGAAACCGCGGACATTGCTGGAGTGGACGCGCACCGAATTCGCTTCGTCGACCTCATAGCCGCGGATACGTTTGAACAACTCCTCCAACGCAACCCGCGCCTCCATCCGGGCCAGGTGCGCACCGAGGCAGAAGTGTGCGCCGCTGCCGAAACTCTGCAGCTTGGCGCCGATGTCGCGGCCGATCAGGTAGTCGTCGGGATTGTCGAAGGCGCGCTCGTCACGGTGGGCCGATCCCGGCAGCAGCAGGACGACGTCGCCGTCGGGGATGACGGTGTCGTACAGCGTCAGGTCGCCGGCGACCGTGCGGGCCAGGATCTGGCTGGACGTGTCATAGCGCAGGGTCTCCTCGACCCACAACGGTACGCGGGACAGGTCGGTGTAGACCTCGGCCAGCTGGTCGGGGTTCTTGTGACCCCAGAATGCGGCATTGGCAAGCAGTTTGGTGGTGGTCTCGTTGCCGGCGATGACCATCAGGAACATGAAGCCCAGCACCTCGTCATCGGTGAGGCGGTCGCCGTCGATCTCCGCCTCCAGCAGGGCTGAGGTCAGGTCCTCGGTGGGACTCGTGCGCCGCTCCTCGACCATCGCCTGGTAGTAGACGATCAGGTTCAGCGATGCCTCGACCGCCTCCGGGGGAACGTCGGTGACACCTTCGTCGCGGTGCATCACGCCGTCGGCCCAGGCCCGTACCTGGACGCGGTCGGCTTCCGGTACGCCCATCAGTTCGGAGATGACGTCCATCGGCAGCTTGCCCGCGAACTCGTCGACGTAGTCCACCGTGTCCCCGGCGGCCGCCTTCTCCATCAGGACATCGAGATGTTTGGTGGCGATCTCGGTCACCCGCGGCTCTAGCTCACGAATCCGCCTGGGGGTGAAGCCTTTCGAGACCAGGGTCCGCAGCCGAAGGTGGGCCGGATCGTCCATCGCCAGGAACGACATGGTTTTGGAGGCATGCGGGCCGCGTGATGCCGGATCCAGCGAGACACCGAACTTGTTGGACAGCGTCGTGCTGTTGCGGAATCCCTGGAGGACGTCGGAGTGGCGGGACAGCGCCCAGAACTTCAGTTCCTCGTTGTAGTACAGCGGGGCCTCGTCGCGCAGCCGCTTGTAGTACGGGTAGGGATCTTCGTGGAAGTCGTAGTTGTACGGGTCGAGCAGAATGTCCGGACTCTGCACGCTCATTGGTTCTCTCCCAAGATAAGACTCACGACGTATTCCATTCGGTCGGCGACCTCGCGGTAGCTCAGGGTGCCGCTTCCGGCGTGCACGAGCGCGCCGAAGTACGTCATCTCCAGTGCGGACACGATCTTCGGATCGGCGTCCGGTCCCAACGCGGACTTGATGCGCTTGTGGATCTCGGCGCCGATCCGGTCGCGCACCCGGACCACGCCGGCGTCGTTGCTCAGTACCGCGGTGGTGCAGGCCGCGGCGAACTCCGGCTCGTCGGCGATCACCAGCGCGAGGCTGCGCAGCGACTGCTGAACGCGGTGCAGACGGGGTTCGTTGACGTCGGTGAAGTAGGGCACCTCGAGAACTCGGTCGAGGTACACCTCGGCGATCAGATGGTTCTTCGACGAGAAGTACGTGTAGGCGGTGGCCGGCGCGACCTTGGCGCGGGCGGCGACCGCACGGACGGTGAGGTCGGCGTAGGACGACTCCCGCAGCATCTCCATGCCGGCCCGAAGCACCTTGCGGAAGGTTTCTTCCTGGCGGCGATTGCGCGGAACGTCATCACCGTTGGGATTGACGGCTATCGCGGCATCGCTGGACACATGTCCAAGTTATCGGAAGTGTGTCTGGCAAGGCAAGAGGCGGTAATGAATTACCTGCTCATGGCCTTCTTTGCATGGCCTCAGGACATACCCTTGCATGGCGCCCGCGTCTGCCGCTATGGTGCGACAGACGAAATCTCGGACACGTGTCCAACGAAGCAGACGGGAATCGGGATGGCGATTGCGGCCGACAAGAACAGCGATCTCTTCATCAACGGGGAGCTGGTGCCGGGCGGCAATGGCCGATACCCGACCATCAATCCGGCGACCGAAGAGGTCCTGGGCACCGCGGCCGACGGCAACGCCGAGGACATGAGCCGGGCCATCGACGCCGCGCGCCGCGCCTTCGACACCACGGACTGGTCCACCAACACCGAACTCCGGGTACGCGGTATTCGCCAGCTGCGCGATGCGATGAAGGAACACGTCGAGGACCTGCGCGAGATGACGATGGCGGAGGTGGGTGCCCCGCGGACGCTGACCGCGGCCGCCCAACTGGAAGGACCGGTCGACGACCTGTCGTTTTCCGCCGACACCGCCGAGAACTATTCGTGGCGCCAGGATCTCGGCATCGCGGCGCCGATGGGGATCAAGACTCAGCGGACCATCGTCCGCGAGGCGGTCGGCGTGGTCGGTGCGATCACCCCGTGGAACTTCCCGCACCAGATCAACCTCGCCAAGCTCGGCCCGGCCCTGGCGGCGGGCAACACCATCGTGCTCAAGCCCGCCCCCGACACCCCGTGGTGTGCAGCGGTTCTCGGTGAACTGATCGCCGAGCACACCGATATCCCGCCGGGTGTGGTCAACATCGTCACCTCCAACGACCACTCGGTGGGCGCGATGCTGTCCAGCGATCCGCGCATCGACATGGTCTCGTTCACCGGCTCGACGAATACCGGGCGCGCGGTGATGGCCGCCGGCGCCGCGACCATCAAGAAGGTCTTCCTGGAACTCGGCGGCAAGTCCGCGTTCCTGGTGCTCGATGACGCCGACCTGGCCGGTGCCTGCTCGATGGCGGCGTTCACCGCGTCGATGCACGCCGGGCAGGGGTGCGCGATCACCACTCGTCTGGTGGTGCCGCGCGCCCGCTACGACGAGGCGGTCGAGGCGGCCGCGGCCACCATGGGCGGTATCAAGGCGGGAGACCCGACCAATCCCGGAACCATCTGCGGGCCGGTCATTTCCGAGCGGCAGCGTGACCGGGTGCAGTCCTACCTCGACCTCGCGATCACCGAAGGCGGCCGGTTCGCGTGCGGCGGCGGGCGGCCGGACGACCGCGACACCGGCTACTTCATCTCACCGACCGTCATTGCGGGCCTGGATAATTCCGCGCGGGTGGCGCGTGAAGAGATCTTCGGCCCGGTGCTGACGGTGATCGCCCACGACGGCGACGACGATGCGATCAACATCGCCAACGATTCTCCGTACGGCTTGTCGGGCAGCGTGTTCAGCAGTGATCCCGAGCGTGCGCAAGGCGTCGCGGATCGGCTGCGGGTCGGCACCGTCAACGTCAACGGCGGCGTGTGGTATTCCGCGGACGTACCCTTCGGCGGCTACAAGCAGTCCGGCGTCGGCAGGGAGATGGGTCTGGCCGGCTTCGAGGAATACCTCGAGCTCAAAGTCATTGCCACAGCGGTCTGACCGCACCACCGACTAGAGAGGAACACGCACATGGGACAGTTCGACAACAAGGTGGCCATTGTCACCGGCGCAGGCGGCGGCATCGGTCAGGCCTATGCCGAAGCGCTCGCCCGGGAAGGCGCCGCCGTGGTGGTCGCCGACATCAACACCGATGGCGCACAGAAGGTCGCCGACGGAATCAAGGGTGAGGGCGGCACCGCGCTGGCGCTGCCGGTGGACGTCAGCGATCCGGTGTCGGCCAAGGCGATGGCCGATCAGACGCTCGCCGAGTTCGGCGGTATCGACTATCTGGTCAACAACGCCGCGATCTTCGGCGGGATGAAGCTGGACTTCCTGATCACCGTCGACTGGGACTACTACAAGAAGTTCATGAGCGTGAACCTCGACGGCGCGCTGGTCTGCACCAGGGCGGTGTACAAGAAGATGGCCAAGCGCGGCGGCGGTGCGATCATCAACCAGTCGTCCACCGCGGCATGGCTGTACTCGAATTTCTACGGACTGGCCAAGGCCGGGGTCAACAGCCTCACCCAGCAGTTGGCCACCGAACTCGGCGGTCAGAACATCCGGATCAATGCGATCGCGCCGGGCCCGATCAACACCGAGGCCAACCGCACCACCACCCCGCAGGAAATGGTCGCCGACATCGTCAGGGGAATTCCGTTGTCGCGCATGGGTGAAGTCGACGACCTGGTGGGGATGTGCCTGTTCCTGCTGTCCGATCAGGCCAAGTGGATCACCGGTCAGATCTTCAACGTCGACGGCGGACAGATCTTCCGCTCATGAGTGATCTGAAGGTCGGCTACATCGGGCTGGGAAATCAAGGGTTGCCGATGGCCAAGCGGCTGGCCGAGTGGCCCGGCGGGCTGATCGTCTTTGACGTGCGGACCGAGGCCATGACGCCGCTGGCCGAGCTGGGTGCCACGCTGGCCGACAGCGTCGCCGACGTCGCCACAGCCGACGTCATCGAAGTGACCGTGCTCAACGACGAGCAGGTCCGCGACGTCGTCGGCGAACTCGCCGCACACGCCAAGCCGGGCACCGTGATCGCGATCCATTCCACGATCGAGCCCGACACCGCCGCCGAGCTGGCCGAGCAGCTGCGTCCCAAGGGAATTCATGTCGTCGACGCCCCGGTCAGCGGCGGCGCGGGTGCCGCCGACAAGGGCGAGCTGGCCGTGATGGTCGGCGCCGACGACGAGGCGTACGAACTGGTCAAGCCGGTGTTCAAGAAGTGGGCATCGATGGTGGTCCGGGCCGGTGAGCCGGGAGCCGGAACCCGGATGAAGTTGGCTCGGAACATGTTGACCTACATCGGTTTTGCCGCCGCCTGCGAGGCATCGCGGCTCGCTGAGGCGGCCGGAATCGACTTGCAGAAGTTGGGCCGGGTGGTACGGCACAGCGACGCCCAGAGCGGCGGGCCCGGCGCGATCATGGTCCGCGACGACACCAAGCCGCTGCAGCCCGACCACTTCGTCTACAACATGTTCGTCCACACCCGCGGGCTGGCCGAGAAGGATCTGAAGTTGGCGCTGGGTCTCGGTGAGGCCAACGGCGTTGAACTGCCGTTGGCCGAGATCGCGCTACGGGACCTGGCCGCCGGTCTCGGTGTGCCCAACACGAAGGAGTGACGATGGACGAATTGCGCCGCAAGGGCCTGGACAAGATGAACGAGGTCTACGGCTGGGAGATGCCGGACTCGCCGGGCGACTACTTCGCGCTCACCGCCGACCACCTCTTCGGCACCATCTGGTCGCGGCCGGGACTGTCCATGCGCGACAAGCGGATCATGACGCTGACCGTCGTCACCGCCCTCGGCATTTCCGACCTGGCCGAGATCCAGGCCAACGCCGCCCTGCACAACGAGGAGCTCACCCCCGAAGAGCTCAAGGAGATGGCGATCTTCCTGACGCACTACCTGGGGTTCCCGCTTGGTTCGAAGCTGGACGGAGTCGTCACCAAAGTCGTGTGCAAGCGCAAGAAGGCCGCCGAGGCCGGTCAGGGCGAGGACAAGAAGGCTAACGTCAACGACGCGCTGAAGATGCACAGCGGCACGAAGCTCGACGACTAGCGGCGCGTGGCGATGACGCGCTGGGCGGCGAAGACCACCCGACGTCCGGTCCGAAGGTCGTCGTCGGATTGCTCGACGTCCCAATCCACCGCTGCGCTACCGGACAACTGCACAGTGGTGCCTGCGTCGGCGAACAACAGCGCAGCGCTCGGGTCCACGGCCAGATTGCCGAAGCTGTTGAACATGTCGTTGCCCGGGTAATCCGGCCACCACAGACTGCCGGCCTCCGCGTGGACGAATCCGGCGGGTCCACCGCGGTGCGAGGCGTCGTTGCCCGACGTGGGATGTGTTGTGCCGAGGAAGAACGTCGCGGAGCGCCGGATCAGTTCGCGATCCTCGGGCCGTAACGCGGTGCCCGTGAAGACCCGTCTGCGATCGGTCTGGCGTGGGTCTGCCATGGGCTGGGCGGCTGGGTGGATGTACTTGGGGCAGTTGCCATAGGCCTGGTCCACGTCGATGGCG
This sequence comes from Mycobacterium sp. ELW1, assembly GCF_008329905.1. Taxonomy (NCBI): domain Bacteria; kingdom Bacillati; phylum Actinomycetota; class Actinomycetes; order Mycobacteriales; family Mycobacteriaceae; genus Mycobacterium; species Mycobacterium sp. ELW1. The sequence goes on along the minus strand of NZ_CP032155.1, from coordinate 5,302,748 downwards.
AAGCCGAGAGAATCCCGTTGCGTCAGTTGTCCGTTGATGCGATATCGGCGGCGGGCCGCAAAATCGATGACCAGCAATCCCGCAGGCTGATCGGTCGGTGCAGCAGCCAGTGGATCCACATCGGGAAGCTCGACGTCGATGTGAAGTCGCGTCGGTGTTACGGCTGCGAGGAACCCGGGTTCGCCCGACAACGGCGAAATCCACAGCTGCCCGTCGGGGTCGCGCGCGGTGAGGACGGCCAGCCGTGCCGAAGCCAGGCAGGTTGCGGTTCCGGCGCCGAGCCGGCCGCGACTCGCCATGGGTGCGAGTCGCGCCGCCCGCGCACGGACGCCCGCTCGGCTTTGGACGGCCAGCTCGCCGCTGTGGAATCCCACAGCGGCGAGCCGCTCTTCATGCGTCATGGGTACGCTTCATGCCCGTCAGAGGGGGTGACGCCCGGCGAAGGCGACGACCCGCTGGGTCGGCGTGGCCGCGCCATTCGTGTGTACCTCGGGGCCGAAGAGATCCTGCGGTCGCAAAGCCGGCACGAGCGTCGACCCCACCTGCTCGGCGAGGGCCGCCTCGGCCTCGTCGAATTCGACTACCCGGTTGATCGCGACGGCCAGATCCCAGCTGTGGATGAGCGTGGAGTAGGTGACGATTCCGACCGCCTGTGCAGCAGGCATCTCACCGAGCACCGATGTAAGCGGATGCTGCCAGTCGGTGATCGTCGCCCAGGCTCGCTGTGAGCGCTCGATGGAACGGCGTGCCACGGCCAGGGGGTCGGAGCCGAGGATGTCGGCGCCGCTGAACAACTCCTCTTCGCTGGGGCCGTCGCCGCCGTCCACGGCAGCGGCGAAGGCATCGATCGAGGCGATGGTATGGCTCAGCAGGGATCGAACATCCCAGCCAGTGCAGGGGGTGGGCAGGCCCAGATCAGTGGTGTCGAGGGTGGTGACCAGGTCAACCAGGCGGCGATCGGCGCGACGCAGCACGTCCAGCGGATCCATCGGCAGTTCCTCATTTCTAACGGTTATGTATTGATATTGACGTTAGTCTTTCTACGTCGTCGACCCTAACGCTGTCAACACGCTGCTAGCATTAGTTGGATGGACTCAGGGTCTCTGCTGCACAGGGCGCAGGCGGCGGGGTTCATCGTGGCCGGAGAGCCTCTGGCTGTTGACCTGGCGGACACTCTCATCACCATCCGCGAACCGGCTGTCGACCTTCTCGCGGACGAGAAGGCCAATCGGCTGTGGTGGGGCCTACAGCAGGACCGGCTGGGCGGCGGTCCGCTCCCACCGCTCGAGCCCACCGTCGAACTGCGCCAGGCGATCCGGCACATCCTGGATGCACGACTGGCGGGGGGGGGGGGGGGGCGGGGGGGCGCGGGGGGCGGCCGGCACTCCTGGATGCACGACTGGCGGGGGTGATGCCCGACGAAGCTGCGATCGGCCGTGTCAATGACGCCGCCGCCTGCGCACCCTCAACCCGGTCGCTTGTGCAGACCTCAGCCGGATGGGCCGCCATCACCACACGCCACGCGCCTGCCGATCGGCCCTACCGGCTGTCGCTCGCCACAGTCGCCGAAAGCCTCATCGATGTGCTCACCGGGCCCGGCCAGGACCGACTGCGGAGATGTCAAAACCCGACGTGCAGCATGCTTTTCGTCGCCTCCGATGCCCGTCGCAAGTTCTGCACCCAGAACATCTGTGCAAACAGAACACGGGTGGCTCGGCACTATCAGCGCCATCGCCCGGATTAGCCGCGCGTTCGGATTTTTTGTCAGTGTGGGGCGTAGTGTTTCGAACATGAGTTCGATAGACGTGGTATTGGGGGTTCTCGACGATGCTGTCGAGGCCTTGGCCGCGGTCGATCTCGAGATGCTCGACGCGCCGGAACGGTTCGCAGTGTTGGAGAGGTTGGAGACCGTACGGCGGCGTCAGGTCGCGGTGTCCCATACGCTCGTCGCGCGGCTGGAGCGGTTCGAGGGCTGCCCGCCAGTGCCGATCACGCTGGCGGATGTGCTGCGCATCAGCTCGCGTGAGGCGAGGCGGCGGATCCGGGACGCCGAGCAGATGGCGCCGCGGCGAGCGTTGACGGGTGAGCCGCTGCCGCCGGTGTTGCCTGAGACGTCGAAGGCCTGGCATGCCGGTGAGTTGGATGGTGAGCATCTGCGGGTGATCCAGAAGTTCTTCCGCGATCTGCCGGACCATGTGGCGCCGATCGACCGGGAGAAGGCCGAACGCACCTTGGCGCAGAAGGCCACGGCGTTGCGGCCGGACCAGTTGGACAAGGTCGCCCATCGGCTGGCGTTGCACCTGAATCCCGACGGCACGTTCTCCGACGAGGATCGCGCCCGCAAACGTGGATTCGTGTGGTGTGGCGGGCAACAGCTCGACGGCATGAGTGTGGGGCGGCTGGTCGCCGACCCGGAGCTACGGTCGCTCGTCGATGCCTGGATGGCGAAGTTCGCTGCCCCCGGGATGTGCAACCCGGCCGAGGACAGTCCTACGACGACTCCCAGCGAGCAGGTCGCTGAACGGGATGCCCGCAGTTATGCCCAGCGTCAGCATGATGCGCTCAAGGCCCTGGTGCGCGGACAGCTCGGTGATCCGAAATTCGGTCAGCACAACGGCTTACCCGTCACGGTGATTGCAACGGCCACGGTGCAGGACCTTCAAGCGCAGGCCGGGCACGCAGTCACCGCGAGTGGAACACTGCTGCCGATCCCCGACCTGATCCGGATGGCCAGCCATGCCTACCACTATCTGGCCCTGTTCGACGGCGTCGACGGACGCGGGTTGTGGCTGGGCCGGACCAAACGCATCGCCACGGCAGACCAGCGAATCATGTTGCATGCCAAGTGTCGTGGCTGCACCCGACCAGGCTGCGACGCCCCCGGCTACCACAGCGGCGTGCACCACGCCGCCCAAGACTGGAAGAGCGGTGGCACCACCGACGTCGACGACCTCACTCTGGCCTGCCCACCGGATAACCAACTCGTCGAAACCGGCGGCTGGACCACCCGGCAACTCCCCGATGGCAGCACCGAATGGATACCGCCGCCGGACCTCCCGATGCTGCGCGGCGGCGTCAACGACTACCACCACCCCGAGCGGTTACTCGAGGGCGACAGCGGCCCGCCGTCCAACGATGTGGGCAACGACGCCGCCTGACGCGGCGTCGCGAGAATCTGCGGCGTGAATCAGGCGCGCCGTTTGGTGGCCACGACGAAATATCCTCGGGCGGTGTCGCTTTCGTTCGGCGTTACCGGTGCGTACCAGCGGCCCCACTGGTTTCCTGGCTCGGCGATATCGGTGACCGTCGCCGACCACCCGTACGGCCGCACCAACTCCGCAGGATCATCGGTTCCGAACAACCATGGAGCGCCGTTGTCCGCCATGGATTTCAGCAGCCCGGCCATGAACGGAGCCGAAAGCAGCGACTTGCCGACGACGTCGTAACAGAGCACCGACCCTGGTACCGACAGGGCATCGATGCGTTCGACGAGCCGATGCACCGCGTCTGTGTCGAGATATTGCAGCAGCCCCTCAACCAGCCACGCGGTCGAAGCGGTGGCGTCGAAACCCGCAGTGCGCAGTGCCTTCGGCCAGTCGTCGGCGAGGTCCATTCCGATCGGTACGCGAGCGCACTGCGGGACGTCGTGAGCGAGGACGGCATTCTTCGCCGCGATGACGGGCGGCTGGTCCAGTTCGAAAACGGTGGTGCCCGCCGGCCACGTCAGGCGGTACGCCTAGCGTCCATGCCCGCGGCGACCAGGACGACGTGCCGGCACGATGAGGCGGCATCGAGTAGTGCATCGTCCCAGAACCGGGTGCGCACCACGATCTGCAGAGTGGTGCGCTCACCTGAGGTGGCCAGGGCCGCGTCGAGCATTCGGTGGCCGGCCTCTCCGGCGAGCTTGTCGGCGAACGGATCGGTGAATAGCCGATCATCACGCACCGATTCGCGGGCACGGATCGCGGCCACCAGCAGTCCGGTGTCGGCGACCGAATCTGGTCTGGTTTCCATCCGTCGATGGTGTCAGCTGTGATGTCGGCGGGGCTTGTACTTTTGCGCCCTAGGTGACTAGGTCCAGATGGCTGGGCAGGCTCGACCGGCGACTCGGGTACTGGCTCGGGGTGATGGCGGTCAGGGCGCGGAAGTCGCGGACGAAGTGGGCTTGGTCGCAGTAGCCGAGATCGGCGGCGATCTGCGCACCGCGCTGCGTTCCAACGTCCAGGTGGCGCAACGCGGCCTGCAGTCGCCGCACCCGTAGATATGGTTTCGGGCCGAGGCCCACCTGTGAACTGAACAGACTGGCCAGCCGCTTCGGTGAAAGTTCGGTCAGCGCAGCGACTTCGGAAACGGTGATCGACGGCTCCGCATCGAGGAGCGGCAGCAGGCCCGCAACGGATCGTCGTGAACACGGATGCAGCCCAGCAGAAACCCTTCCAGAAGCGTGATGCGATCGGCTGCCGAGGATGTTCCAGTCAGGCTCTCACGCAATGTCCGTGCAGCTGTGCCCCAGATGTCCTCGATACCGACGCACCGGTCCTGCAACTCACCCAGCGGGATCCCGAGGAACGGGCGCGCCCCTCCCGGACGGAAGTGCACCGTCATCACGGTCTGGCCGGGCTCGATCTGGGTGACGTAGGACGTGGTGCCCGCACCGGTGATGAACGCTGCAGGAACCTGTCCAGGCGGCGCGCCGACGGCGGCGAAATCCACCAGGTCCCGTTCGCCGAGCTCGATCACGATCGTCACCGCGCCCCGGGGTAGGGCGGTGCTGCGATGCGGCACGTCGCCGCCGTGCTGCCAGTAGCCGATGTAGTCGATGTAGTCGCACAGCGGAGGCCCCGGTCGGTACAAGGCTGGACCCGCTGGTTGCACGATCACCAGGGTATGACGGACCGAGTGTCGGATTCGCACGGCGTTGTTCGTCGTAGAGGTAGAGAGTGAGACCAGCAGGGTTTCACGCCCTACTGTGGGAGGACATCGCCATGTACTACTTCGCACTGCTCCAGGTCCCCGAACGCGACCTCAGTGCCGAGGAAGCAGGCCGGGAAATGCAGGCCTACGCCGAGTTCCACGCCCGAGAGTCGGCGGCGATCCGGGAGGGTGACGCGTTGGGCCCGGCCGCCGAGGCGGTCCGGATCACCGGCGGACCGGATGCGCCGGTGATCACCGACGGTCCGTACGCCGAGGGCGCCGAGGTGGCCGGTGGTTACTACATGTTCGAGGCCGACAACCTCGACGAGGCGCTGCAGCTGGCCCGGCAGATTCCAGCGGCGCAGTACGGAGCGATCGAGGTGTGGCCGGCGGTGCACTGGAACGCGGTGGGCCGGCCGACGACCGACTCCGATTGGCTGGCACTGCTTCTCGAACCCGCCGATGAGGTCAACGTGCCCGGCACGCCCGAATGGGACCAAGGGTTGGCTCAGCACGCCGAGTTCGGGGTCGCGGCGGGATCCCACATACTCGGCGGGGCGCCGCTGCATCCGCCGACGACGGCGACGACGGTGCGTGTGCGGGACGGTGACGTGGTGTTGACCGACGGTCCTACGCGGAGGGCGCTGAGGTCGCCAACGGGTTCTATGTCCTGTCGGCCGCCGACCGTGACGAGGCGACGAAGATCGCGTCGATGATCCCGGCGTCGGTCGTCGAGCTGCGCCGGTTGTCGGGAGTGTCTGGGCTGTAGATGGGTTCGCTGGACGGTGTCTTCCGGCGGGAATGGGGAGGTCGAGTGGGCGCGTCGAGCGGATCGCGTCGATGATCCCGGCGTCGCGTCGTCGTCGAGCTGCGCCGGTTGTCGGGAGTGTCTGGGCTGTAGATGGGTTCGCTGGACGGTGTCTTCCGGCGGGAATGGGGTCCCGCGGTGGCCGCGCTCGCGCGGTGGTCGGGTGACCTGGACATCGCCGAAGACGCCGTCCAGGAAGCCTGCGCGGAGGCACTGCGGAGCTGGCCTCGCGACGGGCCGCCGGACAATCCCGGCGCATGGCTGGTCACCGTCGGCCGCAATCGGGCCAGGGATCGCTTGCGTCGCGAATCCGTGCGCCCGGGAAAGGAACTGTTGGCTGTGCAGGGTGATGGGCAGGCCGACGACCGCGTGGTGCACGGCGTGCGCGACGACGAGCTTCGGATGATCTTCACCTGCGCGCATCCAGCCCTCGAGCGGTCGTCTCAACTGGCGCTGACTCTGCGGCTGGTGTCGGGGCTGACGGTGCCGGAAATCGCACGCGCGCTTCTGCTCACCGAAACGGCCGTCGGACAACGCATCACCCGCGCCAAGAGCAAGATCCGGAACGCCAACATCCCGCTGCGAGTGCCCCCGCCCGAGCTGTTGGCTGAACGCACACCCCACGTGCTGTCGTGCATCTATTCGGTGTTCACCGAGGGGTACTGGTCCACGGCAGGACCGTCTGCGATCCGCGACGAGCTGTGCGACGAAGGTGTGCGGCTGGCCGGCGAACTCTGCGTGTTGATGCCCGCCGAACCCGATGCCCGCGCCTTGTATGCGCTTGTCCTGCTGCATGATTCGCGTCGGTCAACCCGTGTCGACACCGACGGTGCATTGATTCCGCTCGAGGAGCAGGACCGGTCCCGGTGGGACCGGGGCCGGATCGCCCGCGGGCTCGACGGGCTACGCCGTGCGGAGGGGGCAGCCGGGCCGTACCTGCCTCAGGCGGTGATCGCCGCCGCGCACGCGACCGCGCCGAGCTGGGAGCAGACCGACTGGCGGACCATCTGCCGGGCCTACGGCCAGCTACTGCGTCAGACGGACTCGCCGGTGGTGCGGGCGAACCGGGCTCTCGCGATCGGCCTGCGCGACGGACCGGATGCCGGCTTGGCGGCGCTGGAGCGGGTGGCGCACGATCCGCGATTGGCCCGTTCCGCGCTCGTGCCGACGGTGCGTGCCGACTTGTTGCGCCGAGCGGGCAGGCACGCGGAGGCGGTGCGCTGGTATCGGGACGCGATCGATCTCAACGGTTCCGAACCGGGCAAGGCGTTTCTGCGCCGTCGGATCGCCGAGTGCGGCGGGGCGATCGCATAACAAAGAGGTCAGTAAGACAACGGTAAGGAAACGCGCAGATCGCAAACGGTTATCGCGCCGTGTCACAAATGTGACATTTGTGCACCAGTGTTACCGAAGTGAAATCGAGCGCCGCGGGCCTCGATGAGGGATGGGAGGAGTGGCCGTGACTTCTATGACGATGTACGACCAGTCGTGGACGGCCCCGACCATGCTGAGCCTGTGGACGGAGCCGCTGACCAAGCGCGGCAGGGTCGTTCGTCAGGCATCCAAGTGGGCCGGTGTCATCGACACGACCGTGACGGTGCTCTGCCCGCCGGTGGTGTCGGTATGTGCGATCTTCGCCGCAGTGGTGTGGCCTGCGCACGATCCGAGTGAACTGGTCGGCCACGCGGCGACCTCCGCGCCGATCAACGCCCTGGTGCAGGAGAGCGCGCCGGCTCCCTAGCCGGCGCGAGCAAGGCTGCGCCGACCCAGCGACGCAGATACTGGCGAAGCTGGTCGCCATGTCGCGGCGGTCGGCCCGGATCGAGCACGAACGACTGGATGATCCGCAGCAGGTGCTCGCCGAGCTCGTCGAGATCGTTGTCGCTGAAACCCGCTGCGGCCCAATCGACATCGAAGCGGCGCAGCATCGAACCCGCGAACGCCAGCGCGACATCCGAAGTGACCTCGGCGCTGAATGTGCTCGAGCGTTCGGGTCCGAGCAGCAACCCCATGTGCTTGTCGTGTGGCAACCATTCCACCGCTGCGGCAATGCCTTCGGTGACCGCGTCGGCCGGGTCGGTGATGCCGGCCAGGTGATCGGCCAGCCGGTCGAGGAACCCGGTCGCGGCCGACATCGCCGAGGCCTGCAGCAGCGCGTCGGTGCTGGGGAAGTAGCGATAGACGGTCTGTCGGGTGACACCCAGGGTGCGGGCCACATCGGCGATGCTGAGGTCGGCACCGTGCGAGTCGATGGCCTTGTTGGCCGCCGCCAGAATTCTGGCGACGGCTTCCTCATCGGTGGCGGGTGCGGCCCCGGACCATCCGTGTGTCCGCATGTCAGCCGCCCACCGCGGAGTAGTAGGCGACGCCGCCGACGAGCAGGACGATCAAGCACAGCACCAACGTCCCAACGGCGAAGGGCCAGGCCGTTTTGCGCCGAGCAAGTTGGACGATCGCGACAACGATTCCGATCACGCCGAATCCCGCGGCAACTGCCACCGATGTCATCACCGCGGACACTGCGCCTTCGGCACTGCACGTCGCCGGCGGGCAATAGTCCAGGAAGGCCAGCGAGAACAGGCCGAGAAACGCCGCGCCGGCGCCGACCACCACCGTCAGGACCATGAAGATGATCGAGATCGTCAGGTCGGCCGCCGAGCGCGGCGGCTTGGCCGGATACGCCGGGTACGCCTGATATGCCGGGTGGGGCGGATAGCCCGGATAGCCCATGACCCGGGATGCTATCGCGCTAGCGATAGGAGACCGGCAAATGCTTCACGCCGTTGAGCCAGCCCGACCGCAGCCGCTCTGGCTGACCGAGCTTGCTGATGTCCGGGATCTGGTTGGCGATCTCGTTGAAGATCAGCTTGATCTCCATCCGCGCGAGGTTGGCGCCGATGCAGAAGTGCGCGCCGTTGCCGCCGAAACCGAGGTGGGGGTTCGGGTCACGCAAAATGTTGAACTGGAACGGGTTGTCGAAGACTTCCTCGTCATAGTTGGCCGAGCTGTAGAACAGGCCGGCCCGCTGGCCCTTGCGGATCGTCACGCCGCCGAGTTCCACGTCGGCGGTGGCGGTGCGCTGGAAGCAGTGCACCGGGGTGGCCCACCGAACGATCTCGTCGGCCGTCGTCTCCGGGCGTTCCCGCTTGAAAAGCTCCCACTGGTCCGGGTTTTCGAAGAACGCGTTCATCCCGTGGGTCATGGCGTTGCGGGTGGTCTCGTTCCCGGCCACCGCGAGCAGGATCACGAAGAACGCGAACTCGACCTCGGAGAGTGACTCGCCATCCAAGTCCGCCTCCACCAGGCGGGTCACGATATCGTCGGCCGGGCACTTCCGGCGATCCTCGGCCATCGAGTACGCGTAACCCATCAACTCGGCGTTCGCCTCGATCGGGTCGACGTCGTTGAACTCCGGATCGTCGGTGTTCATGATGCTGTTGGTCCAGTGAAAGAGCTTCTGGCGGTCGGCTTCCGGCACGCCGAGCAGGTCAGCGATCGCCAGCAGCGGCAACTGCATCGCGATGTCGTCGACGAAATCGCCGGTGTCCTTCGCGGCGGCCGCGGCCACGATGTCGCGGGCGGCGTCGGCCAGCTTCTCCTCCAGCTTGGCCACCGCGCGCGGGGTGAACAGCCGCGAGACCAGCTTGCGCAGCCGGGTGTGCTCGGGTGCGTCGTGATTGATCAGCAGGGCTTTGGTGATCTCCACCTGGTCTGCGGTCATGTCGTCGGCGAAGCGCATGACGACGCCCTTCTGGTTGGTCGACCACAGGTCGCCGTCGCGGGAGATGTCCCGGATGTCGCGGTGCTTGGTGATCACCCAGTACCCGCCGTCGTCGAACACCGTGCTGCCGAGCGGCTGCTCGTTCCACCAGACCGGCGCGGTCTGGCGCAACTGCGCAAACTCGGCGACGGGCATGCCCTCTTTGATGAGGTCGGGGTCGGTGAAGTCGAAGCCCGCTCCGAACGGGCACACGTTCGCGGTGGTCATGGTCTACCTCGCTGTAGTTGTGATGTAGCGCACCTTTGCAACGACCATACACCTCAACGCTGAGTGTATGCCCGTTAGGTTCGATCGATGACGGATCGCCCCGACCTCGCGGAGTTGCTGCGCCGCCGCGCGCTGACCGAAGACACGGCCCGCCCCGAGGCAGTGTCCCGCCGCCACGCCGCGGGCGGCCGGACAGCCCGCGAGAACATCGCCGACCTGGTGGATGCCGATTCGTTTGTGGAGTACGGGCGCTTCGCGATCGCCGCGCAGCGCCGTCGCCGCGACCTCGACGACCTGATCGCCCGCACCCCCGCCGACGGGCTGATCGCCGGGACCGCACAGGTCAACGGCAAGCCGTGCGCGGTGCTGTCCTACGACTACACGGTGCTGGCCGGCACCCAGGGCTTCGTCGGGCATCGTAAGAAGGACCGGCTGTTCGAGCTCATCGAACGGATGCGGCTGCCCACGATCTTCTTCGCCGAGGGCGGTGGTGGCCGGCCCGGCGACACCGATGTCCCAACCGTTTCGTCGCTAGAAACCCGGGCCTTCAAACTCTGGGCGGCGCTCTCAGGCGTGGTGCCGCGCATCGCGATCGTCAAAGGCCGCTGCTTCGCGGGCAATGCGGTGATCGCCGGCTGCTCGGACCTCATCGTCGCCACCGCCGACAGCTCGATCGGTATGGGCGGCCCGGCGATGATCGCCGGCGGCGGGCTCGGCGACGTCGAACCCGACGCCGTCGGCCCCATCTCGGTGCAGGCGCCCAACGGTGTCGTCGACGTCGTGGTCGCCGACGAGGCCGAGGCGGTCGCGGTCGCCAAACGGCTCCTCGGCTACTTTCAGGGCGTCGCCGCGCCCGGTGCCGTCGCCGACCAAACCGCTTTGCGCACAGTCATTCCCGAACGTGCCCGGCGCGCCTATCCGATCAAGCCGGTCATCGAGACCATCGCCGACCAAGGCTCGGTGACGTTCCTGCGGGAGAAGTTCGCCGCCGAGATGGTCACCGCACTGGCCCGCATCGACGGCCGCCCGGTCGGTGTCATCGCCAACAACACGATGGTGATGGCCGGAGCGATCACCGCCGCCGCCGCCGACAAGGCCGCGCGCTTCCTGCAACTGTGCGACACCTTCGGCTTGCCGGTCGTCTCGCTGATCGACTGTCCCGGCTACATGGTCGGCCCGGCCGCCGAGGCCGAGGCGCTGGTGCGGCGCGCCTCCCGGATGCTGGTCGCCGGCGCGGCGCTGCGGGTGCCGTTGGTGGCGGTCGTGCTGCGCCGCGGTTACGGGCTGGGCGCGCAGGCGATGACCGGCGGCAGCCTGCACGAGCCGCTGCTGACCGTGGCGTGGTCGAACGCGCACCTGGGCCCGATGGGTCTGGAGGGTGCGGTGCGTCTGGGAATGCGCAAGGAGCTGGACGCCATCGCGGACGAGGCCGAGCGGGAACAGCGGGTCGCCGAGGCCACCGCGGCGATGGAGGAGAACGCCAAAGCGCTCAACGCCGCCCAGATCTTCGAGGTCGACGACGTCATCGACCCGGCGGAGACCCGCGGCCTGATCGTCGCGACCCTGGCCGCCGCCGCGGCGCGCGGCGATCTCCCGGCACCGAGGCGATTCGTCGACACCTGGTAGCGGAGTAGGGCGATAGGGTGTGAACCTGTGCGCGTCCTCGTGATCGGATCCGGTGCCCGCGAACACGCCCTGCTGTTGGGCCTGCGCAGAGATCCGCAAATCGACTTCCTTGCCGTCGCGCCCGGCAATGCCGGCACGTCGGCCGTGGCTGAACAGCACGAGGTGGACGTCACCTCCGCCGAAGCCGTCACCGCGCTGGCCCGCAAGCTCGAGGTGGACCTGGTGATCATCGGCCCCGAGGTGCCGCTGGTTCTCGGTGTCGCCGACGCGGTGCGTGCCGCGGGGATCGCCTGCTTCGGCCCGTCGAAGGACGCCGCCCGGATCGAGGGTTCCAAGGCGTTCGCCAAGGACGTGATGGCGGCCGCCGGCGTTCGTACCGCGGGCAGCGATACCGTCGACAACCCCGCCCACCTCGATGCCGCGCTGGATCGCTTCGGTCCCGCCGCCGGCCAACCCGCCTGGGTGGTCAAGGACGACGGGCTGGCCGCGGGCAAGGGCGTGGTCGTCACCGACGATCGAGATGTGGCCCGTGCGCACGCCGCGTCGCTGCTCGACTCCGGGCACCCGGTGCTGCTGGAGTCCTTCCTCGACGGACCTGAGGTGTCGCTGTTCTGTCTGGTCGACGGCGCGACAGTGGTGCCGCTGCTGCCCGCCCAGGACTTCAAGCGGGTCGGTGACAACGACGCCGGACCCAATACCGGTGGCATGGGGGCTTATTCGCCGCTGCCGTGGCTGCCGTCGGACGTGCTGTCGGCGATCGTCAGCGGTGTCGTCGAACCCGTTGCCGCCGAACTGGTTCGCCGCGGCTGCCCGTTCTCGGGGCTGTTGTATGCGGGGCTCGCGATCACTTCGAATGGGCCCGCCGTCATCGAATTCAATTGCCGCTTCGGCGATCCCGAGACCCAGGCGGTGTTGGCGCTGCTGGAATCCCCGCTGGGGCAGTTGTTGCATGCCACCGCGACCGGAACGCTGGCCGACGTGGGTCCGCTCGAGTGGCGCGACGGATACGCGGTAACAGTGGTGGTGGCCGCCGAGAACTATCCCGGCCGTCCTCGGGTCGGGGATGTGATCACCGGGTCGGAGGCCGACGGCGTTCTGCACGCCGGTACCGCCCGGCGCGACGACGGAACCATCGTGTCGTCCGGCGGGCGGGTGCTCTCGATCGTCGGCACCGGAGCCGACCTGGTGGCCGCACGCGAGGAGGCCTACCGGATCGTGTCCTCGGTCCGATTGCCGGGCAGCCACTTCCGCAGTGACATCGGGCTGGCGGCCGCCGAGGGACGTATCACACTAGCTTGACCGGTAGCCGCTTCACGCCGTGAATCACGTTGCTGTGCAGGTACTCCGGCTCACCGACCTGAACGTCCGGTAGCCGGGTGAGCAGCTGGTGGAACAGCTGACGCAGCTCGGTCCTGGCGAGGTTCGCGCCGAGGCAGAAGTGCGGACCGCCGCCACCGAAACCGAAGTGCGGGTTCGGTGATCGGGAGATGTCGAACTCGTCCGGCCGGTCGAACACCGCGTCGTCGCGGTTGGCCGAACAGTAGAAGAGTGCGACCTTCTCCCCGGCCTTGATCTTCGTGCCGGCCAGTTCGGTGTCGGCGGTGGCATGGCGGGCGAAGTTCAGCACCGGAGTGGCCCAGCGGATGAACTCCTCGACCGCGGGGGTGATGCGAGTGTCGAAATCCTCCATCAGCCAAGCCTTTTGGCCGGGGTTGTCGGCGAGCGCCTTGAATGCATGGGAGGTGGTCTGCTTGGTGGTGTCGTTACCGGCGGAGGCCAGCAGCACCATGAACGACCCGATCTGGATGTCGGTGAGCTGGTGGCCGTCCACCTCGGCGTTGACGATGTTGGTCATCAGATCGTCGTGCGGCTCGCGGCGGCGCAGCTGGGCCAGCTCGATACCCGAGCTGGTGAGGATCCCGATCTGGGTGAGCGCATGGGTGGCGCGTTCTTCGAATGAGGCGTAGTCGTCATCGGTTGCGCTGAACAGGCTTTCGGCCGCGTAGGCTACCGCCTCCTGGTTTTCGGGGGCGATCCCGATCATGTCCGAGACCGTCCGCATCGGGAGCTTGGCCGAGCATTCGGTGACGAAGTCGATTTCCTCACCGTCACGCAGTCTGTCGATCAGCCGGTCGACGATATCGGTGGCGTTGGCCTGGATCTGGGCCTCGATGCGGCGAACCTGCTTGGGCGTGAATGTCGCACTGATCAACCGCCGATACAGGGTGTGCTCCGGCGGATCCATCGCCAGGAAGAAGCTCGTGGCCTGTTGGATCTCGGCGGGCAGCGGGTCGACGCTCATGCCCAGCGCCGAGCTGAAGATGTCGGTGTGCTGGCTGACGTACTTGATGTCGGCGTGCCGGGTGATCGCCCAGTACCCGGTCTCCGAATGGGGGAACACCGAGGACACCGGCGGATGCCACGACAGCCCGTCGGCGGCCCGCAGCTGCGCGAACGTACGGTCCCGGGTGGCGAAGTCGGCAGCCCAGAAGTCCGGCGCCGAGATGTCGAGCGGGTGGTACGGCCGCGGGGACAGCGGTGGGCTTTCGACGGTCATGATCTCCTCGCCAGGGCTGCCGAGAGGCTTATCGAATGGATGACAGTAACTGCGACTGTAGACAATTCCACAACCGGAGACAATCCACCGCGGGCATTGCCGCCGAAACCGACAAATCGCCGCGAAAGTGCGAGTTCTGGTCGCCGTAACGTCGATCTCGGCGTGAAGCGGCTCAGGCGGTGAGTAGCGGCGCCATCCACGCGATTTCGCCGGGCAGCTGCGAACTCCAGTAACCGCCGTCGTGGCCGCCGGGCGAGAACCCGCCGGCCGGCGGGTTGGGCAGCTGGGCGATGAACTGCTTGGTTGCTGAATAGAACGGGTCGCTGTTGCCGCAGTCGATCCGGATCGGGATCGACGCCAGCGCAGGCAGGCCGAACACGGTGTTGGCGGCAAAGTCGTCGGGGCCGTCGAACGCACCGGGTGCCGCCGCACCCGACGACAGCCACAGGGCCGGGCTGACCGCGGTGATCGCGGCCGTGCGGGCCGGTCCGAGGCGCGCCCCCAGCAGCAGTGCCCCGTAGCCGCCCATCGACCATCCCAGGAACGCCACCCGAGAGGTGTCCAGGCCTTGGCTGCCGAGCATCGGGATCAGCTCGTCGAGCACCATCTTCCCGGAGTCCTCACCCGAGGCCCGCTGGTGCCAATAGCTGCCGCCACCGTCGACGGCGACCACCGCGAACGGCGGCAGTCCGGCCGCAACCGCTTGCGCCAGGCCCTGCTCGACGCCACCGGCCATCACACCCGCGGCGTCCTGACCCTTGCCGTGCAACGCGATGACCGGCCGCAACGGTGCGGTCTGCCCGGGCGGGCGGGCGATGGCCCAGTTGGTGCTGACCCCGCCGCGCGCTGCCGAGACGAACGAACCGGTGACCATCGTGGGGGCGGCGGCGCCCGCAGCGGGCGGCTCCAGCGGGGCGGGCGGTGCCAGGGGAGCGCCGACGCCGGTCATCGCGACGTCCGGCCCCGCGAGCTGAGTCGCGGATTGCAGGGCGCGGCCGGCAGCGAAGGCACCGGCGGCACCTGCAACGGCTCCGGCGCCGAGTCGCAGAACTGCGCGACGGCTCAGATTCGCCATGCGGGCCATCTTGCCATCGCGCCGCGGAGCGGGTGATCGAGCCTAGCGGCAGGTCGATGCCAGGTTAATGATTCTTCTGAAAGAGCGATGTCCCGCTGACGCTGCTGGCAGCATTGCTGAACGTGACGGCAGCGATGACGCCCAAAGGCGAGCGGCGACGGTACGCGCTGATCAGCGCTGCCGCCGAGCTGCTTCGCGAAGGCGGATTCGAAGCGGTGCGCCATCGTTCGGTGGCGCGTCGCGCAGGGTTGCCGCTGGCGTCCACCACCTACTACTTCTCCTCGCTGGACGACCTGGTGCTCAAGGCCGTCGAGTACATCTGTGCGGTGGAAACCGCGCAATTGCGGGCCCGGGTGGACGCACTCCCGCGTCGGCGGCGTGGTGCTGAGGCCATCGCCGACGTATTGGTCGACCTGCTGGTCGGCGATCCCGACGGGGAGGCGAGCAGCGAAGAACTGATCTCCCGGTATGAGCGCTACATCGCCTGCGCCCGGCACCCCGAGCTGCGCGAAATCCAGCACCGGCTGGCCCAGCAGCGGGTCGATGCCGTGGTGTCGGCCATGGCGCGATCGGGGCGCAATATGCGGACCGATCTGGTGACGGCTCTGGTCAACGCCGTGGACGGTTCGGTGGTCTCGGCTCTGGTCAGCGACGGCGACGGTCCGCGAGAGGTGGCCAGGGCCACGGTGATGGACGTGATCGACGTGTTGGTCCCGATCGACGAGCGCACTGTCCGGGTCTGAGCGATTACGTTCGAAGGCATGGATCTATCCGGGCTCGCACGGCCGGCTACGGAACTGCTCGACGGCGTGATGGACCGGGCGTTGGTCCTGGGCTACACCAAAATCGGTTCGGGGCTGCGCAGGCACTGGTGGGCCGCCGACGCCGACCCGCAGGCTCTGCTGGGCAAACGGGTGGTGATCGCGGGCGCGACGGCCGGCATCGGTCTGGAGATGGCACGCTCATTCGCCGCGCTCGGTGCGACGGTCCACCTGCTGGGCCGCAACCCCGAGAAAGTGGAGACATCGTGCGCGGCGATCCGGGAATCGGTGCCCGGCGCCCACGTGGTGGGCGAGGTGTGCGATGTCTCGGACCTCGATGCCGTGCGGGACTGGACAACCGACTTCGCCGACCGGGTCCCTGCGCTCAACGGCCTGGTCCACAACGCCGGCCTGATGCCCAAGGACCGCGTCCTCAGCCCGCAGGGTCATGAGGTGCAGCTGGCCACGCATGTGCTGGGTCCCCATCTGATGACCGAGCGGCTGCTCCCACTGCTGCGGGCGGCAGGCGGGGCGTCGGTGGTGTGGGTGTCCTCGGGCGGCATGTACGGCTCACCGCTGGTGGTCGACGATCTGGAGTTCCGGAGCGGCTACAACGGGGTCCGGGCCTACGCACGGACCAAGAAGATGCAGGTGGTGTTGGCCGACTCGTGGGCACGCCGGCTGGCCGGCACCGACATCCGGGTGGAGAGCATGCATCCCGGCTGGGTCGACACCCCCGGCGTGGCCGAGTACCTGCCGCGGTTTCGGATCCTCACCCGGCCGCTGCTGCGGGACGTGGCCGACGGCGCCGACACCGCGGTGTGGCTGGTCGCCACCCGGCCGGAGTCCACGCCGGGGCATTTCTGGCATGACCGCCGTCAGCGGCCGACCACATTCGGCTGGCAACGCCACGAGAATCCGGCCAAGGTGCGGCGCCTGCTCGAACAGGTCAGCCGGCTGACCGGGACGTCGGACGAGTGGACCGGCCTGCGGGCGTGAGCATTACGTCGATCTCGGCGTCAGTTCGCCGGGGCCTGCAACCGCGCGAGCCGGTTCTGCAGCAGCGCCACCCGATGCGCGTTGCCCGGCAGGCCGACGTAGCGGTCGGCGAACGTGGCCAGTAGTGCATCGTCCAGGCGTCGCACCGCACCCGCCGGGAAGCGGTAGTCCATCTTCTTGTTGACGGCATCGGTGTCGACATTGGTCAACAGCTCCTCGAGGGCGTCAAGGGTGAGGATGCCCAGGTCGACGAGCAGCGCCGCCATCCAGCCGTAATGCTCGGTTCGCGACCAGCCGGCTTCGGGAAAGCGGTGCCCCAGGTAGGTGGCCAGCACCGGCGTCGCGATGCCCGCCTCCGCCGTGTTCGGGCTGCGGACTTCGGCCATGGACGTGCGCAATCGGTCACGGATCTCGGTGAACTCGCGGTCGGCCAACTCGAGCAGGCCCGCGGCCAGGGTGAACCGGCGGTCGAGCTCCGCGGCGTCCTGCTCGGGGACCGTTCCCTTGTACCGGATGTCGTGTTCGAACTCCGCCCACGCATGTTGCAGGACGGTACGTATCTGGACCGAGGCCGGCTGCGTCTCAGCGTCATTGGCGATCAGCATGTGCCTGCTGGCGTACCCCCACCGGCCCTCGCGGGCCGTCACCTGCCCCATGTCGAGGTCGGTCAACACGTCGAATTCCTCGGACAACAGGGTGCCCACGGCGGTGACGTCCTCGCGGAGGTAGGTGATGACCCGCAGGCCGACCTGGTCGGTGATCTGCGAGGACGGGTCCGTGTAGAGCCGCTGGCCGTTGCTGCTGCGATCGGCCTTGGCCGCGAACGACGCGACGCTCTTGGTGCGGGCCGTCACGCTGAGGTAGTTGATGCCCGCATCATCGAGCAGACGCGTGACCAGCGCGAGGTAGTGCTCGGTGGTGGCGACCAAGGCGGGGCGTCGCTCGGCGTACTGGGCGACGGCGTCACCGACCACACCGGGCATGGGTTCCGGCGGCGTGGGTGTCAGATCCGGCGGCAGTGTCGGCGTGACGATGTAGCCGGTGGCGAAGTCTCCGTAGGTGGTCACCGAACCCGGCCGCTGGGTGGCGTACATCCCGACGTAGGCGCACACGACCGCGTCGATCGGGTCCTCCGCGCGGCGCAATTCGCTTTTGCGCTGGGCGTTCTCGACGGTGGCGCGCATGGCGATCCACTCCGGGTGATCGCCGACCCGTAGCGGCACCGTGGCGTGGGCGAGTCGCTCGATCTCGTCCATCAACCTCAGCAGCTCGGTGCGCAGTTGGGGCAGGCTGCGGCCCTGCTTCTGCTTGTACTTCAGCGTGCGGCCCAGCCGGAACAGCACCACCGTGGCCGGATGCGGATAGACCTCGATGGCCCGCCGCGACGCCCGTGAGTTCGGGTCCATGTCCAGGCCGAGTGCTTCGGCGATCCGCGCGCCGCGCGGGGTTCCGGCGAACTCGGGCTTACCCATGTTCGACGGGTGCGCGCCGGCCTCGAATTTGGCGAAGTCGCGGTTCAGGTCCGTCTCGCAGCCACGCTGGCCGGTCGCGTTGGTCACGATGAGCGGAGCGTCGATGGCGACCAGGCAGGGTCCGTCGACAAACGGGCGAACCTCCTCGAGGATGCTCGAATCGTCTTGTGCGGTGGCGATATGGACGAGCCGTCCGTCGTCGTCGAGTGCGGCGACGCCCGTCGGCTTGCGTTCGCCCCAGGCCAGATCCAGGCCGACAAAGTGCATCCGTCTACCTTGCCGTACCAGGGCCGTAAGCTGTGGGATTGTGACAATCCCCAATGTGCTGGCCGGCCGCTACGCCAGCGCGGACATGGTGGCGATCTGGTCGCCCGAAGCCAAGATCGTGGCCGAACGCCGACTGTGGCTGGCAGTCCTGCGCGCCCAGTCAGAACTAGGCGTCGACGTGCCCGACGGCGTGGTCGCGGACTACGAGCGGGTGCTCGAGCAGGTGGACCTCGCGTCGATCGCCGCCCGCGAACGGGTCACCCGCCACGACGTCAAGGCCCGCATCGAGGAATTCAATGCGCTGGCCGGACACGAGCATGTGCACAAGGGCATGACCAGCCGCGACCTCACCGAGAACGTCGAGCAGCTGCAGATCCGCCGCTCGCTGGAACTCGTGCAGGCCCACGGTGTGGCCGTGGTGGCACGCCTGGCCGAGCGGGCGGTGCTCTACCGCGATGTGGTGATGGCCGGCCGCAGCCACAACGTCGCCGCGCAGGCCACCACGTTGGGCAAGCGGTTCGCGTCGGCCGCCGAGGAGACCCTGATCGCGCTGGCGCGGATTCGCGAGCTGATCGACCGTTATCCGCTGCGCGGCATCAAAGGCCCGATGGGCACCGCTCAGGACATGCTCGACCTGTTCGACGGCGACGCCGTCCGGCTTGCCGAGCTGGAACGCCGGGTCGCCGAATTCCTGGGCTTCAATGCCGTTTTCACCAGCGTCGGCCAGGTCTATCCGCGGTCGCTGGACCACGACGTGGTCTCGGCGCTGGTTCAGCTGGGTGCCGGCCCGTCGTCGTTCGCGCACACCGTGCGGCTGATGGCCGGCCACGAGTTGGTCACCGAGGGCTTCGCGCAGGGACAGGTCGGCTCGTCGGCGATGCCGCACAAGATGAACACCCGCAGCTGTGAGCGGGTCAACGGACTGCAGGTGGTGCTGCGCGGCTACGCGTCGATGACCGCGGAACTGGCTGGCGCGCAATGGAATGAAGGCGACGTCTTCTGCTCGGTGGTGCGCCGGGTGGCGCTGCCGGACGCGTTCTTCGCCGTCGACGGGCAGATCGAGACGTTCCTGACGGTGCTCGACGAGTTCGGCGCCTATCCCGCGGTGATCCAGCGAGAACTGGATCGCTACCTGCCGTTCCTGGCCACCACCAAGGTGCTGATCGCGGCGGTGCGAGCCGGTGTGGGCCGCGAGACCGCGCACGAGGTCATCAAGGAACATGCGGTGGCGGTCGCGCTGGCGATGCGGGAGAAGGGTGCCGAACCCGACCTGCTGGATCGGTTGGCCGCCGACGAGCGGCTGCCGCTGGACCGGGCCGCACTGGACGCCGCGCTGGCCGACAAGGCGGCGTTCACCGGGGCGGCGGGAAGTCAGGTCGACCAGGTGATCGTCGCGGTGGACCGCGTGGTCAGCGACTACCCGGACGCCGCCAAGTACACGCCCGGCGCGATCCTGTAAACCAATGTTGCTGCGCGACATCGACTTCACCGACCTCGACAACTTCGCCGAGGGTTTCCCGCACCACATGTTCGCGATTCACCGCCGCGAAGCACCGGTGTACTGGCACGCGCCGACCGACAACACGCCGGACGGCGAAGGGTTCTGGTCGGTGGCGACTCATCCGGAAACCCTTGCCGTGCTGCGAGATCAGGACACCTACTCGTCGGTGACCGGCGGTCAGCGCCCGTTCGGCGGCACGCTTCTGCAGGACCTTTCGATCGCCGGTCAAGTGCTCAACATGATGGACGATCCGCGCCACACCCGGATCAGGCGCCTGGTCAGTTCTGGCCTGACCCCGCGGATGATCGGCCGGGTCGAAGACGACCTGCGCCGGCGCACCCGTGTACTGCTGGATGCCGTTCAGCCCGGGGTGCCCTTCGATTTCCTGGTCGAGGTGGCCGCCGAGTTGCCCATGCAGATGATCTGCATCCTGCTGGGAGTGCCGGAGAGCGAACGGCATTGGTTGTTCCGGGCCATCGAACCGAGCTTCGACTTCGGTGACTCCCGCAAAGGCGAGATCGGCACCATGTCGATCGAGGAGGCGGGATCACGGATCTACGCCTACGGCTCCGAGCTGATCGCGAAGAAGCGCGCCGAGCCCGGCGACGACATGCTCTCGGTGGTGGCCAACGCCACTGTCGACGACCCCGACGCGCCGTCCCTGAGCGACATCGAGCTGTACCTGTTCTTCAATCTGCTGTTCAGTGCGGGAGCCGAAACCACCCGTAACGCGGTCGCCGGCGGCCTGCTGGCGTTGGCTGAGCACCCCGATCAGCGCGCGCGACTGCGGGCGGATCCCGCACTGTTGCCGACCGCGGTGGAGGAGATCGTCCGCTGGACCTCGCCGTCACCCTCCAAGCGGCGCACCGCAACCCGGGACACCGAGCTCGGTGGGTGCTCGATCCGGGCGGGCGACAAGGTGCTGGTCTGGGAGGGTTCGGCCAACCGCGACGGCGCGGTGTTCGACGACCCGGATACTTTCGACGTCGGCCGTAAACGTAACCCGCACTTGGGTTTCGGGCAGGGTGTGCACTATTGCCTGGGCGCCAACCTGGCCCGGCTGGAGCTGCGGGTGCTCTACGAGGAACTGCTGACCCGCTTCCCGGAGATCCAGGTGGTCAAGCCGGTGGAATGGGCCCGCAGCAACCGGCACACCGGCATTCGGCACCTCTTCGTTGAGCTTGGCTGACGTGCGGCCACCGCCCGACGTGTTCGCGGCGGTGATGGCAACCGGCATCATTTCGATAGCTGCCGCCGACCACGGGTATCGCTGGATCAGCGTGGCGCTGGCCGCGATCGCCGCGGTTGCGTTGCCGGTCCTCGTCGTGGTGTGCGCGCTCGGCTGGCGGCGTTCGGCGCCGGACTTCGGTGACCCCGACGTGCTGCTGCGGCTGTTCACCTACGTGGCGGCGTGCGCGGTGCTCGGCACGCGCCTGGCCGAGTACCGCGCAGCGCTGTGGATCCTGGCCGCTCTGGCACTGCAATTCTGGCTCACGCTGACGCCAGTGGTGGTCCGGCGGATGTGGCGGATCCGCTGGCTCGGGTTGCGGGACCGCTCGCATGGCGCGTGGGAACTGGCCAGTGTCGCCACCTCTGGGCTGGCCATCCTCTCCGCGGATCAGCGCTGGCTGTTCGGCGCGCTGGTGTTCTGGGCCCTGGCGTTGGTGGCGTACGCCGTGATGACCGTGCTGATCCTCTGGCGGGCCTTCCACGAGCGGCTGAACCCGCACGGGTTCGAACCCGACGGATGGATCCTCATGGGCGGCCTGGCGATCGCTACCCTGGCCGGGGATCGGATCCACCGCATCTGGCCGTCAGACGCCGTCGTCGCGATCACCGTGCTGACCTGGGTGCTTGCGACACTGTGGATTCCGGTGCTGGCCTACTTCGCGATCCGGCGCATCAAGTACGACCCGGCCGGCTGGAAGTTCAGGGGCGTGTGGTGGGCGATGGTGTTCCCGCTCGGCATGTACTCGGCGGCGACCTTCGCGATGGCCGCCGAAACGGGGTGGCGCGGACTGCACACCATCTCGCTGGTGTTCTTCTGGGTCGCGTTCGCCGCGTGGGTCATTCTGGCCGCGGGCGGGCTGCTCTACCTCCGGTCACATCACCGCGTGACCGGCATCGACCGGTAGCGCGACGCCGGTGATGTAGCGGGCCTTGGGGCCGGCCAGGAAGACCACCACGTTGGTGACGTCCTCGGCATCGACGAACGGGACCGGCAACAGATTGCCCGACAACGCGGCACCGTTCGGGTTCTCCTGGAACGTCCGCAGGGTGTGGTCGTTGAGGATCATCGGGGTGCCGACGCCGCTCGGGTGCACCGTGTTCACCCGGATGCTGTGCTGGGCATAGGCATTGGCCGCGGAGCGCATCAGTCCGACGACACCATGTTTGGCCGCGGCATAGGCGAACATCGCCGCGCTGCCGTCACCGCCCTTGCCGACCAGACCCTGCGCCGAACTCGTCAGGATGATCGAGCCGCCTCGGCCCTTGCGGATGATCGAGGGCACGGTCGCAACGATGGTGTGCCACACCCCGTTGAGGTTGGTCTCGACGATGTCGCGGTACACCTCGGTGTCGAGCGGATCCTTGAGACCGATCGCCACCACCCCGGCGTTGGCCACGACGATGTCGATCTCCCCGAGCGCGTCCACACCGTTGCGTACCCCGGCCTGCAGCGCGTCGAGGTCGCGCACGTCGGCGACGACCGGAACGATGCGGCGGCCCTGGGCCTCGACGAGGCGGACGGTCTCGTCGAGATCGTCCTTGGTCGCCAGCGGGTAGGGGATCGAGTCGATGTCCGCGCAGAGGTCGATCGCGATGATGTCGGCACCCTCGGCGGCCAGTGCGACGGCATGACTGCGGCCCTGGCCGCGGGCCGCGCCGGTGACTACTGCGACGGTGTCGATGAGGTCTGCCACGACGCGGACTCTAACCGATCGGCTCGCGACTGTGAGAAGCTTCTGAAAGCGATGGCGAAACCCAAAGGTGCAGCGTCGGCCAATTCCTCGCTCCTCGGCCGGCCGGTGGGCGCCAACAGCGAGGAGACGAGGCGGCGCATCCTCGAGGCGGCCATGCGCTGTGTCGCGGCGGTCGGCTACTCGCGGACGACGATCCGCGAGATCGCTCGCGAGGCGAACATGACCAGCGGCAGCCTCTATCACTACTTTCCGAACAAGGCTGAACTTGTCAAGGCCACCTTCGACGAGGTCGCGACCATCGCCGTACCCCGGCTGGAGCAGGCCGCCGAAGACAACGCCGCCACCCTGGACAAACTGATGGCAGTGCTCGACGAAAGCGTTCGGGTGATGCAGGACTACCCGCTCGCTGTCGCCTTCGACCGGGCCATCCGCGCCGAGAGCCCGCAGCACCTGCACCTCGCCGAGAACAGCGACACCCGATTCGTGGCGCTGCGCAACCTGATCCGCGACATCCTCTCCCAGGGGGCCCAGGAGAAGGTGTTGGGTCGCGGGGTGGACGTGGAGAGCGCGGCCAACGCGGTGTACCTGATCTTCCGGGGTCTGAACGAATACGCCGCCAGCACACCGCCGCCCGAGGAGTACCACGCGACGGTGGCCGCACTCAAACAGTTGCTGCGGGGCCAGCTCTTCGGTCAGAGCCGGTAGAGGTTCCGCGCGTTCGCCGCCAGCACCGCATCGACGTGGTCGGCGCCGACGGCATCGGCTATCCGCGCGATATCGCTGTCCTGGAACGGAATTGCCGCCCGGGTTGAGGGCAGGTCACTGCCGAAGACGAGTGCTGCGGGATTCGCGGTCACGATGTCGCGCATCAGGGCGTCGGGATCGGTGACGCTGATCCGGCCGAAGCCGGTGGCCTTCACCACGGCGCCGGACTCGACCAGCCGCAGCAGCACTCCGCCGGTGTCGTCCGACATGGCCAGGTGGTCGATGCTGATCTGGGGCAGGGCGGTCAGGAGGGGCTCCAGCTCGGTGAGATCAGCGGCGTCGAGGTAGAACTCGCAATGCCAGCCGGCGACCTCGTGCACGCGGCGGGCGAGGCTGTCGACATCGTCGAGTGTCGCCGATCCGCCGCGGTACAGGTTGAACCGGACGGCCCGCACGCCGGAGCGGTCCAGTGTCAGGATCTCGTCGTCGGTGCTGTCGCCGCGGATCTGGGTGACGCCGACGAATCCCGGACCGAGTTGTGCCAGAGCATCTTTGAGGTAACTCTGGTCGAAAGCCTGGAAGGATCCGCTGACCACGGCACCACCGGTGATGTCGAGCGGATCGACGCGCATGCGGTAGTCGGCGACGGTGAAGGCTTCCGGCAGGTAGCCGTTGTTGGGTACCAGCGGAAACCGGGGATCGATGATGTGAAAATGCGCATCAAAGAGGCGACGCGCGAGGGTCACCGGTCCGCCTTGATGAAGTCGGCGCACCGCTCACCGACCAGGATCGCCGGCGCGTTGGTGTTGGCCCGCGGGATACGGGGAAACACCGACGCGTCGGCCACGCGCAGGCCGGTGACGCCACGCACGTTCAGCTTCTCGTCCAGTACGCTGCCGGCGTCGGTGCCCATCGCGGCCGAGCAGGCGGGGTGCCCGGTGGTGGCGATCGAACTACGCAGCCACGCCTCGATCTGGGCGTCGGTGACGGTGTACGGGCCGGGGTGCAGTTCGGTGGTGATCACCGAGGCGAACGGCTCGGTGCCGACGATCTCCCGGGTGCGTCGCACGATACGGATGAACGCCTGCACGTCGTCCGGGTGGGTCAATGTGTTGAGCCGAATCTCCGGCGGCACATGAGGATCGGCGGACTGCGCCATCACGGTGCCGCGGCTTTTCGGGGTCCAGTAGGACTGCAGCACCGACGAGGCGCGGCGAAGTTCTTGCTCCATCGCGATCAGGTTGACGTAGCTGGGGGAGTGGATCAGCTGGAAATCTGGGGCAGGCAGGTCGGGGTGGGACCGGACCTGCGCGATCGCCTCCATCGCATTGCTGGTGAGTTTTCCGGTGCGGCGAAACAACCAGCGGAGCAACCATTGTGGCTTCTGAGCATCCGACAGGCCGACTAAGCCGGGGTGTACGTCCCAGCTCATCGCCGCCGCGGGGTGATCGGTGAGGTTGGTTCCCACCCGGGGGCTTTCGACGACCGGCGTGATCCCCGCCGCGCTGAGGTGGTCGGCCGCGCCGATGCCGGAGAGCTGCAGCAGCTGTGGCGTTCCGTACGCGCCGGCCGACAGGACGATCTCGCGGGCGGCGGAGACGATGTGCCGGCGTCCTTTGCGTTCGTACTCCACGGCCACCGCGCGCCCGTCACGGATCACCACCCGGTGCACCAGGGCTCCCGTCACGACACTGAAGTTCGAACGACGCCGCGCCGCAGGCAGATACGCCCGAGCAGTGTTCCAGCGCTGCCCCTTCCAGATCGTCACCGGAGCAATCGACGACCCGTCGAGATCAGGCCCGCCGATGTCCTCGTTGGCGCTGACACCGGCGGCTCGGGCGGCGTCCACCCATCGGACGGAGGTCACGTCGGGCTCCGCCAGCCGGGTGATTCGGACCGGCCCGGTGGTGCCGTGCGACGGGCCGCCCAGATAGTGCGACTCGATACGGCGGAACACCGGCTCGACATCGGACCACCCCCAGCCGGGCAGGTCCCAGCCGTCGTAGTCGAGTCGGGTGCCGCGGATCCACACCATCGCGTTCATCGAGCTGGTTCCGCCGAGCACGCGACCCCGGGGTTGCGGGATGGTCCGGCCGTCGCACGCCGGTTCGGGTGCCGTGCGGTAGTCCCAGTCGGTCGCGCTACCCATCTGCGCGGCGAAGGCCAGCGGCGCCCGCACCGTCAGGCGCCGATCCGAACCGCCGGCCTCCAGCAGCAGGACGCGTGAATGTCCTTCTGCCACGCGTGCGGCCACGGCACAGCCCGCCGACCCTGCGCCGATGACGATGTAGTCGAATGCGGCCACTAGCCTTGCGCGCTGATCGCGTGTTCGGGGCAGTCCTGCACGGCCGTGGCGACGAGATCCTGGTACTGGTCCGGTATCTCGTCGAGCACCACCTCGGCGTAGCCGTCGGCGGTCCACGCGAACACGTCCGGGCACGTCGACACGCAGTCGCCGTGCCCGGCGCAGCGGTCGGGATCCACCGAAGCCTTCATCGGTTCCCTATCCGTCAGATCTCGACACCTTCGTAGCTCGCGAGCATATCGGGATCGGGCAGCGACATTTGGAGGTATACGTCGATACGGGTGATCTTTTCGCTCTGGTCGAACTCGTAGACCGACACCGAGTTGACCGAGTTGCTGAAGTCGCCGATTCTGCTGCGCTCCTCGAGTTCGAGGAACACCACGCTGCCGGCCTCGGTGACCCGCTTGAATTCCGACTCCCACTCCGATGATGTCGCCCAGTTGGTCAGGAACGCGATGTAGGTGTCCCAGTTCATCACCTCTTTGAAATTGCCGACCCGCACGAAGTTTTGCGTGTCGACGAGCTCGGCCAGCGGCGCCCAGCTCTCGGTGCCGAAGCCCGGCTGTTTGGCCTCGTCGACCAGACGCTTCATCAGGGCGCTGTAGTCCAGCACCCTCTGCGACAACGTCATCAGACGGTCAATCCCTCCTCGGCCAGCCGGCGATCCAAGGCGTCGGTGTATTCGTGGGTTCCGTGGAACGGCCCGTGCACGCCGATCGCGACATCCAGGAAGTCGCTGTACTCGCTGTTGACGTGGGTCTCCCAGCGCACCACGTCACCGTTGTCGTCGGTGTCGATGAAACTGTAAGAGTAGAAGCCCATTACGGCACCGGTGTCGGAGTTGGTGCCCTGCCAGCGGGTCTTCATGACGAAGCCGTTGTCGGCCGGCCAGTGCTTGAAATCGACGGGCTTCCAGTCCGGGAACCGCAGTGAGTAGACCTTGGCCTCCATGGTCGAGGCGCGAGCGGACTCCTCCGGGAACTCGCTGAGCTTGAACGCCTCGTCGCCGGTGAAGTACGGCGAGGCATACATGCAGACCGGGTGGAATTTCCAGACGTCGACGAACTTTTCGCCGTCCTGCACACCCTGGCGCAGGTAGGCGTCACCGTAGGCCCGGGCCATCCGGGTATGCAGCGAGATGCGTTCTTCGAGATTCACTGTGCGGCCTTTCCTGCCATCCATCGATCCATGGTGTCGTGAAACTTTGCGACGACGATCTCCTCGTTCACCAGCATCAGGTGATCGAGGCTGACGTTGCGCAGCCCTGCCTGCTGACGCTGCATCTGCTCATAATCCTGTTGCAGCGCTTCGAAATACTTGTGACTGCCTGGTTCGTCGACCTCGGTCAGGTCAACGGTGAACGCCGCCGCCATCTCCGGTGGCAGATACATGTAGCTCGCGACATGCCAGATGCACCGGTTGGGGTCCCCATCGGGGTGCGGCCTCGCCAGGATCACGTGGCACTCGCCGGCCCTGATGGTCATCATGAAGTTGGGGAAGAGGAACCAGCCGTGGTTGTCGCTCATCTGGGCGTCGGTCAGGCCGCTGACGTCCAAGCCGATCTCGGTGAGGTGCGCGCGGGTTGCCTTCTGCAGCAGCGTGCGCGCCGTGACACCGTCGGGGAAGTCGATGGAGCCGTCGTCCGCGGTGTACTCCTTGACGAGTTCTTGGAATCGAGGGATCACCGCGACCGTGCCTGGGAAGGTCTCGGGCAGCGACAGCGTGCCCTCGACCTGTTTTTCGGGGGTGGCCCCCACGACGTCGAACGGGGCCATCGCGATGGTGTGGTTCTCGAAGAACTTGTAGCGCGTGGTCTCGGGCTGGATGTTGAGCACTGCCAGCAGTTGTGGGTGGACTCCGTTGACGTGATAGCCCTCGTTGAAGGCGTCCATCACGACTTTCCAGTTGCAGTCCAGCGCTTCTCGGACGTTCATCACCGTCGACATCAGTTCGAGGTGATACGGCTGCAGAGTCGCCATCGCCTCCGCACCGATCCACTCCCCAAGCGGCTGGGCGCCGGGATCGGGGTTGATGAAGATGAATCCGCCGAAGGTGTCCACCGGAACTGTGATCAGCGAGTTGTCGCTCTTGTCGATGCCGCCGGCGTTCTGTTCCCGCAGCAGTCCCTTGAGCCGCCCGTCGAGGTCGTAAGACCAGAGATGGTATTGGCACAGAAAGCCGCGCTTGGCGTTGCCGGTGCGGCCCTGGCAGATGGCATTTCCGCGATGCCGGCAGGCGTTGACGAAACCGCGCAGTTTCTCGTCCTTGCCCCGCACGATGAGGAAGGACTGGTCGTAGATCGTGTATTCCATCCAGTCGCCGACTTTGGGAAGGTCGTCCACCCGGCCGGCGATCTGCCACGTCTTCATCCAGATCGCCTCACGCTCGCGTTCGGCGTACTCCCGCGATCGGTAGCGGTCGGTGGAGACCTGAGACGTGAAGCTGCCCGCCAGATCGTCGAGTCCCGGCGCGTGGTCCACCCAGTCGCCGGGCAGGGCTGTAGACGTCATCGATGAACCCCTCCAGGGCAGTAATCAATCGTTTGATTGATTACTCTGCGACCGTCGGGCCGCAGTGTCAAGGTTTTGGTGCGGTTACGTGCGCACAGCGCTCGTCAGCGCGCCGAAATGGCCACGCGTACCTGATTCAGTACCCGATCCGGGTGTTGCGTCAGATCCAGCCAGGTGAAGCGGAGCACCTGCCAGCCCTGCAGGGCGAGCCGATTCTGTCGGATGCGGTCGTTCTGGAATGCGGCCTGGTCGCTGTGGAATGCCCAGCCGTCGATCTCGATCGCGACGCGCTGGTGTGGGAAAGCGATGTCGACGACGTAACCGCCAACCGCGAAGTTCGCCTTCCAGCCAGTGATTTCGGCTTGCCGGAGTAACCGGATCATCAGCCGTTCTGCTTCCGATCGCGCGCCACCGGCGGCTGTGTCAAGCAGACGCCGGACGGCGGTGGATCCGCGGCGACCGAGATTGCGCGCATGGGCACGTTCGAGTTCGATCAATCTGACTCGACGCTGGAGAGCGGTGTCCATGATGGCCGGCCCGCCGCCTGGGCATACGGCCGCCTCGATGACCGTGAGCGCGGGTGCGGTCACTCGTAGCGATCGGTGCTCGATGATGTCGACCTCGGCAAGATCACACCGGCGCAGGCGAGTCCCACGAGCAGCTCGACCGTGGCTGTTGCGCGGCACGGTGATCTCGACGGTGTCCGGGGCGGTCGCGATGAGACCCAGCCACCACGCGGCGGCAAGCCCGCTGGCAGTGGCGCGAGGCCCGCGACCCCATACCGCGGCTCGTATTCGGGCTGCAGGGGTGAAAGGCCGATCGTCGGCGAAGTACACGCCCAGGGCGCAACGGCGCCATTGACCTGAGCGCACGCGGCGGCGAACGGCGAATTCGCTCAGACCGGCGCGCTGGGCCTGCGCGAGGGTGATGACCCCGTCGTGTCGGCGGAGCAAGTCTTCGAGCACAACTGAACAGACGCCGCCGGGGCCGCGCCGGTTCCATCGAAAGATTTGGCGCGATCACGTGCGCACAGCGCTCGTCAGCGCGCCGGATTCCGCCAATAGCGCGGGGCGGCCACACCTGCCGAGCGCAGTTCGAGAGTGGCCAGTCCGCGGATCGCATACGGGTCCTCGCGCCGCCAGGCGCCGACCGGGTCGAACGTCACTTCGGTGAGCTTGCGCAGCGGCCGGTTGGCCAGGGCACGCAGCGCCAGCAGCTGCTCGCCGGCAGGGGTGCGGGCCAGCGCGATGACCGTCCACTTGCGGCGGAAGAAGCGGATCCGCAGGAACAACCACGGCATACCGACGGCCAGGATCGGCGGTGCCGCCACCGCGAACGCCAGCACCACCGCCAGCCAACTTGCCGTGGTGTCCAGGTTGTGGCCCGCGCCCGCGACGTCGAGGGCGGCCTCGCTGGCGGCCCGCAGCGGCTTGGCGACGGTGTCGCCGACCAACGGGATCTTGTGCGCGCTGTCACCGGCGGAATGCAGATTGTCCGAGATCCCGGTGGCACCGTCTTTGACCTGACGGCCGACATCGGCGATCGTCGTGACCGCGGTGTGTACCGCCAGGCCGACCACGACCCACACGGTGATCCACGAGGCGACCAGCAGGTCGCTGACCAACTGCGCCAGCAGCCGGCCGGGGGTGGTGGCGTAGGGCAGGAACCGCGATCTCATGGCTCGATCCCAGCACAGTCGCGCCAAGTCAGCGGCCGATAGGCTGACGCGATGTCCCGCCCCGCTCTGAGCGACTATCAGCACCTGGCCAGCGGCAAGGTCCGCGAGATCTTTTCCATCGACGACGAACACCTGTTGTTTGTCGCCAGCGACCGGATCTCGGCCTACGACCACATCCTGGACAGCCTGATTCCCGACAAGGGTCGCATCCTCACCGCGATGAGCGTGTTCTTCTTCGATTTCATTGACGCGCCCAACCATCTGGCGGGTCCGCCCGACGACCCGCGGATCCCCGCCGACGTGCTGGGTCGTGCGCTGGTGGTGCGGCGGCTGGAGATGGTGCCGATCGAATGCGTTGCCCGCGGCTACCTGACCGGGTCGGGCCTGCTGGATTACCAGCGCGACGGCACGGTGTGCGGCATCGCGCTGCCGCCCGGCCTGGTCGAGGCGAGCAGGTTCGACGAGCCGCTGTTCACCCCGGCGACCAAGGCCGAACTCGGCGAACATGACGAGAACATCTCGTTCGACCGGGCCGTCGAGCTGGTTGGCCCGGTGCGCGCCAACCAGCTTCGCGAACGCACGCTGCAGATCTACCAGCAGGCCGCCGCTCACGCGCTGATGAAGGGCATCATCATCGCCGACACCAAATTCGAGTTCGGTGTGGACGCCGACGACCGGGTGGTACTGGCCGACGAGGTCTTCACCCCTGACTCGTCGCGGTATTGGCCGGCCGACAGCTATCAGGCCGGTGTGGTGCAGCCCAGTTTCGACAAGCAGTTCGTCCGCAACTGGCTCACCGGGCCCGAATCAGGTTGGGACCGCTATGGTTCGGCGCCACCACCGCCTCTGCCGGACGAGATCGTCCGGGCCACCCGCGCGCGTTACATTGAGGCATACGAACGCATTTCGGGACTGTCGTTCGACGACTGGATCGGAGCAGGCGCATGAACCCACCCATCGCGAAGCGGGTCGACACCCGGCGGGTGTTCCACGACGACGTCTTCGTCGACCCCTACGAATGGTTGCGCGAGAAGGCCGATCCTGAGGTCATCGCCCACCTCGAAGCGGAGAACGCCTACGCCGACGAGGCCACCGCTCATCTGGAACCGTTGCGGCAGAAGATCTTCGACGAGATCAAGGCGCGGACCAAAGAGACCGACATGTCGATCCCGACGCGCCGCGGTGACTGGTGGTACTACGGCCGCAGCTTCGAAGGCAAGCAGTACGGGGCGCACTGCCGCTGCCCGGTCGCCGGTCCCGACGACTGGGATCCGCCGGTGTTCGACGAGGACACCGCCGTGCCCGGCGAGCAGGTGCTGCTCGACGAGAACGCCGAAGCCGACGGGCACGAGTTCTTCTCGCTCGGCGCCAGCAGTGTGAGCCTCGACGGTCACTTGCTGGCCTACTCGGTCGACACCGTCGGTGACGAGCGATACACGCTGCGGTTCAAGGACTTACGCACCGGTGAGCTGTATGCCGACGAGATCGCCGGGATCTCGTCCGGGGTGACCTGGGCGGCCGACAATGCCACGGTGTACTACACCACCGTCGACGAGGCGTGGCGGCCCGACACCGTGTGGCGGCACCGGCTCGGCTCCGGCGAGCCCGACGAGCAGGTGTTCCACGAACCGGACGAACGGTTCTGGGTCGGCATGGGCCGAACCCGCAGCAACAAGTACGTGATCATCGCGGCCGGCTCGGCGATCACCTCACAGGTGTGGGTGGGTGACGCCGCGGATCCGAACGCGGAGTTCACCTCGGTGCTGCCGCGCCGCGACGGCATCGAGTACTCGGTGGAGCACGCCGTGATCGGCGGCGAGGACCGCTTCCTGATCCTGCACAACGACGGTGCGGTCAACTTCACCCTGGTGGAGGCCCCGGTCAGCGACCCCACCGACCAGCGCACCCTGATCGCCGCGCGCGACGACGTCCGCCTGGACGGGGTCGACGCCTTCGCCGACCATCTGGTGGTCAGCTACCGGCGGGAGGCGTTACCGCGGATTCAGTTGTGGCCCATCGGCACCGACGGCTACGGCGCACCCGAGGAGATCGCCTTCGACTCCGAGCTGGCCTCGGCGGGCCTGGCCGGCAACCCCAACTGGTCGACAGCCAAATTGCGGGTGGGCACCACCTCGTTCGTCACTCCGCTGCGCATCTACGATCTCGATCTCGCCACCGGTGAACGCACCCTGCTGCGCGAGCAGCCGGTACTGGGGGGTTACCGCAGCGAGGACTACGTCGAGCGCCGCGACTGGGCGATCGCCGAGGACGGCACCAGGGTCCCGATCTCGATCGTCCACAAAGAGGGCATCGAATTCCCGGCTCCCACAGTGCTGTACGGATACGGTGCCTACGAATCCTCGGAGGATCCGCGATTCTCGGTGGCGCGGCTTTCGCTGCTCGACCGTGGGATGGTCTTCGCGGTCGCCCACATTCGTGGTGGCGGTGAGATGGGACGGCTGTGGTACGAGAACGGCAAGCTCCTGCAGAAGCGCAACACGTTCACCGACTTCATCGCGGTAGCACAGCATCTGGTCGACACCGGGCTGACCCGGCCGCGGAATCTGGTGGCGCTCGGCGGCAGCGCCGGCGGTCTGCTGATGGGTGCGGTGGCCAACCTGGCGCCGCACCTGTTCGCCGGCATCCTCGCGCAGGTGCCGTTCGTGGACCCGCTCACCTCGATCCTCGACCCGTCACTGCCACTGACGGTGACCGAATGGGACGAGTGGGGAAACCCGTTGGAGAACAAGGACGTCTACTTCTATATGAAGTCCTATTCGCCGTACGAGAACGTCGAAGCCAAGGAATACCCGGCGATTCTGGCGATGACGTCGCTCAACGACACCCGCGTTCTGTACGTCGAACCCGCGAAGTGGGTTGCCGCGCTTCGGCACACCAAGACCGACGAGCATCCCGTGCTGCTGAAGACACAGATAGCCGCGGGCCACGGCGGTATCAGCGGCCGGTACGAGCGGTGGAAGGAAGCGGCGTTCCAGTACGCCTGGCTGCTGGCCACCGCCGACGCCGAACACTTCGCGTAACCTCACCGGCATGAGTCTGACCGACATCCCGCTCACCACCCTCGACGGCAACGCCACCTCGCTGGCCGACTACGCCGACCGGGCGATCCTTCTGGTCAACGTGGCCTCTAAATGCGGCCTGACCCCGCAGTACGCGGCGCTGGAGCAGCTGGCCCGCGATTACGGCGACCGCGGCCTGACCGTGATCGGGGTGCCGTGCAACCAGTTCATGGGTCAGGAGCCGGGCACCGCGGAGGAGATCCAGACGTTCTGCTCCACCACTTACGGGGTGACGTTCCCGCTGTTGGCCAAGACCGACGTCAACGGCGACGACCGGCACCCGCTGTACGCCGAGCTCACCACGGTCGCCGACAGCGACGGCAAGGCCGGCGACATTGCGTGGAACTTCGAGAAGTTCGTGATCGCGCCGGGCGGGGCCGTGGTCAACCGGTTCCGGCCGCAGACCGAGCCCGATGCCCCCGAAGTGATCGCCGCGATCGAGGCGGTCCTGCCCGGCTGAACCGAATGGTCGCCTGACATCAAGGTGGCAGAAACCGTCTGGACACCTGGAATTGCCAGACTGCGAGTGTGGCTGGACAACTCATCGTGTCGGTGTCCGGAATCAGTGACCGGACGCTCAGCGATGTCGACGAGTTCTGCGCCGCGCTCGACAGTCGTGCGGTTCCGCTGTCGCTGCTCGTCGCCCCCAGGCGCAAGGACGGGTACCGCCTGGAATCCGACGCCCGCACCATCGGCTGGCTGACCCACCGGCGATCTGGCGGTGATGCGCTGGTGCTGCACGGTTTCGACGCTGCCGCCACCAAGAAGCGCCGTGGCGAGTTCGGCGCGCTACCCGCGCACGAGGCGAACCTGCGGCTGATGGGCGCCGACCGGGTCCTCGAACACGTCGGGCTGCGGAGCAGACTGTTCGCCGCCCCGGGCTGGACGGTTTCCGCCGGAACGGCACTGGCGTTGCCGCGCAACGGCTTCCGGCTGCTTGTCGATCTACACGGCATCACCGACCTGATCACCGGGACGACGACGCGCTCCCGGGTGGTCGGAATCGGCGAAGGGTTCGTCACCGAACCGTGGTGGTGCCGCACCCTGGTGCTGTCCGCGGAACGCACCGCGCGCCGTGGCGGGATGGTCCGATTGGCCGTCACCGCAAAGCAATTGCGCAAGGTCGGGCCCCGTCAGGCCATGCTCGACGCGATCGATCTGGCCCTGTTGCACGGTTGCACGCCGACGGTGTACCGCTGGGACCCGCAGGTCCCCGCGACTTCCGCCGCCTGACTAGCTGCGTGAGCTGGACCCGCTCGCCGTCGTCGCCATGCCGCCGTCGACCGGGATGATCGCCCCGTTCACATAGGACCCGGCCCGGCTGGCCAGGAACACTGCGATACCGGCCATGTCGTCGTCGCGGCCGATCCGCCCCAGCGGCGACGAGGCCGCGATCGCGTCTCCGAACGCATCCAGCGTGGCGGCCATCATCTTCGACTGGAACGGGCCCGGCGCCACCGCATTCACCGTGATGTGTTGAGGGCCAAGCTCTTTGGCCAACACACGGGTCAACTGATGCACGGCCGCCTTGCTGGCCGAGTACGAGTAGGTGTTCATCACCGGCACCTGAATCCCGTCGATGCTGCCGATGTTGATCACCCGTGCGGGA
Organism: Mycobacterium sp. ELW1; assembly: GCF_008329905.1. NCBI lineage: Bacteria > Bacillati > Actinomycetota > Actinomycetes > Mycobacteriales > Mycobacteriaceae > Mycobacterium > Mycobacterium sp. ELW1. The sequence continues at coordinate 5,267,969 of NZ_CP032155.1, read as the reverse complement.
TCGTCGGCGGTCGCGGCATTGCGCAACGCGCCGACCAGTTCCTGCACCAGCCAGAACGGCGACTTCACATTGAGGTCGAGCACCTTGTCCCAGGCCGAGGTCGGAAACGATTCCAGCGGTTCGCCCCACGTCGCCCCGGCGTTGTTGACCAGGATGTCGAGCTTGTCGGTGCCGGCCAGGACCTCGGCGGCCAGCCGCTTGCATTCGTCTTGACGGGACAGGTCGGCCGGGATGGCGCGGATCGTGCCGAACTGCGACAGCTCGGCGACAACCTGATCGCACTTGTCGGCCTTGCGGGAACTGATGATCACCTCGGCGCCGGCCTGCAGCAGGCCGCGGGAGATCATCACCCCGATGCCGCTGCTGCCGCCGGTGACCAGCGCGGTCTTGCCGGACAGTCCGAACAGTCTGGTCAGGTCAGCTGTGCTCATGAATATCTCCCTGTGTCTCTAATCCGGCGGCTGGTCGAGTAGGTTCCGGCGCCGCGCGTCCTGCTGTGCGCGAAGCGCCTTGATGTCGTAGCGGGGGTCACCTTCGAGGTCGAAGACGGCACGGTTCGACGTGGCGTCCCATCGCACCCCCACGATGTCGCCCACCGAGGGTTTCAATCCGCCGACGGTGAATGTTTCGGTGATCTCGAGGCGGACCGGTTCGGCACCCGGAGGGCGAACGTCGACGACGAATTGGTACTTGCGGTAGTCGTTGGTCGCGATCTTGGCGGCCTGCTGCGCGTGCACGACGGTCGCCTGACAGTGTTGTCCGTGTCGACGCACCCGCCAGTTGTCGAACATCAGTTGATCAATTCGCCTGTCCGCCTTGTGCGCTCAGAACCGGAACGAACTCTCCTCCGGCAGCACCCGGAAATCCGTGTCGGTCATCTCGGTGAGCCGACCGTAGTAGATGCCGCGCGCCTCCGGGGCCACCACCCCCTGATGGATCGGGACGGCGTGCTCCGGCGCGACCGCCCGCAGATAGTCCACCGCCTCGGAGATCTTCATCCACGGGGCGGCCGCGGGGGTGGCCAGCACATCCACCGGCTCGCCGGGTACGAACAACGCGTCACCGGGGTGCATGAGCCGGGCCGGGTGCTCGGCGTCGCCGACCAGATACGAGATGTTGTCGATGACCGGAATCTCCGGATGGATGACGGCGTGGCGCCCGCCCACCCCACGGATGGTCAGCCCGGCCACGTTCAGCTCGTCGCCGACCTGCACCGCACGCCAGGGTTCGCCGAGCTCGGCAGCGGTGGCCGGATCGGCGTAGAGCACAGCGTTCGGGTTGGCCTCCACCAGCGCGGGCAGCCGTTCGCGGTCGGCGTGGTCGGGATGCTGGTGGGTGATCAGGATCGCCGACAGCCCGGTCACGCCCTCGAAGCCGTGCGAGAAATTACCCGGATCGAACAGCAAGGTGGCGCCGTCGAACTCGGCGAGAAGACATGAATGCCCGAAATGCGTCAGCTCCATGCTTACGATTGTGCGCGCACTGGAAGGCGTCGAATACATGCGGTTGGTCATCGCGGTGATGCTGGTGGCCTGCGGGCTCGCCGTACCGCCGCACGCTGCCGCCGATCCGGACACCTGCCCGCCCAACTGCGACCGCATTCCGGACGCGGCGTGGGTGGCCCCCTGGGCGATACCGCTGAACGCCCGCTACGCCTGGCCGCGGCTGGCCGGGGTGGCGGTCACCGCCGTCGCACCCCGATTCCGGTTCGAAGAACTGTGCGGCACTCCGCCGGTGGCCCAGGATCCACGCGCCTACGCCGTCGCCGAACGCGCCACCGTCGTCAACCCCGATGGGCAGTGGCAGTTGCAGGCACAGGTCATGCACTGGCGGGGAGAGACCTGGCGCGGCGGGCAGCTGGCGCAGGACGTCTTCCACGCCGCGGTGGCCGCGCTGCGGTCCTGCCAGCGCACCAACCCGACGGCGTCGCCGTCGCTGACCGTCAACGAGCCCGACCGGATGGCCGCGGTGATCAGCGGTCCGGTGATCCTGCGCCAGTACGTGGTGGCCAATCCGGGCAACAGCACCGTGACCGAGCTGGCGATGTGGTCAACCGCACCGCCGCAGACGCCGTGGCCGATGGCCAGCGACGACAACCTGCTCGACGCCCTCGGCGCGCCGCTGTGCACCGCCTACATCGGGTCCTGCTGATGGGCCGCCGGTAGAGTTACACCGCAACATTCCCCGACGTCAGCAGGAGCGACTGTGGCCCGAGTAGTGGTCAACGTGATGCCCAAAGCCGAGATCCTCGACCCGCAAGGTCAGGCGATCGTCGGTGCACTGGGCCGTCTGGGACACACCGGCATCTCGGATGTCCGGCAGGGCAAGCGATTCGAGCTCGAGGTCGACGATTCGATCAGCGATTCGGCGCTCGCGGAGATCGCCGAATCGCTTCTGGCGAACACGGTCATCGAGGACTGGTCGGTCACCCGGGAACAAGCGTGAGCGCCCGGATCGGGGTCATCACCTTCCCCGGCACTCTCGACGATGTCGACGCCGCCCGCGCGGTGCGGCTCGCCGGTGCCGAGGCGGTCAGCCTCTGGCACGGCGACGCCGACCTCAAGGGCGTCGACGCCGTGGTGGTGCCGGGCGGTTTCTCCTACGGCGACTACCTGCGCTGCGGTGCGATCGCGAAGTTCGCGCCGGTGATGGGCGAGGTGATCACCGCCGCCGAGGCCGGTCTGCCGGTGCTCGGCATCTGCAATGGCTTCCAGGTGCTCTGCGAGGCCGGACTGCTGCCCGGCGCGCTGACCCGCAACGCCGGGCTGCACTTCATCTGTCGCGACGTCTGGCTGCGGGTGGATTCGATCACCAGCGCATGGACGTCGCGGTACGAATCCGGCGCTGAACTGCTGGTGCCGCTGAAGTCCGGCGAGGGCCGCTACGTGGCCAGCGAGGCCGTGCTCGACGAACTCGAAGGCGAAGGCCGGGTGGTGTTCCGCTACGCCGAGAACCTCAACGGCTCGATGCGCGACATCGCCGGGATCAGCTCCGCCAACGGCCGGGTGGTCGGGCTGATGCCGCATCCCGAACACGCCACCGAAGCGCTGACCGGCCCGTCCGACGACGGGCTCGGCATCTTCTACTCCGCGCTGGACGCGGTCCTCGCCGCCTGATAGATCGTCAGGCGGTCAGCGCGACCGACGCCTCAGCGGTGTAGCAGAGGAACGTCAGGGTCTCCTCCAGGTACAGCTGCACCGTCTCCGCGTCATGGCTCAGGTAGCCGATCGCGACGTCGGTGCCCAGCTGAAGGTCGAAGTCGCCGCCGCGGGTGCTCAGCAGGAACGCGCCGTCGATCGCGGGCGCCCAGATGATCTCGCCGTCCACCAGCCGGTTGAGGTGCTCGCGGATCGGATAGCCGTGCTCGGTGGTCTCGCTGACCTTGGTGTAGGCGTCGGCGGACAGCAGCACCGAGTAGGGGCCGTCCACGCCGGCCAGCCGCAGCTCCGACAGGGCCTGGGCGAACACGTCGGGATACTCGCGGGCGTCCTCCGGCAGCGCCAGCGCCGGGTTGGAGCTGCACATCCGGATGCCGTCGATCGACGCCTCCTTGTACCCCTCGAAGATCGCGCGGTCCTCGATGAACGCCAGCTTCTTGGCCGCGGCCTTGACCGGATCCCAGTCCGAATCCTGCGCGCCGCGCTCCACGTCGTCGATTGCGGTGCGCGACACCGTGAACGGCACCCGCAGCCGAACCAGCGGCTTGGATTCCCGCAGGTGCGCCAGCACGCCCTCGGCCGGCGCCGCCACGTCGCGCAGATGACCGGTGCTCACCCCGGCGGTCACCGGACCGCCCGGCTCGCTGACGTCGACGACGCGACGGCCGGCGATATGCCGCTTGAACGTCCGGCTGGCCTCCAATTCGATTTCGCTCCAGGCCGATTCGGTGATCGGAGCGAGCTCGCGGTAGAGGTTGTTCATCAGGACTGTCCTTTCAGGCTGCCGATCGCCAATGAGCCGTCGGAAGTGGGGGCGGATGCCGGGGGAGCTGCGTCGACGTCGCCGAAGCCCGGCATCGGCGGCGGATCGTTGAGGAAATCGGTGATGGGAGTGAAGAACAGGGTGCCGGTGACGGCGGTGGAGAAATCCAGAATCCGGTCGGTGTTCCCGGGCGGGTCGCCGATGAACATGTTCTCCAGCATCTTCTCGGTGACGGCGGGGAGCGCGAGTAGCCGATGTAGTACGTGCCGAACTCGTTCTTGCCGATCTCCCCGAACGGCATGTTGTGCCGCAGGATCTTGAGCTCGTTGCCGTCGGCGTCGGAGATGACGTTGAGCGCGATGTGGGAATTGGCCGGCTTCACGTCGTCGGCCATCTCGATGTCCTCGAGTTTGGAACGGCCGATGACGCGTTCCTGTTCGGTCACCGACAGCGACTCCCAGGACGCCATGTCATGCAGGTACTTCTGCACGTGCACGTAACAGCCGCCGGCGAAATCCGGGTCCTCGTCCCCGATTTGGCTGGCGCTCACCGCAATCGGGCCGGCCGGGTTCTCGGTGCCGTCGACGAATCCGAGCAAATCGCGGTTGTCGAAGAACTTGAAGCCGTGCACCTCGTCGACGATCGTGATCGCCCCCGCCATCGCCTTGGCCACCCGGCCGGCCAACTCGAAGCAGACATCGAGCACCTCGGCCCGGATGTGGAACAACAAGTCACCTGGAGTGGACGGCGCGTGGTGACGGGAGCCGTGCAGCTCGACGAACGGGTGCAGATCCTTCGGGCGCGGCCCGGAGAACAGGCGGTCCCACGCCTGCGATCCGATCGACGTCACCATCGAGAGGTGTTTGGACGGGTCGCGAAAGCCGATCGCCCGGACCAGCCCGGCGAGGTCGGGCAGTGCGTCGTGCACCGCGGCCTCGCCGCCGTCGTCGATCGTGGCCACCACGAAGATGGCGGCGGGTGTCAGGGGAGCCAGTACCGGTTGCGGTAGCGGGGTGGGCACCGTCTGACCCTAACGAAAATGACGTCGGCGATGATGGTGATCATGTCCACAGCTGCCAGCGCGCGGGGATTGTGCGAATTCATCGACGCGTCGCCGTCACCGTTTCACGTCTGCCAGACGGCCGCGCAGCGGCTACGCGACGCGGGCTATACCGAACTGGCCGAGACCGATCGGTGGCCCGAATCGGGCGGCCGGTACTTCACCGTGCGGGCCGGCTCTCTGGTTGCTTGGAATTCGGGCGGGGATGCAGGCCGGCCGTTCCGCATCATCGGCGGCCACACCGACAGCCCGAACCTGCGCGTCAAACAGCATCCGGACCGGGTGGTGGCCGGCTGGCAGGTGGTGGCTCTCGAGCCGTACGGCGGGGCGTGGCTCAACTCCTGGCTGGACCGCGACCTCGGGATCAGCGGCCGGCTCTCGGTCCGTGACCGCAGCGCCGACGGCGGGGTCTCGCACCGGCTGGTACGCATCGACGACCCGATCCTGCGGGTGCCGCAGCTGGCCATCCACCTGGCCGAAGACCGCGCGGCGGTGAAGCTCGACCCGCAGCGCCACGTGAACGCGGTGTGGGGTCTGGGGGACACGCCCCGGTCGTTCCTGTCCTACGTCGCCGAGCGCGCGGGAGTGAACCCGGCCGACCTGTTGTCGGCCGATCTGATGACCCACGACCTGACCCCGTCGGCCCTGACCGGTGTGGACGGCGAGTTCGTCAGCGCACCGAGGCTGGACAACCAGGGCACCTGCTACGCCGGGCTGGAAGCGTTCCTGGCCGCCGAGCCGGGCGGCTACCTGCCGGTGCTGGCACTGTTCGATCACGAAGAGGTGGGCTCCACATCGGATCACGGCGCCCAGTCGGATTTGCTGCTGACCACGCTGGAGCGCATCGTGCTGGCCGCCGGTGGTGGGCGGGAGGACTTCCTGCGCCGGCTCACCGCGTCGATGGTCGCCTCCGGCGACATGGCGCACGCGACGCATCCCAACTACCCCGACCGGCACGAACCCGGGCACCTGATCACCGTCGACGGCGGCCCGGTGCTCAAGGTGCAACCGAATCTGCGCTACGCCACCGACGGCCGGACCGCGGCCGCGTTCGAACTGGCCTGCCGGCAGGCGGGCGTGCCGCTGCAGCGCTACGAGCACCGTGCCGACCTGCCGTGCGGCTCGACGATCGGGCCGATGACGTCGGCGCGCACCGGCATCCCCACCGTGGACGTCGGGGCTGCCCAGCTGGCCATGCACTCGGCCCGCGAACTGATGGGTGCGGCCGACATCATCGCGTATGCCGCTGCGCTGCAGGCATTTCTGGTGCCTGCTTAGCCTGGGCAGGCAGGGGACCCCAGAGTAATGAGTTCGTCTCGGCGCCGGTACGGCTCAGGCGGCCGATGCGAGACGACGATTGATAGGCTCCCGAGGGCATTTCCGGTGCTCAAGGGGGGGTACGTGCGATGAGCGAGAACAAGGCGTCCGACAACAAGACGCTGCTCGTCATAATCGCGGTTTTCTGCGCGATCACAGCTTTCGGGACGATCGTCGGGCTTTCGGTGTGGGCGTACTCCTGGTGGCAGGCGAAGCAGGTGGTCGACCGGCTGACTCAGCCCGCCGACGATGGCGGCCGCATCGCGACGGGCCTGTGGCGAGGCACCTTCGAGTACCCCGGCGGCCAGCGCGTCGACATGAAATTCAGGGTTCGCCAATCCAGTCCGGTGTCCGGCACGATGACGTTCGAAAGCCCGACGGCCGGACGCGATGCCTGCGAGGTGTCGGTGTCGGAAGCCTCGAAGGCTTCATCGACGGTCACGCTGACCACGAAGGCAACTGTCGGGCCCGCAGATTGCGCCAAGGCGGGGCGGTGGGAGATCTCGGTGAAGCCGAGCGGGCTGACCGGCAAGCTGGTGTGGTCGTCGTCAAATAGCCTGGTTGGATCGCGCCTGGTTCTCACGCAGCCGTAGTGCGGTGCCGATCTGTCCGTGTATCGAGCCAAACACATTGGTCGCGAATGCCTTTCGTGACCACCAAACCGACATCTGTACCGGCCGCTATCCGGCGTGCAATGCCCCCGTCGATCACGAGCCGGCCGCACCGAGGATCTTGTTGCCACGCGGGGTGGATCAGCGCGCAGATACTGCTGGTGGTCGTCGGCCGGGATCGAATCAGCTCGCGTCCACGGTCACAGCTTGTCGAACGTGGGGTTCAGGTGGCGCCACCAACAGACGATGTAGAGGGCCATCGAGGTCACCAGGGCGACGATCACCCAGAGGATGACGGTGACATCGATCCAGTTTCCAATCGTGGGAGCGTCCGGAAGAGCGTTCCGCAGCGGCACCACTGCGAAGAGCATCGCAGCGAACCAGGTGGTCATCGGCGGCTGGAACTTGCGCCGATCGCGCAACGTCTGGACCGAGACCGTGACGGCCAGTACCGCGATGGTCACCGCGCCACCAGAAGAATCGCCACCACCGCGGCGGTGCTCGGCGAGCGCCGGACGTCCAACTGGTAGGCCCCGAGCGCGGCGTTGGCGGTGCTGGGGGCGGCCTTGAACTGCCAGCCGGGTGTCCGATCGAATATCGAGGGCGACACCCGGGTCACCGCGGTGCTGTCGCCGAGGGCCACCTCGACGATCAGCGGGCCTGCGTGATACCGATCGAAAGGATACGAGCCGGGGTCGCCGGTCATCGCCAAGGTCACCGGAACGACTCCCGGCGTCGAGCCTTTGGCCCATGTCCGGATCGTCGGCGTCACTCCGGAATCGACGGTCAGGCTCAGATCCTCGGTAAGACCGTGGGTGACCGGGTTCACCAGCGCCGCGCCTGGGATCACTGTCACGTTGGCGACCAGTTCGCCACGAGCGGAATGAACCTCGTCCAGATCAGCGGTGACCGTCGTTCCATCCGACGTTGCCGCACCCTGGACGAGTTTGGCGGGCTCGCCGAGACCCGTGCTCGCGTACAGCGAGATCGTCGCGATGTATGCGCCGATGAGGACGACAACGATCGCCACAAGGCGAATTTTCATATCGGCTTCCCCCACGAGTTGCGACGCGTTGCCGACATAGCCTGGCATAGGCGGCGCACCGAACGGTGTCGCATCCGACTTGGGCCGCGGCCTGGCGCACCTGCGCCACTAGACTGTTTGGCGTGACATCTGGGCTCTCTGGAGCAGTCGACACCGTCGACCACGCGGCAACCACCCCGAGCATCCGCAGCCGTATCGCGAACTCGGCCTCAAAGACGACGAATATCAGCGGATCCGGGACATCCTCGGCCGCAGGCCCACCGACGCCGAGCTGGCCATGTACTCGGTGATGTGGAGCGAGCACTGCTCGTACAAGTCCTCCAAGGTGCACCTGCGCTACTTCGGTGAGACCACCACCGAGGCGATGCGGCAGTCGATGCTGGCCGGGATCGGCGAGAACGCCGGCGTGGTGGACATCGGCGACGGGTGGGCGGTGACGTTCAAGGTCGAGTCGCACAACCACCCGTCCTACGTCGAGCCCTACCAGGGCGCGGCCACCGGTGTCGGCGGCATCGTGCGCGACATCATGGCCATGGGTGCGCGCCCGGTCGCGGTCATGGACCAGCTGCGCTTCGGCGCGGCCGACGCCCCCGACACCCGCCGGGTGCTCGACGGCGTGGTCCGCGGCGTCGGCGGCTACGGCAACTCGCTGGGCCTGCCGAACATCGGCGGCGAGACGGTGTTCGACGCCTCCTACGCCGGCAACCCTCTGGTCAACGCGCTGTGTGTGGGCGTGCTGCGCAAAGAGGATCTGCACCTGGCGTTCGCCTCCGGCACCGGCAACAAGATCATCCTGTTCGGCGCGCGCACCGGCCTCGACGGTATCGGCGGGGTGTCGGTGCTGGCGTCGGACACCTTTTCCGGTGACGAGTCCGGCGCGGGCCGCAAGAAGCTGCCGAGCGTTCAGGTGGGTGACCCCTTCACCGAGAAGGTGCTCATCGAATGTTGCCTGGAGCTGTACGCCGCCGGTCTGGTGGTCGGGATCCAGGACCTAGGTGGCGCCGGATTGTCCTGTGCGACATCCGAACTCGCATCCGCCGGTGATGGCGGCATGCGCATCGAGCTGGACCGGGTGCCGCTGCGGGCCAAGGACATGACCCCGGCCGAGGTGCTGTCCAGCGAGTCGCAGGAACGCATGTGCGCGGTGGTCACCCCGGAGAACGTCGACGCGTTCCTGGCGGTGTGCCGCAAATGGGATGTGCTGGCCACCGTCATCGGTGAGGTCACCGACGGTGACCGCTTGCAGATCACCTGGCAGGGCGAGACGGTCGTCGACGTGCCGCCGCGGACCGTGGCCCACGAGGGCCCGGTCTACGAGCGGCCGGTGCAACGGCCCGACAGCCAGGACGCGCTGATCGCCGACACGTCGGCCACGCTGCCCCGGCCGCAGACCGGTGACGAGCTGCGGGCGACTGTGCTTGCGCTGGTTGGCAGTCCGCATCTGTGCAGCCGCGCGTTCATCACCGAGCAGTACGACCGCTACGTGCGCGGTAACACCGTGCTGGCCGAGCACGCCGACGGCGGCGTGCTGCGCATCGACGAAACCACCGGCCGCGGCATCGCGCTGTCCACCGACGCGTCGGGGCGGTACACGCAGCTCGATCCGTACACCGGCGCACAGCTGGCGCTGGCCGAGGCTTACCGCAATGTCGCCGTCACCGGGGCGACGCCGATCGCGGTGACCAACTGCCTCAACTTCGGCTCGCCCGAGGACCCCGGGGTGATGTGGCAGTTCTCGCAGGCCGTCCGTGGATTGGCGGATGGCTGTGCAGCCCTTGGCATTCCGGTCACCGGCGGGAACGTCAGCTTCTACAACCAGACCGGGGCGACGCCCATCCTGCCGACCCCGGTGGTGGGTGTGCTGGGCGTCCTCGACGACGTGACGCGCCGGCTGCCCACCGGGCTCGGCAACGAGCCGGGGGAGACTCTGCTCCTGCTGGGCGACACCCGCGACGAGTTCGACGGCTCGATCTGGGCTCAGGTCACCGCCGACCACCTCGGCGGTGTGCCGCCGCAGGTGGACCTGGATCGGGAGAAGCTACTCGCCGAGGTGCTGGCGGCCGCGTCCCGCGACGGCCTGGCCTCGGCAGCCCACGACCTGAGCGAAGGCGGGCTCATCCAGGCGATCGTCGAAGCGGCATTGGCCGGTGAAACCGGTTGCCGCATTGTGCTTCCCGAGCATGCCGATCCGTTCGTCGCACTGTTCTCCGAGTCCGCCGGCCGTGCCCTGGTCGCCGTGCCGCGAACCGAGGAGAGCCGCTTCGTGTCGATGTGCGAGGCCCGCGGGCTGCCGGTCACCCGGATCGGGGTGTCGGACCCCGGCTCGGATTCCGTTGACGTGCAAGGCTTGTTCACCGTGACGCTGGCGGAGCTGCGCGCCACCTCCGAGAAAGTGCTGCCCGGGCTGTTCGGATGACCAGTGCGGTCGACGACGTCACCGGTGAGGCTCAGTCCCCGCCCGGGGCCCAGCGTCGCCGCGAGTCGCTGATCGCGTGGCTGTGGAGCCTGGTCCGGCTGGACTTCGTCGGGGTGGCGGTCGGCGCGCTGTTCTTCTGCCTGTCCCTGACGCCGTCGTTGGTGCCGCGCGACTGGGTGCTGGCCGGGGTGATCGGCGGGATCAACGCCGCCATCGGGTACGGCATCGGGGTTCTCGTCGGCAAGGTCGTTCGCCGGCTCTTCCTCGGCCACCAGCCGTGGTGGCCGCCAAGTGCGCGGGTTGCGCTCCGCCTCAAGGCCGCGACAGTGGTGCTGTCGATCGGTGCCAGCGTGCTGATGCTCGTGCCGGCCGCCGCCTGGCAACGTCAGATCGCGGCCGTCATGGGTATCGAGGGTCCGTCCACGCTGATCTACCTACGCACGCTGGTCGTCGCGTTGATCGTCGGTGGTCTGTTCGTCAGTGCCGCGCGGGTGATCAAGGATGCCATCAAGTTTCTGGCGCGAGTGATGATCCGGCGCTGGCACATCAACGACGAGGTCGCGATGTTCATCGGCACCGCGATCGTCGTGGTGCTGGTCATCACTCTGGTCAACGGTGTGCTCTACCGTGGCTTCATCGCCGGTGCCAGTGCGGTGTTCCAACCGCAAAATGACACCACCCGCCCAGGCGTCGAGCAACCTGCTCAGCCCGAAAGATCAGGCAGCTCAGCATCATTCGCCGCGTGGGACACCCTGGGGTTTCAGGGCCGGAACTTCGTCGGCACCGGTCCGGATGCCGCCGAGCTCACCGAACTCAACGGGCGGTCCGCCAAGGAGCCGATCCGGATCTACGCCGGCCTGGAAACGGCGGACACCACCGAGGGCCGGGTGGCCGTCCTGCTCTCGGAACTGCAGCGCACCAAGGCCTTTGAACGCAAGGTTCTGGTCATCATCCCCACCACCGGCACCGGTTGGGTCGACCCGGTGGCCGCCCGTGCGATCGAGTCGATGTACAACGGCGACACCGCTCTGGTGGCCATGCAGTACTCGTATCTGCCGAGCTGGATCTCGTTCCTGGCCGACCGCGACAAGTCGGTCGAGGCGGGCCGGGCGATGATCAACGGAATCCAACGCCGATGGCTGCAGTGGCCGGAGGCCGGCCGGCCCAAGCTGATGCTCTACGGCGAGAGTCTGGGGTCACTGGCCGGTCAGGGCGCGTTCGGATACCTGCCCGACGTCGTCGACAAGGGGTTCTCCTCGGTGCTGTGGGTAGGACCGCCCAACGCCAGCGTCTTGTGGAAAGCGCTGACGGCGCGGCGCGATCCGGGCAGCCCGGAGTACCAACCGCGTTACGACGGCGGGCGTACCGTGCGGTTCGCGCAGGCGGCCGGACCAGAGGAGATCGCCGGGATCGCGGCGTCCCCGACCTGGAAGGGCACCCGGGTGCTGTATCTGCAGCACCCGTCGGACCCGGTGGTGTGGTGGTCACCCCGGCTGCTGTTCACCCGGCCGGACTGGCTGCGGGAGCCGCCGGGCTTCGACCGCAGCCCGGCCATGCAGTGGTACCCGATCGTCACGTTCTGGCAGGTGAGTGCCGACATGGCGGGCAACGTCACCAGCTCGCAGGCGGCGCCGAACGGGCACGGCCACAACTATGGCGACAGCCCGCTCGACGGCTGGGTCGCGGTCGCCGCACCCGACGGCTGGACACCCGCCGACACAGACCGGGTCCGGCGTTCCCTCGACAAGCTCGTCTCGGCAGGCGGACCCGAATTCCAATGATCACCAAGGATTCCGGCGCACCGGCCGTGCGCGCGATCGTCAGCACCGGGTTGGCGGCGGCCGTCGGTGCGCCATTGGGGCTGCGGCCGCCGCGGCTGTGGTCCGGGCTGAGGTTCGGTGCGGTGGCCTTCGGACTGGTGGCCACGGGTGTCGCGGCGTTGACCAGAGTGCCGCGGGTGCGCCAGGGGATGGTCGACCGCACGGTCCCGCCGGATCCCGTCCGCTGGCTGGCGCTGGAGATTCCGGTCGCCACCGCGTGGACGGAAGAGATGCTGTTTCGGGGCCTGCTCCAGACCGTCGCCGTGCGGGCGCTCGGGCCGACATTCGGCCCGCTGGCCCAGGCGCTCGCCTTCGGGCTCTGGCACATTCCCGATGCCCGACGGGTCGGCGACCCGGTGCTGGGCACCGTGGTGGTGACCGGTGTCGCCGGTTGGGTGTTCGGCTGGCTCGCCAGACGGTCGGGGAGCGTGCTGGCGCCCGTTCTCGCGCACACGGCGTTCAACGAATCCGCCGCGGTGGCCGCGATGGTGGTGCAGCGGCGCTAGTCGCCCGTCGTCGGTACGTCCCGGCTGTCCGGCACCAGGTCGTGCGGCTCGGTCTCGGTGTCGTCGATGCCGAAGCTGATGATCCGTTTGGGCGTGATCCGGATGATCGCGTCCCCGTCGGACGCCTCGGCCTGCTCGGCGGTGCCGCGGATCTCCAGACACCGGACCCGCCATGGGCTGCGCGTTGCGATGTCGTCGACCACGAACGCGACGGTGTTGTTGGTGGCCAGGTTGCGGAACTTGCGGCTCTTGGCCATGTTGTAGCCGACGATGTCGAGGGTGCCCAGCGCGTCGTTGTAGGAGAAGCCGACCGGACTGTTCTGCAGGGTGCCGTCCGGTGCGATGGTGGCCAGCCTGCCGAGATCCGCCGACTTCAGGTACTCGATTTCATGCGGTTTGAACGCCATCGCATCACGGTAGGACCTCAACTTCGGTTGACGTCAATACCGCATACTCGACTGGTGCCCGCCCGCAGCAGCGCCGACCCCGAAGCCACCGTCGCCGCGGTGGCCGCCGTGTCGGATTGGCTGCGCGACGACACCGCGGCCACCCCTGACCGTCCGGCCATCGCCACGGCCGTCCGATTGACCGCCCGCACCCTGGCCGCGCTCGCGCCCGGCGCGAGTGTCGAGGTGCGGGTGCCACCTTTTGTTGCGGTGCAATGCATCTCCGGACCCCGCCACACCCGCGGCACACCACCCAATGTGGTGGAGGCCGATCCGCGGACGTGGCTGCGGCTGGCGACGGGTCTGGTCGACGTCGACGAGGCGTCCCGACTCGGCGCGCTGCGACTGTCGGGATCCCGGGCCGGCGAGGTCGCGGGCTGGCTCCCCGTCGTGACACTCACCGACTGAGGCCCCGACACTCGGCGTTCAGTTCCGTGTTTCCCGCCGATGCCCGTAAACTGGCTTACGTCACCAACCTGCGCCAGGGAGCAGCCCATATCGTGACCGAACACGTGGAGAACGACCCTCGGGAAGAGTGCGGCGTCTTCGGCGTATGGGCTCCAGGCGAGGATGTAGCCAAACTCACTTATTACGGTCTCTATGCCCTGCAGCACAGGGGTCAGGAAGCCGCAGGCATCGCCGTCGCCGACGGATCGCAGGTTCTGGTCTTCAAGGATCTGGGTCTGGTCAGCCAGGTGTTCGACGAGCAGACGCTGGCCGCCATGCCGGGCCACGTCGCCATCGGCCACTGCCGGTATTCGACCACCGGCTCCACGACCTGGGAAAACGCCCAGCCGGTATTTCGCAACACCGCGGCGGGCACCGGAATCGCGTTGGGCCACAACGGAAATCTGGTCAACACCGCCGACCTGGCCACTCGCGCCCGCGACGCCGGCCTGATCAACCCGAACATGCCGGGTGCGGCGACCACCGACTCCGACATCCTGGGCGCCCTGCTCGCCCACGGCGCGGCCGACTCCACCATCGAGCAGGCCGCTCTGGCATTGCTGCCCAGCGTGCGCGGGGCCTTCTGCCTGACCTTCATGGACGAGAACACGCTCTACGCCGCGCGCGACCCGCACGGTGTGCGCCCGCTGTCGCTGGGCCGGCTCGACCGAGGCTGGGTGGTGGCCTCCGAAACCGCCGCCCTCGACATCGTCGGCGCCTCCTTCGTGCGGGACATCGAGCCCGGTGAGCTGCTGGCCATCGACGCCGACGGGGTGCGCTCCACCCGGTTCGCCAACCCGACCCCCAAGGGTTGCGTGTTCGAGTACGTCTACCTCGCGCGCCCCGACAGTGTGATCGGCGGCCGGTCCGTGCACGCCACCCGCGTCGACATCGGCCGCCGGCTCGCCGCCGAGCAGCCCGTTGACGCCGATCTGGTCATCGGCGTTCCTGAATCAGGGACCCCCGCCGCGGTCGGATATGCCCAGGGGTCCGGCATCCCGTTCGGCCAGGGGCTGATGAAGAACGCCTACGTCGGGCGCACGTTCATCCAGCCGTCGCAGACCATCCGTCAGCTCGGTATCCGGCTGAAGCTCAACCCGCTCAAAGAAGTGATCCGCGGCAAGCGGCTCATCGTCGTCGACGACTCGATCGTGCGCGGCAACACCCAGCGCGCGCTGGTCCGCATGCTGCGGGAGGCGGGTGCGGTCGAGGTGCACGTGCGCATCGCGTCGCCACCGGTGAAATGGCCGTGCTTCTACGGCATCGACTTCGCCACCCCGGCCGAACTGATCGCCAACGCCGTGGACCACCAGGGCGAGATGCTCGAAGCGGTACGCCACGCGATCGGCGCCGACACTCTCGGCTATATCTCGCAGCAGGGCATGATCGCGGCGACCGAACAGCCCGCGACGCGGCTGTGCTGTGCCTGCTTCGACGGCACCTATCCGATCGAACTGCCCGGCGAGGCCGCCCTCGGCAAGAACGTCGTCGAGCACATGCTGGCCACCGCCGCCCGCACCGGCCTGCCGATTCAGCCGGTGTCGGTCGACAACGACAACGTCTCGGCGCTCAGCCGACCCTGACGCTCAGCCGACCGCCTCGCTGACCCTGCGCATCTGCGCAGCCAGCGCCGTCGCATGCAGCGGACGTCCGGCGATCCAGTACAACCGGCCCAGCAGCCCGCGGGGTAGAAGATCGCGCGCTGTTCATATCGGCTGCCGCCTCGATCGGGTCCGACTCGCATCTCCAACCACCGCACGCCCGGGCTGCGGCGATCGGCCCGCAGCCGCAGCAGTGCACCCTCGTCGCGGCTCTCGACGTGCCAGTGCTCCGGGACGTTGTGCTCGACCGCTTCCCACAGCCGCTCCGGGTCGGCCGTGGAGCGGAACGAGCGGGCGTCGGTGTAGACGATCGCGCCGGCCCACTCCGGGTCGCTGGGCAGCGGCGCGGCGGTGCCGGTGTCCCAGCTGGTCTCCACCTCGCCGCGGGCGATCCGGGCCAGGGCGAGAGAGACCGCCCGCCGGTAGGGGGTGAGGCCCGCGGCAGGCCGGTCGATGATCGTGTCGATGTCGTGGTTGGCCATGATCGCATCGCAGTGCAGGGATTCGACCAATGGACGGGCCAGACCGGACGGGATGGGCGTCACGAAGCCCACCCACAATGCGGCGATCCGCGGGGTCAGGACCGGGAGCACCACCATGTATCGGCGGCTCAGGCCCGCCACCTCGGCGTAGATCTGCATCATGTCGCCGTACTCCAGGACGTCCGGCCCGCCGATGTCCCAGGCTCGCGACCTCGGCACGTCGGCGGTGGCCGCGGCGGCGAGGTAGTGCAGCACGTCGCGGATCGCGATCGGCTGAATCTTGTTGTGCACCCATTTCGGCGTCGTCATCACCGGCAGCCGGTCGGTGAGATGACGAATCATCTCGAAGGACGCCGATCCCGAGCCGACCACGACCCCGGCCTGCAGCACCACCGTCTCGATACCCGACGCGATGAGGATCTCACCGACCGTGGTGCGCGACGCCAGATGCGTCGACAGATCCGCGCCTTCGGGATGCAGTCCGCTGAGGTAGACGATGCGCCGCACGCCGGCACTCCGCGCCGCGGTGACGACGTTCTGGGCCGCCCGCCGCTCGTCGGCGGTGAAGTCCGCCGACGTGCCCATGGAGTGCACCAGGTAGTAGACGACGTCGACGTCGGCGAAGGCCTCGGTGAGTGAGTCGGCGTCGGTGAGGTCTCCGCGGGCGATCTGGATCCGGTCGCGCCACGGGACGTTCGCGAGCTTGTCCGGATTTCGCGCCAGCGCGCGCACCGCGAAGCCGTCCTCCAGCAGTCGCGGCACCAGACGGCCGCCGACGTAACCGGTGGCACCGGTCACCAAGCATCGGATCTGCTTCGCCGACATGGATCCTCCGTTCGTCGCCCCCGTAATTCGGAGCCGAGGACCGGTTGGATTGCCACTTATTCGAACGGGCAACCCGGATTCGGCGCATCAACTGCCAGTGGGCTGCCCGCGGGCTTGATGTAGAGCACCCACATGACCACGGGGACCGGGCCCTCATTGCGGCCCTCGTGGATGTAACCGGTGCCGCTGCCCTCGCTGATCGAGTCGCCTGCGTTGTACACACCGTCGACCGAGCAGTCGCCGTTGTAATGGGTCAACGTGCCCTGCTTGATCACCCCGAACACCTGGCCGGGGTGGTAGTGCCAGCCGGTCGTTCCGCCGGGGGCGATGGTCAGCTCCCGGGTGACGAAGTCCCTGCCGTCGAGCGTGGACTGCACCAGGGTGTCCGCCTCGATGCCCGAGTTGGGCGTTGCCGCAGCCGCCGCGGGGAACAACACCGCACCGGTGATCGCGATGGTCAACGCAACAGGGAAGTACCGCACTGGTTTCATCGAGCACCAGAGTGTCACACAATGTCGGAATGGCGTTTCGGGGCTGGCCGATCGAGGCCGTGGAGTTCTACGAGGGCCTGGAGGCCGACAACTCCAAGGTCTATTGGACTCGGCATCGCGCCGTCTACGACAGTCAGGTGAAGGCGCCGATGGAGGAGCTGCTCGCCGAGTTGGCCCCGGAGTTCGGCGAGGGCACGCTGTTCCGGCCGCATCGCGACGTTCGGTTCAGCGCCGACAAATCCCCGTACAAGACCAACTGCGCGGCAAGGCTCGGCTCCGGCTACGTGTCGTTCTCGGCCGAGGGGCTGTCGGTGGGCAGCGGTCTGTACATGCCCGATGCCGCGGCCCTGGCCCGATACCGAGCGGCGGTCGATGCCGAGAAGTCCGGTGCCGAGCTGGCCGGGATCGTCGACGCGCTGCGCAAGGGCGGCTACGACACGATGGCCCACGACGTCCTCAAGACTGCGCCGAGGGGCTATCCGAAGGATCATCCCCGCATCGACCTGCTGCGTCACAAGGGCATCGCGATGATGAAGACCTGGCCAGTCGGTGCCTGGCTGGGCACGGCGAAGGCCAAGGACCGGGTGGTCACCACCCTGCGCGCCGGGGCGCCGCTGCGTGACTGGCTGGCCCGCCACGTCGGCTGACGACTGGCCCGTTTCGGCGGCGGACGTCGACCGGTAGCCTTATGCCCGATGACGGATCGCGAGGAAGACAACCAGATCTCCTACGCATCGGCCGGGGTGGATATCGAGGCCGGTGACCGCGCGGTCGAGCTGTTCAAGCCGCTTGCGAAGCGGGCCACCAGGCCCGAGGTGCGGGGCGGCCTGGGCGGCTTCGCCGGGCTGTTCGCGCTGCGCGGGGACTACCGGGAACCGCTGCTGGCTGCGTCGACCGACGGGGTCGGCACCAAGCTCGCCGTGGCGCAGGCGATGGACAAGCACGACACCGTCGGCCTGGACCTGGTCGCGATGGTGGTCGACGACCTGGTGGTGTGCGGCGCCGAGCCGCTGTTCCTGCAGGACTACATCGCCGTCGGACGTACCGTTCCGGAGCGCGTCGCCGCGATCGTCTCGGGCATCGCCGAGGGTTGTGTGATCGCCGGTTGTGCGTTGCTGGGCGGGGAGACGGCAGAACATCCCGGGCTGATGGAACCCGACCATTACGACATCTCCGCCACCGGTGTGGGCGTCGTCGAGGCCGACGATGTGCTGGGACCCGATCGGGTGCGCCCCGGTGATGTGATCATCGCGATGGGATCGTCCGGCCTGCACTCCAACGGCTACTCGCTGGCCCGTAAGGTCCTGCTCGAGATCGACCGGATGAACCTCGCCGGCCATGTCGAGGAGTTCGGTCGCACGCTCGGGGAGGAACTGCTCGAGCCCACCCGGATCTACGCCAAGGACTGCCTGGCGCTGGCCGCCGAGACCCAGGTGCGCACGTTCTGCCACGTCACCGGCGGTGGGCTTGCCGCCAATCTCGAACGCGTCATCCCGCACGGTCTGGTCGCCGAACTGGATCGCGGGACGTGGACTCCCGCGCCGGTGTTCGCGATGATCGCGCAGCGCGGCCGCATCGACCGCCCGGAGATGGAGAAGACGTTCAACATGGGCGTCGGAATGATCGCCGTCGTCGCGCCGGAGGACACCGACCGCGCGCTGGCGATCCTGACTGCACGCCACTTGAACTGCTGGACACTGGGCACCGTCACCAAGGGCAAAGATGGCCCGAGAGCGAAGCTGGTAGGACTGCATCCCCGCTTTTAGCGGATCAGGCCCAGCGCGTGCGAGGAAGGGCGGCGGCTCAGCGCCGCCAGCTACCCTCGTCGGCCCACGGGTCGTCGCCGAACCCGTTGTCTACGGTGTCAGGCTCATCCGACTCAGACTCCGACCCCGACAGCTCTTGTTGGAGCCGACTGAAATCAGTCTGAGGGGAGCTATATTTCAGCTCCCGAGCAACCTTGGTCTGCTTTGCCTTTGCCCGGCCGCGGCCCATGGGGGAACCCCCTCGCGCAATAACGGAGCGGCCCGGGATGCAGGCGGCTCCGATCTGTGTGTTCGTTATTGTCCTGTCCACACCTTACCGTGCCCCGCTGCGATGTGCTGGCAGGCCCGTTCGGCCGTGGGAGAACGTCAGTTCGCGCCGCGGCGCAGACGCTCCACCGCGAGCCGCCCGGCCCCCACGCCGTCGGTCTGCGGCAGCGATTCCGGGTCGATCTCGGCGGCCACCTCATGCTCGCCGCCCGTGGTCAGAGCCGTATCGGCCGGAATACCCCGCTTCACCAGAGCCAAGGCGATCGGCCCGAGATCGACATGGTCGACGACGGTGCCCAGCCGGCCCACGACACGCCCACCGGCCAGCAGCGGATCACCGGTGACCGGGCGCTCACCGGATCCGTCGAGATGCACCAGGACCAGCATCCGGGGCGGCTTTCCCAAGTTGTGGACCCGCGCGACCGTCTCTTGGCCGCGATAGCAACCCTTGTCGAGGTGCACGGCTCCTTGCCCGGGGCCGCCGATCCACCCGGCCTCGTGCGGGATCGTCCGCTCGTCGGTGTCCACTCCCAGACGTGGGCGCTGCGCCGCCACCCGGAGCGCCTCGTACGCCCACACCCCGGCGCGGCGAACCCCGGCCGCATCCAGCCTGCTCAACCAGGTCGTCACATCGGCGCGGGGAACCACCAGGTCCAGTTCGATCTGACCGGGCCGGGCGGGCATGCGGCGCAGGAAACCACCGCCGGCGAGCGCCACGGCCGTCGACTCCGCCGGCAGCTCGTCGACCTCCAGCGCGCCGAGGACCGCCGCAGCGGAAAGGCGCGGGCCGAGCAGGGAGAGAACAGCCAGGTCAGCGGCCTCCGGAGCGACATCGGCCCAGAACACCATCTTGCGCAGGTACGCCAGCAGTGGTTCACCGCGCTCGCGTTCGGTGTCGAGGTAGGTGAGGCCACCCAACTCGGTCTGCACCCAGTGGTCTTCGACACGGCCCTGTCCGTCGAGGCTCAGGTTCTCGGTGGAGGCGCCGTCGGGCAACTCACTGACGTGCTGGGAACACAGCGAGTGCAGCCAGCTGCGCCGGTCGGATCCGGTCAGGGTGATGACCGCACGGTGCGAGCGATCGACAACGACGGCATCGTGCTCGGCGCTGCGCTGCTCACCGAGCGGATCGCCGTAATGCCAGATCGCGCCGGCATCGGGGGAATTGTCAGGTGCGGGGACGGCTGACACACATCAACTCTACGGGGCTGCCACTACGCTCATGCTCCATGCTTGGAATGCCCGGCCGCCTCTCGGTGCTCGTCACTCTCGACGGCGAGGTGCGCGACCCGGCGCAGCCCTTGCTGTTCGCCGACGATCTCGCGGCCGTACGGGGCGACGGCGTGTTCGAGACCCTGCTGGTCCGCGACGGCCGCGCCTGCCTGGTGGATGCGCACCTGCGCCGGCTCACCCAGTCGGCCAAGACGATGGAGCTGCCGGAACCGGACCTGTCGGCCTGGCGGCGGGCCATCGGTGTCGCGGTCGGGCAGTGGACGTCGTCGACGGCGGCCGAGGGCGCGTTGCGGCTGGTGTACAGCCGCGGTCGGGAGAGCGGTTCGGATCCGACCGCCTACCTCACGGTCAATCCCGTGCCGGAGCGGGTTGTCGCGACCCGCCGCGACGGGATCGCCGCGGTGCTGCTCGACCGCGGGTTGCCATCCAGCGGAGTCGACGCGATGCCCTGGCTGCTGGCCGGCGCGAAGACGCTGTCGTACGCGGTGAACATGGCCGCGCTGCGGCACGCCGCCGCCAAAGGCGCCGGTGATGTGATCTTCGTCAGCTCCGACGGGTACCTGCTCGAGGGTCCGCGCTCGACGGTGGTGATCGCCACCGACGAGGGCTCGGGAACGACCCTGCTCACCCCACCGCCGTGGTACCCGATCCTGCGTGGCACCACGCAGCAGGCGCTGTTCGAGGTTGCCCGTGAGAAGGGCTACGACTGCGACTTCCGCGCGCTCCGGCCATCCGACTTGTATGCCGCACAGGGGGTTTGGCTGGTGTCCAGTATGACGCTGGCGGCGCGGGTGCATACGCTCGACGGGCGGGCGCTGCCGCCCACTCGGCTGGCCGACGAGGTGGCCGCTCTGGTCGATGCCGCGATCGTGTGTGATCGCTGATCGCGAAAATCTGTTGGCACAACCTTTCTGACGCGGGTACTTTCGTCGGTACACGAGAAGGGAGGTGGTCCGGAAAATTGATAGCTTCTAGGACATGTGAGGTGGCTGCCCGCTAGCAGCACCAGGTGCCGGGATTTCACCTGCGCTCTGAGCGCGCTGGCGAATTCCAGGCAGCTACCCGGCCCCCGAGCTCTTGGTTAGTCCGACCAAGGAATAACGGCTCGGGGGCCGCCCCTTTTTCTGATCTCTCAGCGCTGCTGAGGCGGCGCGGGCGCCAATGACGCGCACGCCTGTAGTCCCTTGTCCCACACCGATTGGTCAACACCCGGCGGTGCCGGCGGCGGACCGCCGGCTGCGCCGGAGTCGTGCTGCCCGCCCGGACCACCCTGTGGCGGTGGGCCGCTCGGCTGGCCGCCCTGTCCGCCGGGGCCACCGGGACCGCCCTGAGGCGGCGTGGGCACACCGTTGTCGGTCATGCATTTCACGAACGGATCATTCGGCCCGGCCGGGTTGCCCGGTGCGGCATAGCTTGAGGGCGCACACGTCACCAGGGCGCCGATCAGGGCTGCGCTCATGGTGCCCATGGCTGCGGCGTGCAACGGTCGCAGAGTCATCTCGTCATCTCCATCTCGAAGGGAAGACCGACCGTATGCAGTGTGCGTAGGCGCTGATTAGCACACGGCTGTGCGACAGCTGTGAGCGATGCGCGACCGGCCGTCGAGCAAAACCGTTGTCAGCTCGGCGGATTCGTCGGCGGCTAGCCGGCCGGACCCGGCTCCAAGGGCGAGCACGCTTTCATCGCCTGATCCCAGACGCCGGGGTCGACCCCCGACGGCGGACCCAGGACCGCGGTACCGGCCGAGTCGGGGACGCCGTGCTCGTGCAGGCAGCGGGCCAGCGAACCGTGCTCGGCCGACCCGGGCGCCGTGGTGGTCGGGGATGTGGTGTCAGGCAGGGGACTGGTGGTGCTCGGCGCCGGGCTGATCACCGTCGGCTGCGACGGGGACGGGGCCGGTGCGCACCCGGCGAGGAGCGCGGTGGCCGCCGTGGCGACCCCGAGGGCAATGCGGCGCATCAGCCGACGTATCGCGTCAGCCGCGCGGACAGGTGCGGAACAAGTCCGCCGTCGGCGTCGACCCGCTCCTCGACGTAGGCCAGGTCGCCCTCGACGATCCCGTACAACCGTTTGGCGCCGCCGACCAGTACACCGGACTTGCTGCGCGCCAACGCGTCGGTCACCAGCTCCCAGGACGACTGATTGCGGGGGTGGCCGTAGAACAACTCGACGTACCCCGCGGAGTGCGCCAGCATCAGCTCGATGGCCTGCGATTCACCCGGGTCCGCCGGGTCGTTGACGAACCGCCAGAAGCCGGACTCCCGCAGCCCAGGACCGGCGTACTCGCCGGCCTCGTCAAGGCGCCAGGACCGAGAGTCCCAGTTCAGATATTCACCGCCGTCGTGCGAGACGATGATCTGCTGTCCGAAGTGATAGTCGCCGTGGGCTCCGCGGCCCTCGCCCTCGCCGCGCCAGACCCCCACCAGCGGGAGTAAGGCCAGCAGCGCATCGTTGAGGTTGGCGCCCAAGCGCAGATTGGCGGTGTCGGCGGGAACCGGCAGGTCGTCGAAAACCGGGATATTGCGGCCGGCCGTTTCCTTCGCCCGCTCAACGGCCGCTGCTACGGCACGATCGCCGCTACCGGAGATGTCCTCAGAGCTCACGACTCGTCGGTGATCAGTCGATAGAGCGCGTACAACGCGAACCAGGTGATCAACACGACCGTCGCAACCAGCAGGATCTCGTAGAAAAGAACCACGGTGACAGTCTATCCGGGGCTCGGGCGAGGTCGCCGCCCGAGCCCGACCCCAGACGTGACTACGCGACCTTGATGTCGACTTCGTGGATCCCGGCGCCGGTCGGCGCGACGGTGGCGTCGCCGTTGCCGACCTTGGACAGCGCACGCACGGTCCAGGTGCCCGGTGCCGCGAAGAACCGGAAGTCACCGGTCGCCGAGGCGACCACTTCGGCGGTGAACTCGTCGCTCGAGTCCAGCAGACGCACGAATGCACCGCCCACCGTCTGACCCGAGTCGTCCACCACGCGGCCCGTGATCACAGTCTCCTTCTCGAGGTCGACACCGGCGGGCAGAGTCTGTCCTTGTTTAGGTGCAGAGCACATGATCAACTTCCCAACTCGATCGGGGCCCCCACCAGGGAGCCATATTCGGTCCAACTACCGTCGTAGTTCTTGACGTTCTTGTGCCCCAACAGTTCCTGGAGCACGAACCAGGTGTGCGATGACCGCTCGCCGATTCGGCAGTAGGCGATCGTCTCCTTCTCGCCGTCCAGGCCGGCCGCGGCGTAGAGCTTGGCCAATTCCTCGTCGGACTTGAAGGTGCCGTCCTCGTTCGCAGCCCTGCTCCACGGAACGTTGATGGCGCCGGGGATATGCCCGGGGCGCTGGCTCTGTTCCTGCGGGAGGTGGGCCGGCGCGAGGATCTTGCCGGAGAACTCGTCGGGGGACCGCACGTCCACCAGGTTCTTGGCGTTGATGGCGGCGATCACCTCGTCGCGGAACGCGCGAATGGTGTTGTCGGGAGCCTTCGCGGCGTACGAGGTGGCGGGCCGGTCGGGCACCTCGGTCACCAGGGGGCGTCCGTCGAGTTCCCACTTCTTGCGTCCGCCGTCGAGCAGCTTGACGTTCTCGTGGCCGTACAGCTTGAAGTACCAGTAGGCGTACGCGGCGAACCAGTTGTTGTTGCCGCCGTACAGGATCACCGTGTCGTCGTTGCTGATTCCCTTGTCGGACAACAACTTCGAGAACTGTTGCTGATCGACGAAGTCACGCTTGACCTGGTCCTGCAGTTCGGTCTTCCAGTCCAGCCTGACGGCGCCGGCGATGTGGCCGTCTTCGTAAGCCGAGGTGTCCTCGTCGACCTCGACGAAGACGACGTTCGGCGCGTCGAGATTGCTCTCGGCCCAGTCGGTGGAGACCAGGACGTCGGAGCGTGCCATGAAGTAGTTCCTTTCGGTTGCGTGTCTAGAAAAGCTCAGGTGGTGGCCGGCGTACGCAGCCTGGCCACCAGTGGGTAGATCTGGCAGCCCAGGCAGATGCCGAAGGCCGCGTTGAGGAAAGCGGCGAACAGAGCGAACGCGGTGGCGACGGTGCCGACCAGCGGTGCGCCCAGGGCGAAGCCGGCGACGCCGGCGACGGCGAACACGAATCCCACCAGTTGTGCGAACTTCAACGGCGGCACCGGCTCCCGCTCGGAGACGGGGCTCAGTCGCGGGGCGACGATGTTGGCGAAGATCACTCCGTAGGGGTGCTGACGCGGCCCGCGTAGCGCCCCGATTCCGAACACCACGGCCTGCAGCGCCAGGAGGACGGCTGCGGCAACGGCGCTGAATCCCGAGACGACGAGGACTGCGACGAGGACGGCCGTGGTGACCCAGGCCGCGAACCGGGGGCCGCGGACATCCACCTGGGCGACGGCGGGGGTGTTGGTGGTGCTGGTGGACATATTTTTCTCCTGTTGCTGATCGGGGCTGGGCGGAAACGAGCCGCAAACGGCCGCTTCGGAGTGGCGGCGCGAAAGAAGGCGCGGCGACTCAGCAGCTACAGCAACAACAGCAACAACCCGCAACGCGGCACAGATCGACTGCGCGACGCTTGGTGAGCGCTAGCTCGAGGCGGGTCGACACGCGAGTCATGGTACCCAATGACCGGGGTCTCAGGCCAACAGAGGCTCGAGGGCCGCGCGCAGGTCAGCGGCCTTGGGGACCCCTGCCGTCCGGTACCGCTGCCGGCCGTCGGCGTCGAAGATGAACGTGGTCGGCAGCGACAGCACCGAAAGCTTGCGCGCGGCAGCCGGATCGGCATCCATGTCGATTTCGACGTGGGCGACATCACGGAGATCGGCGCAGACCTGATTGACCACGCGCCGCACCCCGGCACAGGGTCCGCACCACACTGCGCTGAAATGCACGATGGTCGGACCGGTGCGGGATAATCCCAGGTCGCTGACGTCGACGTCGTGCGATTCGGCTTCGCGTACGACTCCGGACCGCCGGTTGTGCAGCACGCCTGCGACGATCGCCACGCCCAGCGCGGCGGCGATGGCGACGATCGCGGTGATCAATGCGGGGCTCATGACTGTGTGAACCCGTCGAGTCGGATGGTTACTCCCTCGGCGATGCCTTCGATGATGATGTCCGAGCCGCGGGCGCCCTCGGTGGTCGGGCGCACCCCGAACGGCAGCTTCTGGCCGGGCAGGCTGCCGCTGAACGCCGCCAGCACCGCCGCCTTCTTGTCCTCGGGTACCGGCTGGTCAGCGGTGCCGGGACCGGTCTGGACATCCGTCGCCGTGAACACCAGCGTGGTCTGCTCCGGGCCGGCCACCGACAGGTCGACGGCGACGCTGACCGGCTTGTCGAAATCGGCCTTCTTCGGCGTACCGGTGAAGACCAGGCCCTTGCTGCCGGAGATACCCGACTCGGTGGTCCCGCCGGTGGCGTCGTTGGTCTCCTTCGACGGGGCCTCCACCATCAGGTCGGTGATTCCGACGAACCGGCCGAGGTGCAGCGAGTCGATGATGATGCGGCTCTCCAGCTTGCCGACCGGCAGATTCGCATCCGGTCTGATCAGCCAGGAAGCTTCGGTGAGGTCGATGTTGTGCAGGGTGGCCTCCAGCGAGGCCTTGCCCACTACTTCATGGGCCACGCCGTTGGCCTTGATCTCGATTTCGTCGAAGTGGTGGTGCATGGCCTGCTGGATAAAAGGAAAGCCCAGGATCGCCACCGACGGGTCGAACGACAGTCCGGCGGCGCTGCGCACGGTGCGGGCCAGCCGGTACTCGGCGTAGATCGTCGCCCCGAAATCGACGCCGACCGCCCCGACGACCACGGCGAGCAGCGTCGCACCGAGAGTGATCAGCAGCTTTCGCACCTGCACATTCTGGCGTACAACCAGTGCGCAGCGACCGCCGCGCACCCCCTCGACGGCAGGTGGAGTCGTTCAAATCAGCTAAATAGCAGGTAGCGGGTTAAAGTTAGATGACCCATGGCCGGGTAACGGTCATATGTCGCCCATGAGTCTGGTGGGTCACCGCGACGGCGCTGTCGACGATGAGTATCCGGGGCATTGGAGAGTTTGTTGGACCTGCTACTTCTCACCGTCGACCCGCACCCAGAATCGGTGCTGCCGTCGCTGGCGTTGCTCGCACACAACGTGCGGTCTGCGCCCACCGAAGTCTCGTCGCTGCTGGAGGCGGGCTCGGCGGACATCGCGATCGTCGACGCACGCACCGACCTGGCGGCCGCTCGAGGCCTGTGTCGCCTGCTCGGAACCACCGGCACCTCAGTGCCGGTGGTGGCCGTGGTCAATGAGGGCGGCCTGGTCGCCGTCAACATGGACTGGGGTCTGGACGAGATCCTGCTGCCCAGCACCGGCCCCGCGGAGATCGACGCCCGGCTGCGCCTTCTGGTCGGCCGGCGGGGCGGCGTCGCCACCCAGGAGAGCGCGGGCAAGGTCAGCCTCGGGGAACTGGTCATCGACGAAGGCACCTACACGGCCCGGTTGCGCGGCCGCCCGCTGGACCTGACCTACAAGGAATTCGAACTCCTGAAATACCTGGCGCAGCACGCCGGCCGGGTGTTCACCCGCGCGCAGCTGCTCCAAGAGGTGTGGGGCTACGACTTCTTCGGCGGTACCCGCACCGTGGACGTGCACGTGCGACGCCTGCGCGCCAAACTCGGACCCGAATACGAATCTCTGATCGGGACCGTCCGCAATGTCGGCTACAAGGCGGTCCGTCCGGCCAGGGGCCGTCCGGCGCCCGTCGACTCCGACTTCGCCGAGGACGACGACGAGGACGCGTTCGACGACGGCGAGGACATCTCGGATTCGTTGAGCGTGCGGTCGGGCCCGGTCTCGCAGCCGCTGCGCAGTCAGTGAGCGCGCCGCACTGGCAGCCCGCCCTGACCCCGACCGAGCAGGAGCAGGTGCGCGCCGTGATCGAGGCCGCCACCCGAGTCGACGGGGTCGCTCCGGTAGGTGAGCAGGTCCTGCGTGAACTGCCACAGTCCCGAACCCGGCATCTCGTCGCGGCCGAGGGGGACGACGTCGTCGGCTACCTCAATCTGACGCCGGGACGCGATGACGCCGAGGCGATGGGTGAGCTCGTCGTGGCGCCGCAGGCCCGTCGTCGCGGTATCGGCTCAGCGTTGCTCGGGGCCGCCGTCGACGCCGCAGGCGGGGCGGTCCGGTTCTGGGCGCACGGCACCCTGCCCGAGGCCCGGGCGGTCGCCGACGCGCTCGGGATGACAGTGGTGCGCGAACTGATGCAGATGCGCCGCCCACTTCACGACATCCCCGAAGTCGTTGTGCCCGAAGGTATTCGGATTCGCACCTACGCCGGCCCTGACGATGACGCGGAGCTGCTGCGGGTGAACAACGCCGCCTTCTCCTGGCATCCCGAACAAGGCGGCTGGGGCCCATCCGACGTGGACGAACGGCGTCGTGAATCGTGGTTCGATCCCGCGGGTCTGTTCCTCGCCGTCGACGACGAGACCGGGCGGCTGCTCGGTTTCCACTGGACCAAAGTGCACAACGACCATCCAGGGCTGGGCGAGGTCTATGTGGTCGGTGTGGACCCGGCCGCGCAAGGCCGCGGGCTGGGCCGTCTGCTCACCCTCGTGGGCATCGAGCACCTCGCGAACGTGCTGGGCGCGAACAATTCTCCGGATGACACTCCCGGGTCGCTTCGCTCCTGCCCTCCGGATGATCTTCCCGGGTCGCTTCGCTCCTGCCCTCCGGATGACACTCCCGGGTCGCTTCGCTCCTGCCCTCCGGAGGTCCTGCTCTACGTCGAAGCCGACAACACCGCCGCGGTCAAGACCTACGAACGGCTCGGATTTGCTGTCTCGAATATCGACACCGCCTACCAAGCTTCTGGATCAGCAAATATTGACCGCGGCGGCAGTCACAGCTAGTTAGCGGCTGCCCGCAATGCGTCGTTCATCAACCTGTTCACCTTCCGTTCATATTCCGGGTGGGTTCCGTCCACTACCAACGCCTAACTTCCGGGGTGGTGCATGCGCTCCTACCGGGGCGAACAGGGCAACACTGGAGAAAGTGGGATAGGTGAATCTGAACAGGTTTGGCAAGGCGTTCTTCGTGACTGCGTCAGCAACGGCCATCACCGGCCTGACGCTCACCGCCTGCGGAAGCGACAACAACGCCGGAACGTCGTCCTCGACCAACGCGGCGTCCGGTTCGTCCAGCGCTTCGGCCGACTGCGGTGGCAAGAATGCCGTGACCGCCGAGGGCTCGACCGCACAGCAGAACGCCGTCGCGGTGTTCAACCAGGTGTGGGGCCAGAAGTGCGCGGGCAAGAACCTCTCGTACAACCCGACCGGCTCCGGCGCGGGTGTCACCCAGTTCATCGCAGGCCAGGTCGACTTCGCCGGGTCCGACTCGCCGCTGTCGAAGGATCAGGTCGATCCGGCCGCCAAGCGCTGCGGTGGTAACCCGGCCTGGAACCTGCCGCTGGTGTTCGGTCCCGTCGCGCTGGGCTACAACCTGCCCGGCGTCGACAAGCTCGTCATCAACCCCGATGTGCTGGCCAAGATCTTCACCGGTGCGATCACCAACTGGAACGACCCGGCCATCGCGGCGC
The DNA here is from genome assembly GCF_008329905.1 of Mycobacterium sp. ELW1. Lineage (NCBI taxonomy): Bacteria > Bacillati > Actinomycetota > Actinomycetes > Mycobacteriales > Mycobacteriaceae > Mycobacterium > Mycobacterium sp. ELW1. The sequence goes on along the minus strand of NZ_CP032155.1, from coordinate 5,239,158 downwards.
TGAACAGCGGTGTCTCGCTGCCGGACCAGAAGATCACGCCGATCTACCGTTCGGATTCCTCGGGCACCACCGACAACTTCCAGAAGTACCTGGCCGCGGCTGCACCGCAGACCTGGACCAAGGGTGCCGGCAAGGAGTTCCAGGGCGGCGCCGGTGAGGGTGCACAGAAGTCGGCCGGCGTGGTGCAGGCCGTGCAGTCCACCCCGGGTGCGATCGGCTACGTCGAGAAGGGCTTCGCCGATCAGGCCAAGCTGACCGCCGCCGAGATCGACAACGGCGGTGGCGCGGTCGCGCTGAGCGACGATTCGGCCAAGGCCGCCATCGACTCCGCGAAGTTCGCGGCCGACGGCAATGACCTGAAGCTGGACCTGAACTCGCTGTACGCCACCAAGGCGGCGGGCGCCTACCCGCTGATGCTGGCGACCTACGAGATCGTCTGCTCGAAGGGCTACGACGCCGACACCTCTGCGGCAGTCAAGTCCTTCCTGACCGTGGCGGCCAACGACGGCCAGGCGGGCCTGCCCGCTGCCGGCTACGTCCCGCTGCCTGACGCGTTCAAGCAGCGGTTGCTGACCGCCGTCAAAGCAATTCTGTAAGAGCGCTGGCGAGGCAGGTCGATTGCGGTGACGATGGAGAGATCAGTGAGCGATGGGGTGGATGTGACCCAAGACGTACCCGGGCCTAATCCAGCGGAGGCTGGATCCGGCGAGGTCGTGGCCGCACCCTTCCCCGGGAAGCCCTCGATTCCGACGAACCCGTCCGGAACAGCCAAGGTGCGCCTCGGTGACCGGATCTTCCGCGGGCTGTCCGAAGGTTCCGGCGTTCTCGTCATCGCGCTGATCGCCGCGATCGGCCTGTTCCTCGTCTGGCGTGCGGTACCGGCGCTGGGCCGAAACGACGTCAACTTCTTCACCTACGGCGGCAACTGGGTCACCACCGACACCGCCCACATGAAGTTCGGCATCCTGGACCTGCTGCAGGTGACGGTGTTCGTCTCGCTGTTCGCCCTGGTCCTGGCGATGCCGGTGGCGCTCGGTATCGCGATCTTCTTGACGCAGTACGCCCCGCGCCGGGTGGCCGGGCCGCTGGGCTACATGGTGGATCTCCTGGCCGCCGTGCCGTCGATCATCTACGGCGTCTGGGGCCTGTACGTGCTGGCTCCAGTCCTCAAGCCGCTCGCGATGTGGCTCAACGGCAACCTGAGCTGGCTGTTCTTGTTCGACACCGGCAACGCGTCGGTGGCCGGCGGCGGCACCATCTTCACCGCCGGGATCGTGCTGGCGGTGATGATCCTGCCGATCATCACCGCCGTCAGCCGCGAGGTGTTCGTCCAGACGCCACGGGGACAGATCGAGGCCGCGCTGGCGCTCGGTGCGACCCGCTGGGAAGTGGTCAGGACCACGGTGCTGCCGTTCGGTCTGTCCGGCTACATCAGCGGCGCGATGCTCGGCCTGGGCCGCGCCCTCGGTGAGACGATCGCGCTGCTGATCATCCTGCGCGGCACGCAGAAGGCGTTCGGTTGGTCGCTGTTCGACGCCGGGTACACCTTCGCCAGCAAGATCGCTTCGGCCGCTTCGGAATTCAATGACCAGTACAAGGCGGGGGCTTACATCGCCGCCGGCCTGGTGCTGTTCATCCTGACGTTCGTGGTCAACTCGGCGGCCCGCGCCGCGGTGGCCGGAAGGGGTGCCCGATGACCTCGACACTCGACAAGCCGGTCAAGGCGCCGACCTTCCAGGCGGTCAGCCTGCGGCGCAAGCTGACCAACAACACCGCCACCGTACTGGTGACGCTGTCGGTGTTCGTGGCCGTGGTGCCGCTGATCTGGGTGCTGTACTCGGTGATCAGCAAGGGTTTGAAGATCGTCCTCGACAGCGGCTGGTGGACGCATTCGCAGTCCGGTATGACCGCGTTCATGCCCGGCGGTGGCGTCTACCACGCATTGGTGGGAACCCTGCTGCAGGGCTTGTTCTGCGCGGTGATCTCGATTCCGGTCGGCGTATTCGTCGGCATCTATCTGGTGGAGTACGGCGGCGGCACCCGGCTGGGCAAGATCACCACGTTCATGGTCGACATTCTCACCGGTGTGCCGTCGATCGTCGCCGCGCTGTTCATCTACGCATTGTGGGTGGCCACGTTGGGTTTTCAGCGTTCCGGGTTCGCGGTGTCACTGGCCCTGGTGCTGTTGATGATCCCCGTGATCGTGCGCTCCACCGAGGAGATGCTGCGGATCGTTCCGATGGACCTGCGCGAGGCCAGTTATGCGCTCGGCGTGCCGAAATGGAAAACCATTGCGCGCATTGTCATTCCGACTGCGCTGTCGGGCATCGTCACCGGCATCATGCTGGCGCTGGCCCGCGTCATGGGCGAGACGGCGCCGCTGCTGATCCTGGTCGGCTACTCGCAGGCGATGAACTTCGACATGTTCAACGGGTTCATGGGCTCGCTACCCGGCATGATGTACGACCAGACATCGGCCGGTGCAGGTGCCAATCCCGTTCCCACCGACCGACTGTGGGGCGCAGCGCTGACGCTGATCGTGCTGATCGCGATCCTCAACGTCGGTGCGCGCTTCATCGCCAAATTCTTTGCCCCGAAAAAGGTTTAGGAGCCTTCGATGGCCAAGCGGCTTGATCTCAAAGACGTCAACATCTACTACGGCGCATTCCACGCTGTCGCCGACGTATCGCTGGCGGTGCCGCCGCGCAACGTGACCGCGTTCATCGGTCCGTCGGGTTGCGGCAAGTCCACGGTGCTCCGCACGCTCAACCGTATGCACGAGGTCATCCCGGGTGCCCGGGTCGAGGGCTCGGTGCTGCTCGACGGCGAGAACATCTACGGATCCGGGGTCGACCCGGTCGGCGTGCGCAAGACCATCGGCATGGTCTTCCAGCGGCCAAACCCGTTCCCCACCATGTCGATTCGCGACAATGTGGTGGCTGGCCTGAAGCTGCAGGGCGTCCGTAACAAGAAGGTGCTCGACGAGACCGCAGAGCGTTCGCTCAAGGGCGCCAACCTGTGGAACGAGGTCAAGGACCGGCTAGAAAAGCCCGGCGGCGGGCTGTCCGGCGGTCAGCAGCAGCGACTGTGCATCGCCCGTGCCATCGCCGTCCAGCCCGACGTGCTGCTGATGGACGAGCCGTGTTCGGCGCTGGACCCGATCTCCACGCTGGCCATCGAGGACCTGATCGGCGAACTCAAGCAGGAGTTCACGATCGTGATCGTCACGCACAACATGCAGCAGGCCGCGCGGGTCAGCGACCAGACCGCGTTCTTCAACCTGGAGGCCACCGGTAAGCCGGGCCGCCTGGTCGAGATCGACGACACCGAGAAGATCTTCTCGAATCCGCGCCAGAAGGCCACCGAGGACTACATCTCCGGCCGATTCGGCTAGGGCCAGTACCAACAAAAATCCGGTATCGCCGCAAGGCGATACCGGATTTTTTGTATGTCGGGCGCAGGCTCAGGTCGCCGCGATTTCCTCTTCTTCGGGCAGCCGGCCGGTCACCTGGAAGATCACGCGGCGGGAGATCTCGACGGCATGGTCGGCGAAGCGCTCGTAGAACCGGCCCAGCAGCGTCACGTCGACCGCGGCGGCCACCCCGTGCTTCCACTCGCGATCCATCAGCACGGTGAACAGATGCCGATGCAGATCGTCCATTGCGTCGTCTTCCTCACGGATACGACGTGCCTTCTCCGGATCCCGGGACAGCAGCACCTCACGCGCACTGTTGCCCAAATCGACTGCTACGCGGCCCATTTCGGCGAAGTAACCGTTGACTTCCTCGGGCAGCGTGTGCTGCGGATGCCGGCGACGGGCGATCTTGGCGACGTGCAGCGCCAGCGCTCCCATCCGGTCGACGTCGGCGACGATCTGAATGGAGCTGACGATCGCCCGCAGGTCCCCGGCGACCGGCGCCTGCAGCGCCAGCAGCACAAAGGCGGCCTCCTCGGCACGCGCACTGGCCGCCGAGATCTGCTCGTGGTCGGTGATGACCTGTTCGGCCAGCACCAGGTCGGCCTGAAGCAGCGACTGTGTGGCTCGTTCCATGGCGAGTCCGGCCATCCGGCACATCTCGGCCAGCTGGTCGGTCAGAGCATCAAGCTGCTCGTGGTATGCGGTGCGCATGGCGTCCACCCTACTTTCTGCCAGTGCACCCAGTATGCCGAGGTGGAGTGAACGAACGGTGAATGAACGCAGACAACGGTCATGGTCGAGTCGGCTTATTCGCAGGTGACATCCGCGGCGTTGGTGACCGTGAGGTCCTCGGGCAGCTCGGTGGGGGTGCTCTTGGAGTTGTGGCTGACCTGCACGCTGACCGCCGATCCGCTGGGCGGTGGGGCGGCCACACTTGTGAAGTCGGGCCCGAGCACCACCTGGACGGTTTCGCCCAAGCCGTCCATGCGTTCCATCTGCGCGTCCGGGAATGCTGCGGCGACGGTGGCGGCGGCCTGCTCGTTGCCCGCTGAGAACATCACCGTGGTCGCGGTGACGGTGCCGGTGTAGTCGTCCGGGGCCAACACGCGGAAGCCGTGCTGCTTCAGCGCGGTCGCGGCGGTGGAGCCTAGTCCGTCCTGGCCGGTGGAGTTCGACACCTGCACCGTGATGTCCTGCGGGTCGGTGGTCACGGCGTTGACCAACTCGGTCTGCGTCGTTTGGCCTTGTTGCTCGACCTGGCTGGGCTTGGCCGCCTGAATGGCGTTCTGCGACGCCGTCATCGGGCTCGTCGTCGCGTTGGTGTCGTTCTCGCCGGGTAGCGGATCGTCGTTGATGATCGCGTCGAACAACGCGCGGATGTCCTGGGTGCGCGGCGGTTCGTTGCCGTCGGCGTCGGTGATGCCGGTGGTGGGCACGGTGACGAACGTGATCCGGCCCGCGTTGACGCCCTGCAACGACTGGCCGAGGTCGACCAGGTCCTTGGTCCGGACGTTGTCCACGTAGGTGTCGTCGATGAACTCGTTGACCACGTTGTTCAGCTTGGTGAGGCTGAACAGGGTGTCTTTGGAGATGATCGAGCGCAGCAGGGAGGACAGGAACAGCTGCTGGCGCTTGATCCGGCCGTAGTCGCCGTTGAGCTCGGTGGTGACCTGGCGGGCGCGGACGTAATTCAGCGCGGTGTGTCCGTCGAGCGTCTGGCGGCCCGCGTTCTCGAGCACGGTGCCCAGCTCGTAGTCCTTCAGCGGGGTGGTGCTGCAGACCTCGACGCCGCCGACGGCGTCGACCATCTTGGAGAAGCCGGCGAAGTCGACGGCCATGAACCGGTTGATCGAGAGCCCCGACATCTTCTGGATGACCTTGACCAGGCATTTCGGTCCGCCGTAGGCGTAGGCGGAGTTCAGCTTCGTCTCGGTGTAGCGGTAGTCGTCACTCATCTCGCCGGTGGCCTTGTCGGCGACCGGGCCGTACTTGCCGGTGTCGGGGTCCCACGCCTGGCAATACGCGGGAGTGATGGCCAGGTCGCGGGGGAACGACACCACGACGACGCGCTTGCGGTCGGCGGGGACGTTCACGAGCATCACGGTGTCCGACCGGGCGCCGCCGGCATCCTCCGTGGTGCCGGCACCGATCTCGCCGTTGGCGCCGGTACGGCTGTCGACGCCGACGATCAGGAAGTTCTCGTCACCGAACTGCGCGTTCGGATCGATGATGTCGCGCGAATTGGTATCCAGCGCGGCGACATTGCGCAGCAGATCGTTCTTGGTGGACTGCCACTGCCAGGCGCCGCCGGTCAGCACCAGAGCCGACACCGCGAACAGCGCCGCCGCGGATCGACCGGCCAGCAGCACGGGCTTGCGGCGCGACTTGGCCTTCTTCTTGGTGGTGCTCGACGGCGCCGGGTCGGGGTCAGCGGCCAGCGGGCCGCGCGCACGTCGGATCGCCTCGAGGTCGGGCACTTCGTCGGCGTAGGCGGCGGTGACGACCGGGATGGGTTCGGTCAGGTCGGTCAGGTCGGGGAGATCTGTCGCGACGTCGTCGTCGTAGTCGTGGTAATCGTCGTCCTCGGCGCGGTGCCGGGTGGGCTCGATCGCGGGCCGGGAGCCGGACACCTTCGCGATCAGGTCGGCGACTGTGACGCCTTGGGTGTGGTTGCCGCTCGGGGGAGCGGGCGCTGTCACCCGCTCCCAGGGCGCGGCGCCGGCCGCGGCTCGGGGAGTCCTGGTCACCCGCTCGCCCTCGTCGGGGGCGCGGTGCTGGCCAGGAGTGGCGTTGCCGCCGTCACTCATGTTCCAGTCGCCTCCGACTCTAGGTCGTGCGCGTCGACGCGCGTGCACATGATGGTCCGGTAGTACCGACACCTCGGCCGGCATCGATGCGCGGCCGTCTCAACGGTCCTATGTCTTGTAGCAGCAGTCGATGGCTGTCCGCCACTCCAGCGGCCCACGACAAGACAAGATCACCATCGTACTGAGACAAGCCGTCGAACCGCTAGCTCGCGTCGGTGTCGGGACCGTCTCGGTTCAGCCTCCGGAGTTCATCATGTCGGCCCCCGCAGGCACCGTGCAGTCGTCGGGGTCGTCGAGCCAGCCCTCCGGCAGGGTGACCGACGCCGCCGACCCCTGCCGGCCCCGCGGCCCAGTTGCGGCGTCCGGAAACGGGATGTCGCGGTCGAGGCGGTCGAGCAGGGTGTCCAGCTCGGCCAGGGTCTTGACCAGCGCCAACGCCCGCCGGATGTCGGCACCCGCAGGGAAGCCGTGCAGATACCAAGCGACGTGCTTGCGGATATCGCGCATGCCCTTGTCTTCGCCGAAGTGGTCGGCCAGCAGCTCGCCGTGGCGGCGGATGATGTCGGTGACTTCGCCGAGCGTCGGCGGGGCCGGCGTCGGCGAACCGGTGAAGGCCGCCGACAGCTCCGCGAACAGCCAGGGACGGCCCAGGCAGCCGCGGCCGATGACGACTCCGTCACACCCGGTCGACGCCATCATCGCCAGGGCGTCGTTGGCCTCGAAGATGTCGCCGTTGCCGAGCACCGGGATCGTCGTCACGGCCTCCTTGAGGCGGGCGATTTCGTCCCAGTCCGCGGTCCCCGAGTACCGCTGGGCGGCGGTGCGGGCGTGCAGCGCGACCGCCGCGGCGCCCTCCTGCGCGGCAATCCGGCCGGCATCGAGGTGGGTGCGGTGATCGTCGTCGATGCCGATCCGGAACTTCACGGTCACCGGCACGGAGCTGCCTTCAGTGGCGCGCACGGCGGCGGCCACGATCTGGCCGAACAGGCGACGCTTGTAGGGCAGAGCGGCTCCGCCGCCGCGACGGGTGACCTTGGGCACCGGGCAGCCGAAGTTCATGTCGATGTGGTCGGCCAGATCCTCGGTGACGATCATCCGGGCGGCCTCATACGTCGTCGCCGGATCCACGGTGTAGAGCTGCAACGAGCGCGGCGACTCCTGCGGAGCGAACGTCGTCATGTGCATGGTCACCGGGTGGCGTTCGACAAGTGCGCGTGCGGTGACCATCTCGCAGACGTAAAGGCCCGACACCGTTCCGGCCCGTGCCTCCTCCAGCTCGCGGCACAGGGTGCGGAACGCGACGTTGGTGACGCCGGCCATGGGCGCCAAGACAACCGGGCTGCGGAGGGCGAAAGGCCCGATCCGCAGCCCGGTGGCCGCTGGTGCGATGTCTACTATGTTGCCGCCCCTGCCAATGCCTTGGCGCTGCGCTTCTCGGCGAGACGCGCGTCCCGCTCGAGCTTGCGGGCCTTGGACTCTTCGAACTTGTCGGCGGCCTCTTCGATTTCCGTGATCAGGTTCGCGAGGTCGTCGCGCATTGCCGCGGCTTCGCCGGTGAAGTCGTCGCGCTCGAAGATGCGCCACTTCTTGAGCACCGGCATCACGACGTCGTCGAGGTGGATACGCAGGTCGTACACGCCACCCATGGCGATGATGACGGCCTTGCGCCGGAAGTCCGGCACGGTGTATCCGGGCATCTTGAAGTTGCGCAGCACCCGGTGCAGCGACTTCATCGCCTGGTTGGGGGCCACGTCGAAGCCGGCCTCACTGACGTCGCGGTAGAAGATCATGTGCAGGTTCTCGTCGTTGGAGATCCTGGCCAGCAGCTGCTCGGCGACGGGGTCGTTGCAGGCCTTGCCGGTGTTGCGGTGCGATACCCGGGTCGCCAGCTCCTGGAAGCTCACGTACATGACCGAGTCGAACAGGCTCTCGGCGAACAGATCGCCCTGCTGGTTCTGGCCCGGCGAGAAGCCACGGGTCATCTGCTCCATCCGCAGTTCTTCGAGCTCCACGGGATCGCAGTTGCGGGTGACCACCAGGTAGTCGCGGATCGAGATGCCGTGCCGGTTCTCCTCGGCGGTCCACCGGTTGACCCAGTAGCCCCACGGGCCGTCCATCGAGAAGTTCATCGCGATCTCGCGGTGATACGCGGGCAGATTGTCCTCGGTCAGGAGGTTCTGCACCATCGCCGTGCGCGCGATCTCGGAGAGCTTCGACTGCTCGGGATCCCAGTCCTGGCCGCCGAGGGCGTAGTAGTTCTTGCCGTCCGACCACGGGATGTAGTCGTGCGGGTTCCAGTCCTTCATCATCGTCATGTGGCGGTTTATGAGCTTCTCCGCCACCGGTTCCAGCTCATGCAGGAGATCGAGGTCGGTCAGGTCTTTCGACATGAGCCCTCCAGTTATCTGTTCCTAGTGGTTGCACTCAATATATCTGTGTATCTCGGTGACATTCAAGTTCCTCCTCTCGGCATGTTGATAACGGTCCATGGAACTCGTTCGCCGGACTGCAGACTTCCACGACCCGGCGTATTATTTGCGCACCAGTCATACCCAGCGTGTGGTACGCAAATGCACAGGAAATGCACATCCCGGAGGTCGCGATGAAGAACTGTTTGGTCCTCGGCGTTAGTGCGGCCGGTGCGGCGGTCGCATCGGTTGCGATGTTCGGTTCCGGCGTCGCGTCAGCAACCAACGAATACGCGGGCCAGACGTACGCCGATGCGGCGCAGGCGATCAGCGACGCCGGCCAGTCGGCGACCATCGCCACCCGCGTCGGGAGCTTCCTGCCGACCGACCAGTGCATGGTCACCGGATCACGCAGCGCGGACTTCCTCGACTCCAGCGGCACGAACCCCGGCAACCGTGTGTTGCTGTACCTGAACTGCAACAACACCTTCGCGACGGCCGGCGTGCCGGGCAACTCGATCGGCAGCCCCGAAGGACGCGCGGCTCGCGCCGACTATGAGGAGCAGCTCGCCAAGGCGCAGGCCGAAGCGCAGCAGAGCGAGTCGAGCGAACTTGATCAGACCGGCAACGTTCCGGGTGAGGCGGGTCAGGTCGCCGGCGGATAACTCGCCGTACGAGCGAGCAGCAGGTCGACGCAATAGTCGATGAACTGCTCCCTCGAGGCCGACAGCCGGCCGTCGAGGTAAGCGGTGAACAGCGCGGTCAGCGCGCCGATCAGCCCGGTGGCCATCATCTTCTGCAACACCGGATCGCTGATCGCCGTCAGCTTGCTCTGCAGCAGCTCGATGAAGCTGGGCATCCACTCGGCACCGGAGTGGATCAGCACGGCTTCGACCTGTGGCGCCAGCAGCAGCACCCGGCCTCGAACCGGATCGTCCACCATCAGGCTCACGAACTGTTCGACTGCCGCGCGCGGCGTCGCGGCCGATGTCAGTGCGGTCATGGCGCGAGTGCAGACGTCGTCGTAGACGGCTCGGACGAACTCGTCCCGGTCGGAGAAGCTTTCGTAGAAGTAGCGCTCGGTCAGGCCGGCATGGCGGCAGACCGCCCGCACCGTCAGCGCCGGGCCGCCGGGGCTGCCGAGCAGTGTGACGCCGGCGGCGATCAGTTCGTCGCGGCGCAACGCCTGCCGGTCCGGCAGTGGGACGCCGGACCAGCGGCCCCGTCGTTGACCCGGCGTCACATCGCTCCTAAGCTCTTGGTGACAACGCATGTAGTCAAAATGCCAGACTTCCTCGGGAAGGTCACCAGTTGAGTCAAGATACTTCCGAATCGTGCCCCGTCACCAGCGAGGGCGCGCAAGTGGCGTCCGGCTGCCCGGTGACCGACGGCGGATACGACAGCCCGCCGGCGGTGCTGGGCCCCGAGTCGCTGACGTGGAAATACTTCGGTGACTGGCGCGGACTACTCCAAGGGCCGTGGGCCGGCTCGATGCAGAACATGCATCCTCAACTCGGTGCCGCCGTCGAGCAGCACTCGATCTTCTTCATCGAGCGGCTGCCTCGGCTGTTGCGATCGCTCTACCCCATCGGGGGTGTGGTGTTCGACGGTGAACGGGCACCGGAGACCGGTGCGGAAGTGCGTGACTACCACATTCCGATCAAGGGCGTGGACTCCCAAGGGCGCCGCTACAGTGCGCTCAACCCGGACGTCTTCTATTGGGCCCACGCAACGTTTTTCATGGGCACGGTGCTGACCGCCGAGCATTTCGGTGACGGTCTGACCGAGGACGAGAAACGTCAACTGTTCGACGAGCACGTCACGTGGTACCGGATGTACGGCATGAGCATGCGGCCGGTGCCGGCAAGCTGGGAGGAATTCCAGGTCTACTGGGATCGCATGTGCCGCAACGTGCTCGAGAACAATTGGGCCACCCGCGAGGTTCTTGACCTGTCGACGATGCCCAAACATCCTTCGCTGCAATGGATTCCCGATTTTCTGTGGTCGGCGTACCTCAAGGTGCTCGGTCCGGTCGCGGTCTGGATCACCGTCGGGCTCTACGATCAGCCGGTCCGCGACCTGATGGGCTACACGTGGTCGAAGCGAGATGAGCGCCTGCACAGGCTGTTCGGCCGCGTGGTCAATCTGGCGTTCAAGGTCTTGCCCGAGCGTCGTCGGATGCACCCGCGTGCGCGTGCTGGGTGGGATCGCGCCACCGGCCGGATTCCCGCCGATGCCCCGCTGCTCCACACCCCGGCTCGCAATCTGCCGCCGAAAGGGGAGCGCCACAAGGGAATTCACTACCTGGGCGACACATGCCCGGCGAAGGATGTGGCGTCCTGACGTTCGTCGACGAGACCGGGAACCGAAAGCGAACGTCGGCTGTGGTCAGCTAGTCGGGTCCCGTGGTCCGGTGAAGCGTGCGGCGCACAGGGCTCGGGTGCTGAACAGACGCGAACGTCAATTGCTTTCGGCTGCAGCCAAACCCCAGCACATCACGGCATAGGACGCGGCAAAGGCGATGTCATCGATGTTCTCGTCATTGCCGCCCAGGCGCCGTACTTGGTCGGCGATCGCGTGGCGGATGACATCGGTCGACGTGAGCAGTGGGTGACTCATGTTAACTCCTGAGGCGCGCGTGAAACGGGACTGCCCCGTTCGCCGATGCGTTAACTGTGAGTTACCCGGTCCGGGCATTTTTCACACACCAGCCAACGCGCCGTTATCGAAGCTTTACTCCGCGCGACGCAGCACCGCGGGAATCGTCAGCGCCAAGATCTTGAGGTCGAGGGCGATCGAGAAGTTCTCGATGTAGTAGTTGTCCCACTCGGCGCGATCGGCGATCGACGTCTGCCCACGTAGGCCGTGTACCTGAGCCCAGCCGGTGACGCCGGCCCGAACGCGGTGACGCTCGCCGTATCGCTGGATCTGTGCCTCGAACAACTCGACGAACTCCGGCCGCTCCGGCCGGGGACCCACCAGGCTCATCTCGCCCTTAAGCACGTTGAGGAACTGCGGCAGCTCGTCGAGCGATGTGGCACGCAGAATTTTGCCGATCTTGGTACGGCGGTCGACACCTTCCACGCCTCCGGGCGCGGCACCGGTCTTGAGCTGGAACGCCGCATCGGCGGCGTCGGGTGCCCGCATGGTGCGGAATTTCAGACAGTCGAATACGCGTCCGTCGCGTCCAACCCGCGGCTGGCGGAAGAAGATCGGTCCCGGCGAGCTCAACTTCACGAGGAGCACCAGGGTGAGGAAGACCGGCGAGATAAACAGCAGCAGAAGGAAAGACATCACCCGGTCGAAGACGTGCTTGACGGTGAACTGCCAGCCGCGCGGGTTGGTGTGCGGCAGCGCCAGCAAGGGGGTACCGCCGACGTGCTCGATGCGGGCTCGCTCGCCGATCGTGTCGAACATGCGCGGCACGACCCAGACCCGCAGGCCGTTCTGGTGGGCGGCTCGGACCACGTGGGTCAGCACCTGATCTTGGGTCCGGGAGAACGCGATGACGACGTTCTGCGCTCTGGTCTCCCGAATCGCTTTGTCGATGTCCTCCGGCGGCCCCAGGTAGGGGATGTCGGGCCTCGGGTCGCCCGCCTGACCGAACCACGGTTCGGCGTCGATGATGCCAACCGGCCCGAGACCGTATTCCGGGAACTCCTCGAGGCGGTTGATGATGTGGCCGGCGACGCGGCCGTTGCCGACGATGAGGGTGGGCGCCACGAGGTGGTGGTGTCGCCGAAGGCTGCGCTGGATGATCACCCGGATCAATCGGCCGAACGGCATGAGGACCGCGGCGCAGAGCCAGATCTTCAGCACGGTCGACCCCGGTCGACCGGACTCATGGGTGAGCAGCATGCCGGCGAGCAGGAACATCGTCGAAATCGCGACAGTCGCTTCGATGGGCCCGATCTCGTCGAGGAACTCCCGGTTCAAGCGACGCCGATAGACGCCCCGTGCGCCGAGTGTGGCGATCACCACCGGGACGAACAGGATGGCCAACCACAGATCCGGGGGGTAGTCGTTGGTGGACATCGCCCACCACGCGCCCAGGGCGGTTGCGATCGACACCGATAGAACGTCGATGGCGACCGTGATGATGGTGCTCAACGGATCGGTGCGGACTCGCTCGGCAAAGGTTTTCTTGCGCGGGCCCGACGTACCGTTACGAGCCTGCGCGGCCGGCGGATTCTCGACGTGAAGGGTTCGTGTCGCCATGACCGCTCACTTCACCCACCGAACCACAGGCGGGACGCTACCCGATGTCGGTACCCGTCGAGTCACATATCCCCCCGTGTGGCGCTTTTTGGCAAAGATCACTTGTCGCCTGGCTCGGCGAGGAGTCGTTGGCGCGCGACGGCGGCGAGATCGTTGAGGATCTGGACCTGGCCGCTGGACCAGTGCCGCGGGCGAGTGTCCCACGTGCACAACGTTCCAGCGACATGACCGTTGCTGTCGATCAGCGGAATTCCGGCGTAGGCCAGTACCCCTTCCTTGACCGCTGGATGGTCCGCCAGTAGGGGATGCGCCCGGGTGTCGTCGACCACCAGCGGCTCGCGGCTGGCGACGGTGAATTTGCAGATCGACATCTCGATCGGCCGCACGCGCGGCAGCGACTCGTCGCTCGCGGTGCTCCCGGCCAGCACCTGCCGGTCGGGGTACACGATGGACACCGCTGCCATCGGGGTGCCCAGCGCCTCAGCGGTCAGGACCGCCACCCGATCCAGCGTCGCGCTGCGGTTGTCGTCGTGGTTGCCGAGCCGCTCCAGCGCTTCCAGGCGCTCGGGGTCCGACACGGCGTCGTCGACGATCGCGTCGACCGCGCTCTGCTCACCGGACAGTTGATCGACCACCGCTTGCACCGTCTGGTCGTGTTCGGGCCCGACCAGACGCGCGATCACATGCCGGCCGGTTTGGCGGTCGACGCCGGGGCGCGAACCGTGCCCAGCGCTGCCTGCGGGCTGCGGCGTCGCGTCACTCATGTCGTTCACGATAGGTCACCCCCGACGGCGACGGGCGATGTCAGAAAGGTCCGCATTCTCGCGAAAGACCCGTTCATCCCCCTGTCGTGCCCCCACCAGGGCTCGAACCTGGGACCTGCGGATTAAAAGTCCGTAGCTCTACCGACTGAGCTATAGGGGCGCGACGCACACAATACTGCCTTCGGTGATGCCACTCGGTTTTGGGATTGAGCCTGTGGTGCCCTAAGCTAACGACGCTCTAACGTGCAGTCGTTGTGAGTACCCCGAAGTGATTCGGTTCTGGCCCCCATCGTCTAGTGGCCTAGGACGCCGCCCTTTCACGGCGGTAGCACGGGTTCGAATCCCGTTGGGGGTACGCGTGACGACGGTATCGTCGGAAGCGAGATGTACGAGTAAGGCCCTGTGGCGCAGTTGGTTAGCGCGCCGCCCTGTCACGGCGGAGGTCGCGGGTTCGAGTCCCGTCAGGGTCGCCATGTATGTGGTGAGGCATTGGATTGACGCAGTGCCTTCCGGCCAGGTAGCTCAGTTGGTACGAGCGTCCGCCTGAAAAGCGGAAGGTCGCCGGTTCGATCCCGGCCCTGGCCACTCAGCTTCGTCAGCCCGTCCGTTTCTGGGCTCTTTCCCAGTATCGCTTCCGGAGGTCGCTCTACCGCGACTCTTGCCGTATCGCTTACAGTAGACGCGACATGAGCGGACCCGCGCGATCGTGCACAGGAGGCGGGATGTCGGAAGCAGCAGCGCAACGGGCGGTTGTCGTGGGCGGCTCGCTGGTGTCGATCACCTCGCTCAACGCCCGGCTCGCCGCGTCGGGCATGAGCGCCTATTGCTCGGCCAAAGCCGGACTGGCCAAGCTGACCCAGGTCGCCGCGCTCGAGAAGGGCCCGCGCGGCGTCCGGGTCAACGCCGTCTCACCGGGCTTCGTCCACACTCCGCTGACCGAACTGGTGACCATGGCCGACGGCGTTCCCGAGGATGTCGCCGAGGCGGTGCTGTTCCTCTGCTCGGACCAGGCCTCCTGGCTCACCGGCGAGGTTCTGGACCTCAACGGCGGTGCCCACCTCAAGCGCTATCCCGACGTGCTCGCCCACGTCGACCGGATGGCCTCGGCGTGACGCGGTTCGTCGGCAAGCAGGCGATCGTCACCGGCGCCGGCTCGGGAATCGGTGCGGCACTGTGCCGGGCGCTGGCCGATGCCGGAGCCGACGTGCTGTGCACCGACATCGACGGCGCCGCCGCCGAACGCACCGCCGCCTCGCTGAGCAAGCGGGGGACACCCGTGCAACTCGACGTCACCGACGCCGCCGCCGTCCAGCAGGCGGTCGATGGTGTCGTCGAGCATGCCGGCCGAATCGACCTGCTGTTCAACAACGCCGGCATCACCTGGGGCGGCGACACCGAACTGCTCACCCTGGATCAGTGGAACAGCATCATCGACGTGAACGTCCGCGGTGTCGTGCACGGGGTGCACGCGGCCTACCCGCAGATGGTCCGCCAGAAGGGCGGCCACATCATCAACACCGCATCGATGGCGGGTCTCGCCGCCGCCGGCCGGATCACCAGCTACGTGATGACAAAGCACGCCGTCGTCGGCCTGTCGCTGGCGCTGCGCACCGAAGCCCTCGGCCACGGGGTCGGAGTGCTGGCCATCTGCCCGACCGCGGTGGACACCCCGATTCTCGACAAAGGCTGGCTCGGCGACTTCAACGGCCGCGAGTTCTACCGGATGGGCCAGCGCAATGAGACTTTCTATAGCCCGGACCGGTTGGCCGCCGATACGCTGCGGGCCATCGAACGCAACAAGGCCCTCCTGGTCGCACCTCGTCAGGCCCGCGCGGCATGGCTTTTCGCGCGTCTGGCACCCGGCTTGCTCAACCGGATGGCTGTGCGCTTCGTCGACCGACAACGCTCCGATGGAAGGCAGCCCACACCATGAGCGCCGCGACCGCGATCCCTCGCTATCCCACCGATGTCACCAGCGACTGGCTGGCCGGCGTTCTGCGCAGTTCCGGTTCGGCGGCCGACGTCGCCACCGTCGAGGTGACGCCGGTGGGCACCGGGCAGACGGGCGCGACGTTCCGCGTCACGGCCACCTACGCCGAGAACCCGGACAACCTGCCGGGCAGCTTCATCCTGAAACTGCCCGCCAATGACGACGCCGTGCGGGACCGGGTGACGCTGGGCTACCGCAGCGAGTGTGCGTTCTATCAGTCCGTCGCCGAGCTGGTGACCATCCCGATCCCGCGGTGCTACCACGTCGAGATCGCCAATGACGGAGCCAGTTACGCCCTGTTGCTGGCCGATCAGGCCCCGGCCGTCCAGGGCGACCAGATCGCCGGCTGCGATCTGCCGCAGGCCCGCCTGGCGGTGCGCGCCCTGGCCGGTTTGCACGGACCGACCTGGTGTGACGAACGCTGGCAGACCTTCCCCGGCCTGGCGATGTCGGTTGTCGGGGAGGACGCCATCCGGGGGCTCGGTGACATCTCGAAAATGGCCGCCGGCATCACCATCGACAAACTCGGATCCAGGCTGAACGCGCAGGACGCCGAAACGTTGTTGGCGGCAATGGATCTGGTGACGCCGTGGCTGCTGAACGCGCCGGACCGGTTCGCTCTGCTGCACGGTGACTACCGGCTGGACAACCTGCTCTTCGATGGCGATCGGGTCAGCGTGGTCGACTGGCAGACCCTCGGTGTCGGGCTGGCGGGCCGCGACCTGGCGTACTTCACCGGAACCAGCCTGGAACCAGCGCTGCGCGCCAAGGCGGAGCGGGACCTCGTCGCGGAGTATCACCGGGCCCTGCTCGATACCGGGGTTGCCGACTACGACGCGGCCACCTGCTGGCACGACTACCTTCTGGGGATGATCCAGGTTCCGCTGATCTCCGCACTGGGTTGTGCGTTCGCGGTGGAAACCGAACGCGGCGACGACATGATGGCCGCGATGCTGCGCCGGGGATGCGCCGCCATCCGCGACCTGGGCACACTAGAGCTCGTAACAAGCTAGGAGTACACGTTGGGCGAATCCATGCCCCGCACCGCGATCATCGGCGCGGGGGTCAGCGGACTGACCTCGGGCAAAATGCTCAAGGACTATGGCGTGCCCTACACCACCTTCGAACTGTCCGACCGCATCGGCGGCAACTGGGCCTTCGCCAACCCCAACGGGTTGAGCAGCGCCTACCGGTCGCTGCACATCGACACCTCCAAACAACGGTTGTCGTTCCGGGACTTCCCCATTCCGGAACACTTCCCATCGTTCCCGCACCACAGCGACATCAAGACCTACCTCGATTCCTACGCCGAGACGTTCGGGCTGGAAGAGAACATCGAGTTCAACAACGGCGTCCAGCACGCCGGCCTGAACTCCGACGGCCGCTGGGAGATCACCGACCAGAAGGGTCAGACGCGGGAGTTCGACCTGCTGGTCGTCGGCAACGGCCACCACTGGGACGCCCGCTATCCGGACTTCCCCGGTGAATTCACCGGCGAGACAATCCATTCCCACCACTACATCGACCCGCAGACTCCGCTGAATCTGACCGGCAAACGAATCTTGGTGGTCGGCATCGGCAACAGCGCTGCCGACATCACCGTCGAGCTGTCGTCTCGGACCCTGCAGAACACGGTGACGCTGTCGACCCGTTCGAGTGCCTGGATCGTGCCCAAGTACATCGCCGGGCGCCCTGGTGACAGCGTGTGGCAGACATCGCCGTACATCCCGTTGTCCTGGCAGCGCAAGGCCGTTCAGCTGCTGGCGCCCGCGATGGGCATCAACCCTGAGTTGTACGGCCTGCCCGCGCCCAACCACAAGCTGTTCGAGGCGCATCCCACGCAATCGGTGGAACTCCCGCTGCGGCTGGGGTCCGGTGACGTCATCCCGAAGCCCAACGTGAGCCGCCTCGACGGGGACACCGTCCACTTCGACGACGGCACCAGCGGTGTGTTCGACGTGATCGTCTACGCCACCGGTTACAACATCACGTTCCCGTTCTTCGATCCTGAGTTCATCAACGCACCGGACAACGCCATCCGGCTGTACAAGCGAATGTTCAAGCCAGGCATGGACAATCTGGTGTTCATCGGCTTCGCCCAGGCGGTGCCGACGTTGTTTCCGTTCATCGAGTGCCAGGCGAAGCTGCTGGCCGCCTACGCGGTGGGGCGCTATGCGCTGCCACCGGCCGCCGAGATGGAACGCGTGATCGACGCCGATCAGAAGCTCTACGTGGGGCATTGCACCGACCGCCCGCGGCACACCCAGCAGGTCGACTACTTCCACTACGACCACGACATCCGCACCAGGGAACTACCTGCGGGCATGAAGCGTGCCGAACTGGCGCGTCGCCGACGGGTTGCCGTATGAGCCGGGCCGACGTCACATTCGATTCGTCCGGGGTGCGCTGCAGCGCATGGCATTTCCCCGGCCAGGGTGACTCTTTCGCCGGCCCGGCCGGGCGCCCGGTGGTGGTCATGGGCCATGGCTTCGGGGGAACGAAGGACTCCGGACTGGAGCCGTTCGCCGAGCGGATCAGCGCGGCAGGCGTGGACGTGCTGGCCTTCGACTACCGGGGCTTCGGTGCATCGGACGGCGAACCGCGGCAGACGGTTTCGGTGGCCGGACAGATCGCCGACTTCGAGGCCGCGATCACCGCGGCCAAGCGGCTGCCCGGTGTCGACGCGGGCCGCATTGTGCTGTGGGGATCCTCGATGTCCGGTGGCCATGTGATCCGGGTGGCCGCCGACCACACCGACGTCGCGGGCGTGATCGCGATGACGCCCCTGACCAGCGGCGTGGCCGTCAGTCGTGCGGCCGTCGAACACCGCGATGTCGGGCAGGCATTGAAATGGACGGCGGTGGGCCTCAAAAGCCGGGTCGATGTGGCGCGCGGTCGCCGCCCGACGTTGATGCCCCTGGTCGGCCGTCCCGGTGAGCCGGGAGCGCTGGCCCTGGACGGCGCCTACGAGAGCTATACCGCGATGGCCGGACCGACCTGGCGCAACGAGGTCGACTCCGCGGTAGGCCTGCAGATCGCGTCGATCCGAACGGCGGACGCCGCCAAGCGGTTACGGTGCCCGCTGCTGGTTCAGGTCGCCGATTTCGACCGCTACGTGCCTGCCGAATCGGTGGTCAAGACCGCGGTGCTGGGCCGCGGACAGGTACATCACTATCCCTGCGATCATTTCGACGTGTGGCCCGGTCACGACTGGTTCGAGAAGGCCGCCGGCGACCAGGTGGCCTTCCTGACCCGTACCCTCAGTACTTCGTCGAGCCCTGATCGACTGAAATCGCCTCAGCGGTAATAAGTTTTGCCTCGTCGCTGGCCAGGAAGCAGACCGTGTCGGCGATGTCCTCGGGCTCGGCGATGTAGATCGGCAGGAACGGCAGCATCATGTTCTGCAGCGCCGGGTTGGTCTCCATCGCCTTGCCCAGTTCCGCCACCATGTCGCCGGTGCCCATGTCGGTGTTGACCGGTCCCGGATGAACGCTGTTGACCCTGATGTTGTGCTTGCCGAGCTCGGCGGCGAATGCCCTGGCCATCCCGGTGACAGCGTGCTTGCTGGCGGTGTAGTGCACCATGAACGGCTGCAGCTTGATCCCGGCCGCCGAGCTGATCAGGATGATCGACCCGCCGCGACCGCCCTCGACGATTGCCGGCGCACCGGCCATCACGGTGTTCCAGGTACCAGTCACGTTGACGTCCATGACATCCCGGAAGGCCTCCGGGGTGATGTCGTCCCACGCCGCCGGCGAGGTGATGCCCGCGTTGGCGACGATGATGTCGAGGCGGCCCAACGTGGCCACGCCGTCTCGCACCACGTCCTTGAGCCCATCGAGGTCGCGGGTGTCCGCCACCGCCGACAGGATGCGCTGTCCGGTTGCTTCGACCAGACGCACGGTCTCGGCCAGGTCCTCCGGCGTGGCCGGGTTGTACGGAACGCAGTCCGGCAGCTTGCCTGCGATGTCGACGGCGATGATGTCGGCACCCTCGCGGGCCATCTTCACCGCGTGGGCCCGGCCCTGGCCGCGGGCGGCGCCGGTGATGAATGCGACCTTGCCGCTGAGCTTTCCCGTCATTGCTTGCGCTGCGCTTCCTTGACCAGTCCGCCGCCCACGATGAGGCGCTGAATCTCGCTGGTGCCCTCGTACAGCCGTAACAGCCGGACCTCGCGGTAGATCCGCTCGACGGGCACACCGCGCATGTACCCGGCGCCGCCGTGTACCTGGACCGCGAGATCGGCGACGTTGCCGGCCATCTCGGTGCAGAACAGCTTGGCTACCGACGGCGCAATCCTGCGGTCTTCGTCGTCGATCCACTTGCGTGCCGCGTCGCGTACCAGTGCACGTCCGGCCATCACCCCGGTCTGCTGATCGGCCAGCATCGCTTGCACCAGTTGGAAACTGCCGATCGGCGTGCCGCCCTGGGTCGCCGTGGCCGCGTAGCTGACGGACTCGTCGAGTGCGCGCTGGGCGGAACCGACTGCCAGCGCCGCGATGTGGATGCGGCCGCGGGCCAGCGAGGTCATCGCCGCGCGGTAACCGATGTCCTCACTACCGCCGATCAGGGTGTCGTCACCCACCCGCACGTCGGTGAAGTTCACATCGGAGGTCCAGGCACCCTCCTGGCCCATCTTGGCGTCCTTCACCCCGATCTCAACGCCCGGCGTCTCGGCGGGCACCAGGAAGACTGCGATCCCGGCGCAGTTCTCGTCGGCAGGCCGGGTCCGGGCGAACACGATGAACAGGTTCGCCACCGGGGCGTTGGTGATGTACTGCTTGCGGCCGTTGATCACCCAATCCCCGCCGTCCCGAACGGCTTTCGTCTTCAGTCCGGACGGGTTGGAACCGGCACCCGGCTCGGTCAGCGCGAACGACGCGACCACGTCGCCGGAGGCGATCGGCTCCAGCCAGCGCGACTTCTGCTCGTCGGTGCCGAACCCGACGAGGACCTGCCCGGCGATGCCGTTGTTGGTGCCGAACATCGACCGCAGGGCCAGGCTGGTGTACCCCAGTTCCATGGCCAGCTCCACATCCTGGGCGATGTTCAGGCCGAGGCCACCCCATTCCTGCGGGATGGCGTAGCCGAAGAGGCCCATCGCTTTTGCCTGGTCGCGCAGGTCGTCGGGCACCTTGTCCTCGGCGAGGATCTCGGCTTCGCGCGGAACCACGGCGGTTCGCACGAACTGGCGGGTCTGCGCCAGGATCTCGCGGAAGTCGTCGTCGCTGACGTCGGTCGTCGGGCCGGTCATCAGGCTCCTTGGGTCGGGGGCGCTGCCAGGCGCGATCATATATGAAATATGATGTTGGGAATTCGGGGGTCCGTTCGAGGAACTTAGGAGTTCACATGTCGCTGCTGGCCGGCCAGACCGCGGTCATCACCGGTGGAGCGCAGGGCCTCGGCTTTGCGATCGCGGAGCAGTTCATCGCCGAGGGCGCCCGCGTCATACTCGGTGACCTCAATCGCGAGGCCACCGAGGAGGCGGTCACCAAGCTCGGTGGCGCCGACGTCGCCCGTGCGGTGCAGTGCAATGTCACCGCGTACGCCGACGTCGACGCACTCGTCGATTCGGCCATCGAGCAGTTCGGCCGCTTCGACATCATGGTGAACAACGCCGGCATCACTCGCGACGCCACGCTGCGCAAGATGACCGAGGACGAGTTCGATCAGGTGATCTCGGTGCATCTGAAGGGCACCTGGAACGGGCTGAAGAAGGCGTCGACGGTGATGCGCGAGCAGAAGAGCGGCGCGATCGTGAACATGTCGTCGATCTCCGGCAAGGTCGGCATGATCGGGCAGACCAACTACTCGGCGGCCAAGGCCGGCATTGTCGGCATGACCAAGGCGGCCTCCAAGGAACTGGCCCATCTCGGGGTACGGGTCAACGCCATCCAGCCCGGATTGATCCGGTCGGCGATGACCGAGGCCATGCCGCAACGCATTTGGGATTCCAAGGTGGCCGAGGTGCCGATGGGCCGTGCGGGTGAGCCCTCCGAGGTCGCCAAGGTGGCGCTGTTCCTGGCGTCTGACCTGTCGTCGTACATGACCGGAACGGTCCTCGAGGTCACGGGCGGACGGCACCTCTGATGCCCAGAACCGCCGTGATCTGTGAGCCGGTCCGCACGCCAATCGGCCGCTACGGCGGCATGTTCGCCGCGCTGACTGCCGTTGATCTCGGCGTGGCTGCGCTCAACGGTCTGCTGCAGCGCACCGGGATCGCACCAGAGGCCGTCGAGGACGTGATCCTCGGCCACTGTTATCCGAACAGCGAGGCGCCGGCGATCGGCCGCGTCGTCGCGCTCGACGCGGGCCTGCCGGTCACCGTGCCCGGTATGCAGGTGGACCGGCGCTGCGGCTCCGGTCTGCAGGCCGTCATCCAGGCGTGCCTGCAGGTCGCCTCGGGGGACAACGATCTCGTCGTCGCCGGCGGCGCGGAGAGCATGAGCAACGTCGCCTTCTACTCGACCGACATGCGCTGGGGCGGCGCCCGGACCGGGGTGCGGGTGCACGACGGTCTGGCCCGCGGGCGCACGACGGCCGGTGGCAAGCACCACCCGGTGCCGGGCGGCATGCTCGAGACCGCCGAGAACCTGCGCCGCGAGTACCGCATCTCCCGCCAGGAGCAGGACGAGCTGGCGGTGGCGTCCCATCAGCGGGCGGTCGCCGCGCAGAAGGATGGCATCCTGGCCGAGGAGATCATTCCCGTCACGGTCACCAGCCGCCTCGGCGACGATGTGATCGACACCGACGAGCATCCGCGTGCCGGCACTACTGTCGAATCGTTGAGCAAGCTCAAACCGGTTCTGCTGAAGCAGGATCCGGAGGCCACCGTCACCGCGGGCAACTCCAGCGGGCAGAACGACGCCGCGTCGATGTGCATCGTGACCACGCCGGAGAAGGCCGCCGAACTGGGCCTGACCCCGCTGGTGCGGCTGGTGTCGTGGGGGTCGGCGGGGGTGGGGCCGGAGGTGATGGGCATCGGACCGGTGCCGGCCACCGAGGTGGCCTTGGTCAAAGCCGGTCTGACGCTGGCCGACATCGACCTCATCGAACTCAACGAGGCTTTCGCCGCCCAGGCGTTGGCATGCATGAGGGCCTGGAACTTCACCGATACCGATCACGGGCGCACCAACGTCCACGGCTCGGGGATCTCGCTCGGGCATCCGGTGGGAGCCACCGGCGGCCGGATGCTGGCCACCCTGGCCCGCGAACTGCACCGGCGCGACGCGCGCTACGGCCTGGAAACGATGTGCATCGGCGGAGGCCAGGGCCTGGCCGCGGTGTTCGAAAGGGTGTACTGACATGACCCGTATTGCTCAGACCCTCGGCCTGACCGAGGTCCAGGCCGAGATCGTCTCCACGGTGCGGCAATTCGTCGACAAAGAGATCATTCCCAACGCCCAGGAGCTCGAGCACGCCGACACCTACCCGCAGGCCATCGTCGATCAGATGCGGGAGATGGGTCTGTTCGGACTGATGATCCCCGAGGAGTACGGCGGGCTGGGGGAGTCGCTGCTCACCTACGCGCTGTGCGTCGAGGAGCTGGCTCGCGGCTGGATGAGCGTCTCCGGGGTGATCAACACCCACTTCATCGTGGCCTACATGATCCGCCAGCACGGCACCGATGAGCAGAAGCAGCGCTTCCTGCCCAGGATGGCCACCGGCGAGATCCGCGGTGCGTTCTCGATGTCAGAGCCCGAGCTGGGTTCCGATGTCGCCGCGATCCGAACCAAGGCGAAGAACAACGGCGACGGCACGTACACCATCGACGGCCAGAAGATGTGGCTGACCAACGGCGGCAGCTCGACTCTGGTGGCGGCGCTGGTGCGCACCGACGAGGGAGCTGACAAGCCGCACCGTAACCTGACCGCGTTCCTGATCGAAAAGCCCTCCGGTTTCGGCGAAGTCGCACCGGGGCTCACGATCCCCGGCAAGCTCGACAAGCTCGGCTACAAGGGCATCGACACCACCGAGCTGATCTTCGACGGCTATCTCGCCAGCGCTGATGACGTTCTGGGCGCCAAGCCCGGGCAGGGCTTCTTCCAGATGATGGACGGTGTCGAGGTCGGCCGGGTCAACGTGTCGGCCAGGGCCTGCGGTGTCGGCATCCGCGCATTCGAGCTGGCCGTCCGATATGCCCAGCAGCGCAGCACGTTCGGCAAGCCGATCGCCGAGCATCAGGCCATCGCGTTCCAGCTGGCCGAGATGGCCACCAAAGTCGAGGCCGCGCATCTGATGATGGTCAACGCCGCGCGGCTGAAGGACTCCGGCGAGCGCAATGACGTCGCGGCCGGAATGGCCAAGTATCTCGCCAGCGAGTTCTGCGCGGAGGTCACCCAGCAGAGCTTCCGCATCCACGGCGGGTACGGATACTCCAAGGAGTACGAGATCGAGCGGCTGATGCGTGACGCACCGTTCCTGCTCATCGGCGAGGGCACCAGCGAAATCCAGAAGAACATCATCAGCAAGCGGCTGCTCGCCGACTACCGGATCTGACATGAGCGCACCGGATTTCGTGCCGCGCCCGCAGCTGGCGGAGGATGTCGCGCGCTTCGTCCGGACCCGGATCTTCAACGGCACCTACCCCGCCGGTGAGTACATCCGGCTGGATCAGTTGGCCGCCGAGCTCGGCATCAGCGTCACGCCGGTCCGGGAGGCCCTGTTCGAGCTGCGTGGTGAGGGTCTGCTGGATCAGCTGCCGCGGCGTGGCTTCGTCGTGCTGCCGTTCACCGACCGGGACATCACCGATGTCTCGAACCTGCAGGCCTACGTCGGCGGTGAACTGGCCGCGCGGGCCGCGGTGAACATCACCGACGACCAACTTGCGGTGTTGTCGTCGATTCACGACGAGCTGGTCGCCGCCTATGCTGCCGATGATTCCCGCGCGGTCCGGCTCAACCATGAATTCCATCGCGCCATCAACGTCGCGGCGCAGTCGCCCAAGCTCGCCCAGTTGATGTCTCAGATCACCCGGTACGCACCGGAATCGGTGTTCCCCACCATCGAGGGCTGGCCGGCGAAGTCGGTGGCCGACCACGAGCGCATCCTGGCCGCGCTCACATCTCATGACGAGGAGCGGGCCCGCGCCGCGATGTCGGACCACCTGGCGGCGGGAGCGGGACCGCTGATCGAGCACCTTGTCAAACAGGGTGTGGCGCAGCGGTTTCAGACGATGGAATAGCCCGGCGCGAGGGTACCGCGTCCGGTGAGGGAGCACAGCAGTTCCAGGCTGTCGCCACGGCGCTGGGCGACGGCGACAGAGAGGGCAAGGATGCTGTCGGCGACCTCGGGCGGGAGGGCCTCGGGCGCTCCGATGGCGCGCGCCAGATCGATGCTGTGCAACCCGAGTTCGAAGATCCGCGTCGGCAGATAGTCCGAAAGCCGCATACCCCCGGCGATGGATTGAATGACCCGATCCTCGGTGGCGAGTACGGCGGCTGCGCGATCCTGAAGTTCGCGCAGGGTGTCCAGTGGACGCTCACCCAGTGCCAGCCCGGCCTGGACGGCGCGTGCATCGATCTGCGAGGAGTCGGTGAGCAGCGGGGCGATCGCGAGGTAGTACTCGGCGGAGTCGGCGATGTCCAGCCGCTCGGCCGTTCGGTCCGAGTAGTCGATCAGGGTGGTGAAGGATCGGCCGATGTGTCCGACGAGCGTGCGCACCGACCACGTCCCGAGCGCGGGCGAATCCCACTGGTCGGGCCCGACCTGCTCGGCCACCGACACGGCGTGATCACCGGCCCGGCGGAACGTCTCGACATGTGCCTGCAGCGTCATGGACCTAGAAGTTACGCCTGTGCTCTCAGCAGCTCACGCAGGCGGCGCACATCGATCTTGCCGCTGGACATCAGGGGCAGCTGGTCGGGAGTCAGTGCCAGGACGCGTCGCGGGATCTTGTACGACGACAGTTCGGCCTTGAGGTTCAATCGCAACGCGTCGGCGTCGAACGCGCCGGCATCCGCGGTGACCACCGCCGCGGCGACGATCTGGCCGCGTCCCGGATCGGGGACACCGATCACGTGGGCGACCAGCCCACCGGTCGCGCGGGAAATCGCCTTCTCCACCTCGGCCGGAAACACATTGGCGCCGGCGGTTTTGATCATCGAACCGCGCCTGCCGAGGAAGTAGAAGAAGCCGTCGGCATCGGTGCGGACCAGATCGCCGGTGTGAAACCATCCGTCGGCGTCGAAGCACTCGTCGCGGCTGCGCTTGTAATAGCCCTCCATCAGATACCGGCCGCGGATCCACAGCTCCCCGTCGACGATCGTGGTTTCGAAACCGGGTGCGGGTTTACCAAACGACCCACGGCGATGTTCGGGCTGGTCGGTCTCGTCTCCGCTGAGCAACAGCACACTGCCGGCCTCGGTCAGGCCCAGCATGTTGTGCCGCAGCTCCGGATCGCGGGGCCGGACATCGGGAGCCATGATCGGATAAAGGTTGCCGCGCCGCATCGACGACAGATCTCGCCGCGCAAAGCTCTCATGACGCGCCAGATGCGCTATGCCGGCCGCGAATCCGTTGGTGATCGTGGGCCGCACCTCCTCGAGCAGATCGAGAACTTCGCCGGCGTCGGTGGCGTTGGAACACACCAGCGTCGCCCCCGCGATCATGGTCGCCAACAGGCCGAAGCCGAAACCACCGATCCAGAAGAACGGTGAGTTGCAGAACAGGATGTCCTGCGCGGTCAGACCGCGAATCTCGTTGAGGTTGCGCTGATGTCCCAGCAGCGCCTCGTGGGTGAGCACCACACCCTTCGCGGCTCCGGTGGATCCCGACGTGTAGACGATCACCAGTGGGTCGCGGCCGTCGCCGTCATCGTCGGAGGCTGCCGGCTCAGCCATCGCGGCGATGTCGTTGTTGAACACCACATGTCGCAGCCGCGGTGCGGTCACGTCCCGGAGCCGGGCGGCGTAGTCGTGACCGCGGAAAGAGCTTGCGGTGAGCAGGATCTCGGTGTCGCTGTGGACGAGCTGGGTTTCCAGCTCGGCACCGGTCGAGAAGGTCGAGATCGGTACCACGACGCAGCCGATGCGCGCCGCGGCGAGCGCCGCGACCACGAACTGCGTGCCGTTGGGATACAGCACCCCGACGTGGGTACCCTTGCGCGCGCCCAAGGCGATCAGTCCGCGGGCCAGCCGGGCGGAGCGTTCCTCGGCCTCGCGGTAGGTGAGCCGTTCGGCATCGCACACCAGCAGGCGATGGTCGCCGCGTGCGGCGGCCTGATGGCGCAGGAGCCGTCCTACGGTGTCAGTGGTCACGGCCGGTGAAGTGTTGCCGAACCGCACTCAGATCCGCCTTGCCGGACGGTGTACGCGGGATCGCCTCGACTATCGCAATTTCCGACGGGATTTCGTAGGGCGCCAGCCGGGTCCGCAGGTACTCGACCAGCTCGGCGTCGGTGACCGACTCGCCGTCGCGCAGCTCGACCATCGCGACCGGTGTCTCGCCGAGGCGTTCGTCGGCCCTGCCCACCACCGATGCGCCGAGCACGACGGGGTGAGCTTCCAGCGCCGCCCGCACGTCGTCGGGCAGCACTTTGAAGCCGCCTCGGATGATGGCCTGATCGGCTCGGCCCAGGATCCACAGGAACCCGTCGGTGTCGATGCGTGCCAGGTCGGTGGTGCGCACCCACGGGGCGTCGCGCCCGAGTTGGCCCGGCTTCACCTCCAACAGTCCGACCTCTCCCGTGCGGAGCGGCATCCCGTCGTCGGACACCACCCGCAGCTCGGCACCCAGGCTGGCCCGGCCTACGCTGCCGCGCTTGGACGTCCAATACTTCCGGTGATCGGCCAGCGTCCAGCCGGCGACGCCGCCACCGAATTCGGTTGCCGCATAGGACGTCAGCACCGGGACACCGAACTTTGCGGTAAAGGCATCGGCATCGTCGGCCGACAACGGTGCGGTGCCGGACGTGACAGCCCGGACCCCGGCGAGGTCGTCGGGCCCCAGGTCGGAGTGCAGCACCATCCGCAGCGCCGCGGGTACCAGCGACACCGCCTTGGGGGAGTAGCGGCGAACCGCCTCGGCCCAGGCGGCCAGCTCAAAGCGCGGCAGGAGCACGAACGGCCGTGCCGCGCAGGTACATTGCAGAACCCGATACACCCCGCCGATGTGCACCAGCGGCGCGTTGACGATCGCGACGCCGCCGGAGACCGCCGTCGGTGCGGTCGCTGTCGTGACGTCGGTGCCGATCACCGAGACCGCCAGCATGTCGTAGGTGAGGTCGACGCGTTTGGGCGGTCCGGTGGTGCCGCTGGTCAGCATCCGGACCGCCACCTGTCCCGAGCCGGGATCGGTGGGCGCTCCGGGCCGGATCCGCGGAGCGGCGTCGCCATTGCCGATCGACACCACCGTGGTGGTATCGGCCGGTTGTACCAGCAGCGTGATGTCGTCGTCGGTGCCGACGATCACCGGCAGGGTCAACGTGGCGATATCGGCCCTGATCCGCTCGTCGCCGCGCGACGGGTTGATGACGACGACGCAGCCGCCGGCCGCGAGCACCCCGAGCAGTGCGGCCACATGAGCGGGGCTGTTGCGCAGCAGGATTCCCACGTCGGTGCCGGGTCGCACGACCGAGGCGATTCGCCCACTCGCGTCCGCGAGCTGCCGCCAGGTGTACCAGTGGCCGTCGTATTCGATCGCGCGGGCCTCGGGGTCCAGCCCCAGGACGTCGCTGATCCGGCGGCTCAGCGCGTGCATTACCGCACCTTCGGAACGATCCGGGTCTTCTCCTGCTCGGCCAGCTCGGCCTGACCCAATGGATTGCCCAGCCGGGTGTAGATCAGGTTCTGCTCCATGGCCGCGCGATACGGCTTGTCCAGTGACTCCCAGATCGCCTTGACCGTCCCCTGGGTGGCCGACGGTGGCTTGGCGGCGATGGTGGCGGCGATCTCGTGGGCCCGCGACCAGAGATCGTCGGGCTTGACGACCTCTGACACCAGACCGATGCGCAGTGCGGTGTCGGCGCTGACCCGTTCGTCATTGCCCATCAGTGCGATTCGAAGTGACTCACCGAGCCCGATCTTGCGCATCAGGCCGATCGGCTCGAGCGCACACACCAGACCCGCGCTGACATGGGAGTCGAAGAATGTCGCGTCCTGCGAGCAGATCACCACATCGGACTCGTTGACGAAGTAGAACGCCCCCGCGGTGCACATGCCGTGCACCGCACACACGACGGGCTTCCACATCTTCTGCCACTTCGGGCTGAGCAGTTCGCCCGGGTCTTCGTGATTCCACACATTCTGCGGCTGGCCGTACGGAGTTTTGATGTCCAATCCCGCGCTGAAGGCCCGTTCGCCGGCAGCGCGCAGGACCACCGCGTTGATGGCGTTGTCGTTCTTCACGATTCGCCATGCGGCGGCGACTTCTTCGCACATGGTTCGGTTGAACGCGTTGAGCTGGTCTGGGCGGTTCAGGGTGATGGTGGCGACGTGATCGGTCCGGTCGAAGTCGAGCAGGATGGTCTCGAATGCGGCGGTCATCGGCATTGCCATTCAGGTGCGCGCTTCTCGACGAAGGCCTTGGGGCCTTCGAGAGAGTCTTCGGTGTGCAGATTGCGCTCCCGGAAGGCCTCGGCGAGCATCTCGGCCTCGTGCATCGGGATCTCCCGTCCCTTGATGATCGCCAAGCGGGTGCCGCGAACCGCCAACGGCGCGTTGCGGGTCACGATCTCGGCGATCTCGTGGGCCCGCTCGAGGAGCCGGTCATGTTCGACGATCTCGGTGATCAGTCCCAGCTCGTAGGCACGGGCAGCGTCCATGCGCTCATGCTTGCCCATCATCGCCATCCGTAACGCCACGGTACGGGGCAACACCCTGGCCAGCCGTACCATCTCGCGGCCCGCCACCAGACCGATCGACACGTGCGGGTCGAAGAATGTCGCTTGGTCCGAGGCGATCACGATGTCACCGGTGGTCACCCAGTCCAGGCCTGCGCCACAACAGATTCCGTTGATCGCCACGATCACCGGCTTGGCCATCCGCCGGAACGGCGGGGTTCCTTCCTGCGGCGCCTCCCACTGGTCGTAGGTGGACAGATAGGGCCGCTCGTCGATCACCTTGCCGTCTTCGGGAATCTCCTTGACGTCGGCTCCGGTACAGAACGCGCGCCCCGTGCCGGTGACGATCGACAACCAGACGTTGTCGTCGTTCTCCGCGCGGTCGTAGGCGCTGCGCAGTTCGGTGATCATGTGTGGGCTCAGCGCATTGAGCGCCTCGGGCCGGTTCAACGTGATCGTTGCCGTGTGGCCGGTGACCTCGTAGCCGATGGTGGCGTACGACTGTGCCGACATCAGTGCTTCCTCATCTCTCATCGCCCGGTGAAGCCGGGTGTGCGCTTCTCCCGAAAAGCCGCCAGACCTTCTTTGAAGTCCGATGTCCGGCAGGACAGTTCGAGGTTGAACAACTCCTGGGTCATGGCCTGGTTCAGGGTGGCGTGCTGGCTGTGGTTGATGGCCTGCTTGGCCAAACCGATCGCGACCGTCGGACCGGATGCCAGCCGGTCCAGCAGGGCGGAAACGGTGTCCTCGAGGTCGGACTCCTCGACGCTGCGGTGGATCAGGCCCCACTGCTCGGCCGTCGCAGCCTCGACCTTTTCGCCGAGCAGCAGCATCTCCTTGGCGCGGGCGACACCCACCAGCCGCGGCAACAGCCACGTCGCGCCCGAGTCCGGGCTGAAGCCGCGGGCCACAAACGGTTCCCAGAACACGGCATCGGCGGCCGCCACCGTGAAGTCCGCTGCCAGCGCCAGGTTGCAGCCCATGCCTGCGGCCCAGCCGCGCACCGTGCACACGACCGGCAGGTGCAGCGTGTGGATGAGTTCGATGGCGCGGTGCGCGGTATGCGGGATGCGGCGGACCAGATCGCCGGTGCGGGGGCGCTGCCCGCCGCTGTTGGAGCCGACCCAGTCCACTCCGGCGCAGAAGTCCGGCCCGGCCCCGCTCAGATGCACCGCCCGCAGCTCCTCGTCGCTGGCCGCGGCGACCAGTGCGTTGTTGAGCGAGTCGATCATGCTGGGGCTCAGGGAATTACGGCGACCAGGTCGATCGAGCAGGATGTGCAGCACCGCGCCATCGCGTGATGTCGTCACCACTCCGTCGGCCGATCGGGCCTCGTCACCCACCGAAAACTCCGCCCTTCGCCGACTTTACAGATAGCCCAACAGTAGTGCTATCTTGTACAAGATGGCAAGGATGGTGTGACGGGGGGAGTCGATGGCAGCCGCTCCGCGTATCCGTCAGCCCCGCGTCGCCGACATCGTCGCGTCGCGGCTGCGCGACGACATCCTCTCCGGCCGGCTGCGGGAAGGTGACGTCCTACCCTCCCAGGAGAGTCTGTTCACCGAGTTCGGCGTCAGCCCGCCCGCGCTGCGCGAGGCGATCCACATCCTCGAGGTCGACGGTCTGGTGTCGGTGCGGCGCGGCAACGTGGGCGGTGCCGTGGTGCATCTGCCGTCGGCCGACCGCACCGCCCACATGATCAGCATGGTGCTGCAGTCGCGGTCCTCCACCCCGGCCGACGTCAGTGGGGCGCTGATGCATCTGGAGCCGATCTGTGCGGGGATGTGTGCCGCCCGGGAAGACCGTATGAGCGAGGTTGTGCCGTACCTGCAGGCCGAAATCGACCGTCAGGAAGAGCAATTCGACGACACCTCGCAGTACGTTCCCAATGCCCGTCGCTTTCACGAGGCACTGGTCTCCCGATGTGGCAATGAGCCGATGATTCTGCTGATCGGGTCGCTCGAGCTGATCTGGTCGGCCCACGAGTCCTCGGTATGGAGCGACGAACCGGACCCGATGCGACAGGCGACCATGCGGGCCGCGCTCAGCGACCACCAGAAGATGCTGGCCGCGATACGGGACGGCAACGCCGATCGCGCGGTGCGGCTTGCCCAGGACCATCTGGCCGCCGCGCGCCGCAACACCCTGGCCTTCGGCCGGGACAGAACCATTGAGGCCAAGCTCATTTCGAATCCGGACCGCAGGTGAGGAACCGACCATGACCGACGACGACCGCGTGCTGTTCGAGGTGGATCGCGAGAGTCGCATCGCGACCATCACGCTGAACAACCCGGCCCAACGCAACTCCTACGACGCGGCGATGCGCGAAACGGTCGGCCGCTGCCTGGATGCCGTCGCGGAGGACGACGACATCACGGTCGTGCTGTTGCGCGGTGCCGAGGGTGTGTTCTCGACGGGTGCGAACATGAACAATGCCTACGGGTGGTACGGCGACAAGGCGGAGGAGCAGACGTCCTCCTCCGGGCGCCGCCCCAGTCAGCGCCGCCGACTCACGGTGGACCGCAAGTCATTCGGCTTCTACCACAACCTGATGGGCTTTCCGAAGGTCACGGTCGGCGAGATCAGCGGGTACGCGCTCGGCGGCGGTTTCGAGATGGCGTTGATGACGGACATCTCGGTCATCGCCCGTGACACCAAGATCGGGATGCCGGCCACCCGGTTTCTCGGGCCCGCGCTCGGCAGCCTGCACATGTTCTTCCACCGACTCGGCCCGGTGCTGGCCCGGCGGCTGTTGCTGACGGGTGACACGATCACCGCCGCCGACGTCGAGCATCTCGGCGTCTTCACCGACACGTGCGACGCCGGCTCGGTGACGGCGCGGGCCCGGTACTGGGCCGAGAAGGCGGCCAAGATGCCGGCCGACGGTGTGGTCATCGCCAAGGAGGCCTTCCGGCTGGTCGAACAGAGCCAGGCCTACCAGGGCGAAGAAGTGGCCAGCTATCTGTTCCACGCGTACGGCACCAACCTGCAGTTCGCACCGGGGGAGTTCAATTTCGTCAAGACCCGCGCGCAGGTCGGCACCAAAGAGGCGTTCCGGCTTCGTGACGAGCATTTCCATGTGCCCGAGCCGCAGTGACGTGTACCACTTACCGTCAGCGCTACACATTCTGCTAGTTTTGTAACGTTGCCTGAGGGTAACGTCGCAACGTCGAAGTGAGGTCGTCATGCCCGAACCAGTCATTGTCGGTGCCGTCCGGACGGCGATCGGTCGTTCGTTCAAGGGGACGCTGGTCAACACCCCGCCCGAAACACTGATCACCACGGTGCTGCCCGAGGTCGTCCGGCGCTCCGGGATCAACCCCGCCGACATCGACGACATCATCTTCGCCGAATCCCATTACGGCGGCGGCGACCTCGCCCGGTACGCGGCCACCGCGACCGGCCTCGAGCACGTCCCCGGCCAGTCGGTGAACCGGCACTGCGCGGGCAGCCTGACCGCCATCGGCAACGCGGCGGCGCAGATCGGTTCCGGTATGGAGCGTGCGCTGATCGCCGGCGGTGTGCAATCGCTGTCGATGACGCCGCTGACCAATTGGCGCATCCCCGGTCCCGAGCTCAAGTTCGAGGAGCGGTGGATGCCGCCGACCCACGTCGAGACCCCGGATGCCCCGGCCAAGGACATGTCCATCACCGTCGGCTGGAACACCGCGCAGGCGGCGGGCATCAGTCGCGAGGAGATGGACGCGTGGGCCGCGCGGTCGCACCAGCGCGCGGTGGCAGCGCAGGATGCGGGCAAGTTCCTCGACGAGATCATCCCGCTCAAGGTCGAGCAGTTCGACGGTTCGGTGATCGACTTCAGCGTCGACGAGCATCCCCGCCGCGACACCACCGCCGAGAAGCTCGCCGGCCTCAAGGTGCTGCACCCCGAGATCGAGGGCTTCTCGATCACGGCGGGTAACAGCAGTGGGACCAACGACGCGTGTGCGGCGGTCGGGCTGGTCGAGCGTGGGTACGCCGACGCCGAGAAGCTCGACGTGCTGGCAACCGTGAAGGCCTGGGGTGCGGTGGGCGTTGCCCCGCGCGACACCGGTCTCGGCGGCGTCCGGGTGATCGGCCGGGTTCTGGATCGGGCCGGCCTCACGCCGTCTGACGTCACGTTGTGGGAGATCAACGAGGCCTTCGCCTCGGTGCCGATCGCGGCCTGCAAGGAGTACGGCATCGACGAAGAGCTGGTGAACTTCTCCGGCAGCGGCTGCAGCCTCGGCCACCCGATCGCGGCGTCCGGCGCCCGGATGATCACCACCTTGATCTACGAGCTCCGCCGTCGCGGCGGCGGCATCGGTGTCGCGGCGATGTGCGCGGGCGGCGGTCAGGGCGGCGCGGTCGTCATCGAGGTCTAGTTCGCGGGGGCCTAGCCCTTTCGGCGAGACTTCGGCGCGGAGGACTTCTTGCCTTCCTCGATGAGCGCCGCAGCGTGGTCGAGGATGCACTCGAGGCCGAATTCGAAGTTGCGCTCGTCGGCGCCGCCGATGCGGTGCCCCTCGGCACTGACCTTGGCAAGCAGCGGGGTGCTCTCGGCGTTGCCGATGATCGCGTCCTCGAGCTTGTGGGCATCCTCGTCGGCGGCCCGGTTCTTCTCATAAAGCCGGTGAAGCACAACCGAACCGCGAACGTGCACCGAGACCGCGGAGTAAGTGTCGAACGCGTCTTCCGCGGACAGGCCGGCCTCGACCAGGCTGGTGATCGCCTTCTCGACTGCCTGCTCGCCTGCCCGCACCGCGCGGGGGCTCAGCGCGGAGCGGATCAGGATCAGATCGCACAGGATCGGGTTGCCCATGAACGTCTTTCGCATCGTCCGCGCGTGGTTGGCCAGGGTCTCGCGCCAGTCGGCGGCCTCGACATACGGCGTGGCGAACACGTACTGGCCCAGTGCGCGGTCGGTCATCGCATTGAGCAGGTCGTCCTTCTTGCGGAAGTACCAGTAGATACTGGTGACTCCGACGCCGAGGTGCTTGCCCAGCAGGGGCATGCTCAGATTGTCGATCGACACCTGCTCGGCGAGTTCGAAGGCGCCCGCGATGATGTCGTCGGGATTGATCGACCCACGCTCGCGCCGGGGCCGCTTGGCGGCGGTCGCTGGCTTGGCCACTGCAGGTCCACCCTTCCGTTCGAGAATCAGCGGGTGGAAACCTTACCCCGAAAGTGGTGTGTGAAGCCTCGTCCCCGCTCCGGATCCGTCGGTCTCTTCCCGTTACTGTAAAGCCTATAGTAGGTTTTACCGATACCAGCGAACCAACATGGAGGAGCCGCGGGTGTCGGACGCAGTGCTGCGGGAGCGCCAAGGCCGGATACTGGTCATCACGATCAACCGCCCCGAGGCCCGCAACGCGGTGAATCTCGCTGTGAGCCAAGGACTTGCCGACGCGGTCGACGAGCTCGACAACGACCCCGACCTGACCGTCGGGGTGGTCACCGGCGCGGGCGGAAACTTCTGCTCCGGGATGGATCTCAAGGCATTCGCGGCCGGCGAGGCCGTGGCCATCCCCGGTCGGGGGATCGGGTTCACCGAGCGCCCGCCGCGCAAACCGCTGATCGCCGCGGTCGAGGGCTTCGCGGTCGCCGGCGGGACCGAGGTCGTTCTGGGCACCGACCTGGTGGTCGCCTCGACAACAGCCAGGTTCGGGATCCCCGAGGTCAAGCGCGGCCTGGTGGCGGCCGGCGGCGGACTGCTCCGCCTGCCGCACCGCATCCCGTATCAGAAGGCGTTCGAGTTGGCCTTGACCGGCGAGACCTTCACCGCCGAACAGGGCGAGGCGTGGGGCTTCGTCAACATCCTCACCGAACCCGGCGGGGCGCTGGCCGGGGCGATCGAGTTGGCCGGGAAGATCAGCGCCAACGGCCCGCTGGCGGTCGCCGCGACCAAGGACGTGCTGCTGCAATCCGCCGACTGGAGCCAGGCGGAAATGTGGAAGAAGCAGATGGAGCTCATCATTCCGGTGTTCTCCTCCAACGACGCCCGCGAAGGTGCCGTCGCATTCGCAGAGAAGCGCGCGCCGAATTGGACCGGCACGTAAAGCCAGGCCGGCCATGGATCTCGGGCTCGGTGACGCCACCGCCGTCGTGGTCGGCGGCGGGCGCGGAATGGGGTTCGCCGCCGCACGATGCCTGGCCGACGACGGCGCCCGGGTCGCGCTGATCGGCCGCACCGCGGCGGTGCTCGACGCCGCAGCCGATGAGCTGGCTGGACGGGGCAGCCCGGATGCGCTGGCATTGGTGGCCGACACCGGCGACGACGCGCAGGTTCAGCGCGCCTTCGATCACATCGGGGGTCGCTGGGGTGGGCAGCTCAACATTCTCATCAACGCTGTAGGGCCAAGTGTGCAAGGCACTTTCGACGATCTGACCGATGACCAGTGGCGTAGGGCGATCGACGAGGGCGCGCTCGGGATGGTGCGCTGTGTGCGCGCGGCACTTCCGCTGCTACGCGCCGCTGAGTGGGCCCGCATCGTCAACTTCGCCGCCCAGTCCACGCAACGCCAGAGCGCGCGGCTCGCGGCCTACACCGCGGCCAAGGCCATGGTCACCAGCGTCTCCAAGAACCTCTCGTTGCACCTCGCGCCCGACGAGATCCTGGTCAACGTCGTGTCACCGGGCAGCATCGCCTCCGAAGCGCTCACCGGCTGGGCCGAGTCGGTCGGTGTCGACGGCAACGATCCCTATGCGCTGATGGCTGCCATCGACGAGCATTTCGGCCATCCGGCGCATCTGCCGCGTGCCGGGTTGCCCGACGAGATCGGCCCCGTCGTGGCCTTCCTTGCCTCCAAACGCAACTCGTATATGACCGGCGCCAACATAAACGTCGACGGCGGATCCGACTTCACCTGAGGGGCAGTGATGGCCACAGCGCGCGACGCCCGGGACTGGGCACGCACGGGACTGCACGGTATCGGCGACAGCCTCTACACACCGTTCACCGGAACCGACGGTGACGACATTGACTGGGACGCCTATCGGGCATTGGTAAGGTACTGCGTCGGGGAGCTCAAGCACCCGATGCTGTGGTGCACCAGCGGTATCGCCGAGTTCTGGTCGCTGACCCTTGACGAGCGAAAGCGGTTGCTGGAGATCGCAATCGAGGAGGGCCGGCGGGCAAACCCGGATGTCGTGATCCAGGCCTGCACTGCGGCCACGGCGGCCAAGGACTGTGTCGAGCTGACTGTGCATGCCCAGGAAGCAGGCGCCGACATCGCCTATATCCAGACGCCGATGATGGAAACCCACGGTGGTGAGGGCGTGCTGCGCTTCTTTCGCTACGTCGCCGATCGCACCGATATCGCGCTCGGCATGTTCAACTCGCCATCGTCGGGATACGTGCTGACGCCCGCGGAGGGGGCACGCATCTATGCCGAGATTGCCGCGGTGTGCGCGACGAAGGAGGGTGCCTTCCGGCCGGGTAATACCCGGCTGCTGCACGAGCTGGCGCCGGGCCTGGTGATCTGGGAATGCGATCTCACGGTGTACCGCGCGGGCTGGTTGCGAGCCGGGATCGTCGGCCCTGCCCAGCTGGGGACCGCGGGTTATCTGAACGAGACGCCGCAGCGGCCGATCATCTCCGAATACTGGGCGCTGGTCTGGGCCGACAAACTCGTCGAGGCGATGGACTACGCCGAGAAGTCGGGGCTGGATCAGTTCGGGATCGACATGGGCAACTGGTTCACCTGCTACCCGGGCCGTCCCGACTACTTCACCCACTGGGCTGGCGCATTCAAATACGCCGCATCACTACTGGGATTGCCGATCGGCGACTATCCGCATTCGCGCCCGCCGCAGACCGAAGTGCCCGAGGCTGGAAAGGCTCAGATCGAGAAGGCTTACCAGCGGCTCGGTCTCATCGAACGCTGATTGCGGAAGGCGATACCGATAGGTGTACAGTATGGACATTCCCGCATGTTGGCGAGCCATTCCTGGAGGTACCCCTAGGTGACCGACACTCGCGCAGATGTCACCGCGAATCCCGCTGCGGCCACGCCCGTTCTCTACGAGGTGCTCGACAGCGGTGTCGCGGTCCTGACGTTCAACCGTCCCGAGCGGATGAACGGCTGGGGCGGTGGGCTGGCCGCCGGTTTCTATGCGGGTATGGACGCCGCCGAGGCCGACTCGGCTGTTCGCGCGATCGTGGTGACCGGCAGCGGGCGTGCCTTCTGTGCTGGGGCCGATATG
The DNA here is from genome assembly GCF_008329905.1 of Mycobacterium sp. ELW1. Taxonomy (NCBI): domain Bacteria; kingdom Bacillati; phylum Actinomycetota; class Actinomycetes; order Mycobacteriales; family Mycobacteriaceae; genus Mycobacterium; species Mycobacterium sp. ELW1. Next base: position 5,201,592 of record NZ_CP032155.1, on the reverse strand, counting down.
GGCGACCTGTCATCGATCAGTTCCGCCACCGTCGACAGTGCCGGCGAGGCGGACCTGACCAAGATGGTGGGCGAGCGGCATCCGCTGTTCGTCACCACCGTGAGCAAGCCTGTGATCGCCGCGATCAACGGCGCCTGCGCCGGCATCGGGCTGACCCAGGCCCTGATGTGTGACATCCGCTTCGCTGCGGCCGGGGCCAAGTTCAGCACCTCGTTCGTCCGCCGCGGCCTCATCGCCGAATACGGCATCTCGTGGATCCTGCCCAAGGTCGTCGGGTGGGGGGCCGCGCTGGACCTGCTGATGAGCGGCCGGGTGTTCTACGCCGAGGAGGCCCTCGAACTCGGCATGGTCAAGGAAGTCGTCCCACCGGACGAATTACTCAGCCGCGCAATCGAATACGCGCAAGACATCGCCGCCAACTGCGCTCCGAACTCGCTGGCCGTCATCAAGCGTCAGGTCTATGGCGACGCGCTGCGCGACGCGCAGGACGCCAGCGGGCGGGCCGAGGCGCTGATGCACGAGTCCATGCAACGCCCCGATTTCATCGAGGGCATCACCGCGTTCTTCGAGAAGCGGCCGCCGAACTTCCCGCCCCTGACGTGAGAGGACGACACCGATGACTTTGGACTACAGGGCGATTGACGTCGATAACCACTACTACGAGCCGATCGATTCATTTACCCGGCATCTGCCCAAGGAGTTCAAGCGCCGTGGCGTGCAGATGCTGACCGAGGGCAAGCGCACCTTCGCGGTCATGGGCGGCGTCGTCAACCAGTTCATTCCAAACCCGACGTTCGACCCGATCATCGAGCCGGGATGCCTGGACTTGTTGTTCCGTGGCGAGATCCCCGACGGCGTCGACCCGGGGTCGCTGATGAAGGTCGACCGGCTGGCCGACCACCCCGAATATCAGAATCGGGACGCGCGGGTAAAGGTCCTGGACAAGCAGAACCTCGAAACCGTGTTCATGCTGCCGACTTTCGCGTGCGGGGTCGAGGAGGCGCTCAAGCGCGACATCGAGGCGACGATGGCCTCGGTGCACGCCTTCAACCTGTGGCTCGACGAGGACTGGGGTTTCGACCGTCCCGACCACCGGTTCCTTTCGGCACCGATCATCTCGCTGGCCGACCCGGATGCGGCGGCGGCCGAGGTGGAGTTCGTGCTGAGCCGCGGCGCCAAGATCGTCTGCGTGCGGCCGGCGCCGGTGCCGGGGCGGGTCAAGCCACGCTCGCTCGGCGATCCGCTGCACGACCCGGTGTGGGCCCGGCTGGCCGAAGCGGACGTACCGGTGGTCTTCCACCTGTCCGACAGTGGCTACCTTGCGATTTCGGCACTGTGGGGTGGTACCGGAACCTTCGAGGGTTTCGGCAAGCGTGATCCACTCGACACCGTGCTGCTCGACGACCGCGCGATTCACGACTCGATGGCGTCGATGATCGTGCACCAGGTCTTCACCCGACACCCCAAGCTCAAGGTGGCGAGCATCGAGAACGGCTCCTACTTCGTCTACCGGTTGATCAAGCGGTTGAAGAAGGCCGCCAACAACGCGCCGTACCACTTCAAGGAGGATCCGGTCGCGCAGCTGAAGAACAACGTCTGGATCGCCCCGTACTACGAGGACGACGTCAAGCTGCTCGCCGACACGATCGGTGTGGACAAGATCCTGTTCGGCTCGGACTGGCCGCACGGCGAGGGTCTGGCCGACCCGATGAGCTTCACCGCCGACATCCCGCAGTTCCCCGAGTTCAGCGCCGAAGACACCCGGAAGGTGATGCGAGACAACGCCTTGGACCTGCTCGGTGTCTCCGTGCCGTCAAGGGTCTGACCCGTGCCCGAATGGACGATCGGCGCGGTGCTCGACGCCATCGCCGAGGTGATCCCCGACCGGCCGATGACGATCTGCGGCGAGCGCACCAGCACCTTCGCCGAGTCGGCCGACCGCACGCGCCGGTTGGCGAACTTCCTGGCCGGCAGTGGGTTTGGCGCCCACCGTGAACGGAACGACCTGGAGAACTGGGAGTGTGGCCAGGACCGGGTCGCGCTGATCATGCACAACGATCTGTACCCCGACATGGTCATCGGGTGTCTCAAGGCACGCGTCGTGCCGGTCAACGTGAACCACCACTACACGTCCCGAGAAGTCGACGAGCTGCTCGCCTACGTCAAGCCACGCGCGGTGATCTATCACCGTGCGCTGGGCGCCACGTTCGCCGACGTGCTGCCACCGGAGAGCGCCAAGGTGCTGATCTCGATCGACGACGGCAGCGAAGGACCGGATCTTCCGGGCGCGATCGATCTGGAAGATGCGCTGGCAGAGGGCGATCAGGATCAGAACATCGAACCTTCACCGGACGACGTGCTGATGATCTGCACCGGCGGCACGACGGGCCGGCCGAAAGGGGTGATGTGGCGCCAATCCGACACCTATGCCGTCTCGATGAACGGTGCCGACCACGAGTCGGTCACCGAGATCCACGACAAACTCGGCACACCCGGTGCGCCGTGGTTCGCGGTGTCCCCGCTGATGCATGCGGCCGGGATGTGGACGGCGTTCGCCGGCGTGCTGAACGGCCAGACCGTGGTGCTCTACGACTCCGCGAAGTTCGATCCGCACCGGGTCCTGTCGACCGCGCAACGGCACAAGGTCGGCATGATGACGATGGTCGGCGACGCGTACGCCGCCCCCCTGGTCGAGGAGCTGCGACGCGGCGGGTACGACCTGTCCTCGTTGTTCGCGTTGGCGACGGGCGGAGCGGCGACCAACCTCAAGCATCAGCAAGCCCTGCTGGAGCTGCTGCCCGACATCATCCTGATCAACGGCTACGGATCGTCGGAGACGGGCAACGTCGGGTTCGGGCGCAGTGTGCGCGGCGACCACAAGGACACCTTCGAATTGCGAGACGGCGCATTGGTTCTCGCCGAGGACTACAGCCGCTTCCTCCGCGCTGGTGAGGACCAGGTCGGCTGGGTGGCCCGCGCAGGCCGGATCCCGCTGGGCTACTTCGACGACGCCGAGGCCACCCGCAGGACCTTCCCTCAGGTCGACGGTGCGCGGGTGGTGATCTCCGGGGACCGCGGCTCGCTGGCACCGGACGGGACGCTGCGGCTGTTCGGCAGGGACTCACTGGTGGTCAACACCGGCGGGGAGAAGGTCTTCGTCGAGGAGGTCGAAGAGGTGCTGCGTGCGCACCCCGATGTCGCGGACGCTCTGGTGGTCGGACGGCCCAGCGAGCGGTGGGGCCAGGAGCTCGTCGCACTGGTGGCGCTGCGTACCGACGTGCCGCACGACGCACTGCGCGAGCACTGCGCATCGCAACTTGCCCGCTACAAGGCGCCGAAGGAGTTCATCGTCGTCGACCAGGTCAGACGCCTGGGCAACGGCAAGGCGGATTATCGGTGGGCCAAAGAGACTGCCAACAGCAAGGTTTCGCTGCCATGACGCGCAAGGTGATAGACGGTCTGGTCAACGTCCACTTCGGTGAGGCAGAGCGGCAACCGAGCTGGATGCTCAAGGTCCGCGACGACTACTTCAAGGGGCCGCAGTCGATGTTCGCCCCGGTGGACCTCGGTGAGTTGCTCGACGAGATGGATGCCCAGGGTGTGCAGAAGGCTGTCCTGATGGACAACATCGTCACGCCGTCTGTGACGGCGCGGAAGTTCGCCGAAATGCGACCGGACCGGTTCGCCTTGGCGATGGGCGGTCTGAACCTGCTCAAACCGATGCCGACCCTGCGCGAACTGACCGCGATCGTCGCCGACCTGCCGGTTGTGTATGCCGCTGTGGGGCCGAGCTTCTGGGGTGATGCGCAGTATCCGCCCAGCGACGCCGTCTACTACCCGCTCTACACCAAGTGTGCCGAGTTGGATCTGCCGCTGTGTCTGAACACCGGACTGCCCGGTCCGCCGATCCCGGGCGAGGTCCAGAATCCGATCCATCTGGACCGGGTTTGCGTGCGGTTCCCGGAATTGCGGCTGTGCATGATCCACGGCGCCGATCCCTGGTGGGATGTCGCGATCCGGTTGATGATCAAGTACGAGAACCTGCGCCTGATGACCTCTGCGTGGTCACCGAAGCGCTTGCCGGACAGCCTGCTTCACTACATGCGCACCCGCGGACCGAACAAGGTGATGTTCGGCTCCGATTGGCCGGTGCTCAGAATGCACCGCGTCGTACCGGAAGCCGAGGCGCTGGATTTACCGCCCGAAGTCCTCGACAACTATCTGTACAACAACGCCAACGATTTCTTCTTCAGGGAGCGCTGAATGGATCGCTACGAACTGCGCAGGCTCGACTACAGCCTCTCCGAGGACCACACCGATCTACAGACCGCTTACCGGCAGTTCTTCAAGACCCACAGCACGATTGAGACCGTGCGGGCCGCCGAGGCGGGCGGTTTCGACAAGAGTCTGTGGGAACGGTTGTGCGCCATGGGCGCAACGACCATGGCCGTCCCCGAGTCGGCCGGTGGCGATGGTGCCACCATGGTGGACCTGACGCTGGTGGCCGAGGAACTCGGGCGTTACATCGCTCCGGTGCCGTGGATCGACCATGTCTGCGCTGTCCGCCTGCTGGCCGGCCTCGGCGCACTCACCGACGAGGTGATGAGCGGCAATCAGATCGCCGGGTTGGACGCCGCACTGGACAGCGTCACCGGCAAGCGGCTGATCCCGACGGGTTCGATCGCCGACCACATCATCGTCCGCGACGGGGACGATGTTGTTCTCCTCACTTTCGGAACGAGGCCGGCCAAGGTAGACAACATCGGCCGGCTCCCGATGGCGTGGGTCGATCCCGCCGCCGCGGACACCCGCACGGTGCTGGGCACCGGGCCGGACGCACTAGCTGAATATGCTCGGGCGCTGGATGAATGGCGGTTGCTGACCGCGTCCGCGCTCGTCGGTCTGGTCGAGGAAACCATGACCATCGCCGCCGAGTTCGCCAAGTCCCGCTACACCCTGGGTGTCCCGATCGCCACCCTGCAGGCCATCTCGCATCCGTTGGCCAACATGGTGATCACGGTCGAAGGAGGACGCAACCTGGCTCGCCGCGCTGCGTGGTTCCTCGACAACGAGCCGCACGCGCGCCCGGAGTTGGCGCCGTCGGCCTTCGTCTTCATGGCCGAGGAAGCCGCCAAAGCGGCGACGATGGCCGTGCACATCCAGGGTGGTCTCGGGGTGTCGTCGGAGGCCGCGGCGACCGCGTACCTGGTGCGGGCCAGAGGCTGGCCACTGGCCGGTGGTGATCCCGGCGCGAGCGCCAAGCAGATCGGGCGCCTGCTCGCAGACCGCGAAACCGCCTAGGGCTGCCATGGATTTCTCACGCGTAGAGCTGGCTGCCGAGGACCAGCAGTTCCTCGAGGAGGTCCGCCACTTCCTGACGACCCACATCACCGACGAGGTGATCCGGCACGACCGGGAGACCGGCGACAACTTCCACGAGGGTGTGCATCTGGCGCTCGGTGCGGCCGGGTACCTCGAGGCCGAGTGGAAACCGGAATCCGAGGGCGGGTTCAGCCGCGTTCGCCGGCGGATCTGGGAGCTGGAGAAGCGACGGTTTCACGTCCCGTGGGTCACCTGGGGCACCACGTCGATGGTGGCGCGCTCGGTCGACACCTTCGGCTCCGAGGAACTCAAAGCCGAAGTGCTGCCGGGTGTTTTCAGCGGGCACGTCCGGTTGTGTCTCGGCTACACCGAGCCCGAAGGGGGCTCGGATGTGGCCACCTGCAAGACCCGCGCCGTGAAGGATGGATCAACGTGGGTGATTAATGGCTCGAAGATGTTCACCACCGGTGCGCACAACTGCCAGTACGTCTTCCTGATCACCAACACCGATCCGGACGCGGCGAAGCACAAGAGTCTCACCATGTTCCTCGTTCCGCTGGACTTGCCGGGCATCGAGATTCAGGGTCTGCGCACCGTCGACGGCGACCGGACGAACATCGTCTATTACAGCGACGTCCGGGTCGACGACAAGTACCGCCTCGGCGAGGTCAACGGTGGCTGGACCGTCTTGCGCGAACCGCTCAACGTCGAGCACGGTGCGGTGGCCGCCGCCGCCGACGGCCTGGCCGACGTGTCGATCATGATGCACCAGGCCAACTTCATGGCCACCGCGGTCGACAAGGCGGCCGCCGCCGTCGGCCGATCCGATCCGAACGGCCGGCGTGCCGTCGACGACGGTGCGGTGGCTTACCGACTGGGCCGCAGCACGGCCCGGATGGAGGCCGCCCTGAGTTCACCGAGTCTCTACGGCAGGGTTGCGATCGCACAGACCATGCGCGACATCTCACCGGACCTGATGGACATTCTCGGTGCCGCGGCAACGCTTCCGGTGGAGACCGCCGGCGCCGCCGACGATGGGGCGTCGGAGTACGTGTACCGCTTCGCGCCGCTGTCCGGAATCTACGGCGGCACGCTGGAGGTCTTCCGCAACATGATCGGCCAATACGTGCTGGGGCTGGGCAAGCCCGCGTACGCACCTCAACCGAAGAAGCTGTCATGACCGAAGCGCAGCGGCGCGACGTGCCGATCTTCGACGCCGATCAGCACATGTACGAGACACCCGAGGCGCTCACCCGCCACCTGCCCGAGCGCTACCGATATGCGGTGCAGTACACGCAGATGGGCCGCCAGACCCGGCTGGTGATCAACAATAAAGTCAGCGACTTCATCCCGAATCCCACGTTCGAACGAGTCGCTGCGCCGGGCGCGCACGAAAAGTTCTTCGCCGGCGAGAACACCGAAGGCCTGACGCTGCGCGAAATGCAAGGCCCCGCAATCGAAGCGCCGGCGGCCACCAAGAACCCGGTGGACCGGATCGCCGAGCTCGACCGCCAGGGTGTCGTGGAGGCGCTGAACTATCCGACGCTGGCCAGCCTCGTCGAACACTCGTCGGCCGACGATCCGGAGCTGACGCTGGCGATCATCCACGCCCTCAACCAATGGATGGCCGAGCACTGGTCCTACGTCTACGACGACCGGCTGTTCTCCACTCCGATCATCAACCTGTCCGAAGTCGGCGGCGCGCAAGCCGAACTCGACTACATCCTGTCCCACGGTGCCAGGGTGGCGCTGATCAAGCCGGGCCCGGTCCGCGGTGTGCACGGCTGGCGCTCGCCGGCTCTGCCGGAGTTCGATCCGTTCTGGCGCGATGTCGAAGCCGCCGGCCTACCCATCGTGTTGCACGCCAGCTATCCGCCGCTCGACTCGTACGTCAACAGGTGGGAGCCGCCACACACCCAGAACTTCATGGCGATGAGCGCATTCCGGTGGATGGTGCTGGGCCACCGCGAAATCGCCGACATGATCACCAGCCTGATCTGCCACGGCACTCTGACGCGGTTCCCACGACTGCGGATCGCCAGCGTCGAGAACGGCAGCTCATGGATAGGCCAGCTCTTCAACGACTTCGACGACCTGTACAAGAAGATGCCGCAGAACTTCCCAGAGCACCCGCACGACGTGTTCCGGCGCAACATCTGGGTCAGCCCGTTCTGGGAGGGCAGCGTCTCTGATGTGGTGAACACCGTCGGCTGGGACAAGGTGCTCTTCGGGTCGGACTATCCGCACCCGGAGGGGCTGGCCGAGCCGCGTGGATTCTGGAAGTACGCCGAAGGCATGGACGAACGCCGAACCTACGACTTCATGGGCGACAACGCCCGCCGGTTCATGGGGCTGCCGCTGGCGAACCCCGACCCCGCCGCGCTCAAGCCACCGGAACTTGCGGTGCAGTCCTAGCGAAGGAGCTGTCATGGATTTCACCGAAGTCGAGCTGAGCGCCGACGACGCGGCCTTCCAGCGCGACCTGCGCGCGTTTCTCGCCGACCTGGTGACCGACGAGGTGCGTCTGCGGGACCGCCAGACCGGTGACAACTTCGACGAAGGGGTGCACCTGGCGCTCGGCGCTCGGGGGTACCTGGAAGCGGAGTTCAAGACGGGTACGGACGGCGGTTTCAGCCGTATCCGGCGCCGCATCTGGGATCTCGAGCGTCGCCGGGCGCATGTGCCGTGGGTGACGTGGGGGACCACCGTGATGGTGGCCAAGGCGGTCGCTGCGTTCGGCAAGCCCGAGCTGGTCGATGAGGTGCTGCCGAAGGTCTTCGACGGCACGGCTCGAATGTGTCTGGGGTACACCGAACCTGAGGGCGGCTCGGACGTGGCCACCTGCAAGACCCGCGCCGTGCGGGATGGATCAACGTGGGTGATCAACGGTTCGAAGATATTCACCACCGGGGCGCACAATTGCCAGTACGTGTTCCTGCTGACCAACAGCGACGCAGGAGCGCCGAAACACAAGAGCCTGAGCATGTTTCTGGTTCCGCTGGACACCCCGGGTATCGAGATCCAGGGAATCCGTACCGTCGACGGCGACCGCACGAACATCGTGTACTACACCGACGTTCGGGTCGATGAGAAGTATCTGCTCGGCGAGGCGAACGCTGGCTGGACGGTGCTGCGCGGACCGCTCGACGCCGAACACGGGGCCGCACCGACGGAAGCCGACGGGCTCTCCGACGTGTCGATCATGGCGCACCAGGCCGGTGTGCTGGCCGCCGCCGTCGACGCCGTCGCCGCTCGGGTCGGGCATGCCGACGCCGCCGGACGACGGATGGTCGACGACGGCGCGGTCGCCTACCGGCTCGGCCGCAGTGCTGCGCGGCTGGAGGCATCCCTGTCCACCCCAAGCATTTTCGGGCGGGTGGCGCAAGCTCAGGCGATGCGCGACATCGCACCGGACCTGATGGATCTCGCCGGTGCCGCCTCGGCGCTGCCGGTGGACACCGACGGGGCGGCCGACAATGGTGCTTCCGAATATGCCTTCCGGTTCGCGCCGCTGTTCGGGATCTACGGTGGCACGCTCGAGGTGTTCCGCAACATGATCGCGCAGCACGTGCTCGGGCTCGGCAAGCCGAACTACTCGCCACCGGCGACGAAAGCCCCGGTCGCCACATGAGTGTGGTGTTCGATCCGTTCTCGGAAGACTTCTTCGTCAGCCCCTACGACACGTACCGACGCATGCGTGAGGAGGCGCCGGTCTACTACAGCCAGGACTACGACTTCTACGCGCTGACCCGACACGACGATGTCGCCGCGGCGTTCAAGGACTTCGAGACCTACTCGTCGGCGTACGGCGTGGATCTCGGTCAGGTACGGAAGGGGGAGGTGACCAAGCACGGGTCGATCATCGCGATGGACCCGCCCGCACACCGGCGGATGCGCAGCCTGCTCAACAAGGTGTTCACGCCTCGTGCCATCGAAGCGCAGCGCGCGCTGGTCATCGAACTGGTCGACAAACATCTGAATGCCGTCGACCCGGCCGGATTCGACGTCGTGCAGGACTTCTCGGCCTTGTTCCCGGTGGACGTCATGACGACCATGCAGGGGGTGCCGGCCGCTGACCGCCAGCAGATCCGCCTGTGGATCGACGAGCTGCTGCACCGTGAGAACGGCGACGTCGAGATGACCGAGGCTGGTCAGAAGGCGGCCGTCGACATGGCGGTCTACTACTTCCGGCTGATCAAGAAGCGCCGCCACGATCTCGGCGACGACCTGCTGAGCAAGCTGATCTGTGCCGAGATCGAACGCGACGACGGCCGGATGGAACCACTCGACAATATCGAGATCACGGAATTCGCAACACTGTTGGGTGGTGCGGGCGCTGAGACCGTGACGAAGCTGATCGGCAACGCCGCGGTGGTCTTCGCGCAGAACCCCGACCAGTGGGAGCTGCTACGGCGAGACCGCAGCAAGATACCGCTCGCCGTCGAGGAACTCCTGCGCTACGAAGCGCCCGCGCAATACAACGTGCGCTGCTCCCTACGTGAGATCACCCTGCACGGTGTCACCATTCCGGCCGGCAAGCCGGTGTTCCTGGTCGGCGGATCCGCCAATCGCGACCCACAGGCGTGGACCGACCCCGACAGATTCGACATCGACCGCGATCGTGCCCAGGCCCAGAACCTGGGACTCGGCTACGGAATCCACAGCTGCCTGGGCGCAGCCCTGGCCCGGTTGGAAAGCGCCATCGCCCTGGACAAGATGCTCGACTTCATGCCCCGGTTCGAGGTGGATTTCAGCGGCTGCAAGCGGGTCAACATGCAGAACGTCGCCGGTTGGAGCACCGTGCCGGTGAAAGTGCTGGCCTGACTAGACGATTCCGTCGCGGCGCAGATCCGCGATTTCGCGAGCGCCATAACCGATTTCGGCCAACACCTCATCGGTGTGCTCACCGAGCAAGGGAGCGCGTCGCCGGATGGAGCCGGGCGTGGCCGACAGGCGGAACGGTGTCTCGATCAGTGGCACGGGCCGTGACGCGCCGGGAAACGGAACCCGCTTGAGATATCCCATGGCTTCCACATGCGGGTCGTCGAGAACGTCCTGTGGCGAATTCAACGGAGCAGCAGGAAGTTTCGCCGATTCCAAGTCGGCGATCACCTCGGCTTTGGTCTTGCCCGCACACCACTGCTGCATCAGATCGTTGAGGACATCGCCGTTCTGCCAGCGTGAATCGTCGTCGGCGAAGCGCGGATCGTCGAACAGATCCTCCCGCCCGATCAGCCGGCACCACCTCTTGAACATCGGCTGGCCGGCGATCTGAAGCAGGACCCAGCCGTCGGTGACTTCGTACAGGTCGCACGGCGCGACCGAGGTGCCGCGGTTGGCCGCCCTCGGCTTGTCGACCCCGAGCAGCTCGCGCTCGATGAGGAAGGCGTTGGACAGCATCAATGCCGTTGGCAGTAAAGCACCTTCGACGTGCTGGCCCTGCCCGGTCTGGAGGCGGTGATACAGGGCCATCATCACCCCGATGGTCAGTGTGAGCGCCGTCCCGAAGTCGGCCTGCGGGACCACCGTGCGGATCGGGAGCTCCGGCAGACCCTGGCGGTAGACCGCGCCGGACATCACCTGCCCGGCCCCGTCGAATCCGATCCGGTCGCTGTAGGGGCCACCCTCGCCGTAGGCGGTGGCGCTGGCCAGGATGATGTCGGGTTTCACCGCGCGCAGCGACTCGTAGTCGAGCCCGCTGGCCCGCATCCCGGCGGCCGGCATGTTGGCGATCACGATGTCGGAGCGGGCCACCAACCTGCGGGTGATGTCGGCGCCTTGCGGCGTCGTCGAATCGAGGGTCAGAGAGCGCTTGTTGCGGTTGCACTGCAGGAAGGTGCCGCCCTCACCGCCGCTCGTGACCGACTGCACCCAACGGTCCTCGCCGCCTTCGCGCTTCTCGATGCGCAGGACGTCGGCCCCCATATCGGCGAGAAGCGCACTGCACCAGGGTGCGGCGATGAACCTGCCGTAGTCCAGGACCCGCACCCCGTCGAGAACGCCCATGTGTCTACCGCGTCAGGATCGTCGCCGCGGCGGTACCCGGGGCGCCGTCGAGAACGCCCATGTGTCTACCGCGTCAGGATCGTCGCCGCGGCGGTACCCGGGGCGCCGTAGAGCTGGGTGAAGCCGACTTTCGGCTCGCCGGGAATCTGGCGGTCGCCGGCCTCGCCGCGCAACTGCCGCACGATCTCGTGGATCTGTCGCAGGCCGGACGCTCCGATCGGCTCGCCGTTGGCGATCAGCCCGCCGTCGGTGTTGATCGGCATGGACCCGTTGATCTCGGTCTCTCCGTCGGCCAGCAGCCGCTCCTGGTCGCCGTCTGCGCAGAACCCGCATTCGGCCATGTGGATGATCTCGGCGCCGGCGTCGGTGTCCTGCAGTTGGATCACGTCGACGTCTTGCGGTGACACACCGGCCTTGTCGAACGCGGCGCGGGCCGCGTGCACAGTCGGTGCGACGTCCTCGTCGACGGGGCCGAACGTGGTGTTGACCTCGTAGGCGCCGTAGCGGCGGGTGCGGACTTCGACCGCCTTGAGGTAGACCGGCTTGGATGTGTACCGATGCGCGATGTCCGCGCGGCACATGACGACCGCGGCGGCGCCCTCGTCGGGCGCGCAGAACATGTACTGCCGCAGCGGGTAGTTCAACACCGGCGAGGCCATGATCTCCTCGATCGAAATCTCCTTGCGGCGGAATGCATTCGGGTTCAGCACACCATTGCGGAAGTTCTTGTTCGCCACCCGCGCCAGCGTCTCCTCGGAGATGCCATGGTCGTGCAGGTAGCGGTTGGCTTTCATACCGAAGAACTGCGTCGTGAGGTACTGGCCGTTCTCGGCGTACCAACGCGGCATCCCGACCAGGGCCGGATCCTCGGTGAAGGCGCCGCGCGGATGCTTGTCCAGCCCGATCGCGATACCGATGTCGTAGTCGCCCAGCCGAATCCCGTCGGCACACGCCTTGGCGGCGCTGGCCGCCGTCGCGCAGGCATTGAACACGTTGGTGAACGGGATCCCGGTCAGCCCCACCATGCCGACGATGGCGTCGGGGTTGGCGACCGTCCAGCTGCCGCCGGTGGCGAACTGGACGTCCTTCCATTCGATGCCGGCGTCGGCGACGGCGGCGAAGATCGCGTCGACGCCCATCGCCATTGCGGATTTGCCCTCGAATCGGCCGAACGGGTGCAGGCCGACGCCGATGATGGCGACATCGTTCATGTGCGCGGGTCCTCTCTGCGGGCCGGCACGAGCATATACGAACTGTAATTCTTACAGTAGACGATGCAGTTCATCGCTCGGTTCGCGAATCGAACCCTCGGGCTACCCAGATTCGGCGAGCAGGCGACGCAGATTTCCCTTCACGAGCTTGCCGGTGGGCGTGCGCGGCAGTTCGTCGACGAACTCGAAGCGACGAGGCACCTTGTATCCGGCGATGCGGTCGCGCAGATCCCTGGTCAGACGGTCCACCAGGGCTTGGCTGGGTACCAGTCCGGGGCGCAGCGCAAGGACTGCCGTCACCAGCTCGCCGTATTCGTCATCGGGTACCCCGAGTACCGCCACGTCGTGGACGTCCGGGTGCAGGGTGAGTGCGTCTTCGATCTCCTGGGGGTAGATGTTGACTCCGCCCGAGATGATGGTGAATGCCTGGCGGTCCCTCAAGAACAGGTACCCATCGGCGTCCAGGTAGCCGATGTCGCCGCAGGTGGACCATGTCGGGTGGTCGGCCAGACTCGCGGCGGCGGTCTTCACCGGGTCGCGATGATAGGCAAATGGCATCGTCTCCCGTTCGAAGTACACCAGACCTGTTTCACCGCAGGGGAGTTCAGTTCCCGCGTCGTCGCAGATGTGAATTGTGCCGAGCTTCGCGCGGCCGACCGACCCGGGCTTGTTCCGCCACTCGTCGGGTCCGATCATCGTGATCCCACTGGCCTCGGTGGACGAGTAGTACTCGTGCAGCACCGGGCCGAACCAGGACAGCATCTTCTCTTTGACTTCGGTAGGGCACGGCGCGGCGGCATGGATGACGCATGTCTGCGACCGCACGTCGTACCGGGCTCGCACGTCCTCGGGCAGTCGCAGCATGCGTACGAAGTGAGTCGGTACCCATTGACTGTGGGTGACGCGGTACTCGCCGATGGTGCGCAGGGCTGCCTCGGGGTCGAACCTGCGTGCGGCCAGCACGGTTCCCCGAGCGACTGCACGATCATGCCGAAGCGCAGCGGAGCTGCGTGGTACAGCGGGGCTGGGGAGAAGTACACGGTGTCCGGCGACATCGCGTAGGCGCCGCCGAACGTGGCGACGTACGGGTCGCCGGGGTCACCGACCTGCCGGTTCGGCAGTGCCGGTTTGATCCCCTTCGGTCTGCCGGTGGTGCCCGAGCTGTAGATCATGTCGGCGCCGCGCGGTTGGTCGGCCGGTGGGATCGGTGAGCCCGCGGCGGTGAACGCCTCGTACGAGTCGAAGCCCGACACCTGGCCGCCGTAGGCGAGGCGCAGTCGCAAGGCCCGGGCGGGTGCGACGGCTCCGGCGGCGAGATCAGCCAGGTCTGCCGAGACGATGAGCACGACGGCCCCGCAGTCGTCGATGACGTAGCCCGCCTCGGCCGCGGTCAGGTGCGTGTTGACGGGGGTCAGGTACAGGCCCGAGCGCAGGCACGCCCAGTACACGACGAACATCTCCACGTCGTTGCTGGAGAGCAGCGCCACGACGTCACCGCGCCCCAGACCCGCCTTGCGCAGGGCATCGGCCAGGCGCGTCGACCGTTCTTCCAGCTGCTGGTAGGTCAGCCGCTGACCTTCGTCGACGATGATCGCCGCCGGTTTATCGGGATCGATGTGGGCGTGAACTCCTGGATACACCGAGATGTCCTTCCTCTATTCTTATGGCGTGGATCACAACGACGGCGCGTCACTCGCGTCGTCACTGTCGGAAGAGCAAGCGCGGGCCCTGCTGGCCGGCTTGCGGTCGCTGACCGCCCCGAATACGCGCGATGCGCGCGATGCGGTCTCTGACGCGTGGTCATTGCTGGCTGAGGCACTGTCGGAGGCGCCGACCGCCGAGATGGTGATGGCGGCGTTGCTGACGCTGCGCAACACCGACGAATCGTTGCGGGCCGAACAGGAGAGGTCGCGCCGACTGGGCTCTGTGCTGGCTCGACTGGAGGCAGCGCCGTGCACAATCGCCGGGCTGACCGCCGTCGCTCCGCAGCTCGTCGTCGACCTCGGTTTCGACCGGGCGATCTTCTCGCGCATCGTGGATCACGTCTGGGTGTCGCAGTCGGTGTGCATCCCTGACGATCCGCAATGGGCCGCCGAGATCAACAAGGTCGGTCAGGAGCAGCCGCAGCCGCTGGTGCCCGGTCTGCATGAAACCGAAGTCGTACGCCGGCGCGAGGCGCGGATCGTCACCGACGTCCAGCACGACCGTCGAGTGCACCGTCCGATCGCGGATGCGTCGAGGTCGCGGTCCTACGCTGCGGCACCGGTGATGTCCGGGGGCCGGGTTGTCGGACTGCTCCACGGTGACTGCTACAAGCAGGACCGCGACATCGACGGCATAGACGTCGAATTGCTGGCGGATTATGCGAACGGTCTGGCGCTGGCGCTCAGTCGCGCCCGGGCGGTGGAACAACTCGACGCTTTGGGATCTGCTCTCCGGTTGGCCGCCAACGATTGTGACGAGGCGGTCGCCGGCGCGCACGAGTTCACCCTGGACGACGACGTGCGGACCCGGACCGAAATGCCGTCGGCACCGAGAGTTGTTCGCCGGGCCCTGAATTCGGTCCGGGCCGTCCTGACGCCGCGAGAGACCGAGATTCTCGAACAGATGGCCCAGGGCCGGACCAACGCCGCGATCGCCGCCAAGTTGTTCATCACCGAGGGCACGGTCAAGCAGCACGTGAAGCACATTCTGCGCAAGGTCGGCGCCGAGAATCGGGTCGAGGCGGTGTCGTTGCTCTATCAGTCGGACCACGCCTGACGCGCTCACCCCAGCAGTTCGACGGTCACCGATCGAGTGGGACAGGCCGCGACGACCGCATCGAGCTCGGCCAAGCGCGATGCATCCACCAGATCACTGTGCAGGTGTGCACGGCCGTCGTCGTCATCGACTTCGAAAAGATCAGGAGCCAACCCTTCGCACATCCCGATGCCGGCGCACCGGGTGATGTCGATCGTCACCCGGCATCGGCTCATCGGCCGACTCCCGGATCGAACGGCATACTCAGCACGCCGCGAATGAAGTTGGTGCGAACCAACTCCGGCTCGCCGGTGACGAAATTCGGGGTCTGTTCCCGAAGTTCCCGGAACAGGGAACGTAGCATCACCTTGGCCAGCTGGCTCCCGAGGCAGTAGTGGATGCCGCCGCCGCCGAATGCCATATGCGGATTCGGATTGCGTTGCAGTTGGAATGCATTCGGATCGGTGAACACCGTCTCGTCACGATTGCCGGAGGCGTACATCATGACCACCTTGTCGCCGGGCAGGATCTGCTGTCCGGCCAACTCGTAGGGGGTCACACACGTACGGCGGAAGTTCTGCACGACCGATCCCCAGCGCAGGAATTCCTCGGTGGCCAACCCGATCCGCCCGTCGAAATCGTCCCACAGCCATTGCCGTTGATCGGGAAAATCGTTGAGGGCCTTGGCCGCCAGACTGGTGGTGTGCCGGGTGGTGTCGTTTGCAGCCACCGAGAACAGCACCATGGTGGCGCCGATCTCGAAGTCTGAGAGCTTCTCGCCGTCGATCTCGGCGTGCACCAATGCGGTCAGCAGATCCTCTGCCGGTTCGTTGCGGCGCAGTTCGATGAGTTCCTCGGTGATGTCG
The DNA here is from genome assembly GCF_008329905.1 of Mycobacterium sp. ELW1. NCBI lineage: Bacteria > Bacillati > Actinomycetota > Actinomycetes > Mycobacteriales > Mycobacteriaceae > Mycobacterium > Mycobacterium sp. ELW1. Next base: position 5,185,448 of record NZ_CP032155.1, on the reverse strand, counting down.
TGGATCCGCAGGGCGGCCTCCACCTGTACTTCGGCAGGGTCTCGGCCGGCCAGCAGCACCGGGTCGGCCCACGCCTGCGTCTCGTCGGCGGCGTGGACCACCGTCGCGCGCAGTTCTTCGGGGAAACCGAACATGTAGCCGAACATCTCGGTGGGCAGGTGGCGGGCGACATCGTCGACGAAATCCACCTCGGCGCCGGCACGTGCCTTGTCCACCGCCGCGGCGACGATCCGCTGTGCCCGCTCGGCGATATCGGATTCGATGCGACGGATCTGGCGGGGCGTGAACACCGACGAGACGAGTCGGCGCACCTTGTGGTGCTGAGGGTTGTCCATCGCGAGGAAGGACATGGCCATCTCCAGGAACACCGGCGGCAGCATGTCGAACATCACGCCGTAGCGGGAGACGAAAACCTCGGAGTTCTGGCTGATCTCGAGGATGTCCTTGTGCCGCAACACCGCCCAATAACCTGGATCGTCGGGGTCCGGGGACACGGCGGTCTCGATCGGTGGTTGCCAGCTGACCGGCCGGTCGCGCCGCAGTTCGGCGAAGATCGGGTCGCGCTCAGGGAGATCCAGATCCCAGAAGGCATCCGAGGACACGTTCAGCGGGTCGTGGCGTCGGGTGGCGGCGACGTCGTTGGTCGGCGGCAAGTCGACGTCGTCGTCTTCGTCGTCGAACGACAGGTCGGCGCAGAAGAGTTCATTCTCGGTACTGGTCATCGCGAGGCTCCTTGGTCGGCGTGGCTGAGCAGCAGGTCGTAGGGTTTGGCGTCGCGGCCTCCTGACAGATCGAGGTGGACGGTCTTGATCTCGGTGTAGGCGTCCAACGCGTCGGGACCGAGTTCACGGCCGAGGCCGCTCTGCTTGTAGCCGCCGAACGGCACTTGGCAGTTGATCTGGTGCGCGTCGTTGATCCACACGCTGCCGGCCTGGATACGTCCGGCGATGTCGAGCGCGCGGGCATTGTCGGAGCTCCAGATGCTGGCTGCCAGACCGTATTCGGAGTCGTTGGCGATCCGTACGGCGTCGTCGCTGTCGGTGTAGGGAATCACGACCAGGACGGGGCCGAAGACCTCCTCCTGTGCGATCCGCATGGCGTTGCGGACTCCGGTCAGGATCGTCGGCTGGAACCAGAAGCCGTCCCGGTCCAATGCCTCGCCGCCGAGTGCCACGGTCGCGCCTTCGGCGACTGCGCCCCGGACGTAGTCGAGGATGCGCTGCTGTTGTCTGGCGTCGATCACCGGGCCCATATCGGTATCCCAATCGCGCGTGGGGCCGATGACGATGGTCTGCGCCCGGTCGACCAACCGCCGGACGAATTCGTCATGCAGATGGTCGGGTACCAGTGCGCGGGTGCCGGATTCGCATACCTGACCGGAGTAGACGAAGCAGCCGTAGAGCACGCCGTCGACGGCCATGTCGAGGTCGGCGTCATCGAGCACGATCGACGGACCCTTGCCGCCGAGTTCGAGGGTGACGTGTTTGACGGTGCCGGACGCCAGACTCATGATCTCGCGACCGACGGCGGTCGATCCGGTGAAGGCGATCTTGCCGACGTCGGGGTGGCTTGCGAGCCGGGCGCCGGCGTCGCGGCCGTCGCCGGGAACCACATTGAGCACACCGGGCGGTAATCCGTTCTGCTCGGCGATTCGGGCGAACGCCAAGATGGACAGCGGTGTGTGCTCGTCGGGCTTGACCACCACACTGTTGCCCGCGGCCAGTGCCGGCCCGACCTTCCACAGCGTCAGCAGCAGAGGGAAGTTCCACGGTGCGATCGCCCCGACAACGCCGATCGGCTCGCGATGCACGACCGACTGGCTCAAGGCCGGGAAGCTGGCGATGGGGGCGGGGCGTTGCCAGGCGTAGGTTTCGGCCAGGTCGGCGAAGTAGCTGAAATGTGCCAGCGCGTAACCAATGTGGAATCCGGTGGCCTGCCGCACGGTGGCACCGTTGGCGCTGAGTTCGAGTTCGACGAGTTCGTCGGCGACGTCCGTCGCGGCAGCCACGATCCGCCGCATGATCGCGGCGCGTTCCTGCGGGGTCTTGGTCCGCCACACCCCGGACTCGAAGGTGCCTCTCGCGGCGGCGACGGCGGCGTCGATATGCCCGGCATCACCCCGGGCGACGGTGGCGATCGGCGCGCCGGTGCTGGGATCGACGATGGTCATCAGCCGGTCCGAGTCGACTTCCTGTCCGCCGATCCGCATTGAATGATGCTGTAGTTCAACAGTTGTCATGTCATCTTTCCGGATCAAGGATGATCTTGGTGGCCTCGCGTGCTTCGAACATCCGGTAGGCTTCGGCCGCCTCCGACAGGCCCATCCGATGTGTGATGATCGAACTGGGCCGCAGCCGGCCGGCAACCGTCAGCGCAATCACCTCGTCCATGTACTCGGTGATGTGCGCAACCCCCATCTCGACCTTGATTCCCTTGAGGTAGAGCTCACCGAACGGAATGGTGATCGCGTCCTCGGTGTACACCCCGGGGATGGACAGGGTGCCGCCGGCGCGCACCAGCGAGATGGCCGACAGCAGGGCCGATTCGTGGCCGACGGCGTCGATGACGACATCGGCGCCGCGCCAGTCGGTCAGGTCCAGCACGGCGTCGGCCGGCTCGACCTGATCGGCGTTCACGGCGATGGCGCCCTGGTTCTCGGCCTCCTTCAGGCGAGTGTCGACCCTGTCCACCACGATCACCTGGCCGGCTCCCAGGGCGCTTGCCGCCATCGCCGCGCACAGACCGACGGGACCGGCGCCCACAACAGCCACGGTGTCACCGGGCCGCATGCTCCTCGCCACCGCTTCGTACCCGGTGGTCATGATGTCGCCCGCGAACAGGATGTCCTCGTCGAACCGCGCATCGTCGGCAGTTCCCGCATCGGGAATGCGGCGCGCGGTCAGGTCTGCGTTGGGCACCACGACGTACTCTGCTTGCCCGCCCGCCAGATCGCCCAGTGCCAGACCCAGGCCGAAAATTCTTGAGCCCGCGCAGTTTCCGGGTTGATGTCGTCTGCACTGATAACAGGATCCGCAGCTGACCACACACGAACTCACCACGCGGTCACCCTCAGAGAACTGTCCCACCGCATCCCCGGTGGCAACGACGGTCCCCAGGAACTCGTGGCCGAGCACGATGTCGGGCTCGACCTCCAGTCGGCCCTCGTACGGGTGCAGGTCGGTCCCGCAGATCGCGGTCCGCTCCACGCGAATGATGACGTCCGTGGGGTGTGCGATCGTCGGGACCGGGACCTCGGCCACCTCGACGACATGCGGTGCGCGCAGCACCGCGGCCCGCATGACGTCAGGCATTGGTGGCGGCATCCTTCTCGGCGATCTTGGTGCGGTACATCGGGAACAGCGGCTTGGTCAGCGGAACGAGCTTCAGAATCTTGTTGACCGGTCCCTTCGCCTTGACCTGGCCCTTCGCCAGACCGATCGCGAGGTTGTATTCACCGCGCCAGAACTGGTCGGCGGTGTCGCCGCGCATCAGCAGCGTGACGTCCGGCTTGACGTCGGTGGGGCCGGGAATGACTTGGTAGTCGTCTCGGAACGCCATCGTCATCTCACAATCCGGGTCGGTGTAGATGACCCGCATGACGATGTTGGCGCCCCTGAGCTTGGGACCCGATTCCGGGTGTTGGCCCGCATCACGGAACACGCCGCCGATGTACTTGTCGAGTTCTGCCTGATCGGTGAAAAAGCCCATGTTCTCAGTCGCTTTCGGTTCGGCTGTTGCGGTGATCACGATGCAACCACCGGATGGAGATTCCGGGTCAGACCCGAGGGAGGACTGTTTGTATCCCCGAAGAGGTACCGCGTGGGATCTCAGCCGGTCAGGTCGCCTCGCATGTGCGCCCACCGCGCATCGGTCCGAAACAAACGGACGACTGTAAGACGCACAGTATGGTGACCTACGTGGCGTCCACGATCGAGCACAAGACCACGTTCTGCCGCATCTGCGAGCCGCTGTGCGGCATGGTGGCCACCGTCGAGGACGGCCGTCTGACAGCCCTGCGCCCGGACAAGGACCATCCCCTCTCGGCCGGTTTCGCCTGCCAGAAGGGCATCGCCTTCACCGAGGTGCAGAACGATCCGGACCGGGTGACCACGCCACTTCGGAAGACTCCTGACGGCTATCAGCCGGTGAGCTGGGACGAGGCGCTCTCCGATATCGCCGCCCGGTTGACGCGGATCCTGAACGCCCGCGGGGCGGGCGCGGTCGGCTGGTACATGGGCAACCCCGGTGCTTTCAGTTATGCGCACACCTTCGCGGCCCTGGGCTTCATCAAGGGTCTCGGCCGCGGCGGCCACTACTTCACGGCGTCGTCGCAGGACACCAACAGCAGGCTGATCGCCAGCCAGATGCTGTACGGGGCCCCGACGTCGGTGCCGATCCCCGATCTGACGCGAACCGACCTGCTGGTCATGATGGGCGCCAATCCCGTTGTCTCCCATGGCAGCTTCTTGACCGCGCCGCGGATCAAGGACCGCATGCACGACATCGTCAAGCGGGGCGGGCGTGTTGTCGTCGTCGACCCGCGCCGCACCGAGACAGCGGCGGCCTTCGAGTGGTTGCCCATCGTGCCCGACGCCGATTCCTTCCTGCTGCTGTCGCTTCTGCAGGTGATGTTCGCCGAGCGCCTCGTCGACACCGCACAGGTGAACGCACAGGCCGACGGCCTCGACTGGCTGCAATCGCTGTGCGCGCCGTTCACCCCCGGAGTCGACCGCAGCGAGCACCGGCATCGATGCCGACAGTGTCCGGTCGCTCGCCCGGGATCTGGTGCGCGAGCCACGGGCGGCCGTCTACGGCAGGCTCGGTACCTGCGTCGGCCGGTACGGCACACTCACCACCTACCTGATCGATGCGGTGAATCTCGTTGCGGGAAACCTCGATGCACCCGGCGGATCGGTGTTCAGCTCGATGGAGACCGTCGGAGGGCGCTGGCAGGCCACGATGATGGGTCTCGCGATGCGCCGCTCATACCGCAACCGGTCGCGGATCGGCGGGATCCCCATCGCCGTCGCGATGGAACCGGCAGCGCTGATGGCCAAAGAGATCACGACGCCGGGCGACCGGCAGATCAGGGCGATGTTCGTCTCCGCGGGCAACCCGGTGTTGTCGGTGCCCAACGGCGACGAACTCGAGGCGGCGTTCGATTCGCTGGAATTGTCGGTAGCCCTTGACTTCTACGTCACCGAGACGACCGGCAGGTGTGACTACATCCTGCCGGTGACCACGATGTACGAACGCGATGATTTCCCGTACACGTTCCAGGCCTTCCAGGCCACGCCGTTCCGGCAGGCCACCGAGGCCGTGGTCGCCCCGGCGGGACAGGCCCGGTCGGAATGGCACATCGTCGCCGATCTGATGGCCCGGCTGGCGCCCGCAATACCGGCCTTCAGGGTGTTCGCTACCGCACGTAAAGCATTGGGGCGCTTCGGGGTTGACCTCCAGCCGCGGATGATGATCGACGCGCTGATCCGGATGTCGCAGGGCGGTGACCTGTTCGGATTGCGTCGCGGCGGCCTGACGCATCGCCGGTTGACCGAGGAACATCCGCACGGCGTGGTGGTGGCACCTCATATTCGCACCGGTGCGCTGCGCAATTCGGTGGCCTATCTGTCCCGCCGGGTTCGGCTGAATCATCCCGGTATCGCCGCCGAGGTCGAGAAGCTCGGCAGCAGTGGTCATCCCGAGGGTTATCCGTTGCGGATGATCGGTATGCGCGAGCCGCGTTCGGAGAACTCGTGGATGCACAATTCGCCGCTGCTGATGCGGGGGGAGCGGGGTCACCGCGCGCTCATCGGAGTCGACGACGCAGCCGAATCGGGCATCGCTGACGGTGATGTGGTGCGGGTGTCGTCGCCGTACGGCGAGATCACCGTCGAGGTGATGACGACCAAGGACCTGATGGCCGGCGTGATCGCCGTCCCGCACGGGTGGGGGCACACCGGCACCGGGACGTGGAAACTGGCCAATCGCGCCGGCGGGTCCAACGTCAACCGGTTGACCTCGAGCGAGCCCGAAGACGTCGAGTCGCTGTCCGGGATGGCCTGGCTGACCGGCGTCCCGGTTCGCGTTGAGCGCATTTCCGAAGGGATCGCAGCCAACCCGGCCTGAGTCAGGCGATCGCGCCCGACTCCTTGAGCGCCTCGATGCGGTCCCAGTCGACGCCGATCTCCATCAGCACGATCTCGGTGTGCTCGCTGGCCTGCGGCGCGCGGGTGGTCTCCAGCGGTTCGTGATTGAACTGCACCGGCCCGCGAACCACCTTGAACGGCGCTCCACCGTCAGCGGCTTCCACCTCGACGATCATGTCGTTGGCGATCGCCTGGTCGTCGGAGGCCAAGTCCACCAGACTCTGGAAGGGCGCCCACTGACCCTTCATCGTCTTGAGGTGCTGACGCCAGTAGTCGAACGGCTTGGCGGCGATCGCCTCGGTGATGAGTCGGACGCCCTCTTCGGCGTTCTGGATCAGTGGCATCACCTCGGCGAACCGGGGGTCGTCGGCGAGCTCGGGCAAGCCGAGGTGTTCCCAGGTGTCGCGGATGTAGCCGGTCGGGCTGACGATGCACAGGTTGATCGTGCCGCCGTCGGAGGTCAGGTAGTTGGCCATGAACGGGTTGACCGATGTCGTGGTGCCCGGCATCAGCGACCGCATGGTCTCCCCGGTCTCCATACCCTGGGTGACGCTGGCGCCGGCCGCCCACCATGCGGTGCTCAGCAACGACACATCGATCTCCACAGCCTCGCCTGTCCGCTCCCGATGGAACAGCGCCGCGGAGATGCCGCCGGCGATGTTCATTCCGCCGATCGAATCGCCGAACGCCGGAATGCCCTGCGGCAGGGCGCCTCCGAGTTCCTCCGGGGTGAGCGCATGGCCGACGCCGCTGCGCGTCCAGAACGCGGTCCCGTCGAAGCCGCCGACCAGGCGCTCGGGTCCCTTGTCGCCGTAGGCGCTGCCGCGGGCGTAGATGATGTTCGGGTTCACCGCACGGATGTGCTCGACGTCGAACTTGTTCTTCTGCCGGGCTTGCGGCATGTAGTTGGTCAAAAAGACGTCGGCCGTCTTCGCGATCTCGTACAGGACCTCCTGACCGTCGGGTGTGGAGACATCGATGCCGACGCTGCGCTTGCCGCGGTTGGGATGCTCGATCAGCGGGTGCCGGTTCGGGTCGAGTTGAAAACCGCCCATGTTGATGAAGCCGCGCTGAGTGTCGCCGCGGACCGGGTGCTCGACCTTGATGACGTCGGCGCCCCAATCGGCCAGGATTGCCCCGGCCGCCGGAACGAACGTGAACTGCGCGACCTCCAGTACCCGGATGCCGTCCATCACCTTGATCACGATCAATCCCTTTCGCCCGGCGGTGGTAACCACATTCTCACACCCCGGACGCTACGGGTCGAGGAATCGGGCGAACCCCGCTGCAGTTTATTACTGTAACGTTTACAGTTGACCGTCCCGGAAGAGAAGGTGGTACGTCGGTGGGCGAGCAGGGTGCGAGCGTCGAACTGGGCTTGCGTGCGGCACAGCGGGCCGAAACCCGGATGCTCATCGATGGAAAATTGGTCGCGGCCGCCGACGGCGCCGAGTTCGACAACGTCAGTCCGGCTACCGGCCGGGTGTTGGGGGTCACCGCCGCCGCCGGGGCCGCCGATATGGATCGCGCCATCGCCGCGGCTCGACGGGCATTCGACGACACCGACTGGTCCACCAATCGCGCGCTGCGCACGCGGTGCCTGGCCCAGCTTCAGGCTGCGCTGGTGTCCGAGAAGGAAGACCTGCGTGAGGAACTGGTCGCGGAGGTCGGCTGCCCGCTGATGTCGACCGGCGACGCTCAACTGGAATGGCCGCTGGCCGACTCGCTGCGCTACCCGTCTCGGCTGATCGACGAATTCGACTGGGAGCGAACGCTGGACGGCGGCGGGCTGTTCGGTGACCGCAACGTCCGCACCGTCGTCAAGGAGCCGGTCGGCGTGGTTGCGGCGATCACGCCGTCGAACTACCCGATCGAGGTCATCCTCAACAAGCTCGGCCCGGCGCTGGCCACCGGCAATACCGTGGTCCTCAAGCCCGATCCCAATACCCCGTGGAACGCCACCCGCATCGGCCGGCTGGTCGCCGAGCACACCGACATCCCGCCCGGTGTCCTGGGCGTGGTGCCCACCCCGGATAACGAGGTCGCCGGGCTGCTGGCCACCGATCCGCGGGTGGACATGGTGTCGTTCACGGGATCCACCGCCGTTGGCAAGCAGTTGATGCGTGACGGCGCCGACACCATGAAACGCACATTCCTGGAACTGGGCGGCAAGTCGGCGCTGATCGTGCTCGACGACGCCAACCCGGCGCACATCATTCCCGGTGCGGTCGGCGTCTGCGTGCATGCCGGGCAGGCCTGCGCGCTCACCACGCGGTTGGTGATCCATGAATCGCTCTACCCCGAGGCACTGGCTGCGATCACCGCCGCCTTCCAGTCGGTACCGGTCGGCGACCCGGCGCTGCCGAGCACGTTCGTCGGCCCCCTCGTCAGCGCGAAGCAGAAGCAGCGGGTGCTCGACGCATGCGATCAGGCCCGTCGTGACGGTGCCGAAATCGTGGTCGGCGGAGGCAGTTTCAACGGTCTGCCGGACCATCTCGCCGGTGGGCATTTCGTCGCGCCCACCGTGATCATCGGTGCTGACCCCCGGTCGGCGATCGCCCAGCAGGAGATCTTCGGACCCGTCCTCGTGGTGCTGCCATTTCGCGACGACGAGGAGGCGATCCGCATCGCCAACGACAGCGCCTACGGGTTGGCCGGCGCGGTGCTGTCGGGGTCCGTGGAGCGGGGCACCGCCGTCGCGCGCCGGATCCGTACCGGCTCGATCGGTGTCAACGGGGGAATGTTCTACGGCGCCGACGCCCCGTTCGGGGGTTACAAGAACAGCGGCGTCGGACGTCAGTGCGGCATCGAGGGATTCGGCCAGTACCTGGAGACCAAAACCCTCGCGTTCCGCGCTCCACGCCAGTCATAGGAGAACCCAATGGGCAAGTTGGACAACAAGGTTGCCGTAGTCTCCGGAGCTGCGCGCGGACAGGGCCGTTCGCACGCGGTCGCCCTGGCCGCCGAGGGCGCGGACGTCATCGTGCTGGACATCTGTGCCGACCTCGAGGGCAACACCTATCCGCTGTCCCGGCCCGAGGACCTCGACGAGACCGCGCTGCTGGTGGAAAAGGAAGGCGCGCGGTGCTTCTCCGCGATCTGCGATGTCCGTGAGCGCGGTGCGGTGTGGCAGACGATCGCCGACGCCGTCGACGAGATGGGGCACCTCGACATCGTCGTCGCCAACGCCGGTATCTGCCCGATGGGCAGGCGGCAGACCCTGCAGTCGTGGTCGGACACCATCGACACCGACCTGGTCGGGGTGTTCAACGTGATCCAGGCCAGCATGCCGCACCTCAACGACGGCGCATCGGTGATCGCGACCGGTTCGCTGGCCGCACAGCTGGGCAGCGCCACCAACCAGGGCCCAGGTGGATCGGCCTACAGCCTGGCCAAACAGATGGTCGCCCACTACGTCAACGATCTGTCAGTCCAATTGGCCAAGAGGATGATTCGGGTCAACGCGCTGCACCCGACCAATGTGAACACCGACATGCTGCACAACGAGGGCATGTACCGGGTGTTCCGGCCCGACCTGGCGTCGCCGACGCGAGACGACGCCGAACTGTCCTTCCCCGCCATGCAGGCGATGCCGGTGCCCTACATCGAGCCGCGCGACGTATCGGCCGCCGTGGTGTTCCTCGCCAGTGACGATGCCCGCTACATCACCGGAACGCAGATGCGTATCGACGCAGGCGGTTACGTGAAAACCAAGCCTTGGAAGGGTTGAGCAGGGTTGACCCTCACACCGCGGTGAAGGTCACCGGCAGTGCGGTCGGCGACCGGAACGGCTGGCCGTGGATGTGCGGATCGTCGTCGGTGATGAGCGTGATATCGCCCAGCCGATCCAGTAAGGCCTCCACTGCGACGCGGGTCTCCATCCGGGCCAGGTGCAGACCCATACAGGTGTGCTCGCCCGCCGCGAACGTGATGTGCGGGGTGTGTTTGCGGGTGATGTCGAATTTCTCCGGGTCCGGCCAGCGGTTCGCGTCGCGGTTGGCCGAGCCCATGCACACGTCGATCACCGAACCAGCCGGTATCGCAACACCTTCCAGCTCGCTGTCCTCGGTGGCGAACCGCTGCACGGTGGTCAGTGGAGTCTCGTAGCGCAGGCCTTCCTCGATGGCCGGCGCCAGCAGTTCCCGGTTGGCCTGCACCGCCGCGAACTGTTCGGGATGGGTGAGCAACAGGTAGAGCAGATTGCCCGACGACCGGTAGGTGGTTTCCAGGCCGGCCGGGAGAAGCAGCCGCAGGAATGAGTAGATCGCCTCGTCGGTCAGCTTCTCCCCGTTGATGTCCGCACTGACCAGATCGCCGATGATGTCGTCGGTCGGCTTCGACCGGCGTGTGTCGATCTGTTCCAGGAAGTAGTCTTTGAGCGCAGCCGAGGCCTCGAATGCTCTCCGGTAGTCGACTGCATAACTGATCAGCTGGACCGCGCGCCGCCGGAAGGTCGGCAGGTCCTCTTCGGGTAGACCCAGCAGCCGGGTGATGACGCGGGTGGGGAATTCGAAGGTGAATGCCCGGACCAGGTCGGTGTGTCCGTCGCGGATGAATTCATCTATCAGGCCGTTGACGATGGGGCGGACGATCTCAGGCTCCCAGCGCGCCAACGACTTCGACTTGAACGCCGCGGAGACAAGATTGCGGTGATCCCAGTGCGCCTTGCCTTCCATCGCCAGCAACGACGGCCCGATGAACAACCCGATGGTGGAGTCGTAGATCGCGGAGTTGAAGACCCGGCCGTCGCGCAGCACCTTGTTCACCGCGTCGAAGGACACCGCGGCATACTCCTGTTTCGGGCGCAGCGACTCCGGAGTCTTGGAGTAGTCCATCACTGTGCCGCGGAAGATCCCTGGGCCGCGGCGCATCTCGGCGAAGAACGGATACGGATCCCGTAGGTAGCCCGGGGGAAGTTGCGGCACGGCAGCATCGGTATCCCGGGTCTGGCTTCCCACGGCTACCCCTCTGCTCGGGACTCTACTGTAATAGTTACAGTAGAGTACACGACGGAAGATGTCTCTCGTGTTCATGTGCGCGGAACGCCACGCCGCAGCGGCACTAGCATGGCTCGCAGCAAACAAAACAGTTATCGAACTTCCCCCACGTCCACACCATTTTTCAGGATTTGGCCTGCATGGACCGCCATCGTTAGGCAAAGTTCCGTGTCGATATGCGTCGACGCATGCCTAGGCAGATGTGACCCGTCTCGAGACCGAGGAGTCCCATGATCACAATCGACCGTCATCGTCGCGGCTTCAGGAGTCCGATCGCCACCCGGATGCGGTCGGTGGGGATCCATCTGGCCGCCGTCCTGACTCTCATTCCCGCCGTGTCGGCTCCCGTTGCCGTCGCCGATCCGGGCCAGGGCGCGTACATCACCGACATCCAGCACGTCAACGATCGCTGGGACAAGGTGTCGGTGTATTCACCGGCGATGAACACCGTGGTCGTGAACGACGTATTCAAAGCACCGCGCTCGGGGGCGCCGACGTTCTACCTGCTGCCGGGGATCGACGGGGGTAACGATCTCGATCCCGGCGGCATGATCCCGCCCGGCGGCAAGGCGTGGTTCGGAATGACCGACATCCAAGGCTTCTTCGCGAACAAGAACGTCAATGTCGTGTCCCCGCTGGGCGGCGCCTTCAGCTGGTGGACCGACTGGGTGGCGGATGGCAGCAAGCAGTATCAGACGTACATGACGCGCGAACTACCGCCGTTGATCAACAAGCAGTATCACGCGAATGGCAAGAACGGCGTCGGCGGCTTGTCCAGTACCGGCGGCACCGCCATCGACTACGCCGTGCAGGGCCCCCGGCCTCTTCAAGGCGGTGGGCTCCTACAGCGGATTTCCCTCGACCTCTGATCCGGATGAGGCGCAGAACATTTCGCTGACGCTGTCCGGTGGTGGCCAGAGCGCGGAGGCCATGTGGGGACCCTTGGGCGGACCGGTGTGGGTGCAACACGATCCGTCGAAGAACGCACCCCGCCTCAAAGGTGTTGCGGTGTACGCGGCGGCGTCAGAAAGTGGCGGCGTCGGCGATGTCGACCGGCTCCCGCCCGGGTTCGGCCCCAACATCGCCGGTGGTTTCATCGAGCGCGTCGTCGCCGACAGTACGAGGCGGTTCGCCGACGCCGCGGCGGCGGCCGGAGTGCCGATCCACTATGTGGTGCGCCCGGAGGGCTCGCACACCTGGGGGCTGTTCGAGTCCGAGATGCAGGAGTCGTGGAATACGACCATCGGACCGGCGCTCGGGGCTTAGATTCAGCCCGGCGTCCACACCGCGATCAGGTCGTCGGTGGTGGTGATGGTGGCCAGCAATGCCAACGTGTTGTCGATGACGGCGGTGCCGTACTCGGTGGGTACCCCGGCCACCGCATCGCGCGGCAGCACCACGCGGTAGCCGGCGTTGACGGCGTCCATCACCAGATTGGGAATCGCCACGTTCAGCGACACCCCGACCGCGACGACGGTGGTCGCGCCGAGATTGCGCAGGATCGCGTCCAGGTCGGTGCCGCCCATCGGTCCCAGGCCGTGCCAGCGACTGAGCACGAGATCGGTTGGCTCCGGACCGAATTGCGGCAGCAGCGTCGCGCCGGGGCTGCCGGGCGTGATGTCGACTCCGCGGGCGCCGATCGAGAACAGCTTGGCGTTGTGGTTGGAGCCGAGCCCGTCGGGCCTGCGCTGCACCAGACAGTGCACCACCGTCACCCCGGCCGCGCGCGCCACGGGTAACAGGCGCTCGATGTTGGGCAGCGCCTCGCGTTCCGCTTCGCGGGCCAGCGCCGCCAGCCCCGCGTCGGGCCCGACGACCGCGCCCTGCAGCTCCTGGGTGACGATGACGGTGTGGCCCGGCGCGACCAGCTCGGCTCTCATTCCGGCTTAGCCGAGACGTCGTAGAACTGCTGAGCCCACTTGCGCATCGCCATATAGGGTTTCGCGTCCACCTTGGCCAGTGCCGGGTGTTCCACGTACTTTTGATAGCGCCAGATCTCGAGGTCGTCCCACACCGTGCCCAGGTACTGCTTCTCCACCCGTTCGCGAACATCGTCGGGCGGAATGTCACTGGTGTCGCCGGCTTTTCGCGGCCACCAAATCGAATAGAACATGTTGGACACCTCGTCGTCGACGGGTGTGCAGGCGAAGATCAGCCGGTGGTTCGACGAGCCGGAGAACGCACTGATGGCGAATCCCAGCCCGGAGAAGTGACTGTGGATGCGCAGCGCCATCCTGCTCGGGTCGTCGCTGCGCGCATCGGGCCAGCCGGTGACGAACCGCCACTCTTCGTCGACCGCCTCCCATTCCAGGCAGACGGGCGTGACCGTCGCGTGGTGGACATAGTGGAAATGCGAACTGTCCGGACCGTTTTCGGCCACGATCTGCGGGTGCACCGGCTCGTTCTCGGCGAAGCGGGAGAACTCCGGGTACGGGCGGTAGTACTCGTCGGGGGCGGCGGTGAATTGCGGGAACTTGGTGAACATGTCGGGCAACTGCCACCGGGGTGGGTCACCGCCCGGGTGGTGCCACAGGAAGATGCAGCCGTGTCGTTCCTCGACCGGGTATGACCGAAGGCGCAGACCCTTGTTGGGCCGATCCGGCTGGTAGGGGATGTACGCGTTCGCGCCGTCGGGAGCCCAGCGCCAGCCGTGGAACGGGCACTCGACGCAGTCGCCGACGACGGTGCCGCCATGCCCGATGTGCGCGCCGAGGTGCTTGCAATGACCTTCCAGCACGTGCAACTCACCGGATTGGTCGCGATAGATCACCAAATCTTCGCCGAAGTAGCGCAGTGGCCGTACGTCACCGACGGCATACTCCGCAGACCAGCCGATCATGAACCAGCCGGTGACCTTCCAGGTGAATGGAACCTTCACGGGGAACCTCCTCGAAACGGTGTACCGACCAGATCGGCTGCGATGACTGCCTCACCGAACGCGTCGATGTAGTCGAGCGCTTCCGCCGGAGTGGGTGCGTCGACGCGAGCGACTGCCCAGTTCGCGCCGTACTCGGCAAGTTCCCCCAGAGTGTCCTGCGCTTGCCGCACCGAGGAGTTGTCGTCCAGGTCGATCCACGGGCAGATGACCTGCACATCAAGCGCCTCCGGATCCCGGCCGGCATCGGCCAGAGCCTGACGTAACCGACCGAGTCGTGCGCCGAACGCGGCCGCGTCCTCCAGTGTCGCCGTGCCGATCGCCGACGCCATACCCGCGGGTGCGATGAGCGGCATCCAGCCGCTGCCGAATTCGACGACGCGGCGTGCCGCGGCTGCCGTGTTGCCTCCGATCCAGATCGGCGGATGTGGCCGCTGCACAGGTGGCTGCAACCACATCGGACCGGTTGCCGTGAATCCCCGCCCGCTGACCGGTGTTTCGGGATCGGTCCAGATCGATCGCAGGGCAGCCAGGGCTTCGTCGAGGAGCGCGGCGCGGTCGTCGACCTCGATGCCGAGCGCCGCGAACTCCGAGTGCAGATAGCCTGCCCCCACGCCGGCGATGAGCCGGCCTGCGGACAGGATGTCCAGGCTGCCGAGGGCCTTGGCGGACAGATACGGGTTGCGGAACGGCAGCACGAACAGGTTGGTCATCAGTCTGATCCGGCTGGTCACCCCGGCCATGAAGCTCAGCGCCGCGACGGGGTCGAGGGTGTCGTGCCCGCCGTTGCGGCGCCACTTCAGCGACGGTGCCGGATGTTCGGACAGCGCGACAGCGGCGAAGCCCGCCGCTTCGGCTCTCGACACGATGGCTCGGATCACGTCGGGGGAGAGGAAATCATCGGGTGCGGTGGGCAGCTCGCTCGGATACTCCAGGGTGTACCGCATCGCCCACCTGAGGGTTTCGGGGAACCGGCGGTCCGGCCGGTTCCAATACTGTAATAGTTACAGTAGCATCCGCTGTGCGGAGAGGCGAAGGGTCGGTTGATGGATAGTGCTGATGTGCTCGTGATCGGAGCCGGGTTCTCCGGCCTCTACATGTTGCACCGGTTACGACAGCTCGGCCTGCGAGCGCAGGTCCTGGAGAAGGCCGAAAAAATCGGCGGCACTTGGCTTTTCAATCGCTATCCCGGTGCGCGCTGTGATATCGAGAGCATCGAGTACTCCTACAGCTTTTCCGAGGAGATCCAACAGGAGTGGGTGTGGACCGAGACCATGCCGGCCCAGCCGGAGATCGAGGCGTACCTCAACTTCGTCGCCGACCGTCTTGACCTGCGCCGGGACATCCGGCTCGACACCGACGTCACGGCCATGACATTCGACGAATCCCGCGCGACATGGACCCTGCAGACCGCCACCGGCGAGACTTTCGTGGCACCTTTCGTCGTCGCCGCCTCGGGCATCCTGTCGGTCCCGCTGGAACCCGACATCCCCGGCATGGACACCTTCGCCGGGGACTCGCTGTTCACCAGCCGGTGGCCCGAAGGCGGCTTCAGCCTGTCCGGTAGGCGGGTCGGTGTGATCGGGACCGGTTCGACCGCCGTGCAGATGATTCCGGTGATCGCGCGGGAGGTTGAGCAGCTCTTCGTCTTTCAGCGGTCCCCGGCGTTCACGCTGCCGTGGGAGGTGCGGCAGTTCGCGGTCGGCGAACTCGCCGAGATGAAAGCGAACTACGGCGAGATCCGGCAGGCGCAGCGTGAGCACCCGGTCGGTGCGGCACGGCTCTCGGCGTTCTCGGTGCTGATCGACATGCTTGTCAGCCCGCCGATCAAGACGGCCACCCGCGAGGAGCAGTTGCGTGCCGTCGACGAGCGCGGCGTGATGGGCGCGCTCAACTGGGGTGACATCTTCTTCGATATCGAGGCCAACCGGATGGCGACTGCGTTGTACGGCGAGGCGATCGCCCGCATCGTCGACGACCCTGCGACGGCGGCGGCGCTGGTGCCCAGTCACCCCTTCGGCTGTAAACGGCCGATCATCGATCAGGGGTACTACCAGACCTACAACCGCGACAACGTCACGCTGGTGGACCTGCGCAGGGATCCGATCCGCACGATCACCCCGGATGGCATCGACACCGCGGCCGGGCACTACGCCCTGGACGTCATCGTTTATGCCACCGGATTCGACGCGATGACCGGCGCGCTCACCCGCATCGACGTTCGCGGCCGGGACGGCATGCTGCTGAGGGACGTCTGGGCCGACCAGGGTCCGGTGTCCTACCTCGGGCTGGCGGTCGCCGGGTTCCCCAATCTATTCACCGTCCAGGGCCCGGGCAGCCCGTCGGCGGCGACGAACTTCGTCACCGCGCTCGAACAGCACGTCGAATGGATCGGCGACTGCATCTCCTACCTGAGGGACAACGGTTACCGGACCATCGAGGCGACGCCGGAGGCGCAGCACGAGTGGATCGAGCACACCACATCCCTTGTGGCGGCGACGGTTCTGGTCCATCCGAGCTGCAATTCGTGGTACAACGGCGCCAACGTTCCCGGCAAGAAACGGATGTACATGGGCTACACGGCAGGCATTCCCGAGTACCGGCGCCGCTGCGACGAGATCGCCGGCGCGGGTTACGTCGGCTTCCTGCTGGCGTGAGCGGGATGGGCCTGAGCAGCGCACACCGACTGGCAACCCAGCTGGGTGGCGTGCTGCCGCGGTCGCTGGCCGCATTGCACCGCTCGCAGGACTGGAGCCCGCTGTCCGCGCGCGGTGTACGGCAGGTTGCCGAGGTGGCACTTGACGAGCTGGTGGTCACCGGGATGACCCTGATGTCGTCACCGCCGCGCCTGGACCGCCCGGTCGAGGACTATGCCGGGGTGGCGGCAGAGTTGGCCGCGCTCGGGGTGGCCGGCGTGCATCGTGCGCCGGAGCCGTTGGAGGTCACTAACATTCGGGCGGTCAGCGCCGGAGTGCTGTCCTACGAGCGGATGAGCTACGACCACGACCCGCAACTGGTCTCGGCGCTGGCCGCCGAAGGTCACGATGGCCCGGCCGGTGCCGAGGTCGTGCTGTTCCGCCACGACGACGGACCACGGCCCTGGCTGGTGTGGGTGCACGGCGCGGGGCAGGGCGGCATGTCGGACATCCTGGTCGCCAGGGTCGGGCGCATCCACCGGGAGCTGGGCTTCAATGTCGCGCTGCCCGTCCAGCCCGGACATGGGCCGCGGCGCGACCGCTGGCCGGCGTATCCCGGCACCGACCCGGTCGCAAACGTCGCGGGAATGGTCCGCGCGGTCTCGGAGGTGCGTGCGGTGATCGGGTGGATCGAGCCCGACTCGACCACGATCGCCGTCTCCGGGTTGTCGCTGGGGAGTGCGGTCGCAGCCATGGTCGCGGGCCTGGACGACCGGGTCCGCGCCGTCGCGCTCTACACGCCGATCCTCGGACTGAACGGGATGATCGCCCGGCATCTGCACCGGTGGGGATCGGCGGCCGATATGGTCGGAGCCGCAATGGCATCCGACACCGTGTCAGACCTGACCTCGGTGATCGATCCGCTCGCGCTCGACCCGTTACCGCCCCCGGACCGGCGGCTGATCGTCGGGGCGTGGCACGACCAGATGGCCTACCGGCAGTCCGCGCTGGCCCTGCACGACCACTGGGGCGGGCAGCTGTACTGGCACGACGGCGGCCATGTCGGGCATCTGTTCTCCGGCGCCGTGCAGGCGCAGACGGAGCAGTTCCTGCGTTCGCTGACTCAGGCGCCGTAATCCCGGACGATCCGGTCCCGCGCATGCATCAACTCGGCGTCCAGGTCGAACCCGGACGGAAGCGCGACCCACTGGAAGGCGAGGCCGAAGAACGCGGCGGTGATATCGCTGACGGCCCGGTCGAGATCGATGCCGGTGCGAACCGACCTGTCCCGCTGTCCTTTTCGTAGGCCCTCAGCCACATTGGCGACGCCTGCGGCCAACTGGTCCTGAACTCGTTCGCGAAGTGGCGACGTGGTCTTCATCGCCTCGAAGGTGGAGACGAACATCGCGCGCAGTACGTCCCGGTCATGGTCGTACAAGTCGCGGATCCGGTCGATGTGGGCAAGCACCTGGTCCATGCCGGTCGCGTGTGCAACGAGATCCGGGTTGAGTCGGCTGACGTACTCCTGGAGGAAGTCCTCGAGGATTGCCTCCTTGCCGCCGAAGCGGGCGTGCACCATCGTGCGGCTGTATCCGGCTCGGCGTCCGATCTCGGCGGCAGTGGTTGCCTCCCAGCCTTTCTCGACGATCAGCTCGGCGGCGGCTTCCATCAGGCGGCGCCGGGAAGTCTCGACTCGTTCGGGCTGCGTCAAACCGCGTGCGGGGGAGGGCACCCTTGCATATTAAACACCTCGCAACTATCTTGCGAGGGTGACTTCAGCGACGGCACGGGTGCCGTCAGGCATCGATGCCGTCGACCCGGCATGGCTCACCGAGGCACTGCACGCGACCGTGACGGACGTCGTCGCCGAACAGATCGCCCAGGACAGCGGATTCTCGTCGCTGCTGTACCGCCTGCACCTCACCGGCGAGGGTGTTCCGCCGACGGTGATCGCCAAGCTGGCCGCGCAATCGGAGGCCCGAGGCGCGATGGAGCTGCTTGGCGGCTACCGGCGGGAGCTGGCCTTCTATCGCGATATCGCGGGCCGGGCACCGCTGGGCACGCCGCACGTCTACGCGGCGCGGATGGCCGACGACTCAGCCGATTTCGTGCTGGTGATGGAAGACCTGCGGGAGTGGGAGAACGCCGACCACCTGGCGGGGTTGTCGATCGAGCGGGCACGGCTGTGCATCCAGCAGTTGGCCGGATTGCACGCATGGTCGGTCGAGCCATCCAATACTGCTGCTCTGCAGGTGTTTCCGAGTTTCGACATGGCTGCGGTGCGGGACCTTCTGGTGCCGGCGTTCGGGCCTGGCTGGGAGATCTACCGAACGCATTCGGCGGCGCCGGTGCCCGAGTCGGTTGCCCGTTTCGCAGAGCGGTTCACCGAGCACGCCGCCACAGCGCTCGACGGTTTGACCGGACGGTCGATGCTGCTGCACGGCGACATCCGCGCCGACAACATGTTCTTCTCGGGCGATCGGATGAAGGTGGTGGACTTCCAGTTCGCTTGTGTCGGAGCCGGTGCGGTGGACATCGCGTATCTGGTCAGCCAGGGCCTGCCCACAGATATCCGGCGCGGTCAGGACGAGACGCTACTGCGCGGCTATCTTCGCGACCTGGGCGACGTCGGCTACTCGTTCGACGAAGCGTGGCGGCACTACCGATTGGCGACCGGATTCCTGATCGTACTGCCCGTCATCACGTTGCTCGGCTGGGATGCGTTGCCGCAGCGCTCACGCGACCTCTGCCTGACACTGACCGATCGGGCGGTGGCGACCATCGCCGACATCGACGCGCTGGAGGTGTTCGGATGAGCCGCACGGCACGCGAGGTCGTCGAGCTGTACAACCTGGTGGTCTGGAACGACCGCGACATCGCGCTTGCCGATGAGCTGCTGGGCGACAGCGTGATTCGTCACGAAGTCGGTGACGCAGTGGTGCTCACCCATGCCGAGGCGGTCAAGCGCGTCGTCGACCACCTGGAGATGTTCGACGAGATCCGGTTCGATCTCAATCTGGTGGTGGCCGGGGACGACGGCGAGCACGTCGCGATCGTCTACCAATCGCCCATGACACTCAAGGACGGTATGGAGACGACCGTCGGCAGTATGGAGATCTTCCGCGTCGTCGACGGCCGGATCACCGAAGTGTGGAATTGCGGCTACAAACAAGGAGTTTGGGCATGAGCGAGCAGGTGCTGGACGAACTGGGCTACTACCTGCTGGCGGGTGCCGGCGGGGAGGGGCCGGCGACCCTGATGGACGAAGCCCGCCGCGGCGAGGAGCTCGGCTTCGGCACCGCCTTCATCTCCGAACGCTGGAACGTCAAGGAGGCCTCCTCGCTGGTGGGCGCGGCGTGCGCGGTGACGAGCCGGATGCAGATCGCCACGGCGGCAACCAATCACAACACCCGCCACCCGCTGATCACCGGCTCGTGGGCGACCACGATGCACCGGCTCTCCGGTGGCCGCTTCACGCTCGGCATCGGCCGCGGCATTGCGGCGATCTACGGTGCATTCGGCATTCCGCCGGTGACCACCGCGCAGATGGAGGACTTCGCTCAGGTGATGCGCCGGCTCTGGCACGGCGAGCTGATCTTCAACCACGACGGGCCGTTGGGGAAGTACCCGGTCCTCTTCCTGGACCCGGATTTCAACGAGGACATCAGGCTGGCGCTGGTGGCGTTCGGCCCGGAGACACTGAAGCTCGGCGGCCGGGCTTTCGATGACGTCATCCTGCACACCTACTTCACCCCGGAGACGTTGGCGCGTTGCGTCAAGACCGTCAAGGAAGCCGCCGAGCAAGCCGGTCGTGATCCGGCCAGCGTGCGGGTGTGGTCGTGCTTCGCCACCGTCGGCGATCACCTGCCCGAGGAACTGCGGCTGAAGAAGACCGTCGCACGGCTGGCCACATACCTGCAGGGCTACGGCGATCTGATGGTCACCACCAACAACTGGGATCCCGCTGTGCTGGAACGCTTCCGCGCGGACTCGGTGGTGCAGTCGGTGGGCGGCGGGATCGACCACAAGGCGACGGCCGAGCAGATCGAGCACATCGCGACATTGATTCCCGATGAGTGGCTGGAACCGTCTGCCACCGGGTCGGCGGAACAGTGTGTGGACCGCATCCGCAAGGAGTTCGATTACGGCGCCGACGCGGTGATCATGCACGGTGCCACACCTGACGAGTTGGAGCCGGTGGTCGCGGCCTACCGGCAAGCGGTGAGGTAGCCGAAGACCTCGTCGCCTCAAGACAGTTCGGGCGCAGGAAGCGGTAGCGCGCTCGCACCTTCTGGACGCAACCCGTCGAAGATGATCGCCAGGTACCGCCGCCACAGGTCGCGCGGTGGATCGGAGAGACCGTCCATCACGTGCACCGGTGCGCACATCAGCAGGAAGACGTCGGTGCCGGTGACATCGGCACGGATGGCGCCTGCGGCGCGCGCGTTGGCCACGAGTGTCTCGACGCCGGCATGCACCTCGTCCCGGATCGCAATCACCCGTGCGTCGCTCGCGCTGTAGGTCTGTAGGTAGCTCACATCGTGCTGGCGTCTCTGGTCGGCGGCGATCGTCAGGAATTCCAACAGGGCCGCACCGGGATCGGTGGCATCCGCCAGCCGGTGTAGGGCCTCGGTGAGGGTGACCAAGTGCGCGCAAACCAGGGAGGCGATCAGATCCTCTTTGGAGGCGAAGTGCCGGAATACCGTGCCTTTGGCCACCCCCGCGCGACGGGCGATATCCGAGACCGACGCCTCCACGCCGCGCTCGGCAAATACCTCCTCGGCCGCGGCCAGCAGCAACTCACGGTTGCGCGCAGCGTCCGCACGCAGGGCGCGGGGGGAGGAGGTCACCCACGCATCCTACCAAGTTGACCGCCCGGTCACCTTTTGCCTACAGTGTTGATGTCAAGGTGACCGTCCGGTCATGTTATCCGCCGAACTCCGGAATACTGTTGGAGGACAGATGAAATTGGCAGGCGCCACCGCGTTGGTCACCGGCTCCAATCGCGGTATCGGAACGCATTTCGCCACCGAACTTCTGCGCCGCGGGGCCAAGGTGTATGCCACTGCACGCAGGCCCGAGCTCGTCGACATCCCGGGGGCCGAGGTGCTGCGCCTGGACATCACCGACCCGGACTCGGCCCGCGCCGCCGCTGAACTCGCCGGCGATGTGGACGTGCTGATCAACAACGCCGCCGACTCCGCGGGCGGCAACCTGGTGACCGGCGAACTGGAGGCGGTCCGGCGGGTGATGGAGTCCAACTACTTCGGCACGTTGAACGTCATCCGGGCGTTCGCGCCCGTTCTCGCACGCAACGGCGGCGGCGCCATCGTCAACGTGCTGTCGGCAGCCGCGTGGCTCACGGTGGATGGCAACACCGCCTACGCGGCGGCAAAGTCAGCCGAGTGGGGATTGACCAACGGTGTGCGTCTCGAATTATCGAGGCAGGGAACTCAAGTCGTCGGTCTCATGCCGGGACTCATCGGCACCCAGACGCTATTCGACTTCGCTCGAAGCGCCGGAATCGAGTTCCCCGAGGGCGTGGTCATCGAACCGGCCGCACTCGTCGAGCTGGCTCTCGACGGGTTGGAGGCAGGCGATATCGAGATTGCGGACGCGATCGGGCTGCAGGCCAAAGCAACGCTGGCTGGGCCGCCGCAAGCGTTCGCCCTCTGAGCGCGCCTAGGGCGTGATGACCGTCCGGCTGACCGGCTGGGCGACTTCCTGACGGCTGAAGACGGCGCGCTGCAGCGCCACGATCAGCGAGTTCCGGGTCTCCTCAGGCGAGATCAGTTCATCGAAGCCGAGGCTGCCCGCCGAACGGTAGGAGGCCTCGAGTTCCATGCTCTTGAGAATCTCGGTGACATCGGCGTCGGCGTGTGAGGCGCGGCTCAACGCGGCCGCGCTCATCGCGCCCATCGTGGCTCCGGGGTAGGCGAAGGTCGCCACCTGATTGTCGAAGCCCAGCAATGACATCACCATGGAGCCGAACCCGAACGCCTTGCGCAGGGTGACATGAAGCTTCAATGTCGTCGCCGCGGTCTGGGCGGCGAACATCCTTGCTCCGCTTCGCAGTACGCCGTTGCGCTCGGACTGGCTACCCGGCAGCATGCCGGGGTTGTCGGCCAGGAACACGATCGGCAGGTGGAACGAGTCGGCGACCATGATGAAATGCGCGGCTTTGTCGGCCGCGTCGGAGTCGATGGACCCGGCCAGCTCGGTCGGCTGATTGGCAACGACCGCAACGGGATAGCCCCCGAGGTGCGCCAGTGCGCAGATGATCGCCTTGCCGAACTTCGGCTGGATCTCGAACCAGTCCGGCTCGTCGAAGACGACGTCGAGGACAGTGCGCATGTCATAGATGTTGCGGTTGTCACGAGAGATGATGTCGAGGAGTTCGGGAGTGGGGCGAAGGCCGGCCTCCTCGTCGTACAACCGGGTCGGGGGATACGACCATGCGCTGGAAGGGAAGTAGGACAGGTAGCGTCGGATGTCGTCGAGCACCGCTTCGTCGCTGTCGGCGACATTGTGGATGACACCACTGGGCAACGCGACCGTGGGCCCGCCAAGCTCCTCTTTCGAAATGTCCTCACCGGTGGCCTCTTTGACGACCGGAGGGCCTGCGGTGAAGATCGCGCCCTGATGGCTCATGATCGAGAAGTCGCAGACCGGCGCCACGAGTGCGCCGTGGCCGGCCGACGGACCGAGCACAGCCGAGATGGTCGGAACCTTGCCGGAGCATCGAGCCTGCGCGATCAGATCGGTCGGCGTGCGCCCGTAGTGTTCGCCGCCCGCGGCGCGGAAACCCGCCCCTTCCAACAACATCACCAACGGAATCTTGTTGCGCAGCGCGAGCTCGGCGAGCCGATAGCGCTTGGCATTACCTCCGGGACCGATGCTGCCGGCCAGTGTGGTGAAGTCCTCGGCGCCCACCATGACCGGCGTCCCGTCGATGCGACCCGCACCCGCCACTAATCCGTCCGCTGCGATCTCGCCGCCGACGAGGGTGCCGAACTCTTGGAAGGTGCCCGGGTCGAGGAGGTGATCGATTCGCGCCCGGGCGTCGAGCTTTCCCTTGCCGTGGTGCTTGGCCAGCCGCTCCTCACCGCCCATGGAGTGCGCGTGTTGACGGCGTCGGCTCAGGTCGTGGAGCGTGTCCTGCCAGTCCTGCGCATTGCTCATCGACGTGTCCTTACCGTGGCGGCGTTGACCATACTGAATTGCTTACTGTAGCGTCTGCCGACATGGGCGAGGTCGGCAGTCTCAAAGTCGACCGCGGCGTCATCAGCAGGCTTGCCGGGGTCGCGGACGGGGCCCGCGAGGTCGAACGGCTCGGTTACGACGGGTGCTGGACGGCCGAGATCAGCCACGATCCGTTCCTTCCCCTGACTCTGGCAGCCGAGCACACCACCCAGATCGAATTGGGCACGTCGATCGCGGTGGCCTTCGCCCGCAATCCGATGACCGTGGCCAACATCGGGTGGGATCTGCAGGACTACTCCCGCGGCCGGCTCCTGCTCGGATTGGGAACCCAGATCAAACCGCATATCGAGAAGCGGTTCAGCATGCCGTGGAGCCATCCCGTCCGACGCATGGGCGAGTTCGTCACTGCGCTGCACGAGATTTGGGCGAGCTGGCGCGACGGCACCAAGCTGAGCTTCGACGGCGAGTTCTACACCCACCGGCTCATGACGCCGATGTTCGTCCCCGAGCCGCATCCGTACGGGTCGCCGAAAGTGATGATCGCCGCCGTCGGTGAGTTGATGACGCAGATGTGCGGCGAGGTGGCCGACGGCCTTATTGCCCATGCCTTCACCACCAAGCGGTATTTCGACGAGGTGACCATTCCGGCGCTGGAGCGGGGGATGGCCACGTCGGGTCGCTCACGCAGTGAGTTCCAAGTGATGGCACCGGTATTCGTGGTGACGGGCACGGACGAAGCCGAGATGGCGGCATCCGCCGCGGCGTCACGGAAACAGATCGCCTTCTATGCCTCCACGCCTGCGTACCGGAAGGTACTGGAGTTGCACGGCTGGGGCGAGTTGCAGACCGAGTTGCACCGCCTGTCGCTGGACGGCCAGTGGGACACCATGGCCACGCTGATCTCGGACGAGATTCTCGGGACGTTCGCCGTCGTCGCGCCGCTGGACGGTCTGGCTGCGGCATTGAGGGAGCGCTGCGACGGAATCATCGATCGGGTGATGATCGGATTGCCTCCGTCGGCGTCGGAGGAGACCGTGCGAGCCTTTCTCGACGAGGTGCGTTCTAGCTGAGTTCCGTTGGGGCTCGGGCTTTTATCCACAGTTCCGCGTTCATCCACAGGTCGATTGTGGCCTCGGGTTTTTGTCGGTGGTTCGAACTAGTGTTCGATGTATGGGTTCGATCGACTCGGTGCTGGAGGCACTCGACGATGTCGTCGAGGCGTTGGCCGCAGTCGATCTCGATGTCCTGGATCCACCGGATCGGTTCAGGGTGCTGCAGCGGTTGGAGACCGCACGGCGTCGGCAGGTGGCGGTGTCGCACGCGGTGGTGGGGCGGTTGGAGCAGTTCGAGGGGTGTCCCCCGGTGCCGATCACGCTCGCGGATGTGTTGCGGATCAGCCCGCGGGAGGCCAAGCGCCGCATGCGGGATGCCGAGCAGGTGGCGCCGCGGCGAGCGTTGACCGGGGAGCCGCTGCCGCCGCTGCTGCCGGACACCTCCGCGGCCTGGCATGCCGGACAGTTGGATGGCGAGCATCTGCGGGTGATCCAGAAGTTCTTCCGCGATCTGCCCGATCACGTCCCGGCGGTGCAGGTCGAGAAGGCCGAACGCACACTGGCCGAGCACGCGCAGACGATGCGACCCGATCAGTTGGAGAAGATCGCGCTGCGGCTGGCGTTACATCTGAACCCCGACGGCACGTTCTCCGATGACGATCGGGCTCGCAAGCGCGGATTCGTCTGGTGTGGTGGGCAGGGCGTCGACGGGATGAGTGTGGGCCGGCTGATCGCCACGCCGGAGTTGCGGTCCATGCTCGATGCCTGGTTCACCAAGTTCGCCGCACCCGGTGTCTGCAATCCAGCAGATCAATCCCCGACCATCACCCCGACCGAGGAGACAGCCGACCGTGACCTGCGCAGCCACGGCCAACGCCAACACGATGCGTTGACCGCCTTGGTGCGTGGTCAACTCGGCGATCCGAAGTTAGGGCAGCACAACGGGTTACCGGTCACGGTTATCGCATCGGCCACCCTCCAAGACCTTCAGGCCACGACCGGGCACGCGGTCACCGCCACCGGCACCCTGCTACCCATCCCGGACGTCATCCGGATGGCCAGCCACGCCTACCACTACCTGGCACTGTTCGACGGGGTGCGCGGGCAGGCGTTATGGCTCGGCCGCACCAAACGCGTGGCTTCGGCTGATCAGCGGATCATGTTGCACAGCAAGGACCGCGGCTGCACCCGCCCCGGCTGCGATGCACCCGGATACCTCACCGAAGTCCACCACGTCGACGAATGGGCCCAGGGCGGGCTGACCAACATCGACACACTCACCCTGGCCTGCCCAGCCGATCACCGACTCCTCGACCACGGCTGGAAAACCCGAAAACTCGCCAACGGCGACACCGAATGGATACCCCCACCGCAACTACCACTCGCCGCAGGCACCAACGACTACCACCACCCTGAGCGTTTCCTGCCGAAAGACGACGATCCGTAGGCGCGGGGAATGAATCGGCACCCGTGGCGCTTGTAGGCAAGCATGACGTTCACGCTGACCGATGACTCAGCCCTGCTTCAGCCGATCACCATCGGGGCGAACACCGCACGGAATCGGCTGTTCATGGCGCCGCTGACGCGCTCGCGCGCCGAATCGGACGGCACGCCGAGCGACCTGCAGGTGGAGTACTACGCGCAGCGTGCGTCGGCAGGGTTGATCATCACCGAAGCCACCGCTGTCTCCCAGGTGGGCAACGGCGCCTACGTCAACACTCCCGGCATCTACACCGACCGCCATCAGGAGAAGTGGGGCGAGGTGGCCGCGGCCGTGCATGCGCAGGACGGGTTGATGTTCATGCAGATCTGGCATGTCGGCCGGATGGCCCACCCGGACATCAGCGGCGCCGAGTCGGTGGCGCCGTCGCCGATCGCGGCGAAGATGGCGGCACACACGCCGGGCGGTAAGAAGCCGCTGCCGGTGCCGCGGGCATTGGCCACCGACGAGATCGCCGGAGTGGTCGCGCAATTCCGCGCTGCCGCGCGTCGCGCTGTCGATGCCGGGCTCGACGGTGTCGAAATCCATTCCGCCAACGGCTATCTGCTGCATCAATTCCTGGCCGACGCCACCAACACCCGCACCGACCGGTACGGCGGCACCGCGGAGAACCGCGCACGGCTGACCGCGGAGGTCGTCGAGGCCGTCGCCGCCGAGATCGGGGCCGACCGGGTCGGTCTGCGGATCTCGCCAGGAAACGGTGCCGGTGACGTCAACGAGGTCGACACCGTCTCAGCCTATGAGGCTCTGCTGGAACGCATTTCGCCGCTGGGGCTGGCGTACCTGCACGTCCTGATCAACCCGGACTCTCCTGAGTTCGGCATCGTGCGGGCACTGTGGTCCGGACCGTTCGTCCTGAACACCGGCCGGGAAGTCGACACCAGCTTTTGCGAACTGGAGAACCTTGCCGACTGGGGTGCCATCAGTGCGGCCGCCGTCGGCCGCGCCTACCTGGCCAACCCTGACCTCATCGAACGGCTGCGCACCGGTGCCGAGCTGACCGAGCCCGACGTCGCGACGTTTTACTCGCCGGGCCCGGCGGGTTACGTCGACTACCCGACGCTGGCGCCGACCGCCTGAGCTGACTTCTCGTGTAGCCGCTGACGCTCGACGGTGGCCAGATAGAACGCCCACGCGAACGCGAAACTGGTGAACAGGCTCGACACGAAGAACAGCCATGGCCGACGAATACCGCGCCGGTACCCGTCGATGATGGTGAACAACGGCAGCAGGATCACGTTGCCGATCGTGTAGTCCTGGCTGGCTGAGGCCGCTGCCGGGTTGTCGTAGCCCAGGGTGATGAACTGCCACCAGCTGCCCGCGCCGGTGAAGACATTCCCTGAGCCGTCGGCGTACTGGTGCACGAACTGGATGTTGAAGTACCAGCCCAGCACCACCGATGCGATGCCGACCAGGTAATACAGGATCTCGAGCGCACTGACCGCAGGACCATTGGCCGGCCGCCGGAACACCGCCGAGTTGGATCCGATGATCCATGCGATGACGAGGACGGCCAGCACTGCATGAACGAGGAGCGTCATGGCTTCGTAACTGTAGTGAAGTCCAGTAGCCGTTTTGTCAATTTTGACAATTCTTTTTGAGGTACGTTACCCCCGTGGTTCGCCCTGCTCAGACAGCGCGCAGCGAGCGCACGCGGGACGCCCTGCGGCGCGCCGCCCTCGTGCGCTTTCTGGCCCAGGGTGTCGAAGACACCTCGGCCGAGCAGATCGCCGACGACGCCGGGGTGTCACTGCGCACCTTCTACCGGCACTTCACGTCGAAGCACGACCTCCTGTTCGCCGACTACGACATCGGGCTCGAGTGGTTCCGGGCCGCCTTGCAGGCGCGCACGCCCGGGGAGTCGATCATCGAATCGGTGCAATCGGCCATCGACGCCTCGCCGTACGACCCCGAAGCCGTCGCGCAGATCGCCGCGCTGCGTGCCAAGGAACTCGACGCCGGCCGCATCGTGCGCCACACCCGGCAGGTGGAAGCCGAATTCGCCGACGCGATCGCCGATCAGCTCTCGCAGAGTGCCCCGGCCGACACACCTGACGAACGCCTTCGGGTGATCGTGACGGCCCGGTGCATCGCCGCGGCGGTCTTCGGTGCGATGGAACTCTGGATGATCGGCGAAGACAGGTCGCTGGCCGAACTGGGCCGGCTGTGCCGCACCGCGCTGGCGTCGCTGCGCCAGGGCATCATCGACGAGTGAACGCGGCGGTCAGAATCCGTAGCCGAGTTCGGCGGGAACCTTCCATCCGAATGCGAGATCGAGGTCGTCGAGCAGCGCCGACTCCGTAACCTGCAGCCGGTGCGCCCCCGCGAACGCTGATGGCCGGTGCGCCCCCAGGTAGATGCTGCCCAGTACTGAAAGGTCAAGGCGCACATCGGCTGCCGCATCGCTGGGTACACAACGGGCTCTCCCGTCGGAGACACTCAGCAGATAGCGTCCTCCGCCGCCGAGCTGTTCGTCGGATATCTCCAACACCGCGGTGACATCGTGTGGATAGGCACGTGCCTCCAACACGGTGGGGATGTCGACAATGCGTAACCACAGCGCGTCCTCGGATCCGACCGTCTGTACCCGTCGTGGGTCGACCAGCAGGTATCGCAGCGGATCCGCGGGATGAGTATTCACTGTGATGGCCGCCATCAGGTCCAGGCCGAGCAGGGTCTGCCACAGCGCGATGTACGCGTCCCGGCTGACCGCCGTGAATTTGGTGACCTCCACCGTCTTGGTGTCCGCGACCCGGGTTCGGTACATGACGAAGCCGTCGTTGTGTAGCAGTGCGAACAGCGGGCTACCACCGTGGCGGGCGGATTCGCGATCTGCCAGCACTTCGTCCCATAGCGCCGCGGGCGTGTGCAATCCACCAGGAGTGCGCCTGCGCCATCGCTCATAGATGTCGGCGAGCTGGTCGCGGTGGGCGACCGGATCCACCACCCGCACCCCGCCGATGCGCGGAACCGTGCTGTGCATTTCGGCTCCGCGTCGATCGACCGACACGCTGAGCTCATCGGTGGCCGGCCCGTACCCGAATCGGCCATAGATGGTGGCTTCGCTGGCCAGCAGGCCGGCGATGGGATATCCGGTCCGCGCAACCCAGTTGTGCAACTCGACGAACATCGCTCGCAGCACTCCGCGACGGCGGTGCGTCGGGGCCACCGCCACCCAGGTGATGCCGGCAGTGCGGAGCCGCTCGCCACCGGGCACCGTCAGCTCCAGGTCCAGCGGCATAGCCATGCCGACGAGATCGTCTCTGTCGCAGGCGACGACCACGCCGTCGTGCGCTGTCATGGATCGCCAAACCGCCACGGTGTCAGGGTCGCGGAAGGAGCCGAAGCAGGTGGCCGCCAGCCGGCTCATCGCCGGCCAGTCGTCATCGCCTGCGAATCGCAACGTTACGTCGGGTGATGCTGACATCGGGCTGGACACTCCTGCGACGCTGTCACATCCGGTGTCGAACCGCATTCGGTTTTTCGGGCGCTCGCCGGGTCAGGGCCGAACGGTGTCGTCCAGGTCGGCAGGCTCGGCGATCGTCAGCACGGCGTCGACGATGTGCGGGTTGGCCTCGAGCTTGCGTTCCAGATCGCGCAGGGTGTGCGCGATCCGCGACTCGATCTGATCACCCACCAGATCCACACTCGCCACCACGAAAAGCTGTCGCGGACCGACGAACTCGAGCCGCGCAAAGCGCACCGACGCGACTCCGTCGAGCGCTTCGATCCGCGCGATCACAGCGTCACGCAGCTGCGGTGTTCCCGGCTCCCCGGTCAGGAAGCGCCGATTGCGGTCGATCAACAGCACCGCCACCACGCCCAGCAGCAGCCCCACCAGAATCGAGCCGACCGCGTCCCAGGCCGCCACCCCGGTGAGCTGGTGAAGACCGATGCCGGCACCGGCCAGCACGATGCCGATCAACGCGGCAGTGTCCTCGGCGAACACCGCGCGAACCGTGGGATCGGAGGTCTGCATGGCGTACTCGAGCACTTCGCGATCCATCGCGCGGGCATTGCTGCGCAGCTGACGCACCGCCTGCGCCCACGAGATGCTCTCCATGACGAGCGCGATCCCCAGCACGATGTAGGCCACCAGGTAGTGCTCGTCGGCCGGTCGGTCGTCGAGCAGTTCATTGACCCCCCGCCACACCGACACCGTCCCGCCGACCACGAACAACCCGACGGCCGCCAGCAGGGACCAGACGTACACCTCCCGGCCGTAGCCGAGGGGGTGCTTGCGGTCCGCGGCGCGGCTGCCGCGCCGATTGGCGATCATCAGAAACGCCTGGTTGCCGGTGTCGGCCCAGGAATGCGCGGCCTCGGCCGCCATCGACACCGACCCGGACAGCACGCCCGCCAGCGTTTTGGCCACCGCGACGACCAGGTTGGCGCCGAACGCGATGGCCACCGTTTTCGTGCTCTCGCCCTGCGTCGCATCGGCCGAGTCTTCGCCGAGCAGGTTCTCCGTCGCCGTCATCCCGGCTGGGGTACCCGTGGCATGCTGACCACATGCATGCGTTCCGCGCCGCCGTCGAAGCCGGCGATTTCG
Source organism: Mycobacterium sp. ELW1 (assembly GCF_008329905.1). Lineage (NCBI taxonomy): Bacteria > Bacillati > Actinomycetota > Actinomycetes > Mycobacteriales > Mycobacteriaceae > Mycobacterium > Mycobacterium sp. ELW1. Next base: position 5,154,486 of record NZ_CP032155.1, on the reverse strand, counting down.
ATGCCCTGCCCGCCCTGTGCGCCGAGGACGTGGTCTTCCGCAGCCCGATCGCACACAAGCCCTACCAGGGCCGCGACCAGATCGGTGTGATCCTGCGGGCGGTATCGAGGGTGTTCGCCGACCTCACCTATGTGAAGGAGATCGGCGGCGAGGGCCAGGCCGACCACGCGCTGGTGTTCGTCGCCAAGGTGGGCGACCTCGAGATCAACGGCTGCGACTTCCTGCACGTCCGCGAGGACGGGCTGATCGACGAGTTCACCGTGATGCTGCGTCCGTTGAAGGCGGTCACCGCGTTCGCCGAGCGGATGCGCGTGGAATTTGAAAAGGAAATGGCCGCCGCCGGATTGGCGTAACTCTCGGCGTGGGTCCGCACATCCGCCGCGCCCACGGAGCACTATCTAAGGCATGGCGAGGATCGGCGACGACTCTCTGATCGTCCGCGGTGAATTACGTCCTGACGGCACTTGGCTTTTCACCATCCGCTACATCGTGCACTTCGAGGCGGGCGAGCTCGGCACCCGATTCGCCGACTCGGTGCAGGTATCCGCGGACTCCCGCGCGTCGCCGGTTCCGTTCGTCGCGTGTGGCCGCTCGGTGCTGCGAAAGAAGCGCGTCATCGTCGACGACGAGGCACTGACCTCCCGCGACGACCTCTATGCGACCGTGTGCGTGCGGCCCCGCGGCGGGGTCGACGCGCTGACTCAGTCGGCGCGGTTGCGCAGGATCTCCACCCAGTCGCTCGGTACCCGGCCGCGCGGACCGGGGGTGGTTTCCTCGGACGGCCGGCTCTCCGGCGGGGCCAGGTCCGGACCGTCGTAGTACTGGTTGGACTGGTAGTCCCAGAACCAGTCCTCGCCCGGCTCGAACGATCTGATGATCGGATGCCCGCTCGTCCGCCAGTGCGCGGCGGCGTGCCGCATCAGCGAATCATCGCAACAACCGATGTGCCCGCAGGCGGCGCAGCGCCGTAGGTGCACCCACCAGCCGCCGGCGGCATCGCATTCGACACATCCGGTGCCACTCGGTGGAACCGACGGATCTACCGCTTCAGCCATGTCTGTGAGCTTACTGTCGCTCGGAACGGGTGCGCGGCAAGATTTTTGCTCGACTCGATTTAATCCGCCTGAGCGAAATCAGGTGCGCCCGCGCAACCAGCCGGTACCTCCTATTGACGGTCGGGTCTGCACGAACAGCTGCGTTGACAGCTAATCACTGCTCTCCTAGCGTCCGCCCAAGCGCGACGACGAGAGGACTGCATGTGGGATCCGGCGTTACGGGCGCCGCGTGGTCCAAGCCGGTGGTCTCGGTAGGCGACTTCGTTGTCCTGGTTGGCGAGACCTTCGCCGCCACGTTTCGCCCTCCGTTCGCCTGGCGCGAGCTGCTCGATCAGATCTGGTTCGTGGCGCGGGTGTCGATCGTTCCGACCCTGGTGCTGTCCATCCCGTACACGGTGCTGATCGTGTTCACACTCAACATCGTGCTGCTGGAGGTCGGCGCCGGTGACCTCTCCGGGGCCGGCGCCGCACTCGCGTCGGTGACCCAGGTGGGCCCGGTGGTGACCGCCATCGTCGTCGCCGGAGCCGGCTCCACCGCGATGTGCGCCGATCTCGGCGCGCGAACCATCCGCGAAGAGATCGACGCCATGAAAGTCATCGGCGTCAACCCGATCCAAGCACTCGTGGTGCCGCGGGTGATCGCCGCGACTTTCGTTGCGCTGATGCTGTATTCGGTGGTCGCTGTCGTCGGGCTGGCCGGCAGCTACTTCTTCGTCGTCTACCTCCAGCACGTCACACCGGGAGCGTTCGTCGCCGGTATGACGCTGCTGACCGGGCTGCCCCAGGTGATCGTGTCGCTGGTGAAGGCCCTGCTGTTCGGGCTGTCCGCCGGTCTGATCGCCTGCTACAAGGGGCTGTCGGTGGGCGGCGGCCCGACCGCCGTCGGCAACGCTGTGAACGAAACCGTCGTGTTCGCGTTCATGGCGTTGTTCGCCATCAACATCGTGGCGACCGCTTTCGGCGTGAAGGTGGCGCCGTGACGCACGTGGCCCAGCGGGCCGTCGATTCGACCCGAAGGCTGGGGGAGCAGACAGCGTTCTACGGAAACGCGCTGGCGGCCACCGGCGAGGCGATCCGGCGCTATCCGGCCGAGGTGTTGCGGCTGATCGCGGTCATGGGGATGGGCACCGGCGCACTGGCGGTCATCGGCGGCACGGTGGTGATCGTCGGCTTCCTCACGCTGTCCACCGGCGCCCTGATCGCCGTCCAGGGCTACAACACCCTGTCCAACGTCGGCATCGAGGCCCTCACCGGCTTCCTGGGCGCTTTCCTAAATGTCCGGTTCATCGCCCCGGCCACCGCGGGGGTGGCGCTGGCCGCAACCATCGGCGCCGGTGCCACCGCGCAGCTGGGCGCCATGCGCATCAACGAGGAGATCGACGCGCTGGAGGTGATGGGCATCCGCGCCGTCACCTATCTGGCGTCCACCCGCATCGTGGCCGGCATCATCGCGGTCATCCCGATCTATACCGTGGCGGTCCTGATGTCGTTCCTGGCCACCCGGTTCGGCACGACGATCATTTACGGGCAGTCCCGCGGGGTCTACGACCACTACTTCTCGACGTTCCTGCACCCGACCGACCTGTTGTGGTCGTTCGTGGAGGCGCTCGCGATGGCCGCCGCGGTCATGGCCGTGCACACCTACTACGGCTACACCGCGACCGGCGGCCCAGCCGGCGTCGGGGAGGCGGTCGGCCGCGCGGTGCGGACGTCGATCACCGCCGGTGTATTCATCCTGCTGACCGTCACGCTGTCCGTATACGGACAGTCCGGCAACTTCCACCTGTCGGGGTGAGCGGTGGTGAATTCCTCACGACGGGGCAAGATTGATCCGATCTGGTGGGCCCCGGTGTTGATCGTCGTGGTCGCCGCACTGATCACCATGACCGCCCTGCTGTTCACCGGTACCCTGCGTAAAACCGTTCCGCTGACCCTTATTTCAGATCGGGTCGGCCTGGTCATGGAGGACGGCGCCAAGGTCAAACTGCGCGGCGTGCAGATCGGTTCGGTGTCCGGGGTCGGTACCCAACGCGGCCCGGGCGGCGTCACCCTCTCGACTCTGAACCTGAAGATGGACCCCGGGCCGTTCCAGTACCTTCCGGGAAACGTCGAAGCAGAGATCAAGTCCAGCACCGCTTTCGGCGCCAAGTACGTGGACATGATCATCCCGTCGGATGGTGCCGGGTCCTTGAAGCCCGGAGCGGTGGTTCGTTCCCGCAACGTGACCGTCGAGGTGAACACGGTCTTCGAAAACCTGCAGTCGGTGGTGCAGTCGATCGACCCGGCGAAGCTGAACGCCGTGCTGTCGGCGGTGGCCGACGCGGTGCGGGGCAAGGGTGAGCGAATCGGCCACGCCATCACCGACGCCAACACCGTGTTGCTCGCCGTGAACCCGAGAATGTCTACCGTGCAACAAGACTGGCAGCTGTTCGGCCAGACCGCCCAGGCCTATTCGAATGCGGCGCAGAACATCCTGTCGATCCTCGACAACTTCACCACCACGAGTGACACCATCACCACCAATGCCGGGGCGCTCGACGGCCTACTGCTGTCAGCGGTCGGCTTCTCCCAGTCGGGCATCAACGCCATCGGCGCCAACCAGCCCAACCTGGTCCGCGCGATGAACGTCCTCGACCCCACCACGGCGCTGTTCATGAAGTACTCACCCACCTACACCTGCCTGTTCCAGGGCGCCCAGTGGTTCCTGGAGAACGGCGGCCGTGATGCCATGGGCGGCAACGGAAAATCAGTGATCATGGATGCGGCGCTGCTGGCCGGTGACGATCCCTACCGCTATCCCGACAACCTTCCGATCGTCAACGCCAAAGGCGGACCCGGCGGCACGCCGAGCTGCGGCTCGCTGCCCGACGCCAGCAAGAACTTCCCGGTCAAATATCTGGTCACCGATACCGGATTCGGGACCGGCCTGGACGTACGGCCCAACCCCGGCATCGGGTTCCCCGGCTTCGCCAACTATTTCCCGGCCACCAAAGGCGTGCCCGAAGCGCCCAAGATCCGCTATCCGGGCGGACCCGCCCCGGGACCGCTGCCGCCCTACCCGGGGGCGCCTGCCTACGGCGCACCGGAATTCGCGCCGGACGGCACCCCGCTGTACCCGACGTCGGGAAGTCAGCCATGAGGTCGCGGACAGCGCGGTCGGTCACACGGGTGACGCTCTTTTCCGTCATGTGCCTGGTGTTCATGTTCGGCCTCGTCACGGTGTTCGGGCAGTTCCGCTTCGACTCACGAGCCACGTATCACGCGGTGTTCACCAACGTGTCGGGGCTCAAGGGGGGCAACTTCGTCCGGATCGCCGGCGTCGAGATCGGCAAGGTCGGTGACATGACCCTGCACAAGGACGGCACGGTCACCGTGGACTTCGCCATCGACAAGGGCCTGCAGCTCACCGAGGGCACCCGAGCCGTCGTGCGCTACGAGAACCTCATCGGCGACCGCTACCTGTCCCTGGAGGAAGGCCCCGGTTCGGTGCGCAAACTCCAACCGGGACAAACAATTCCGACTGCTCGAACGTCGCCTGCACTCGATGTCGACGCACTGATCGGGGGGTTCCGGCCGTTGTTCCGCGCCCTGGACCCCGATCAGGTGAACGCGCTGTCCGGCGAGCTGCTGCGGGTGTTCCAGGGTCAGGGCGGCACCATCTCGTCGGTGCTGGCCCAGACCTCGGCGCTGACCACGACGCTGGCGGGCCGCGACCAGCTTATCGGTCAGGTCATCACCAACCTCAACACCGTTCTGGGCACGTTCGCCACCCGGGACGAACAGTTCTCGACAGGCCTGGACAAGCTCTCCCAACTCGTCCAGGGACTCGCCGAGCGCCGCACCGATATCGGCAACGGGGTGGCCTACATCAACGCGGCGGCGGACTCGGTCGCCGACCTGCTCACCGCCGCTCGGCAGCCGATCAAGGACACCGTGGTGCAGACCGACCGGTTCGCCGGTCAGGTGATGGCCGACCACGACTACGTCGACGATCTGGTCAAGACCCTGCCCGACGCCTATCAGGTGCTGTCCCGCAACGGCTTGTACGGCGACTACTTCGGCTTCTATCTCTGCGACGCGATCCTCAAGGTCAACGGCAAGGGCGGCCAGCCGGTCTTTGTCAAACTGGCCGGCCAGGATACGGGACGGTGCACACCGAAATGACACGAATCAGGTTGAAGCGCCCCACCTTCACGCCGCTGGCCGAACGCAATCGGCTGACTGTCGGTCTGGTCGGAGTGTTGGTTCTGGCCGCGGTCATGGTGGCTGTGTTCTCCTACGACAAGATCCCGTTCATCAAGGGGACATCGGACTTCTCCGCATACTTCAACGATGCCGGGGGCATCAAGACCGGTAGTGACGTACGCGTCTCCGGCCTCGGGGTGGGCCGCGTCTCCGGCATCACGTTGCAGGGCAACAAGGTTCTGGTCGATTTCACCGTGCGTGACAGTGTCGAACTCGGCGACCGCACCGAGGCCGCGATCAAGACCGAAACCGTGCTGGGCACCAAGTATCTGGAGCTGACGCCCCGCGGGGACGGATCGCTGAAGGGCCCGATCCCTGTGGAGCGCACCACCTCGCCGTATGACCTGACCGATGCGCTGGGCGATCTGACCACCACCATCAGCGGCCTGGACACCTCCCAGCTGTCCTCGGCGCTCACCACCCTGGCCGACACCTTCAAAGACACCCCGCCCGACCTGAAGCTCGCGCTGGAGGGTGTGGCCCGGTTCTCCGACACCATCAACACCCGCGACGCGAAGCTGCGCGATCTGCTGTCGAACGCCAACAAAGTCACCGCGGTGCTGGCCAAGCGCAGCGATCAGATCGCCCAACTGGTGTCGGACGCCAATGCGCTTCTGGCCGAATTGCTTTCGCAACGCCAGTCCGTCGACGCGCTGATGGGCAACCTGGCCGCGGTATCCGCCCAGATATCCGGGCTGGTCAACGACAACCGCACCCAGCTCAAACCCGCCGTCGACAAGCTCAACGGAGTGCTCGGCATCTTGGACAACCGGAAGAAGGAACTGCAACGCACCCTCTACCTGCTGCGGCGATATGCGATGTCATTCGGTGAGGTGCTGGGTTCGGGGCCGTTCTTCAAGGCCTCGCTGGTGAATCTGGCGCCGGGCCAGTTCTCCCAGCCGTTCATCGACGCGGCGTTCTCCGACCTGGGGCTCGACCCCAATGTGAAACTTCCCTCGGAGCTGGTGGACCCGGGCGTCGGGCAGCCCGCCACCCCACCCCTGCCGGTGCCGTTCCCGCGGACCGGTCAGGGTGGCGAGCCGAATCTGACGCTGCCCGACGCGATCACCGGCAATCAGGATCCCAACCTGCCCGCGCAGTTCCCGGGCCGCTATCCCTACCGGGAGCCGCTGCCCGCGCCGCCGCCCGGCGGCCCGCCACCGGGACCGCCGGCGCTGGGACCCGCCCCCGGCGAACTGCCACCGCCGACCGTGCCGCCGCTACCGCCGCCTGACAGGGGGAACTGACGATGGTGCAGCGCCATCGCCGAGCGACGCAGATCGTCACCGGGATCAGCCTGGTGGTGCTGCTCGCCGCCGGGATCGTCGTCGCGGCCACCGGGTGGGGACGCCACGTCGCCCGCAACACCTACGTCGCCTACTTCTCCAACACCAACGGTCTGTACACCGGCGATGAGATCCGCATCCTCGGCGTCGCCGTCGGCACCGTGGACAAGATCGAGCCGCAACAGGATTCGGCCAAAGTCACCTTCTCGGTTGACAATCAGTACCGCGTCCCGGCCGACGTGAAGGCGGCGATCCTTTCCCCGTCACTGGTCTCCGCCCGGGCCATCCAACTGGTTCCGGCCTACTCCAGCGGACCGACCCTGGCCGACGGCGCCAGCATCCCGATCGAGCGGACAGCCGTCCCCATCGAATGGGACGACCTACGCCGGCAGCTGGAAAAGCTCACCGGCTCACTGCAGCCCACCACCCCCGGCGGCCCCAGCGCACTCGGCGAGTTCATCAACACCACCGCCGACAATCTGCGAGGCGAAGGTGACACCGCCCGCGACACCGTCATCAAGCTGTCCCAGGCGACCTCGGCGCTGGGCGATCACGCCAGTGACATCTTCGGCACTGTGCGCAACCTGCAGCTCCTGGTCTCCGCCCTGTCGTCCAGCAGCGATCTACTCGCCTCGTTCAACACCAATCTGGCCGACGTCACCGCGGTCCTGTCCAACTCGCCCAACGAGATTGCCGACGCCACCCATGGTCTGGACGCCGCGGTCAACGACCTGCGCGGTTTCGTCGGCGACAACCGAGACGGCCTCGGGCAAGCGTTCGATCACCTCAACGCGATCACCACCGCGCTCAACGACAGCCGCGGCGACATCAAGCAGGCGTTGCACATCGCACCCACGGTATTCAGCAACTTCACCAACATCTATCAGCCTGCGCAGAGCGCCATCACCGGCATCCTGGCGCCGGTGAACTTCGCAGACACCGTCCAATTCATCTGCAGCTCAATTCAATCCGCGTCCCGCGAAGGCGCCGAGCAGTCGGCAAAGCTGTGCACGCAGTATCTGGCGCCGATCATCAAGAATCGTCAGTACAACTATCCGCCGCTCGGGATCAACCCGTTCGTCGGCGCCGTTGCGCGGCCCAACGAAATCACCTACAGCGAAGACCGGCTCAACCCGCACCTGCCGCCGGTCGACGGGGCAGGCGCGCTCGCCGCCGAAGTACCGGGCGCCGCGCCCGCCACGCCGACGGACCCGGGCGCCGGGCTCGAGGGATTGATGGTGCCGGGAGCCTCCCCGTGAGGCGGCTGCTGGCCGGCGTCCTCGCCGTCACGTGCCTGGCGGTCGCCGGCTGTGAATGGCGCGGGCTGAACTCGTTGAGCCTGCCGGGGACCACCGGCACCGGGCCCGGCTCGTACACCGTCCAGGCGCAGCTGCCCGATGTGGTGACGATTCAGCAGAACACCAGGGTTCGCGTGGCCGACGTCAACGTCGGCAACGTCACCAGGATCGAAGTCCAGGGCTGGCACGCACTGGTCACGATGCGTCTCGACGGCGACGTCCACCTACCGGCCAACAGCACGGCGAAGGTCGGGCAGACCAGCCTCTTGGGCTCCATGCACATCGAACTGGCCCCGCCCACCGACCAAGCCCCGCAAGGCGAGCTCAAGGACGGTTCGTTGATCCCGCTGGACCGGGCCAGCACCTATCCCACCACCGAGCAGACGCTGGCGTCGGTGTCGGTACTGCTCAACGGCGGCGGACTGGGCCAACTACAGGAGATCAACCACGCCTTCGCCACCGCGCTGACCGGGCGCGAGAGCGACATGAAAAGCCTTCTGACACAGCTGGATACCTTCATCGACCGGCTCAACAGTCAAACCGACGACATCATCACCGCCACCGAGCGGCTCAACGACCTGGCCGGGCAGGTCGCCGCGAAGGATCAGACCGTCGACAAAGCGCTCACGACGATCCCGCAAGCCCTTGCGGTCCTGGCAGATTCGCGCACCAAGCTGGCCAACGCGATCGACGCGCTGGGCAAGTTCGGCGCGATCGCGGCCGATACCGTCCATCAGACCAAACAGTCGCTGGTGGACAACCTGCGCAACATCGCGCCGGTCCTGCGCGAGCTCGCCAATGCCGGTCCCGCCCTGACCAGGGGACTGGACTTCCTGTCCACCTATCCGTGGGTGAAAAGCACCATCCCGAACTGGTTTCGCGGTGACTTCGCGAACATCAGCCTGGTCATCGACCTCACTCTGAGCCGGATCGACAGCAGCCTGTTCACCGGCACCCGGTGGGAGGGCAACCTGACCGAACTCGAAATGCAATGGGGCCGGACCATCGGCCAGATGCCCAGCCCCTACACCGCGGTGAACCCGTTGATCGCTCCCTACCACTTCGGGGGCTACTAGTGATTCGGCTGTCGCGCCAGATCTGGACCCAGCTGGCCATCCTGGGGGCGGTGACCGTGATCTCCGTCGGGGTCATGGCGTTCGGGTTCGTCAATGTGCCTGCGCTGTTTGGGATCGGGCGCTACAACGTCACAGTCGAGCTGCCCACGTCAGGTGGGCTATACCCGACCTCGGTGGTGACCTATCGCGGCACCGAGGTCGGCCGCGTCACCTCGATCGACGTCACCCGCACCGGTGTGCGCGCGGTGCTGAAGCTGGACTCCGGCACCCCGGTTCCCGCCCCCGTCACGGCCGCCGTGCACAGCCGCTCGGCCGTCGGTGAACAGTTCCTGGAGCTGACCCCGCAACCTGGAGCGCGTGAGAAGCTTCGTGACGGCGATGTCATCCCCGCCGCGGAGGTTCAGACCCCGCCCGACATCGGGCGGCTGCTCGACGCGACCAATACTGCGCTGCAAGCGATTCCGCAGGACAATCTGCGTACCGTCGTCGACGAGGCGGCAACTGCCGTCGGCGGCCTCGGACCCGAATTGTCCCGCATTGTCGACGGGTCGACAGCGCTGGCCGTCGAGGGCGCCAAGACCGTCGGCCCGCTGACCCAGCTGATCGACCAGTCACCGCCGGTGCTCAACTCCCAAGTGCAGACGTCTGATTCCATTGCGGCCTGGGCGGCGCACATGGCGTCGATCACCGCGCAGTTCACGGCGCAGGACCGCGCCTTCGCCGACCTGCTCAACACCGGTGGCCCTGCGCTGGAGGAGGGCCGGGCGCTGTTCGACCGGATCGCGCCCACCCTGCCCGTACTTCTGGCCAACCTGGTGAGCCTCGGCGACATCGCGGTCACCTACCGCAACGACATCGAACAGCTACTGGTGCTGTTCCCGCAGGGCACATCGGTCATGCAGGCGATCACCGTCGCCGACTCCGGCGTCAAGCAGTCCTACCGCGGCATCTACCTCGACTTCAATCTCAACCTCAATCTGCCGCCGCCCTGCAACACCGGGTTCCTGCCCGTCCAGCAGCAGCGTTCACCGTCCGACGTCGACTACCCGGAGCGGCCGGCCGGCGACCTGTACTGCCGGATCCCGCAGGACTCGAACATGAATGTCCGTGGTGTGCGCAATATTCCGTGTGAGAACAACCCGGCCAAGCGCGCCCCGACCGTCGAGATGTGCGAAAGCGACGAGAATTACGTGCCACTCAACGACGGGTTCAACTGGAAGGGCGATCCCAACGCGACCTTCTCCGGCCAGGGCGTGCCGCAGTACGCGCCGGGCCAGGACCCGCGGCTGCCACCGCCCCAGGGCACCGGCGCCGCTGCGCCGCCGCTCGTCATCGGCCAGCACGGCCCGGGCAACAAGACCTGGCAATCCATGCTGGTGCCGCCGGCGTCGTAGGAATCCGCAGATAAACCGCGACTCAACCATTATGGTCACGCCCATGGCAGTCAAAGATTCCCGTGAGGTCGTGATCGAGGCCAGTCCTGAAGCGATCCTCGATGTCATCGCCGATGTCGAATCAACACCCACCTGGTCGCCGCAGTACCAGAGCGCAGAGGTGCTGGAGGCTTACGACGACGGCAGGCCGCACAAGGTGAAGATGAAGATCAAGGCGGCGGGTCTGACCGACGAGCAGATCGTCGAGTACACCTGGGCTGACAACGAGGTGAGCTGGACGCTGGTCAAGGCCGGCCAATTGCGTTCGCAAGACGCCAAGTACACGCTGACGCCCGACGGCGACAAGACCAGGCTGCGCTTCGACCTGTCGATCGATCTGGCCGTGCCGCTGCCCGGTTTCGTGGTCAAGCGCACCATCAAGGGTGCGATGGAGACCGCCACCGACGGCCTGCGCAAGCAGGTGTTGAAGGTCAGCAAGGGATAGTTTCGAAAACGCGCTCGCGGGCAACCGTGGGACATGGCTGTCACCGAAACCCGCGAGGTCACCATCGAGGCGACGCCCGAGGAGATCCTCGCCGTGCTGTTCGACCTCGAGTCGCTGCCGCAGTGGTCGCAGGCGCATCAGAAGGTGGAGGTGCTCGAGCGCGATTCCGACGGTCGCCCGAGCAGGTCGCGCCAGACGGTCAAGGTCGTCGGGGTCAACGACGAGCAGGTACTGGATTACGCCGTTCATCCCGACGGGGTCAGCTGGACCCTGGCCAGCTCCAGACAGCAACGCGCACAAGAGGGTCGGTACACACTCATCCCCGAGGGAGAGTCGACCAGGGTGCGGTTCGAGTTGACTGTCGACCCGCTGGTTCCGCTGCCCGGCTTCGTGATCAAACGGGGTGCCAAGGGTTTGATGGAGACCGCGACCGACGGGCTGCGCAAGCAGGTTCTGCGGTCCAAGAAGAACGGCTGAGCTACCTTTCAGTCGTGACGAACACCGGACCCCTGGCCGGGGTGAGAGTGATCGAGCTCGGCGGGATCGGCCCGGGGCCGCACGCCGGGATGATCTTGGCCGATCTCGGCGCCGACGTGGTGCGGGTGCGTAGGCCTGGCGGATTGCAGATGCCGCCGGAGAACGTGGACCTCATGCACCGCGGCAAACGGGTGGTCGACCTGGACGTGAAGTCGCAGCCCGGCGTCTTGCTCGACCTGGCCGCGAAAGGCGATGTTCTGTTGGACTGCTTTCGGCCCGGCACCTGTGAGCGCCTCGGCATCGGGCCCGACGACTGCGCCGCGGTCAACCCCCGGCTGATCTTCGCCCGCATCACCGGCTGGGGTCAGGACGGCCCGCTGGCGTCGACCGCCGGCCACGACATCAACTACCTGTCGCAGACCGGCGCGCTGAGCGCGATCGGGTACCGCGACCGCCCGCCGGTGGCACCACTGAACCTCGTCGCCGACTTCGGCGGCGGCTCGATGCTGGTGCTGCTCGGTATCGTCGCGGCCCTCTACGAACGGGAGAAGTCCGGCCAGGGCCAGGTGATCGACGCGGCGATGGTCGACGGGGTCAGCGTGCTGGCGCAGATGATGTGGACGATGAAAGCGACCGGCTCACTGGCCGACGAGCGCGAGTCCTTCCTGCTCGACGGGGGCGCGCCGTTCTACCGCACCTACTCCACCTCCGACGGCGGGTACATGGCGGTCGGGTCGATCGAGCCCCAATTCTTCGCCCAATTGCTGGCCGGGCTCGGGTTGCCAGCGGAGCAGGTGCCCGGCCAATTCGAGCGGGACCGCTACCCCGAGATGCGGGAGCTCTTCGCGACGACCTTCGCCGGTAAGACCCGTGCCGAGTGGACCGCGATCTTCGCCGGGACCGACGCATGCGTGACGCCGGTGCTGAGCTGGACCGAGGCCGCCGCAGGAGAACATCTTCTGGCGCGCCGCACCGTTATTAACGTTGATGGCACCGAACAGGCGGCGCCGGCGCCGCGGTTCTCCCGCAGTACCGCCGGACCCGTGGGGAAGCCGCCGCAAACCACCACATCGCTGGCGGACATCGACTGGTGACGCACCAACTCAGCGAAAGCCGACACAGCTGGCCCATTGAGTAACTAAGTTTGCTGATTGTGGCGGTACGGGCATCGCGCGAGATCGTGATCGACGCCCCGCCGGAGGCCATCCTCGATGCCATCGCCGATATCGAGGCGGCGCCGACGTGGTCGTCGGTCCACAAGCATGTCCATGTCGTGGATCGCTACCCCGACGGACGGCCGCGGCGGGTCAAGGTCACCGTCAAAGTGCTCGGGATCATCGACCACGAAATCGTCGAGTACCACTGGGGACGGGACTGGGTGGTCTGGGACGCCGACCGGACCGCACAGCAGCACGCCCAGCACGGCGAGTACACCCTGCGCCGGGAGGGGGACGCGACCCGAGTCCGGTTCGACCTCACCCTCGAGCCGTCGACGCCGCTGCCGCACTTCCTGGTCAAGCGCGCGAAGAAGGCGGTGCTGATCGCCGCGACCGAAGGACTGCGCGGCTTCGTGCTGAGCGGCAAGGGTTCGCTTCAACGCGAATAGATCGGAATGCTCGCCGGTCGGCGCGGTGTTGGGCCTGACATGACGACTGGAGTAGTACTGCTGCCCAATCCCGATGCCCCCAACGCCGTGGACGATGTCATCGCCCAGGCCCGAGCCGCGTACAGCGCCGGGGTGCGCCAGGTCTGGTTCGCCCAGCGCTTCGACCTCGACGCGATCACGCTGGCCGCGGTGGTCGGCGCCGCCGTGCCCGGTCTCGGTGTGGGAACGTCGGTGGTGCCGCTCAATCCGCGCCATCCGCTGATCGTCGCCTCGCTGGCGCAGACCGCGCAGGCCGCCAGCCACGGCAAGTTCAGCCTCGGCCTCGGGCTGGGCGCCCACGAACCCGAACGGGTGGCCTTCGGGCAGGCGTGGCCCCACACGATCGCCCGGCTTCGGGAGCATCTCACCGTGCTGCGGTCCGTATTCGACACCGGCGCAGTGCATTTCCATGGCTCCACGTTGTCCGCCGATCCGGCGTGGGATGTCCGGGTGCCCGGCGGCGCACCCGTGCCGGTGTATGTGGCGGCGATGGGTCCCCGCGCGCTGGCGGTCACCGGTGAACTGGCCGACGGCACCCTGCCGTATCTGGCGGGCCCCCGCACCATCGGCGAGTTCATCGTCCCGACAATCGGGAAGGCCGCCGCCGAGGCGGCTCGGCCCACACCGCGCGTCATCGCCGCGGTGCCGGTTCTGGTCACCGACGACGAGAGCGCCGGTCGGGCGATCGCCGCCGAGGAACTCGGCTTCTACACGACGATCCCGTCGTACCAGAATGTGATCGCTCGGGAGGGTGTGGACAGCGTCGCCGAACTCGCCGCCGTCGGCCCGGCCCAGTCCGTGGTGCGTCAGCTGCGGGCGTATCTCGACGCGGGCGCCACCGATCTGGTGCTCAGCCCGCTGCGATCGGAATCGACTCCGCCGCAGCCGCTATGGGAGGTCGCGGCCGCCCTGTAGTGCGCCGAGCCGGCGGATCGCCTCGTCGAGGGTGTCGTCGCGTTTGCAGAAAGCGAAGCGCACCAAGTGGTTCCACTCACCGATATGGGGTGAGTGCGGGTCGCAGAACGCCGACATCGGGATGGCCGCCACCCCGGCTTTGGTCGGTAACTCCGCGCAGAACTGGGTGCTGTCGGAATATCCCAGCGGCCGCGGGTCGGCGCACAGAAAGTAGGTGCCCGCGCTGTCGTGCACGCCGAAGCCCAACTCGGACAACGCCGCCGCCAGCCGATCGCGCTTGGCCTGCAACGAATCTCGCAGGTTGCGCACCCACGTCTCTTCGAAATTCAGCGCATAGGCCACCGCGGGCTGGAACGGGGCGCCGCCCACGTAGCTCAGGTATTGCTTGGCCGCCCGCACCCCGGCAATGAGATCCGGCTTGCCGCACACCCAGCCGATCTTCCAGCCGGTGCAGTTGAACATCTTGGCGGCACTGGAGATCGTCAGCGTGCGCTCGGCCATCCCCGGGTAGGCCGCCAGCGGCAGGTGTCGTTTGTCGTCGAACACCAGATGCTCGTAGACCTCATCGGTGATCACCAGCAAGTCGGCGTCGACGGCCAGTGCGGCCAGGGCCCGCAAGTCGCGGTCCGCGAGCACCATGCCGGTGGGGTTGTGCGGCGAGTTCACGATCAACGCCCGGGTTCTCGGCGTCACCGCTGCGCGCAGGGCGTCGACGTCGAGGGCGAAGCCGCGGCCGTCGGGCACCAGCGGCACCGGCACCCGCCGGCTGCCGGCCATCGCGATGACGGGGGAGTAGGAGTCGTAGAACGGCTCGATCAACAGCACGTCGGAGCCTGGCTCGACCAGGCCGAGGATGGCGGCCGCGATCGCCTCGGTGGCGCCGACGGTGACCAGGACCTCGGTCTCCGGGTCGTACTCCACGTCGTACTGCCGCTGGCGCTGGGCGGCGATCGCCTCGCGAAGCGGAGCGATGCCCAATCCGGGCGGATATTGATTGACGCCCTCGGCGATCGCCTGCTGCGCGGCCGCCAGCATTCCGGCTGGGCCGTCCTCGTCGGGGAACCCCTGGCCGAGGTTCACCGCACCGATCCGCGCAGCCAATGCCGACATCTCGGCGAAGATCGTCACCGCGTAGGGCTGCAGCCGCTCGACCGGAGCCGGACGGCCGGCGACGTGGGGACCCGTCATACCCGCGGAGCTTAGTCGGCGGGCCAAGTATCAGCGGTTTCGTCAATTACCATCGGCCGATGAGGTCACTGGTGCGCTCGGGCGCGGTCGCGATCGTCGCGGCGGTGGCGATCGTGCTCGGCCCGGGTATCGCGCACGCGGATCCCTCGGCTTCCCACACCGGTGTCTATGGTGACCCGGCCGCGGCCGCGCCGTACTGGGCGGCGCAGTCCTTGGAGGACAACTGCGGAGCCATGTCGGTCGCCGATATCGTCGGCCAGCTCACCGGGCAGCGGCCGACCGAGGAGCAGATCCTGAAGGTCGCCGAACACACCCCGTCTGAGATGAACCCCGGGACCATGATCTACACACCCAACACCGGCGGGATCTCCGTCGGTGACCTGCCGGCCCTGTTCACGCATTACGGCATCACCGCGGTGAACAGCGATACGTCGGGACCCGAGGCGACCGGCCTGAACGCGCTCGAGCAGTACCTCGGAGCCGGCCGCAAGGTGATCGCCTTCGTCAACTACGCCATCGTCGAGGACTCCAGCGACCAGCGGACCGCCGCGGATCACTTCGTCGTGGTCACCGGGGTCGACACGAACAAGAACGTCGTGCACCTCAACGATCCCGCTGCCGACGAGGCGAACACGAAGATCGCCGTGCCGGCCTTCATGAAGGCCTGGGACACCTCGAACGACGCGATCATCATCGCCCCGGCGGCCTGACCTGAGCGACTGCCCAACCATCCGGTTGGGCGGTCTTGGTAGGCTTCGCGGGCAGAGGACGACTGTCAACGATCGTCACGCCCAATTCCGAACAGGACCTGGAGAAAACACACATGTCCGAAGAAGCCTTCATCTACGAGGCCATCCGAACCCCGCGCGGTAAGCAGCGCGGCGGCGCGCTCAACGAGGTCAAGCCGATCAACCTCGTCGTCGGCCTGATCGACGAACTCCGCAGCCGGCATCCCGACCTTGACGAGACGCTGATCAGCGATGTCATTCTCGGTGTCGTCTCCCCGGTCGGCGACCAGGGCGGCGATATCGCCCGCACCGCCGTGCTGGCCGCAGGCCTGCCCGACACCACCGGCGGCGTGCAGCTCAACCGCTTCTGCGCGTCCGGCCTCGAGGCCGTCAACACCGCCGCGCAGAAGGTGCGCTCCGGCTGGGACGACCTGGTCCTGGCTGGTGGTGTCGAGTCGATGAGCCGCGTGCCGATGGGTTCCGACGGCGGCGCGATGTTCAGCGACGTCGTCGTGACGTATGACAACTACATCGCCCCGCAGGGCATCGGCGCCGACCTGATCGCCACCATCGAGGGCTTCTCCCGCGAGGACGTCGACGCGTACGCCGTCCGCTCGCAGGAGCGTGCCGCCGCGGCCTGGTCGGGCGGCTACTTCGCCAAGTCCGTCGTTCCGGTCCGCGACCAGAACGGCCTGCTGATCCTGGACCACGACGAACACATGCGCCCGGGTTCGACGGTGGAAAGCCTCGGCAAGCTGCGCACCGCGTTCGACGGCATCGGCTCGATGGGCGGCTTCGACGATGTGGCGCTGCAGAAGTACCACTGGATCGAGAAGATCAACCACGTCCACACCGGCGGTAACAGCTCGGGCATCGTCGACGGTGCCGCGCTGGTGCTCGTGGGCACCGAGAAGGCCGGCACGTCTCAGGGTCTGACCCCGCGGGCGCGCATCGTGGCGACCGCCACCAGCGGCGCCGACGCGACGATCATGCTGACCGGCCCCACCCCGGCCACCCGCAAGGTGCTCGACCGGGCCGGCCTGACGGTCGACGATATCGACCTGTTCGAACTGAACGAGGCCTTCGCCTCGGTGGTGCTCAAGTTCCAGAAGGACCTGAACATCCCCGACGAGAAGCTCAACGTCAACGGCGGCGCCATCGCGATGGGCCACCCGCTCGGCGCCACCGGCGCCATGATCCTGGGCACCATGGTCGACGAGCTGGAGCGCCGCAACGCCCGGCGTGCACTCGTCACCCTGTGCATCGGCGGCGGCATGGGTGTCGCGACCATCATTGAGAGGGTTTAACAACATGGCAGAGAACACCATTCAGTGGGACCAGGATGCCGACGGCATCGTCACGCTGACGCTCGATGACCCCACCGGGTCGGCGAACGTGATGAACGAGCACTACACCGAGTCGATGAACAAGGCCGTAGAACGCCTTGTCGCCGAAAAGGATTCGATCACGGGCGTCGTCATCACCAGCGCGAAGAAGACCTTCTTCGCCGGCGGCGACCTGAAGTCGATGATCCACCTCGGCCCGGAGAACGCCGGCGAAGCCTTCAGCACGGTGGAAACCGTCAAGAAGGCGCTGCGCACCCTGGAGACGTTCGGCAAGCCGGTCGTCGCCGCGATCAACGGCGCCGCGCTCGGCGGCGGCCTGGAGATCGCGCTGGCCACCCACCACCGGATCGCGGCCGACGTCAAGGGCAGTGTCCTTGGCCTGCCCGAGGTTTCGCTGGGCCTGCTGCCCGGCGGCGGCGGCGTCACCCGCACCGTGCGGATGCTCGGCATCCAGAACGCGTTCATGACCGTGCTGAGCCAGGGCACCCGCTTCAAGCCGGCCAAGGCCAAGGAGATCGGCTTGGTCGACGAATTGGTCGGCAGCATCGACGAATTGGTGCCCGCCGCCAAGGCGTGGATCAAGGCCAATCCCGAGGCGTTCGAACAGCCCTGGGACAAGAAGGGTTACAAGATGCCGGGCGGTACTCCGTCCAGCCCGGCGCTCGCGGCCATTCTGCCGTCGTTCCCGGCACTGCTGCGCAAGCAGCTCAAGGGCGCGAATATGCCTGCGCCCAAGGCGATCCTGGCCGCGGCCATCGAGGGCGCGCAGGTCGACTTCGATACCGCCAGCCGGATCGAGAGCCGCTACTTCACCGAGCTGGTCACCGGCCAGGTCGCGAAGAACATGATCCAGGCGTTCTTCTTCGACATGCAGTTCATCAGCTCGGGCGGCTCGCGGCCCGAGGGCATCGGCAAGACCCCGATCACGAAGATCGGTGTCCTCGGTGCCGGCATGATGGGCGCCGGAATCGCCTACGTCTCGGCCAAGGCCGGTTATGACGTCGTGCTCAAGGACGTCAGCATCGAAGCCGCCGAGAGGGGCAAGAACTACTCGGAGAAGCTCGAGGCCAAGGCCCTCGAACGCGGCAAGACCACGCAGGAGAAGAGCGACGCCCTGCTGGCCCGGATCACCCCGAGTGCCGACCCCGCCGACTTCAAGGGTGTCGACTTCGTCATCGAAGCGGTCTTCGAGAGCCAGGAACTCAAGCACCAGGTCTTCCAGGAGATCGAGGACATCGTCGAGCCCAACGCACTGCTGGGCTCGAACACCTCGACGCTGCCGATCACCGGTCTTGCCACCGGGGTGAAGCGCCAGGAAGATTTCATCGGGATCCACTTCTTCTCACCCGTCGACAAGATGCCGCTGGTCGAAATCATCAAGGGCGAGAAGACGTCTGACGAAGCCCTGGCCCGGGTGTTCGACTACACCCTGGCCATCGGCAAGACCCCGATCGTCGTCAACGACAGCCGCGGCTTCTTCACCAGCCGCGTCATCGGCACGTTCGTCAACGAGGCGCTGGCCATGCTCGGCGAGGGTGTCGCCCCCGCCAGCATCGAGCACGCGGGCGGTCAGGCCGGTTACCCGGCCGCGCCACTGCAGCTCTCCGATGAGCTCAACCTGGAGCTCATGCACAAGATCGCTGTCGCGTCGCGCAAGGGCATCGAAGATGCGGGTGGCACCTACGAGGCGCACCCGGCCGAGGCGGTCGTCGAGAAGATGATCGAGATCGGCCGGCCGTCACGGCTGAAGGGCGCGGGCTTCTACGAGTACGTCGACGGCAAGCGCACCCAGCTGTGGCCCGGGCTCAAGGAGACGTTCAACTCCGGCACCTCCGAGATTCCCATCCAGGACATGGTCGACCGCATGCTGTTCGCCGAGGCGCTGGAAACCCAGAAGTGCATCGACGAAGGCGTGTTGACGACGACGGCTGACGCCAACATCGGCTCGATCCTCGGCATCGGCTTCCCGCCGTGGACCGGCGGCTCGGCGCAGTTCATCGTCGGCTACGAGGGTCCGGCCGGCATCGGCAAGGAAGCCTTCGTCGCGCGGGCCAAGGAGCTCGCGGCCAAGTACGGCGAGCGGTTCAACCCGCCGGCGTCGCTGCTGTAGCCGACCGTCGCCACCAGACGCGAACGTCCCCGAAACCCCGGTGTTTCGGGGACGTTTGCGTCTGCTCGGCCGGCGACCGTTAGCGTGAGGCGGGTGAGCGAGAGCGCCGCAACGATCAGCGGCCGGCTGGCCGCCAGCCTGGCCGGCTACGGCGACGCGCCCTGCATCGAGTTCAACGGGCGCTGGTACACCGGTCACGAGATCGCCGCGTACGCCCGTGCCATCGACGATGCACTTCGGCTGGCCGGCGTCGCAGACGGCGCGACCGTGGCAGTGGTGGCCCGCAACCGTCCACCCCATGCGGCGGCGGTGATCGGATTGCTCGGCGGCGGCCGGTGGGTGCCGATGATCTATTCCTTCCAGTCGGCCGAGGCGATCGGTCGGGACATCGAAAAGCTGGAGCCGGCCGCGGTCGTCGCCGACCGGGAGGACTGGACCGAGCCGGTGATCGCCGCCGCCCGGCGCGCAGGCACCGCCGGTATCGCGGTGTCACTGACGCCGCCCACCGTGGAGCTCGTGGCCGGAATCGACCGGGTGTTGCCGCGCCTGGCCTCCTCCGGCCGGGATGGCTCGACCGGTCTGCAGGTACTCACCAGCGGTACGACCGGGCCGCCCAAGCGGCACCCGATTCCGGCCTCCGTGCTGGAGCACACCGTGTCCAGCGTGGCGATCACCGGCGCCTCCGCCGACGAGCCACCCGAGCTGATGTATTGGCCACTCGGCGGCATCGGCGGCGTCTGCCAGCTGATCACCGGCGCCTACCTCGGCAAGCGGATCGCTCTTCTGGAGAAGTTCAGTGTCGCCGACTGGGTGCGGGTGGTGAAGACCTACGGCATCCGGCGCTGCGGTCTGCAGCCGGCCGCGGTACGCATGCTCCTGGATGCCGACCTGCGCCGCGACGACCTCGGCTCGCTCGAATACGTGATCAGCGCAGCGGGGCCGCTGGACCCCGAGACCCGTGACGCGTTCGAGGACAGGTACGGCGTTCCCGTTCTGTTGGCTTATGGCGCAACCGAATTCGCCGGCTCGGTGTGCACCTGGACCCCCGATCTCTATCGGGAGTTCGGTGCTGCCAAGCGTGCAAGCTCGGGACGGGTGATGCCCAACACCGAGGTCCGCATCATCGACCCGACCGGCGACAGCGAGGTGCCGACCGGCGAGCAGGGTGTGCTCGAAGCCAAGATCGCATCCATCAGTCCGGAGTGGATCCGTACCAACGACCTCGCCTCCATCGACGCCGACGGTTTCATTACCTTGCACGGCCGCGCCGACGGGGCGATCAATCGCGGCGGATTCAAGGTCCTGCCGGAGACCGTTCGCCGAGTCCTGGTGGGCCACCCGTCGGTGCGCGACGCCGCCGTCGTCGGCGTACCCGATCCCCGGCTCGGCGAAGTGCCGTTCGCGGCGGTGGAGACGGTCCCCGGCGCCCCGGCGCCCGACCCGGCTGACCTTGTCGCCCGGGTCCGCGATGCGCTGCCCAAGCACCACGTGCCCGTCGAGGTGGTCGTCGTCGCTGAGCTCCCGCGTAACCAGTCGCTCAAAGTTTCGCTTCGTGACATAGCCGCGATGTACTCCCGCGGCGCGGAGTAGACGGGGCCCGATCCGGGGCATTGCCAGCACGCACGACAGTGCGCCGACACCCGGCGCGGCGGACGGTTCACGCCGCCGGCGGCGCGCTGCAAAATCGCAAATCCGCTACCCGAACTTTCGGATGGGTGTGACCTGGGATAAATACCGGCGGCAGTCGGTACGAGCAAACTCTCATGCGTTCACCCGTATGCCGAATCGTGGCCTCGGTTGCTGAGCGAATTGCCCTATTCGACACTTGGCGCACCATTTGCCGCGAACGCGGTTTCGGATGACAGCACCTGATCTGGCGGTATGTCCAAAGTGGATAGCGGAACGAGTGCTCGCGATTCATTTGCCTGCGGGATCAAGATTTTTTGCTGAATTACGCCGTCTCAGCTTGCTCTCAGCTAGTTTTTACGGTGTGATGGGCATTACGCCAGGGGAATGAGGAGGCAAGGGGGAGCATTGGCCCCTCCCGTATGGGAGGGGCCGATTGCCGTCCAGGGGTCTTAACTCCGCCGGCCGGACCGGGATAGCTGCGCCGGTGGCATATCACCGTCACGGACCGGACCGAGCCTCTCGGTTGCCGCCGACGGCGCTCTGGTCGGGTGACGCGCTCGTCCGTAGAGTCGGGCCATGCGCTTCGGACTGTTCATCCCGCAGGGCTGGCGACTGGATCTGGCCGGCATTCCCACTGAAAAGCACTGGCAGGTAATGCGTGATCTGGCCGATCAC
The DNA here is from genome assembly GCF_008329905.1 of Mycobacterium sp. ELW1. Lineage (NCBI taxonomy): Bacteria > Bacillati > Actinomycetota > Actinomycetes > Mycobacteriales > Mycobacteriaceae > Mycobacterium > Mycobacterium sp. ELW1. The sequence goes on along the minus strand of NZ_CP032155.1, from coordinate 5,132,935 downwards.
GCCGATGCGGGTCCATGGGACTCGCTCTGGGTCTACGACCATTTCCATACCGTGCCGATCCCGACCGACGAGGCCACCCACGAGGCGTGGACCCTGATGGCGGCCTACGCGGCGACCACCTCCCGGATCAAACTCGGCCAGATGTGCACGGCGATGAGCTATCGCAACCCCGTCTACCTGGCCAAGGTGGCGGCCACCACCGACATCATCTCCGGGGGTCGCGTGCAGATGGGCATCGGCGGTGGGTGGTACGAGCACGAATGGCGGGCCTACGGGTACGGCTTCCCGTCCGCCGGCGTCCGGTTGGCCCGACTCGACGAAGGCGTGCAGATCATGCGGGACGCCTGGCGCGACGGGAAGGTGAGTTTCGCCGGCAAGCAGTATCAGGTCGACGGGGCGATCGTGGCGCCGAAGCCATTGCAGGAGAACGGGATTCCGCTGTGGATCGCCGGCGGTGGCGAGAAGGTCACGCTCAAGATCGCGGCGAAGTACGCGCAGTACACCAACTTCACCTCCGAGCCGGACGGGTTCGCGCACAAGTCACAGGTGCTCGCCGAGCACTGCCGCGAGGTGGGAACGGACTTCGGCGCCATCGTCCGCTCGGCCAACGTCAACGCGATCCTCGGCACGTCGGCCGACGACGTCACGGCGCGGGTGAAGCGGGTGCGCGACCGGCTGTCCGGTGTCTGCGGTGATGCGGCCGCCGACGCGATGATGACGACGGTCAGTGCGCCGGGGTCGGCGGCGGGCACACCCGAGCAGGTCATCGCGAGCCTGACGGCGCTGCGAGATCTGGGGTGCGAGTACGTCATCTGCTACTTCCCGGAGGCGGCCTACGACCGGTCCGGCATCGAACTGTTCGAGCGCGAGGTGATGCCCGCGCTCATGTGAGCTCGTGCTGCCCGAGAAGGGCGTGCATTCAGATGAGAATGCGGTTTCCATTCGTGGCCAACAGTGTTGTACGATCCGGCTACCGATTTGGACTACGAAGGATGCCGCTATGCAGAAGGCCCTGGCGCCCGAAATCTCCACTTGGCCCGCTGACAACCCGCAGCTGATCGGCAGTGAATGTGCCAGCTGTTCGGCCGTGGTCTTTCCCAGCCAGGACCGGTGCCCGCGGTGCAGCGCGGGCGGCATGACCGAGGTGATGTTGCCGCGCCGCGGCACGCTGGTGGCCTGGACCACGCAGGGTTTCGCGCCCGGAGCGCCCTACATCGGCCCCACCGGCAAGGATTTCGTGCCGTTCGGCGTCGGCCTGGTGCAACTCGAGGACGTCGTGCGCGTCGAGGGTCGGCTCACCGAGAACGACCCGGAAAAGCTGAAGTGGGGCATGGACGTCGAGCTCACCATGATCCCGTTCGCGACCGACGCCGACGGCAATGAGGTCGTCACGTTTGCGTTCGCACCGGTAGGGGCGTGAGCGGCATGAGCAATGACGTTGCGATCATCGGCGTCGGCCTGCATCCGTTCGGCCGGTTCGACAAGACAGCCATGCAGATGGGTGCCGAGGCGATCGAGCTGGCACTGCAGGATTCGGGTGCGCAGTGGAAGGACATCCAGTTCGGTTTCGGCGGCAGCTATGAGGTGTCCAATCCCGACGCGGTGACGCGGCTGGTCGGCCTGACCGGCATCACGTTCACCAACGTCTTCAACGCCTGCGCCACCGCGGCAAGCGCGATCCAGCAGACCGCGGACACGATCCGGCTCGGCAAGTACGACATCGGCATCGCGGTGGGCCTGGACAAGCACCCGCGCGGAGCGTTCACCGACGACCCGGCCAAGCTGGCGCTGCCGCAGTGGTATGCCGAGAACGGGCAGTTCGTCACCACAAAGTTCTTCGGTATCAAGGCCAACCGGTACATCCACGATCACGGCATCTCCGAGGAGACCCTGGCGCGGGTGGCCAACAAGAACTTCCGCAACGGTGTGCTGAATCCGAATGCCTTCCGTCGCAAGGAGATCTCCGTTGAGGAGATCATGGCCTCGCCGGTGTTGAACTACCCGCTGCGGCAGTACATGTTCTGCGCACCCGATGAGGGCGCTGCCGCAGTCATCATGTGCCGCGCCGACATCGCGCACCGCTTCACCGACAAGCCGGTCTACGTGCGCGCCAGCGAGATTCGCACCCGAACCTTCGGCGCCTACGAGGTGCACGGCACCTCAGCCCCGCTCGACGAGGACGTGTCGCCGACCGTCTACGCCGCCAAGGCGGCCTACGAGGAGGCCGGGATCGGTCCCGAAGACATCGACATCGCTCAGCTGCAGGACACCGATGCCGGTGCCGAGATCATCCACATGGCCGAGACCGGTCTGTGCGCCGACGGCGAGCAGGAGAAGCTGCTGGCCGACGGGGCCACCGAGATCCACGGCTCACTGCCGATCAACACCGACGGCGGACTGATCGCCAACGGTGAGCCGATCGGGGCATCGGGTCTGCGGCAGATGCACGAGCTGGTGCGCCAGCTGCGCGGCGAGGCCGGCGAGCGTCAGGTGCCGGGCAACCCGCGGGTGGGCCTGGCGCAGGTGTACGGCGCGCCCGGAACCGCCTCGGCGACAATACTTTCGCTCTAGACGTCCGTCTGCTGGCCGAGCACGCCCTGCACGGCCTGGATCAGGACGAGCACCTCGATCAGGCTCGCCGTGGTCACCAACCCGACGTTCGCGGCCAGCGGCAGACCGATCGCGTTGACCAGCCCGTTGATCACGTCACCGGAGAGCGCCTGCGCAATGCCGCCGAGGAACAGGGTGACGTCGTAGGCGGGCAGCATCGTGACCACTGCGTTGATGATGTCCGCTGTCGGCAGCAGCGCCGCGTAGACCGACGCCGCGGCGTTCGAGATGAACAGGGCGGCGTCGGTGATGACCGTCTGCAACGCCGCGATGACGCTCGTCGGCGTCGGCGGCGGTGAGATCGCGCCCGGCGTGGGGAGCTTCAGTGCTGCGAGTTCCTGCCACATCACTCCACCCGGGCTGACATCGGTCACGAAGTCGGAGACACCCTGTGCAACGCCGGCCAGGAAGAGGTTGGCCACCTCGGCCCAGTTGACGTCCGGGAGGAATCCGAAAGTCGTTGGCTGGTTGGCGAATCCATTGGTGGACCAGCCGTACTGCGGGTCGCCGTAGCCGAGATTGACGATGACCTTCAGCGCAGGTTGAAGCAGATCGGCGATGGGGGTGCCGATCACCGGGAGCAGGCGCAGCGGCTCGAGCAGCGGCAGGTTCTCGGTGGGGATGATGTAGTACTTCTGACTCGGATCGGTGGTCGGCAACGGAATGGCGGTATCGACCTGCTGCTGGGTGAGATCGGCGTACTTGGTGTGAACGAAGATGATGCCCAGGCCGGCGTTGAGTACCGACAGCACGTTGAGCGGGTACCGGGGGAAATCAGCGAACCCGTCGTACTCCAGCGTGTAATTGGTTACCGGGAAGGCGTTTTCGGGGGTGGCGCCATAGAAGTCCAGTCCGAGGCTGGGCAGTTTCAACCCCGGGAACCGGGACAGGAAGCCGCCGTTGGGGTTCATCTCGTTGCCGACCAACACGAAGTTCACCGGTGTGTCGGAGGGCAGCTGGCTCATGATCAGCGAGGAGATGATCGCGCTCTGCGAATAACCGAAGACGGTGGCGGTATTGCCGGCCGCGACCTGCTCGGCGATGGTTGCGGCGAGTATTTGAATACCCTGCTGCACAGACACATTCAGCGGCAGGCTCTTCACCCCGGTGATCGGGTACAACCCCTCGGGGGTGTCCAGCTGGAAGGGGATGGAACCCGGGTACGACGGCGCGATGTAGAGATTGAAGACGTTTTGGATGTAGCTCGGTTTGGGGATCGGAACCCCGCTGGGTCCCATGATCACCGCGGTGTTCTGGGCGGCCGCGGCCTGCACCAGGCCCTCTGGTGCCAGCGATGCTGCCGCCGCTGCGCGGGCGGAGATGCCGGTGTCGCGACGGCTGTAGGCCAACGCCGTCAGCTCCAGTGGCGAATCGGCCGGCGGCGACACGGGCGCTGACGGGTCGGCGGCTGCGGACGACGCCGTGGCGGTGGGCACCGAGGTGATCGACTGGGCCCGCACCGTCGATGACGGACGCGACCGCCCCGACGCCGCCTTCGGGGCACTGTGCTTGGCGGGGCCCGCGGTCGTCTGACTGGACGCCGACCGCGCGGAGCCGGCCTGGGCCGAGGACCCGCCCGAATCGGTACCGTCAGCCCAGGCTGTCGCGCCGCCGAAGGCCGCGGCACCCACTCCCAGCGCAACCGCCAATCCGCCAACTCGACCGATGAAGCCCGCTGCGCGCACGCTGTACCCCTTTTTCGTCACCCGACCACGTGTCGTGGCGAAGACTAACCTGTTGCCGCGGCGTTCGCTGTCACATTCGTTTCGCGATCGCAGCGCGCAGGTCAACGGGCAACGAACTGTTGCTGTCGGGATTGGTCGGCAACGTTTGGTGAAGTGCCCTCAGAGCGCCGGGCCGAGCAAGTCGTCGGCGTCTTTGATGATGTAGCCGTAGCCCTGTTCAGCCAGGAACCGCTGCCGGTGCGCGGCGTACTCGGCATCCAGGCTGTCGCGGGACACCACGGAGTAGAACACCGCCCCGCCGCCGTCGTGCTTGGGGCGAAGCAACCGGCCCAGCCGCTGGGCCTCTTCCTGGCGTGAGCCGAAGGTTCCCGAAACCTGAACGGCCACCGAGGCCTCCGGCAGGTCAATGGAAAAGTTCGCTACCTTCGACACCACGAGGGTCTTGACCTCGCCGCGGCGGAAGGCGTCGAAGAGCTCTTCGCGCTCGGCGTTCTTCGTCGAACCCTGGATCACCGGTGCGCCCAACTCGGTGCCCAGCTCGTCGAGCTGGTCCAGGTAGGCGCCGATCACCAGGGTCGGCTCTCCCTCATGCTTGGCCAGAATCGATTTCACCACCGCGATCTTCGAGTGCGCGGTCGAGCAGAGCTTGTAGCGCTCGTCCGGTTCGGCGACCGCGTACAACATCCGCTCGTTGTCGGTCATCGTCACGCGCACCTCGATGCACTCGGCGGGGGCGATCCAGCCCTGAGCCTCGATGTCCTTCCACGGCGCGTCATACCGCTTGGGACCGATCAGGCTGAACACGTCGCCCTCACGGCCGTCCTCGCGGATCAGCGTGGCCGTCAGCCCCAGCCGGCGGCGGGACTGCAGGTCAGCCGTCATCCGGAACACCGGCGCGGGCAGCAGGTGGACCTCGTCGTAGATGATCAGGCCCCAGTCCCGGCTGTCGAACAGCTCCAGATGCTTGTATTCGCCCTTGGTGCGGCGGGTGATCACCTGATAGGTCGCGATCGTGACGGGCCGGATCTCCTTGCGCTCACCGGAGTACTCGCCGATCTCCTCCTCGGTCAGCGACGTCCGCGCGATCAGCTCACGCTTCCACTGCCGGCCTGCGACGGTGTTGGTGACCAGGATCAGCGTCGTCGCCCCGGCCCTGGCCATCGCGGCCGCACCGACCAGCGTCTTGCCCGCGCCACACGGCAGCACCACCACACCCGAGCCGCCGTCCCAGAACGAATCGGCGGCCATCTGCTGGTAATCGCGCAGTTCCCAACCGTCCTGGTCCAGGTCGATCGCGTGGGCCTCGCCGTCGACGTAGCCGGCCAGGTCCTCGGCGGGCCAGCCGATCTTGAGCAGCATCTGCTTGATCCGGCCGCGCTCACTGGGATGGACGATCACGGTGTCGTCGTCGATGCGCGCACCGAGCATCGGGTTGATCTTCTTGTTGCGCAACACCTCTTCGAGCACGGCCCGGTCGAGGCTGACCAACGTCAGGCCGTGTGCGGGATGCTTCACCAGCTGCAGCCGGCCGTAGCGGGCCATCGTGTCGACGATGTCCACCAGCAGCGGCTGCGGCACGGCATAACGGGAGAAGCTGACCAGCGCGTCGACCACCTGCTCGGCGTCATGGCCGGCGGCGCGGGCATTCCACAACGCCAGCGGGGTGATGCGATAGGTGTGGATGTGCTCGGGGGCGCGTTCGAGCTCCGCGAACGGGGCGATCGCGGACCGGGCCGCGCCGGCAAGCTCGTGGTCGACTTCGAGCAGCACGGTCTTGTCGGACTGCACGATCAATGGACCCTCGGTCATGCCGCACTCCTCGTCATCGCTCCATTATCCAGCGTCGGCCGACATCACCGACGTCACGCGATGCACAGCGAACTCCCGCGGGCGGCCCTGGCTGGGATCCCAGGCCATCAGCTGACCGCCGCTGACAGTGAGCGGGCGCACAACTCGCTGGGTGGCCACCCCGCCGCGTCCACATAACCGATCACCACGTCCTTTTGTTCCATGGCCGCCTGCTGCAACAAGGCCATCGACACCGCCGGATCCAGGCGGACATTGGCGAACGGGTTGGCGGAATCCACCCGGCGCAACACCGCCACCACCGAGGCCAGGGTGTCCGTGCTCGGCTTGGGCAGCGCGCGGAACGGCCGGCGGTGCTGCGGTGTCGACACCCGTGCGCCGCGCTGCCGGAGATCGACGATCGCCCCCGAGGAGTCCTCGGCGGCCGGGGCGAAGCCCGCCGCGCGCAACGCCGCGAGCACGTCACCGATCGGCGCCTGCGACACTGCCACCGTCGGCGCCAGCAGCCGCACCTCCAGATGCTCCAAGGCCGGCGCGGCGACCGCGTGGGCGAGCAGCGTCGGGTCCTCGCAACGCAGGAACGACGACGCCATCCCGACCCGCAACTGGCCGTGCCTGCGGGCGACGTCGTTGATCAGATACGTCAAGCCCTGGGGGACAGGTGTTTTCGAGTGCCGCTCGAAGAATGTGTGGAGTCCGCCCGCAGTGCGCCCGGTGTCCAGAGCGTGCCGGATCGAGGCTTCGCTGACCCGGTAGACCATGGCGGCACCGGCCGATTCCACCGCGGCCACCGCCGCCAGCTCGTCGGCCAGGTCACGCTGCAGCGGCCCGGGCACCACGACCGTCAGGTCGGCCTGCACCAGGAAGTGGTCGATCGGTGCGGGCAGGGCCTTGCCCATCGCGTCGATGGCGGCGTTCTCGTCGCCGTCCAGCAGCACCCGCGCCGGTGTGCTCAGTGCCCCGCGGCCGACCAGGCCCACGGCGTGGGCTTCGGAGAGCAGGTGCGCGACAGGTTCGGGTTGCAACCGGGCCGCCCACCGCGGCCGGCGCCAGATCAGTGCCCGTGAGGCGTGCTGAGCGTCCACGCCGGCGCCGGGCGGCAACTCGGCGAGCAGCTCCAGCAGCAGTCGCCGATCCAGCGGGGCGGCCGTCGAGTACAGCGAATCAGACAGTGCGGCATAGGGTTTGCCATCGGGACCGCGACTGCCGATGAGGCCCGGGCGCGACGGCAGTTCCAGCCAGCTGCCGGCCAGCAGGTACCAGCGTGCGGCGGTCGGTGTCTCCATGAATCGGTCCGCGGCCACCGTCGGCGTCCAGTACGGGCTCGCGCCGTCCTGGGGTTCCGGCACGGGTGTGCCGCTGGCGATCAGGCCCGCCGCCGAGCTGATCTCGAGGACCAGCCCGAGGCGTTGCTCGTCGATTCCGGTGAGCTTGCTCAGCCGTTTGGCTTCGCGCACCCCCAAGCCGCCGCTGCGTAGCTCGGGAACCGGTGCAGCAGAGAGAGATTCGATGACCAGTTCGATCTCTCGGATCAGATCCAGGACGGCACCGGCCGCCGCGCCGTCGACGTCGGCGACGGTGGTGGTGCCCGACACCGGGTCGGGTGCGGTCAGGCTCACCGGGCCGGGCTCCTCGCCGCGCAGCACCTGACCGACATGCCGCGGCAGGATCACCGTCTCGGCGTCGAGCTGCCGCAGCAGTCCGGCCGCCAGCAGCCGCGGGACCGGCCGGTCGGCGGGTGCGCCGGGCGCGGCGTCACGGGTTCGTCCCACCGGTGACCCCATCAGCAGCCGGTCCAGCAGTTCGAGCTGGGGTTCGTCGAGCGCGTCGATCGCCGCGGAGATCTCCGCCCCCGACCGGGAAGAGTCCTCCCCGATCGCCTGGCCGGGATACCAGGGCAGTCCCGCGGCGGCCTCGGCCGACACCCGCACCTCGCTGTCGCCCCACACCAGTGCGCGCTCGCGCAGGTCGTCGAGCGCGGACAGGACCGACTTCTCGTCGGCGCGCTCGCCGACGAGGGCGATCAGCTTGGCCACCGGTGTGGCCGCGGTATCGGCGTGCAGCACGATCAGGGCGTCCAGGACGGCGAGCCGCAGGTAGTCCAGCTCGTCGGTGGCAGCCTTGACCGACTGCCGGGCCACCGCACGCGCGGCCAGGGCAGCGATGCTGCCAGGGGCCGGCTGGGCAAGATCCGGCCGCAGTTCCAGCAGGCGGATCAGCCGGTCGTCGGGCAGATCGGCCAGCCAGGCGCCCAGCGGCATACCCGGCAGGGACGATTCAGTCATTGTTGACCAGCGTAAAACAGCCGCCTGTGTGCACAAGCCGGCCCGGTAGATGTCAGAATGTTGCCGTGGCTGAGAAGAAGACAAGGTATGTCGACAATGGCTGGCCGACCAGGGACCCCGACGACCACGCCGTGAGCGAGTTGGCCGCCGATCGGACGGGCGCACTGTCCCCGTTCGGCGACATCACGTTCCCGCTGCCGGCCTCTGACCTGCCGTACCTGCACCCGGTCACCGTCGTCAACAAGTAAACGGTGACCGACGGACCGCAGCGCCGCCTCTCGCACCTCGACGAGCACGGTGCGGCGCACATGGTCGATGTCACCGACAAGGCCGCCACGACGCGTACCGCGGTGGCGGCCGGCTCCGTTCACACCACCGCCGAGGTGGTCGAGCTGATCACGGCGGGCGGCCTGCCCAAGGGTGACGCGCTGGCCACCGCGCGGGTGGCCGGCATCCTGGCCGCCAAGCGCACCTCCGATCTGATCCCGCTGTGCCACCACCTCGCCCTGACCGGGGTGGACATCGAATTCGCGATCGGTGACGCCGTGGTCGGCGTGACAGCGTCCGTGCGCACCACCGATCGCACCGGGGTCGAGATGGAGGCGCTGACCGCCGTCAGCGTCGCGGCCCTGACGCTCTACGACATGATCAAGGCCGTCGACCCCGCCGCGCGCCTCGAGGACATCCGGGTGCTGCGCAAGGAGGGCGGTAAGACCGGCCTGTGGGTGCGCGAGGCGTGAGGGACGCCTGCGGAACGACCCAACCTGTGAGCCCCCGGTCCGCACGGGTCGTGATCGCGTCCACCCGGGCGGCCACCGGTGTCTACGAAGACCGGACCGGCCCGATTGTGGTCGCCTGGCTCACCGAGCGCGGCTTCGACGTGCCCGACCCGAGCGTGGTGGTGGACGGGAGTGCCGTCGGCGACGCCCTGCGGGCGGCGATCGACGCCGGAGCCGACGTCGTCATCACCTCCGGCGGCACCGGGATCTCACCGACCGACGCCACTCCGGAGGCGACCCTCGGCGTTCTCGACTACCAGATCCCCGGCCTGGCCGACGCCATCCGCCGGTCCGGACTGCCGACGGTGCCGACATCGGTGCTGTCCCGTGGCGTATGCGGCGTCGCAGGCCGCACACTCGTGATCAACCTGCCTGGATCGACGGGCGGGGTGCGCGATGGCCTGGCTGTGCTCGCCGATGTGCTCGACCATGCGTTGGACCAACTGTCCGGAGGGGACCACCGCTGATGACACGCATCCTGAGGGCCGCGCTCGTCGAGGGCCCGATCTCATTGACCGAGCACGAAGAGCTGGTCGCCGACGCGGCCGCCGGCGCCGTGGTGGGCTTTTCCGGGGTGGTGCGAAACCACGACGGCGGCCGGGACGTGGTGCGGCTGGAGTACTCCGCGCACCCGCTGGCCGAGCAGACCCTGTTCGAAGCGGTCGCCGAGGTGGCCGGGAAAGCCACCGGGGTGCGGGCGATCGCCGCCAGTCATCGCGTGGGTGTGCTGCACATCGGAGACGCCGCGCTGGTGGCGGCCGTGGCGGCCGACCACCGGCGGGCGGCGTTCGAGGCGTGCGCGTTGCTCGTCGACACCGTCAAGGAGCGTTTACCGGTGTGGAAGCACCAGTTCTTCGCCGACGGAACCGACGAGTGGGTGAACTCGGCCTGAGTCCTTACTGAGCCGGTGCCGGCGCGGGGGCCGGTGCGGCCGGAACCAGCGGCGCGTTCGGGTCGGCCGGAGCCGGCGCCGGAGCGTTCGGATCCCCGGGCGGGGTGCCCATGCTCGGATCGTTGGTCACCGGGGTGTTCAGCGGACGCTGGGTCAGGGCAAGCAGTGCATCGCCCTTGCTGACCTGCTGCGTCTGGATCGCGTGCCACAGTTCCTTGAGGTACGTGACGTTCGGACCCTCCTGCGGGCCCTCCGGCTGATCGCTGGTGCCTGGCGGCAGGTTCTCCGGGCTCGTCAGGTGCGGCACGCCGTCGGGCAGCTGTCCGGTCGGGCTGGCGGCGACCACATCGGTGCCCGGGGCGGGCGCCGCGGCCGGGTCGGCCGGTGCGGGGGCGGGCGCCGGCGGCAAGGTCGGCGGAACCGCGGGGTCCGCCGGAGCCTGGGGCACGAAGTGGATCGACGCCGCCTGGACCGTGACGGTCTGCTCGTCAGGATGTGCAGGTGCCTCGGGGGCGGGTACCTGAAGAGCGGTGTCGATGACGGGCTCGGCGGCCGGCGGGGCGACTTCCTGAGCAACCGGGACGACGTCCGGCTGCGGAGCGGGCGGCAGGTCGGCGGGGGCCGGCGGAAGATCCTGGGGTGCCGGCGGCATGTCCTGCGGGGCCGGCGGGAGATCTTGAGGTGCCGGCGGCATGTCCTGGGGTGCCGGCGGCATGTCCTGCGGTGCCGGGGGCATGTCCTGCGGTGCCGGGGGCATGTCCTGGGGAGCCGGGGGCATGTCCTGCGGGGCGGGCGGCAGATCTGCCGGTGCATCCGGTGCCGGGGCGTCCGGAGCGGGGGCCTCGAAGCCGGCGGGCTGAATCTGCGCGTCCGCCGGGGTGGGCTCGTTCACCACATTGCGCGGGGTCGCACCCGACAGGCCACGTCCGCACACCGGCCAGGCGCCACGGCCCTGGCTGGCCAGGACGCGCTCGGCGATGGCGATCTGCTGATCCTTGCTGGCCATGTTCGCGGCAGGGGCGTACTGACCGCCGCCGTGCGCGGACCACGTGCTGGGGGAGAACTGCAGGCCCCCCTGGTAGCCGTTGCCGGTGTTGATGCCCCAGTTGCCGCCGGACTCACAGCGGGCGACCTGGTCCCATTCGGCATCGGGAGCCGCTTGGGCCTGGCCGGCAAGGGCGAGGCTGCCGCCTCCGATGACCGCACCGGTGACCGCGATCTTGGCGACGCTGACTGACGATGAAGTGGGCTTGCGATGCCGTCCACTCATATGGCGAAGTGTTCCTCTCTTCAATGCGCCTGCGAGGTCAGCTGTCGGGTTCGGGCTGGAGAGGTCGCCCGGCCGTCGTCGTCTCTGGTGGAAACGATTTCGGCTTCACCCCAAGGAGTTTGTGGCTCCGAGTCCTATCGGTGGACCGGTGGGTCCCCCGCCTCCATCCATGGTGTTCGTTGGTCTCTTCGCTCCTTGGATGGAGCTCAGCGCTAAGAGCGAAGAGGGTCTTCCCGGGTTGAGGGGGCTGACCTCCGAGTGACGGTAGTGGGATCAGGGAGACGCGTCATCTTTTGCAAATCCGGGCGTTTCTGGTACTGGCAAACCTTAAAAAAGGTTAAAGCCCCTAGATAGCTCGACGTTCGCCCAGGTAGTTACGGCACTAAACCGGACCGTGGCCATCTCGTTACCTGATCGTGATGTGACGCAAATCACGCTCAACCGCCGGCAAACGGGGGTAACACGTCCAGAGTTTGGCCGGATTGCAGGGCCGTCGCGGTATTTCGTACCGCGATTCCGTCGCGCAGATATGAACAGCGCTGTAACACCCGCGCTAATTCCGCGTTGCGACAAGCCAATTCGTTCACCACATCGGCGACAGTCGCGCCGGGGTGCACGGTGAGCAGATCCGACTCGATGCCCGCGGCGGCGCGAGCCGCGGCGAAGAAGCGCACAGTCACCTCTACCTGCTCGGCCACCTCAGCCGCCGATCGCGCTCATCGGCCGTTGGGGCTGAACGAAATCCGGATCGTTGATGCCGTGGCCGGCCGCCTTGCGCCACATCGCGGCACGCCACACCGACTCCAGCACGGTGTCGTCGGCGCCGTTTCGGAGCAGCGCCCTCAGATCCGTCTCCTCGGCAGCGAACAGGCAGTTACGGATCTGTCCGTCGGCGGTCAGGCGGGTCCGGTCGCAGGCCGAGCAGAACGCGTGCGAGACCGAGGCGATGATCCCGACCGTCGCCGGGCCCCCGTTGACCTGCCAGAGCTGGGCCGGAGCCGATCCGCGCGGTGCCGGGTCCGCGGTGAGGGTGAAGCGCTTCGCCAGCGCCGCGTAGATCTCGTCGGCGCCCAGGTTGGCATCCCGGCGCCACAGGTGGCCGGCGTCGAGCGGCATCTGCTCGATGATGCGCAACTGGTAGCCGTAGCGCAGGCAGTACTCCAACAGTTCGACGGCGTCGTCGAGGCCGCTGATCGCATCCAGGACCGCGTTGACCTTGACCGGCCCCAGACCGGCCTCGGACGCCGCGGACAGACCGTCGAGCACATCGGAGAGGCGGTCGCGCCGGGTGATGGCGGCGAACTGTTCGGCGTCGAGGCTGTCGAGCGACACGTTGACCCGATTCAGACCCGCATCGGCCAGTGCGCGGGCGCGGCGGGCCAGGCCCACCCCGTTGGTGGTCAGAGCGATCTCGGGACGCGGGCGCAGAGCGGCCACCGCGGACACCAAGTCTTCGAGCCCGCGATACAGCAGTGGCTCGCCACCGGTGAAGCGCACGCTGGTGATGCCGAGCCGGGTCACCGCCAACGTCAGAAGCCGCACCAACTCGTCGCGGGTCAGCAGATCGTCGCCGGGCAGCCAGTCCAGTCCCTCGGCGGGCATGCAATAGGTACAGCGCAGATTGCACCGGTCGGTCAGCGACACCCTCAGATCGGTGGCCACCCGGCCGAAGGTGTCGACGAGCGGTCCGCTGCGCGGCATGTCCGCCGGCGGCGCGTCGTCATCACGGCGGATCGCAGGCACTCCCAGGCCGATCACGGTCATGCCGCCACCCGAGCATGGTCGGCGGGCACGATCTCCTTGCCCAGCGGGACAAGGGAGACCGGGATGAGTTTGAGGTTGGCCAGGGCCAGCGGGATCCCGATGATCGTGATCGCCATCGCCGCCGCGCTCACCAGGTGGCCGATGGCGAGCCACACGCCGAACAACACGATCCAGATGACGTTGCCGACCAGTGCGCCGGGCCGCGGACCCGGCTTGTCGACGATGGTCCGCCCGAACGGCCACAGCGCATAGTTGGCGATCCGCAGCGCGGCGAAGCCGAATGGGATGGTGATGATCAGAACGAAGCTGACCAGTGCCGCCAGCAGGTAGCCGAGGGCAAGCCAGAGCCCGCCGAACAGCAACCAGACGACGTTCAGGATCAGGCGCATGTCTCCTCCAGCGGTTTGCCCAGCCTACCGAACTAAACTCAGGTGCTGGCCGTAGGTCTTCCCGAGTAGGATCACCGGCACGCGTCCTGCACCGGCGGGACGCTTCGTCATGTTGTCATGAACCCCGTCAGACAAGCAGGTGAGACCAGTGCCGACCGGCAAGGTGAAGTGGTACGACGCCGAGAAGGGATTCGGCTTCCTGTCCCAGGAGGAAGGCGAGGACGTCTACGTCCGTGCGTCGGCACTGCCTGAGGGCGTCGAAGGTCTGAAGGCCGGCCAGCGGGTCGAGTTCGGGCTGGCATCCGGGCGCCGCGGCCCACAGGCGTTGAGCGTCAAGCTGATCGATCCGCCGCCGAGCCTGACCCGCACGCGGCGTGAGGCCACGCCCGTCGAGCGCAAGCACACTCCCGACGAACTGCACGGCATGGTCGAGGACATGATCACGCTGCTCGAAGGCGCGGTGCAGCCCGAGCTGCGCAAGGGGCGTTACCCGGACCGCAAGGTGGCCCGGCGGGTGTCCGAAGTGGTGAAGGCAGTCGCCCGGGAGCTCGACGCCTAACTGGCGCACACTGGAGTCGTGGGTGCCTATGTCGCCGGAGGCGGCGAATTCAATCGCGATACCAACTACATCACCACCAGGATCACCGCCGACGGTGCTGACGGATATCCCGTCGAACCCGACCGATACCGGCTGATCGTCGCGCGGGCGTGCCCGTGGGCGAACCGGACGATCATCGTGCGCCGCCTGCTGGGCCTGGAGGACGTACTGTCCATCGGGTTCTGCGGGCCCACGCACGACCAACGCAGCTGGACCTTCGATCTGGATCCCGGTGGTGTGGACCCGGTGCTGAAGATTCCGCGGCTGCAGGACGCCTACTTCGCGCGGTTCCCGGATTATCCGAAGGGCATCACGGTGCCGGCGATCGTCGACGTGTCCACCGGTCAAGTGGTCACCAACGACTTCGCCCAGATCACGCTCGACTTCTCCACCGAGTGGACCGCCTACCACCGCGACGGTGCGCCGCAGCTGTACCCCGAGCCGCTCCGCGACGAGATCGACGAGGTGGCCCACAGGATCTACACCGAGGTGAACAACGGTGTGTACCGCTGCGGGTTCGCCGGCTCGCAGGAGTCCTACGACAAGGCCTACGACCGGTTGTTCACCGCGCTGGACTGGCTCTCCGAGCGGCTGGCCGATCAGCGGTTTCTGGTGGGGGACACCATCACCGAGGCCGACGTGCGGCTGTTCACCACGCTGGCACGCTTCGATCCGGTCTACCACGGCCACTTCAAGTGCAACTGGTCCAAGCTGGCGGAGATGCCGGTGCTCTGGGCCTATGCCCGAGATCTGTTCCAGACGCCGGGATTCGGCGATACCACCGACTTCGTCCAGATCAAACAGCACTACTACATCGTGCATTCGGACATCAATCCCACCGGTGTCGTGCCGAAGGGTCCGGACCTGTCGAACTGGCTGACGCCACACGGTCGAGAAGCATTGGGCGGCAGACCGTTTGGTGACGGAACGCCACCGGGGCCGACACGCGAGGGGGAGCGGGTCCCGGCCGGGCACGGCGCCGGCTAGCGCGCGAAGACGGTCTCCACTGCGGCTCGGTCGCCGTCGATATCGACCTGTGCCGCAACGTCATCGAGGGTCAGCAGACCCGTGGCGAGGCCGAGGACGATCTGCGCGTCGGTTCTGAGGACGGCGTCGAAGGGGCGCCCGTCGGGCAGGCTCACGGCCACGCCGGATCGGTTGGCGCGCACCTGAAGCACGTCGCCGCCGACGTCGATGGCCACCGTGGCCGATCGGGTCGGCGCCCGGCCGGTGAACAGTGCGGGCAGCGCCACCAGAAGCCACTCGATGCGGAACTCATCGCCTTGGGCGCCCCGGATCATCAGCGGCGTCGACCAGCGGATCAGTCCCTCGATGGGTTCGCGCAGCTGGGTGCCCCACTCGGTGAGGGCGTAGGTGATCGCGTTGCCGTCCTCGGCCAGCCGTCGCTCGACCACGCCCGCGCTCTCCAGTTCGCGGAGCCGGTCGGTCAGCAGGTTGGTCGCGATGCCCGGCAGGCCGTCGCGCAGCTCGCGGTAGCGGGCGGGCGCGACCAGAAGCTGACGGACGATCAGCAGATTCCACCGGTCGCCGACGACATCCAGGGCCCGGGCCAGTCCGCAGTACTGGCCGTAATCTCGACTCATCACGCTCCACTTGCTAAATTAATGTCCGCTTGATTATATCAAGTGAATCAGAAGAGGGGATCGGTATGGCGGTGGCGCAGCGGCCCGAGTGGGTCGACGACGAATTGTTCCCATTCCAGAGCCGGTTCGTCGACATCGACGGCCACACCGTGCACTACGTCGACGAAGGCTCGGGGCCCACGGTGCTGTTCTTGCACGGCAACCCGACCTGGTCGTTCGTCTACCGTGATGTCATCAAGGCACTGCGAAGCGAATTTCGTTGCGTGGCAATCGACTACCCCGGATTCGGACTGTCGACGGCGGCGCCGGGTTACCGGTATCTGCCCAGCGAGCACGCCGAGGTCGTCAGCGCGTTCATCGACGCTCTCGAACTGACCCAGGTGACGCTGGTGGTGCACGACTGGGGCGGCCCGATCGGGTTGTCGGTGATCGAGAAACACCCCGGAGTGTTCGACCGGCTGGTGGTGGGCAACACCTGGGCTTGGCCCACCGACGCCCCGCACGTGCAGATCATGTCCCATGTCATGGGCGGGCCGTTCGGTCGTCTGCTGATCCGGCAGTTCAATCTGTTCGTCAACCTGATGATTCCCGCGGGGCATCGGCTGGCCAAGCCCAACCGTGGCGAGATGGGCCACTATCAGAAGGCTCTCGACAGCCCGGCGCGCCGTGACGCGTCGGCCATCTTCCCCCGCGAGCTCACGGCCAGCCGCGCGTTCCTCGCCGAGGTCGAAGCCGGACTACCCGCGATCGCGGACATCCCCACGCTCATCATCTGGGGCGATGCCGACATCGCCTTCAGGGAAAGCGATCTACGGCGCTGGGAACGGACCTTCCCCAACCACCGGACCGTGATTGCCGACGGAGCAGGCCATTTCGTCCAATCCGATGCGCCCGAGCAGTTTGCCGCCGCGATTCGGGACTGGAACCCCTAGGGCCAGGCCAGCCGAACCGACCACTCCGCATGCGGGGCGTCGCGCAGCTCGCCGTTCTGGTCCTGCACCAGGGTGACCAACTGCACGACGACGCCGGTGAGCCGGCCGCGTTGCGGATCGACCGTCGGTATCGTCACTGCCAGTTCGGTATTGGGCCGATACATGGTGGTCGTGGAATTCCGCTCGTCCTCGTACACGCGCAGCAGCTGCCACGGTGCGCGTCCGATCGCGGTGGGTACGGACAGCTGCACCGGGTAGCGTTCGCTGACCGAAAGCTGGCCCTGGGTCTGCGGGTTCTGGCAGTCGTTGAGGTTCACCACGTTGCAGTACACGTACGGCCCGACGCGCACCGCCTGGCCGTGCGAATAGGCGCTGATCTCGGGGAAGGCCGATTCGGTGCCGCGGGTCAGTGCCCACGCGGTGACGCCGGCACCGGCCGATGCCAGTACGACGACGATCGCCAAAAGCCATCGGATCCAACGGTTCACCGGTGAGTCACCGCCGACGCGCCCTCCGGTTCGGCCAGCACCGGACGGTTGCCGCCGAAGCCGGGGATCAGTGAATCGCCGCGGTAGCTGACGATGGTCTGGGCCAGGCCGAGGATCAGCAGCGCGCTGATCGCGGTGAAGCCGACCCACAGCTCGGTGTACACCAGCACTCCGATCGCACCGCCCATCACCCACGCCAACTGCAGCACCGACTCGGAGCGGCCGAACGCCGACGCCCGCGACTCCTCCGGCAGGTCGTCCTGCAGCGAGGCGTCCAGCGACGCCTTGGCGATCGCGGTCGCGCCCGAGGTGACCAGCGTGGCCACCGCCGCGACGATCAGGTTGCCGGTGACCGCGGCCACCATCGCCATGACGGTCACCGCGGTCGTGCACCGCACCACCAGCATCGCGGGCCGGCCCAGCCGCATCCGGGCCGCGGTGAAGTTGCCCGCGAAGTTGCCGATGCCGGCGGCGGCGCCGAGCAGGCCCAGCATGCCCAGTTGTACCCAGCCGCTGGCCTGGTGCGCCTTGGCGACGAACGCCGGATACAGGAACAGGAACCCGACCATCGCCTTGATCGTGCAGTTGCCCCACAACGAGGTGATGATGTTGCGACCCAGCGGTTGTCGTGGTCTGCCGGTCTTCGCGGCCGGCTCGTCGATCCAGCCTTGCGGCCCGCTTTCGCCGTGGTAGGTCAAGGTGGCCGGCACCTCACCTTCGGTGACCTCCACCCAGCGCGGGATCCGCATCGACAACGAGGCGCCGGCCACGGCGACGAAGACGACGACGAACAGCGCACCGGGCAGCTGGAACACGGTGGTGAGCAGGTATTCGGCCCCGGCCGCGATACCGCCGCCGACGATGGTGCCCCCGATCAGACCGAACATCGTCAGCCGCGAATTGACCCGCACCAGGTCGATCGTCGGTGGCATGACCCGTGGGGTGACCGCGCTGCGCAGCACGCTGAAAGACTTGGACAGCACCATCATTCCGAGCGCGCACGGGTAGAGCACCCACGACGGATAGCTGCCGGTGACACCGTCGTAATCCATGATCAGCACGAACGCCAGTGCGGCGCGAAGGACGAACGACATCGCGAGCGCCGCGCGCCTGCCGTGCTGGACGCGATCCAGCGCGGGCCCGATCAGCGGTGCGATCACCGCGAACGGCGCGATCGTGATCAGCAGGTAGAGCGCGACCTTGCCCTTGCTCTCGCCGGAGGCGGCGGCGAAGAACAGCGTGTTGGCCAACGCGACGGCCATCGCCGAGTCCACCGCGAAGTTGGCGACCACCGGCCAGGTCAGCGCGGTCAGACCGGATTTGTCGGCACCGTCGGCCGTGGCCGCGCGGTGCACCATCGAGTACACCTTGGTGCCCATCTCGCGGCTGCGGTTCGCCGCGCCGCGACCGCGGGTCACCCGTTCGTCGGCGCTGCGCGGTCCGGGCGGCGGCCCGAGGTTCTCGGTGCGCTGCTCGCCCAGCGGGGGCAGGTAGCGGTTGGAGCTGGGGGTGGGGTTGGACCGCCGGGTGGCGTCGGAGCGCCGGTAGCCGTCCCCGTCGCTGGGGTAGTTGGCCATGCCCGGGTGTTCTCCGGATGCGCCCGCCGAGTAGCGGCGATCGGGGCCGAACGCCGGATTCGCGCGGGGTTCGTCACGCCGGCTCTCAGACACCTCACGATTGTCCCCCATCCCGGCATGCCGGGCGCGCACGTGACCGGTGTGGCTGCACACACAGGCCGTGAGGCAAGATTGGTGACGATGGACAGCACCCTTGACGCGAAAGAAGCCACGGCACCGGCGCAGGCCGCCGCGCCGTCGGACGCGGTTGCCGCCGTTTTGAGCGGTGCGGTGGAGCAGGCGAGGCAGGCCATCGTCGAGCACAGCGGCGACACGGTGGGCGAATACCTCGGTGTCAGCTTCGAGGACGAGACCGCGGCGACGCACCGCTTCTTGGCGAACATGCCCGGTTATCAGGGCTGGCAGTGGGCGGTGGTGGTCGCGGCCTACGAAGGCGCTGATCACGCGACCCTCAGCGAGGTCGTGCTGGTACCTGGCCCGACCGCTTTGCTGGCTCCGGCCTGGGTGCCGTGGGACGAACGCATCAAGCCCGGCGATCTGAGCCCCGGTGACCTGCTGGCTCCCGGCAAGGATGACCCTCGGTTGGCACCCGGCTACACCGCCACCGGGGATCCGCTGATCGACGACACCGCCTTCGAGCTCGGCTTCGGCCGTCGCCAGGTGCTCAGCGCGCTCGGTCGCGACGAGACCGCGCAGCGCTGGCACGACGGCGACCATGGCCCCGATTCGCCGATGGCCCGCGCGACGAAGCGCGTCTGCCGCGATTGCGGCTTCATGGTGCCGCTGGCCGGCGCGCTCGGCGCAATGTTCGGGGTGTGCTGCAACGAGATGGCGGCCGACTCCCACGTCGTCGACTTCGAATATGGCTGCGGTGCGCACTCGGACACCCCGCAGCCGGCGGGCACGGGATCGCCACTGTATGACCCGTACGACGACGGTGTGCTCGAGGTCGTCGAGGTGGTCACGACGGTCGCCGAAACCCCCGCGGTCCCGGAAGAAGCGGTAGTGGCGGAAGCCCCGGAAATCTCGGAAGCCCCGGAAAGCTCGGAAGCCCAGGAAGTCGCGGAGACCCCAGCGGTGCCCGAAAGCCCGGCGGCCCCCGAAGCCTCGGAGGCGTCCGAAAGTCCGGCGACGACCGAGGGGTCCGACGCTGCCGAACCGGGCGAGCCGGCCTAACCTTCGGCGGCGGCCTTGATGCGCGCCAGCGACAGGTTCATCCCGTCGACCAGTTCTTTCTCGAAGTTCGGCACGCCACCCATCACCGCGTTGACCGTCATCGTCGAGACGGCCTTGACGCCGTTCTCCGCGTGCCGGGTCTCCACGACCCGGGTGCCGGTGGCGGTCGGCTCGAGCTCGTAGCTCCAGACCGTGTTGTTGGCGTTGACCCGGAACGCCAGCTTGCGCTCCGGAATCAGTTCGGTGATCGTCGACGTCGTCGGCCAGA
The DNA here is from genome assembly GCF_008329905.1 of Mycobacterium sp. ELW1. Classification (NCBI taxonomy): domain Bacteria; kingdom Bacillati; phylum Actinomycetota; class Actinomycetes; order Mycobacteriales; family Mycobacteriaceae; genus Mycobacterium; species Mycobacterium sp. ELW1. The sequence goes on along the minus strand of NZ_CP032155.1, from coordinate 5,112,812 downwards.
ACAGGTTGTTGCGACGATTGAGGTTGAAGGTCCGGGTGCCCGGCTTCACCGCGCCGAGCGGCTTCATCAGCCGGCACTGCGGGCTCCACTTGGGCATGTTGCCCAGATCCGACAGCAAAGTCCAGACCTTGGCGACCGGGGCGTTGATCTCGATTTCTGCTTGCAACAGCGGCGCTGCCATCGTTTCTCCTTCGTCGTGACTGGGTTATTGTCCGCGCGGCTCGAGGCCGGTCTGCGCGCCTCGCGCCCCGCGCCGAGCCGCGATGCGCTGCCACAGGAAAACCGAGGTACCGACCACGCCCGTGGCCAGGCCGGCGAGCGCGATCGGGCGCCAGGACTCGCACGCCGCGACGGTGAACGCCACGATCGTCACCAGCGCCCACAGCGTGGCCCCGACGACGATCACCGGCCACGGATCCAGCAACGCTGCGGGCAGCGCGGGCGGCTCGGGTTCGGCCGCCGGTTCTCGGCTCGGTTCGCGATGATCGGAAGGCATTGTCGTCCAAGGTAACCGATGGACTCCACGGCCCGGCGTGCAGTTACCGGAGTTGGCCGGTTCATCATTGATCGGGTGTTGTCGTGTCGTACTGTTTGCGTCGTGAAAGACGGTGACCTGCGGCTGGCCAGTGATTTGTCGCTGGCCGTCATGCGTCTGGCACGTCAGCTGCGCTTCCGCAGGCCCGAGTCACCGGTCACGCTGTCGCAGTTGTCCGCTCTGGCGACCCTGGCCAAGGACGGGGCGATGACCCCGGGAATGCTGGCGGTCCGCGAGCGAGTCCGGCCGCCGTCGATGACGCGGGTGATCGCATCGCTGGCCGACCTCGGTCTGGTGGTGCGCACCTCCCATCCCTCCGACGGCCGTCAGGTTCTGGTGGCGGTCTCCGACGCCGGTGCGGCGCTGGTGGACAGCGAGCGCCGGGCCAGTCAGGAGTGGCTGCGCAATCGGCTGGCGACCCTGGACAGCGACGAACGCGACATCCTGCTGCGGGCCGCGGACCTCATGACCGTCCTGGTCGACGAAGACGCGTGAGCGACAAGGCTTTTGGCGCGATAGAAGTCGTCGATATCACCGATCCGGGCGATCCCCGCGTCGACGACTTCCGCGACCTCAACAGTGTCGACCGCCGACCGGACCTCCCCAGCGGCAAGGGATTGGTGATCGCCGAGGGTGTGCTGGTCGCCCAGCGGATGATCGCCTCGCGGTTCACCCCGCACGCGTTCCTCGGCACCGACCGTCGCCTGGCCGAACTCGGTGACGACCTGTCCGGGGTGCGGGCGCCGTTCTTTCGCGCCACGGCCGAGGTGATGGCCGAGGTGGTCGGCTTCCACCTCAACCGCGGTGTGCTCGCGGCGGCCCGCCGGCCACCGGAGCTCACGCCGGCGGAGGTACTCGACGGCGCGCGCACGGTCGCGGTGCTCGAAGGCGTCAACGACCACGAAAACCTCGGCTCGATCTTCCGCAACGCCGCCGGCCTCGGGGTGGACGCGGTCATTTTCGGCGCCGGGTGCGCCGACCCGCTGTACCGGCGTGCGGTGCGGGTGTCGATGGGTCACGCCCTGCTGGTGCCGTTCGCCCGTGCCGAGCGCTGGCCGGCGGACCTCGGTGAACTGCGCGAGCGCGGATTCCGGCTGTTGGCCATGACACCAGATCCGGCTGCGCAGACCCTGGCCGAGGCGATGGCCGGGCTGGCAGGGGAGAGGGTCGCGGTGCTGGTCGGCGCGGAGGGGCCCGGCCTGACCGAGACGGTGATGCGAGCCAGCGACGTCCGGGTCCGGATCCCGATGTCGAGGGGTACCGATTCGCTGAATGTTGCGACGGCGGCGGCGCTGGCGTTCTACGAGCGGGTCAGGTAGATGAGCGGGTCAGGTAGATAAGCTCCCTCGCGTGAACGAAGAGACGACGCCGTGGGGCACCGGTCTGACCGTGGCAGCCTTCGTCGCCGCGGTGACGGGCGCCGCGATTGTGGTGCTCAGCCTCGGCATGCTGCGGGTGCATCCACTGGTGGCGATCGTGCTGAACCTGATCGCGGTCGGCGGACTGGCGCCGACGTTATGGGGATGGCGGCGCATTCCGGTACGACGCTGGTTCGTGCTCGGTGCCGGTGTCGGCGTCGCCGGCGGGTGGATCACCCTGTTGGCGATGGCCGCCGCTCAGTAGTCGGTCAGCGCTCGCCGCTGGAACGGACCCCGAGCAGGACGTCCTCCCAGCCGGGGACGGACGGCTTGGCCTTGGCGCGTTTGGCCCGCGGCGCCGGGGCGGGAGCCGGGGCCGGAGCGGGTGCCTGCTTCTCCTCGACCGGGGCCGGCGCCGGTGGCGGCTGCTGCTCCTCGAATTCCAGCTGTGCGACGACGGCCACCGGCCGCAGCGGACGCTCGAACGTCGGGTCGATCAGCTCGCTGGCGGCGTCGTCCAGGGCCGACACCGTGCCACCGTGCGCGCCGGGGCTGAAGCGGAAGTGCGCGACGTTGTCAGAGAGTCCGGCCTGCCACGACATCTGCACCACCCAGCGGCCGTCTTCACCGCGCCAGGCGTCCCACGACGTCGACTCGAGGCTGTGCCCGCGGGCCACCAGGGCGGTGGTGACGGTGTCCAGCAGGGTGTTCACCGCCGGCCCGTCGGCCAGCACCGGATGCGCGGCGCCGGCCAGCTCGGCCGCCCGCGAACGCTCCAAGAGCACCGGGTGAGCGAAACGCTCGACCTTGCTGATGTCCATGCCGGACGACGCGGCAACTTGCTCTACGGACGCACCCGCACGGATGCGCGCCTGAATGTCCCTTGGCCGCAACACGCCTTTGACCTCTTTGTCCCTCAGGGTCTGGCCCAGCGACCGGTCACCGCGAACCGCGGCACGCAGTCGGTCGTCGACCTGCAGGGTGAACTTGTCGGCCGGGTCGGGACCTTCGCAAATGATGTGCCTGCCGTCGACATCGAGTCCGATCACCCTGAGTTCTCGCATGTCGACCTCCTTCGCCCGGACTTTAACTCAGCCCCGACTTGATTACGGTTAGGACACGCGGGGGTGACGAACAAGTCAGCCGAGATGTTCGACGGCCCAGTCGACGCACTGGGTCAGCGCGGAGACGTCGTCGGGTTCGATCGCCGGGAACATCGCGATCCGCAACTGGTTGCGGCCCAGCTTGCGGTACGGCTCGGTGTCGACGATGCCGTTGGCCCGCAGCACCTTGGCCACTGCCGCGGCGTCCACTTCGTCGGCGAAATCGATGGTGCCGACGACCTGCGACCGCAGTGCGGGATCGCTGACGAACGGGGTGGCGTAGGACGACGCCTCGGCCCAGGAGTACAGCCGCTGCGAGGAGTCGGCGGTGCGCTTGACGGCCCAGTCCAGGCCGCCGTTGCTGTTCATCCAGTCGACCTGCTCGGCCATCAGCACCAGCGTGCCGATCGCCGGGGTGTTGTACGTCTGGTTCTTGAGGCTGTTGTCCACCGCGATCGGCAGCGACAGGAAGTCGGGCACCCAGCGGCCCGACCCGGCGATGGCCTCGATGCGTGCCAGCGCGGCGGGGGAGACGACCGCCAGCCACAGGCCGCCGTCGCTGGCGAAATTCTTCTGCGGCGCGAAGTAGTAGGCGTCGACATCGCTGATGTCGACCGGCAGGCCACCGGCCCCTGACGTCGCGTCGATCAGGATGAGGGCGTTCTCCGAACCCTCCGGGCGGCGAACCGGCACGGCCACTCCGGTCGAGGTCTCGTTGTGCGCCCAGGCGATCGCGTCGACCGACGGATCGGACTGCGGCTCCGGCGCGCTGCCGGCGTCCGCCTTGATCACGATCGGGTCGTCGATGAACGGGTTGGCCGTGGCGGCCGAGGCGAACTTGGAGGAGAACTCGCCGTAGGTGAGATGCAGCGAGCGCTTCTCGATCAAGCCGAACGCGGCGGCGTCCCAGAACGCGGTCGCGCCGCCGTTGCCCAGGATCACCTCGTAGCCGTCGGGCAGCGAGAAGAATTCCCGCAGGCCGTCGCGGACCCGGCCGACCAGGTTCTTCACCGGCGCCTGCCGGTGCGAGGTGCCGAACAGTGCGGCTGATGCCGTCAGCGCGTCGAGCTGCTCGGGGCGCACCTTGGAGGGGCCACAGCCGAAGCGGCCGTCGCCGGGCTTCAGGGAATCGGGAATCACGAGCTGATCAGCCATGCCCCAAGCCTAGAAGTTGGTGCGGGCGCCCACGAAACAGAGGGGTACACCGAGGTGTTCAGCAAACCTGGATATGGGGTATGGACAGTATGCGATACCTGCGGTACCGTTTGGACAACACCCGCCCAAATGTAAACCTCTATTGAGGAGACTGTCATGGCGAGAACCAAGATCATCCAGCGCTGGCGTCGCAACATGGACGTGCTGGACGACACCGCCTACGTGGAGAAGCTGATGACGCTGTCCGAAGGGTCGGTGCGCAGGAACTTCAATCCGTACACCGACATCGATTGGGATTCGCCCGAGTTCGCCGTGGTCCCGAATGACGAGCGCTGGATCCTGCCTGCGACCGACCCGATCGGGCAGCACCCGTGGTACCAGGCGCAACCGAAAGAGCGGCAGATCGAGATCGGCATGTGGCGTCAGTCCAACGTCGCCAAGGTCGGCCTGCACTTTGAGTCGATCCTCATCCGGGGCCTGATGGAGTACGCGTTCTGGGCGCCCAACGGATCGCCGGAGTACCGGTACTGCCTGCACGAAGCGGTCGAAGAGTGCAACCACACGATGATGTTCCAGGAGATGGTGAACCACATCGGTGCCGACGTGCCGGGTATGCCCCGGTTGCTGAAATGGGTGCAGCCGGCGATCCCGCTGGCGGCAGGCCCGCTGCCGATCCCGTTCTGGTTCGGCATCCTCGCGGGCGAAGAGCCCATCGATCACACCCAGAAAGCCATTCTGCGCGAAGGCAAGACGCTGCACCCGATCATGGAGCGGGTCATGGCGATCCACGTCGCCGAGGAGGCCCGGCACATCTCGTTCGCGCACGAATACCTGCGCAAGCGCGTGCCGCACCTGCCGCGCCGCAAGCGGTTCTGGCTGTCGTTGCACGTCCCGGTGATCATGCGGGTGCTGTGTTCGGCGATCATCGTGCCGCCGAAGGCGTTCTGGAAGGAATTCGACATCCCGCGCTCGGTGCGCAAGGAGATCTTCTTCAAGTCGCCTCAGTCACGGCAGATGCTGCGCGACATGTTCGGTGACGTCCGGATGCTGTGCGAGGACACCGGCCTGATGAACCCGCTGGCGAAGCTGATCTGGCGGATCTGCCGGATCGACGGGCCGGCGAGCCGGTACCGCAGCGAGCCCGCCCGTCAGCACGTGGTGAGCGCCGCGTAGCGCCGGTCACTGCCATGCCTCACGTCATCACCCAGTCCTGTTGTAGCGACGGGTCCTGCGTCTACGCCTGCCCGGTCAACTGCATTCATCCCAGCCCCGATGAGCCTGGCTTCGCGACCGCCGAGATGTTGTATATCGATCCGGTGGCATGCGTCGACTGCGGGGCATGCGTCAGCGCCTGCCCGGTCGGTGCGATCGCGCCGGACAGCAAACTGACCGACAAACAGCTGCCGTTCGTCGAACTCAACGCCGCGTTCTATCCCGAGCGGCCCGCGGGGGTTAAGTTGCCGCCGACCTCCAAGCTGGCCCCGGTGCTGCCCGCGCCGCAGGTGCGCCGTGGCGGCGGGGATCTGACGGTGGCGGTCGTCGGTTCCGGGCCCGCGGGGATCTACGCCGCCGACGAACTGCTGACGCAGAAGGGCGTGCGGGTCAACGTCTTCGACAAACTGCCCACCCCGTTCGGTCTCGTCCGCGCCGGCGTCGCTCCCGATCACCAGCACACCAAGGGCGTGACGCGGCTCTTCGAGCGGATCAGCAGTCAGCCGCGCTTCACGTTCTACCTCAATGTCGAAGTGGGACAACATCTCCGCCATGAGGAGCTGCTGCTGCACCACCACGCGGTGCTCTACACCGTCGGAGCGCCGCACGACCGCAGGCTCGACATTCCCGGCATGGAGCTGCCCGGCGCCGGCACCGCCACCGAGACGGTGGCCTGGATCAACGGCCATCCGGATTTCGCCGGGCTGCCCGTCGACCTGCGCCACGATCGGGTGGTGGTGATCGGCAACGGCAACGTGGCCCTCGACGTCGCGCGGATCCTGACCGCCGACCCCGACGACCTGGCCCATACCGACATCTCCGACGCCGCGTTGAGCACCCTGCGAACCTCGGCGGTGCGCGAGGTCGTCGTCGCGGCGCGGCGGCGTCCCGCCGACTCGGCGTTCACCCTGCCCGAGCTCATCGGACTGACGTCGACGGCCGAGGTTGTCCTCGACGCCGACGACCACGCCCTGGTGCAGGAGGATCTGGCCACTGCCACCGATGCCGTCACGGTCGCCAAACTCGAGATCTTGGCCAAACTGCCGGTCGCGTCCGAACGCATCGACCGTCGACGCATACGGCTGGCCTACCGGCTGACGCCCCACCGGGTGCTCGGCACCGAACGGGTCGCTGGCGTCGAATTCCATTGCACCGGAACCGAAGACCTGGTGCAGATCGAGGCAGGCTTGCTGCTCACCTCGATCGGATACCGCGGCGTCCCGATCGCCGGACTGCCGTTCGACGAGTCGGCCGCCGTCGTCCCCAACCGGGACGGACGGGTCATCGATCCCGTCACCGGCGAGCCCATCGTCGGCGCCTACGTCGCGGGCTGGATCAAACGCGGACCGACCGGCTTCATCGGCACCAACAAATCGTGTTCCATGCAGACCGTCTCGAACCTGGTGGATGACTTCAATGCCGGCCTGTTGGGTGACCCCGACGTGCGACCGGCATTGCTGGACAAGCTGATTCGATCCCGTCAGCCCGATGTGGTCGACGCCCGTGGTTGGCGAGCCATCGACGCCGCCGAGACGGCCCGTGGCGCCGCCGAGGGACGGGCGCGGGTGAAGTTCACCGATGTGTCCGAGATGGTCGCGGTGGCCGCCGCGGCGCCGGAGCCACCCCTGGCCAGGCGGCTCCTCGCCGGGCTGTTGCGCTAGGCCTGCTCGCGCAGATAAGTCAGCACGGCGGCCCAGTCCGGGAACCGGTCCGAGCCGAAGTGAATCCACTCACCCTCGAACCGCTCGGCGCCGTTGTTGGGCCGGTCGTCGACGAGGAAGTCACCGCGGTTGAGATCTTTGTGGTGAGTGAGGATGAGTCGCTTGTAGGCGGGTGAATCCTCCTCGGCCCCAAGATGTTCGTGCACCCATTCGATCTTGTGTTGCCAACCCGACGGGTTGCGCCACGGTGCTGTCGAGAGCAAGTAGGTGTCGAACAGCGCCGACAGTTCGGTGAACGCCTCGATCGCGCCGGGCATCGAACGCATCAGCGCGAAGATGCCCGGCGCCTCGTCCATCCGGCCGCGGTACTTGTCCACCACGACCTGATCGAGGCCCTCGATCCGATGGCCGAAGTCGACCATCGTGTTGTCGAGGTCGATGTAGAGAATCTTGCGCCGATCCTGGGTCACGGGTACATCATGCCTGGCTCATCGCCTGCTGGATCTCGTCGTAGCTCACCTCGCGCACCGGCTGACCGAGCGACCACTGGTGGCCGAACGGATCACGGACCATGCCGTAGCGGTCGCCCCAGAACTGGTCGTCCAATGGCATCACCACGGTGGCGCCGGCGTCGAGCGCCTGCTGGAATTTCTGGTCGACGTCGGTGACGGTCAGGTGGATGGTCACCGGCGTGCCGCCCAGCGCGGGCGGTGTCATCGACTTGCCGTCGGACATCTCCGGGAAGTCGTCGTTGAGCATGACCATGGCCCCGTTGATCTGCACCGCGGCGTGGATCAGTTTGCCGTCGGGGCGGGGCACCCGGCCGATCTCGGTGGCGCCGAACGCCTTGACATAGAAGTCGATCGCCGCGGGCGCGTCGTCGACGACCAGGTGCGGGGACAGTGCGGGTTGTATTTCGATCGCCATGGATGGCCTCCTGTCAGGTGTGGCGGCCGAGCGGCCGTCGCCGGTATAGACATCGCGGGCGGGCAGAACTCATCACCCGCCCTGATGCAACCACCGGGCACCGACAGAACACGGTGCGGTCGCCCTTCGGATGGTCGATCGCAGGCCCGCGGTGGAGTACGGTTCGGGCTGACACAGGGAGGCCGACGATGACCACCACGACAGTGCCGCGCTCGAGCCCCGCCGAAACCCGGCGGGCGATCTGGAACACGATCCGAGGATCGTCGGGCAACCTGGTCGAGTGGTACGACGTGTACGTCTACACCGTGTTCGCAACGTATTTCGAAGGCCAGTTCTTCGACGAGTCCGAGAAGAACTCGACGGTGTACGTGTATGCGATCTTCGCGATCACCTTCGTGATGCGGCCCGTCGGGTCGTGGTTCTTCGGCCGCTTCGCCGACCGGAGGGGCCGGCGGGCGGCGCTGACGGTGAGCGTGTCGCTGATGGCGCTGTGCTCGTTGGTGATTGCGCTGGTGCCGTCGCAAGCGGTGATCGGGATGGCGGCGCCGATCATCCTGATCGTGGCCCGGCTGGTGCAGGGCTTCGCGACCGGGGGCGAGTACGGCACCTCGGCGACCTACATGTCGGAAGCGGCGACGCGGGAGCGGCGCGGTTTCTTCTCGTCCTTCCAATACGTGACCCTGGTCGGCGGACACGTGCTCGCACAACTCACGCTGCTGATCCTGCAGACCAGTCTCGATGAGGCTCAGCTGCGCGAATTCGGCTGGCGCATTGCGTTCGCCGTCGGCGGCGTCGCCGCGGTGGTGGTGTTCTGGTTGCGGCGCACCATGGATGAGTCGTTATCGGAAGAGGTCATCGAGGCGACCAAGGCGGGGGAGGACCCCGGCGCCGGGTCGCTGCGTGCGTTGTTCACGGATTACTGGCGGCCGCTTCTGCTGTGCTTCCTGATCACGCTGGGCGGCACGGTGGCGTTCTACACCTACAGCGTCAACGCGCCGGCGATCGTCAAGACCGCGTACAAGGGCGAGGGCATGACGGCGACGTGGATCAACCTGACCGGGCTGATCCTGCTGATGCTGCTGCAGCCGGTGGGCGGGATCCTCAGTGACCGGATCGGGCGCAAGCCGATGCTGGTGTTCTTCGGCGTCGGCGGGCTGGTGTGGACCTATGTGCTCATCACGTACCTGCCCCAAACGCGTTCACCCCTGACATCTTTCGCCCTGGTGGCGGTGAGCTACGTGATCCTGACGGGCTACACGTCGATCAACGCGCTGGTGAAATCGGAGCTGTTCCCGGCTCATGTGCGGGCGCTCGGGGTGGGCGTCGGGTATGCGCTGGCGAACTCGATCTTCGGCGGGACAGCGCCGCTGATCTACCAGGCGGCCAAGGAGCAGGGCCAGGTACCGCTGTTCATCGGCTATGTCACGGTTTGCATCGCGGTGTCGCTGGTGGTGTACGTGTTCTTCCTGCGCAACAAGGCCGACACTTATCTGGACCGGGAGCGGGGCTCGGCGTTCCGGGCGTGAGCAGCTAGACGGGTGCGTGCGCGATCTCGTCCCAGCCCTGCACCGCGTCCGGCGGCCGGGGTGCCGGACCGACATAGATCGCGGAGGGACGGACCAGCTTGCCGAGCTGCTTCTGCTCCATGATGTGGGCGCACCACCCGGCGGTGCGACCGCAGGTGAACATCGCGGGCATCATCTTGGCGGGCACTTGGGCGAAGTCCAGGATCACTGCGGCCCAGAACTCCACGTTGGTCTCGATCGCCCGGTCCGGACGCCGCTCGCGCAGCTCGGCCAGCGCCGCCTGCTCGAGTGCGACGGCCACCTCGTACCTCGGTGCCTGCAGCCGCTTGGCGGTGGCGCGCAGCACCCGTGCTCGCGGGTCCTCGGCGCGGTAGACCCGGTGGCCGAAGCCCATCAGCTTCTCGTTGCGGTCCAGGACGCCTTTGACCACCGCGCGCGGGCGTCTCCGGTGCGTTCGACTTCCTCGATCATCGGCAGTACCCGGGCGGGAGCGCCGCCGTGCAGCGGGCCGCTCATCGCGCCGATCGCTCCCGACATCGCGGCCGCGACATCCGCTCCGGTCGAGGCGATCACGCGCGCGGTGAACGTGGAGGCGTTCATCCCGTGTTCGGCCGCCGACACCCAGTAGGCGTCGATCGCCTCCACATGCCGAGGATCCGGCTCGCCCTGCCAGCGGGTCATGAAACGTTCTGTGACAGTGGTGCATTCGTCGATCACGCGCTGCGGCACCGCCGGGCGGTAGATGCCGCGGGCGGACTGGGCGACGTAGGACAGTGCCATCACAGACGCCCTCGCGAGGTGGTCGCGGGCCGTTTCGCCATCGATGTCCAGCAGCGGTGCGTAGCCCCAGATCGGCGCCAGCATCGCCAGGCCGGCCTGGACGTCGACCCGGACGTCGCCGGTGTGGATGGGTAGCGGGAACGGCTCGGCGGGGCGCAGGCCGTTGCCGAACTTGCCGTCGACGAGCAACGCCCACACGTCGCCGAACGTCACGCGATTGCCGACCAGTTCCTGGATGTCCACACCGCGATAACGCAGTGCGCCGCCGTCTCGATCAGGTTCGGCGATCTCGGTGGTGAAGGCCACCACCCCTTCGAGGCCTGGCACGAAGTCGTCGGGTACCACCGTCATGGGTGGATTCTCGCATTCGGCGATCGGGTCGTCGCCGCCGGTCGGTAACCGGCAGCCGAATGTTTGCGGCGTACCGTTGGGCCGTGGAGACGCCCAGGGACGATCGCCTCGCGGCGATGCGCGTTGAGTACGGCTCGGTCGAGAAGGACGGCAGCAGCGACCTCGATGTCGACTGGCTCGCCGACGGCTGGCTTGCCCTGTTGCACAGGTGGATAGCCGACGCCGAGGCGGCCGGGATCGCCGAGCCCAACGCCATGGTGCTGGCCACTGTCGACGCGGGAAGACCGGTCAGCCGCACGGTGTTGTGCAAGAGCGTGGACGAGACCGGGATCACTTTCTATACCAACTACGACTCGGCCAAGGGCGATGAGCTCGCGGCGACTCCGTATGCCGCCGTGACGTTCCCCTGGTACGCCCTCGGGCGGCAGGTGCACATCCGCGGCGCGGTGACCAAGGTCAGCGCGCAGGAGACCGAAGAGTATTGGTCCAAACGGCCGCGCGGATCCCAGCTGGGGGCGTGGGCGTCGGCGCAGTCGCGCCCGATCGGCTCCCGCGCCGAGCTGCTCGCTCAGCTCGCCGAGGTCACCGAGCGGTTCGCCGCCGACGAGCGGGTCCCGGTGCCGCCGCACTGGGGTGGCTACCGGATCGCCCCCGAGGTCGTCGAGTTCTGGCAGGGCCGGGAGAACCGGGTACACAACCGAATTCGCGTCACCGGCGGGGTCGGCGCCGCCGGGCCGGCGACATCGGGCCTGCGCATCGAGCGTCTGCAACCGTAGGTGGCGCGGCTCTTCGCCGACACCACCCCCCTGAGAACGCCGGACTTCCGCCGGCTGTGGGTGGCCGGCGTCATCACGGTCATCGGGGCGAACCTCACGATCTTCGCCGTCCCCGTCCAGCTGTACGCACTGACCCACAACTCGGCGTATGTCGGTCTGTCCGGGGTGTTCGCGCTGGTGCCGCTGGTGGTGTTCGGTCTGCTCGGCGGGGCATGGGCCGACGCCATGGACCGTCGGGTGTTGCTGATCATCACCTCCAGCGGCCTTACGGTGTCCTCGCTGCTGCTGTGGCTGCAGGCCGCCCTCGGCCTGAACAACGTGTGGGCGGTGCTGTGCCTGCTGGCGGTGCAGCAGGTGTTCTACGCCATCGATAGCCCGACCCGGGCGGCCGCCATCCCGCGGATGCTGCCCGGCGCGCAGTTGCCCGCGGCCAACTCGTTGAACTTCACCGTGTTCCAGTTCGGCGCGATCGTCGGCCCGCTGATGGCCGGGGTGATGCTGCACTGGGTCGACCTGTCCACGCTCTACCTGATCGACACGATCACCTGTGTGGTGCCGGTTCTGGTGGCGTTGCGGCTCGCGCCGATCCCGCCGGCGGTCGGCGGGAGGGGGATGGGCTTCGACGCCCTGCGCTCGGTCGTCGAGGGCTTCCGCTTCCTGTCCGCCAACAAGGTCGTGCTGATGTCGTTCGTGGTCGACCTGATCGCGATGATCCTGGGCATGCCGCGGGCGTTGTTTCCGGAGATGGCGCATCAGAGTTTCGGCGCCCCGATCGAGGGTGGCACCACGATCGCGCTGCTGGCGGCCGCGATGTCGGTCGGTGCGGTGGCGGGCGGGGTGTTCTCCGGCTGGTTCCCCCGCATTCAGCGTCAGGGTCTGGCCGTGGTGATCTCGATCGTGGTGTGGGGTGCGGCCATGGTCGGCTTCGGCGTCGCCGGCGGGCTCGCGCACGGACATGCCGGCACGATGCTGTGGATTGCGTTGGCGTTCTTGGCGATTGGTGGCGCAGCGGACATGGTGTCGGCGGCGTTCCGCTCGACGATCCTGCAGCAGGTGGCTTCCGACGACCTGCGCGGCCGCTTGCAGGGCGTGTTCACCGTGGTCGTGGCGGGCGGTCCCCGGTTGGCCGATGCCTTGCACGGCGCGGCGGCCGCGGTGGTCGGCACCACGATCGCCGCGGCCGGCGGCGGTGCCCTGGTGGTGGTCGGCGTGCTGATCGCGGCTGCGGCCGTCCCGATTTTTGTTCGCTATCGGGTGCCGTCGGCGAACCTGTAGATCGGCACGGTACGGCTACGATCGAGAGGTGGCCGACGTGATCGCGCAGCCACCTCCGGGACTGCGCGAACGGAAGAAGCAACGTACGCGCGCCATGCTCGTGGATGCGGCCGTCACGCTCTGCATCGAGCGCGGTTACCACAACACCACCGTCGAGGAGATCGCCGCCGCCGCCGAGGTTTCCCCGCGAACGTTCAGTCGGTATTTCCCCACCAAGGATGCGGTGATGATGACCGTGCTCGACGACCTCGTCGACGCCGCCGTCACCGCCCTCGCTGTGATCGACCCGGAAGTCCCGCCGTTGACGGCGCTGATCTACGCGCACGCTCGGGCATTGCAAGGGGTTCAGTCCGGGGACGTGTCGACCCTCACCGCGCACCGCCTGGTCCTAGTGGTCAACGTTATCTCCTCGTCGAACATGCTGCGGCGGGCGGCAACATCAATGCCGCTTACACCTCTGGTCGTGGCAGTGGCGGCTCGCATGTGCGTCGACCCGGGGGATCAGCGAGTGGCGCTCGTCGTGTCGGTGTGGAGCGCGATCACCGCGGCCGCGTGGGGTCAGTTGGTGATCGGGTCCGACGATTACGACAACTGTGCGGGCATCATGGTCGACCGGCTGCAGCTCGCCTTCGCCCGATTCACCGATATCGCCGCGGGGGAGGTGGGCTCAGCGCTACCCTCCAAGGTTTGACCTCGGGGGGCGCCGGGACGGCGCGGGGGGAGGTGCGACATGGCCCCAGTCGCCAGAATTTCCGCGCCTGGCCTGCGCGAACTCAAAAAGCAGCGCACCAGGGCGACGCTGATCGACGCGGCCGTCCAGCTGTGTGTCGACCAGGGTTACGACAACACCACCGTCGAGCAGATCGCCGCCGCGGCCGAGGTTGCCCCGCGCACCTTCAGCCGCTATTTCTCGAACAAGGAGGCGGTGCTCGCCGCCATCCTGGACGAGGTCGCCGGCGATGTGGCCGCCGCCCTGGCCCGCCAGCCGCTCGACATCACCCATTACGACGCTCTGGCCCGCGCGCACCTCGAGACGTTCGGCACCGAGCAGTATGGTTCGTCGGCGTCGTTCGAGCGGATGCGACTGTTGCTGACGATCGTGAATTCGGCCCCGGCGCTCGGGCTCGCGCCGTTCATGTTCCGCGCCGGCGGCTTCCATCATCGGGTGATGGACGTGGCGGCGCAGCGGATGGGTGTGGCAGCTGACCACCCGGCAATCCGCCTGCTGTTCGACACCTGGTCGGTGGTGATGGGAGTGGCCTGCAACGGGCTGGGCACCGCGGACGGTCCGCCGATCGAGCCGGACGTGGTGTGCCGCCGAATCGAGTCGGTGTACGGGCTTTTCGCCCGGCTCTGGGCGCCGTGGGTGACCCCGGGCCAGACCCCCGCAGGCGTATCGGCAGAATAGCGACTACCTTCACCTACATACGGACGCCTCCTGGGCGTCGACGAGCTCAGAAGGGGTTCATGTGGCCGCAACCGACGAGACCGCTTCCCTAAAGTACCCGGGCGGCGAGTTGGATCTCGACATCGTGAAAGCGACGGAGGGGTCTGACGGGATCGCGCTGGGCCCGTTGCTGGCCAAGACCGGCTACACGACGTTCGACCAGGGATTTGTGAACACGGCGTCGACCAAGAGCGCTATCACCTACATCGACGGCGACGCGGGCATCCTGCGCTATCGCGGCTACCCGATCGAGCAGCTCGCCGAGAAGTCCACCTTCATCGAGGTGAGCTACCTGCTGATCTACGGTGAGCTGCCGACCACCGAGCAGCTGGAGAAGTTCACCACCCAGATCCAGCGGCACACCCTCCTGCACGAGGACCTGAAGCGATTCTTCGACGGCTTCCCGCGCGATGCGCACCCGATGCCGGTGCTGTCGAGCACGGTCAACGCGTTGAGCGCGTACTACCCCGACTCGCTTGACCCGCTGAACAAGAAGCAGGTGGAGCTGTCCACGATCCGGCTGCTGGCCAAGCTGCCGACGATCGCGGCCTATGCGTACAAGAAGTCCGAAGGGCAACCGTTCCTCTACCCGGACAATTCGCTGACGCTGGTCGAGAACTTCCTGCGGATGACGTTCGGTTTCCCGGCCGAGCCCTACGAGGTGGATCCCGAGATCGTCCGCGCGCTGGACATGCTGCTGATCCTGCACGCCGACCACGAGCAGAACTGCTCGACCTCGACCGTGCGCCTGGTCGGCTCGTCGCAGGCCAACCTGTTCACCTCGATCTCGGGCGGCATCAACGCGCTGTGGGGCCCCTTGCACGGCGGCGCCAACCAGGCCGTGCTGGAGATGCTGGAGAAGATCCGCACCGGCGCCGACGACGTCCAGACCTTCGTCA
Source organism: Mycobacterium sp. ELW1 (assembly GCF_008329905.1). Classification (NCBI taxonomy): domain Bacteria; kingdom Bacillati; phylum Actinomycetota; class Actinomycetes; order Mycobacteriales; family Mycobacteriaceae; genus Mycobacterium; species Mycobacterium sp. ELW1. The sequence continues at coordinate 5,097,807 of NZ_CP032155.1, read as the reverse complement.
AGAAGGTCAAGAACAAAGAAGACGGTGTGAAGCTGATGGGCTTCGGGCACCGGGTCTACAAGAACTACGATCCGCGGGCGCGGATCGTCAAGGAGCAGGCCGACAAGATCCTTGGCAAGCTCGGCGGCGACGACGAGCTGCTGGACATCGCCAAGCAGCTCGAAGAGATCGCGTTGACCGACGACTTCTTCATCGAGCGCAAGCTCTACCCGAACGTCGACTACTACACGGGCGTGATCTACCGTGCGATGGGCTTCCCCACCCGGATGTTCACCGTGCTGTTCGCCTTGGGCCGGCTGCCGGGCTGGATCGCGCACTGGCGCGAGATGCACGACGAGGGCAGCAGCAAGATCGGCCGCCCGCGCCAGATCTACACCGGCTACACCGAGCGCGACTACGCCACCATCGACACCCGCAGCTGAATTCTTCCTGCGGGGGTGTCTGCTGGGCCACACCGGCTTGACCCGCCAACGGTTGTAGTTTCACAATGATTGTGTGATTACAACTGTTGGCGAGCTCAGCGCGCGGCGCAAGACGATCATCCTGGCGTCCTGCTGCCTGAGCCTGCTGATCGTGTCGATGGACTCGACGATCGTCAACGTTGCGATCCCGGCGATCCGCGCCGACCTGCACGCGACCCCGTCGCAGATGCAATGGGTCATCGACATCTACACCCTGGTGCTGGCGTCGCTGTTGATGCTCTCCGGCGCCACCGGCGACCGCTTCGGGCGCCGTCGCATCTTCCAGATCGGGCTGGCCACCTTTGCGGTGGGCTCTCTGCTGTGCAGCTTGGCTCCCGACATCGACACCCTGATCGGCGCCCGGCTCATTCAGGGATTCGGCGGATCGATGATGAATCCCGTTGCGCTGTCCATCATTTCGCAGGTATTCGTCGGACGGGTGGAGCGCGCCCGCGCGCTGGGTCTGTGGGGTGCGGTGGTCGGGATATCGATGGCGTTGGGCCCGATCGTCGGTGGCTTCCTGATTCAGGCGATCAGCTGGCGCGCGGTGTTCTGGATCAACCTGCCCATCTGCGCGGCCGCCATCATCCTCACCGCGATTTTCGTGCCCGAGAGCAAGTCCGCCACCATGCGCGACATCGATCCGGTGGGGCAGCTGCTGGCGGTGTTGGCCCTGTTCGGCATCGTCTTCGTCCTGATCGAGGCGCCGGGAATGGGGTGGACCAACCCGCGCATCATCGCGATCGCCGCCGGCGCGGCGGTGGCGCTGCTGGCCTTCCTGCGCTACGAGTCGCGCCGCCATGACCCGTTCATCGATCTGCGGTTCTTCCGCAGCGTGCCGTTCTCGTCGGCTACGGTCATCGCCGTGTGCGCCTTCGCCGCCTGGGGGGCCTTCCTGTTCATGATGTCGCTGTACCTGCAGGGCGAGCGCGGCTACTCGGCCGCTCACACCGGCCTGATCTATCTGCCGATCGCGATCGGTGCATTGTTCTTCTCGCCGCTGTCGGGCCGGCTGGTCGGCCGCTTCGGCGCCCGCCCGTCGCTACTGGTGGCCGGTGTTCTGATGACCGCCGCATCGGTGATGCTGACGTTCCTCACCGCCACGACGCCGGTGTGGGAGCTGCTGGTGATCTTCACGGTGTACGGCGTCGGTTTCGGCATGGTCAACGCGCCGATCACCAATGCCGCGGTCAGCGGGATGCCGCGCGACCGGGCCGGCGCGGCCTCGGCGGTGACCTCCACCAGCAGACAGGTCGGCGTGAGTATCGGTGTGGCACTGTGCGGTTCGATCGCCGGCTCGGCGCTGGCGGTGGCGGGTGCGGACTTCACCGCCGCCGCCAGGCCGCTGTGGTGGATGAACCTGGGCCTCGGCGTGGTGATCGTGGTGCTCGCGATCGTGTCCACTTCGGCCCGGGCGAAACTGTCGGCCCAGCGGCTGGCGCCGCTGATCGAGGACCGCCGGATTGAGACGGCTCATGTCGGGTAATCCGGTGGCCGATCAGGTGTGGCGGGCGATGTCGAGCCTGGTACTGGACAACAAGGACGGCTGGCGTCGCGCCGTCGTCGATCGAACGGGATTGCCGTTCAGCCGGATTCGGATCCTGCGCAGGCTTGCATCACAGCCGATGACGGTCAAGCAGGTCGCCGAGGCGGCCACCATCGACGCGCCGGCCGCCACCGTCGCCGTGAACGATCTGGAGGCGCGGGGCTTGGTGGTCCGCCAACCTCATCCGGACAACCGGCGCTGCAAGCTGGTGTCGCTCACCGACGCGGGCCGCGATGTCATCGCCGTCCTCGACGAGACCGACGACCCGGCGCCGGAGGTCTTGGCGTCGCTCGACGACCAGGATCTTCAGGCGTTGCGGACGATCCTGGCCCGGGTGATCAGCTGAGGTAGCCCTCGACTTCGTCGGCGGGCCGCACGCTGGCCTGGCTGGGGTCGCCGCCGGTCTCGCGCAGCGCGCGACGCTGGCGAAGCAGGTCCCAGCACTGGTCGAGTTCGGTTTCGATGGCCCGTAGCCGGGTGTGCTCCTCCGACGGGTCGATCTCTCCGTGAACTACCCGCTCACGCAGTTCGCGCTCTTGGGCGACCAGGTCGTGGATGCGGGAAAGGGTTTCGTTGTCTTCAGCCACTGCTCCAGTGTGCCCGACGAACGGAAGTCAGAACGGCGAAGTGAGGGCGCCGGCGAACTCGGTGCAGAACCAGTCCACATCGGTGCTCGAGAAGACCAAGGGCGGACGGATCTTCAGCACGTTTCCGTCGCGGCCGCACACCGAGATCAGCACCCGGCGCTCGCGCATGGCGTTGACCAGGGCCCGGGCGCCGGTCCGGTCCGGTGCGCCGGTCTCGTCGATCACCTCGACGCCGACGTACAGGCCTGCGCCGCGGACGTCGCCGATACGTGGATGGTCGGCGCCCAGGCGCGTCAGCTCGGTGCGCAGTTGCCCACCGACCTCGGCGGCGTTGCGCATCAGCTTCTCGTCCTCGATGACGTCCAGGACGGCCGCCGCTGCGGCCACCGTCACGGGATTGCCGCCGAAGGTGTTGAAGTACGGGACCTCGCGGGCGAAGGCGTCGAGGATCTCCGAGCGGGCCGCCATCGCCGCGATCGGCATGCCGTTGCCCATCGGCTTGCCCATCGTGACGAGGTCGGGCACCACGCCGTGGCGCTGGAAACCCCACATCGCGTCACCGGTGCGGCCGAAGCCGGGTTGCACCTCGTCGGCGATGAAGACGCCGCCGGCACGGTGCACCGCCTCCACCGCGGGCGCCAGCACGGAGGGGTCGGGGTAGATGCCGTCCGAGGAGAAGATGGTGTCGACGATCAGGGCGGAGAAACCGGCGCCGCTGTCGACCAGCTTGTCGATCGCGGTGACGACGTCGGCGGTGAACCGATCGGCGAGTTCGTCGGCGGGTATGCGGTAGCTGTCCGGTGGCGGGACCGTGCGGACGTGCTCACCGAGCACGGTGGCCCCGCCGATGGACGGCGAGATCGCGGTGACCGCCGCGGTGTTGCCGTGATAGGCGTCGGTGGTCACGATGACACCCTTTGCCCCGGTGTACATTTCGGCGACTCGCAGGGCCAGGTCGTTGACCTCGGAGCCGGTGCAGGCGTACATCACCTGGTCGATCTCGTCGGGCCCCTCGGACCGCAGAGTGTCCAGCAGGCGCTGGCTGTAGTCGACGATGCCGCCGTGCAGATAGCGGGTGTGGGTGTTGAGGGTGGACAGCTGGCGGGTGACCGCCTCCACTACATGCGGGTGGCAGTGACCGACACTGGCGACGTTGTTGTAGGCGTCCAGATAGCAGGCGCCGTCGGCGTCGTAGAGGCGGGTGCCCTCGCCGCGGACCAGGTGCACCGGGCGTTGGTAGAACAGCCGGTAGGCCGGGCCCAGGATGCGGTCACGGGCCGCGATCAACGATTCGGTGGCGGGATCGACCGGGTGATCCGCCGAGTAGCTGTTGGAATCCATGATGTTGGAGAAGCTCATATCGCTACGTCCTCGTTGTCGCGGCCCGTGACTGCACTCACGGGCGTTCGTGCGCCTCTTCGAGCACCGTCCGGCCGAGCTCCGAATAGCGCTGCGGCGACGTGTATTTCAGTACCACCGCCAGCACGATGCCACCGATGCCGACGACACCAACCACGTAGGGGATGATCTCGAAGACCCAGTCGCTGGAAGCGGTGCCGGCCGCGAATGATGCGTTCTTGGCCAGCAGGTAGATCACGTACAGCATGCCCAGGCCGCCGAGCAGGGGGGCCAGGAAGGTCCGGAACCAGTTGGCTGTCTCCGGATGGTTCTTGCCGACGTGGAAGTAGGCGATCACGGCGAAGGCGGCCAGTGCCTGGACGATCATGATCGCGGTGGTGCCGAGCAGCGCCATCAACCCGTAAAGGCCGGTGTAGGGGTCGCGACCGGTGAGCGCGAAGAACAACACCACGACGGTCGCAAAGATGGTCTGGATCAGTCCGGCGATGTGCGGCGATCCATGCGTCGGGTGGGTGGCGCCCAGCGTCTTGCGCATGCCGGGGACCACGTTCTCGCGGCCGATCGCGTAGATGTAGCGAGCGGCGCAGTTGTGGAATGCCATGCCGCAGGCGAACGAGCCCGTCATCAGCAGGATCTTGAACAGGTCGACGGCCCACGTCCCCAGGTGTGCCCCGACCGGGCCGAAGAAGATGTCACCGGCGGTCGTCGAATTCTGCGCCAGCGCAATGGCATTCTGCGGTCCGGTGCCCACGATCGCCAGCCAGGAGATGAGGACGTAGAACACGCCGATCCCCACGACCGAGCCGATCACCGCGATCGGGATGATCTTCTTGGGGTTCTTGGACTCCTCGCCGTACATCGCGCTGGACTCGAAGCCGACCCAGGACCAGAACGCGAAGAACAGGCCGATGCCGGCCGAGCCGGCCACCGTGAGCATGCTGCCGTCCGCGCCGGCCACCGAGCCGGAGAGGTTCTGAAAAGCGTTGAGCGGGTTCAGCGATCCCCACGACCAGCCCTGCGGACCGCCCCCGGTGAACAGCACCGAGAACGCCATCAACGACAGCATGACGATCTCGGTGATCAGGAAGACCCCGAGGACCCGGGCGGCGACGTTGATGTCGAAGTAGGTCAGGACCAGATTGACCACCAGCATGCCGATGGCGAACACGATCCACGGGATGTTGACTCCGAACAGTGAATTGAAGGTGTCGTTGCCGAAGAAGGCGAAGATTCCGATCAGCGACGCTTCGAACACCATGTAGGCCATGGCGGTCAGGAAACCCGCGCCCAACCCGACGATCCGGCCCAACCCGTGCGAGATGTACCCGTAGAAGGCGCCGGTCGCGGTGATGTGCTTGCTCATCGCGGCATAACCGATCGCGAACAACGTGAGCACGATCGTGGCGACGAAGTAGCCGGCCGGGGCATAGGCGCCGTTGCCGAATCCGACCGCGATCGGCACGTTGCCCACCATGGCGGTGATCGGCGCGGCGGTCGCGACGGCCATGAACAGGACGCCGATCAGACCGACCGCGTTGGGCTTGAGGCGTTGGACGGTTTCGGATTTGGGTTGGTTGCCGGCCGGGGCCGGCGGATCGATGGTGTCGCTCATTGTGTGGATTCCCATCTCGACTGTGACTGGGGTCGTGCCTTTTATTTGGTCTGGTATTTCCCGGTTGCAACTGAGCCCGGGAGGCAATGACGATGTCGGCACGGCTCTGTGGTGCGACGACGACATTGTTACCCCGCCAGATCCCCTGGTCAACAGGAACTTACGGGCGATACGCAGGTCATGTTTCCTGTGTGTTTCCCAAAACCCTGCCACGAAACAACGACGTTAAATATGCCGATTTGGTCTGCTCGCCTCCCCGATATGGTCCACACTGGTGCCCATGCCGGGACTGCCGCCGACTCATGAGTTTTTCGCGCGTGCAGCACTGCCCGCCTACGGTCGTGCAGACACCACGCCATTGCGGCTGCTCAGTCTGTCCGAGAACGCCACCTACCTGGTCGAGGACGACGACCCGATCGTCTTACGGGTGCACCGGCCGGGCTATCACTCGCTGGAGGCGATCCGCTCCGAGCTGGCGTGGATGAAGGCTCTGCGCAGGGAGACGTCGGTGCTGACGCCGGAGCTGATCGCCGCCCGCGACGGAACCGACGTCGTGGCCGCCGAGGTCGACGGCGACGTCTTGCACGTCGACGCGGTGACGTTCGTCGCGGGCTGCACCGCGGAGGACGATCCCGAGGCCGTCGGCTTCGACCAACTCGGCCGGCTCACCGCTGTCATGCACGAGCACGCCAGGAATTGGACGTTTCCGCCGGAGTTCACCCGGTTCCGCTGGGACCTCGACACCATCCTCGGTCCGGACGCCCGGTGGGGTAATTGGCGTCTGGCGCCCGGCCTCACCGACGATGACCGGGCCGTGATCCAGCGCGCCGCCGATCACATCACCGCAAAGCTGAGTGAGTTCGGTTCTGCCCCGGACCGTTTCGGGCTGGTTCACGCCGATCTGCGGTTGGCCAATCTGATGGTCGACCCGACCGACGCGGGCGCAGGCATCACCGTGATCGACTTCGACGACTGCGGGTGGTCCTGGTATCTGGCCGATCTGGGCGCTGCGGTGTCGTTCATCGAGGACACCCCGGCCGGCGAGCGCATCATCGCGGAGTGGCTCAGGGGTTACTCCGAAGCCGGATCGCTCCCCGCCGACCATGTGGCGCTGGTCCCGTCGTTCGTGATGCTGCGCCGGATCAACCTGACCGCCTGGATCGCCTCGCACGCCGACGCCGATGCTGCGGCAGAGCTGGGCGAAGACTTCGCCCCCAACACCGCCCGGCTGGCGCAACGGTATCTGGAGGACCGCACCTGGTTGCAGGATGCGATCTTCGGATCCCGCGTGTGAAACATCCAACAATGCAAGGAGATACGCGTGTTTGATCTGCAGTCGACGTCCGTGGTGGTCACCGGTGGCAGCAAGGGCATCGGGCGCGGCATCGCCTCGGTGTTCGCCACTGCGGGCGCCGATGTCGCGATCGCCGCGCGTTCGAGAACCGAATTGGACTCGGTGGTCGCGGAGTTGGACGCGCTGGGCAGCGGAAAGGTGTTGGGAATCCAGACCGATGTCACCGATCCGGTGGCGTGCGCCGAACTGGCCGCCTCGGTCATCGACGCGTTCGGCGGCATCGACGTCGTCTGCGCCAACGCAGGCATCTTTCCCGAGGCGCCGTTGGCCACCATGACGCCGGCTCAACTGGCCGAGGTCCTCGACGTCAACGTCAAGGGCAATGTGTTCACCGTGCAGGCGTGCCTGGATGCCCTGATCGCCTCCGGGCGCGGTCGGGTGATTCTGACGTCGTCGATCACCGGTCCGATCACCGGTTTTCCGGGATGGTCGCACTACGGGGCGTCGAAGGCGGCGCAGCTCGGTTTCATGCGCACCGCCGCAATCGAACTGGCGCCGCACGGGATCACTGTCAACGCCGTCCTGCCGGGCAACATCTTCACCGAGGGTCTGGCGGACATGGGCGAGGACTACATCGCCGGAATGACCAAGGCGATCCCGGCGGGGGCCTTGGGCAAGCCGGAGGATATCGGCCATCTGGCCGCCTTCCTGGCCACCGTGGAGGCCGGTTACATCACCGGTCAGGCGATCGCCGTGGACGGCGGTCAGGTTCTGCCCGAATCGCCGGATGCGCTGAACGGCTAGTCCGATGGAGGAGTCGGATGGGGGCCCGATCGCCGAAGATGTGCGGCGGCGCATCCTGTCGATGCTCGCCCAGGGCACTCTGCGGCCCGGCTCCCGGCTGGGCACCGAACGCGAGATGGCCGATCGCTTCGAGGTGTCCCGCTCCACGCTGCGCAGCGCGCTGCTGCCGTTGAGCCGTGCCGGGGTCCTGGAGCGGCGGACCGGGCGCAACGGGGGGACGTTCGTGCGCGCCGACGTCGTGGAACGCAACGCCGCAGAGTTGGCCGGCCTGCCGGCGCGGTTGCGGAGCGGCGGGCACACCAGTGCGACCCGGGTGCTGGCCACCGACCGTAGGCCGCCCACTCCCGCGGAAGCCGTCGCGCTGGAAATCACGCCCGGCGAGGATGTTTTCGCGATCCGGCGGCTGCGCTTCGCCGACGGGGTGCCGCTATCGGTGGACTTCTCGTGCTTCGTCGCCGAGCACGCCGTCGATCTGCTGGAGCAGCCACTCGGCGGCTCGCTGTACGAGTTGTTCGCGGTTCGGTACGGCCTGGTGCCCGCGACGTCCAGCGAGACCATCGAGGTGGTCAGCGCCAGCCCGCGCGAAGCCGACTGGCTGGGCATCGCGCACCGGAGGCCGCTGGTGGCGATCACCCGGATCACTCGCGACGCCGCCGACCGGCCGTTCGAGTACGCCTATGACCTGTTCCGCGCGGACCGGGTGCGGTTGACGGCCACCACGTCGACGGTCACCGCGCGGGAACGTCGCGGTACGGACGGCCGGGTAGAACGCTCGGTCAGCAGCGCGTGAGCGACTACTGTGTGAGCCGTGACGAGCAAACCCGAGATCGAATTCCCCGACGGCCCGGCGCCCACCGAACTGGTCATCAAGGATCTGGTGGTCGGCGACGGCGATGAGGCCAAGCCCGGCGCCGTCGTCGACGTCCACTACGTAGGGGTCGAGTACGACACCGGCGCCGAGTTCGACAGTTCGTGGAACCGCGGCGAGTCCATCTCCTTCCCGTTGCGCGGGCTGATCCAGGGCTGGCAGGACGGAATCCCCGGCATGAAGGTGGGCGGGCGCCGTCAGCTCACGATCCCGCCCGAGCAGGCCTACGGCCCGGCCGGCGGCGGACACCAATTGTCCGGCAAGACCCTCATTTTCGTCATCGACCTGCTGTCAACTCGCTAGCCGCGTCGCCGGCCCGGGCTCGAAGGGCGGGCAGCGTCGACGGGTCGCGTAGCAGGCCGCGAACCAGCATGGCCGACAGTTCGTCGGCGATGTGCTCGCGCGAGTAGTTCGGGTGCCGGAACGGACTGGTTCCCTCGGGGGCGTGCGAGGCGGAGTTTCGGTAGCGGCGCTGCACACCTTCTTCGGCGGCGCAGATGTTCAGCGCGGCGAATTCGGGGTCGCAGTCGATGAACTCGCCGCAGGTGATGCCCTCGCTGATCAGGGTGGCCATCTGCCGGTGAAGCTCCGCGGTGTCGGTCCAGAACTCGGCGAACACCTCGGGCTGCGCTTCGGCGAGCACCTCGACCTCGCAGATATCGACCGCTGCCGAACACAGCTCGCCGATGTCCAATCGCAGCAGGCGCAACAGGCGCACCGCGGGTGAGCCCGTCGCAGCCACCATCTGCCGGGCGAAGTCCAGCGACACCCGGTTGAGGGCGAGCAGACCCAGCAGGATGTCTTCCTTCTGCCGGAACCAGTAGTACAGCGACGACTGTCCGAGTCCGCAGGTGCGGGCGATCTCGGTCATCGTGGTGTTGAGGTACCCGCGCTCGGCGAACAGTCGGGCGGCGACGACGAGAATGTCACCGCGGCGGTCGAATTCGCTTCTCACGACATCAGCATCCCGCCGTTGATCTGGATGCACTCGCCGGTGAGCGACCGCGCGCCGGCCAGGAAGCGCACCACGTCGGCCACCTCGCCGGGCTGGATCAGCCGTCCGATCGGCATGTCAGCGCTGTACTCGCGGTGCATCTGCTGCAGGCTGACTCCGCGAAACTCGGCGTCGCGGTGGAGCTGTTCGGTGTCGGTGGGGCCCGGAGCGACCGCGTTGACCCGCACCTCCGGGGCCAGTTCGCGGGCCAGTGAACGGGTCATCCCGAGCAGGCCGGCTTTACTGGCCGCGTAGGCGCTGAAACCCGGCTCGCCGCGCAGCCCGGAGATGCTGCACATGTTGACGACCTGCCCGCCGGCCGCCCGAAGCGCCGGCGCCGCGGCCTGGGTCAGCCACAGCGGCGACGACAGGTTCACGTCGATATCGCGCCACCACAGCTCCATCGTGGTGGGGGTCGGCTCGACGACCGTCATCGTGGCGGCGTTGTTCACCAGCAGCTCGAGCCGGCCGAAGTCGGCGACGACGGTATCGACCAGTGCGTGGCATGCGGTCCGGCCGCGCAGGTCGGCGGGGATTGTCGTTGCGGCGCAGGGGATCTCGCCGGTGTCGGGCAGGTCCGTGGCGACGACGGTCCAGCCCGCGTCGGCCAGAGCGGCCACGATCGCGCGGCCGATTCCGCCCGCGGCACCGGTCACCAGTGCGATCTGCCCGCTCACTGGATCACCACGCCGCCGTTGGGCGAGATCACCTGGCCGGTCAGCCAGGTCCATTCGGCCACGTCGACGATCGCGCGGGCCAGTTCGTCGGGAGTGCCGAACCGGTTGAGCGCGATGCTGTTCCGGTAGTCCTCGCCCCGCCATCGCTCGGTGAGCATCGCGGTGTCGGTGGGACCCGGGCACACGATATTGACGCGCACCTGGTCGGGACCGTACTCGCGCGCGATCGAGCGAACCAGCCCGATCATCGCCGACTTCGCCGTCACGTACGGCACATGGTTCTCGTCGCCGAGCAAGGCCAGCTCTGAGGAGATCCCGACAATCGAGCCGCGTCGTCGGGCCCGCATGCGCGGCCCGACCGTTGCGATCACATTGGCGCAGCCGCCGAGCATCACCTCGAGGCTGCGGCGCCACAGGTCCTCGGTCACCTCCGCCAGCGGGACGTCCACGTCGAAACCCGCGCAGGCCACCGCAACGTCGATCGGGCCCAGATCGGACTCGACGGCGCTGACGAGTGCGTCGACGGCCCCGATGTCGGCGACGTCGGCCTCGTAGGCGATACCGCCGATGTCGTCGGCGACCTGTTCGGCGTCGGCCGTGGAACCGAGGTGGTCGATGGCAACCCGGTAACCGCGTTCGGCAAGCAGGTACGCCGTGGCCCGGCCCATCCCGGTGGCGCCGCCGGTGACCAGTGCTGTGCCTACCATGTCAGCTGTCCTGGTCGGCGGTCAGCAGCATCGCGTCGCGCTCGATCGGCTCGAACTCGGCGTCGAGGATGGACACGATGTGGTCGACGATCCGCTCGGCCAGCAACTCGCCTTTGGCGGCGGTGGCCTGGGTAGCCGACGCGAGCACGCCGGTGGCGGTCGACATCGAGGGGTCGATCGGCAGGACGTCCCACGGCACGTTCCGGGCCGGCGCGTCGTCGACGATGCGATCCATTCGCACGGTGGCCGGTCGGAGATATTCGAACAGTGACGTCTCGATCACCGCGGCGTGTTCGAGCGCGAGGCCGGGAAAGCCGTCGGGGAACAGCACACCCAGGTCGGCCGCCCCGAACTCGGGCATCGCGTTCTCGACGACGACGATCTTCACGCCGGGGGAGCGCCCCGACACCAGGTAGGCCGGTTCGTAGACGAAGTTCGTGTTCTCGAAGTGCCAGTTGTACAACATAATTCGGCGGAACCCGGTGCGGATCAACTCGTCGAGCAGGTCTTCGATCATCGCGATGAAGGTGGTGGCGCGCAACGACAGGGTGCCGGGGAACTGCTGCCCGCCGCCGCTGGCCGGGCGTGACCGGTAGCCGAGCCGCAGTGCCGGCCCCACCACGAACGGGCGTTTGACCGCCGCCAGCCGCAGCAGCGTCTGCGGGATCACCCAGTCGGCGCTCACCGGCAGGTGCGGCCCGTGCTGTTCGGTCGAACCCACCGCGATGACGATCGGCGCGTCCGCGGCAGCGGCTGCCGCGATCTCGGGCCAGGTCATCCACTCGTATTCGGTGGTGCCTGCGCCGATGACGGGTCGCATCGGGTCGTCGATCATCGCTCACCTTTATTCATTCGGAGACCAACAATTGATAACACGACAGCGCGATATCGGCGCTTTCGATACATTATCGAAACAGCTGGTTCTCGTATCCGAAACACCGTCAGGACCGCACGTATCCGAAGTTTGGATCGACGATGTTGTGCAGCTGCTCGCCGCGTAGCCAGCGCCCGAGGTTGTCGACGAACACCCCCATCATGTCGACCTCGAACCCCACGTAATCGCCCGACATGTGCGGTGACACCAGCACGTTGGGCATCGACCACAGCGGCGAGTCCGCGGGCAGCGGCTCGACCTCGAACACGTCGAGCGCGGCCCCGGCGATGGCGCCCGTCCGCAACGCCTCGACGAGCTCGGCCTCGACCACCGTGGGTCCCCGCCCGACGTTGACCACGAAGCCGGCCGGCCCCAGCGCGGCGAGGACGTCCGCGTCGATCAGGCCGGTGGTCGCCGCGGTCAGCGGCACCGCGGCGACCAGGATGTCGACCTCGGCTGCCACCGCGGTCAGGTCGCCGGATTCCTGGCGGCCGACCAGCGTCACCTGGACATCGAGCCTGCTCAGGCGGTCGGCGACGGCGCGCCCAATCGAGCCGGTGCCGATGACGGCGGCTCGTTTACCGGCCAGCCGGCCGGTCGTGCGGTAATGCCAGGTGCCCTCGCGCTGCAGCGCGAGAGTGCGGGGTAGCCCTTTGACGAAGCTGAGCACGACGGCGAGCACCCACTCGGCGATCGAGGTGTCGAAGACGCCGCGCGAATTGGTGAGCGTGACCTGGCGCTGAGCGAGCTCAGGGCAGATCAGCCGGTTGACGCCCACCGACGCGGCGTGCACCCAGCGCAGCCGGTCGGCGTCGCGCAACACCGGGGCCAGATCGGCGAAGCGGTGGTCCCACACGTAGAGCACGTCGGCCCCGGCGAGCTGGTCTGGAGTGGGTGTTCCGCGCACCTCGACGACGTCGACGTCGGGCGGGATCAGCGCAAGCGGCGGGGGTGGCAGCTCAGGGTCGGGTTCGGCGATGACCAGAACCCGGGGACGACTCGACAAACTCTGCTCCGTTCGGCTCACCGCGACGCGGGCGAACAATTTCGATATCGTATTTGAACGTCGTTGAATAGGACCATCGTGACTGACCCGTGCAATTTTCTCGACCCGTACGCCGGCGAACCTGTGATCACCGATCCCGCCGAACTGAGAGAGCACCGCAAGCGGCGTCTGGCGCTGGCGTACCGGGTATTCGGCGCCATGGGCTGGGGCTCGCTGGGCGACGGGCACATCTCGGCGCGCGACCCGGAGCAGCCGGACTGCTTCTGGCTCGGCCGCTACGGCGTGCCGTTCCGGTTCATGACCACCGATGATCTGGTGCTGGTTCGTCCCGACGGGACGGTCGAGGGCGGCCACATCAACGTCGCCGCCTATTACATCCATGGCCCGCTGCATGAGCCCGTCCCGATGTCGTTGCGGCCGCGCACTGCCATACCCCTTATGGCACACCGTTTTCCGCACTGGTCACCAAGTTGACGCCGATCTCACAGGAGGCCTGCGCCTTCTTCGGCGATCAGGAGATCTTCGACGACGAGGAGGTCAACATCGCCTCGACCGACGGCGGCAAGCGCATCGCGGCCACCCTCGGGGGAGCCAGAGCCGCGATCCTGCGCAACCACGGGCTGCTGACCGTCGGTGGCAGTGTCGACGCGGCGGTCGGGTACTTCCTGATGATGGAGCGCAGCGCGGAGGTCCAGGTGAAGGCCCGCGACGCCAAGCCGATCGGAGCCGAGGCCGCCCGGCGGGTGCACGACATGTTCGACGAGGTCGCCGCCTGGCAGGTATTCCAATGGGCGCAAAGGACTTACGTTCCCGACTCGGTCTGACGCTCAGCTGTTGGCGACGATCAGGCTCAGCAGATCGAAGACCACCGTCGCGGCGGCGATCGACGTGATCTCGGCGTGGTCGTAGGCGGGCGCGACTTCCACGACATCTGCCCCGACGACGTTGATCCCGTTGAGGCGGCGCAGCATTCGCAGGAGTTCACGGGACGTCAGCCCACCGGATTCGGGAGTGCCGGTGCCGGGCGCGAAGGCGGGATCGAGGACGTCGATGTCGATCGAGAGGTACACCGGCAGGTCGTCGACCCGCCGGGCGACGACGTCGACGGCCGCCTCGACGCCCATCACGTCGAGGTCGCCGGCCCGGATGATCTGGAAGCCCATCCGGGCGTCGTCCTCGAGGTCCATCCGGTCATAGATCGGGCCGCGGATGCCGACGTGGATCGAGTGGTCCTCGATGAGCAGGCCCTCCTCGAACGCCCGGCGGAACGGGGTGCCGTGGGTGACCGGTGCCTTGAAGTAGGTGTCCCAGGTGTCGAGGTGGGCGTCGAAATGCACGAGTGCCAGCGGCCCGTGGAAAGCGTGCAGCGCACGAAGATTCGGCAGTGCGACGGTGTGGTCACCGCCGATCGCGACGAACCTGCGCTCCCGCTGGCCGATGATGTCGCGCATACCATTCTCGATCTGCGTGCAGGCCTCGCTGATGTCGAACGGTGTGATCGTCACATCTCCGGCGTCGACGATCTGCACCTGCTCCAGCGGGGCCACACCGAATTCGACGTGATATCCGGGACGCAAGGTACGCGCCGCCTGGCGCACCGCCATCGGGCCGAACCGCGCCCCCGGCCGGTATGAGGTGCCGCCGTCGAACGGCAGACCCACCACCGCGATGTCGTAGTCGGCCACCTCGTGGATGTCGGCGATCCGCGCGAAGGTGCCCTTGCCCGCGTAGCGGGGGACCTGGGTCGACGGCGTGGCGCCGACAGGTGTCTCGGACATCAGTGGTGGTGGTGTGGTCGGGCCCCGCCGTCACCGCGGCGGCGCGCTTGCTCGCCCTCGGCGATCAGCCGGAGCTGTTCGTCCGCCTCGCGTCCGGCGAGCAACGGTTGCATCGGATCCCACGTCGTGCCGCTCGCCCTGTCCTTGCGCCGGCGGGCGATCGCGGAGATGGCCTCCAGGACAACACGATTGCCGAGCAATGCGGTGATGTCGGCGTGGTCATAGGGCGGCGCCACCTCGACCACGTCCACCCCGACGACGGGCAACTCATAGCAGATGCGCCGCACGGCGTCGAGCAGTTCGCGCGCAGAGAAACCGCCCGGCTCGGGTGTTCCGGTGCCGGGGGCGTGGCCGGGATCGCACACGTCGATGTCGACGGAGATGAACACACCCTCGCAATCGGTGGTGGCGATCTCGAACGCCTCCGTCAGGCAGGGCTCCAGGCCCCGGGCGACGATCTCGGTCATCTCATAGGACCGCAGACCGTTCGCGGCCATCCACTGCAGAACGGGCTCGTCGGGCCAATACCCGCGCAATCCCAGCTGCAGGAACCGATCTCCCCGCAGAGCACCGGATTCGATGAGCCTGCGCATCGGGGTGCCGTGGCCGACCAGCGACCCGTTGAGGATGTCGCCGGTGTCGGCGTGGGCGTCGAAATGGATCATCGACACATTTCCGAATCCGTGGTGGCGCGCGACCCCGGTGTGGTCGGGCCAGGCGATGGTGTGGTCACCGCCGAGGACGATCGGGATCGCGCCGGCGGCGGTGATCTTGTAGACGTCCTCCTCGATCATCTTCACGGCCTGCTCGATGTCGCCGCTGTAGAGCATCACGTCGCCGGCGTCGTAGACCCGCAGGTCTTTGAGGCCGTCGACCCGCAGCGCGAGGCTGGGGCGGGAGCCGTCCTGCGGCAGGTAACACGCCTGCCGCAGCGCCGACGGCCCGAACCGGGCGCCGGAGCGGTAGCTTGTTCCGCCGTCCAGTGGGGCGCCGAGGATGACGATATCGGCGTCGGCATAACTGGATTCGTCGGTGAGGTCGCATCGGGGGACGCCGAGAAAAGTGATGTCCGGACCGAACAGGACGCCTGCCATGTGTACTGCCTTTCGTCGCTCAGGTCTTGTGCAGTGCGATCACTGCGGTGAATACGTGGCGCAGGGTCGCCCGGATTCGACGCTTGTCCACCGGACCCAGCGGACGGTAGAGGTTGTCGATTTCCAGGCCGGCCATCACCGCCATCACGGTGCGCGAGTCGAGCTCAGGCTGCCCCGAACCGATATCGCGGAACAGTCTGCTGAGCGCGGGAATCATTGCTGCGTACCAGGCTTCGAACATCGGGCGCAGGCGTTCGTCGCGGCTGGCCTCGGTGACCAGCTCGTAGCGGGTGACGATCGCCCCGGGCGGCGAGCTGAATCCGTCGATGATCATGTCGGCGACCAGGTCGGCGAGCTGCTCGGCCGGCATGGACGGCTCGAGCCGCTCCGCGGTGGCGACGACCCGGTCGATCTCGCGATCCGACAACTGCGCGAACGACTGCGCGATCAGATCGGACTTGTCGTCGAAGTAGTAGCTCAGCGCGCCGAGCGGGATCTGCGCCTGGTTGGCCACCAGGCGCATCGAGAGCCCGGCGAGGCCGACCTGGGCCATCACTTCGATTGCGGCGTCGATGATCTCGGTGCGGCGTGCCGCACCGCGAGCGGTGGTGCCAGCCGTCATCCCTGATGCTTGAGGGTGGAGAAGTCGGTGTCCCACATCCACGCCGGCTGGCTCTGCCAACCCGAGTAGCCCTTGCGGGCGGCGACCGTGTTGTACAGGTCCGACAGGTTGATCCAACACAGTGAGTCGCGGTAGGCCTTGGCGGCTTCGACGTAGAGCGCCTGCGATTTCGCCGGGTCGGGCTCGGCGCTGCCGGCGTCGAGGAGCTTGTCGGCCTCCGGCACCGAGCAGCCCTGGATGTTGACCGGTGCGTCCGTGTATTGGTAGATCCTCGAGAAGGTATCGGGGTGAGCGGCATCGGGATTCCACGACTCCGCGAACAGATCGGGCCGCTGGTCCGGGTTTTGGGGCAGTGCGAACAGCTGAGCTGACGGGAAGTCGCGGACCGTCGCCTTCAAGCCCGCGGCCTGCAGGATCACCTGGGTCTGGTTGGCCAGGTCTTGCAGGCTGCTGTCGCCGGACGGATAGCCGATCGAGACCTCACCGCCGCTCTTGCCAAGTGCGGCCAGCTTCGACGGGTCATAGGTGTGCACGTCGGGAACCGCGCCGTCCGGCAGCATCCCGACCGGATAGAACTGCGTCGACGGAGACCCCTGTGCACCGAAAACCTGTGTGGTCAGCGCTTTCTGATCGAGCGCGGCGGATAGTGCCGCTCGTGCGTCCTTCGAGGAGAAGACCGCCGACGCCGGATTCACCATGATCATCGCCTTGATCAGCGCCTTCTGCTGCAGCACCTCGGTGTTGGCGCCGGTGGCCAGGGCCTCATAGTCGCCCTTGGACAGCCCGTGCAGGACCATGTCGAGTTCGCCGTTGCCGAGCTGGAGGCGCTGCACCGCTGAGGACGTCACCACCGGCATCTGCACCGAGGTGATCTCGGGCGCCGTGCCCCAGTAGTTCTTGTTCGCGGTCATCGTGTAGTGGCTGGCCTGCACCGCCTCGGTCAGGTCGTAGGGGCCGGTGCCCGCGGTGTGCGAGGCCAGCCACGCCGAGGCGTGATCGTTGCCGGTGGCATGCTGCGCGACGGCGGTCGGGCTGGTCATCAATGGCCCGTAGGGTGATGCCAGGTAATCCAGAAACGGGGCAACGGGTTTGGTGAGGGTGACCACGAAGGCGCGTGGATCCGGGGTCTGCATGTCCTTGAGGTCGGCGAGCATGTAGGCCGGTCCGCCGTTCATGTCGATGCGTCGCTGGAAGCTGGCCTTGGCCGCCGCGGAGTCGAACGGGGTGCCGTCGGCGAACTTGACGCCGTCGCGCAGGGTGAAGGTGTACGTGAGTCCGTCCGGGGTGACGTCCCACTTGGTGGCCAGCAGCGGTGCGATCGTGGTCGACCCGGGCGCGTACTGCAGCAGGCCCTGGTAGGTCGAGGTCATGATCAGCAGGCCCTCGGGCTGGTAGAACGTGTCGGGATCCAGTGGCGGCGGGTCGGACATCAGCGGGGTGCGCACCGTCGACGCCGCGGCGGCAGTGTCACTGGGGCTGTTGGTCTTTCCCGAACATGCCGTTCCGGCGAACAGCAGCGCGACGAGCGCCAGCGGTGCGATTCCCGACGTGAGTTTCATCGGGCAAGTCTCAGCTCGGCTGATTTCGACTGTGTGACATGAGGGTTACTACCTTGTACGAACGTCCAAGTTTTGGACGTTCGACCTAGAAACGTGCGCGGCGACGCCCTAGTGTCGGCGTCGTACAGCTGGACTACAGAGGGAGCAAGCACAATGCCCGCTACGCCAAGCGCGTTCGACCTGAGCGGTCAGGTGGCTCTGGTCACCGGATCGAGCAGTGAGCTCGGTATCGGCTTCGCCTCGGCGCGGCTATTGGGTCAACTGGGTGCGGCGGTGATGGTGACCGGTACCACGGATCGGGTGTACCGGCGAGCCGAGGAACTTGCCGCCGAGGGGATCCGCGCGCAAGCCCATATCGCCGACCTGTTCGACCGCGATGCGGCGCACGGTCTCGTCGAGGCCACCGAGGTGGCGTTCGGCAAGCTCGACATCCTGGTGAACAACGCCGGTCTGGCGTCGGTGAACAGCCCCGAGGAGCCCAACACGCTGATGGTGATGACCGACGAGGAATGGTCACTTGCGTTGCGGCGCAACCTCGATAGTGCGTTCTTCGTCACCAGGGCGGCGCTGCCCGGCATGGTCGAGCGCGGGTACGGACGGGTGGTCAATGTCGGTTCGACGGCCGGGGTGCTCACCGCGTACGCCGGCGACGTCGGGTATCACACCGCCAAGGCCGCGATGCTGGGGATGACGCGTTCGATGAGCGTCGACTACGCCAAGAACGGCATCACCGCCAACCTCGTGCTGCCCGGGTGGATCGCAACGGCGGCCCAGCTGCCCTCGGAGGTCGCCGCGGGAAACGCCACTCCGATCGGGCGGTCGGCCACCGCCGACGAGGTGGCGTCCGGCGTTGCGTACCTGGCCACCCCCGGTGCGTCCTACGTCACCGGCACCACCCTGATCATCGACGGCGGCAACGCGATCTGCGGGGCAACTCCGGCCGAGTCCTAGTGCGGCCTAGGTAGCTTGAGCCCTCCAGCCTGGTTGGACCTGGCGAAGCCACGGTTGCGTCGGATCTAACCAGCTCTGTTCGACCGCTTTAATCCCGGTGGTGGCGATGAGCGCGGGTTCGGTGGCATCAGCGCGTACACCGTCGTAATGCGGCGTTTCCCCTACGGACGATTGCTGAGATGCTGTTCGCGGTCGAGGACGCCCGATTTACTCGTGCGCGTGGGCTATTGGCAACTCGCGCAACTCGCGGCGAGACGTCACACCCAGTTTGGCGAAGACCTTACCCAGGTGCCATTCCACTGTCCGTGGGCTGATGAACAGATGGCCAGCGATTTCGGAATTGGTATAGCCATCGCCTGCGAGCCGGGTGATGTAGCGCTCCTGCGCGGTCAGCTCAACGGACGGCCGCTGGGCCCGCGTTCGGGTCTCGCCCGCGGCTTGGAGTTCGCGACGCGCCCGCTCGGCGAAGCTGTCGGCGCCCATTTCCAAGAACACCTCATGAGCGGTGCGCAACTCGGCGCGAGCCTCGCCTCGGCGGTTTTCGCGACGCAGCCACTCACCGAAAAGCAGATGAGTGCGCGCGGCCATGACCTTGAGTGGTGAGCGCTCCAATTCCCTTATCGCGGTGCGGTACTCGTGCTCAGCTTCGGGACCAGCGGTAGTCAGTGCCCTGGCACGTGCCGCGTACCCGAGTGCTGTTGCGTTTCCCGTTGCTTCGGCCCGCTCGATCACCTGCGCAGTGGCTGTTTCAGCGATGCTCGTTTCGCCAGATCGGGCGGCAGCCTCGACCATTTCGTTGAGCAGATGGCCATACATTCCTACGTCGTCGTATTCCAGGGCCGATGTGCACGCCCTGAACGCCTCTTGATACTGGCCGAGGCCGTTGTGCAAGATGGCCAGCGCGAAGAGCACGACAGTGATTTCGCTACCTTCACCACGTGCGGTCGCGTCTTGGATCGTGGCCTGACCGAGTTGCCTGGCACGCTGCTCCTGGCCGCGGCAGGCGGCGAGATAGGTCTGGATGGAGCGGTGGGGCGGCGCGCCGGTCGCGGTGGAGATCGCCTCGGACTGCGCCAGCAGATCTTCCGCCTGCGCAAAGTCGCCGGAAGTGACACAGCCTCCTGCGTAGGTGGTCAATGCGGCCGGTAGTATCGTCAATTCTCCTGCATCGCGCAGCAATTCGACCTGGCGAGCGTTAAGAGAACTGTAGGTATCCTGTTCGAAAACATCGAGCAGTACCCGTAGCGTGATGTCGTGCAAACGCGGATCCGCGGTACCGGCTTCGTCCTCCTCCAGGTACTGACTGATGGCCCGCATCAGAAGCGGCGCGGCGGTGGAGTGTCCTTCGGTGAGTCGGAGGACGATTCCATCCAGGAAGAGATCGGCGGCCCTGGGTGGGCCAGATGGGGGTGGGGCGTGTCGAGCCGCGGCGGCTATCGCTGCCGCGGACACGTTCTCCGCGGCGTAGAGGCGGCCGACGATCATCGCCGCCATCAGTGCCTCGAGATAGGTGTCGCGTGCGAGCGTGGGCTCTAATGGCTTCAGTCTCTCGGCCGCCGCCAGCAACAGCGGGGGTGCGTCTCGGCCCCGTTGTGTGGCGAAGGCGATCTTGGCCCGCAACAGATCCGCCCGCGCACTGAGTAATTCGTCATCGGCCCCCGCGACAGCTGTCAGCAGCCGGGCTGCAGATTCTGGATCACCTGCGTCCAGTTTGGTCAGGGCAGCGTTGAGTGCGCGCTCGGCGCGACGGACGGAGTCGGGCGTCAGCTCGACGGCGTACGCCAGAAACGCCGCCGCGGCGGCGGCTCCTCCGCGGCGGCGGGCCCGCTCGGCGGACTCGACGAGTTCGGCTGCGACTGTCTCGTCGGGTGCGCTCGTGGCGTGAGCACGATGCCAGGTTCGGTGCTCATCTGAGGACGGACCGGATATGACGTCGGCAAGCACGGCGTGCACCCGCCGCCGCTCAGGGAGCGACGCGTTGCGGTAGACCGTTGACCGAACGAGTGGATGTCGAAAGCGTAGGCGAGACTCGACAGTGATCAGGCCGCTGCGCTCGGCTGGGCCAACTGCATCGGCGTCGAGGTGAAGTTGCCCGGCTGCGGCCCACAGCCATGCGGGATCACCTGTCGGCTCCACGGCCGCGATCAGCAGGAGAGTCCTTGTTGCCGGCGGCAGTTCATCGAGGCGTTGTTCGTATTCTCGCTCGATCCGCTCCGCGACTGACACCGCCTCCGTGAGTCCGTATCCGCCTGCCAATTCCGCGGGTGCCATGGCGCGGCGAAGGTCGAGCAGGGCCAACGGGTTTCCGTCCGCTTCGGCCAGGATGTTCGCTCGGACGGTCTCGTCCAGCTGGACCGGCAGCACCTCGGAGAGGAGTGCGTCGGCGTGGACGCGCGTGAGCCTGCCCAGGTTCAGCTCGGGTAGGCCATCCAACTCATGAGCGGCGCCCGGTGTGCGAGTAGCGAAGATCATCACTACCGGGTCAGCGAGAAGCCGGCGTGCGGCAAACGCCAGTGCCCGTAGCGATGCACGGTCGACCCACTGGGCATCGTCGACGATGCAGACGGTCGGGCGCTCGGTGCCGGCTTCTCCGAGCAGAGTGAGCACGGCCAGACCCACCAGCAGGCGATCCGGCGCGCTACCTTCGCGCAGGCCCAGCGCAACCCGCAGTGCGTCCTTCTGCGGGTCGGGCAGCCCGTGGATACGCCCGAGCAGCGGAGCGCACAACTGCTGCACGCCGGCGTAGGCGAGTTCCATCTCCGATTCCGCTCCGCTGATTTCGATAGTGCGCAGATCGCCGGCGTTGGCAAGAACGTCACTGAGCAAGGCCGTTTTCCCGATTCCGGCGCTGCCCCGAATGACGAGAACCCCGCTGTTGCCGCCCCGGGCGAGGTTGACCAACTCGGTCAGCCGTTGTTGCTCGCCTCGTCGTCCGATGAGCGCACCACCCGCGGTAACCCGGCCCATGAGATTGATCTTGGCATGTCAGCGCGATGCCGACCTCCCGAATCTGCGCTGGTGGCGATGGGCCAGTGGCACCCCGGTCTGTCGGCAACCCGTGGTTTCCACGGGGTACGCGAGCGTCACCGGGGTGTGTGATTCTCCCAGGCAGGGCGCCGGTACCTGATCGACGAAGGGTTTGAACGATGTCCGATGGCAAGACAATTCACGAGGTCACCTACGACCTGCTCCGAACGTTGGGACTGACCACGGTGTTCGGCAACCCGGGATCCACTGAGCAGACGTTCCTGCAGAACTTCCCGGATGACTTCACCTATGTCCTGGGCTTGCAGGAAGCTTCCGTGCTGGCGATGGCCGACGGGTTCGCCCAGTCCACCGGCAAGCCCGCGCTGGTCAACCTGCACACCGCGGCCGGCACCGGCAACGCGATGGGCAGCCTGGTAGCGGCGTACCGCGCGAACACGCCGTTGATTGTCACTGCGGGCCAGCAGACCCGCGAGATGTCCATAGTCGACCCCTATTTGAACAATCCCGATCCCACCGTGATGCCGCAGCCGTGGGTCAAGTGGGCGTACGAACCGGCGCGGGCCGAGGACGTGCCCGCGGCTTTCATGCGCGCCTACGCGGTTGCGACGCAGCCGCCCGCGGGGCCGGTGTTCCTGTCCATCCCGCTCGACGACTGGAACAAGCCGGCACTGGGTCCGGCGGTGGTTCGGACGGTCAGCCAGCGAGTGCAGCCCGATGCTGAACGGCTGCGCGAATTCGCAGACCGAATCAGCCGGGCGGAGCGGCCACTGCTACTGCTGGGTCCCGAGGTGGACCGCGCCGGCGCGTGGGATGCCGGCATCGCCTTCGCAGAGAAGCTGCGCGCGTCGGTCCGCGGCAGCGGGCTGTCGGACAGGTGCTCGTTTCCCGAGGATCACCCGCAATACGCCGGTCCGCTGCCGCTGACAATCGCTGGCGTCAACGAGGCATTGACGGGTTTCGACCTCGTCATCGCGATCGGCGCCCAAGTGTTCCGTTATTACCCCTTCGTTGCCGGGGAGTGGGTGCCAGAGGGAACCGCGGTATTGCAGATCACCGTTGATCCGCACCTAGCCGCGGTTGCGCCGGTCGGCGACAGCCTTGTCGGCGACGTGGGTATCGCCCTCGCGCAGCTTCTGGAGCTCGTTGAGGTGCCGGCCGGCCGACAAGCTCCACCGGGGTTGACCAGAGATTTCAGCGCCGACCTCCCGGTGGCGAACGCACCTCTCGTGCCGAACGACGTCTACGCCGTGTTGAGCTCGGTCAAGCCCGACGACGCTGCGGTCGTGATGGAGTCGACCTCCACGTTGGCCGACCTCATCCAGTGGTGGCCCACCCGGCGCACCGGCAGCTTCTTCGCCACGGGCAGCGGCGGAATCGGCTGGGGAGTACCTGCGGCGGTGGGTGTCGCGCTAGGCGACCGGGCCCGCGGCGTGAAGCGGACGATCGTCGCCTCGATCGGTGACGGCTCGTTCCAATACTCGATACAAGCGATCTGGACAGCCGCACAGCACAAGCTGCCCATCGTGTTCGTGGTGCAGCGCAACGGCGAATACTGTGTCCTGAAGTCGTTTGCGCTTCTGGAGGAGACGCCAAATGTGCCAGGGCTGAACTTGCCAGGTCTTGATATCGCTTCATTGGCAACAGGTTTCGGGTGCCGGACGGCGACCGTGGGCAGTACCGAGGAGCTGGCACGTGAATTCAAGGCCGCCTTGGCGGCCGACGGGCCCACCGTTCTGGTGGTACCGACCCAGCCGCACCTGCCGTTCCTGGGCTGAGAGATGCCCGTCTACACGTGCACCACGGTGCAGTCGACGCTAAGCGCTGACACGAAGGCGGAGCTGGCCGGTGAGCTGACCAGGGTGCACTCGATGATCAATCACGTCCCTGGCACGTACGTCAATGTCGTCTTCCACGAACTTGCCCCCGACGATGTCTACACCGATGGGCAACCCGCACAACCGCTTTTGATCAACGGCTGGGTCCGCACCGGGCATCCCGAAGCGCAAAGTAGCCAGCTGGTCGCCGAGATCGCGGCGGCCGCCTCCCGGGTGACCGGAATCCCGGCCAAGCGGGTCCTGGTCGTCATCCAGAACAGCCCGGCGCACTTCGCCATCGAGGGTGGGCGCGTGTTACCCGCCCCCGGGGAAGAGGCGGCCTGGTTACGCGAACAGACGGAAGGAACTTGATCGACATGCCCACGCAGACTCCGCAACACCCCGGTGACGTCACCGCCATTGATCAGTTCGCGAAGGCCGTTGCCAGTCATGGGGACGTGACGGCCGATAGCACCGTACTCACCGAACGTGGTCGCGACTACTGGGGCGTCGGGGGAGTAGCGGGCCTGCTGCTGCGCCCGTATAGCCGCGACGACATCGCACCGATCATGCGGCTCGCTTCCGACCACCAGGTCCCTATCGTGCCGCGCGGCGGGGCGTCGAACTGCTCGGGCGGGATGATGCCTGCCGCGGGCCGTGTCCTGCTCGACCTGTCCGGCCTGAATCAGATCCTCGACATCGACGCCGAGAACCGCTGCGCCCGTGTCGAATCCGGTGTCGTCAACTCCGATCTGCAGGCGGCGCTGGCACCGCACGGGCTGTGCTTCTCACCCGATCCCGTCTCGGCGCATCTGGCCACCGTCGGCGGCAACATCATCGAGAACGCCGGCGGGCCACACGCCTTGAAGTACGGCGTCACCTACAACCACATCCTGTCCGTCGACGTCGTGCTGCCCGACGGCTCTGCCGTCTCCTTCAGCGCGGATGATGAAGGCCCCGACTTACTCGGCATCATCATCGGATCCGAAGGCACTTTGGGAATCGTCACCGCGGCAACGGTCGCGCTGCGGCCGATCGCGGCGGTGACCCACAGCCTGATGGGTGCGTTCGCCACTGCGCGGGAAGCCGCTGACACCATCGCCGCGGTCATCGCCAGTGGTGTGGTGCCCGCCGCGGTCGAATGGCTCGACCGGGCGGGAATCGCTGGACTGCAACAGTTCTACGACACCGGCTACCCGCTGGACGCCGATTCCATTGTGCTCATCGACGTCGATGGCACCGCTGCTGAGGTGGCTCATGACCAGGCGGTGGTGGAGAAGGTGTTACGGCAGCGAGCCACCGAAGTGCGTGTGGCGGAGAGCGACAGTGACCGCACCGCCCTCTGGTACGGCCGCCTCAACGCCCCCAATTCGGTGGTGCAGAGTGGAAAGGGCTTCTTCATCGGTGACGTCACCGTGCCACGTGATCGGATCCCCGAGATGCAGGAAGCCATTCAAGCGACTGCCGCACGTCATTGCGACGGCCTGTTGTTCATCGCGGTGTGCGGTCATGCCGGCGACGGTGACCTGCATCCCACGACGTTCTATGACAAGGACAATCCGCTGGCGGCGTCCGCTCTGGGGGCGGCCAACAACGAGATCATTGAAGCTGCACTGGGTTTGGGTGGCACCATCACCGGCGAGCACGGCGTCGGCACCGAGAAGATCCAGTTCATGACGAAGCGCTTCACCCCGGTGGAGATCGCGGCCCAACGTTCGATCAAGAAGGCATTCGATCCTGCTGGGCTGCTCAACCCTGGGATCATGCTTCCCGATCAATCTCCTGCAGAGCCCGAAGTCGACGCGTTCGGTGCGGCCGTCCGCGAAGCCCTCACCCATGGCATCACGCCGGACCCGGATGTTCTGCTCACTGCGGGTGATGACACCGACATCGCCGTCAACCTCGGCAACCTGAGCCTTGTCGTCGGCGCGGATGTCACTGTCGAGCGGCTCAATAGCTACCTCGGCGAGCACGGGGTCACCTGCTCTGCGGTTCCCGCCACAGGCGGGGAGCGCACCATCGGGGAACTCGTGGCCACTGCGACCGGAGCCGAGCGGGCCGCCGTCAGGCACGCACTGCTTGGCGTCGATGTCACCGTCATCGATGGCCAGACTCCAGCCCGCTTCGGAGCGGAAACGATGAAGGACGTCGCCGGATACGACACCAAGCGGCTCTACATCAGCGCTCACGGCGCCTTTGGCGCCCTGAGGACCCTCATCTTCAAGATCGCCGTTAAGGCCTGAGTCCTAGGAGGGTGCGGGCAGCCGCAGCGTCAGTCGCGCACCGCCGAGTGGACTGTCGTCCAACACGGCTGTGCCACCATGGATTTCGGCTTGCTGCGCCACCAGCGCCAAGCCGAGCCCGGAACCGGAGTGCGACGCTGTCGACCCACGGGCGAAGCGCTCGAACACCGCCGTGCGCTCCGCCTCCGGGACGCCGGATCCGTCGTCGTCGATCGCGATGTCCACGCCGTCGCGTGAGCTGACCGCCGAG
This sequence comes from Mycobacterium sp. ELW1, assembly GCF_008329905.1. Classification (NCBI taxonomy): domain Bacteria; kingdom Bacillati; phylum Actinomycetota; class Actinomycetes; order Mycobacteriales; family Mycobacteriaceae; genus Mycobacterium; species Mycobacterium sp. ELW1. The sequence goes on along the minus strand of NZ_CP032155.1, from coordinate 5,071,719 downwards.
AGCTGGACCCGCGTCGCGCCACCGTGTTTGACCGCGTTGGCGATCGCGTTGTCCACCGCCAGTCGCAGGCCGGCAGGCAGGCCGATGATGATGCACGTCGGTGACGGCACCAGCGTCACCTCGAGGTCGGGGTAGACCCGCATGGCGTCGTGTGCGGCGCGATCGAGCAGCTCGGTGATGTCGACCGGGACCTGGTCGGCTTCGGTCGAAAGTTCGCCCTGGGCAAGGCGTTCCAATGCGCCGAGGGTCGCCTCGATCCGGGTCTGGGTACGCACGACGTCGCTGAGTACTTCGTCGCGCTGCTCGTCGGTCATGTCCAGGGTGGACAGCACCTCGAGGTTGGTGCGCATCGCGGTCAGGGGTGTCCGCAGCTCGTGCGCCGACACCGCGGCGAAGTCGCGCGCCGAGGCGAGCGCCGCCTGTGTCCGCTCCTGTTCGGTCCAGATCCGTTCCAGCAGACCCTTGATCGCCTCGCCGATCTCCACTGCCTCGGTGGCGCCGCCGATCTCGACGTCGGGCGCCTTGTCGCCGGCCTGGATCTCCCGGGTCTGGGCGGCCAGTCGCCGCAGCGGCCGCACCGCGAAGGTGGCCAGCGCCCAGCCCAACAGCGCGGCGGCGCAGACCGCGAACACACAGATGATCAGCACCCGGCGGTGCAGGTTGTTGGTGTCGGCGATGGTGTCGTCGAAAGTGGCGCCCACCTCCAAGGTGGTGGCCTCCGGGTAGGAGAGTTCGACCGTGCGCACCCGGTAGCGAACCCCGTCGACCTCGGCGGTGCCGTAGTCGGAGTTCAGTCGCGGCAACACGACGTCGGAGTTGGACCGGACCTGATCGCCGCGGCGGACGGTGATCACCACGTTCTGGTCATTGGGTGACGGCGGAATCTGGTCGAGACCGCGGGGCACGAACGGGACGGCGAAGCCCGCCGCCTCATCGAGTCGTCGGTCGAGTCGCTCCAGACGGTCGTTGGTGATCCCGACCCAGACGATGGCGCCGACGATCGTGACGACGATCGCCGCACCGATCGCGGTCGCGAACGCCACCCGGGTGCGAAGCGACGGCGTGCGGCGGAAGATGCGCGGCAGCGTCACGTCTCGGTCACTGGGTGCGCAACACGAAGCCGACGCCGCGCACGGTGTGCAGCAGTCGGGGTGCGCCGCCCGCCTCGAGCTTGCGGCGCAGGTAACCGATGAAGACGTCGACCACGTTGGTGTCGGCGGCGAAGTCGTAGCCCCACACCAGCTCGAGTAGCTGTGCGCGGGACAGGACCGCCGTCTTGTGCTCGGCGAGGACGGCCAGCAGGTCGAACTCGCGCTTGGTGAGGTCGACGTCCACGCCGTTGACCCGGGCGCGGCGGCCGGGAATGTCGACCTCCAGCGGGCCGACCTGGATGGTCTCCGAGGAGAATGTGGCCGTCGCCCCCCGCCGGCGCAGCAGTGCTTTGACCCGGGCCACCAGCTCGGCCAGGACGAACGGTTTGACCAGGTAGTCGTCCGCCCCGGCTTCCAGGCCTGCGACTCGGTCGTCGACCGAACTGCGCGCCGAGAGCACGCAGACCGGCACGTCGTTGTCCATCGCGCGCAGCGCGGTCACCACGCTGACGCCGTCCAGCACCGGCATGTTGATGTCGAGGATGATGGCGTCGGGTTTGGTTTCGGTGGCCGACCGCAGGGCTTCGGCACCGTCGACGGCGGTGGACACTTCGAATCCGGAGAGCCGAAGCCCGCGGTCCAGCGATGCGAGCACGTCGGGATCGTCATCGACCACCAGAACCCGGGGTGCGGCCGAACTACTGTCCATGGGCACCATCTTGCCTGATCGACGCCCGTATCAGTGGGAGGCCGACGCGACACGGTGACCTGCGCCGGAAGGGTTTGACCTCAATCGTTGTTGAGGTTCTAGCGTTGAAAAATCTCGTCCGATAACCGATTGCGCTGCGTGGGATCATCGAATGCAGGGGAGTCATGTCGGACGCGCCGCATATGTTCAGCGGTGGTCGGTGTCTAGGGAAATGGTGGGGTGGACGAGGTGACTTCCGAAATCGTGTCGGAACCGGCCATCGCCGCGCCGCGCACGTCCGGGCGGGCCGCCTCCGATCTGTTCCGGTTGCTGCCGTATCTGATGCCCTACCGCGCGCGGTGGATCGCGATGCTCGTCATCGCGATCAGCAGCCTGGCGGCCACCGTCGCGATCCCGCTGATGACCAAGGCGGTGATCGACGGACCGGTCCGTCACCAGGACCAGCGGGGACTGTGGGTGGTCGGCGCCGCGGCGATGGCGGTGGGCGTCACCGAGGCGGTGCTGTGGTTCATCCGCCGCTGGCTGGTCTCGCGGGCCACCATGGGCGTCGAGGCCGACATCCGCAAGGATCTCTACGCCCGGCTGCAGATCCTGCCGATGTCGTTTCACGGCCGCTGGCAATCGGGCCAGCTCCTGTCGCGAATCATGAACGACCTCAGCGTGATTCGACGGCTGCTGTCATTCGGGCTGGTGTTCCTGATCCTCAACATCCTGCAGATCACCGTCGTCACCATCATCCTGCTGGCGATGTACTGGCCGCTCGGTGTCGTGGTGCTGGTCTCGATCGTGCCGATCACCCTGATCGTGCTGCACTTCGAGCGCACCTTCACCCAGCTGGCCCGGCAAGCCCAGGACCAGGCGGGCCATGTCGCCACCCACGTCGAGGAGTCGGCGCTGGGGCTGCGCGCGGTGAAGTCCTTCGGCCGCGAGGACTACGTGTACGACCGCTTCGACGCCCAGGCCAGCACGCTGTACGACACCCAGATCCAGAAGGTCGCGGTGTCGGCGAAGTTCTGGACGTTGCTCGAGGTGATTCCCAACCTCACGCTGATCGTGGTGCTCGGCTTCGGCGCGTATGCGGCCGGGCACGGCCAGGTCACCATGGGCACGCTGGTCGCGTTCACCACGATGATGCTGTCGCTGGTCTGGCCGATCGCGTCGCTGGGCTTCCTGCTGTCGATGACGCAGGAGGCGATGACGGCGGCCAACCGGATCGCCGAGATCTTCGACGCGCCCCGGGAGATCACCGACGGGCCCCGCACTCATCCGCCGCGCGGCGGCCGGCTGGAGCTCGACGATGTCGGGTTCAAGTTTCCGGAATCGGACACCTTCGCACTGCGCCACGTCAGTGTGACCGTCGAACCGGGGGAGACCCTGGCGCTGGTGGGCGCCACCGGTGCGGGCAAGTCGGTGCTGGCCGGCCTGCTGCCGCGGCTCTATGACGTCACCGAGGGTGCGATCCGCATCGACGGCACCGACATCCGCGAGCTGTCCCTGGATGCGCTGCGCACGACCGTCGCCACCGCGTTCGAGGACCCGACGCTGTTCTCCATGTCGGTCGCCGAGAACCTGCGGCTGGGGCGCCCGGACGCCACCGAGGAGGACCTGCGCAGCGCTGTCGAGGTCGCCGCCGCCCAGTTCGTCTACGACCTGCCGTACGGCCTGCAGACCCGGATCGGCGAACAGGGCATGAGCCTGTCCGGCGGTCAGCGGCAACGGCTTTCGCTGGCCCGCGCCATCCTGGCCGCGCCACGGGTCCTGGTGCTCGACGACACCCTGTCCGCGCTGGACGTGCACACCGAGGCCATGGTCACCGAGGCCCTCGGGCGGGTGCTGGCCGGTGTCACCGCCGTCGTGGTCGCGCACCGCGCCTCGACGGTCCTGCTGGCCGACAAGGTCGCGCTGCTCGACACCGTCGACGGCGCGGGCACGATCACACACATCGGCACCCATGCCGAACTGCTGGCCACCGTGCCGCGCTACCGCTTCCTGCTGGCCGCCGACGACGAGCTCGACGACGGATCCGAGGTGCGCTGCGACTGGGAGGACGACGACGAGCGCCAGCGGCTGGATCACGCCTATGAGGAGGCGTGCGAGCAGCGCAGTGCGGCCCGGCGCACGTCCGACTACGCCGCATCGGAGGGCAGGCAGCGATGACCGCCACCGAATGGCGGGGCCGGCTCGACGAAGAACCCGACGACCTGCCGATCGACGAGGCCGCGCCGCGCAAACGTGAGGCCCGGGCGCTGCTGGGCTCGCTGCTCGCACCGTTCAAGGCGACGGTGGCGATGCTCGCACTGGTCGTCGTGGTGGAAAACGCTGCGCGGCTGTCGGTTCCGCTTCTGGTTCAGCGCGGTATCGACCACGCCATCCCGCCGCTGCTGGCCGGTGGTTCGGCGCGCGAACTGATCATCGTCGTCGCGGTGCTCTGCGGTGTGGTGTGTGTGCAGGCGATCAGCCGGATGACGTTCCTGAAACGCTCCGGCCGCATCGGCCAGAGCGTGCTGCTGGAGGTGCGCCGCCGGGTGTTCCGGCACTTCCAGCGCCTCGACGTCGCATTCCACGACCGCTACACCTCCGGTCGGGTGGTGAGCCGGCTGACCAACGATGTCGATGCCATCCAGGACATGTTGGAGACCGGCTTCGACAGCCTGATCACCGCGGTGCTGACGTTGTTCGGCACCGCGATCCTGCTGGTCACCCTCGACGTGAAGCTGGGCCTGATGTGCCTGGCCGCCTTCCCGATTCTCGTCGCGCTGGTGTGGTGGTTCTCGGCCGAGTCGGCCAAGACCTACCGCCGGGTGCGGGAGAGCGCCGCGCTGGTGATCGTGCAGTTCGTCGAGACGATGACGGGCATCAAAGCGGTCCAGGCCTACCGCCGCGCGCCGCGCAACCAGGAGATCTTCGACGACGTCGCCGACCGGTACCGCTTCGACAACGAACGGACCTTCCGGCTGCTGGCGATCTTCATGCCCGCGGTCAAGCTCGTCGGCAACCTGACCACCGGTGTGGTGCTGCTGTACGGCGGCTACCGGGTGTTGCACGGCGAGATGACGATCGGCACCCTGGCCGCCTTCCTACTCTATCTGCGGATGTTCTTCGAGCCGATGCAGGAGATCTCGCAGTTCTTCAACACCTTCCAGTCGGCGTCCAGCGCGCTGGAGAAGCTCGCCGGTGTGCTGGCCGAGAAGCCGGCGATCGCCGACCCGCCGGAACCGGTGCACCTCGACCGTATCAACGGCGAAATCGCCTTCCGCGACGTGCAATTCAACTATGTGCCGGCCCGGCCGGTGTTGCCCGGGCTGTCGCTCGTCGTGCCGGCCGGGCAGACCGTCGCGCTGGTCGGCACCACCGGGGCGGGTAAGACCACGATCGCCAAGCTGATCGCCCGGTTCTACGACCCGACCTCGGGTGCGGTCACCCTCGACGGCGTCGATCTGCGGGACTTCGCGCAAAGCGACCTGCGCCGCCACGTCGTGATGGTCACCCAGGAGAACTTCCTGTTCTCCGGGACCGTGGCCGACAACATCCGGTTCGGGCGCCCGTCGGCGTCCGACGCCGAGGTGCACGCCGCCGCGGTCGCGGTCGGGGCCGACGAGTTCATCGACGCACTGCCCGACGGCTACGACACCGACGTCGCCACCCGCGGAGGGCGGCTGTCGGCCGGGCAGCGGCAGCTGATCGCGTTCGCGCGGGCGTTCCTCGCCGACCCCGCGGTGCTGATCCTAGACGAGGCGACGTCGTCGCTGGACATTCCGAGCGAGCGGCTGGTGCAGCGCGCGCTGCGGACCGTGCTGGCCGACCGGACAGCGCTGATCATCGCCCACCGGTTGTCGACCGTGGAGATCGCCGACCGGGTACTGGTGCTGGAGCATGGGCGCATCGTCGAGGACGGGCCGCCCAGTGAGCTCATCGACGCCCAGGGCCGCTACGCAGCATTGCACCGAGCCTGGCTGGAATCGCTGGCTTAGGCCGATACTCGAAGTTATGCATCGCTTCGCCGACCGGGCGGACGCGGGCCGGCGGCTGGCCGAGTCGTTGGCCGGCTACCGCGGCTTGAGCGTCCTGGTCCTCGGTCTGCCCCGCGGTGGCGTGCCGGTGGCTTTCGAGGTCGCCAAGGCGCTGGCCGCCCCGCTCGATGTGCTCGTCGTGCGCAAGCTCGGTGTGCCCGGCCAGCCCGAGCTGGCCTTCGGTGCGATCGGTGAGGACGGCGTGCGGGTGATCAACGAGTTGGTGCTGCGGCACGTGGTGATCAGCGACGCCGAGATCGCGGAGGTGGAAGCCGAGCAGCGCACCGAGCTTGCCCGCCGCGTCGAGCGCTACCGGGGCGGGCGGGCTGCCCAGCCGCTCGCCGGCCGGGTGGTGCTGATCGTCGACGACGGCTTCGCCACCGGCTCCACCGCGCGGGCGGCGTGCCTGGTGGCTCGCGCGCGGGGCGCCGCGACGGTGGTGTTGGCCGCCCCGATCGGCGCTCCGGACACCATCGCCGAGCTGCGCTCCTACGCCGACGACGTGGTGTGTCTGGGCGCGCCAAGGTATTTCAGTGCGGTCGGGCAGGGCTACGACGACTTTCGCCAGACCTCCGACGAGCAGGTGACCGCGCTGTTGGACTGCGCTGCCCGCGGCTTTAAGCAATGATGAGTTAATCAGCGACTCAACCGAACACCCGCTCAGTGACTATCCGTCCCCGCATGTGGCCGTCGACACCGCCCTGCTGACGCTCGATCCGGCCGACCCGGAGTTATCGGTTCTGCAGGTGCGCCGCACCGATGGACCGGGCTGGGCGCTGCCCGGCACCTTCCTGCATCCCGGCGAGCGGCTGGCCGACGCGGTCGAACGGTCGCTGCGGGCCAAGGCCGACGTGCGGGGGCTGCGGCCGCGGCAACTACGGGTGTACGACGATCCGTCCCGCGACACCCGCGGCTGGGTGCTGTCGGTGGCCCATGTCGAAGTCGTGCCGATCCGTAGGCTCGACTCCCGCAGGCCGCGCGACACCCGGCTGGTCCCGGTGGCCCGCCCCGGCCGGCTGGGGTACGGGCACGCCGAGATCATCGCCCGTGCGGCACAGGAAGTCCGGGACCGCTACGCCGAGCGGCCGGACCCCGACCACCTGCTCGGTCGTCAGTTCACCCTCGGTGAGCTGCATCGGGTGCACGAGGCGGTGGCGGGCCGAGCCCTTCAGCGCGACGGGTTTCGGCGCCTGATGAAACCCTTGCTGCGCCCGACCGGCCATCTGGTCACCCGCACCGGCGGCAGGCCCGCGGAATTGTTCCGGCGCGTGGGCTAACCGGTGATCTCGCGTCCGATCAGCCGGCGAGCCACGATCCACTGTTGAAGTTCGTTTGCGCCTTCGAAGATCTCGAGGATCTTGGCGTCGCGGTACATCTCTTCCAGCCGCACTGATTCACCGGTCTCGCCGACCTGGCGGGCGAACCCGAGCGCACCGTGGATCTGAATGGCCTCGCGGACAAGGTCGTTGGCCAGCCGGGTGCCGTAGGCCTTGGCCATGGCGGCCTCGGGCTCGGCGGTGGCGTCGCCGGTGTCGAGCAACATCGCGGCCTTCTGGTACAGGCTACGAGCGCATTCCAGTTCGGTGGCGCGCTGGGCCATCTGGAATTGCCAGTGCTGCATGGCCCCCAGCGGCTTGCCGAAGACGTGGCGGGTCCGCAGCCGGCGTACCGCGAGGTCGAGGGCGGCTTGGGCCACGCCGACGCCGGCCGCTCCGATACCGATCCGGCCGCGAACGAGCGCGGACAACGCCACGGCCATTCCCCGGCCCGGCTCGCCGAGCAGGTTCTCGCGCGGCACACGTACCTCGTCGAGGACGATGTCGGCGGTGATCTGCCCGCGATGGCCCATCTTCAGATCGGGGCTGCCGATCCGGACTCCCGGGCTGGTCAGGTCGATCAACAACATGTGTGCTCGGCTGCCGGTTCGCCCGGCTCGGACCAGTATCGAAACCCAATTGGCCACAACACTGTTGGTGATCCAGCGTTTTCGGCCGGAGACGATGAACTCGCCGTCGCTCTCTTCTGCGAACGTGCCGAGCCGCTCGGCGGTCAGATCCGAACTCGTCTCCGGTTCGGTCGTGGCGAATGCGAAGGCCTGCCGGCCGGACACCAGGTCGGGCACCAGCGCGTCGCGCAGCCGGCTGTGTGCGTGGCCGAGGGTGGCGGGCACCAGGATGCACTGTCCGTCGTAAACCCCGGCCATCGAGGACGATTCGTAGGCGATCTCCTCGGCGACCGTGCAGGTGCCCAGCATCGGGTAGTGGAGTCCGGCGCCGTGCTCGAGCCCGAACGGCACGCCGAACAACCCGTCCGAGGCCAGTCCGCGGAACGCCTGCCAGGGAAAGCTGGTGGCCGACTCCTCTCGTGATCCGATCTCGCGCGCCACCGGTGCGAGGTGGCGTGCGACGGACGCGCGTGCTCGCGCCCGCAAGTCCACTGTTTCCTGCGGGAGGAAGACGTCATGAGACATGTCGTCCTGCGTACGGCGGATGGCTGCGGTCATGGGTCTCTCTCCCTCGATTCGGACGATTGTCCGAATATATCGAATCGGACGATCGTCCGATTCGATAGGGTGGGGTGATGGAGGAAGTCGACGGCAAGGCCGCCCGGACCCGGCGCCGCATTCTGGACGCGTCGGCCGGGGTTTTCGCCCAGCACGGGTATGGCGGGGCGAGCCTGCGCCGGATCGCCGGCGCGGCCGACCTGCAGGTGGGGAGTATCTACTTCCACTTCCGGACAAAGGACGACCTCGTCGCCGCGACTTTGGTCGATGGTGTGGAGTCCGCGCGGGCCGCTTTGGAGGCGGCCATCGCTGCGGTGCCGGAGGGTGCATCGGAACTCGATCGGCTCCGGGCTGCGATCCGTGGACACCTGGATGCGCTGCATGCCAGCGACGACCGCGCTGCCGCCGTGGTGCGGATGGTCGACACACTCCCGCCGCACCTGCGCTCCGCGCACCTGGTCCATGAGCGCCGGTTCGCGCGAGTCTGGCAGGGCGTCCTCGAACGCGGGCAGCAAGCCGGTGTGGTGCGCACGGACGTCAACCTCAGAACTGTGCGAGACCTGGTGGTCGGTGCGCTCAACAGCACCTCGACGAACAACCCGGCCGCCAAGAAGGACCTCGGGGCGATCACCGAGGCCGTTGTGACCCTGCTGCGACCGTCATCGCGGTAGTGTCCGTGTCGAATCCTTAGTGGGGCAAGCCGATTCGCCGGTAACGCGCCAGCCGGGCGGCGTACCGCTGCTCCGCGGGGGTCTCGCGCAGATCATGGATTTCGCGTGCGATCGCCACAGACAACCGGCGTGCGAACTCCACCGGCTCGTCGGCGGCGTCGGGATGCTCGGGCACGATCGCGTCGACGATGCCGTTGTGCAACAAGTCGAGTGACCGGACACCTTGTGCCGCAGCAAGTTCCGGGGCGTGGTCGGTGTCGCGGAACACGATGGCGCTGGCGCCTTCCGGTGGCAGCGGCGCCAGCCAGCCGTGCTGGGCGGCCAGCACCCGGTCGGCCGGAACCATCGCCAGCGCGGGGCCGCCGCTGCCCTGGCCGAGCAGCACCGACACCGTCGGGGTGTCCAGCATGACCAGATCCGACAGGCAGCGGGCGATCTCACCGGCCAGGCCGTCCTGTTCGGCCTCCGCCGACAGCGCAGGCCCGGCGGTGTCGATCACCAGCACCAGCGGCAGCCGCAGCCCAGCGGCCAGGGCCATGCCGCGGCGGGCTTCCCGCAGGGCGGCCGGGCCGACGACACCACCGATCACACGCTGCTGACCGACGACGACGGCAGGCTGATCACCGAACCGGGCCAGAGCCAGCGCCGTGGTGGCCGCATCGCCGTGTGTGCCGGACAGCGGCACCCGGTCCGTCGCGCCTTCGCGCAGTAGCCAGCTCACCCCGGGCCGGTCCGGACGCCGCGATGCGACGACCGACTCCCAGGCCGGGACGTCCGGGATCGGCTCGTCGGGCAGCGCCGCCGGCGGAGGGCCCGGGGCGTCGGTGATGACCCGCAGCGCCCGGTCCAACGTCACGCGCAGTGCCTCGATGCCAACAACCGCGTCAATTACGCCGTGCCGCAACAGGTTCTCCGCTGTCTGCACGCCCGGCGGGAACGGTTCGCCGTACAGCTGCTCGTACACCCGAGGCCCGAGAAAACCGATCAGCGCACCGGGCTGCGCGGCGGTGATGTGGCCCAACGAGCCCCAGGACGCGAACACCCCGCCGGTCGTCGGATGCCGCAGGTACACCAGGTACGGCAGGTGCGCCCGTTTGTGCTGGGTGACGGCCGCGGCGATCTTCACCATCTGCAGGAACGCGACGGTGCCCTCCTGCATGCGGGTGCCACCCGAACTCGGCGACGCCAGCAGCGGCAATTTCTCGGCGGTCGCACGTTCGATCGCCGCGGTGACGCGTTCGGCGGCAGCCACCCCGATGGACCCGGCGAGGAAGTCGAATTCGCAGGCCACGACGGCGACCCGGCGGCCGTGGACGGTGCCTTCGCCGGTCAGCACCGCCTCGTCGAAGCCGGTCTTGGCGCGGGCCTGTTCGAGCTCACCGGCGTAGGCGGCGTCGGCGCCCACATCCAGCGGCGCGCTGTCCCAGCTCCGGAAGGAACCAGGGTCCAGTGCGGCGTCGCGTAGTTCGGCAGCCCCGATCCGGCTCACGCGACGACACTATCCGGCCAGTACCCTCGAACCATGATCGGTATCAACCGCGTGGGGGATGTGACCACCATCGAGCTGCAGCGTCCGGAGCGACGCAACGCACTCAACTCCGAACTCGTCGACACGCTGCGGGAAGCGGTCGAGAAGGCCGCCGCCGACGATGTCCGCGCAATCGTGCTGACCGGGCAGGGCACCGTGTTCTGCGCGGGCGCAGATCTGTCCGGAGACGTGTTCGCCGCCGATTTCCCGGACAAGGCCATCGCGCTGAACAAGTCGATCGACGCCGCGCCGATGCCGGTGATCGCCGCCATCAACGGTCCCGCGATCGGTGCCGGTGTGCAGCTCGCGATGATCTGCGACCTTCGAGTGGTTGCTCCCGGCGCCTACTTCCAGTTCCCGATCGCGAAATACGGTCTGGCGCTGGACAACTGGAGTGTCCGACGGCTGTCCTCGCTGGCCGGTTACGGGCGGGCCCGCGGCATGCTGCTGGGCGCCGAACGCCTGGACGCCGACACGGCGTTGATGACCGGGATGGCCAACCGGCTCGGTGACCTGGCCGACGCCCAGTCCTGGGCGCAGGAGATCGCCGGGCTGGCGCCGCTGTCGCTGCAGGCGTCCAAGCGGGTGCTCAACGACGACGGCGCGTACGAGGAGCAGGGGCCCACCCACAAGGAACTGTTCGACAAAGCGTGGGGCAGCCAGGATGTCATCGAAGCCCAGGTGGCGCGCATCGAGAAGCGGCCCGCCAAGTTCACGGGCGCCTGACATGTTGAGGGCCGCAGTGCGCCTGGCCGCCGGGACCGCGTCGCTGGCCGGCGGCGGATGGCTGCTACGCGCCCTCAACGACGCCCCCGCCTCGCTGGGGGCCGGGCCCGCCGACATCAGGCCGGTCGCCGACGCCTCGCCCAACTACCGCGAGGGGGTGTTCCACAACCTGGAGCCGGCCTCCGCGCTGCGGCTGGATTCCGAGGAGAGCCGCCTCGTCCTGTTCGACATGTTCTCCACCCGCTCGGCCAGCCGCCCCGCCGGCACCGTGCCGCTGGTCACGCCGGCGGCCACCAAGTCCGAGCCGCTGGCGGTCAGCTGGCTGGGCCACTCGACGGCGCTGCTGGAGATCGACGGCTACCGGGTGCTCACCGATCCGGTGTGGAGTGAGCGCTGCTCGCCGTCGCGCACCGTCGGGCCGCAGCGGCTACACCCGGTGCCCGCCCCGCTGGAGGCGCTGCCCGCGCTGGACGCGGTCGTGATCAGCCACGACCACTACGACCATCTCGACATGGACACCGTGCTGGGGCTGGTCCGCACCCAGCGGGCGCCGTTCGTCGTGCCGCTCGGCGTCGGCGCTCACCTGCGGCAGTGGCGTGTCCCGCCGGAACGCATCATCGAACTCGACTGGAACGCCGAAGCCCGCATCGGGGACCTCACCCTGGTGTGCACGCCCGCGCGGCACTTCTCCGGCCGGTTCTTGTCCCGCAATACGACGCTGTGGGCGTCGTGGGCGATCATCGGCCCGCAGCACCGCGCTTACTTCGGCGGCGACACCGGCTACACCAGCAGCTTCGCCGACATCGGCGCCGAGCACGGCCCCTTCGACCTGACGTTGATGCCCATCGGGGCCTACAACAAGTCCTGGCCGGATATCCACATGAACCCGGAGGAGGCGGTGCGCGCCCACCGCGATGTCACCGATGCCGGGCTGCTGGTCCCGATCCACTGGTGCACGTTCCGGCTGGCTCCCCATCCGTGGGCCGAGCCGGTCGAGCGGATGCTGGCGGCCGCCGACGAGGCCGGCGTGCAGGCGGCGGTGCCGCGGCCGGGTGGCAGGGTCGTGGCGGGCGCGGCGGGAGCAATAGACAAGTGGTGGCAACTGTGAGCCACTACGGTGCAAGCCATGACCGCTCTGGCAGCACGTGCCGCGATCGTCGCCCTGGTCGCCGGGCTCACCGCGTGTAGCGGCACGGCATCCAAGCCCGAGGCGCGCCCGTCGCGCTCCGACCAACCACCCCCGCTGGTGCCCGCCATGGCGTTGCCGGACAACGCCGTCGACAACGCCGTCGCCAAACTCGACGGGATCGCCGCCGACCTGATGAAGTCCGCCGGCATCCCCGGGATGGCGGTTGCGGTGGTGCACGGCGGTAAGACCGTGTACGCCAAGGGCTTTGGCGTGAAGGACGGTAGCCGTTCCGCCGACGACCCCGCCAACAAGGTCGATCCGGACACGGTGTTCCAGCTGGCGTCGGTGTCCAAGCCGATCGGCGCCACCGTCGTCGCCCATCAGGTCAGCCAGAACGCCATCGGCTGGAACACCCCGGTGGCCGACACACTGCCGTGGTTCGCGCTGTCGGATCCGGCCGCCACCCGGATGGTCACCGTCGGTGACCTGTATTCGCACCGCTCCGGATTGCCCGACCACGCCGGCGATCAGCTGGAGGACCTCGGCTACGACCGGCGCTACATCCTGGACCGGCTGCGCCAACTTCCGCTGGCGCCGTTCCGAATCTCCTACGCATACACAAACTTCGGACTGACCGCAGCCGCCGAGGCGGTGGCGGTGGCGGCAGGCAAGTCCTGGGAGGACCTCAGCGACGAGGTGCTGTACCGGCCGCTGGGCATGGCGTCGACCAGCTCCCGGTTCGCCGACTACGAGGCCAGGACCGACAAGGCGGTCGCGCACATCCGCATCGACGGGGCCTACAAGCCGCTCTACACGCGCGACGCGGATCCCGAAGCGCCCGCCGGTGGGGTGAGTTCCTCGGTGAATGACCTCACCCACTGGCTGACGATGATGCTGGCCGACGGACAGTACAACGGTCAGCGCATCGTCGATCCCGCCGCGCTGCTGCCCGCGGTGTCCCCGCAGATCGTGTCGAACCCGCCGACGGAGCCGGCGATGCGCTCCGGCTTCTACGGCTACGGGTTCAACGTCGGCACCACGTCCGCGGCCCGGGTGCAGCTGAGCCATTCCGGGGCCTTCGAGCTCGGCGCCGCAACCAACTTCGTGATCATCCCGTCGGCCGATGTCGCGATCGTCGCACTGACCAACGCCACCCCCACGGGCATCCCGGAGACGCTGACCGCGGAATTCGCCGACCTGGTTCAGTTCGGCGAGGTGCGTCAGGACTGGCGCGCGCTGTACGCCCACGCGTTCGCCGATATGGACAAGCCGTTCGGCACGCTCGCCGGCAAGACACCGCCGGCCAACCCCGTCCCGGCCCAACCGGCCGCCACTTACACCGGCACCTACCGCAACGACTACTGGGGTGCGGCAGTGGTCGCCGAAAAGGACGGCAAGCTCACGCTGTCGTTGGGGCCGCGGCCGGACACCTTCGAACTCCGCCACTGGGACGGCGACGTGTTCACGTTCACCTTCCCCTCTGAGAACTTCCCGCCCGGAAGCATTTCCACGGCGACCTTCGATGGCGACAAGCTGACGCTGGAGTACTACGACGAGGACAAGATGGGGACCTTCTTCCGATGAGCCGCTTGCGCGAAGAGCAGAGGTACCGATGACCGCCGCCGTATCAGCGGGCCTGTCCGCCGACGACGTCGCCGCCCGGATCGCGGCCGGCCAGACCAACGACGTGCCCACCCGCGCCTCGCGCAGCGTCGCGGAGGTGGTGCGGGCCAACGTGTTCACCCGCATCAACGCCATCCTCGGTGTGCTGCTGCTGATCGTGCTGTCCACCGGGTCGCTGATCAACGGGATGTTCGGACTGCTCATCATCGCCAACAGCGGGATCGGCATCATCCAGGAACTACGTGCCAAGAAGACGCTGGACAACCTGGCCATCGTCGGACAGGCCAAGCCCACTGTGCGGCGTCGGACGGGGACAAAACCGTTGCCGCCCAACGAGGTTGTGCTCGACGACGTCATCGAGCTCGGCCCGGGAGACCAGATCGTCGTCGACGGCGAACTGCTCGAGGCCGCCAATCTCGAGGTCGACGAGTCGCTGCTCACCGGCGAGGCCGACGCGATCGCCAAGCACACCGGTGACACCGTCATGTCGGGCAGCTTCGTGGTCGCCGGCACCGGCGCCTACCGCGCCACCAAGGTGGGCCGGGAAGCCTACGCCGCCAAGCTCGCCGAGGAGGCCAGCAAGTTCACCCTGGTCAAATCCGAACTGCGCAGCGGCATCAACAAGATCCTGCAGTTCATCACCTACCTTCTGTGGCCCACCGGGCTGCTGGTCATCTACACCCAGCTGTTCACGACGGACGTGGGCTGGCGGGACTCGGTGCTGCGGATGGTCGGCGCCCTGGTGCCGATGGTTCCCGAGGGCCTGGTGCTGATGACATCGATCGCGTTCGCGGTCGGGGTGATCCGGTTGGGGCGCAGGCAATGTCTGGTGCAGGAACTGCCCGCCATCGAAGGGCTGGCTCGCGTCGATGTGGTCTGCGCGGACAAGACCGGCACCCTCACCGAGAACGGCATGCGACTGGCCGACGTCACCTCGGTGAGCGGGGACGACCATCGGGTGGCCGACGTGCTGGCCTCACTGGCCGCCGACGATCCCAAGCCCAACGCCAGCATGCAGGCGGTCGCCGAGGCCTATCCGCACGCGCCGGGCTGGACCGCAACGGCCGCAGCACCGTTCAAGTCCGCCACGAAATGGAGCGGGGTGTCCTACGGCGAGCGGGGGAACTGGCTGATCGGTGCCCCCGACGTCCTGCTGGACCCCGACTCGCCGACCGCAGCGCAGGCCGAGGAGATCGGTTCCCGCGGTATGCGGGTGCTGCTGCTCGGTGCCAGTGATCTGCCCGTGGACAGTCCGGATGCGCCGGGCCGCGTCACCCCGGTGGCGCTGGTGGTGCTCGAGCAGCGGGTCCGGCCCGACGCCCGAGACACGCTCGAATACTTTGCCTCGCAGAATGTCTCGGTCAAGGTGATCTCGGGTGACAACGCGGTGTCGGTCGGGGCGGTGGCCGGGACGCTGGGCCTGCACGGCGAGACCCTGGACGCTCGCCAGCTGCCGACGGACGCCGACGCCTTGGCCGATGCGATGGCCACCTACACCACGTTCGGCCGGGTGCGTCCCGACCAGAAACGGGCCATGGTGCACGCCCTGCAGTCGCGCGACCACACCGTCGCGATGACCGGTGACGGCGTCAACGACGTGCTGGCGCTCAAGGATGCCGACATCGGGGTCGCGATGGGCTCGGGCTCCCCGGCGTCGCGCGCGGTGGCGCAGATTGTGTTGCTGGACAACAAGTTCGCCACCTTGCCCTATGTGGTGGGCGAGGGCAGGCGCGCGATCGGCAACATCGAGCGGGTCTCGAACCTGTTCCTCACCAAAACTGTCTACTCGGTGCTGCTGGCCCTGCTGGTGGGGTTGGCCGGCCTGTCCCACAAGCTGTTCGGCACGCCCTCGCTGCTCTACCCGTTCCAGCCGATCCACGTGACGATCGCGGCGTGGTTCACCATCGGCATCCCGGCCTTCATCCTGTCGCTGGCGCCCAACAGCGAGCGCGCTCGCACCGGGTTCGTGCGGCGCGTGATGACCTCGGCGCTGCCGTCCGGGGTGGTGATCGGCGTGATGACCTACACGTCCTACCTGATCGCCAATCACAAGACCGACGCGACTGTGACCGAGCAAACCCAGGCCTCGACCGCCGCGTTGATCACCCTGCTGATGGGGGCGGTGTGGGTGCTCGCGGTGGTCGCCCGGCCCTACCAGTGGTGGCGGGTGGCGCTGGTGGCCGCCTCGGGACTGGCCTATGTGGTGATCTTCGCCATACCGGCGGCGCGTACGGCGTTCATGCTCGATCCCTCCAACCTGGAGGTCACCTCGACCGGCCTGGCGATGGGGTTGCTTGCCGCCGGCCTGGTCGAGGTGGCCTGGTGGGTGCAGGGGCGGGTGCTGGGCGAACCGCGGATGTTGTGGCGGACCGAGCCCACGGTGCAAGATTGACCGATGGGATTCCTCGACAAAGCCCTCGGCAAGACCAAGGAAGTCTTGGGTGAGAATGCCGACAAGGTGGGCCAGGCCATCGACAAGGCCGGCGACATCATCGACCAGAAGACGCAGGGCAAGTACTCCAGCACCGTCGACAAGGTGCAGGATGCCGCCAAAAACTACGTCGAGTCCAACCGCACCGACAAGGGCGACGAACCAAGCTGACTTATGGCGAAACTCTCTGTATCCGTTGACGTTCCATTACCGCCCGAGCAGGCGTGGCAGCACGCCTCCGACCTCTCGCGCTACAAGGACTGGCTGACCATCCACCGGGTGTGGCGCTCCAAGCTGCCCGAGACCCTCGAAAAGGGCACCGTCGTGGAGTCCATCGTCGAGGTCAAGGGCATGCCCAACCGGGTGAAGTGGGAGATCGTCCACTTCAAGGCGCCGGAAGCGATGACACTCAACGGCGCCGGTGTGGGTGGGGTCAAGGTCAAGCTGATCGGCAAGGTGCGGCCGAATGACTCCGACGCCAACACCTCGGTGGTGACCATGGACGTCCACCTGGGCGGCGCGGCACTGTTCGGGCCGATCGGCATGGTCGTGGCCGGCGCGCTGAAGGGCGACATCAAGGAGTCGCTGAACCGCTTCGTCGAGGTCTTCAGTCCGTCCTGACGCGGATCAGTTCCTGATGACCCGGTGCGGCGTCGGGTACGGATGGACGCGAGGCGCGCTCTGGCGGGCGGCCAGGCCGGGGAGGCGCCGGGCCTGTTCGCTGCGTGCGGTCTCCGTGACCAGGAACCGGCACTCCAGCCCGGCGATCAGATCCTGCACCGAGCGACGCTCGCGTTCGGCGGCGCGGATCATGCCGCGAATCCGCCGCGCCTGCGTCTGCTCACCGCGCCGCTGGTAACGCTCGAGCGCCGAGCCGTAGGTGGCCAGGTCAGCGTCGAGTTGCTCACACTGGGCCAGCAGCATCTCCCGGAGATGTTCGGCCTGAAGGCGATTCGCGGACTCGGGCGTCTGGTCGCCTGCGTCCACATTGCTCGGTGAGGTCACGGCCGAACTGTATCCGACCGGATGACTGCGCGCGCACCGGGTGGAACGACACAACGGTCACCGCTCGCTGTTCATCAACCCGCTACCCGGCCGTCATCCGCCGTGGTGCCGATAGTTGCGCAAACCGCGTATTTCGTCCGATGATGTCCGGCGTGGAACGTGCTGAAGAGCAGCGCCAGATCGATCAGGTCGTCAGCCGCCTGACCGAATCGTTCCCGTACGTACCGGACCACATCATCACCGAGACGGTGGACAGTACCTACCGCCGGTTCGACGACGCCAGGATCCGCGAGTTCGTGCCGCTGTTCGTCGAACGGTCCTGCCGCGCGACGTTCGTTCTGCAACCCGCTGTCGAGATCTCCGTCTGACCTAGGGCGTCACCACCGGGCCGGCCTCGTGGCGGCGCAGGTTCTCGGCGGCGAAGAGCGCGGCCTGGGTGCGCCCGGCGAAGCCGAGCTTGAGCAGCAGCCGCGAGACGTAATTCTTCACGGTCTTCTCGGCCAGGAACATCCGCTGGCCGATCTCCCGGTTGGTCAGGCCCTCGCCCAACAGTTGCAGCAGTGTGCGTTCGGTGGACGACAGGTCCCGTAACCGCTCATCTTGCTCGGTGTCCCTGCGCAGACGTGACATCAGGGCGGCCGCGGCGCGGTTGTCCAACAACGACTTTCCGCTTCCGACGGTCTTGATCGCCTCGGCGAGCGCCATGCCGCGGATGTCCTTGACCACGTAGCCGCTGGCACCGGCCAGGATCGCGTCGAGCATGGACTGCTCGTCGGTGAACGCCGTCAGGATGAGGCAACGCAGGTCGTCGTTGGCGGCCAGCAGATCCCGGCACAGATCGATCCCGCTGCCGTCGGGCAACCGGACATCCAGCACGGCGACATCGGGTGCGGCGGCGGGGATACGTGCCAGTGCCTCGGCCATCGTCGCCGCCTCGCCGACCACCGTCAGTTCGGGATCGGCGCTGAGAAGGTCCGCCAGACCGCGGCGCACGACTTCGTGGTCGTCGACAAGGAACACCTTGAGCACACAGCAGTGAATCTCGTGAGGGTTACCAGTCGGTAGGGACTTTGGTCATGAAATCCGCGGAGGAACGCCGAGCTCTCCTAGACTGCGTCGGTGACCGTCAGGTACGAACCCGCGATCGACTTCACGGCGGTCGACGCCATCGACTTCCACACCCATGTCGAGGTCGACGCGAGCGGCCACTGCGCCTACGACGACGAGCTGGCCGAAGCCACCGGCCGCTACTTCAAGCTCGGTGCCGACTACTTCACCCGCGTCGACGACCTCGCCGCCTACTACCGCCGGCACAACACCGCCGCGGTGGTGTTCACCATCGACGCCCACACGGTGTCGGGGCGACAGCCCAACTCGGTCGAGGAGCTGATCGAAGGGACGGTGCGCAACAACGACGTCTTGATCCCGTTCGGGTCCGTCGACCCGTGGGATTCCGACTCGGTGCGGCGGGTGCAGGAGCTGACCGGCGACTACGGGGTCAAGGGTTTCAAGTTCCACCCCAGCCTGCAGGGCTTCGAACCCAACGATCGCCGGTTCTATCCGATCTACGAGGCGATCGCCGCGGCGGGAGTGCCCGCGCTGTTCCACACCGGTCAGACCGGTCTTGGGTCGGCGTTGCCCGGCGGGCACGGGATCAAGCTGCGCTACTCCGACCCGATGCTGCTCGACGACGTCGCCGCCGACTTCCCCGATCTCACCGTCGTGATGGCCCACCCGGCGGTGCCCTGGGTCGACTCGCAGATCGCGATCGCGTCGCACAAAGCGAACGTGTACATTGACTTGTCCGGGTGGTCGCCCAAGTACTTTCCGCCGCAACTCGTTTCGGCTCTGAAGCGGCAGCTCGGCGGCAAGGCCCTGTTCGGCACCGACCATCCCTACATCGCGCTGGACCGCTGGCGCCAGGATTTCGAGGCGCTCGGCATCGATCCCGCGGTGGCGCGCACGATCCTCAAGGAGAACGCCCTGCGCGTGCTGCGATTGACCTAGGCGACCTGGGAGTCGACCACCATCTCCGACGGTGCGTTGCGTTCCCACAGCACCGCGCCCACGCAGGCAATCAGCACCCAGCCGGTGCCCACCGCGCCGCACCAGATCAGCAGCGCCATCGCCACCCCGATCGGGCCGAACCCGTCCCAGTCGTGCAGTAGCGAGGGGAACACCAGGCGGGAGCCCAGCTGGATGACGATGCCGTCGATCACCACGCCCGCCAGACCGGCCAGCGCCAGCGGGCTCAAGCCTCGGCCACCGTCGCGGACCAGCAGGGCGGGGGTGAGCGACCAGAACAGCCACACCGGCAGCAGACCCACGACGAACAACATCGCGCGGGGGAGACCGTGGTGGTGATGGCCGAACATGATTCGCTCCCGCACCGCGATGGTGACGAGGTACAACACGAACCACGCTGTGCCGCGCAGCAGTCGGGTCACCAGGCCGTACTGCTCGCGGCGCCAGGCCTTGGCGAAGATCGTCGCGACCGAGGCCGCCATCGGGATACCCCAGACGAGGAAGCTCGCGACCCCGATCAGCGTCCAATCCGCCCGCAGGCCCGCGGAATTGCCGAACGCTTCCCGCAACCGGTCGGACAGCGGATGTTCGAGGGCGAACTGGCGGGTGAAGATCGTTCCGGGGCTGGCGTTGTCGGCGAAGCCCTGCATGTAGCTGAAGCCGATGACCATCAACGGGATGACCGTGGTGAACAGCTGGGTGGACACCACGGCTCCCTGAGTGCCGCCGTCGATGTCGTTGAACCGCGCGACCAACGCCGTGACCGGGCTCAGGCGGCGCGACTCCGCGAGGCGCCGGTAGCGCTCCTCGAGGCGTCGGCGGATGTCGTCGCGCCTCGTCACCGGTTCACCCGACTGCGTCATGAGCAGAGGGTAGGTGATCAACCTGTCGGAATCGGCCCGCTGATCGTTCCCGGGTGCGGCGCCTGCTGCCCCTTGCGAAGGGTGGCGATCAATTCGCGGTACGGGCCGACGAGGTAGGCGGTATCGCCGGCGATCAGCTGGGTGTCGCGGCGGGGATGCAACCGCAGCGGGTCCCCGGCCCGGCCGATGGCGATGACCCGGGTGTGGGTCGACAGCTCGAACATCCGGATCCCGTCCAGCTCGCTGCCGGGCTGCACTTGCACCGCGCCCACCATGAACGACCGCTGCCCGACCGAGAAGGTCCCCAGCACATCGAGACCCATCGCCTCGCCGATGAACCAGGGGGTGGCCAGGTCGACGGTCGAGCGGACGAACTCGAACTTGAACCGCGTGCCGACCGCCGATCCGAGCGCCCTGTCGTAGATCCGCAGCACGATCGGAACGTCGGGGCGCTGGATCTCGGGAAGTGCTCGCGGACCCAGCATCTCGCGCACCACGATGCCGGTCTCGATGTTGACCACGTCGTCCTGGGTGAGCACCGCGACCGCGCGGGCGTCGCCGATACGGGCAGCTTCCAGCGTTTGGCGCAGGGTAGCGTCACCGAATATCACCGGAACACCCAGTTCGGCCGCCGCCGACAGGTAGCGATTGTCCTCGTCGCGTTCGATCACGGCCACGTCGTGTCCGGCCGCCTTCAGCACCGCCGCCACCCCGATCCCGAACGACCCGAGACCCACCACCACGACGTGACGCTGGAGATGCCGCACCTTCTGCTTGTTCGCGGCCTGCGAAATGCGATGCGAGAGAAGCACATCAGCCACGAATGCCACCACGATGGCCGTGGTGGCGACTCCGGCGAACATCATCACGACGCCCCACAACCGCAGCCAGTCCGGCTGATCCAGGAAGTTGAAGTCGCCGTACCCGACGGTTGCGATGGTCTCCGCGGAGAAGTAGAGCGCGTCGATCCAATCCATTCCCGGCTGCTTGTAGGCGAATCGCAGCATGATCGTCGAACCGATCAGCAACGTGGCCGACACTGCCAGCGCGCGGTAGAACATTGGGTTCAGGTCGTCGGCAAACGCACGGACCGCGTCCGAGATCCGCACGAACAGCGGCCGCACCCGCGGCGATGCCGGTATCGGCTTGGCGACGTCGATACCCCGCTCGGCGAGCTCGTCGGCGGTGCCGATCATCGCCGTCCAGTCACCCGCGCGCACCTGCACGTCGCGGCCCGGGCACGCGATGACCTCACCGGGATTGTCCGAACCGTCGCCGCGGATCACCGCGACCGGGGCGAGGTCGCCGAAGATCTCCCGCAGGCTGCCGTCCCGGCGCGCGGTGGCGCCGGTGACGACGAAATCCACCCCGGCCACCGCGATGGTGTGGGTGGTCCGCTTCAACAGCGCTTCGACCACGGACGGTGCCGCCAGATCCGCGACGTCCAGGATGGCGCCGGGCCCGTTGCCCTCGGCCATGGCTTCCCGCAGCACCGCATTGGACAGCCGGGCCACGATGCGCACCCTCGGGTTGGCCTGCCGCGCGAGCAGCGCGATCTCCAGATTCAGCGCATCGTCGTCGTCGGCGCAGATCACCGCGTGGGCGGTGGCGATCCCCGCGCTCTCGAGATCCTCGGGCGCCTGCGAGATCGCGACACTGACCCCGGCATTGTTCAGTTCATCGATGATCCGCAACCCGAGCGCGTCGTCACCGCAGACGATGGTGTGGCCCCGCATGAGGGAACGCTACTTCGGAAAGTCTCGTCATGGCGGGTGAGAATGACACATGCCTTCTGCCCCCTACGTCAAAGCCTGCATCAACGGCGCCCGCACCCCCGACCAGCACGTCGGACTCCCGGTGTCGCCGGAACAACTGGCCGCCGCCGCCGTCGCCGCGCACACTGCCGGGGCCATGGCGGTTCACCTGCACCCCAAGACCCCCGACGGGGTGGACTCCTTGGAACCGGCGACGGTGGCCGCGGCAGTCAGCGCCGTCCGGCACGCGGTGCCGGGCCTGCCGCTGGGTGTGACGACGGGGTTCTGGGCGCTGCCCGATCCGCAAAAGCGGTTGCATGCCGTCGAGTCCTGGACGGTGCTGCCCGACTTCGCCTCCGTCAACTGGCATGAGCCGGGTGCGCAGGATCTGGCCGAGCTGCTGCTGAGCCGGGGCATCGGCGTCGAGGCGGGCATCTTTCATGCCGACGCGGCCGAATCGTGGGCGAGTTCGCCCCTGGCCCCGCACTGCCTTCGGGTGATGGTCGAACTCCCGGCCGACGGGGACACCGCGACCGCCGACGACCTGCTGGCGCGGATCGGCCGGGCCGAGTCGCCGGCGCCGATGCTGCTGCACGGCCTGGACGACAGCTGCTGGCCACTGCTGGCCCACGCGGGGCTGCGCGGAGTGCAGACCCGCATCGGGCTCGAGGACACCGTGGCGCTGCCGGACGGGTCACCGGCGCCGGGCAACGCCGAACTCGTCGCCGCCGCGTTCGACGTGCTGCGGACCGTCAGTCGGTAGGTGGGACCAAGGCGAAGTCGGCGAAGTCGAACCCCGGCACCACCACGCAACTGACCAACGTCGGCTCGTCGTCGCGGGGACGGGCACGCTGCCAATGTCCGGGTGGGACCAACACCTGCGGCTGTTCGCCGGCGACGATATCCGGGCCGAGTAGAACCGTTGTGGCGCTGTCCTTTTCCGGGCCGATGTCGAGCAGCAGCGGGCTGCCGCGGTGATACAGCCACAGTTCGGCGCTGCGCACCGTGTGCCAGGCGGACTGCTGGCCGGGCAGCAGCACGAAGTAGATCGCGGTGCCGGCGTTGCGCGGGCCGTTGTAGTCCGGCGGCAGGGCGGATTCGCCGACAATCAGGTCGCTGCGCCAGGTCTCGCGGAAGAAGCCACCTTCGGGATGGGGTCCCATGTCGAGCTCGCGAACCCAGTCGGGGAGATCCGTCATGGCCTCAGCGTAGGGATAAATCGGTTGCCCGCGTCGGCGTTGGGTCATTAGCGTGGCGCCCGTCCAAGTCTTTCGCTCATCGAGGAGGGTCCCCGTCGTGGATCACAGCGCAGCTCACCTGCTCGCCGTCAACCACTGGGAGACCCATGCCTACTACCGACTCCGCAATCACGCTGATCGACCTCGACTTCGCCTGGCCGGACGGAACCGTCGCTCTTGACGGCCTGAGCGCCACTCTGCCGGCCGGCCGGACCGGCCTGGTCGGCGCCAACGGCAGCGGCAAGTCGACCCTGCTGCGGCTGATCGCCGGTGAACTCACTGCCACAGCGGGCCGAATCATCACCAGCGGTGACGTCGCCTACCTGCCGCAGACGCTGACGCTCGACGTCGCCGTATCGATCGCCGACGTGCTCGGCGTCGGTGCCAGGCTGGCCGCGCTGCGCGCGATCGAATCCGGCTCGGCGACCGACCGTGACTTCGAGGTGATCGGCGAGGACTGGGACATCGCGGACCGCGCCGCCGAGGCGCTGCGCGTTATCGGTTTGGAGCCCGTCGACCTCGACCGGACCGTCGGGCAGGTCTCCGGCGGGGAGGCGATGTTGTTGGCGGTCACCGCCCTTCGGCTCCAGGCTGCCGCCATCACCCTGCTCGACGAACCGACGAACAACCTCGACCGCGACGCCCGGGCCAGGCTGAGAGACCTGATCGCCGACTGGCCGGGAACGCTGGTCGTGGTCAGTCACGATGTCGCGCTGCTGAACCGGATGGACCACACCGCCGAGCTGCACAACCACCGGCTCACCTCCTTCGGCGGTCCCTATCGCGAATTCCGTGCCCACCTGGACAGCGAACAGGCCGCGGCGGCGCAGGCGGTCTCTGCCGCCGAACAGACCGTGCGGGTGCAGAAGCGTCAGCGCGCGGCGGCCGAGACCAAGCTGGCTCGTCGTAATCGCAAGGCGCAGAAGGACTACGCCAACAAGCGCGCGCCGAAGATCGTGATGAACAACTGGGCCTCGGCCGCCGAGGTGGCGGCGGGCAAATTGCGCACCGGGCTCGACGCCTCGGCGGCCGAGGCCGCGGACGCGCTGCAGGCAGCCGAAGCGAGGCTGCGCAGCGACGAGCACATTCGCGTCGACCTGCCCGATCCCGATGTGCCGGCCAGCCGCAGGATCGCCGAATTGCCCGGTGCGCGAGGACCATTGGTGGTGATGGGTCCCGAACGCATTGCGATCGTCGGGCGCAACGGCATCGGCAAGACCCGGCTGCTGGACGATCTGATCGCCGGAACCGCGGGTCGCTTGCTGACCGACCGGGTCGGCTACCTGCCGCAGCGCCTCGACGGCCTGGACGAGCAGGCCAGTGTCCTGGACACCGTGCGGGCCGCGGCGCCCGATGCCGACACCGCCCTGGTGCGCACCCGGCTGGCCCGGTTCCTGCTGCGCGGTGACTCGGTGTACCGGCCGGTGGCCGGCCTGTCCGGCGGAGAACGCTTCCGGGTGGCGCTCGCGCGGTTGCTGCTGGCCGATCCGTCGCCGCAGCTGATTGTCCTCGACGAACCCACCAACAATCTCGACCTGGCCAGCGTGGACCAGTTGGTCGACGCGCTGCGCGCCTACCGCGGCGCGGTGATCCTGGTCAGCCACGACGACGAGTTCCTGTCCCGGCTGGATCTGGACCGGACGTTGTCGATGCGGCAGCCCGGCGTGTTGGATGCGGCGGGTTAGGGTCTGACCATGGCACACCTGCGTGCGGGCTGGTTCGTCGCGCTCTGCGCGGCGGTCCTGGCCGTCAGCGCGTGGCTGCCGTGGTTGACCACCTCGGTCGCGGGCGGGGGCCGCGCGAGCGCCATCGGCGGTACCGTCGGGAGCCTCGTGCTGCCGCCCCGCTTCGGCGCCGGCCAGCTGATCGTGCTGTTGGCCTCGGCGCTGATCGTCACCGGTGCGATGGTGGCGCGCAACCTGTCCCCGCGCCTGGCCGCGTTGGCGGCGCTGGTGATCTCGGTGCTGCTCGGCGTGCTGACCTACTGGTATTACCACCTCAACGTCGGCGGCTCGGTGTCGGTGGCGTACGGCTTCTACATCGGGGCGGTGTGCGCCGCCGGCGCAGTGATCTGCTCGGTATGGGCGTTGATCACCGCGTTGGTGCGCCGCCGATGAGCGGCCGCTTCGTCGAACCTGTCACTTTGACCGGCGCGCACTGGGTTTCCCTGGAGCCGCTGGGAGACTCCCACATTCCCGAGATCACCGCTGCGGCGGCCGACGTGGGCGAGTTGTGGTTCACCAGCGCGCCGACGCCGGAGACCGCCGCGGCGTGGGTCAGCCGGATGCAGACGATGCAGGACGCCGACGAGGGCGTGACCTACGTAATCCGCAGGCGCACTGACGGCGTCGTGGTCGGCTCGTCGAGTCTGTTCCACGTCGATGCCGCCAACCGCCGCCTCGAGATCGGCCATACCTGGCACTCGGCGGCAGCGCGGCGAACCGGGGTCAACACCGAGACGAAATTGCTGCTGCTCACCCATGCGTTCGACGAACTGGGCTGTGTCGCTGTGGAATTCCGTACCCACTTTTTCAACCAGGTCAGCAGGGCGGCGATCGAACGCCTCGGCGCCAAGCTCGACGGCGTGCTGCGCAGCCATCAACTTCTGTCCGACGGGTCCCGCCGGGACACTGTGGTCTACTCCATCCTGGACATCGAATGGCCTGCGGTGCGCAACAACCTGACATTTCGGCTCAGCGGCCATTTTTGACGGTTGTCCGCGATTCACCCAGTACTGTCGTGCATTGATAGCAATTCGCCTCACGGGGCCACGGTCCTCCAGTGGCGCGGAGATAGGGATGCTGTGGAGCGACTGGTTCGGGCATTGACAGCCTCGATGGACCCGGTGTCGCTGGTCGGTCGCGTCGCCGAGCAGGTGTGTGCGTTCATGCACGCCGCGGACGGGGCGGCAGTGACGTTGCTTCGCGGTTCCGACAACGCGTATGTGACCGTGTCCGCGCACGGCGTGATTGCGGCTGCGACGGGCTTCGTAGTGCCCAGGGACAGCAGCTTTCAGGGCCTTGCGGCGCGGGAAAGATGTCCGAAGCTGCTCCACGATGCGCTGGCAGACGAACGACTGTCTCCACGCGTTCGCGCGATGAACAAGCAGTGGGGCACCAGGTCGTGGGCGGTGATTCCGCTGATGTACAACGACGACGCGATCGGCTCACTGCTGCTGGCGGCCAGCGCGGTCGGAGCGTTCTCTGACTCAGATCTTGACGCACTGCTGGCGATCAGTGAATTCGTCTCCGCCTTGGTCGGCGCGCAATTACAACTCTCGGCGCTGCTGACGCAGGTGATGACCGACGGCGACGAGCGAGGACAACGCGCACTCACGGCACGATTCGTCGCCTCGGTGATGGTGCCCGAAGCGGTGGAGACCGAGAATCTGCAAGAACGACTGGATGTGCTGCTGGCTCAGCCGGACGCGCTCAGGGCGGTCTTCCAGCCCATCGTCCGACTGGAAAACGGCAGCACAGCCGCCTACGAGGGACTGATGAGGTTTCCGGAGTCATCGGACGTGACGCCGATGCACTGGTTCAGCGCTGCCCGGCGACTCGGCCGCGGCATCGATCTGGAATATGCCGCGCTGTGCACCATCTTGGAGGCGGCGCATCCGATCCCCGGCGACACTCCGGTGGCCGTCAACCTGAGTCCGAGCGCGGCGCTGGAGCCGGCGATCCACGATGCCCTCGCTTCTCAGGACCGAGCGTTGATCGTCGAAATCACCGAGCACGAACCATTTCCCACTGATCTCGACCTCGGTCTGAAACCGTTGCGGGATCGAGGCGTATCGATCGCAGTCGACGATGCCGGCGCCGGCTACGCCAACTTCACCCAGCTGCTGCGGCTGCGTCCCGACATCATCAAGATCGACGGAGAGTTGATCGCCGGCATCGACGACGACCCGGTCAAGCGTGCGATGGCGACCGCACTGAAATCACTTGCCTCCGAGCTGCGGGCGAAGACGGTGGCCGAGGCCATCGAAACACCCAGCCAGCTCCGGACGCTGATCGGTCTCGGCATCGAATACGGCCAGGGGTTCCACCTCGGCGGACCGTCAGATGTCGTCGACCTCGTCGGCTGAACCATGGTGTGAGGCAGGCGGTCCGCGCCCCCGACGTGTCCGTGCTCAGCCGCCGAGGATGGCGACTGAGCACGGAACGTCACGGAATCGGTTGGGCCTCAGCCCGCTTCGACGGTCGTCGGCTCGATCGGCTTGCTCTCACCGGAGCGGGTGACCTCGATGCGACGCGGCTTGGCCCGTTCGGCCAGCGGGATCGTCACCGTCAGGACGCCGTTTTCATAGGTGGCCGAGATCTTGGCGGTGTCGATACCCTCGCCGAGTGCCAACTGGCGACGGTAGGTGCCGAAGAACCTCTCGCTGGTCAGCCACTGCACCGAGTCCTCGGAGCGGGCCGAGCGGTGCGCCGTCAGCGTGAGCGTGCCGTTGTCGACGTTGACGTCGATCGAACCGGGATCCACACCGGGGAGATCGGCCGTCAGCATGTAATGGTCCTCGACCTTGTAGAGGTCCATCGGCATGAATCGGGGGCTGCGATCGGTTCCGGTTTGGCTGGTCAGCAGTCCCCGGGTCATGGCTTCAATGTCATTGAACGGATCGAAGCGGAGCACAGTACTCACCTCCTGCATCCCTGAACGCAAGCCCACCACCCTGGCGGGCAGCTTTACTGTGCACGGCCAGATTAGCACTCGATGGTGGCGAGTGCTAATACTTTTCGACCGGATTTTTCCCGCCCCCGGTAGGCTGAGCCGGGCTTTCGAAGGGATGACTTTGCGCAAGGCGACGGGAATCGTATCGGCCGTAGTGGCGGCCGCACTCGCGGTGACGATCACGAGCTGCTCCGACGACAACAAGCCGGTCGCGGCCAAGTGTGACGAGGTGTCGGCGCCGCTCGTCGACGTCCCCACCCGAACCGACCAGGAACCGAGGCTTCGGCTGCCGCAACCGCAGGGCTGGGAACGCACCGAGAAACTGGACTCCGAATCCATCCGGTACGCCATCCGCAACCCGGCGCTGGCCGAGGACGGGTTCACGCCCAACGCGGTGGTCACCCTGCAGAAGGTGGCTGCCAAGGAGGGCAACGCCCAGCAGATCCTCGACATCCAGAACAAGCAGCTGGTGGCGCGGTTGAAGGTGACGGACCTGAAGACCAGTTCGGCGACGGTCTGCGGGTCGACGGCCCAGTCCACGACGTACACCGCCCCGGCGATGGGCAAGATCCCGGCCCGCACCGCGACCTCGCTGGCGGTGGTCTTCACCGATGGTGACGTGAACTACGTCAGCACCTTGACGGTGCAGACGATCAAGCCCGACAACCCCACGTACGCAGCCGATTCGGCGACGATCCTCAAGGGATTCCAGATAGTCCCGGCTAAATAGCGACGGTGCTGACCTCGGCGCCGGTGAGCCGTTCGGTGCACCGGTCGCAGGCCAGTTCGCCGGTGAAGCCGGCCCCGCAATCGTGATGGGTCATCACCACGGCGGGACCCTCTGGCGCCTGGAACCACCACTGCGCCCACTGAAGTGCCGCGGTCAACACCGGGAAGAACGCCCGTCCCTTGTCGGTCAGCAGGTAGGCGGCCCGCTCCGGACCGGAGCGCTCCGCGGGCGACGTGGTGAACACGCCGAGGGTGCAGAACGTCTGGAGCCGTTCGGCCAGCAGACTGGGCGGGGCCCCGAGCTGGGTCTGGAAATCGGTGAAGCGGGTGGTGCCGAGGAATGCAGCAACCAAAAGTGCTGCGGCCCAACGATTGCCGAACACGCTCATGGTCTCGGGGAACAATCCGGCTTGGCGTGCGCTGGTGTCGGATTCCGAGCGGCGCCGCGTCGAGGCGGCCGGCGCCGACCGGGCCCAGTCGCCACTCGGTCCGAGGGCCAGCCCGACTTCGGATCCGGTGACGACGGCGCGACAGGCGTTGCAGCGCATCAACGGTGCGAAATGCGACCCGCACGCCATATGGCGCATCGCAGGCAATGTCGCCCGATGTTCGGTGACCCAGTTGCGTTCCCACTCCCAGATCGCCAGCATCGTCGGCCACAGTGAGCGGCCGCGGCTGGTGATGACGTACTCGGTGCGCGCGCGGGTGGAGGCATGCACCTTGCGGGTCAGCAGACTGTCGCCGACCAGTGTGCGGAGCCGGTTGGTCAGCACCGAGTTCGAGATCGGCAGCCGCGACATGAACTGGCTGTAGCGGCTGGCGCCGAGCAACGCCTGCTGGATGATCAACAGGTTCCACTCGTCGCCCAGCAATCCGAGCATCCGCCCGATGGCATTGGGACTGTCAGGCGCCAAGACGGTGGGCGTCTCGGCGGAGTGCACTTCGCTCACTACAAACCGATCGCGCCGGCCGCCGAGTCGGCGGTATGCCACCGGCGCAACGCGGATCCGGCCACCCAGGTGGAGTGCGTGCCACTCGAGATCCGTTCGGGCAGTTTGAGTTTGCACACCGGACCGTCGGCCAGCCGAGCCGCGTCGAACACCAGGCAGTACGAGGCGTCCTCGGTCATGTCGGTGGTCAGGGTGACCAGGTAACCGTCGTCCTCGGCCCTGCTGCCGACGCGGGGTGCCATTGCGGTCTCGCTGCCGTAGACCCCGTCGCCGAAGGAGTAGCGCTCTTCGGAGCCGGTGCGTACGTCGTGGCGGACCAGGCCGTCGAACAGGAACCAACCGGGCTTGCCGCTGGCCGCCCAGGTGTAGCGATACGGCTCACCGAGGTGGCCGGTGTTGATCATGCCGAACTCGGTGATGCTGTCCGACAACGGTTCTTCGGTGAGCCCGCCGGTGACGAGGTTGAGCCGCCAGCGGTGCAGCCGGGCCTGCATACGGTCCAGTGCGAGGAACCGGAACGCCCGCTGCCACTTGGTGCCGGTGCCGTTGTCGGTCGGCTCGGGATCGCCCTGGAAGAAGCCGTCCAGCACGATCTCATCGCCGTCCTCGTAGGCGTTGACGAAGTGCAGTACGAACGTCGGATCGGCCTCGAACCATTGGATGTCACTGCTGGTTCCGCGCCGGGGCAGCACCGCGAACCGCGACGGTATGTCGCGGTGGAACCGGGCCATGTGCACGTCGCGCTGCAGCAGCTCCGGATCCCAGAACAGCGGGAAGTCGTTGAGGATCACATAGTTTCGGGTGAACGCCATGTCGTGCGGTAGCCGGGGACCCGGCAGTGGCACGTCGGTGTAGTGCACCAGGTCGTTGTTGGCGTCCACCACGCCGTAGTGCATGTAGGGCGCGTTCTTGGAGTAGTTGAAGAACAGCATCTCGTCGGTGCGGTCGTCGACCTTGGGATGGGCCGAGACACCCCAGTCGCCCGGGAACCCGCCGTTGAACGTTTCCTTGCCGAGCGTCTCGGCGGAGTACGGGTCGACTCGGTAGAGGTCTCCGCACTGATAGAAGCTCGTCAGCGCGGTGCCGCGGTGCACCACGACGTCGGTGCTGGAGGCGTCCTTCATCAGGGTGCGCGCGCCCCAGCCGTAGTCGACCTTTGCCAGCGACAACGGCTCGGCCAGGCCAGGCCACAGCGGACCCCCTGCGGCGTTCTCTGCCTCGAATCCGTCGGTGCGGATGAAACGGTTGCGGTAGAACGCTTTTCCATCCCGGAAGCCGACGATGTGCAGCATGCCGTCACCGTCGAAGGGGTGATACGCCTTGAGTGCCGGGTGCAGCGGGTTCTCGGTGTTGCGCAGGTACACCCCGTCGAGATCGGTGGGGATCTCACCGTCGACGACGGTGAGATCGTCGTCGCGCCACTCCGTGGTCTGCGGCCGCCATGGGCCGGTGCGGTAGGGGTGGTCGTCGTCCTCGGGTAGCGTCGACAGGAACTTGCCGACGATCTCAGTGTCCATCGTCTGCCGATCTGATCACGAAACTGACTGTGGTTGCTGTACTTCCGCCGAAATTGAGCGTGCCGAAGCGGCGCGCGCCGTCGACCTGGTAGCCGCCGGCGAGGTCGCTGACCTGTTTGGCGGCGTCGAGCATCATCCGGATGCCGGACGCGCCCACCGGGTGGCCGCCACCGATCAGGCCGCCGCTGGGGTTGATCGGAAGCCGGCCGCCGATCTCGATCTCGCCGTTCTCGATCGCCTTCCATGACTCGCCCGGTCCGGTCAGACCGATGTGGTCGATGGCGAGGTACTCACTCGGGGTGAAGCAGTCGTGCACCTCGATGCCGTCGAGATCGTCGAGACCGACGCCGGCGCGGCCGAACGCGTCGTAGACGGCAGCCCGGACGTGGGGCAGTAGATAGGGGTTTGCGGCGTCGCGGTCGAGTTTCTGCTGCAGCCCCAAACCGACGGTGCGGTGACCCCAGCCCTCGATCAGCCCGATCGGACGCACGCCGGGGTGATCGCGCAGGAAGTCGTCGTTGACCAGGACGACGCCCGCGCCACCGTCGGTCATCTGGCTGCAGTCATAGCGGCGGATCCGGCCCTCGGTGGGCGGATTGACCGCATCGTCGCTGCCACCGGTGGCCAGATCGGGGACCGCCCAGTCCCGGGTCTGCGCGTTGGGGTTGCGTTTGGCGTTGGCGAAATTCAGCGCCGCGATCGCGTGCAAGTGGGCGTCGTCGAGACCGAAGCGACGGTCGTACTCGTCGGCGACCCGGGAGAACATCGACGGCCACACGTACGTGGCGTCCTCGGCCTCGTGGCCGGTCCATGCGGCGGCGCCCAGGTGGGCGGCGGCGATGTCGCCGGGCACCGTCTTTTCCAGCTCCACGCCGATCACCAGCGCGGTGCGGTAGTGGCCGGCCCGCAGATCGGCCATCGCCGCCAGCGCGGCCACGCTGCCCGAGGCGCAGGCCGCCTCGTGCCGGGTCGCCGGGGTGTCCCACAGTCCGTCGTGGACGGTGGCGGGCATCGCGCCGAGGTGACCCTGGCGGGCGAACATCTCGCCGAACGCATTGGCGACGTGCACGACGTCGATGTCGGCGGCGTCGATCATGGACTCGCGCAGCGTCAGGTCGACGACCTCGGTGGTCAGATCGGCGAAATCACGGCTCTCCCGGGTGAGGTTCCGGGCGAAGTCGGTCTGATAGCCGCCAAGGATCCAGACATTGCTCACCACAGCGCCGAAATTACTACAGCTAAGAGAGTGCCGGGCCGGATTGTGCAGAGCACGCGACAATTAGGGGCGGCCCCGTCGGCTCGCGGTCTGAACCGACAGGACCTCGCGGACGTGGGTGTCGACCACCGCGTCCGCTTGCAGCGCAGCATGCCCTTGTTGAAAATCCGCAAACGTCACAATCGAGGAGCCGCGTTCGTCAATCCGGCAAACGTGAGTAAGACTTGTCGAATGTCTGTGCCCAACCACGATCTGGCGCTGCGGATGGCCGAGTTGGCCAGAGCGACGGCGCCACCCCGCAACGTCGACGAGGTATTGGCCGGGGTGACCGCCGCGGCGACGGAGATGATTCCGGGAACCGACACCTGCGGTGTCCTGTTGATCGGCAAAGGCGGCAGGTTCGAGTCACTGTTCGGCACGTCGGATCTGATCTATGAGCTCGACGCGCTGCAGGAGGCCTGCGGGGAAGGTCCATGCATCCAGGCCGCCGTCGACGAGCTGATCGTGCGCACCGACGACTTCACCACCGAGCGGCGCTGGCCGAAGTACAGCGCTGCGGTCACCGAACTCGGGGTGCGCAGCGGCTTGTCGTTCAAGCTCTACACCGGCAAGACGACGGCCGGCGCCCTGAATCTGTTCGGCATGCAGCCGCGCGCCTTCGACGGGCAGTCCGAGGCGATCGGCTCGGTGCTGGCCGCCCACGCCGCGTCGGCAATCCTGGCCAGCAGACATGGTGAGCAACTCGAATCCGCGCTGAACACGCGCGACATTATCGGCCAGGCCAAGGGCGTGATCATGGAACGGTTCAACGTCGATGCCATGCGCGCGTTCGAGATGCTGCGCGAACTGTCGCAGACCTCCAACACCAGGTTGGTCGACATCGCAAACCGGGTAATCGCGACCACGGGCACGTAGTCGGCACGAGCGTCCCCGAACCGGCGGTATCGTTGGTCCGAAGTTCCTGGTGCTCGTGGGGGTCGCTCAATGGTGAGGGATGCGCTCAGGCGGTGGTGGCAGCAATCCACTCATTACGAGTGGTTGAGCGGCTATCTCGCTGACCGCGGTATGCGCGGTCCGGCACGTGCGCTGATGGCATTTCTCGCCGTCTCCATGATCGCGTGTCTGCTGGGCATGCTGCATTCGCCGGACGGGCCGATCGGGACCGTCCCCAGAGCGATGACGTGGCTGGCCATTGCCGGCGGGGTGGCCGGGGCCGCGCTGTTCACCGCGAAGTGGCCGACCCGGCGTGAGTCCCTGGTGTTCGTGTTGGTCACCAACGCATCGATGGCGTTGGCCTGCGTGGCCAATCCGAGTCCATTGCACGCCCTGGTCGGCTGCATCTCGTTCGCGACGATCGGCGCCTACATCGCGTTCTTCCACACCACCGCTCTGGTGCTGTACAACTTCTTTGTCGCGGCCACCGTGGCCACCTGGGGTGCGGTGCGGATGGCCGCCGACGGGCAGGTCATCATCGCCGGCGTGGACTGGTGGTTGATCATCCAGATCAACATCGCGCTGCCGCTGGCCATCCAGATCCTGGTGAACGCGCTCGGCGTCGATCTTCTTCGCGCCGAACGTGATCCACTGACCGGACTACTCAACCGGCGGCTTTTTCACAGCCAGACGTTCGGACTGATCGAGTCGGGACGTCATGCCGACGCTCACCTCGCTGTGGCCCTGATCGACCTGGACAAGTTCAAGTCGGTCAACGACCGCTACGGGCACGCTGCCGGTGACGAGGCGCTGGTGCATGTCGCGCGCGCGATCGAGCAGGCCGCCGGTGCCGAGTCGGTGGTTGCGCGCAGCGGAGGCGAGGAGTTCCTGGTGGCGACCGCGCTGCCCGGCGCGGACTGTAGTGAACTGGCGCAACGGATCTGCACCGCGATCGCCGAGTCGCCGGCCGGCGTGACCGCCAGCGTCGGCACCACCGCGGTCCGGCTGTCCGACACCTACGGTGACCACAAGGTGCTCCTCGACCGGCTGGTGGGCAACGCCGACTGGGCCATGTACCGAGCCAAGCGCGCCGGCGGCAACGGGTGCCGGCATCAGGACACCGACCCGATCGACCGGCGTCGGCCGGATGTCGACGGTGACGCCAGCCAGTCGATCGCGTAGTGCAGAAAAGTGCCCCTGTTCATAGTCGGTTGATTCTTGACGGATCTAGTTCGGTTGATCCTTGACACTCTTGTTGTGTTTTAGGTCTGGCCGCTGGAGCGGCAGGCCTTCTTGTTTCGTACCTCGCCGGTGCTGCGGCGGGCGGCGGTTTTAACCAGAACATCGCCGATGAAGAACCGCAGCAGCTCGCCATCGACGTGGACATCGCAGCGAGCTCCGGCATAGTGGCGGCCGATACTGACCTGCTGCCACGACACACAGACCACCCCGTTGGTGGTCACCGTTCGGCTGATCCAGTCGCTGCTGCTGCGATCGGGGCTGTGCTGTCGTGGTGTGATCGAGCGGGTCGTGGTAGTGCCGGCGGTGAAGCGCTCAACAGGGGTGGCCATCTTCAACGACTGATGCGGCCGGGTGGTGTTGTAGTCATCGACCCACTCATCGAGTGCTTCTTGGGCCGTCTTCAGATTAGTGAATGGTGCTGCGTTGCTGAGGAATTCAACACGCAGACTCCGGTGGAACCGCTCAATCTTGCCGGTCGTGGTCGGGGACCGCGGCTGGGTCAGCAGGTGCTCGACGCCGTGCTCGCGGCAGATCGCATCGAAAAGCACCTCCACCGGCGGATGGTTGAACCGGCCGGTGAACACCTTGCCGTTATCGGTCAGGATCTGCTCGGGAGCACCATAAGTGGCCAGCGCGGCGTGTAACCCGTCGCAGACAGCCCGGGTGCGTTCTCGACTCATCAGGTGGGCACACACGCACATCCGGGAATGATCATCGATCCCGGTCAACGCCTTAGCGCTGGTGCCATCGGCCAGCGGGAAACCGCCCACGACATCCATCTGCCATAGCTCCATCGGGGCGCCGCGTTCCCAGCGTTTCCACCTGCGCGAGCGCCGATCCCGCAGGTGCGGATCGATCATCTGCGCCCGGACCAAAGCGCGGTAGACCGCCGACTCCGAGGGCAGCGGAACCACACCACGCTTGGACAGTTCGAACACCAACCGACGAGGTCCCCAATACGGTCGCGAGCGGCGCAGCTCCAACACCACCGCCTCCACCTGCGCCGGCATCTGATGCGGACACGACACCGGCCGATGCGACCGGTCGATCAACCCTTCCAAGCCCTGCGCCTCATAGCGGGCCAACCACGCATGCAACGTCTGGCGCGACACCCCAACCTTCGATGCCACCTGCGAAATCGACAACCCATCGCTGATCACCGCCAACACAGCCTGATACCGCTGCTCAGCCACGCTCAACTCCCTCATCTAGGGAGTGTCAAGGATCAACCGAAGTAGGTGTAAAGCATCAGCCGAAACACTGTCGCCCATCACCCGAAGACAAAACGTCAACAATCAACCGAGGTCACACAAGAAGAAAGTGCCCCCGGCAGGATTCGAACCTGCCCGCCCGTGGGGCTATGATCAGGGGTGATGGCCTCTGAACTGCACGAACACCCCTCGGGAACCTATTCTTTCGGCTCCTTCGTTCGCGTTTGTACTACTTTGGATTGCACGCGCATTGCACGGCAGTTCAGCCACGCCACCGAGAGGAACCACCCATGAGCACCACACCCGAGCAGCACACCGACGAGGGACTGGCCGTCGAGGAGGGCGACCGATGAGAAGCCTGCGGAGTATCGCGACTGATACGGCGTCGAGGAGCGACCTTGGCACGCTGATCCGACACGTCCAGGACACATTCGACCGGCTCCATGGGGAGGCGGCGGTGCAGTTAGCCGCCGCGATGTCGGCGCTCGTTACGCCCGACGGCGAGCTTCGCGTCGATGACCTCTCCCAGGCCGAGGCCGACGCCTTGTGGGCAATTCTGGACGACATCGCGACCGACAACGGACTGTTCTGGGACATCGCCGACGGGAGCGACGACTGATGCCGCACAAGGGGCACCGGGGCTGGGGCCACATCCGACGGCTGCCGTCCGGCAACTTCCAGGCCTCCTACATCGGCCCTGACCTGCGCCGCCACAAGGCCCCCCAGACCTACGCGGTGAAGACCAACGCGGAGGGCTGGCTGGCCCAGGAACGGCAGAAGATCGAGGTGAAGGTCTGGCGACCGCCCGCTGAGGTGATCGCCGAGGAGAAGGCCACCCTGATCCCGCTCGGCCAGTACGGCAAGACCTGGATCGCGAACCGCCCCAAACTCAAGCCCCGCACCCGCAGCCTGTATGAATCGCAGTGGCGCAACCACATTGAGCCCACCCTCGGGCCGGTGCCAGTCGCGCACCTGTCGGCCGACCATGTGCGTCGCTGGTGGGCGGGCCTCGGCACCGAGCACGACCGGCGCAACGCCCAGTTGTACGGGCTGCTGCACGCTGTGTGTGGGAGTGCGGTTCGGGAGGGCCTGCTGGCCAAGCAGCCGTGCGTGGTCGAGGGCGCGACGATGAACACCACCCGCAAGCGTGAGCCGGTGATCCTGCCGGTTGGCGCGGTCGGCAAGTTGGCCGACGCTATCCGGCCTGAACGCTATGCGGCCCTGGTGTTGTTGGCGGCGTGGTGCGGTCTGCGCTGGGGTGAGGTGACCGAGCTGCGTCGCAAGGACATCTCCGATGGCTGCGAGATCGTCACTGTCGCAAGGGCTGTAACCCGCCGCGACGCGGTGACCCGCATCGACACCCCCAAGAGCGGCCGGGTGCGGAATGTTGTTGTGCCGCCGCATATTCGGGAGACTGTCAAGCATCACCTCGACGTGTACGTCGACAAGGACGGCGAGGCTCTGCTGTTCCCGAACAGTCGGGGTGACCACCTCAACGACCGGGTGTTCTCTGAGTCGTTCGGTAAGGCGCTCAGGGATATTGGGCATTCTGGTGTGCGGGTGCATGATCTGCGGCACTTCGCCGGGACGATGGCCGCGCGGGTGGGGAACCTGCCCGAGACGATGGCCCGCCTCGGCCACTCGACGGTGAAGGCCAGCCTGATCTATCAGGGGCTGGTATCGGGCCGTGACGCCGAGATCGCCGCAGCGCTATCCGAGCTTGCCGAGAATGAGGGTGTGGCGACATGACCGAAGGAAGATGGAGCCTCAGCGTACAGCGTTCGGGCAATGTAGCTCGCGTTGCCAAGTTGAAGCAGGATGAGACGAACGGGGAGATTCATCTCGACTTCCAAGGTCCCGCAGCGATCATTGTGAAGTGCGTCCCCGAGGCGCTTGCGGTGCCGCATGAGCGCCTCGCGCTGCACCGTTACGACCTGGGAAGGGCGCGCGATTTTCTGAACGCGTTGGACCAGCAGGATTTCGATCCGGGTATGGAGGCAATCCCGGTTGTGTGCTCGGCACTCTGGCGCGCTGCGCTGACATCGGTGTTCAAGTGCTTCCAAAGAAGCGCGGAGCGTGAAAAGCTCAGTCCTGATGATGTTTTCGGCCAGGATGTGAACGACTCGCGCCGGGCGGCTTTCGATCACCTCCAGCGCCTCCGAGACAAGCATGTTGCACACGACGAGAACAACTGGATGCAGTCACGGTCGATCGCTATCGTCGGGAAATCAGATACTGACCCCCTGGTGGAGAGCGTCGAATGCCTGGTCGTTGAAGGTGACAGCGCGACCACTGAGAACATTGAGCGGCTACGCGTGGTGGTCGACACCTCGCTGGCGTGGGTCGTACGGGAGTTCGACGAAAGGACTGTGGCTATCGAGGCCGACCTTCGCTCGCGTGATCACGAAGAACTGCTCGCACTACCGGACTTCGAGTCAATCATGCCGAATGACGACAGCGTTGGAATGCCGCGTCGCAGGAACTCCGCAGACTGACTAGGTGATTGCGCGCCGTCCACGGGGTGACTGTCCCGATATCGGGACAGTCACCTGTCGGCGACGGCGAGCCCGAGCAGCTCCTCCAACTCAGGCAACGCCAGCCCCGACGCCACAGACCCCGAACCCGAACACACGTTGAAACAGCCCGGCGCAGTCACCCGAGCCTCACCCACCAGCCACCCACGCCGCGCAGCCACCCGACGACACCGCGCCAACCGCTGTCCATCATCCCGGCGCGCAGGCAACAACGGCACCCGCCGCCCAGACGCCACCACATCACCACGCCCCGACGACCGAGGCCGCACATCCACAACCGTCATGGCCGCATTCTGCGCCCACTGAGAGGCGAGAGGCGTGGTGATGGCATCGTTCGGCGCGTGTGAACCGTCGATTCCGCGACCTGATGAGGCCCGGCCCTTGCATACTCACGCCCATGACGGATACGGGGGAAGAACGGGCCTACGCGGACTGGGCGAAATTCAAGTCGAGCTGGTGGACCGACAAGTACTTCACGGGCGGTCTGGCCCACTTCTGGCCACCGCGCCTCGACCAACTGGAGCCAGACAAGGACGGCTACCGCTGGCTGTCGCGCGACGAAGTGTTCGGTATCGCCGCCACCGATTCCGAGCACCGGGAGCTGCACACTGCCGTGGCAGCGTACGTGTGGGGAATCGCAAAGAACGCCTACTTAATCGGCAGGCTGGTGCGCGCCTTCACCACGAACGGCGACGCCGTGGAGAGCAACCTCCGGTTGGCGGCATCGACTCTTACCGCCGACGGAGCCGTCGCCGCCTACGAGTCGATGCTCCCTGGCGGTCCCGCCCACATCAAGTACATGGGACCGGCGTACTTCACCAAGTTCTTGTTCTTCACCGGCTACCGAAACTCGGCGGTGGCCGGGCTGCGGCCTCTCGTCCTCGACATGCGGGTGGCCACAGCTCTGCGCAGCCGGGGCGTGTTCGGCCCCAAAGTAGGTGATGGTGGCTGGCCGAGCAGCATCTACGAGCGATACCTGACCTACTGCCAGGCGCAGAACCCTGACGACCCCGAAGCGGTCGAGGAGGAGCTGTTCAACGAGGGCCGCGCGGCCGACGACAACGAAGATTCCGACGAGGCGTAGCCCAAACCTGAAGCCGTACGCAGGAAAATTAGCAGTCCGTGCCGTGGCTCTGTGGTGGGGTGGGGGGAGGGGGTTCCTGGTCGGGTGGCAGGTGTTCAGTTTCTGAACACTTCTGTTAGTGCTGGTCAGCGGGCTGCTCGTCGTGGGTTGCCTCGACGACCTGGGTGAATGCGGCGAGTGCCTCGCGCGCCCGTTGCTTGGCCTGGTCGGGTGTGTTGCCCGAGGTGTCGAGGAGGAAGACGGGTTGCTTCACTTGGTCGAGGTTACTTGCGGGTGGAGCCTGCGCCGACCTATGCACCACCCGCAGCGGGCTGCACCAGCACCTCGGCCGTGAGCAGCGGTGTGCCGTAGCGCGGGCCGCGCTGGGTCTGATTCTGGGGAATCCCTGCAGGTGGCAGGGCATGGCGCGCGTTCGGCAGGAGAGCTGTCTGACACGGCGATTACCATCAATTACGTAGCCGCTGGGCACACGGCACGTACCCTGTTACGCAGGTACAGCGCCGCGATCAGAGAAGAGGCATCGTGGGGATTCGGTCCGACGCGCACTTTGGGGTCAAAGAACAGATTCTTGACGCCGTGGTCCGTGGGGTCCGCGACGCTCTGCAGGAAAACTTTGATGCCACCGCCAACGGTGTGTCCGAGGTCCTTGTGGAACGTCAAGACGACGACAGCTTCGTAATCCGCCTGAAAATGATGAGCGGGGATGCTGAGAAGGCCGATGTGGACGCTGATCAGGCTGTGGAAGCCATCAAGGCGATCCTCAGCCAACACTTCGAGCGCGGCGCGGTGACGGAAAGGCAGCGGGAACTTACTCTCGCGTGATCAGCGCCAATGCCTAAGCTCCCCGAGCGGTTTCGTCTACGGGTCGATGAGTACTTACCCGATGCCCTGACCGCCGTAAGCGCGGGAGTCTTCAGCGTTGCAAGCATCGGACCGGCGTACGACTGGAGCGGTAAGGTCATCGTCGCTCTTGTCATCGCCGGTGTGCTGTGTGCAGGTGGGGCGATCATCTACAACCGCCGGCGTCACCGTCCAACATTGCTGAAGCTAACGAGCGAGAACAAGAGTCTCAAAGGCGAAGTCGCGCAGTGCAAACAACAGATCGATGACAGGGCTACCAACCTAGTCAACGTGGTCAATATCCTCCTACGAGATCTGGCCAATGACATCGGCATCTACAAAGGCGACACCCGTCTGTCTGTATATCGACACAGCGAAGGCGAGTTCTACCTGGTCGGACGAGTCTCCCCCAATGAGACGTATGCAGCAGTTGGGCGCATCTCCTACCCCGATACGCAGGGCTTCATTGGGCAGGTCTGGCGCGCCGCCGATGACAAGACCACAGTGAGCTTCCCCGCTGGCAGACAGGACTGGATCGACACCCAAGTGAAGTCGTTCGGCTTCAGCCAGGCCGAAGCTGACGCCTTGATAATGCACACGGTTGTCATGACGGCGACAAAACTCAGACGCGACCTGCACGGTGATGCATTCGGAGTCCTTTGTATCGAGTGCGACAGGAAGCGGTCGACCATTCAGGCCGGGACGATCAATGCGGTCAAGGAGTCCCTACACTTCCAAACTTTGACCTCGATTCTCGACATCTCCTTGACGGGCCTTACGCATGAGGAGGTCAAGCGAGGCTTCCTGGAAAGGGCCAGCTCTTAAGTCGGCTACGGGGGACCGCCTCCTCCGTCCCTACTGCACCGGTCGGTTACGAGCCCGACTCGACGGTGATCTTCACGACCGCCTCCTCGTGCGGCCATCCAAACCCAACGCGCACAACGGATCTCACTGCCGTCGCGTCGTCGCCGAAGTAGAACGACCGGTCGACTTCGAGCTGTACGTCGCTCCGCAAGACCACGAAGCTCTTGGACTGGTCGAGTGCCCACACGGTGCCGTCGGTGATGACCCCGTCGGGCAGCGGCCACAAACCCGCCCCGAGGATCTGCCGCCGGGTCGGCTGCGTCGGATCAGACGACAGCAGAGGCACATTGCTGGTGCTGCCGGTGCCGGTGAACTCCTTGAGCTGCGCCAGCTGCAAGCAGGTG
Source organism: Mycobacterium sp. ELW1 (assembly GCF_008329905.1). Taxonomy (NCBI): domain Bacteria; kingdom Bacillati; phylum Actinomycetota; class Actinomycetes; order Mycobacteriales; family Mycobacteriaceae; genus Mycobacterium; species Mycobacterium sp. ELW1. The sequence continues at coordinate 5,030,275 of NZ_CP032155.1, read as the reverse complement.
CTGGCTGAGGCGCACCAGGCCGTCACCTTCGAGCCGACGGCCTCCAACTTGCTCGCGGCCTCCTCGAACGGGTCCAGGTCGGCGAATGCTGCACCGGCATCAACGGTTTGGATGTTCGACAGGGATAGCAACCCGGACGGGCCTTTGACGGTGGTGTTGGCGAAGAACGCCTTGTCGATGGCGCGTGCCAAGTCTCGGGCCATGCTCTCGCCGACCACTTCGGAGGCTTCCGGTGTGCTGTCGGCGACCAGCTCGTTGGAGAGCTTGCTCAGCACCTTCAGCGCCTTGGGGATCACGTCGAGTTCGTCGACAGTCGCGTCGGATGGCGTGATGCTTTCGGCTTCGTTGAGCCATTCCGAGGTGGTGTCGGCGGTGATGCGCGGGATCCGGAAGGACGGCGACAGGGTGGTGACGCGGCGGCTGACCTGGAAGGCTGTCGACTCGGCCTGCAGCGGCTCGACGACAAGCGGGCCAATATCTTCAGGCCGGATGATGCCTGCGGCACTTGAGGATACGAGGGTCATGATGGGCTCCTGACGTGAATCACATGCTGTGAATTACATGGGGTGACGGCACCCAAAATTGGGGTGCCGCCTGTTGATTCACGCGGGGCCACGGGCCTGTTCCGCGTCGCCCGCCAGGGGCTGCGTGCCGCCGGGGCCAGCCCCAGGCCGGGTTCCCAGCGACACATGCAGCGTAGCTCAATCGGCGTCTGCGCGGCCCGATGCCCGCTGGAACAGGCCCTGCCAGGTGGATCCCTTGTCCCAGTCCCGTGGCTTCTTGCCGTCGTGTTGCACCTCGGAGGCCGGTGCGGCGTTGGAGCGGAACCAATGTGGTCGCTTGGCGGCGGTCTCGGCGAGGACGCGGCCGAGTCGGGCCTGGTCGACGCGGCCGTCGGTGTCGAGCACGTCACCCAATTCGGCGACGTGCCACAGATCTGCCGGGGAGAGCATGCGCTGGCCGATGGCGGCTTCGACGGCCTGCCGTTGGAAGGTCTCGACCTGGGTGCGGAGGCGGTCGACCTCCAGGCGTGCTTGGTTGCGTTGGACCCGAAATTTCGCGGCCTCACGGTTGGCGGGGGTGTCGGCGTCCGGCTCGGTGTCGTCGGACTCGGGGCTAGGCTCGTCATCGGTGGGCGGGCCGGACCCGTCTCCAGATATCGGCGTAGGAGCCGCCGACGCGGGATCGGGGTCGGCTTCTCGGCCACGACCAGGATCGTCTCGCGCCGGGGACGCAGGCCCGCCCGCTGCAGGGTCGGTTGTGTTGTCTGGCTGGCTCATTCGTGTACCTCCGTGGTGTTGAAGTAGTCGTGCGATTGCTGGAGAGTGGTCAGCTCAATGACGAGCCGATGTTGGATGTCGGCGTTGCGGCAGAACACATTTGAGCGCATCAGCGCCAGTGCTGTGCGGCAGCACATGGCGTAGATATGATCATCGCCGATGAGTCACCGTGCAGTAGAACGTGTTTCAGCATTACCGGTGACGACGCCGAGGGCGGCGAGGATCGCGCCGGACTGCTCGTAGTAGCCCGGGATGGGCGGCGGCTTTGGCTGCTCGACGATGCGACCGTTGCGGGTTCGGTTGCGGCGGACGGTCATTGGTTGTCTCCTGATTCTGCTGTGGCGGTGAGCCGGGCGATGTTCGTGCGTAGCGCGGCCAGGGCCTCGCCGTCGGGGTCGTCATGTAGGCCCATCGCTTCGGCGAGTGCGGACCATCCTGCCGACTGGAATTGGCCTCCGCGACCGGCTTTGCGGGCCTCGACGGTGACGGCGTGTAGGCCTTCGATGTCTCCGACGGCGATGGCGGCGACGGCGCGGCCGACGCGGGCGTAGTCGATGGCGCGCAGTGTGCCGTCGGGTTTGGGGTTGAGGGCTTGGAGGCGTTCGTCGATGATGCGTTTCCGCTCGGCCCGGTCGGCGTCACTCAGGGGTGCGTTGGCCGCTGGGCAGTCGGGGGTGTGTGCGCCGATGCCGCCGCAGCAGGGGTGGGTGTTCCAGTCGACTGGGTGCTCGTTATCCATGGTGGGTTCCTTTCGTGAACTGTGCTGGTGTTAACCGTGTTTGGGTGGTTCCCAAGATTGTCCGTGGTCGTCGAAGTCGGATTGTGTTGTGGTTCCCAGGTATTCGTCTCCGAGGAACAGGCTCTCGCGGGGGATGTCGACTTCGAGACCTGCCCGTGGGATCGGGACGATTTCTGCTTCGTCGGTGACGAACGTGAAGACCAGTCGGGTAAGTGGCTTGTGAGTCCAATCGTCAACCCCGGCTTGGCCGAGGTATGCGCGGCCTTCGGGGGTGGTGGCGCGGATGACGACGCGGCTCTCGGTGGCTTCCTGGACGGCGACTCCTGGGCAGGGCGCGGCCCACTTGACGCCGTCGCGCTCGAATATGTTGACCCAGCCCACGAGCGGAACGAATCCGGTTGTCCGCCAGTATGGTTCGTCGCGGAGTCGGCCTGGGATGTCGGGGTGGTGTGGTACGGCTGGTCGTGGCTCGTAGCTGGGCGGCGGTGGGGTGCGGTGTGGGCTTGGTGTGCCGGGTTTCGGGCCGGGCTTGCGGGGTGCGATCATCGTTCTAGCTCCATCTCGGCTCTGACGCTGGCGATTATGGTGCGGCCCACGCCGATTCGTGTCTCCAGGATGTCGATCTTGCGTTTCTGCACCCTCACCAGGGTTTCGGCGAGTTTGGCGGCGAGGCGTTCGTCGCTGGTGGCGGCGTCGGCCTGGGCTCGCCGTTGGTCCTGCGCCCCGTCGGCGGCGAGGAGGGCCTTGGCGTGGGCGAGGGTGAGTTCCTCAGCGGCCTCGACGGCGGTCTGCTCCAGGCCTGCGAGTTCGGTGTCGAGGGCCTGCAGCTCCTCAGAGAGCCGCAGCAGCAGTTGGACGGCCTCGTTGAGTGACCAGCCGCCGAGTTGGCGCAGCGGCGCAGTCATGGTGTGTGCCCCGAATCGTGTTGGTGGTGGGTGGTTCTGAGTTCGGGGTGTCGGGCGCAGATCTCGCATAGCGGCCACTGGAGCCGTGTGACCGCCTGAGCGACGTTCGGGGCTTCCCTGGTGTCCTCGGTGCCGAGGGTGTCCTCGCGGGCGTGGAGAGGCTCTGAGAGAGTCCTTGGGGTGGGCTGGGTTTCGGCGCTCACGTTGAGGCCTCCGCTCTCGGGGCCGTGGCGACGTGGCGGCATCGGATCACCGGGTCGGTGGTGACTCCGTCAGCGCCGAGGAGGTCTCCGTATTCGTCGCACAGATCGCATCCGGCGATGGCGGCGCGTCGTTGCTCAGCCTCGCCCCGCATCCACTCGGCGCGCTCGGCTTCCCACCGCTCGGCGTTTTCGCGGGCTTGTTTGCAGGGACCGCAGCCAGGAGGGTTGGGGTGGTGGAGGTGCTCCTGGCAGCGCTTTGGGGGTGGGGCCGTACCCGTCTTAAACCCGTAAGAAACCCGTGGGGTTTGCGTTTCCGCATGTGAGACACCGTTTTTGGTGTCGGTTTTGTCCGGTCTTTCCGGACACATGTGTCCGGTAATTTCGGCGCATGTGTCCGGTATTTCCCCCCGGAATAGCGGACACATGTGTCCGGTCTTTCAGGTAGCGACAACGCGTAACGATCACCGCCCCGATGGCCGCGCCCACGCTGGCGCTCCTCCACCAGCAGCAGGTAGCCGAGATCTGTTGCGGCACAGAAGGCACGGCGCACGCTGCGTTCGGTGGTGCCGCACCGGTCGGCCAACGTCGACTGTCGGACGGCGAACGATGGCTCCCCGTTGCGGGTGTAGAACACGGCGACGGCGGCGAGGATGGCCTTGTCCATGCCGGTGAGCTTCTCCTCGCGCAGGACGACATCGAGCCAACCGTTGAACTTGTCGATGACGCCGGTAGAATTCACAGTGATCTCGCAGGGTCATGACTGCCCCGGCCCGCCCAGCGCGCGCCGGGGCTGTCGCTTGGACGGGGGGTTAGGCGGCGCTGACGAACTTGTCGAGGTCGGCGATGCGCCAGCGCAACAGTTTGTCGCCGACACGGACCGGCTGGATGCGGCCCTGGCCCTGCCACTTCCGCAACGTGCTCACGCCGACGCCGAGATATTCGGCGGCGTCGGAGGTCGACAGCATCGCGTCGGCGCAGGGGTGTCGGCGTGCCGTGGAGCGGGTGGTGCGTTGTGTGGCCTGGGCGGTGGCCTGGGGATGGGACATCGGGGTTTGACCTTTCGGGCGGACAGCAGCAAGAAGCTCGCGGTCGCCCTTAGCCAGCGCCGCGTCCGGCCCGTCGATACCCGCCGCGCTGCCCGGCTCTTGCGGGTGCGCCCGAGATGAATCTCGGTGAGCGGTCACCTTGTGACGGTCATGTGCGAATGAGCCTACCGACCAGATGAGTACGGTGACGGGAAAATGCCAGCCACTTGATTCGGCGTGAAATGCCAGGAACCGGATAGCATCTGAATTGCACGGCGATGCGAAAACATGGTCTGACCTGGTGCCCCCGGCAGGATTCGAACCTGCGACACCGGCTTTAGGAGAGCCGTGCTCTATCCCCTGAGCTACGGGGGCGCAACGGCTGGGAGCTTACCGCCTGCCGGCGGCGCCCCCGTCATTCCAGCGGGTCAGCGCACCGCACCGCGCGGCGAGTACAGCGCAACCAGGTAGCTGTGGCCGTGCGTCGGCGCGACCTTGGGGTAGCCCTGACGAACCCAGGCCGCGAAACGGCGCATCATGATCGTCGGCCTCCCGCCAGCAGGGCGCCCCACTCGAAGCGGGCAACGGCCGTCGCATTGCTGTCCGCCTCGGGCTCCACGTCCTGAGCCAACCGGACCAGAGCCTGGGCCACCCGCCTACCGTCCAGGTGGTGTCGCCGCGACACCTGGTCGATCTCCCCGGATGCCGCATCCACCGAGCACCGCCTCAAACCCACGAGAACGCCCTCAGCGCGCTGCATCCTGCCGTCGTCATAACCGTCGTGTTCCGTCGAATAGCCTTGCAAAACCGCCATGCTGTACGCCTCCAATCGTGGAGCCATTGCCAATCCGACGGCCTCGCAAACCCATTAGCGGAGTTCCGCTATGACTTTCGCGAAGTACTCGGCGTGGTAGTCCTGCACGGTGAAGTAGGTGATGCCGTAGTCCTCGCGCCGCGCCCGCAGGGTGTCGGCGATGTCCCGCGGCGTTCCCGTCAGCACGGTCGGCAGCGCCAGCAGCTGCTCCTCGGTGGCGTCCGGGGCGTACCCGCGGGTCAGCGCCAGATCCGGGATGCCCGAGGAATCCGTCGGCACCCCGGTGATCGCGATGTTCAACTCGAGGTCGGCGAACCGGTCGCCGGCCGCGCGACGCACGAAGTCGATGCGCTCGGCCAGCGGGTCATGGCCCGGGTAGTCCGGCACCCCGCCCCCGGTCAGTCCGATGATGTCGGCATGCAGGGCGGCGATGCGCAGCACCCGGTCGCCGTTACCGGCGATCAGGATCGGGATCGTCGGCGCGGTCTGCTTCAGGTACTGCGTGGTGTGCCGCAGATGGTCCACCCGCTCGCCGGCGCTCGGGTACGGCATCTCGGCGGCCTCGAACTCCTCGCGCACGTAGCCGGTGCCCAACCCGAGGTCGAGGCGGCCCTCGCTGAGGACGTCGACGGCGACGGCGTCGCGGGCCAGTAGCGCCGGTTTGTAGAACGCCGCATTGATCACGAACGTCCCCACCCGCATGGTCGTGGCGGCCTCGGCCGCGGCCACCATGGTGGGGAACGGCGCGGGCACGCCGAACCGGCCGAGATGGTCCGGGACATGCAGAACGTCGAAGCCCAGATCTTCGAATCTGCGCACCGTTTCGCGCAGCCGATGTGCCGACTTGACCGACCGCACACCGATGCCGAAGCGAAAGTCTCTGACCATCCCGGCATGCTATGGCCGGGGTCACAGCGATCGACAGCGCCGGTCTCGGTATGTGGCACGGGTGACCTGCGACTCGGGTTTGACCACACCGTGGTGGGGGCATGCCTGTGCTTCGTGAATCTCCCCAGCGTCGGCGTGGAGGAGGAATTCCTCCTCGTCGATCCCAGCACCGGTGAACCGGTCGCCCGCAATACCGAGGTCGCCAAGTACGCGGCCGAGCGCGGTGTGGACCTCCAACTGGAGCTGACCTCCTGCCAAGTCGAGACCGCCACCGAAGTGGCCCAGACGAGTTCGCAACTGCGCCAACAGATCCACGAACTCCGGGCGGTCGCCGCCGAGTCCGCCGAGAAGGCTGGGGCGCAACTGCTCGCCGTCGGTCTGCCGCCCACGGTGCCGCACAGCTTTCCGCTGACCGACACCCCGCGGTACCGGGAGATCGGGGAGCGGTTCGGCATGATCGCCCACGAGCAGGGCATCTGCGGATGCCACGTCCACGTGGAGGTGCCCGACCGCGACGCGGCCATCGCCGTCAGCAACTGGCTGCGACCGTGGCTGCCGATGTTGTTGGCCCTGACCGCGAACTCGGCGATCTACCGCAACGCCGATAGTGGCCACGCGAGTTGGCGCAGCGTGCTGTGGGGTCGCTGGCCCAGCGCAGGCCCGCCGCCGCACTTCGATTCGGCCGAGCATTACGACGCGATCGTCGCGCTGATGAACGACTCGGGCGCCATGCTCGACGAGGGTATGGTCTATTGGGACGTGCGGCCGTCCAAGAAGTTCCCGACGGTCGAGATCCGGGTCTCCGACGTCCCGGCCACCGCGGCCGAGACCGTCCTGCTGGCGACACTGAGCCGGGCCGCGGTGATGACCGCGCTGGCCGCCGACCGCGGCGGCCAGAAGGCACCCAAGGTCGACGATCACATCCTGCGCGCCGCCTACTGGAAGGCCGCGCACGACGGATTGGACGGCCAGACGATCGACGTGATCGAGGGGTGGGCGACGGCCCCGACGTCACGGGTCTTGGGCGAGTGGCTGGGCCTGCTGCAGCCGGCATTGGACGAACTCGGCGACAGCGAATGGGTGCACGCCGAGATGGGTCGCCTGCTTCGGGACGGCAACGGGGCGATGCGGCAGCGCGCCGCGTGGCGGCAGCGACACGAGATCGCCGACGTCATCGCCGTCGCCGCGCACGCGACGCTGGAACGTTAGACCAGCGGAAGTTCGGCCACGACCTGGCCGGTCGGCTGCGGCGAGCCTGCTCCGGGTTCGACGGTGAACTTCAGCGCCGTGGACCCGCCGAGATCCGGCAGCACCGCCGTCGTCGACGGCGTCACCGCCTTGTCGTCCATCGTCCCGGCGGACGTGGCGCCGCTGTTGCTGACCAGCCACATCTGATACACCGTGCCCGGTGCCGGTTTCGGCACGTCGTTCATCACCAGCACGCCGGCGTTCTTCTCACGGGAGAACACCACCGTCGCGGTGCCGCCGCCCGGGATCGCACCGGAGATGGTGTGCACGTCGGGCGCGGCGAAGACCTGCTGCGCGGTCGACACTTTCGCCGGTTCCGGGCGCAATGCGATGCCGACGCCAACGGCGCCCAGGCCGATCACCAGCGCCGCCGCCACCGCCAACACCGGGCCCCGCCAGCGATTGCCGGTCGAATCAGGTTGAGCCACAGGCAGACTGCGCACGTTGTCATCGGCCACCGCGGACAACAGCCGGCGCCGCAGATCCTCAGGCGGTTCACTGGCGCTGACCGCGGAGACGACGGCCATCGTCTCGCGGACGGCCCGCACCTCGTCGTAGAACGCGTCGGCTTCGGGCCGCGCCAGCCGTGCCAGGCGGTCCTCGATCTCGTCGCGCTCAGCGTCGGACACCGCATGCAGCGCATACGGCACCGCCAGCTCCAGCAAGTCGCTTTCGTGTGGTTCAGTCATCGCACACCCAAACAATTACGCAGGCCACGAAGCGCATCGCGCATTCGGGACTTCACCGTAGCCAGGTTGGCGGCCAGGCGCTCCGACACCTGCACGTAGGTCATTCCTTGGTAATAGGCCAGTTCGATGCACTCGCGCTGTACTTCGGTGAGCCCGTCGAGGCAGGCGGTCACCTGTCGCCGTTCGTCTTCGGTGATCACCGCGTCGGCGACGTGGTCCAGCGGCGGCTCGACGCTGGCCGCGCCATACCGGGACTCGCGCTGCGTGGCGGCCTGCTCGGAGCGGACCCGGTCCACGGCGCGGCGGTGCGCCAGCGTCAGCAGCCACGCAACCGCGCTGCCCGAGGCCGGGTCGTAGCTTTCCGCGGTCCGCCATACCTGCAGGTAGACGTCCTGGGTCGTCTCTTCGCTGTAGCCCTGGTCCCGCAGTACGCGGGTGACCAGTCCGTACACCCGCGAACGGGTGGCGTCGTAAAAAGAGGCAAAGGCATCGGCGTCGCGCTGAGCGACTCGGCGCAGAAGTGCGTCGAGTTCAGCAGCCGCGGTCGTCAACGCCGCCATCCACATGTTGCTGGCATCGTCGCGTAGCCTAACGGCCCCTCCGGCCGCAGATGTCACGATGGCATCCACGAACATTTCTGCGCGGTCCAGCCGGGACGGATGGCCACGGTGTGCGGCGAGCGTTCCAGCTGCTCGACGGGTCGCGGTATCGCCGGGACGCCGCGCAGCCGCAACACGAAGTCGTGCACGCGCATGCTCAGCGCGGTCATCTGCGGAGCCAGCGGCGCCGTCACCTGCAGCCGCAGGATCTGCGCGGCGGTGGCGGGCCGCCGAGTGCCACGAACCGTGGCGACCAGCGCCGTCTCGTGGTCGCGGAACAGCGACATCCGCAGGTCCACTTCCTCGTCGGGCAACGGCGCCTGGATCACGTACTGGCCGCCGCCCGACCCGTCGAAAGGGGAGGTGTATTCACCCGGTGGCAGCAGGTAGGCGTGCCGACGCCCGCCGTACTGCATCTCGGCGAGCACACAGCGCAGCACGCCCTGGGCGTCGTGACACCAGAACAGGCTCAGCGGGTTGCAGGCCCGGCCCAGCACGCGCGGCAGGAGCAGCGCGGTGATCCGGCCACCCGGCAGGTGGACGCCATGGTCGGCCAGAACCGCGTCGACCCGCTGGCGCAAGGTGTCGTCAGGCGCCCCGTGGAAGTGGTCGGCGCCCTCGAAGCGGGCGAAGGGCTGCAGCCACCGGGGCAGCCGCGGCAGGTCATCGATGTCGACGTACCAGCTGTAGCTGCAGCGCTCGGTGTGGTGGTGCACCGGTGACCTGTGCAGTTGTGTGATGCGGGTCCGGTACAGCGCGGTCGTCGGGCGGCCTGTGAGGGTGCTTGTCGGTTCCACATCCGGTATTCGGAGCACCCGAACGCTTGGATGGGTGTGACCCCGCCCAGATCATCCGCGGCTGATGAACCCCTTCGTGCGCATCAGGAAGTCGGCCAGAAAGCCGTCGTGGGGCAGCCCGGTCGCCGTGTAGTAGGTCGGTACCTGGCCGCGGTACACGTTGGCGATCGTGGGCTCGTCGAGCAGTGCGGTCACCAGGCTGTCGTCCTCGGTGAACGCGCCGACCACCAGCGAATTGCGCAACACGGCGATGCCGGCCGCACGCTCCCACGGAGCGATCCACACGCAGGGGAACGGCAGCTCGGTGCCGAGTTTCTCGGGATCAGGGCCGGCGAGCAGATGCACGGCCGGACGCAGGGCCGCCCGGCCGTCACCGAAGGCAGCCACGATCTGGTCGGCGCCGAGCAGCGCGGTGCTGCCCGCCGCCCGCGCGGCGACACGTCTCGCGATGGCCTGGGCACTCGCCAGCGCCTGGGTGGGTAGGACCGCGCGCTCGTCGTCGGCGGGCAGTGCCTCGATGGTGTGCAACCGCTGCGCGATCGCTGCGGCCAATCCCGCCGCGTCACCCTCGACGAGTACGGCGGTGGTGTTGACACAGGCCATGCCGCCGAGCCGGGCGATCGAGTCGACGATGATGTCCAGGTGCTTGCGCCAGTCCTGCTCGGCCGTCAGCACGATCTTGGTGCGGCCCGGACCGTTGACGAAGACCTTCGGGTCGCCGCTGTACTTGGCGACCACGTCGTCGCCGCCGTACACCAGGGCGAGGTCGGCCGAGTTGATGATCTCGTCGGCTCCGGCGTGGTCGGTGGGGAGGTAGGTCACGTCGTCGTCGCGGAATCCCGCGTCCCGCAACACCGTGACGAGCCGGTGCGCGGTGAACGGCTCACGCCGCGACGGCCGGATCGCCACCCGGTACCCCAAGGCGAGCGCCTGCGGCCACAGCCCGTGGACGCCGGGCGCATTGCCGGAGGCGTGCACCCCGAACACCTCACCGCGTCGCGACCAGATCGCACCGGGTTGCCCGGGTGGCACCGCCGCCCAATCCGGAACCGCACCGACGGGCCGGGCCGGGAGCACCGAGTCGAACGCGGCGGCGACGGCCGCGCTCACGTCGATGGCCTGGGCGCGCGTCACGGCGATCGGTAGCCCCGAAACCCGGCTTGCCAGGCGCACATACGATTCGAAGTCCAGCCCGGCGACCGAGCCGACGAATGCCGCGCCGGCCTTGTGCAGCGCGGCCCGTCGTTGATCGACGGGCAGTGGCGTGGTCTTGCGCTGCGCTGCGATGGTCCGCGCGATGTAGAGCGGTGGCGCCAGGCTCAGCTCGGCCACCGGTACCCCGGCGGTGTCGGTAATGATTTCGGTTCTGCGGGAACGGTATTCACCGTTCGATACCAGGCCGGGCAGGTCGATCACGATCAGTACACGCCCTCGATCACGGCCTCGCCGTCGAGGGTGTCGACGGGTGCGACCTCGGCGACCGAGTCGCCGATGTGGCCGTCGGGGCCGGGCAGCCTGATTGCGGTGTCCCGCTCGAGGTTGTTGGGAATGAACATGCCCTTGCTGATGTGGTTCATCACCACCTGGCCGCGTTCGCCGTAGCCGACCGGCTCGCCGGTGTCCGGATCGACCACCCGGAACACGACGTAGGGGCTGCGCGGGTCGAACACGAATCGCTCACCGGCGGTTCTGGTTTGGGCCTGCGACAGGATCATTGTGCTGCCGAACACCATCGCGATCACGGTGGCCGGGAACACGTCACGCAGCACGTCGAGGGTGTCTGGGTCCACATGCGCACCGCTGAGCATGATGAAGCGAACCGTGTCCCCGACCAGCGCAGTGAGGGTGTCGTTACGCGCGATCGCGTCCAGCAGTGGGGGAGTGGTGTGCAGGTTGACGATGTGCTGGCTGCGCAGAACGTATTCGGCTTGTTCGAGAAGGTGGTTCAGGTAGGCCGACATCTCGGCCGCTGCGCCACGGGCGATGAGTTTCTTGACCCAGCGGGGATCGAGATCGACCGTGTGACAGATCGAGCCGAGCCGGGCGGACACCGCTCTGGAGAAGTAACCCACACCGTGCGGGCCGCTGGGCATGAGGCACAGGAAGCCGCCGCCGGGTACGAACCCGGCGGAGGAGAAATCGTCGGTCTGCCAGTCGACCACCTGCGCCACCCAGTCCGGCAGCTGCGCTGTCCGCTTGGGCGCCCCTGTCGTGCCGCCGGATTCGAAGATCAGCGGAACCGGCGCCGGTGTGCCGTAGCCGCGCGGGATCAGGTCGTGCGCCGGGACGTCGCGTAATTCGTTGACCAGATTCGGGAACCGGCGCAGGTCGGCGAAAGTCCGGACGTCGGTGAGCGGATCGAAGTCCAGGCGGCCTGCCGTCCGCAGCCAGTACGGGGAGCCGGTGTCGGTGCCGAAATGCCAGGCCATCGCCGCGCGCAGATAGGCGTCCGGATTCGGCGGTGGGGTCTCGCGGGGCAGGTCCAGCAGCGAGAAGTCGACGTCGGCCACACGGTGGATCCTGGCGCAATGTCGGGTCGATGCGTACCAGACGGGGTCGTCGTTAACCGATTCGACTGCTGGAGTTCGTATTCCGGACGGTTAGAGCGCCCAGGCGTGCGCTGCGGTGACCAGGCCTTGCACCAGTGCCGACGTCACGGGGGACAGGCCATCGGCATTCGGTGGTTGACTGCGCGGGCTGATGCCGCGCACCCGCGTCGGCAATTCCAGCTGCGTGCCACCGCCGCTGACCCGGTTGACCGGGTTGTTCGGATGCAGGCCGCGCAACTCGGCGGGGATCGCGTCGAGGTCGGTGACGATGCGGTAGCCGGGCAGCTCGATGTGGGCGGCCAGGTGGTCGGCCAGTTCTCGGTTGCCGCCACCGGCCAGCAGCTCGGTGCTGCGGCCGATGCGCCCGTACCCGTGCAGGGAGACCGCCACGTCGACGTGATCGAGAAACGCGGCAAGACGGTCTGATTCGGCCCCGAGATAGCGCGCCGACGGCAGGTGATGCGGGTAGTCCTTGGGGTGGCGCAGCAGATACAGCGACGCCCCGGCCGCGTCGGCGGCTCGTTCGGCGATCACGTCGGTCATCTGCTCCAGGCCGCCGCCGTGGATGGCCAGGAACCCGAACCGCGACCGCAGCCGGCTCACCTCGACGACCGACGGATCGGCGAGCAGCTCCGAAAGGGATTGTGGTCCAGTCTTGTTCGATGCCAGCGGCCGCGGCCAGTGTGCGGGGTCCCAGCGGCGCAGAAAGTCGACCCACCGCTGTGGCAGGCCGTGGTGTTGTGCTCCGTCGATGATGCGTTCCAGATAGCCCGGCCGGGGTGGGCCCGGTTCGGTGCGGTGGTCGATGTACACCCAGGCCGGGGCGGGGCCGTCGGCGGTCTGCACGGTCAACCGGTCGCGGCGGTAACGCACCGGGACGCCTTCGGCGCTGTCCAGGGTGGCCAGGTCGTGGTCGGTCAGCCACCACAGCACCCCGTGGACCTCGCTGCCCGCGAAGGGTTCGACGGTCGCGACGCCCCTCTCGTTGATCAGCCAGTCGTGGTCGGCCAGGGTCGCCGGCCGGGGGTCGGCGGCCTCGGGACAGCGCCGGGCCATCTGCTGCACGCAGAGGTTGGACCCGTAGGCGAAGTACGGGTGCCGGGGGAGCCGGGGGGTCGGCGACATCGAGCCGAGTCAGTGCGTGAGGGTCAGATAGATCAGTACCACGTTCAGCAGCGTAATCACCGCGGCGACAGCCCAGCCGAACGCCGTGGTCACCCGGCTGTTCACATCGGCTCCCATCAGCGTGGACTTGCTGGTCAGCCGGATCAGCGGCACCAGCGCGAACGGGATCCCGAACGACAGCACCACCTGGGAGATGACCAGCGCGCGGCTGGGATCGATGCCGACGCCCAGCACCACCAGCGCCGGGATCAGCGTGACGAGCCTGCGCACCAGCAACGGGAACGTCTTACGCAGCAACCCCTGCATGATCATCGCCCCGGCGTAGGCACCGACCGACGTCGACGCCAGGCCCGAGGCCAGCAGTCCGATCGCGAAAAGCAGTGCGACTCCTGGCCCCAGCGCGTCGCGGACAGCGGCGTGTGCACCTTCGATGGAGTCGGTGTCGTCACGGCCCTGCAGGTTGGTCGCCGCGATCAGCAGCATCGACATGTTGACCGCACCCGCGACCAGCATGGCGATGCTGACGTCCCACCGCGTGATCCGCAGCAGCCGGGCCCGCGGGGCGCCCGCCTCGGGGTGGCCGTGCCGGTCGCGGGCGAGGCCGGAATGCAGGTAGACCGCGTGCGGCATCACGGTGGCGCCGAGCATGGCGGTGGCCAGCAGCACGCTTTCCGGGCCGTCGAAGCGGGGCAGCAGGCCGCCCACCACATCCGCGACCGGCGGCGTTCGGACGAAGAGGCTGGACAGGAAGCCGATTGCGATGACCAACAGCAGGCCGGTGATCACCCGCTCGAACACTCGCTGGCCGCGACGGTCCTGCACGGCCAGCAATATCAGCGACACCACGCCGGTGATCACCCCGCCGACCAGGAACGGCAGGCCGAAGAGCAGTCGCAGTGCGATGGCACCGCCGACCACCTCGGCGACGTCGGTGGCGATCGCCACCAGCTCGGCTTGCAGCCAGTACCCGATGCGGGTCGGTGTGCGGGTGTGGTCCCGAACCGCTTCGGGCAAGGTGCGCCCGGTGACCAGACCGAGTTTGGCCGACAGGTATTGGACCAGTCCGGCCATCACGTTGGCCATGACGATCACCCACACCAGCAGAAATCCGAACTGGGCGCCGGCGCTGATGTTGGCCGCGACATTGCCCGGATCGACGTAGGCGATCGCCGCGACGAACGCGGGGCCGAGCAGATACCAGCCCGCAGTGCGGGCCCGCGTCACCTGTGCCAACCGCCGAGCTTTCTATCTGGTCACTCAAACTGAAAAGTTAGGGTAACCGAAAGCTCAGAGGCCGATGAAGATGCCGCCCAGTCCGATGCCGAAGCCGCCGTAGCCCCAGCCGGCCAGCGGATTCTGCAGGGCCGGGTTGGGTGACGTGACGATCGCGGCGTGCCCGGGCGTCTCGCACACCGTCGTGCTCGGGCCGGTATCAGTGCATTGCGCCGGACGGGCCGCCGCCGGGACGGCCAGCACCACGCTCGCGACCGCGATCAGCAGGGGAGCGCCAAGAACGATCTTGGTCTGCATGGTGGCCTCCTTGTATGGCCGTGCGATCTGTTAGCGGCCTCCGCCGCCATGGCCTCCGCCGCCGCCGTTGTTGACCGGGCCGGGGCCGCCGAAGATCAATGCAGGACCGTAGAACTCGTCACCCCAGGGGTAGGCGAAATCCTCCGGAACTTCCGGGGTCGAGTTGAGCTCGACGTTGCCGGGGGTAGCGCACTCTGTGGTCTGGCCACCGATGACGGTGCTGCCGCCGGTGTCCACACAGCTGGGAATCGTCGGGTTGATCAGCGTCGTGTCGGCAACTGCCACCGGCGCGAGCGCACCGGCGGCCGCACCGGCCGCGATGATGATCGGAAACACATAGCGGAGCCTTTGCCGCATCGATATTCCCTTCCTGGCAGTTCCCTACCTAGGGAGCGTACAGCCCTTTGCCAGTGACGAGCGGCAAGTCGATCGTGGTGCGGATGCCCGCCGGTGCGGCCACCACTGCGGGTATGGCGTTGACGAGTCGCATGGCGGTGGCCACCAGTCCGGCGTGGTTGTGGTCGCCGTTCGGCGATCCCAGGCACACGTCCACCGCGTACGACGGTTCGCCGGTGATCTCGATGCGGTAGTTGCCGCCGGGCTGGGCCGGCTGTGGCCACTCCGGGTACAGGTCCTCACGCAGTCGGGTGACGTGTTCGACGACGATCACCGGAGCACCGCCGACCAAGCCGATCACCTCGAAGCGCAGTCCCGCCGCGGTGCCTTTCGCAATGGTGCCTGCGGCGATCTCGATGTCCTCCGGTGCGGGCTCGCGCACGTACATGTCCTCGATGCCGTCGAGTTCGAGTCCGAGCCCGGCGGCGATCTGGCGGATCACCGAACCCCAGGCCAGGCTCAGCACGCCGGGCTGCAGCAGCATCGGGATGTCGTCGAGTGGCTTGCCGAAGCCCATCACGTCGAACATCACGGTGGCGCTGTCGTAGGTGGCGTAGTCGAGGATCTCCATGCACCGGATCTGCTCGATGCTCTGGCAGGTGCCTGCCAGTGCCAGGGGAATTAGGTCGTTGGCGAAGCCGGGATCGATACCGTTCACGAAGAGGCTCGAATTACCTTGCTGGGCAGCATCTTCCAGTGGCTTGATCATCTCCTCGGGGATCACCTCCCAGGGCCACTGCAGGAACACCGGGCCGCTGCCGACGACGTTGACGCCGGCGGCCAGGATGCGGCGGTAGTCCTCGAGCGCCTCGGGCAGCCGGTTGTCGGCCAGCGCGTTGTAGACCACGCATTGCGGCTTGGCGGCCAATATCTCGTCGAGATCGGTGGTGGCGGTGACGCCGGTGGCGTCGGAGAGCCCGGCGAGTTCGGCGGCGTCCTTGCCCGCCTTGGAGTCCGAGGAGACCCAGACCCCGGTGAGCTCGAACTCCGGATTGGCGATCAATCCCTTGAGCGCGTGGATACCGACGTTGCCGGTGCCGACTTGTGCGACGCGGATGGGCATGGTGCTCCTTACAGGTCTGGGATGGGAAGGTCGAGGTTCGGCACGATGAGGCCGCCGTCGACCTCGATGACCTTGCCGGTCAGGTAACTGGCCGCCGGGGAGGCGAGATAGACCGCGGCTGCGGCGATATCGAGCGGATCGCCGAGTCGTTTCATCGGCGTCGCCTTCTCCATCGGGTCGCGCAGCGCGTCGTTCGAGGCGACGATCTCCAGCGCCGACGTCAGGATCGAGCCCGGTGCGATCGCGTTGACCCGGATCTTCGGGGAGAGGTCCAGCGACGTCAGCCGGGTGTAGTGCGCGAGGGCGGCCTTGGCCGTGCTGTAGGCGGCGAACCCGCGCCCGGCCAGCCGGCCCATCGTCGAGGTGATGTTGATGATGTTGCCGCCGCCGGAGTGCTCGATCATCAGCGGCACGGCAGCGAGGGTGAGGGCGTGCGCGGTGAGGACGTTGAACGTGAACGCGTCCTTCATGTCCTTGACGCTCGTGTTCAGCAGTGCGTTGGGCATGGTGCCGCCGACGTTGTTGACGACGATGTCGAGCTTGCCGAACGCCTCGACGGCCTTGCCGGCCAACTCGGCTGTGGTCTCGGGGTGGGCGAGGTCGCCGACGACGATGTGGGCGCGGCGGCCGACGGCCTCGATCTGCTCGGCCACCGACTCCAACTCGGACTGGGTGCGCGAGCCGATGACGACGTCGGCGCCGACTTCGGCGAATGCGACGGCGATCGCCGCGCCCAAGCCGCGGCCCGCGCCGGTGACCACTGCAACTTGACCGTCAAGTCTGAACTTGTCGAGTATCACGTGTCTCTCTTCCCTTGTCGGCGAACACCGTAACAAGACCGCTGCGGTTGATGACGCTCCTTTCGGAACGTAACTGAAACACGTTCTACTTTGGTGCCGAGTTCGAAGAATCGGCAGAAAATTCACATCCTGAACGGGTCAGGACTTCTTGGCGGGCGCCTTCTTGGCGGCTTTCTTGGCCGGTGCTTTCTTGGCGGCCTTCTTGGCAGGTGTCTTCTTCGCGGGCGCTTTGTCCTCGGAGTCTCCCGCCTCGCCGCGCCGGCGTTTGACGCTGGCCTCGAGCTTAGCGAGCAGGTCGGAGACGTCCTCGGTCTCGTCGAGCTCGGCGGGCTGGTCCTCGGTGGTGAACGCCTCGCCACCTTCGAGCTTGGCGGCGACGAGTTCCCGGAGCTGCTCCTGATAGGTGTCGCGGAACTCGTCGGGGCGGAAGTCGTCGGCCATCGACTCGACGACCTGGCCGGCCATCTTCAGCTCAGCGGGTTTGATCTCGACCTCTTTGTCGAGCACCGGGAAGTCGGGATCGCGGATCTCGTCGGGCCACAGCAGCGTATGGATGACCATCACATCGCGCTTGGAGAAGTCCTTGACCCGCAGCGCCGCCAGCCGGGTCTTGCTGCGCAGCGCGAAATGCACGATGGCGACCCGGTCGGTGTCGGCCAGCGTTTTGGCCAGCAGCACATAGGACTTCGACGATTTCCCGTCGGGCTCCAGGAAGTAACTGCGGTCGTACATCAACGGGTCGATCTCACTGGCGGGCACGAACTCCACCACTTCGATCTCGTGGCTGCGTTCCTCCGGCAGCGTGGCGATGTCCTCGTCGGTGATCACCACGGTCTGGCCGTCGTCGGATTCGAAGGCCTTGGCGATGTCGCGGTATTCGACGACCTCACCGCACACTTCGCAGACCCGCTTGTAGCGGATGCGGCCGTTGTCCTTGGCGTGCACCTGATGGAACTTCAGATCGTGGTCTTCGGTGGCGCTGTACACCTTGACAGGGACGTTCACCAGACCGAATGCGATCGAGCCTTTCCAGATGGAACGCATCTGTCCAGTATGCAGGGCCGATCGGAGTTACCGAGGCTAGATGGCGGGTTCGTTCAGCGGCGTGAGCCCGAGCGGGGTGTCGGGGTTGGCGCCGGGGGCGCCATTCATGAGACCTCGTTGTCCGGACGCAATCTGGCAGTTGTTGTTCATCGGCGTCTGGTCGCCGGAGCACACCGGCACCAGGTCCTCGGGATCAGCGCTCGCGGGCGGCGCACTCAGGACCGCAACGAGCATGAGCATCACCGCCGCCAGCATCCTGATCACTGGTCCACGGTAACAGCGGGTACTACCGTGGGATGGTGAATGACGTGTGGCCGCCGGGGGCGACGCGAGGACCGCGCGTCGTGCTCACCAACGCGGACAAGGTGCTCTACCCAGCCACCGGCACGACCAAGGCCGACGTGTTCTCGTATTACACGACGATCGCCGACGTGATGCTGCCCCACATCGCAGGGCGGGCCGTCACCCGGAAGCGCTGGCCCAACGGCGTCGACGAACCCGCATTCTTCGAAAAGCAGCTGGCCAGTTCGGCGCCGGGGTGGCTCGAACGCGCGACGGTGGACCACCGGTCCGGCAAGACCACCTACCCGATCATCGAAACCCCGACGGGGTTGGCGTGGATTGCGCAGCAGGCCTCGCTGGAAGTCCATGTACCGCAGTGGCGATTTACCGCGGACGGAAAGATCGGTCCCGCAACACGTTTGGTGTTCGACCTCGACCCAGGCGAAGGCGTGACCATGCCGCAGCTGGGTGAGGTGGCCAACGCCGTGCGCGAGCTGATGGACGACATCGGGCTGACGGTCTACCCGCTCACCAGCGGTAGCAAGGGAATGCATCTGTATGCCCCGCTTGCCGATCCGGTCAGCAGCAGTGGGGCGGTGGTGGTGGCCCGCCGGGTGGCCGAACAGCTCGAGAAGAGCATGCCCACGCTGGTGACCGCGACGATGACCAAGAGCCTGCGGGCCGGAAAGATCTTCCTGGACTGGAGTCAGAACAACGGCTCCAAGACAACGATCGCGCCGTATTCGCTTCGCGGCCGCGAGACTCCGACGGTGGCCGCCCCGCGCACGTGGGAGGAGATCGGCGATCCCGCGCTGCGGCACCTGGAGTATCACGAGGTGCTGGCACGGGTCGCCGAGCAGGGCGACCTGCTGGCCGGGCTGGACGCCGACGTTCCGCGGGAAGATCGGCTGACTACCTATCGCAGCATGCGGGATTCGGCCAAGACACCCGAGCCGGTGCCGCATGCTTCACCTGCCGTCGGTAATAACAACACGTTCGTCATCCAGGAACACCATGCACGGCGGCTGCACTACGACTTCCGGCTGGAGCACGACGGCGTGCTGGTGTCATGGGCGGTACCGAAGAATCTGCCCGACACCCCGGCGGTCAACCACCTCGCCGTACACACCGAGGATCACCCGCTCGAGTACGGGACATTCGAGGGCGAGATCCCGAAGGGGGAGTACGGCGGCGGCAAGGTGATCATCTGGGATTCCGGGACATATGAGGCCGAGAAGTTCCGGGACTCCGGCGCGGAGAAGGGCGGCGAGGTGATCGTCGATCTGCACGGCCAACGAATCTCCGGTCGCTATGCCCTGATTCAGACCAAGGGCGACCAATGGCTGGCGCACCGGATGAAGGAACAGCCGGCTCCCCGGTTGCAGGACTACTCGCCGATGCTGGCCACGCTGGGGTCGGTGGAGAAGCTGACCGCGGCGCAGTACGCATTCGAGGGCAAGTTCGACGGGTATCGGTTGCTGGTCGAGATCGCCGACGGACAGCTCCGGGCGCAATCGCGCAGCGGGCGCGACCTGACCGCCGACTACCCCCAGTTGCGTGCGCTGGCAGCCGATCTCGCCGATCACGATGTCATCTTGGACGGCGAGGTCGTGGCACTCGACGCTGACGGGGTGCCGAACTTCGGCGAGATGCAGAACCGGGTGCGCGCCACCCGGATCGAATTCTGGGCGTTCGACATTCTGCGGCTCGACGGGCGGTCGCTGCTGAAGGCCAAGTACCGCGACCGCCGCAAGATCCTCGAAACCTTCGCCGAGGGAACGGATCTCATCGTGCCGCCGTTGCTCGACGGTGACGGTCCGGAAGCGCTGGAGTTCTCCCGCAAGAAGAAGTGGGAGGGTGTCGTCGCCAAGAAGTGGGACTCGACGTATCAGCCGGGCCGGCGGTCGGCGGCGTGGATCAAGGACAAGAACTGGAATACGCAGGAAGCTGTGATCGGCGGGTGGCGCGAGGGCAATGGCGGGCGCTCGAGCGGTATCGGTGCGCTGCTGCTGGGCATCCCCGACGACGGTGGGCTGCGATTCATCGGCCGGGTGGGCACCGGGTTCTCCGACAAGGAGCTGACGCGACTCAAGAAGATCCTGGCGCCGCTGCACACCGATGAATCACCCTTCGCGACAGCACTTCCCAGAGTGGATGCCAAGGGCGTGACCTATGTGCGGCCCGAGCTGGTCGGCGAGGTGCGCTTCGGTGAGTGGACCTCCGACGGCCGGTTGCGGCACCCGAGCTGGCGCGGACTGCGGCCCGACAAGGAGCCGGGCGACGTGGAGGTGGAGTCGCCGAGTTAGGCCGCGTCGTTCGCGCCGTCGGGCGGCCGGTCGTCACCCAGCAGTCGCTCGGGATGGTGGTAGTCGTTGGTGCCGCCGCGCAGCATCGGGAGGTCCGGCGGCGGTATCCATTCGGTGCTGCCATCGGATAGTTTCCGGGTGGTCCAGCCGCCGGTTTCGACGAGTTGATTGTCCGGTGGGCAGGCCAGCGTGAGATCGTCGATGTCGGTGTTACCGCCGTTTTTCCAGTCCCTGGCTGCGTGGTGCACCCCGCTGTGATACCCCGGCGCGTCACAACCGGGTCGGGTGCGGCCACGGTCTTTGCCGTGCAACATGATTCGCTGATCCGCGGAGGCTATGCGTTTGGTCCGCCCCAGCCACAGCGCCCGTCCGTCGAGGCCGTCGAACAGTGCGAGGTAGTGGTAGGCGTGCGCACCTAGCCGAATGATCTCGGGGATCGACATGACCACGCCGCTGGCGGTGACCCCGTGCCCGGTTCGGCTCTGGATGTCCTGCAGCGTGGCACTGACAATCACCGTCACCGGCAACCCGTTGTGCTGGCCGAACTTCGGATCACCCAGCGCCCCGCGCACCAACGCTTTCAGGGCATCGTGCTGACGCTGCCCATGGCTACGAACATCCCGCGCGACCACCTCCTCGCTCGGCGTCGTGGTGGGTGTCTCGTCGGCCGGATTGCACATACCGCGGGCGGCGAACTTCGCCATCCAGGCGTCGACCAACGACCGCAACTCAGGATCAGCGACCAGCCGCCCCACACTCATGCCGTCGAGCTGTTGCCCGCCACACCACACGAACCCGCGCTTGCGAGCCCGGTCCTCATCGGAGAACGTGCCATCGGGATTCAGGTGCAACGCCAGCCGATGGGCGACCTTCTCCAGCTGATCCGGGCGCAACGCCGCGGCCTTCTGCGCCAAGGTGCGTTCGGCCTTCTCCCGGTCGATCGGCGCCACATGGTCGGGCAGATCGCGGAAGAACTTCTGGATCACCCGCAGATGCTCACCATCCAACTCACCCGCATGCCAGGCCTTCGACGTCTCAGGCAACACCGGCGGCAGCGGCTCACCCGTCAACGCTCGCCGCGGCGCCAACTGCTCGGCATCCCGGATCCGCCGCTTGGCCTCCCGCGGACTGATCCGCACCACATCAGCCAGCGCGATCGGCACCGGCGGGCACCCCTCGAACTGCTCCAAGGTGGCCACCCCGGACAGCGAGATCGATCTCTGGATGCGCTGAGCGGTTTCCAGCCGCGCCAGGACCGCGAATCGCCGGGGTGGAGCCAGCGTCTCGAGATCGACCTCGGCCAGCGACTCGACCACACTGTCGAGTGCATCCAGCAGTCCGTCGATCGAACTCATGTTCGAATTCTACGACGGCCTACCGACATTGATTCTGTTAAACGGGTTCGGGTGAGATGGTCTTGGCCGTTCGCCGTTGGTGATGACTCGTGGTCCGACTGATGCCCTGTTGGGTTGTCTTCCAATTGATTTGTCTCACCAGCGCCGTGCGGTCAGGCACCGCAAACGAGAGCCCGGCGGGGCGGACATGACTTAATCAGGAGCCTGGACAGTTCCCTCGTCAATGTCTTGTCTGCCCGTCCCGCCGGGTTGTCACCCACCGCCGCAAAACGGAGAGGACACCCACCATCGTGACATCCCCACGCCGCGTCGTCATCGGCGTCGATACCCATCTCGACACCATTCACCTCGCAGCACTGACCGATAGCGGTCAACCCCTCGGCGATGCCGAATTCAGGACCAACCCGACCGGCTACTACGTCGCGATCACCTGGGCCCGAAGCTTCGGGGAGGTGTTCATTGCCGGGGTGGAGGGCACCAGCAGCTACGGCGCCGGGTTCACCCAAGCGTTGCAGGACAACGATATTCACGTCGTCGAAGTCAATCGGCCCGACCGCGGCGCTCGGCGCCGTCACGGCAAGTCCGACCCGTTGGATGCCTACAGTGCCGCCCGCGCGGTGCTATCCGGTCACGGTCTAGCAGTTCCCAAAGACCGCACCACCGGTGCGCTCAAAGCCCTCCTGATCGCCCGCCGTGGCGGCATCAAAGCCCGCAGCGCAGCCATCCAGCAGATCAAAGACCTGCTCGTCACCGCACCGGCTGACCTGCGCGAGCGCTACCGCCGCTACCCGACAACCTTGCGGCTGGTGCAGGCGTTAGCGCGCTGCCGGCCCACCGCCCACCACGACCCGACCACTAACGCGGTCCTCACCGCCTGCAAAGCCCTGGCCCAGCGCATCGAGTTCCTCGAGCGCCAAATCGGCGAGCTGACCACCCAACTCGACACCATGACCCGCGCCCTGAACCCCGCGCTACGCGCCGCCTTCGGGGTAGGTCCCGACACCGCCGCCCAGTTGCTGATCACCGCCGGCGCCAACACCGACCGACTGCGCTCCGAGGCCGCCTTCGCCCGCCTCGCCGGGGTGGCCCCTATCCCGGCCTCCTCCGGCAAAACCACCCGCCACCGGCTCTCCCGCGGCGGAGACCGAGCCGCCAACAACGCCCTGCACCGCATCGCGCTGGTCCGCTGGTCTCACGACGAACACACCCGCACCTACGCCGCCCGCCAACTCGCCGCCGGCAGATCCAAAAAAGACGTCCTGCGCCTACTCAAACGCGCCATCGCCCGCGAGATGTTCAAACACCTCACCGCACCCTGCCCAATCGATGACTACAGCGACCTCAGACCCACCCGACAAGCCCGAAACATCACCCTGACCAGCGCCGCACAACACCTCGGCGTCTGGCCCACCGTCATCTCACGACTCGAACGCGGACTCCAACGCCACGACACCCTGGCCACCACCTACCGCCACTGGCTCAACACCCACCACATTGACGCCGCTTGACTCCTAACACAGATAGGAGCATCAGAAATGAGGGCTCAACCTCAGCTTGGGATGAACCGGATGGTGTGGATAACTAGATCGCGAGCGCCGCCGCAGCGACCGCCTCTTCCAACCCGCGCGTCGCCAACTGATCAGCCAGCTCGTTGTCGGCGACACCGGAATGGCCCTTCACCCAGAACCATTCGACGCGGTGCTGCGCACAGGCGAGCTGCAGCCGCTGCCACAGGTCGACGTTCTTCACCGGCTGCTTCGCCGATGTCATCCAGCCGTTGCGTTCCCAGCCGAGAACCCACTTGGTGATGCCGTTCCGGACATAGGTGCTGTCGGTGTAGAGGTGCACCGATACCGGCCGGGTAAGGGCCTCCAGCGCCATGATCGGCGCGGTCAGCTCCATCCGGTTGTTGCTCGTCGCACCAGGCTCGCCGCCGCACATCTCGCGGACGTGTTCGCGCATGCGCAGCACCGCTCCCCAGCCGCCGGGACCGGGGTTCGGCCGGCAGCCGCCGTCGGTGTGGATGACAACCGTCTCGCTGACCTCCGAGCTCATGCGCCGAGAATAGGCGGCGAGATCATCGCCGTGCGAACCGACATGCCCAGATCGCGATGCTTGAGTGTGGTGATCCGTCGCCCCGGCTGCACGGCATCTTTCACCCGCAGCGCGTGATCTCCGAAGAACGCCGCTGTCGCATCGATGTCGGTGACGACGTACGTGATACCCCACAACGACGACGGGCCGCCCGCGGTCGCGCCGGGGGAGCCGACGACCTCCAGGATCACCGGTCCCAGCCGGAAGAAGATCTGCCGCATCGGCTGGCCGCCGAGCTCGGCGTCGCGTTCTCGGCGTGGCTGCAGCCCGATGGCGGACAGCGACGTGACGGTCCGGGAAAGGTTGGGAGACAACAACACGACGTGATCTATCTCGGTCACGCCGTTGGGATGCGCGGCCGGCTCGGGGGCATCGGTTCGGGACGACGTCGTCGAGATCCCGTCGACGTGACCGTCCAC
The DNA here is from genome assembly GCF_008329905.1 of Mycobacterium sp. ELW1. Classification (NCBI taxonomy): domain Bacteria; kingdom Bacillati; phylum Actinomycetota; class Actinomycetes; order Mycobacteriales; family Mycobacteriaceae; genus Mycobacterium; species Mycobacterium sp. ELW1. Next base: position 5,006,125 of record NZ_CP032155.1, on the reverse strand, counting down.
CGGCAGGCCCCGCAGAGACCAACCGACGATGCCGGATCCTCCTCCGACCAGACGCACCCGTACGTCACCGACTCGGGCAACCGAATCGGGATCCACACTGAACCCGGCATCCCGCCACGCGGAGGCGGAGTCACCGACGTGAATCTCGTCGATGGTGACGGTCACCGCCCTACCCCTGCAGGATCGGGCGCAATGTGTCCAGCACGGCCGGGTCTTCGATGGTCGACGGCACCGGCTCGTCCTTACCGTGCGCGATGCCACGCATCGTCTTGCGCAAGATCTTGCCCGATCGCGTCTTCGGCAGCGCCGGAACCACATCGACCAACCGGAAGCACGCCACCGCACCGATCTCCTCGCGGACGGCGGCCACCAACTCCTCGGCCAGTCCCTCGGCCGACGCGCCCGCCTTCAACACCACGAAGCCGCGCGGCACCTGGCCTTTGATCTCATCGGCCACCCCGATCACCGCGCATTCGGCCACCGCGGGATGTCCGGCCAGCACCGCTTCGATCGACCCGGTTGACAATCGATGTCCCGCAACGTTTATCACGTCGTCGATACGGCCCATCACGAACAGGTAGCCGTCGGAGTCGAGGTAGCCGCCGTCGCCGGTCAGGTAATAGCCCGGGTGTTCGCACAGATACGACGCCTCGTACCGTGCGTCGTCACCCCACAACGTCGGCAGCGTTCCCGGCGGAAGCGGCAGGCTGATGCAGATCGCGCCCTCTTCGTTCGGCTCGCACCGGCTACCGTCCACCCGCAGGATCTGCACGTCGTACCCCGGCATCGGTACGGTGGGTGAGCCCGGCTTGAGCGGAAGGTGTTCCACCCCCATGGGATTGGCGGCGATCGCCCAGCCCGTCTCGGTCTGCCACCAGTGATCGACAACGGGCACGCCGAGTTTCGCCGATGCCCAGGCGTAGGTGTCCGGGTCCAGCCGCTCGCCGGCCTGGAACAGATACTTCAGACACGACAGGTCGTAGCGCTCGGCATGCGAGGCCTGCGGATCCTCCTTGCGGATCGCGCGGATCGCGGTCGGCGCGGTGAACAACGCTTTCACTCCGTGCTCGGACACCACACGCCAGAACGCGCCGGGATCCGGTGTGCCGATGGGCTTTCCCTCGTAGAGCACCGTGGTGGCGCCTGCCATCAGGGGGCCGTACACGATGTAGGAGTGGCCCACCACCCACCCGACATCGGAGGCCGCCCAGAACACGTCGCCCGGGTCGATGTCGTAGATGTGCCGCATGCTCCACAGCAGAGCGACGGCGTGACCGCCGTTGTCGCGGACGATGCCCTTGGGCTTGCCCGTCGTGCCGGATGTGTAGAGCACGTACAGCGGATCGGTGGCGGCCACCGGCACAGGATCGGCGGGGACAGCCGCCGCCATCGCGTCAGACCAGTCGATGTCGCGGCCGACGACCAGCTCGCAGGCGTGCTTGTCGCGCTGCACGATCACGCAGGCATCAGGCTTGTGCGACGCCAACTCCAGCGCGTGGTCGAGCATGGGTTTGTACTGCACCACGCGGGTCGGCTCGACCCCGCACGACGCCGAGACGATCGCGACGGGCTGCGCGTCGTCGATGCGGGTGGCCAGCTCGTGCGCGGCGAACCCGCCGAATACCACCGAATGCACCGCACCGAGGCGGGCGCACGCCAGCATCGCGATCACCGCTTCGGGGATCATCGGCATGTACAACACCACGCGGTCGCCCTTGCCGACTCCGAGGCTGCGCAGTACACCCGCGAATCGTGCTGTCTCGTCGAGCAATTCGCGATAGGTGTAGACGCGCTGACTGCCGGTGACCGGAGAGTCGTAGATCAGTGCGGCCTGGTCGCCGCGCTCCTCGATGTGCCGGTCGAGCGCGTTGGCGCACGTGTTCAGCTCGGCGTCGGGGAACCACCGGTAGAACGGCGGGTTGCTGTCGTCGAGAATGCGCTGCGGCGCACGGGTCCACGTGACCGCGTGCGCGGCCTGCGCCCAGAACTCTCCCGCGTCAGCGACGCTGGCGTCGAACAACTGGCGATACCCGCCCATCCCGGCTTCCTCCCGTCGTTGGGTGTAAGCACGGTAGCGCGATCATGTGACGCAGCCGTCACCAATCAGAGGTTTGTCGCCGAACGCACTCGCATCTGCGCCGAGCGGCACGCGATCAGGCCAGCGCGGCCAGATTCGACACCGATTTGCGCACATCGGACTCCAGCACGCGCGCCACCAGACGCCCGACCGCTCCGTTGAGCACCCCGCCGGAGATGTCGGCGATCAGGTGAAAGCACGTGCGCTGATCGACTTCGGCCACGTTCATGGTGATGCAGATCCTGACGGCGGGCCAGCCGGTGCCGCGTAGCTCGATCGTGCGCGGCTCGTCGTATTTGGTCACCCGCCAGTGAATGGTGTTGCGGAACCCCTTCACCTTGATCAGTGACGAGACTTCGGTGCCCTCGTCGATCTGCTCCGGAACCGACCCGCGCCAGCCCGCGAAGATCGTCATCCACTCGTCGAAGCGGTTCAGGTCCGAGGCCAGCTTCCAGGCCTGCTGCGGTGTCACGTCGGAAGGCACGGATACGTCAACAGTCGCCATGTGCGGCCTGTACCCGCTCCTGCGGCACCGCTAACGTGCAGCACATGGCTGCGGTGGAATTCGAAGAGCTCGAAGACGGAATTGCTCAGGTCACGTTGAATCGGCCGAATCTCCTCAACGCGATCGACGGTGCCTTGATGGACGGGGTGGACGACGCCCTTGACCAGCTGAGTTCGTGGAAGTACCGGGTTGCGATCCTCACCGGGGCGGGCCGGGGATTCTGCGCGGGCGCCGATCTCAGCGGCACCGGCAAGCCGTGGACCGAGCCGGCCGCCGCGGAATTCAAGACGACCTACGACGCCCAGGTGCGCCTCGCCGACCAGCTGACCCGGCTCTACGAGCTGCCCATCCCCGTGGTCGCGGCGGTCAACGGGGTGGCCGTGGGTGGGGGACTGGCCTACGCACTGCACTGCGACATCCGGATCGCGTCGAACACCGCCCGCTTCGGTTCGGTGTTCATCAAGGCGGGGTTCTCGTCGCTGGACATGGGCACGAGTTACCTGTTACCGAAGATCGTCGGCGCGGGTGCGGCCCGGGAGATGATGCTGACCGGACGGATCATCGACGCGGATGAGGCCTACCGGATCGGGCTGGCACACGAGGTGGTCGCCGAGGATGCGCTCGCCGGCTCGGCCCTGGCGATGGCCCGCAGCATCGCCGCGAACAACGCCTTCGGCGTCTGGCAGACCAAAACCGGTCTGAATGCGGCCCTGGATGCGCCAAGTCTGCGGCACGCCAAGGAGATCGAGAACCGTACGCAAATCCTGACCGGGTTCACCAACAACCCGCGTGAGGCCGCGATGGCGCACCGCGAGAAGCGGGCGCCGAACTGGGATGCGCTCTAGCGGTTGACTTTTGCGATCACTCGTTCGGCGAACATCTCGAGATTGCGGATCTTGTCGTCCAGCGGCTCGGTGTCGGGTCCCTTGATGTAGGGAAGCCGGAACCCGACCATCACGTCGGTGATTCCCTTGTCCTCCAGGCGTTTCACGCCGTCGACGGTGAACGCGTCGAGTGAGATCACGTGGATTTCGAAAGGCCGGTCAGCCGTGCCTTCTTCTTCCCGATACCGGTTGAGCTTAACCAACAGGTCATCGAGGTCATCGGTGCCGCCACCGTGCATCCAGCCGTCGTTGCGGGCGGCCCGGCGCAGTGCGGCGTCGGCATGCCCGCCGATCAGGATGGGCAGAGGTTCGGACGGCGCCGGCGTCATCTTGGTCTTGGGGATGTCGTAGAACTCGCCGTGGAATTCGAAGTAGTCCCCGCTGGTGAGGCCCCGGATGATCTCGATGCATTCGTCCATCCGCTTGCCCCGCTTGGCGAACGGCACGCCCATCAGTTCGTAGTCCTCCGGCCACGGACTCGTTCCGACTCCGAGTCCGACGCGGTTTCCGATCAGCGCGGCCAGCGAGCCGGCCTGCTTGGCCACCAGGGCCGGCGGGCGGATCGGCAGTTTGAGCACGAAGAAGTTGAACTTGAGCCGTTCGGTGACGGCGCCCAGTGCCGCGGTGAGCAGGAACGTCTCGATGAACGGCTTGCCGTCCAGGAACTCCCGGTTGCCGTCCGGGGTGTACGGATAGGTGGAGTCCGACTCGTACGGATAGGCGATGCTGTCCGGAATCGTCATTCCGTCGTACCCGGCGGCCTCGACGGCCCTGGCGAGCGGGATGTAGAAGGACGGATCGATCATCGCCTCGGCGTAGGTGAATCGCATGCGGCGATAGTAGAACGTGTTCTACCTGTTGTGGTCGGAGATCCTGATGGTCGGGAAGTGAACGCCGCTGATTTCGCGCCTGCTCGGAGTACTCTCGACCAGACGAGCTGAGCCCACGCTCATTCATGATCATCTAAAACGCGCACCACGCGAACTGCGGTTCTCGGGGGCTCACGCGTTCATGGGAAGTCAGGAAGAACGATCACCGCTCGTATCGCTGTGCTCCCGCAGCACACCACCTGCACCACCGCCGACGCCAAACACGTCGAGCACCCGCAGGTCTGCGCCCCGGTGGTGCGTCAGGCGATCGACGTCATCCAGGCCAACTGTGCACGGGACATCTCGATGGCCGATATCGCCGCCGCCATCAACGTCACCCCCAGAGCCGTGCAGTACATGTTCCGGCGGCACCTGGACACCACCCCGATGGCATATCTGCGCCGGATCCGCCTGGACCGCGCGCACCGGGATCTTCTGGCCGCGGACCCGTCCCACGACACGGTGTCGGCTATCGCCACCCGCTGGGGCTTCGCTCATACCGGCCGGTTCAGCCAGGTCTACCGCGCCGAATTCGGCGAATCGCCCAGCGTCACTCTGCACGGCTGACCGGTGTCAGGTGCGGCCGAACTCCCTGTGGGTCAGGCTCTTTGGCCCCAGGTTGCCTGCGCGCCTGAGTCGCCGATGCGGTAGACCTGAACGATCGTCGCGACGCCGACCACCACCACGAACACCGCGATGACGGCCGCGAAGACCGTCGACAGCTCGCGTCCCCGGGCGGCGCTGACATGCACGACCGCCAACAACACCGCCCCCACCAGCAGCGCCAGCGAGAAGAAGATCATCGTGTCGCCCAGTTCGGTGTGAGTGTGAACGATGGGCGACCGCCCGACCTGGTGCTCGAGCCACTCGCCGGCTTCGGTGGTCAGCGGGGTCAACACCGTGACCATCAACGACAACGCGAGCACCAGCCACACCAGGCGTTGCCGGGCCGCGGGCCACACCGCACACAGGATGGCCAAGACCGCGGTCAGCGGCGCGAGAACCACGATGAAATGGACGAACAGGACATGAGCAGGCAGGCCGTTGAACGTCGACACGGCCGAATACTACTGCGCAGGTGGTACATAATCGGCCCTAATGACTGCGTGGCTGACCCGCAATGTGCGGGTGCTCTCGGCGGTGTCGTTTCTGCAGGACGCCGCGAGTGAACTGCTCTACCCGCTGCTTCCGATCTATCTGACCGCGGTGCTGGGCGCGCCGCCCTCGGTCGTGGGTGCCATCGAGGGTGCCGCGGAGGGTGCCGCGTCGATGACCAAGCTCGCGGTGGGACCACTCGGTGACCGGTTCGCCAAACGGCCTTTGATCGCAACGGGATACGGGATGGCCGCATTGGGCAAGGTGATCATCGCCGTCGCCGGCGCCTGGCCCGGTGTGCTCGCCGGCCGTGTGGTCGACCGCCTCGGCAAGGGGATTCGGGGCGCGCCGCGCGACGCACTCCTGGTGGAGGGAATCGATAAACCGCTGCGCGGCAGGGTGTTTGGGTTCCACCGTGCGATGGACACCCTGGGTGCAGTGGTCGGGCCGCTGCTGGGTCTGGCGGGCTACGAGCTACTCGATCACCACATTGCGCCGCTGCTCTACATCGCGATCGTGCCCGCGGTGCTGTCCGTGCTGTTGGTCGTGCTGGTTCGCGAACCCCGGCGCACCGAGCCTCGGGTCGCGCGGCCGCCGATCTTCGCAGGGTTGCGCGAACTGCCGCGCAGGTACTGGCGGGTGACCGCGCTGCTGGTCGGTTTCGGCGTGGTCAACTTCCCCGACGCGTTACTGCTGTTGCGGCTCAACGAAATCGGCTTCGGGGTTGTGCAGGTAATCCTTGCCTACGTCGGCTACAACCTGGTGTATGCGCTGGGCAGTTTCCCGGCGGGTGTACTGGCCGACCGGTTGCCGCGTTCGGCGGTGTTCGGCTTCGGGCTGGTCTTCTTCGCCGTCGGCTACATCGGGCTCGGGCTGACCACCGATTCCGTTGCGGCGTGGCTGCTGATCGCGTCGTACGGAATGTTCACCGCATGTACCGACGGCGTCGGCAAGGCCTGGATCTCCTCGCTGGTCGGCGGCGACCGGCAGGCCAGTGCGCAGGGAGTGTTCCAGGGCGCCACCGGTTTCGCGGTGCTGGCCGCGGGATTGTGGGCCGGGTTCCTGTGGGGCGGCGACGGCCGGCTGCCCTTACTGATCTCCGGCGCGGTGGGCGCATGTTTTGCGGTTGCGCTGCTGGCTCCGCCGGCGTTGCGTCGCTTTCGTTAGGCTGCCCCGGTGCGCACCATCCACGTCATCGGTATCGGAGCCGGCGACCCCGATTACGTGACATCGCAGGCGATCCGCGCGCTCAACCACACCGACGTGTTCTTCGCGATGGACAAGGGCGAGGCGAAAAGCGACCTCGTCGCCCTGCGGCGCGAGATCTGCGCGAGGTTCATCGACGAGCCGGGCTACCGCTTCGTCGAACTACCCGACCCGAAACGCGCGGCCGACGGCGACTACACCCAGGCCGTCGCCGACTGGCATTCCGCCCGCGCCGAGCTGTGGGCCGGAGCCATCGAAACCGAGCTCGGCCCCGACGGCGTCGGCGCCTTCCTGGCGTGGGGGGACCCGTCGCTCTACGACAGCACCCTGCGGATCCTCGATGAGGTCGCCCGGCACGTCGATTTCGACTACGACGTCATCCCCGGCGTCACCGCGATCCAGGCGCTGACGGCGCGGCACCGGATCCCGCTCAACGACGTGGGTGAACCCGTGCTGATCACCACCGGGCGGCAACTGCGTCAGACCGGGCTGACCGGTTCGGCCGTGGTGATGCTCGACGGCGACTGCGCCTTCCTCGGCTGCCCGCCGCAGACCCGGATCTGGTGGGGCGCCTACCTCGGCACCGGGGACGAACTGTTGATGTCGGGCACCGTCGGCGACGTCGGCGAGCGCATCGCCGCAGTGCGTGCCGAGGCTCGCGCGCAACACGGCTGGATCATGGACACATATCTCTTGCGGGCCTAGTTGTCGGGCGAAGTCTGCGAGAATCCCCGCATGGGACCGTTCCTCCTTCGCGCCGCGGTGACCGGGCTTGCGCTGTGGGTCGTGACGCTGATCGTGCCCGGAATCCACTTCGTCGGCGGTGACACCACACTGCAGCGGGCCGGCATCGTTCTGGTCGTCGCGATCGTCTTCGGCGTGGTGAACGCGATCATCAAACCCGTCGTGCAGATCTTGTCGATACCGCTGTACATCCTCACGCTCGGCCTCTTTCACGTCGTGATCAATGCGCTGATGTTGTGGACCACGGCATGGATCACCGACCACACCACGCACTGGGGACTGCAGATCGACCAGTTCTGGTGGACCGCCATCTGGGCGGCGATCGCGCTGTCGATCGTGGGGTGGCTGTTCTCGCTTCCGCTGCGTGACGCCGACCGCCGCTAACCTGAACGTATGCCCGAACTGCCCGAAGTCGAGGCCCTCGCCGACCATCTGCGTCGGCACGCGGTCGGCCAGACGGTCGGGCGCGTCGACATCGCGGCGCTCTCGGTGCTGAAGACGTTCGATCCGCCGCCGACGGCGCTGCACGGACAACCCGTGACGGGCGCGGCGCGCTGGGGCAAGTACCTCGGCATGCACGCCGGCGGGCTGTGGCTGATCACCCACCTGTCCAGGGCGGGTTGGCTGAAGTGGAGCGACAAGCTCGCGGCCGCGCCGCTGAAACCGGGTAAGGGCCCGATCGGCCTGCGGGTACACCTCGGAACGCCCGGCGAGGCCCCCGGTTTCGACCTGACCGAGGCCGGCACCCAGAAGCGACTCGCGGTGTGGATCGTCGACGACCCGGCCACGGTGCCCGGCATCGCAACACTGGGACCCGACGCGCTGGAGATCGGCCCCGAACAGCTCGCGGACATTCTGAAGCCGCACACTGGGCGGATCAAGACGGTGATCACCGACCAGAAGGTGATCGCCGGAATCGGCAACGCCTACAGCGACGAGATCCTGCACGTCGCGAAACTGTCGCCGTTCGCGACGGCCAACAAGCTCACCGCCGCACAACTCGGCGCCCTGCACGACGCGATGATCACCGTGCTGACCGACGCCGTGCAGCGGTCGGTGGGGCAGCAGGCGGCAACCCTGAAGGGGGAGAAGCGATCCGGACTACGGGTCCATGCCCGCACGGGGTTGCCTTGCCCGGTGTGCGGAGACACGGTGCGTGAGGTGTCCTTCGTCGACAAGTCGTTTCAGTACTGCCCGACGTGTCAGACCGGAGGCAAGGTGCTGGCCGATCGGCGGATGTCGAAGCTGCTGAAGTAGCGTCCGGCGGGCAGGACCCGGGGAATAGGGTGGGCCGGTGACTCGGCAGAAGATCCTCATCACCGGGGCGAGTTCCGGACTCGGGGCCGGAATGGCCCGCTCGTTCGCGGCCAAAGGCCGCGATCTGGCGTTGTGCGCGCGCCGTCTGGATCGCCTCGACGAGCTGAAGGCCGAACTGAGCGGGCGACACCCGAACATCACGGTTGCCGTCGCGGCGCTCGACGTCGACGACCACGACCGGGTGCCCGAAGTGTTCGCCGAACTCTCCGATCAACTCGGCGGCATAGATCGGGTCATCGTCAACGCCGGGATCGGCAAGGGCGCCCCGCTCGGCTCCGGCAAGTTATGGGCCAACAAGGCCACCATCGAGACCAACCTGGTCTCCGCGCTGGTGCAGATCGAAGCCGCGCTGGCGATGTTCAGGGCAGCGGGCGCGGGGCATCTGGTGCTGATGTCGAGTGTGATGGGCAACCGCGGCGTTCCCGGCGTCAAGGCCGCCTACGCGGCGAGCAAGGCCGGGCTGAGTTCGCTGGGTGAGTCATTGCGTGCCGAATATGCTTCCGGCCCAATCAGAGTCACCGTCATCGAACCCGGCTACATCGAGTCGGAGATGACCGCGAAATCGAAGACCACCATGTTGATGGTCGACACCGACACCGGCGTGCGCCAGATCGTCGCGGCCATCGAGCGGGAACCCGGGCGGGC